>NZ_BMRI01000010.1:205520-238053 GCF_014648555.1 Kitasatospora griseola
AGCAGCTGGGCGTCCGCGACCGACTGGTGCTCACCGGCGAACGCGACGACGTGCCCGAACTGCTCACCGCGATGGACATCCTGGTCTCGCCGTCCCGCGCGGAGACTTTCGGGCTCGCCGCACTGGAGGCGCTGGCCGCCGGTCTGCCGGTCCTGCACTCCGCCTGCCCGGCCCTGGCCGAACTGCCGCCCGCCGCCGCCCCGCACGCCCGACTGCTGCCGTCCGAACCCGCCCGCTACGCCCGCGAACTGACGGCGGCTGCGGCCGCACCACCCGGCCCCGTCCCGGTGCCGCCCGCCGTCGCCCACTACGACATCACCCGCATCGCAGCCGAACTGGCCACCCTCTACCGCGAGTCGGCCGGCACCCTACCGGGCCCCCGCCACCCCGCCCGACGCCGCGCCGGCGCGCGCTGACCCCGTCCCCTCTGTTCCCTGGAGCCCTCCCGATGCCCGATCCTCGCCATGCCGCCGCGCCTGGCCGCTGTCGTCCGGACCCGGCTGCTGCGTCCGGGAGTTGACGGCCGTTTTCACCTTGCGGCCCGGTCCCGGCCCGGTGCTGCGCGCTGTCGCGCACTGACCTCGTCCCCTTTCGCTCTCTGGAGTCCTCCCGATGCCCGATCTCCGCCGCCGCGCCCGTGCGCTGGCGCGCCGCCGGTGGTCGGCGGCCGTCGCCGTCGCGCCGGGTTCGGCGGCTCGCGTCCGCGACCTCGTCCTCTCTCGTTCTTCTGGAGTCACCCCGATGCCCGAACTACGCCGCCGCGCTCGCGCGTTGGCCCGCCGTTGGTGGCCGATGGCCGTTGCCGTTCCGCTCGGTGCGGCGGTCGGCGCCGGCTATGCCGTCGTCTCGCACCCCTCCTACGCCTCGTCCGCGTACGTGGTGGTGGTGCCGCAGGCTCAGGGCGAGAACGCCAATGCCGTCAATTTCGCGCAGGCTTACGGCCGGCTCACCGGCCAGCCGCAGGTGCTGCTCGGCGCCGCCGCCGAAACGCACCACTCGGTGACCGCGCTGGCCGCCCTGGTGCGCGGCACCACCTCCCCGGACGCCCCGGTGATCGAGATCACCGGCACCGGCCGTCGGCCCGAGGACGCGGTGCAGAACGCCGGCGCGGTCGCCAGGTCGCTGATCGCGTTCGGCAATGCGGGCAGCAGGGAGACCGGCGTCAAGCTGGTCCAACTGGCCGCCGCCGCCGAACCCGACGCCCCGACCTCGCCGTCCGCCACGCTGGACACCGCGGTCGGCGGCGCGGCCGGCGTCCTGCTCGGCACGCTGGTGATGCTCACCCGCCGCAGGACCGTCCCGGCCGTCGGGGCCGTGCTGCCCGTCCAGGCCGAGACCTCGCGGTCCGAGGGGGTGTACCGGTGAAGCTCCGTCAACAGCGTTCCGCCGATGTCCGGGTGCCCGCCCAGGGCGACCGTTCCGTCGCCGACCGCGACCGGTGGGCCGCCGAAGTGCTGCGCACCGACGACGCGTTGGACCTGGTCGCCGACGAGTGGGACGACCTGTACCGGCGCTGCTCCACCGCCACCGCGTTCCAGGCCGCGCCGTGGCTGCGGTCCTGGTGGCGCGGCTACGGCCGGCCCGGCGGGCTGGTCGTGGTGCTGGTCCGCCGCGACGGGCGGCTGGTCGCCGCCGCCGCGCTGCGCCGTCGCGGCCCGTTCGGCGGCCTGACCAACCTGGGCGCGGGCCTGGTCGACTTCACCGACGTGCTGCTGGACGACGAGTGCGCCGACCGGGCCGCGGCCGAACTCGCCGCCGCACTGCCGCTGCGCCGCCCCTGGCACAGCCTGGAACTGCGCGAGGTGCGCCCCGAGGCGGCCGTGCAGCGGGTGTTCGCGCACTGGCGGGGCCGCCGGCACCGGTTCGCCGACTCGATGTGCCAGTACCTGCCCGCCGTCCCGATGGACGAGCTGCTCAAGCGGCTGCCCGGCAAGACCGCGCAGCGCAGCCGGGTCAAGCTGCGCAGGATCGCCGAGGCCGGGATCCGGGTGCACTCCGCCACGGCCGACGAAGTCCCGGACACCGTCCGCGAGTTGCTTCGCCTGCACCGCCTCCAGTGGCAGGCCCGCGGAGTCACCCCGGAGCACCGCAGCGAGCGTTTCGCGCACCACCTCGCCGAGTCCACCGCCGGACTGGTGGCCACCCGCCGGGCGGCCATACAGCGCTTCGAGCTCGACGGGGAGGTGCTGGCGGTCGACCTGGTGCTGCTCTGCGCCCCGTTCGGCGGCCTGTACATGTACGGCGCCCACCCGGCACTGCGCGAGCGGCTGGACATCGCCGGCCTGCTGTTCGGCGCCGCGCTGGACGAGGTGCGCGCCGCCGGGATCCCGCAGTTGAGCCTGCTGCGCGGCCAGGAGCCGTACAAGCAGCGTTGGCGGCCGGATCAACTCCCCAACCAGCGACTGGTGTTCGGCCCCGGCCGGCTCGCCCCGTTCGCCGCGGCCCGGGCCCTGCGGGTGCGGGCCCGGATCGCCGCGGTGCAGCTGCTGCGGACCAGGCTGCCGAAGCTGAAGGAGGCGCTGGTGCGGGCCCGGCTCCGGTGACGGCTCGGCTACCCCGCCGCCCCGGTCGAGCCCGACATCAACTGCCGGTAGACCTCCGCCGACTTCGGGTTGTCCTTGCACTGCCAGAAGCCGTGCGGGCAGTAGTCGGTGACGGTCTGGTAGGCGGTGTCGTGGGTGCGCATCCACTCCACCATCCGCCGCACGTACTCCGGGTTGTCGCCGTTGTGGAACAGCCCCCACTCCGGGTAGGAGACCGGCTTGCCGCGCTTGGCCGCGAACTCCACCTGGTCCTGCAGCCCGTAGGGTTCCCTGACGTAGTCGTCGAAGGTGGCGCCCGCGGGCATGTCGTAGCTGTCCATCCCGAGGATGTCGACCACGTCGTCGCCCGGGTAGCAGCGCGTCCAGGGGATCGCGTCCAGCCCGCGGGTGGGGGTGAAGTCGAAGGTGAAGTGCTGCCCGGGCACCGAGCGCATCACGCCGACGATCCGCCGCCAGTACGTCTTCCAGGCGCTCGGGTCGGGCCGGCAGCGCGAGGTGTAGGTGGTGCCGTTCATCTCCCAGCCCAGGGTGAGGACGGTGTCGCCGCCCCCCAGCGCCACCAACTTGCGGGCCAGCCGCAGGAAGTGCTGGTCGAACTCGCCCTTGTTGCCGCGGGCCAGCAGGCCGGCCACCTCGGCGTCCGGCACGTTGGCCTCGTTGGGGACCAGCATCGGCACGCCCAGCACCAGCCGCCGGGCCGGGTCGGCCTGCCGCCACTGCGACCACAGGCCGAGCACCACCGGCTCGCCCTCGACGTCCTGCCAGCCGTTGCCGGCCAGGTAGGTGTGGCCGACCTGCATGTTGGCGTTGTTCAGCCAGGACGCCATCCGGGCGATGTTCGGGATGTAGTCGTTCCAGGAGCCGACGAAGGCGCCGAACGGCACCTCGTGCAGGGCCCGTTGCACCGCGGGGCGGGGCGCCGTGCCGCGGGGCCGGACGGCGTCCGAGGAGAGGGCCGTGTGCCGCTCGGTCTGGCTGAGCGGCGTGCCCGAGGGCACGCTCGCGGTCGTCATCAGCAGCAGAGCGGCGGCGGCCAGGGTCAGTCGGCCGAGGCGCATGGGCTCACTCCGAACGAGATCGGGGACAACGTCGGCCCCTGGAGCCTAACCTGACAGACCGTCAGAAAGGCTGCATATCACCCCGTCGAGTCCGCCGGTCAGCCGAAGGTGTTGCACTTCGTCAGGTCGCCGGTCCGGTAGCCGGTGGTGAACCACTGGGTGCGCTGCGCCGAGGAGCCGTGCGTCCAGGTCTCCGGGTTGGTCTTTCCGGTGGCGCGCTGCTGGATCCGGTCGTCGCCGACCGACTCGGCGGCGTCCAGCGCCCGGGCGATGTCCTCGTCGGTCAGCTTGGTGATCAGCGGACGGCCGGTGGAGGCCTGCGGAGTGGTGGTGGCGTGGTGCGTCCACACGCCCGCGTAGCAGTCCGCCTGGAGCTCCAGCTTCACCGAGGCGCTGTCCGCGCCCTGCCGGTCGTTGCCGACCTTCGCCATGGTGCCGAGCAGCGTCTGCACGTGGTGCCCGTACTCGTGGGCCACCACGTACGCCTCCGCGAACGGGCCGCCCTGGGCGCCCAGTTGGCGGGTCATGTCGTTGAAGAAGCCGAGATCGAAGTAGGCCTTGTGGTCGCCCGGGCAGTAGAACGGCCCGACCGCCGAGGTCGCCGCGCCGCAGGCGGTCTGGACCCGGTCGGTGAACAGCACGGTCGGCGCGAGCGAGTACTGCCTGCCGCGGCTCGCGAAGTCGCCCTGCCAGTAGTTCTGCACGCTGTTCACCACCGCCAGGATCCGGCAGTCCTGCCGCTTGTTGGCGTCCGCGCCGGTCTTGCAGGTCGAGGTCTGCTGGTCCGTGGAACCGGCGGCCTGCCCCGTCGCGGGCTTGCTGCCGCCGGAGCCGGTCACTGAGTTCAGCAGACCCGGGTCGAACCCGAACACCAGTGCCAGCACCAGGCCGAGGATGCCGACCGCGCCACCGCCGATCGCCAGCCCGCCGCCGGGGATGCCCCGGCGGTCCTGCACCTGCGAGTCGTCGAGCTGGGCGTCGTCGTCGAATTGCATCCTGTCTCACCTCTGTAACAGTCCGTCGGCCGGTCGAAGCCGTACCCTAGCGGGCCGTACGGGGCGGGAAGGGCTTGGCCGACGCAGGTCGGAGCCGGTGGTGTCGGAACCGAATAAGGCGTGCGGCAACGGCGTGGCGCGTTCGAATCCAGCTGCTTTCCGCCGGGGCCGGACGGTACGCTCCGGCCGTGTCCTTCAATC
This sequence comes from Kitasatospora griseola, assembly GCF_014648555.1. Taxonomy (GTDB): domain Bacteria; phylum Actinomycetota; class Actinomycetes; order Streptomycetales; family Streptomycetaceae; genus Kitasatospora; species Kitasatospora griseola. The sequence goes on from NZ_BMRI01000010.1 coordinate 210,318, forward strand.
CGCTGCGCAGTCTGTCGCCCCGATCGGTCCTGCCCGCCGCCGCCGCACTGCTGGTCCTCGCGGCCGGTGCAGCGGCGCACGCCAACCGCCCGCAGCCGTTCGGAGACCAGGTCCTGCCCGGCGCGGCGAACGCCAGCCCGGTCGGCGCCCAGTCGACCGGCGCCGGAGACCTGGAGCTGAAGGTCGGCCCCGGCGTGGAGGCCTTCTCCCGCGCCACCGGCGAACACCTCTGGTCCTACCGCCGGGACGGCAGCACCGCCCTCCACCTCACCATGCTCGGCGAGGACGCCGCGGTGGTCTGGGACGACGGCATGGTGACGGCCGTCAACCCGGCCGACCACTCGGTGCGCTGGCACCGCAGCGTCCCCGGCCTGGCCGACTGGCTGAGCGCCGACGGCGAACCCGGCGCGGCCGACCGCACCGAGGAGCAGCGCAAGCAGCTCGCGACGAAGCGGGCTGCCGCCGCGCTGCACCCCTCCGCGGACCCGAAGGCCGACGCGTTCATCACCGTGGTCACCCCCGGCCTGCTGATGGGCTTCCGCGACCGCGACGGCGACCTCCGCTTCAACTCCCGCCCCCCGGCGGGCTGCACCTTCGACCCGGCCCGCACCGCACAGAGCGACGACGCGGTCCTGATCCCCCGGGTCTGCCCGCCCACCACCGGCCCCGGCGCCCGCCAACTGCCCGGCGGCGTCATGGTCTTCTCCCTCACCGCACCCGGCAACTTCCTCAACACCGGCCCCGACGTCCTGATGCACCCGCTGGACAGCCACCGGATCGCGATCGACGACGGCCCGGTCATCGGCACCTGGGTGTACGACACCACCCGCGGTGCGAGGGAGAGCAACTGCGGGGCTTCGGTGCCGTTCGCGGCGACGACGCCCACCTGCGAGAAGTAACGGCGTTGCGCGAGCGCAGCGGGCTGCACCGGCGACGCTCTCCCCGGCTTCGCACCCCTCGGGTTGACCGGCCCGGGAAGACGGATCGCGCCCTCCCGTAGACTGGAGCGCATGGCTGAGTGCCATACCCACGTCTAGGAGTGACCCCAGCCATGATTTCCGCGAACGCCCTGGAGCTCCGTGCCGGTGCCCGCATCCTGATCGAGTCGGCCAGCTTCCGGATCGCCCCGGGCGACCGGATCGGTCTGGTCGGCCGCAACGGCGCGGGCAAGACCACGCTCACCAAGGTGCTCGCGGGCGAGGGCCTGCCGGCCGGTGGCACCGTCACCAGTTCCGGTGAGGTCGGCTACCTCCCGCAGGACCCGCGCACCGGCGACCTGGACGTGCTCGCCCGGGACCGCATCCTGTCCGCCCGCGGCCTCGACACCGTGCTCAAGAAGATGCGCGAGAACGAGGAGCGGATGGCCAACGGCAAGGGCGCCACCCGCGACAACGCGATGAAGAAGTACGCCCGGCTGGAGACCGAGTTCCTCACCAAGGGCGGTTACGCCGCCGAGGCCGAGGCCGCCACCATCGCCGCCGCGCTCGGTCTGCCCGACCGCATCCTCGGTCAGCCGCTGCACACCCTCTCCGGTGGTCAGCGTCGCCGCGTCGAGCTGGCCCGGATCCTGTTCTCGGACGCCGACATCCTGCTGCTGGACGAGCCCACCAACCACCTCGACGCGGACTCGATCGCCTGGCTGCGGGACTTCCTGAAGACCTACAAGGGCGGCTTCATCGTCATCTCGCACGACGTCGACCTGGTCGAGACGGTCGTCAACAAGGTCTTCTACCTGGACGCCAACCGCTCCGCCATCGACGTCTACAACATGGGCTGGAAGCAGTACCAGCAGCAGCGCGAGGACGACGAGAAGCGCCGCAAGCGCGAGCGCGCCAACGCCGAGAAGAAGGCCGCGACGCTCAACTCGCAGGCCGACAAGATGCGGGCCAAGGCCACCAAGACCGTCGCCGCGCAGAACATGGCCCGCCGCGCCGAGAAGCTGCTCTCCGGGCTGGAGCAGGTCCGCCAGTCCGACAAGGTCGCCAAGCTGCGCTTCCCGGACCCGGCCCCGTGCGGCAAGACCCCGCTCACGGCCGAGGGCCTGTCGAAGTCGTACGGCTCGCTGGAGATCTTCACCGACGTGGGCCTGGCGATCGACCGCGGCTCCCGGGTCGTCATCCTCGGCCTCAACGGCGCGGGCAAGACCACCCTGCTGCGGATGCTGGCCGGCGTGGAGAAGCCGGACACCGGCGAGGTGATCCCGGGCCACGGCCTGAAGATCGGCTACTACGCCCAGGAGCACGAGACGCTCGACCCCGAGCGCACCGTGCTGGAGAACATGCGGTCCGCCGCGCCCGACACCGACCTGGTGCAGATCCGGAAGATCCTCGGCTCGTTCCTGTTCTCCGGCGACGACGTCGACAAGCCGGCCGGCGTGCTCTCCGGTGGCGAGAAGACCCGGCTCGCGCTGGCGTCGCTGGTGGTCTCCAGCGCCAACGTGCTGCTGCTCGACGAGCCCACCAACAACCTGGACCCGGCCAGCCGCGAGGAGATCCTCGGCGCGCTGCGCACCTTCACCGGCGCGGTCGTCCTGGTCACCCACGACGAGGGCGCGGTGGACGCGCTCCAGCCCGAGCGGATCATCCTGCTCCCCGACGGCGTCGAGGACCTGTGGAGCCCGGCCTATCACGACCTGGTGTCGCTCGCCTGAACCGCGAGTAGACGCCGGGTCGGTCACCGGTACGAGAAGAACTGGTCATCCGTCCAACCCGGGAACACCCGGACCGGCGCGCCCGTTGACTCTGTACGCCCGGGCCGCCGGGGCCCGGCCCCGGCCGGGCTGAGCAGCGGATTCGCTCGGCGGAGCGAATCCGGGAGGGGCGCGCACACCCTCCGTGAGCGCCGTGGTGCGGAGCGAACACCACCGGACGAGCCCGCTTTCCGGCGACGGACCTTGTCGAATGGGTGGCCAGGAGCCTTGCAATGGGTGATCATGGGAATCTGACTGATCACCTCTACGAGGAGGCACGGGTGGCCGAGACTCTGAAAAAGGGCAGCCGGGTGACAGGTGCCGCGCGTGAGAAGCTCGCGGCCGATCTCAAGAAGAAGTACGACTCCGGCGCGAGCATTCGCGCCCTCGCGGAGGAGACGGGCCGCTCCTACGGCTTCGTCCACCGGATGCTCAGTGAGTCCGGGGTCAACCTCCGCGGTCGTGGCGGCGCCACTCGTGGCAAGGGCAAAACCGCTGCGGCCGCCGGTTCCTGACGATCCATCAGTTCCGGCGGGCGGTGCCAGAGCAGCCCGACTGCCCATGCTGCACCAGTACGCTGTTCGCCAATGCAAGACGTTCCACACGGATCGGCGGCCGGGTTCTCCCGAGCCGCCGACCGCCGTTTCCGGGCCCTTGCGGGGGCCATTTCGCGAGCATTCCGCCGGCATTCCTGTACGTCGATCCGACGCTTTGTTACTCTCCAGTAGCCCGTCGGGGTCGGCGGGCGTCCCCGCCATGTCGCTGGAGGTAGCCCCGCCATGACCACCCACATTCCCGACACCGACCGCACCGCGTGGGAGCAGTCCGGCGTCCGCCTCGACCTGAACGGCGAACTCGCCACCGTCACGCTCTGCGACGCCAAGCGCCGCAACGCCCAGACCCCCGCCATGTGGCGCGCCCTCGCCGCGATCGGCCGCGCCCTGCCCGGCACCGTCCGGGTCGTCCTCCTCCAGGCCGAGGGCTCCTCCTTCTCGGCCGGCCTCGACCGCGCCATGTTCACCCCCGAGGGCATCCCCGGCGAGACCGGCTTCCTCCAGCTCGCCGCCTCCGCCGACGCCGAACTCGACGCCACCATCGCCTTCTACCAGGAGGCCTTCACCTGGTGGCGCCGCACCGACCTGATCTCCATCGCGGCCGTCCAGGGCCACGCCGTCGGCGCCGGCTTCCAGCTCGCCCTCGCCTGCGACCTCCGCGTGGTCGCCGACGACGTCCAGTTCGCCATGAAGGAGACCTCCCTCGGCCTGGTCCCCGACCTCACCGGCACCAAGCCCCTCACCGACCTGGTCGGCTACGCCCGTGCCCTGGAGATCTGCGCCACCGGTCGCCGCGTGGGCGCCGAGGAGGCCGTCGCCACCGGCCTCGCCAACGTCGCCGTCCCGGTGGCGGATCTCGCGGCCGCCGCGAACGACCTCGCCGCCGCGCTGCTGGCCGCGCCGCGCAACGCCGTCATCGAGACCAAGGCCCTGCTCCAGGGCGCCGGCGACCGGACGTACGACCAGCAGCGGGCGGCGGAGCGCGAGGCGCAGGCGCGCCGCCTCCGGGACCTGGCGGGCATGTAGCGGAGGCGAATCAGGGGTGCTGGGGGGTGCCCTCAGCACCCCTGTCTGTACTCCCCTTGCGCGCAGCGCGAGCGCGTCGCGTGGCGAAATGTCAGGGTTGCGGTGATTTGCGATATAGCTGGACTCGAACGTCAGGAGGCCCGACATGGCGCAGCCCCACACCCCCACGCCCGCGGATCTGCAGAAGAGCGTGACGGAGGCGCAGTCGAGCGGTGAGCGTGGGCGGACGGCGCTCGCGGTGGGGGTGGTGGAGAAGATCGCCGGGATGGCGGCCCGCGAGGTGTCCGGGATCCATGCGTTGGGGTCGGGGTTCTCGCGGACGTTCGGTGCGATGCGGGACCGGGTGCCTGGGTCGAAGTCGAGTGTCGGGCGCGGGATCAAGGCGGAGGTCGGCGAGAAGCAGACCGCCATCGACATCGCGCTGGTGGTGGAGTACGGGGTGGTGATTCCGCGGCTGGCCTCGGAGGTGCGGGCGAACATCATCGAGGCGGTCGAGCGGATGACCGGCCTGGAGGTGGTCGAGGTGAACATCGCCGTGAACGACGTCCACCTCCCGGACGAGCCGGACGAGGAGGAGGAAGAGGAACCCTCGTCCTCCGGGCGGCGACCGCGGGTGCAGTGAGCCGGCCCTGACGGGGACGGACCCTTTCGAGACGGACCGCGAAGGAGCGGCGGATGAACCTGGCGTTGGTGGGTCTGCTCGCCGGCATGGCCCTCGGCTTCGCCGGCTACTTCGGCGGGTTCGCCGCGTTCCTGCTGGTCGCGGCGCTCGGCGCGGTGGGCTTCGTGGTGGGCCGGGTGATCGAGGGGGACCTGGAGCTCGGCGAGCTCGGTGAGCTGCTGCGCGGCCGGGACCGGCGGCGCTGATGGCGGTTCCGGGGGTGGCGGCCCCGCCCGCGCAGCGCGGCAGTGAGCAGATCGCCGACCGGGTGTACCGCCGGATCGCGGCCCGCGCCGCTGCCGACGCGCTCGCCCCGGCCTGGCGCCCCCGCCCGGAGCCGGTGCCGCAGCCGAGGGCCTCGGCGCTGTACACGCACGGCCGGGTCCGGCTCACCCTGCACGTCGAGCTGCCGTTCCCGTGCGACGTCGCGATGCTGGCCCGGACGGTGCGGGACGCCGCGTGCACGCGGGTCGCCGAGCTGACCGGCACTCCCGTCGCCTCGGCCGAGGTGATCGTGGACCGCCTGCACCCGGCGGGGCTGCGATGAGCACGATGGTGGAGGAGCCGCGCAAGCGCCGGGCCGGCCGCTGGCTGCGGTCCGAGCGCGGGGTGGTGACGGCGCTGGTGGTGGCCGTCCTGGTGGTGGCCGCCGGGACGCTGCTGTACGACCTGATCGCGGTGCGCTCCGGCGGCCAGGCCCGGCCGTGGCGACGGGACCTGGCGCACCAGTTGGCGACCCGCCACCTCGACGACCCGTGGGTGCTGGGCTTCGCCGCCGGCGCGGTGCTGCTCGGAGTGGTGCTGCTGACGCTGGCGTTCCGGCGTGGGCTGCGCGGCTGGCTCGCGCTGGAGCCGCGCGGCACGGCGATCCACCGCAGCGCCGTCGCCGCGCTGCTCTCCCGCCGGGCCCAGCAGCACGCCGACCTGCACTCCTGGCACGTGAAGGTGCGGCGGTGGCGGACCCGGGTGACGGTCACCGGCACCACCGACCCGGCCGGGGTGGAACGCCACCTGCGGGCCGAGCTGGAGCGGATCCCGCTGGCCGGCCCGCACCGGCTGGACGTCCGCACCCGGACGGTGCGGGAGCGTCACCACCGTCGCGAACTCGCCGAGCTGGAGCCGCCCCGATGAGCCGACGCGCCGTCAACCGCACCGTCCTGGCCGTGGTCGGGCTCCTGCTGCTGGTCGGCGGGGCGCTGGTGCTGCTCGGCGGACTGGACGTCTACCGGCACCTGGGGATCACCCCACCGCACTGGTGGCCGCTCACCTCGCCCGACCAACCGGTGCTCAGCACCGCGAGTCGTACCCGCTGGACCGAGCGCGACTGGTGGTGGCCGGTGGCGATCGCGGTGCCCGTGCTGGTGGTGCTCGGCGGACTGTGGTGGCTGTTCTCGCAACTGCGGCGCGGCGGCCCGGCCGGCGTCGACCTGCCGTCGCCCGCCGCGCCGGGGCAGCAGCACTTCGCCCTGCACGTGCGCAGCCGGGCCGTCGAGGACGCGATCGAGACGGAGACCATCGCCCTCCCGGAGGTCGACCGGGTCACCGTCCGGGTCACCGGCGCGGCCCGCCGGCCCCAGGTGCACACCGTCCTGCGACTCACCCCCGGCGCGGACACCGCCGCCCTGATCGACGCCTTCCACACCGGCCCGGTGGAACACGCCCGCCACTCCCTGGGCCTGGCGGCCCTTCCCGCCGAGCTCCGCCTCCGGGTGGCGCGGCCGCGCAAGGAGCGGAACAAGGCACCGAGGGTGCACTGACGCAGGTGGGCTGCACCATCAGGGGCGCTGGGGGTGCCCCAACGCCCCTGATGGTGCGCCTCCCCTTACAGACCTCGCGTCGCGCCGCCGTCGACCGGCACCATCACTCCCGTCAGGTACGACGCGGCCGGGGACAGCAGGAAGGCCGCGGTGCGGCCGAACTCGGCGGGCGTGCCGTAGCGGCGGAGGGGGATGCCGGCGGTCGCGGCTTCGCGGGCGGCGGCGGGGTCGGGGGCGAGGGAGTCGAGTTCGCGGACCCGGTCGGTGTCGATGCGGCCGGGGAGCAGGCCGAGGACGCGGATGCCGCGCGGGCCGAGCTCGTCGGCGAGGGTCTTGGCGGCCATGGCGAGGCCGGGGCGCAGGCCGTTGGAGATGCCGAGGCCGGGGATCGGCTGGCGGACGGAGGTGGAGAGGACGAAGGCGATGACGCCGCCGGAGGGGAGGCGTTCGGCGGCGGCGCGGGCCAGCCGGACGGCGCCGAGGAAGACGGAGTCGAAGGCCGCGCCCCAGGCTTCGTCGCTGGCGGTGGCGACCGGTCCGGCGGCGGGGCCGCCGACGCTGATCAGCATGCCGTCGAAGCCGCCGAAGCGGCTGGTCGCGGCGTCGATCAGGCGTTGCGGGGTGGCCGGATCGGCATTGTCGGCGGCCACCCCGTACGCGTGGGGGCCGAGGGCGCGGGCCGCGGCGGCGACCGAGGTTTCGGTGCGGCCGGTGATGACGACGCGGGCGCCCTCGGCGACCAGTTGTTCGGCGGTGGCGTGGCCGAGTCCCCGGGTCGAGCCGGTGACCACGTACACCTTGTCCTTGAGTCCGAGATCCATGCGGGTCATTCTCGCCGGTCGGTGTCGCCGGGTGACGGTAGGCCCACCGGGATGCGGGGCCGCCGGGGTTCGTCACCGACGGTGAGCGCCGGGCCGGGTGTCAATGGCGCGCGGCCGGGAACCGTTCGAAGATGGGGGGACCGGTCCACCCACCCGAGGTGCAGCCCATGGAACGCAGGCGGTTGCCGAACATCGACGGCGTCGCGGCCGCGTTGGTCGACCGCGACGGCCTCGTCGTCGGCTGGACCGCCGCCGCGGAGCAGTTGCTCGCGCTGGACGCCGCCCAGGTCACCGGCCGCCCCGCCCGTGAGCTGCTGGCGGACGACGGCGGGGAGCACCTGCTGGGCCGTCGATCGGGCGAGGTGCGGCTGCGGACCGGCAGCGGGGTTCCGCTGGAGGTCGCGTACCAGGTGCTGCCGCTGACGGGGGAGGGCGACGGGGTGCGGGCGCTGGTGCTGGCCACTCCCGCCGACATGGTGGCCCGGCGGCGGCAGGACGAGGCGTTCACCCGGGAGCTGTTCCTGCAGGACCAGCTCGGCCTGGCCGTGTTCGACTCCGACCTGCGGCTGCTGCGCACCAACTCCCATCTGCTGCCGTACACCGGCCTGCCCGACGGCCTGGCCGGGTCCAAGCTGCACGACTACCTGCAGCCCGATGACGCCGACGCCGTGGAGGCGATCCTGCGGCATGTGGTCACCACGGGGGAGCCGGTGGTGCGCACCGCGCTGCGGATCCGTCCGCTGGACGATCCCCGGGGCGGGGCGGTGATGGAGATCCAGGCGTTCCGGCTGCAGGCGCTGGACGGCGCGGTGATCGGCGTGACCGCGCTGTTCGGCGACGTCACCGAGTTGCACCGGTACCGGCGGCGGGCCGATGTGCTGCACCGGGCCACCGCCGCCGTCGGCGGTTCGCTGTCGGTGGCGGGCAACGCCGAGGACCTGGCCGGGGTGCTGGTCCCCGGGCTCGGGGACCGCGTCGAGGTGGACATCGCGGAGGCCGTGTTCAGCGGCGACGATCCGCAGCCCGACACGGACGGTCGGCTCGCCGTGCGCCGTACCGCGACGGCGGGGCCGCCGCGGGCCGACGACCGCCCGCTCGGGCCGCTGGGACGGGAGGTGCTCGGGGCGTCGGCCGGTTCGACGGAGGATCCGCCGTCGATGAGCGCCCCGTTGAAGGCGCGCAGCGGCCCGCTGGGCCGGGTGACCGTGCGCCGGGACCCGGCGGAGGGCCCGTACCGGCACGAGGACCTCGACCTGCTCCGGGAGATCGCCGCCCGGGCCTCGCTCGCGCTGGACAACGCCCGCCGCTACACCCGCGAGCACCGGGCCGCCGTCGGCCTCCAGCGCAGCCTGCTGCCGCCCGCCGAGACGGCGGTGCCCGCCGCGACCACCGCGAGCATCTACCGGCCCACCGACACCGCGACCGGCGTCGGCGGCGACTGGTTCGACGTCATCCCGCTCTCCTCGGCCCGGGTCGCGCTGGTGGCCGGCGACGTGGTCGGCCACGGACTCCAGGCCAGCGCCACCATGGGCCGGCTGCGCACCGCCGTGCGCACCCTCGCGGACCTGGACCTGGAGCCCGACGAGCTGCTGGTGCACCTGGACGACCTGGTCTCCCAGCTGGTGGTCGAGGGCAGCGAGGAGGAACGCGAACGCGGCGTCGCCGACCCGTCCGGGGCGACCTGCGTGTACGCCGTCTACGACCCGGTGACCGGGATCTGCCAGACCGCCAGTGCCGGGCACCCGCCGCCCGCGCTGGTGCACCCCGACGGGCGGGTCGAGTACCTGGCGGTCAACCCGGGGCCGCCGCTCGGCATCGGCGGGCTGCCGTTCGAGGCCGCCGAGTGCGCGCCGCGGGCCGGCAGCGTGCTGGCGCTGTACACCGACGGGCTGATCGGGGGCGGCGGCGACGTCGACGAGGGCATGGCGCAGCTGGCCGCGCAGCTCGGCGAGGTCGATCTGCGCGGCGACCTGGCCGCCGCCGGGCGGGCGATCGTCGCGGAGATGTCCACCGCGGCCCAGAGCGACGACGTGACGCTGCTGCTGGCCCGGCTGCATCACGTCCTGCCGGAGGACACCGCGGCCTGGACCATCGAGGCCGACCCGGCGGCGGTCGCCGGGGTGCGGGAGTCGGCCAGCCGGACGCTGGAGCAGTGGGGGCTGGGCGAGCTGGTGTTCACCACCGAGCTGGTGCTCAGCGAGCTGGTCACCAACGCGATCCGGTACGCGGGCGGGCCGGTGGTGGTGCGCCTGATCCGCTCCTCGGTGCTGACCTGCGAGGTGTCCGACCCGAGCGCCACCCAGCCGCGGATGCGCCGGGCCCGGCTCACCGACGAGGGCGGCCGCGGCCTGTACCTGGTCGCCCAGCTCACCGAACGCTGGGGCAGCCGCTACACCCGCACCGGCAAGACCATCTGGGCCGAGCAGTTGCTCGAACCGCCGTCGCTCAGCTGGTAGCGCCGACCAGTTCCCCGTCCGCCGCCACCGGCTTCGCCGCGTGCTGCTTGGCCTCGCGGCGGGCCAGCACCACGACGCCGACCGGGATCAGCGTGGTGAACAGCCACCACTGGATGGCGTACGCCATGTGCGGGCCGATGTCGGAGTGGCCGGGCTCGGCGAGCAGGACGGGGGCGGCGCCGGCGGCGGGCTGGGAGGAGGCGAGCTCCAGGTAGCCGCCGAGCACGGTGGCGCCGGAGAACTTGGCCTGCTCCTCGGTGTTGATCACCTTGTACATCCGGTCCGGCAGGCCGCCGCGGTTCTTCACGCCGACCTTGGCGTACGTCTCGTCGGCGCGCAGCCGCCCGGTCACCGTCACCTCGCCGGCCGGCGGGGCGGGCACGGCGGGGAAGTCGGCGGCGCCCGCGCCGGAGTCCACCCAGCCGCGGTTGACCAGGACCGAGCCCTTGCCGTCGGACAGCACCAGCGGGGTGATCACGAAGTAGCCGATGGAGCTGCCGCCGGGCTCGGTGCGGCCGCGGATGACCACCTCGTGCGCGGTGTCGTAGTGCCCCTGCGCGGTGACGGTGCGCCACACCTCGCCGCCGGGGACCGACCAGCCGGGGGAGGAGATCGAGTCGAAGGCGACGGGCGGGCTGCCCAGGTTCCGGGCCACCAGGTCGTTGCGGGCCACCCGCGCCTCGTGACGGTGGTACTGCCAGAACCCCAACCGGACCATGGTCGGGATCAGCACCAGCGCCAGCAGGACGATGACCGCCCAGCGCGCGGACAGCAGGAATCGGTACACACCCGGCACGCTAATCCTCCTTACCGCCGCGTCACGCACCGGGGTGCGGCGCGACCTCCCGCAGCAACTGCAGGAACGCGTCCTCGCCGACCACCGGAGTGCCGTACTCCCGGGCCTTGCGGGCCTTGCCGCTCCACGAGGCGGGCTCGTTGGTGACCAGCAGGCTGGTGAGCCGGCTCACCGAGGAGGCGATGTGCAGGCCCGCCTCGATCATCCGGTCCTCCAGCAGCTGGCGGTCGGTGGCGGTGTCGCCGGTGATCGCCACCCGCATGCCCTGCATCAGCGGCGAGCCGTCCACCCAGCGACCCGGGTTCGGGTACGGGCAGGCCGGGCGCTTGCGGGCGGGCCGGTACGAGCTGCTCCAGGAACCGCGGGACGGCCCGGCCGGGGCGCTCTCGCCGAGGTCGGTGACGGCCACGCAGGTGGTCAGCGGCAGCGGCACCCCGCCGTTGCGGGCCAGCGCCAGGGACGGCCGGAACACCTCGGCGAGCACCCGGGCGTCGTCCAGCGCATGGTGGGCCTGCCGCTGGCTCACGCCGAAGTGGGCGGCCAGCGAGGAGAGTTTGCCGTTCGGCAGCGGCAGCCGCAGGTCGCGGGCCAGCACCATGGTGCACAGCCGCTGTTCGACCGGGGCGCGCAGGCCGGCCCGGGAGAACTCGCGGGAGATCATGTTCCAGTCGAACAGCGCGTTGTGCGCGACCATCACCCGGTCGCGCAGCCGCTCGGCGAACTCGGCGGCGACCTCCGGGAAGGTCGGCGCGCCCGCCAGGACCTCGCTGGTCAGGCCGTGGATCCAGATCGGTCCCGGGTCCCGCTCGGGGTTGACCAGGGTGTACCAGTGGTCGGTGACCTCGCCGTCCGGGTCGAGCTGGTAGACGCCTGCCGAGATCACCCGGTCAGTGCGTCCGAGTCCGGTGGTCTCCACGTCGACCACCGCGAAGCCGCGCCCGGCGCCCCCGCCGGGGCCGGTGCGCTGTGCCGGGAGCGGCGAGGTGGGGAATGGCGCGTACATAGCGCACCACTTTACGGGGAACGGAGGACGGCTCCGGCCGGAATGGGTTGCTCGGGCAGCCGCTTTAGAGTGACAAGAAGGTGCGAACCCGGCATCCGACCTCTGCAACGAAGGACAACCCTCATGCGTGCCACAGTGATCCACGGCCCCCAGGACATCCGGATCGAGGAGGTGCCCGACCCGCGGATCCAGCGGCCCACCGACGCCGTGGTGCGGGTGCTGAACGCCTGCATCTGCGGCAGCGACCTGTGGGCGTACCGCGGCATCGCCAAGCGGCAGGCCGGCCAGCGGATCGGCCACGAGTTCCTCGGCTTCGTCGAGGAGGTCGGCCCCGAGGTGCGCGATCTCACAGTCGGCGACCTGGTGGTGGCCCCGTTCGTCTGGTCGGACGGCGTGTGCGAGTTCTGCCGCGAAGGCCTGCAGACCTCCTGCCCGCACGGCGGGTTCTGGGGCATACCCGGCTCGGACGGCGGCCAGGGCGAGGCGGTCCGGGTGCCGTTCGCGGACGGCACGCTGGTGAAGCTGCCCAAGGAGGCGGCCGGCGACGCGAAGCTGCTGCCCGCGCTGCTGGCGCTGTCCGACGTGATGGCGACCGGGCACCACGCGGCGGTGTCGGCCGGCGTGCGGCCCGGCGCGACCGTCGCGGTGGTCGGCGACGGCGCGGTCGGCCTGTGCGGCGTGCTGGCCGCGCACCGGCTGGGCGCCGGCCGGATCATCGCGCTCGGCCGGCACGAGGGTCGCACCGCGATCGCCCGTACCTTCGGCGCCACCGACGTGGTGCCCGAGCGCGGCGAGGCCGCGATCGAGGCGGTGCGCGAGCTGACCGGCGGCCGGGGCGCGCACGCCGTGCTGGAGGCCGTCGGCACCGAGGAGTCGATGCGCACCGCGATCTCCATCGCCCGCGACGGCGGCGCGGTCGGCTACGTCGGCGTGCCGCACGGCGGCAGCGCGGGCGTGGACATCCGCCAGATGTTCGACCGGAACGTCTCGGTGCGCGGTGGCGTCGCCCCGGCCCGGGCGTACATCCCCGAGCTGCTGCCCGACGTGCTGTCCGGGGCGATCGACCCGGGCATCGTGTTCGACCGCACGGTGGACCTGGACGGGGTGCCCGAGGGCTACCGGGCGATGGACGAGCGGACGGCGCTGAAGGTGCGTATCGCCCTGTGACGAACGGGAATTGACGGAGTGTCATGCCGGGGCGGCCGGGACGGGCCGCCCCGGTTTCGCGTTCCCGGCGGTTTTCGGCCGGATCATGCCAGGAGCCTTCTCGCGGCTCCGCCCCCGATCTACCATGCTCGGCACTCAATGTGACGCCGCTCACGCCCATCCGATCGTCCGTCGCACCGAAGACGTCAGGAGGCACCGCGTGACACCCCCGCCCGAGCCCGCCCCGGAACAGTTCGCCCGCATCGAGGAATCACCGGAGTTCCGCCGACTGCGCAGCTCCTTCCGGAACTTCGCCTTCCCGGTCACGGCCGGATTCGTCCTCTGGTACCTGCTGTACGTCCTGCTGTCCTGCTACGCGCCGGACCTGATGAGCACCAAGGTGGTCGGCAACATCAACCTGGCCCTGGTGCTCGGCCTGCTCCAGTTCGCCAGCACCTTCGCGATCGCGGCCTGGTACGCCCGTCACGCCGGCCGCCGCCTCGACCCGCGCGCCGCCGTCATCCGGGGGCGCGCCGCTGCCGTCCCGGTCGTTGAGGGGAGTGCCGAATGATCCAGCTGGCCACCTCCGCGAGCGAGCACCGCACCCTGATCATGTCGCTGTTCGGGGTCTTCGTGATCGCCACCCTCGGCATCACCCTGTGGGCCGGCCGGCAGACCAAGGACGCCGCCGACTTCTACGCCGGCGGCCGCGCCTTCACCGGCTTCCAGAACGGCCTGGCGATCTCCGGCGACTACATGTCCGCCGCGTCCTTCCTCGGCATCGCCGGACTCATCGCGCTGTTCGGCTACGACGGCTTCCTGTACTCCATCGGCTTCCTGGTCGCCTGGCTGGTCGCCCTGCTGCTGGTCGCCGAACCGCTGCGCAACTCCGGCCGCTACACCATGGCCGACGCGCTGGCCTTCCGGATGCGCCAGCGCCCCGTGCGGACCGCCGCCGGCATCTCCACCATCGTGGTGTCGATCTTCTACCTGCTCGCCCAGATGGTCGGCGCCGGCTCGCTGGTCGCCCTGCTGCTCGGCGTCAGCGGCGACGGCGCCAAGCGCTGGACCATCGTGGCGGTCGGGGCGCTGATGGTGATCTACGTGACCGTCGGCGGCATGAAGGGCACCACCTGGGTGCAGATCGTCAAGGCGGTGCTGCTGATCGCCGGCGCCGCGCTGATGACCGTCATGGTGCTGGCCAAGTACCACTTCAACCTGTCCAGCCTGCTCGGCGCCGCCTCCGACGCCAGCGGCAAGGGCCACGCCTTTCTCGAACCCGGGCTCAAGTACGGCCTCACCGGCACCACCAAGCTCGACTTCCTCAGCCTCGGCCTCGCGCTCGTCCTCGGCACCGCCGGACTGCCGCACATCCTGGTCCGCTTCTACACCGTCCCCACCGCCCGGGCCGCCCGGAAGTCGGTGCTCTGGGCGATCGGCATCATCGGCGTCTTCTACCTGATGACGCTCGCCCTCGGCTTCGGCGCCGCCGCCCTGGTCGGCCCCAAGACCATCAAGGCCTCCAACGCGGCCGGCAACACCGCCGCCCCGCTGCTCGCCGAACAACTCGGCGGCGGGGCCGGCTCCACCGGCGGCGCGGTGCTGCTCGCGGTGATCTCCGCCGTCGCCTTCGCCACCATCCTCGCCGTGGTCGCCGGGCTCACCCTGGCCTCTTCCTCGTCCTTCGCCCACGACCTCTGGGCCAACGTCATCCGGCGCGGAAAGGCGAGCGAGAAGGAGGAGGTGGCGAGTGCCAAGCTCGCCGCCGTGGCGATCGGGGCGATCGCCATCGTGCTGTCTATCTTCGCCGACAAGCTGAACGCGGCCGCGCTGGTGGCGCTGGCCTTCGCGGTCGCGGCCTCGGCCAACCTGCCGACGCTGCTGTACTCGCTGTTCTGGAAGCGGTTCAACACCGTTGGCGCGGTCTCGGCCACCTACGCGGGCCTGATCACCTCCGTCACCCTGGTGATCTTCTCGCCGGTGGTCTCCGGCAACCCCAGGACCTCGCTCTTCCCGCACAGCGACTTCCACTGGTTCCCGCTGGAGAACCCCGGCCTGATCTCCATCCCGGTCGGCTTCCTGGCCGGCGCGATCGGCACCTGGCTGGCCCGCGAGCAGGCCGACCCCGCGAAGTACGCCGAACTGGAAGTCCGTTCGCTCACCGGCCTCGGCGCGGACTGAACCCCGTACCCGGCCCGGTTAAGCTGGCCCGGCCGCCACCCGGCGGCCGGGCCGGCGCGGCCCCCGAGGAAGGGCGGGACCGGGATGCTCCTCGACACCTACGGACGACAGGCCGTCGACCTGCGGGTCTCCCTCACCGACCGGTGCAACCTGCGCTGCACCTACTGCATGCCCGAAGAGGGCCTGAACTGGCTCGGACGGGACGACCTGCTCACCGACGAGGAGATCGTCCGGCTGGTCGGGCTGGCGGTTCGCGACCTCGGCGTCCGCGAAGTCCGCTTCACCGGCGGCGAGCCGCTGCTGCGCCCGGGGCTCGTCCCGATCATCGCCGCCTGCGCGGCCCTCGACCCGCGCCCCGAGATCTCCCTCACCACCAACGGCATCGGCCTGGCCCGGGTGGCAACCTCCCTGCGGGACGCCGGAGTCGACCGGGTCAACGTCTCCATCGACACGCTGGACCCGGACACCTTCGCCCGCCTGACGCGCCGCCGCCGGCACCAGGACGTGCTGGACGGGCTGCTGGCGGCCGAGGCCGCCGGGCTGCGACCGGTCAAGCTCAACGCCGTGCTGATGCGCGGCGTCAACGACCACGAGGCCGCCGACCTGCTCGCCTGGGCGATCGAGCACCGGTACCAGCTCCGGTTCATCGAGCAGATGCCGCTGGACGCCCAACACGGCTGGGACCGCTCGCAGATGGTCACCGCCGAGGAGATCCTCGCGCTGCTGCGCACCCGCTTCGCCCTCACGCCCGAACCGTCCTCGGTGCGCGGGGCCGCCCCCGCCGAACGCTGGCTGGTCGACGGCGGCCCCGCGACGGTCGGCGTCATCGCCTCCGTCACCCGCCCGTTCTGCCGCGCCTGCGACCGCACCCGCCTCACCGCCGACGGCCAGATCCGCAACTGCCTCTTCGCGACCGGCGAGACGGACCTGCGCGGCGCGCTGCGCTCGGGCGCGAGCGACGCGGAGCTGGCGGAGCTGTGGCGCGCGGCGATGTGGGGCAAGAAGGCCGGCGCGGGCATCGACGACCCGGAGTTCCTCCAGCCCGCGCGCCCGATGTCGGCGATCGGCGGCTAGCCTCGGCTCCGCAGGTGGCGGCTCACGTCGCCGACCAGAGTTGCGCTGAAGCGTCGTTCCGTGAAGCGCCACTGCCCGTCGCGCCGTTCGAAGCGGTCGTGGTAGCGCCCGCAGACGACGGGCTGCAGCGGAAGCCCCGGGAGCGACTGGAACACCGTGACGTACGAGCGGGTGGCCGCCGTGCCCGCCTCCTCGTCGACCTCGACGGCGAGGTTGGTGGTCATGTGCTGGGTCCGCGGGGTGCCGTCGGCGTACACGATCAGCAGGTCCCGGAACATCCGCTCGATCGCCTCCCGTCCGCTCACCGGCTCGCCACTGCCGGTGAAGGCGGCGTCCGCGAGCAGCGCGCCGAGGCCGGCGAAGTCCCCGTCGTCCACCAGCTCGGCGTACCGGGCGATCAGGTTCTCGACAGCGTGCCGACCGGGCGCGGGGAGATCGTTCACGGACCTCACTGTATGCGGGCGACCTGACGGGCGGTCGGGCGGTGTCACTGCCCGGCGGCCGGGAATGGCCGAACTGCCCTCGTGGTTGGGCCGGTTGTGGCCGGGGCGGCGTCGGTGCGCCTGCGAGCGATCGAGTACGAGCGGGATCTCCCGCGCATCAAGCACGCTGGGACGTTCGGGCTGGTGCTCGCCGGTCGGCAGGCGGTGCTCGCCGGGTACGACGACACGCTGTTCACCGACCGCGACGGCCGGATCGCCGAGGCGGCGATCGCGAACATCGGGTTTTTCGACGGCGGGCGGGTGATCTGGCCGGAGGAAGCCGTGCTGCCCGGCATCACGAGACAACTGCTGGAACGGGGTCTGGCAGCCGCCGGCATCCCGTCCGAGCAGCGGGAGGTCCGACTCCGCGACCTCGGACGGTGGGCGGCGGACTCCCCGGCCCTCGGAGCCTTCCTGTCGAACTCGATCGCACCGGTCCTGCCGGTCGCGGGCATCGACGAGCAGGCGCTGACCGTCGATCCGGAGGTCACTGCGCTGCTGCTGGCCTGCTACCGGAGCAACCCCTGGCAGCAGGCGTGAACCGGTGCCGCGCTACGCCGAGAAAGGCTCGGTGTCCTTGAGGAAGCCGCGGACGGCGAGGAACTGGCCCAGGGAGTCGCGGTGGTCGTCGCAGGCGAGCCAGGTTTTGCGGCGGTCGGGGGTGTGGAGTTTGGGGTTGTTCCACAGCAGGGTCCAGGTGGCGAGCTCGCGGCAGCCCTTGGCGGAGCACTTCGGGGGGCCGGCCGGGCCTTCGGGGCCGGTGGGGGTGCCGAAGAGGGGGTGCGCGGTGTCCATGGATCCGATCCTATGCCCGGGCATGACGACGCCGGGCAGCCACGGGGGGAGCTGCCCGGCGTCGGTCTGTCGCTCCGACGGGGGATGCGGAGCGCTAAGGAAGTATGGCACGGCGAAGGGCTCGGAAGCTCGTCCGTCCGGTGACTAATTTGAGGATCGTCTGAGCTTTCCGGCGGTCATAACGGTCGATGAACGGTCATATCGGACAAGGGAATTGAGGGATTCTCAATCCTGTGGCCGGTTCTCGGCGGCCGCGGCGGCCGCCGCCCCGCCGCCGCCCGTCCCGCCGGGGCCGAGCATCAGCGGGGTGTCGGGGGAGAAGGCGAAGGTCGAGGGCAGGCCGGGTGCGCGCTCGCGGCCCGCGTTGGCGATCAGTACCGCGAAGTAGGGCAGCAGGACGCCGCCGGCCAGCGCGGCGAAGGCGAGCCAGCGCTGGACGTCCCACAGGATGACGGCGAGCAGCACGCACACCGTGCGGATCAGCATGGAGATCACGTACCGCCGCTGCCGGCCCCGGACGTCCTCGCTGAGGCTATTGCGGGCACCGGTGATCCGGAAGACCTGGTCGTCGTCCGCGCTCTTGCGCATGGTCCATCCATCCTCGGTCGGCTTTTCCGGCTCCCTACGACCGACCACGGTAACCCCGCTGACGCCGGACCGACCCACCTGGGGTCGGTCCGGAGGTCAGGCGGCGCGGCGGAGGTACTGGACGGGCACGGCGTCGGTGAGCCAGACACCGTTCGCAGACACTCGGAATTCGTGGCCGTCGGCGGCCATCGCGGCCGCGTCGACCTCCAGCACCACCGGCCGGCCGTGCCGGGAGCCGACCTTGACCGCCGTTTCGGTGTCGGCCGAGAGGTGGACGTCCTGCCGGGTCATCGGGCGCAGGCCCTCGGCCAGGATGTACGGCAGGGTGCGCTCGGCGGTGCCGTGGAACAGCACGTCGGGCGGGGTGGTGGCGGGCAGGCCCAGGTCGACCTCGACGGTGTGGCCCTGACTGGCCCGGATGGACCTGCCGTCCTCGGAGTAGGCGAAGCGCCGCTTGTTGTTGGTGGCGACCACGTGGTCCAGCTGGGCGCGGCTGAGCGGCCGGCGGTGCCGGGCCAGCGCGGCGAGCAGGGTGTCGACCGCCACCCAGCCCGCCGCGTCCAGGGAGACCCCGACGGAGCCCGGGTCGTGTCGCAGGATGCGGCTGAGCATCTTCGACGTCTTGACGGTGTGCTTCTCGTCCATCGGAGTCCCCCCAGGGGTTCGGTCGGCCGGTCAGGAGGCCTGACTGACCGAGCTCATGTTGAAGTCGGGCACGCGCACCGGCGGCATCGCAGCCCGGGTGAACCAGTCGCCCCACTCGCGGGGCAGGCAGCGTTCGGTGCGGCCCGCCTCGGTGATCCGGCCGAGCAGGTCGACCGGGGATTCGTTGAAGCGGAAGTTGTTGACCGCGCCGACCACTTCGCCGTTCTCGACCAGGTAGACGCCGTCCCGGGTGAGGCCGGTGAGCAGCAGGGTGGCCGGGTCGACCTCGCGGATGTACCAGAGGCAGGTGAGCAGCAGGCCGCGCTCGGTGCGGGCGACCATCTCCTCCAGCGTCGGCGCGTCGGGCGCGGAGGTCTCCAGCACCAGATTGTCGATCGGCGGGTTGAGCGGCAGCCCGGCCAGGCCCGCGGAGTGGCGGGTGGTCAGCAGGTGGGTGAGCGTGCCGTCGCGCAGCCAGTCGGTGGCGGTCAGCGGTGCGCCGTTGTCGAACACCGAGTCGTTCTCGCCGGAGGCGTGGGTGAGCACGAACGGGGCGGCCTGGATACCGGGCTCGGCCGGGTCGGAGCGCAGCGTCAGCGGCAGCGGGCTGAGCTGCTCGCCGATCCGCGTGCCCCCGCCGGGCTTGGAGAACACCGAGCGGCCCTCGACCGCGTCCCGCGCGCCGGACGACCAGCTCAGGTAGACCAGCAGGTCGGCGACGGCGGACGGCGACAGGATGGTCTCGTAGCGGCCGGCCGGCAGGTCGATCCGCTTGCGGCCCCAGCCGAGCCGGCGCGTCAGGTCGGCGTGCAGGGCGGTGACGTCGACGTCCGTGAAGTCCCGGGTGCCGGCGCCGACCCAGGCGGAGCCGGACAGGTCGGCGGTCTTGAGGTTCAGCTCGACGGCGCCGGTGGGCTGGTCGTGGCGCAGCCGCAGGCCGGTGGAGCTGCCCAGGTAGGAGGACGTCATCTCGTGCCGGGCGAAGCCGTACAGCAGCTCGCCGCCCGCCCGGGCGCGGGCGAAGGCCTCGCCGAGGGCGGGCGCGAACGCGTCGAACACGCCGATGTCGGTGACCAGCGGGGCCTCGGTGAAGCGCGGGTCGGCGGGCCGACCGGTGATCAGCGGCTGGGCGTCCTCGGCGGGTTCGGCGGCCCGGGCGGCGGCCTCGGCGGCGCGCACCAGCTGCTCGATGTCGTCGAGCGTGACGGCCTCCTGGGCGACCACGCCGGCGGCGGTGCCCTGCGTGCCGTTCACGGTGGAGATCACCGTCAGCCGGCGGCCGCGGGTGACGCCGTTGGTGGTCAGCGCGTTGCCGGCCCAGCGCAGGTTGGCGGTGGACTCCTCGTCGACGATCACCACGCAGCCGTCGGCGCGGGACAGTTCGAGGGCGCGTTCCACCAGCTCGTGGGGGTGCGTGAGGGACATCAGTGACCCGCCTCCTGCTGGGTGTTGAGCACGTTGACCTGACGGAACAGCGCGGACGGGCAGCCGTGGCTGACCGCGGCGACCTGGCCCGGCTGGGCCTTGCCGCAGTTGAAGGCCCCGCCGAGCACGTACGTCTGCGGGCCGCCGACGGCGCTCATCGAGCCCCAGAAGTCGGTGGTGGTGGCCTGGTAGGCGAAGTCCTTGACCTGGCCCGCCAGTTCGCCGTCGCGAATGGCGTAGGCGCGCTGGCCGGTGAACTGGAAGTTGTACCGCTGCATGTCGATCGACCAGGAGCGGTCGCCGACGATGTACAGCCCGTTCTCCACCTGGGAGATCAGGCCGGAGGTGTCCGGGCCGTCGGCGGCCGGCCGGAGCGAGACGTTGGCCATCCGCTGCACCGGCACATGCGCCGGGGAATCCGCGTAGGCACAGCCGTTGGAGCGCTCGAAGCCCTTCAACCCGGCCATCGGGCGGTCGAGTTGGTAGCCGACCAGGACGCCGTCGCGGATCAGGTCCCAGGACTGGGTGGCGACGCCCTCGTCGTCGTACCCGATGCTGGCCAGGCCGTGCTCGGCCGTCCGGTCGCCCGTGACGTGCATCAGCTCGGAGCCGTACTTCAGGCTGCCGAGCTGGTCGAAGGTGGCGAACGAGGTGCCCGCGTAGGCGGCCTCGTAGCCCAGCGCGCGGTCCAGTTCGGTGGCGTGGCCGATCGACTCGTGGATGGTCAGCCACAGGTTGGACGGGTCGATCACCAGGTCGTAGCGGCCCGCGGTGACGCTCGGCGCGGCCATCTTCTGCGCCAGCAGCTCGGGCAGCTCGGCCAGTTCGGCGTCCCAGTCCCAGCCCGTGCCGCGCAGGTACTCCCAGCCGCGGCCGGCCGGCGGCGCGATGGTGCGCATCGAGTCGAACGCGCCCGTCCGCTCGTCCACGCTGGTGGCCTCCAGCCACGGGTGCAGGCGCACCCGCTGCTGGGTCGTCACGGTGCCCGCGGTGTCCGCGTAGAACTTGTTCTCCTGCACCGTCAGCACCGCCGCCGTCACGTGCGAGACGCCGTCGGCGGCCAGCAGCCGGGAGGACCACTCGGCCAGCAGGCCGGTCTTCTCCGCGTCCGGCACGTCGAACGGGTTCAGCTCGTACGCGGAGACCCACTCGACCTCCGGGTACACCGGCTCCGGGGCCAGCTCCACCCGCTCGCCGGACCCGGCCGCCCGGCTGATCCCGCCGGCCAGCCGGGCCACCGCCACGGCCTGCTCGGCGACGGCCGCAGCGGCGGCGGGCGTCAGGTCCACGCCTGCCGCGAAGCCCCAGGCGCCGTCCAGCAGCACCCGGACGGCGAAGCCCAGCTGCACGGAGTCCGACGAGCCGGCCGGGCGGGCGTCACGCAGCCGCCAGGACGCCGACCGCACCCGCTCCAGCCGGAAGTCGGCGTGCGAGACGCCCAACTGCCGAGCCCGGGACAGGGCCGCGTCCGCCAACGGGCGCAACGGGTACGAGAGGAACTGAGGGTCCAGCGCGGAGGGGGGCATCGGGCTCCCTGGGTCGAGGATCGGGTGCGGCGGGCCGCCCCCGGGTCGAGGGCACACCCGCTCGCATCATCCCCGGCCGCAGGGCGTTCGGCCAGCAAATATTGGCCGAGCCGCCCTGACGCACCGTCAGTTCGACGTCACGCCAGCGCCTCCCACCAGCCGTCCAGCTCCGGCGGATCGGCCACCTCCACCCGCTGCCCCGGACGCGGCACCGCCAGCGCGACCCCCTGCGCCTTCGCCTCCGCCAGCAGCCGCTCCACCGGCTCCGCCCAGCGGTGCGGCGCCAGGTTGAACGTGCACCAGTGCACCGGCAGCAGCAGGCCGCCGCGCAGCTCCAGATGCGCCCGGACCGCGTCCTCCGGAGTCAGGTGGATGTCCGCCCACGCGGCGTCGTACGCGCCGATCGCCATCAGCGCGGCGTCGAACGGGCCGTGCTGCTCGCCGATCCGGGCGAAACCCTCGAAGTAGCCCGAGTCGCCGGTGAAGAACACCCGGCGCTCCGGCCCCGCCACCACCCACGAGCCCCACAGCGTGGTGTTGCGGGTGAAACCCCGGCCGGAGAAGTGGTGCGCGGCGGTCAGCGTCAGCGTCAACTCGCCGAGCGTGCACGTCTCGTCCCAGTCCAGCTCGATGATCCGGTGCTCCGGCACGCCCCAGCGCCGCAGGTGCCCGCCGATGCCCAGCGGCACCGCGAACGGCGCCGACTGGAGCTCCACCAGGCGGCGCACCGTCGCCATGTCCAGGTGGTCGTAGTGGTCGTGCGAGATCAGCACCGCGTCCACCTGCGGCAGCGACGCCAGGTCCACCGGCACCGGGTGCAGCCGCTTCGGGCCCGCCAGGTGGGACGGCGAACAGCGGTCCGACCACATCGGATCCACCAGCACCCGGCAGCCGTCCAGCTCCAGCAGCGCCGACGCGTGCCCGTACCAGGTCACCGCCACGCCCTCGGACGCCGCGGCCGACGGCTCCGGCGCCGCCAGCGGCACCGCACCGGCCGGCACCCGGCCCTCCTTCTCGAACAGCATCCGGCGCAGCGTCGCCGCGTCCGGGCTGCCCGGCACACCGGACGAGACCTGCGAGGGCGCGTTGTGGAACACCCCGTCCCGGTACTGCGGGGAGACCCGCACCCGCGGATCCAGCGGGTCCGGCCGTCGCCCGAACTGGGCCGGCAGCTCCCGCAGCGCCCACGCCGCCGCACCCACCACCGTCAGGGCCGCCACCGCCGCCAGCGCCCGGCGGCCTGCCCGGCCAGGGAGTGCACCACTCATCGCGTCCGCTCCGATCGGCTCGCTCGAAACCGGTGCCCGGACTCTCCGGAGCACCCCCGGGGCAACGGCCGCCACCGGCCCGGCGTTCCCCGCACCGGATCCGCACCGGACCCGGACAGGAGCCGGACGAGACCCGGACGGGACCCGGACGGCACCGGTACCGGGATTGTCGGGATGCAACAGAACTCACCCGGCAAGGCCTGTCGAAGGCAGCTTCGCCCGAGCTCGCACCCTACCGATAGCGTCACAGGTGGCTACGCGTGCGGTCGGCACGCGCACATCGAGTAGGGAAGAGGTGGACCGTTGAGCCGCTCGGTACTGGTCACCGGAGGTAACCGGGGCATCGGCCTCGCCATCGCCCAGAGCTTCGCCGAGGCGGGCGACAAGGTCGCCATCACCAGCCGCAACGGCGAGGTTCCGGCGGAACTCGCCAAGTACGACGTCCTCGCGGTGCGCGCCGACATCACCGACACCGAGCAGGTCGACGCCGCCTTCACCGAGATCGAGGCCGCCCACGGCCCGGTCGAGGTCCTGGTCGCCAACGCCGGCATCACCAAGGACACCCTGCTGCTGCGCATGTCCGAGGACGACTTCACGTCCGTCCTGGAGACCAACCTCACCGGCACCTTCCGGGTCGTGAAGCGCGCCGCCGCCAAGATGCTGCGCGCCCGCAAGGGCCGCGTGGTGCTGATCTCCTCCGTGGTGGGCCTCAGCGGCTCCGCCGGCCAGGCCAACTACGCCGCCTCCAAGGCCGGCCTGGTCGGCTTCGCCCGCTCGCTGGCCCGCGAACTCGGCTCCCGCAACATCACCGTCAACGTGATCGCGCCCGGCTTCGTCGACACCGACATGACCGCCGTGCTCAGCGAGGAGCGCCGCAAGGAGATCGTCTCCGGCGTCCCCCTGGGCCGCTACGCCGCCCCCGCCGAGATCGCCTCGGCCGCGCGGTTCCTGGCCTCCGACGAGGCCGCGTACATCACCGGAGCCGTCATTCCCGTGGACGGCGGATTGGGCATGGGTCACTGACCATGACTGGAATTCTCGAAGGCAAGCGCATCCTGATCACCGGCGTGCTGATGGAGTCCTCCATCGCCTTCCACACCGCGAAGCTCGCCCAGGAGCAGGGCGCCGAGATCATCCTCACCGCCTTCCCCCGGCCCAGCCTCACCGAGCGCATCGCCAAGAAGCTGCCCAAGCCGGTCAAGGTCCTGGAGCTCGACGTCTCCAGCGCCGAGCAGCTGGCCGGCATCGCCGACCAGGTCCGCGAGCACCTGCCGACCCTGGACGGCGTCGTCCACTCCATCGGCTTCGCCCCGCAGGACGCGCTCGGCGGCAACTTCCTGGACACCCCGTGGGAGTCCGTCGCCACCGCCATGCAGGTCTCCGCGTACTCGCTGAAGTCCCTCACCACCGCGCTGCTCCCGCTCATGCAGGACGGCGGCTCGGTGGTCGGCCTGACCTTCGACGCGCAGTTCGCCTGGCCGCAGTACGACTGGATGGGCCCGGCGAAGGCCGCCCTCGAGTCCACCAACCGCTACCTCGCCCGTTACCTCGGCGAGCGCGACATCCGCTGCAACCTGATCTCGGCGGGCCCGATCGGCTCGATGGCCGCGAAGTCCATCCCCGGCTTCCCCGACCTCGCCGCCACCTGGGACACCCGCTCCCCGCTCAAGTGGGACCTCTCCGACCCGGAGCCGGCCGGCCGCGGCGTCGTCGCGCTGCTCAGCGACTGGTTCCCGAAGACCACCGGCGAGATCATCCACGTCGACGGCGGTCTGCACGCGATCGGCGCGTAACGAGTTTCTCCAGGGGCTCGGAGAACTGCGAGGTCGAGCTGCTGGTGGTCGAGGACGGCGGTCGGTCATGGCCGCCGTCGGTGACGGACGGGACCCGGAACAACGGGACCTGTCCGCACCCCGTCGATCACCAGCAGCCTTGGCCCCGCCGTTCCCCGGGCCCCTCGCTGTTCCCCCCGATCGCCTGGCCGGCGGCCTTCGCGGCCTTCTCCGCGTCGCCCGACCTGATCGCGTCGAGGATGTCCGAGTGCGAGACCCAGCGGTGGGGGAGGAGGTCGGGGCCGACGTCGTGGCGCAGGTGGGCGAGGAGGACCTCGCCGAGGTCGGCGTAGATCGCGGCGAGGACGTCGTTGTGGGCGGCGGCCACCACCGCGTGGTGGAAGGCGGCGTCGGCCTGGATGAAGTCCTCGGGGACACCGGCGTGCCAGGCGGCGTCGCGGCGGGCCAGCGCGGCGTCGAGGAGTTCGAGGTCGCGCGCGGTGCGGCGGGTCGCGGCGAAGCCGGCGGCGGAGGTCTCCAGGGTCGCGCGGAGTTCGGCGACCTGGCTCCGGTCGGCGTCGGCGAACCGGCGGTGCATGACGCCGGCGAGTTCGCTGGTGGCCAGGACGTAGGTGCCGGAGCCCTGGCGGATGTCGACCAGCCCGTTGTGAGCGAGGGCGCGGACGGCTTCGCGGATGGTGTTGCGTGCGACGCCGAGCTGGTCGACCAGCTCCGCCTCGGTCGGGATGCGTGATCCCACCGGCCACTCGCCCGAGGTGATCTGGGCCCGGAGTTGGGCGATCACCTGGTCGGAGAGCGGGGTGCGGCGAGTGGTCGACAGCGCCAAGGTCGGGCTCCTTCTGTGGTTTACGTCATCAGGATACCGGGGCGACTTAAGTCATCCCATGATTCTATGATTGCGCCATGTCTACCGCAGCAGACCCCTCAGCAACCGAGACCGAGAGCCTTCGACCATCCCCTCAGTCCGCCACCGCCACCGCCGGCCCGTCGCCGGCGGTCCGCAATGTCGGCGCCGCCCTGCTGGCCGTCGGCGTGGCCGCCGCCGCGGTCAACCTGCGTCCCGTGGTGACCAGCCTCGGCGCGCTGCTCGACCCGGTCCAGAAGGACCTCGGGATGAGCGCCACGGTGGCCGGCCTGCTCGCCGCGGTGCCGCCGCTGTGTTTCGCGGCGCTGGGCGTCGCCGCCCCGGGCCTGGCCCGCCGGCTGGGTCCGATCACCGTGGTGGCGGCCGCGATGGGCGCCATCACGGCGGGTGTGCTGGCCCGCTCCTTCACCGGTTCCACCGCGGTGTTCCTGCTGCTCACCGCGCTGGCGCTGGCCGGAGTGGCGCTGGCCAACGTGCTGCTGCCGGTGGTGATCAAGCGGTACTTCCCGGACCGGGTCGGTCCGATGATCGGCCTGTACTCGATGGCGCTGTCGGTCGGCACCTCGCTGGCCGCCGCCACCACCGTCCCGCTGGCCGACGCGCTCGGCGGCTCCTGGCGGCTGGGCCTCGGCGTCTGGGCGCTGCCCGCCGTGCTCGCGCTGGTGCTGTGGCTGGCGGTGCTGTTCGTCCGCCGCGAGAAGGGCGGCAGCGTCTCGGCCGAGCCCGCGCCGGCCCACGTCCGGCTGCCGATCCTGCGCAGCCGCACCGCGTGGGCGCTGGGCGCGTTCTTCGGCCTGCAGTCCACCAGCGCGTACAGCGCGATGGGCTTCCTGCCGAAGATCTACCACGACGCCGGTGTCTCGGAGTCCGCGTCCGGCGTGCTGCTGGCCCTGGTGATGGCGGTCAGCGTGCCGGTCTCGTTCGCGCTGCCCAACCTGGCCGCCCGGGGCGGCGACCAGCGGCTGTACGTGGTGGTGCTGGGCCTGTGCGGCATCGCCGGCTACCTCGGGCTGATGCTGGCCGCCGGGACGGTGCCGTGGCTTTGGGCGATCCTGGTCGGCCTGTCGATGTGCGCGTTCCCGCTGGCGCTGACCATGCTCGGCCTGCGCGCCCGCACCCCGGGCGGGGTGGCCCAGCTGTCGGCGTTCGCGCAGAGCCTGGGCTACCTGATCTGCATCCCGGGCCCGATCGTGATGGGCGCGCTCTACGAGAACACCGGCGAGTGGTACCTGCCGTTGGGCCTGCTGGCGCTGCTGCTGGTGCCGCAGATCCTGGTCGGCGTGCGTGCCGCCCGGGCCCGGCACATCGAGGACGAGGTCGTCGGTTAGGCTCGGCGACATGCCAGTTCTCGAACCGAATCCCCAGGGCGGCCAGAAGAAGCTGCTGCAGATGCTCGGCGTGATCGCCGGGATCGTGGTGCTGATCGCGATCGTCGCGACCGTCGCCCAGAACATGGGCTGATCCGGCCTCGCGCCCGCCGCCCGCGCCGAGCGGAGGAGCGGCCACCCGCAGGGGTGGCAGCTTCGCCGACCACGCGACCGGGCGGCGGTTTTCTGCGAAGCTCTAGGGGTATGAGCGCCGACACTCCTCGTAGGATCATCGTTCTTCGCCATGCCCGGGCCGACTGGCCCGACCAGGTCGACGACCACGACCGCCCGCTGGCCGACCGCGGGCGAGTCCAGGCCACCGAGGCGGGCCGCTGGCTCGCCGACTCCGGCGTCAACCCCGACCACGTGCTCTGCTCGACCGCGCTGCGCACCCGGGAGACCTGGAAGCTGGTCGCCCATGAGCTGCCCAAGCGGCCCCGGAAGACGGTCTACGAGGACCGGGTGTACGAGGCCCAGCCCGGCCGGCTGATCGAGGTGATCCAGGAGACCCCCGAGGAACACGCCGACCTCCTGCTGGTCGGCCACAACCCCGGCGTGCTGGGCCTGACCCAGGTGCTGGCCGGCGACGAGGGCGACGCCGAGGAGCTCAATCGGATGCGGCTGAACGGCTTCCCGCCGGCCGCGGTGGCGGTGCTCAGCCTGAACGGCCCGTGGAAGCTGGTCGAGCCCGGCGTGGCCCGGCTGGAGTCGTACTTCATGCCGCAGGACTGACGGCAGCAGGAAGGGGCGGGGTCCGATCGGACCCCGCCCCTTCGACGTGCGTGCCGGATCAGTCCCCGGTGGGCGCGCCGTCCACC
>NZ_BMRI01000010.1:238092-253152 GCF_014648555.1 Kitasatospora griseola
TCGTCGGCCGCCTCGACCTCCTCGCGGGTGACGCCCAGCAGGTACAGCACGGTGTCCAGGAAGGGCACGTTCACCGCGGTGTCGGCCTGCTCGCGGACCACCGGCTTGGCGTTGAACGCCACGCCCAGGCCCGCCGCGTTCAGCATGTCCAGGTCGTTGGCGCCGTCGCCGATCGCCACCGTCTGCTCCAGCGGCACCCCGGCCTGCTCGGCGAACCGGGCCAGCCAGCGGGCCTTGCCGGCCCGGTCGACGATCTCGCCGGTGACCCGGCCGGTGAACTTCCCGTCCACCACCTCCAGGGTGTTGGCGGCCGCGAAGTCCAGGCCCAGGCGCTCCACCAGGTGCTCGGTGACCTGGGTGAAACCGCCGGAGACGATCGCCACCTGGTAGCCGAGCCGCTTCAGGGTGCGGATCAGGGTCCGGGCGCCGGGGGTGAGCCGGACCTCCGAGCGGACCTTCTCGGTGACCGTCGCGTCCAGGCCCGCCAGCAGCGCCACCCGGGCGCGCAGCGACTCGGCGAAGTCCAGTTCGCCGCGCATCGCCTGCGCCGTCACCTCGGCGACCTCCGCCTCGCAGCCCGCGTGGGCGGCGAACAGCTCGATCACCTCGTCCTGGATCAGCGTGGAGTCGACGTCCATCACCACCAGGCGCTTGGCCCGCCGGTGCAGCCCCGAACGGACCACCGCGATGTCCACCCGCTGCACGGCGGCCTCCGCCGCCAGCACCGCGCGCAGTTCCTCGGTCGGCACACCGGAGATGGTCAGCTCCACCGCCGTCACGGGGTACTTGGCCAGGCGGAACACCCGGTCGATGTTGCCGCCGGCCTCCGAGACCCGGGCGGACAGCGCCGCCACCGCGGACGCGGTCAGCGGGTGGCCGAGCACCGTGACGTGCGAACGGCCCTCCCGGCGCGGGCGGTTGTCGCCGGTGCCGGAGATGATCTCGGCCTGCAGCCGGTGCTCCTCGGCCCAGCGGTGCACCGTCACCCGCAGGGCGCCCTCGGCACCCGGCGCGGGCGGGGGAGTGACCAGTGCGCACAGCGTTATCCGGCCACGGGTGACGACCTGCTCGATGTCGATCACCTCGACCCCGAAACCGGCGAGCTGGGTGAACAGGCCCGCGGTGATGCCGGGGCGGTCCTTGCCGAACACCTTGACCAGCAGCGTTCGCTCGGTGTCGGTACTCACGGGCGGCGCGGCGGAAAGGGCCTGAGCGGCCGGATCTGTTGCGTTCATGGTGCCCCCACGCTACCCGGAGCCTCCCCGCGCGAGCCGCCCGCGTCCGGCTCGTGGGACGCCCGGCGGACACCTCGCCAGGTCCGCGAGCGGTAGCCGGGCGGTCACAGAACCGTGTCCCGGCTTCCGGGCCCACTGCCCCGGCTGGAATGATTCCCCCCGTCAGATGCAACATCCTGGGGGACCGGAGAGCGGGGCGGGCGGAGAGTTGCCGCAACTCGTACTTGAAATCGACGGCCGGCAGCGGGTATTGGAACCCGGCCGCGCCTACACCATCGGCCGTGACCCGGCGTCGGACTTCCCGTTCGACGACGCCAGGGTCTCCTGGCGGCACGCCACCATCGGCTTCGAGGGCACGGCGTGGCTGTTCACTGACCACGGCTCCACCAACGGCACCTTCGTGGCCGGCGCCCGGGTCGAGCGGACCGCCCTGCACCCCGGCACCGTGGTGCACCTCGGCAACGGCCAGAACGGTCCCCGGCTGGCCTTCACCGCGCCCGCCGCCGCGGCCGCGCCCGTACAGCCCGGCCCGCTGCACGAGGCCGTCACCGGCCGGGCCCCCGGCCCGCAGGCCCAACCGCCGTTCCAGCAGCAGCCGCCGGTCCAGCAGCCGTCGTTCGGCCCCGGCCCGGCCGCCCGGCCCGGCCACCGGCCGCCGCCGGTCGAGCAGCCGATCCCGCAGAGCTGGGACGCGCCCACCCCGCGGCCCGGCTTCCCGCAGCAGCAGGGCTTCCCGCCGCCGCAGCAGGGTTTCCCGCAGCAACAGCAGCAGGGCTTCCCCGCGCAGGGCGGCGGCGCGCCCGTCCCGCCGCAGTTCCAGCAGCAGCCGCCCGTGCAGCAGCAGTTCCAGCAGCCGCCCGCGCCCGTGCAGCAGCACCACCCGGCGCCGCCGCAGCAGCCCGGGCCGGCCGGCGGGCTCGGCAGCCCGACCATGGTCCGCAGCCTGAGCGGCGGGCGGACCATCCGGATCGGCCGCGCGCTGGACAACGACATCGTGGTGTCCGACCTCCAGGTCTCCCGGCACCACGCCGAACTGCGCCAACTGCCGGGCAACCAGTGGGAGATCGTCGACCTCGGCAGCCACAACGGGATCTTCCTGAACGGCCAGCCGACGCGCCGCCAGCTGATGGGCCCGCAGGACCGGCTGACCGTCGGCCACTCCTCCTTCGTGCTGGTCGGCGACCAGCTGCAGGAGTTCGTCGACAACGGCGCCGTCACCTTCTCCGCCCACCACCTGACCGTCGAGGTCGACTTCAAGGGCGGCAAGAAGACGCTGCTCAACGACGTCTCGTTCGCCGTCCCGGAGAAGTCGCTGGTCGCGGTGATCGGCCCGTCCGGCTCCGGCAAGTCCACCCTGCTGCGCGCCCTCACCGGCTACCGGCCCGCCGACCGCGGCGACGTGCTGTACGACGGCCGCAACCTGTACCGGCAGTTCGCCGAACTGCGCTCCCGGATCGGCCTGGTGCCGCAGTCCGAGATCCTGCACAAGGAACTCACCGTCCGCACTGCCCTCAAGTACGCCGCCCGGCTGCGCTTCCCCGGCGACACCGAGGCCGCCGAGCGCCAGCGCCGGATCGACGAGGTGCTGTACGAGCTGCGCCTGGACAAGCGCGCCGACAACCGGATCACCGCGCTCTCCGGCGGTCAGCAGAAGCGCGTCTCGGTGGCGCTGGAGCTGCTCACCAAGCCGTCGCTGATCTTCCTGGACGAGCCGACCTCGGGCCTCGACCCGGGCATGGACCGCGAGGTCATGCAGACCCTGCGCGGTCTCGCCGACGACGGCCGCACCGTCCTGGTGGTCACCCACTCGGTGGCCGAACTCGCGCTCTGCGACCGGCTGTTGGTGATGGCCCCGGGCGGCTCGGTGGCCTACTTCGGCCCGCCCGCGGAGGCCCTGCACTTCTTCGGCTACGAGACCTGGGCGGACGTCTTCCAGGCCTTCGAGAACTACCCCGACCACGACTGGGCCGGCCGCTACCGCAACTCGGTGCACCACCAGCAGTACTCGGCGAACGTGGACGCCGCCGTCACCCACGTCCAGCCCAACGCGCTCCCCCAGCTGCGCCCGCCGAAGCCGCAGAGCTGGGGCTCCCAGCTGTGGACGCTGATCCGCCGCTACCTGGCGGTGATCGCCTCCGACCGGGGCTTCATCCTGCTGTCCCTGCTGCTGCCACTGGTGCT
This sequence comes from Kitasatospora griseola, assembly GCF_014648555.1. Classification (GTDB taxonomy): domain Bacteria; phylum Actinomycetota; class Actinomycetes; order Streptomycetales; family Streptomycetaceae; genus Kitasatospora; species Kitasatospora griseola. The sequence continues at coordinate 241,509 of NZ_BMRI01000010.1, forward strand.
CGGCGCGGTCTCCGCGGTGATCCCCGACAAGTGCGGCCTGGCGCCCTGCGCCAGCAACGGCCGCAACGACGTGGCCCGGCTGATCCTGATGGTGGTCGCGTTCTCCGCGTGCCTGTCCGGCTCGGCGAACTCCGTCCGCGAGCTGATCAAGGAACGGGCGATCTACGAACGGGAACGCGCCACCGGCCTGTCCCGGACGGCGTACCTGATGTCGAAGATCATCGTGCTGGGCGCGATCAGCTTCCTGCAGGGCGGCATCATCTCCGCCATCGCGTTCAAGGTCCGCACGCTGCCCGCCGAGGGCCTGCTGCTCAAGCACCTGCCGGCCGCCGAGATGGCGATCGGCGTGATCCTGCTCAGCTTCACCTCGATGATGGTCGGCCTGGCGATCTCCTCGCTGGTGAAGACCGCCGAGAAGACCATGCCGTTGCTGGTGATGTTCGCGATCGTGCAGATGGTGTTCACCGGCGCGATCTTCCAGCTCTTCGACAAGCCCGGCCTGGAGCAGTTCGCCTGGCTGATGCCCGCCCGCTGGGGCGTCGCCGCCAGCGGCAACACCCTCGACCTGGCGCACATCTCCCCGGTCGTGGTGGTCAAGCCCCCGGAGACCGGCCCGTACGACACCCTGTGGAACCACTCCGCCGGGATCATGTTCCTCAACTGGTTCATGATGATCGCCATCTCCGTCGGCCTGGCCTTCGCCATCCAGCGCTTCCAGAAGCGCCACGAGCCCGAAGTCATGCAGAAGGGCTGACCGCCCGATCGGAACGGGCCGGGGAGCACACGCTCCCCGGCCCTTCGACGTAGGTCCCCCGCCCGAGGCGCCCGCCATGATCGCGGCGGTAGCGTGGCCGCATGGACAGTCCCGGGTGCGACCCCTCGCTGGAGGGGATCGAAGCGGTCAGCGCCGCCGTACTGGCGATGAGCCGACCGCTCGAAGTGCGCGAGGTGCTGCGCCGGATCACCGCCTCCGCACGCACCCTGCTCGGCGCCGAGTACGCCGCCCTCGGCCTGCCCGACGACCACGGCGGCTTCGCCCAGTTCGTGGTGGACGGCGTCAGCGACGAGCAGTGGCGGACGATCGGCCCGCTGCCCCGCCAGCACGGCGTGCTCGCCTCGATGCTGCACGACCGCGAACCCACCCGGCTCAAGGACGTCCACACCGCGCCCGACTTCGGCGGCTGGCCGGAGGCGCACCCCGACATGACCGACTTCCTCGGCATGCCGATCATGGACGAGGACGAGATCGCCGGCGCCCTGTTCCTGGCCAACAAGCCCGGCGGCTTCACCGAGCACGACGAGGCCCTGCTGCGGATCCTGGTCGCCCACGCGGCGCTCGCCCTCGGCAACGCCCGGCTCTACGAACGCAGCCGCGAACTCACGCTGTCCGGCGAACGCGCCCGGATCGCCCACGACCTGCACGACGCCGTCTCGCAGAAGCTCTTCTCGCTGCGCCTCACCGCCCGGGCCGCCGCCACCCTGGTCGAACGCGACCCCGCACGGGCCCGCGACAACCTCGCCGAGGTCGCCCGGCTGGCCGCCGAGGCCGCCGACGAACTGCGCGCCGTGGTGGTCGAGCTGCGCCCCGCCGCGCTGGAGGAGGACGGCCTGGTCGCCACCCTCGCCTCGCAGACCCAGGTCCTCGACCGGGCGCACAGCGCCGCCGTGCGGTTCACCGCGACCGGCGTGCGCGCGCTGCCCGCCGGCCAGGAGGCGGCGGTGCTGCGGGTCGCCCAGGAGGCCCTGCACAACGCGCTGCGGCACGCCGGGGCGGCGTCCGTCACCGTCACCCTCACCGGCACACCGGGCCGCGGCGTCCGGCTGACCGTCGCCGACGACGGCCGCGGCTTCGACCCCGAATCGGTCCGCCGGGCCGGCCGCCACCTGGGCCTGGTGTCGATGCGCGACCGGGCCGCCGCGGTCGGCGGCCGACTGTCCCTGGAGTCCGCCCCGGGCCGGGGCACCCTGGTCGAACTGGAGGTCCCCGGTGCCTGACACCACGTCACCGATCCGCGTGCTGCTGGTGGACGACCACCAGGTGGTCCGGCGCGGCCTGCGCACCTTCCTGGAGGTGCAGGACGACATCGAGGTGGTCGGCGAGGCCGCCGACGGCGCGGAAGCCGTCGAACGGGCCGGCGAGCTCGCCCCCGACGTGGTGCTGATGGACCTCAAGATGCCCCGGGTGGACGGCATCGAGGCCCTGCGCCTGCTGCGCGAACAGGCCAATCCGGCCAAGGTGCTGATCGTCACCAGCTTCACCGAGCACCGCACCATGGTCCCCGCCCTGCGGGCCGGCGCGGCCGGCTACGTGTACAAGGACGTCGACCCGGAGGCGCTGGCCGGGGCGATCCGCTCGGTGCACGCCGGCCACGTCCTGCTGCAGCCCGAACTGGCCGCCGCACTCCTCGCCGAGGACGTCCCCGCCCCCTCGCAGGGCCGCGGCGGCAGCCTCACCGACCGCGAGCGCGAGGTGCTCTCGCACCTCGCCGACGGCCGCTCCAACCGGGAGATCGCCCGTGCGCTGCACCTGAGCGAGAAGACGGTCAAAACTCACGTGTCGAACATCCTGATGAAGCTGGACGTCGCGGACCGCACCCAGGCCGCGCTGTGGGCGGTCCGCAACCAGTCCTGACGGTCCTTCAGTCGCGCTCGTCCACGATCGCGTTGTACGCCGCCACCTGGGCCCGGCGGGCAGTGCGGTCCAGCGGGGCGAGGATCTCCCGCCGGGACGCCATCTCGGACGCGGAGACCGCCGCGCCGTGGCCGCCCGCGGCGATCCCGAGCAGCGCCGACACCTGCCGGGCCGACTCCAGCACCCGCACCGCGCGCGGCGGGTAGCCCGGGGCGAGCAGCTCGCGGTGGCCGCGGCGGCGGAAGCCCTCCAGGGCGCGCAGCGTCTCCGGCCCGGCGCCGGCCACGTCCAGACGGGTCAGCAGGACGGTGGCCTGCCGCAGCCCGTCCGCGAGTTCGCGCTCCGCCTCGTACAGCGAGGGCACGTCCGCGGGCAGCGCGTCGTTGACCGGCAGGCACTGCCACAGCACTCGCACGCCCTGGTCGCCCTCCGGGCCGTACACCTCGACCTCCGGCACCAGCCCGTACGGGACGCCCACCGCGAGGACCGCCTCCCCGGCGCCCAGCGCCAGCGCGTTGAAGGCCGGCGGCCCGGTCAGCCCCAGCGGGTGCCCGGCCACCGGCAGCGCCAGCCGCAGGCCCTTCGCGCCCAGCACGCGGAGCCTGCCCAGCGCCCAGGTGAGGCCGTGCAGCGCGTCCGGTTCGTCGCCGGGCAGGCCGGTCACCCGGTGGGCGTCGTCCGTGCCCTGGACGGCCGTCGCCGCGTCGTCGGGGGAGCAGGCGCCGGCCAGCAGCGCGTTGCCCCACGCGGTGAGCCGCCCCGAACGGGGCTCTTGGTACGGATTGTCGGCAGGAGTCGCGAGCATCGGACCAGCCTACGGACAACCGGGCGGGGCGGGTGGCGTAGGTTTGGCCTGACACAGGTTGGACCGCACCCCGAGGACCTTCGCGCAGGTTCCACGGACGGCCGGATTCTTGCATTTGGGGAAGGCGTAGGCATGAGCGACGTTCTGGAGCTGGTGGACGTTTCCGTGGTCCGGGAGGGACGCGCGCTCGTCGATCACGTGTCCTGGACGGTCAAGGAGGGCGAGCGCTGGGTGGTGCTCGGACCGAACGGCGCGGGCAAGACGACGCTGCTCCAGATCGCCGGCGCGTACCTGTTCCCGAGCTCGGGCCAGGCCGTCGTGCTCGGCGAGAAGCTCGACGAGATCGACGTGTTCGAGCAGCGGGCCCGGATCGGCCTCGCCAGCGCCGCCATGTTCGACAAGCTGCCGGGCAACCAGACCGTGCTGGAGACGGTGCTGACCGCCGCCTGGGGCCTGACCGTGCACGGCAAGGAGACCTACGAGAAGCCCGACGAGGCCCGCGCCCTGGCGCTGCTCGACCGGCTCGGCATGGCCGCCTTCACCACGCGCAAGTTCGGCACCCTCTCCGAGGGCGAGCGCAAGCGCACCCTGATCGCCCGCGCCCTGATGACCGACCCCGAACTGCTGCTGCTGGACGAGCCCGCCGCCGGCCTCGACCTCGGCGGCCGCGAGGACCTGGTGCGCCGCCTCGCCGCGCTCGCCCAGGACGAGTACGCGCCTTCCATGGTGATGGTCACCCACCACGTGGAGGAGATCGTCCCCGGCATGACCCACGTCCTGATGATCCGCCAGGGCAAGGTCATGACTGCCGGGCCGATCGGGAGTACCCTCACCGCCCGCAACCTCTCGCACTGCTTCGGCCTGCCGCTGACCCTGGAGCAGCGCGGCGACCGCTGGACCGCGCACGGCCTGCCGCTCGGCTGACGGCCGGATCCGATACGCAGACGGGACCGGTCGCACACCTGGCCGGTTTCCGCACCCCCAGCTGCGGGAAGCTACGCCTGAAGAGCTCAGACTTCCCTAGGATGGACGCGTGGACGGCTGGATCTGGTGGCTGCTGCTCGCAGTCGGCCTGGGCATTCCGCTGGTGGCGACCGCGATGCCCGAATTCGCGATGTTCGCGGTCGGCGCCGGCGCGGCCGCCCTGACGGCCGGCCTGGGCGGCGGCGTGGTTCCGCAGTTCCTGGTGTTCGTCGGAGTGTCGGCGGCGCTCCTGCTGTTCGTCCGGCCGATCGCCTACCGCCAGTTGAAGCAGGGCCCGGGGTACCGCACGGGCGTGGAGGCGCTGACCGGCGCCACCGCAGTGGTACAGGAAACCGTCGACGGAGGGGAGGGCGGCCGGATCAAGCTCAACGGCGAGATCTGGTCCGCCCGGGCGCTCCACCCGGGCTCGGTCTTCGAGCCCGGCCAGCAGGTCGACGTCGTCGAAATCCAGGGCGCGACCGCCCTGGTCGTCTAGGGGAGAAGCGTTGGAACCCGTCCTCATCGTGCTGATCGTCCTGGTCGTGGTGGCCTTCATCGCCCTGATCAAGACGATCCAGGTGATTCCGCAGGCCAGCGCCGCGATCGTGGAGCGCTTCGGCCGCTACACCCGCACTCTCAGCGCCGGCCTGAACATCGTGGTGCCGTTCATCGACACCATCCGCAACCGGATCGACCTGCGCGAGCAGGTCGTCCCGTTCCCGCCGCAGCCGGTCATCACCTCGGACAACCTGGTCGTCAACATCGACACCGTCATCTACTACCAGGTGACCGACCCGCGGGCCGCGACCTACGAGGTGGCCAGCTACATCCAGGCCATCGAGCAGCTCACCGTCACCACGCTGCGCAACATCATCGGCTCCATGGACCTGGAGTCCACCCTGACCTCCCGCGAGGTCATCAACGCCGGTCTGCGCGGCGTCCTCGACGAGGCCACCGGCCGCTGGGGCATCCGGGTCAACCGGGTCGAGCTCAAGGCGATCGAGCCGCCGACCTCCATCCAGGACTCGATGGAGAAGCAGATGCGCGCCGACCGTGACAAGCGCGCCGCCATCCTCACCGCCGAAGGCGCCCGGCAGGCCCAGATCCTGCGCGCCGAGGGTGAGAAGCAGGCCGCCGTCCTCCAGGCCGAGGGCGAGGCCCAGGCCGCGGTGCTGAAGGCCGACGGTGAGGCCGCCGCGATCCGCACCGTCTTCGAGGCCATCCACGAGGGCGACGCCGACCAGAAGCTGCTCGCCTACCAGTACCTGCAGACCCTGCCGGAGCTCGCCAAGGGCGACGCCAACAAGCTGTGGATCATCCCCAGCGAGGTCGGCGACGCGCTCAAGGGCCTCGGCGGCGCGTTCCAGGGCGCGACCGGCGGCGGCAACGGCGCGGCCCCGGTCGTCCCGCCGACCGCCGCCCGCGTCCCGGTCGACCCCGCCAACGCCCCGCGCCCGGTGGACACCGACAAGACCCTCCGCCCCCGGGTCGAGCCCACCCGCGAGTACCCGAAGATCGACGAGTAGTCCGGCCCCATCCCCGCAGGCCCCGCCCGAACCAACGGACGGGGCCTGCGGGCATGTTGAGGGCCCGATCGCATCGCGGACCGCCCCTGGCCAAACGCCGCGCCCTCCGGCATGATCGACCGGCCCGACAGCAGCCAACGAGGGGAACGCAGATGACGATGTGGGAGGCACTCGCCGTCCTGCTCGCCGGAACCGCCGCCGGCACCATCAACGCCATCGTCGGCTCCGGCACCCTGATCACCTTCCCCGTGCTGCTCGCCATCGGCCTGCCCCCCGTCACCGCCAACGTCTCCAACACCCTCGGCCTGGCCCCCGGCTCACTCGCCGGCGCGATCGGCTACCGCGCCGAACTCGCCGGCCAGAGCCGCCGACTGCTCCGCTACGGCACCGCCTCACTGACCGGCGGACTCGTCGGCGCCGCCCTGCTGATCGTGCTCCCCGGCGCGTTCGACGCCGTGGTGCCCGTCCTCATCCTCACCGCGCTGGTCCTGGTCGTCCTGCAACCCCGGGTCGCCCGCGCGATGGCCGCCCGCCGCGCCGCCGGCACCCTGCCGCCCGCCACCGACGGCGGCCCGCTGCTGCTCCTGCTGATCGCCCTCACCGGCGTCTACGGCGGCTACTTCGGCGCCGCCCAGGGCGTCCTGCTGCTCGCCCTGATGGGCATGCTGCTCCCCGACAGCCTGCAGACGATCAACGGCATCAAGAACGTCCTCGCGCTGATCGTCAACGGCGTCGCCGCGGTCTTCTTCGTCTTCACCTCCACCGTCGACTGGACCGCCGCCGCCCTGATCGCCGTCGGCTCCACCCTCGGCGGCCTGCTCGGCGCCAAGGTCGGCCGCCGTCTCCCGCCGATCGCCCTGCGCACCCTGATCGTCGTGGTCGGACTCGCCGCCGTCACCAAGCTGCTGTTCCTCTGACCCGTCGTAGGCTCGGCCCGACAGCCGCCGCACCACCCGGACGGAGAACGCCATGAGCCGCACCCGCCTCACCGAGGACCAGATCACCGCCGCCCTCGCCGACCTCCCGCACTGGACCCGCACCGGCGAGGCCCTCACCCGCACCGCCGAGACCGCGAGCTTCCCCACCGCGATCAAGGTCGTCGACGCCGTCGCCGAACAGGCCGAAGCCCTCGACCACCACCCCGACATCGACATCCGCTGGCGCACCCTCACCTTCGTCCTCAGCACCCACAGCGCGGGCGGCCTGACCGGCCTCGACTTCACCCTCGCCCACCTGATCGACCAGGCCCTCGACACCGCCTCCTGACCCACCCCCCCCGCGCCCCGGCCAAAACCCGCCCACGAAGCGTGAGATGCTGGCTGCTTGCCAGACCGCAGTCGGGACGGACGGAACGCATGGCTCAGGAACCCTCCACGACCCCCGGGTACGACCAGCAGCAGCCCTGGTACCCCCAGCCGCAGCCGTCCTACGGCGAGCAGCAGACGTACGGGCAGCAGCCGGTCCACGGTGAGCAGCAGGCCTACGCCGAGCAGCAGCAGGCCTACGGCGGCTACCCGCAGCCCGGGGGGCAGGTGGACCCGGCCGCCCAGCAGCAGCTCTACGGCCGCCCCGACCAGCCCTACCAGCAGCAGGACTACGCCCAGGCGTACGGTCAGCAGCAGGGCTACCCGGAGGGCTGGGTCGACCAGCAGACCTACGGTCAGCAGCAGCTCTACGCCGACCAGCAGCAGGCCTACGGCGGCTACCCGCAGCCCGACGCGTACGCCGACCCTGCCGCCCAGCAGCTGTACGCCCCCGCCGACCCGTTCGCGCAGCCGGAGAAGCCGCCGACGCCGGGCGCGTTCGAGCAGCCCGCCGCCGGGGCGAGCCCGGTCACCGCGACCGGCTACCCGCAGACCAGCGCCGCCGACCCGTTCGCGCCCGGTGCCGACGGCACCTCAACTCCCGTCACCCGCACCGCCGATGACGACACGTCGGCGGACGACCGGCCGGCGGCCGGCGGCCTCGCCGCCCGGGCCCGAGCCGCCATCACCTCCGGGCCCGGCGCGCCCAGCAAGCGCGGCCTCGCCATCCGGATAGGCGCCGGCGTCGCCGCACTCGCCGTGCTGGGCACCGCCGCCGTGCTGGCCACCTCCGACAGCGACGGCGGAAAGCCGGCCGCCGACAAGGGCGCCCAGGGCGTCCCCCAGAACATCGCGGTCGCCCACACCAAGGCCTGGACCGCCGCCGCCGGAGCCCAGGGCGCTGACGACACCCTGGTCGGCAGCTGGCTGCTCGCCGACGCGGTCGTCCGCGCCGACGCCACCGGCGTGCACGCCTACAGCCTCGCCGACGGCAAGCCCGGCTGGACGCTCGCCCCGCCCGCCGACGGCGCCGTCCCCTGCGGACTGTCCCCGAGCGTCAACTCCGGCGGCATCGGCGCCGTGGTCTACCGGCCCGCCGCCGACCCGAACGGCCCGTGCAGCACCGCCGTCGCCGTCGACACCAAGGCCGGAAAGATCACCTGGTCGAAGACGCTGTCCGACACCAAGGGGAAGTACGCCGCCCACGTCGCCGTCACCGACGACAAGGTGATCGCGGTCGGCGACGACAAGGCCGCCGCCTGGGCCGCCAACGACGGCGCCGAGGCCTGGCAGTACACCGGCCAGGGCAAGTACTGCACCCTCTCCGGCAGCTCCGGCCCCACCACCGTCCTGCTGCACAGCAACTGCGCCGACTCCACTCCGGGCCCGCAGGCCGTCGCGCTGAACGTGTCCGACGGCAAGGTCAAGTACTGGCGCGGCCTCAACAACCAGCCGACGACCGTCACAGTGCTCTCCGCCGAGCCCGCCGTCGTCCTCACCACCGGCAGCCGGCCCGCCGACGACCGGGTCTTCGCCTGGGGCGCCAACGGCGACCCCGGCGTCGAGATCCCGCTCGCCGTCGAGGGCGGCGGCCGCCTGGACGTCGCCCGCGGCAGCTTCGCCGCCGTCCCCGGCGTCCACTTCCAGGGCACCACCATGCTCGCCGCGGTCGTCCCCGACGGCGGCGGCAGCCCCACCGCGATCGCCGCCTACGACCTGGGCACCGGCAAGCCGCAGTGGCGCACCCCCATCGCCGAGAAGGGCCGGGCGCGCCCCGCCGGCGTCGACAGCAGCGGCCTGCTGGTTGTCGTCGACGAACGCGCCGACCAGCCCGCCCACCTCAGCCGCTTCGCGCTGGCCGGCGGGCAGGAGACCCAGGGCGGCGCCTTCCCGCAGGGCACCGGCTCGCTGCTCTCCGCCGGCCGGGTCTTCACCACCGCCGGACACGTGGTCGCCGTCCCCGAGGTCGCCACCAACTTCGGCATCGCCACCGGGTTCACCAGCAAGAGCTGACCCGCCGGCCCCCGTCCGTACGACGACGGGCCCGACCTGTCCCCTGATCAGGTCGGGCCCGTCGGCCTTTCACGCGCCCGCAGGCAGCCAGGCGGCGAGCTCTCCGAGCTCACCCGCCCGCAGCCCGAGCGCGAGCATCAACGTCGCCTCCGGCGTCGGTTCGAACGGACGCTGCAGCAGCCGCATCCCGGCCTGTTCCGGCGTCCGGTCCGCCTTGTACTGGTTGTCCTCCGCGCAGGCCGCCACGGTGTTCAGCCAGCTGTCCGCACCACCGCGCGACCGCGGCACCAGGTGGTCCACGGTGGTGGCCCGCCGACCGCAGTACGCGCACCGGTGCTGGTCCCGCGCCAGCACACCCCGCCGCGACCACGGAGCCCGTTGTCGGAACGGCACCCGCACGTACCTGGTCAGCCTGATCACCCGCGGCACCGGCACCTGCACCCCCGAACCGCGCACCACCCGCAGTGGATGCGCCTGCTCGACCACCGCCTTGTCCTGCAGGACCAGCACCACCGCACGGCGCAGCGGCACCGTGGTCAGTGGTTCGTAGCTCGCGTTCAGGACAAGGGTGTTGCGCATGACGGGCCACCTCCGGTGCTCGCTCCGCCGGTCGGCGGTGGCACCCACTGTGAAGGTCCGTCCCGCCTCGAACAACGGAATTTCCGTCCCACCCACCGACCTGTCCCCGAACCCGCAGGCCGCGACCGCGTAGGCTCTACCCCGCTGGAACCGTCCGGCGCGAGCCCACCGGGCCCGACCGCGCCGGACCCACGACCGAAGGAGACGCGGGACCGTGACCGACATCGTCGACGAGCTCCAGTGGCGCGGGCTGATCGCCCTGTCCACTGACGAGGACGCACTGCGCAAGGCGTTCGCGGACGGCCCGGTCACGTTCTATTGCGGCTTCGATCCGACCGCGCCCAGCCTGCACCTCGGCAACCTGGTCCAGATCCTGACCATGCGCCGCATCCAGCAGGCCGGAAACCTCCCGCTCGGTCTGGTCGGCGGAGCCACCGGCCTGATCGGCGACCCCAAGCCCACCGCCGAGCGCGTCCTCAACGCCCCCGAGACGGTGGCTGCCTGGGTCGAGCGCCTGCGCGGCCAGGTGGCCCGCTTCCTCGACTTCGAGGGCCCCTACGCGGCCCGCATGGTCAACAACCTGGACTGGACGTCCGGCATGTCGGCGATCAGCCTGCTGCGCGACGTCGGCAAGTACTTCCGGGTCAACAACATGATCGCCAAGGAGGCGGTGGCCCGTCGGCTCAACTCCGACGCGGGCATCAGCTACACCGAGTTCAGCTACCAGATCCTGCAGGGCATGGACTACCTGGAGCTGAACCGCCGCTACGGCTGCACCCTGCAGACCGGCGGCAGCGACCAGTGGGGCAACCTCACCGCCGGCACCGACCTGATCCGCAAGGCCGAGAGCCGCTCCGTGCACGCCCTCGCCACCCCGCTGATCACCAAGGCGGACGGCACCAAGTTCGGCAAGACCGAGTCCGGCACCGTCTGGCTCGACCCCGAACTCACCACCCCCTACGCCTTCTACCAGTTCTGGCTGAACGCGGACGACCGGGACGTCGCCAAGTTCCTGCGCATCTTCTCCTTCCGCACCCGCGAGGAGATCGAGCAGCTGGAGCGCGACACCGCCGAACGCCCGGCCGCCCGCCTCGCCCAGCGCGCTCTCGCCGAGGAACTCACCACCCTCGTCCACGGCGCCGAGCAGTACGAGCGCGCCGTCGCGGCCTCCAAGGCCCTGTTCGGCCAGGGCGACCTCGCCGACCTCGAACCCGACACCCTGGCCGCGGCCCTCGCCGAGGTCCCCAAGGCCACCGTCGCCGAACTCGGCCAGCTCGTCGACCTCCTGGTCGAATCCGGCCTGGCCCCCAGCCGCTCCGGCGCCCGCCGCACCATCAAGGAAGGCGGCGCCTACCTCAACAACGCCAAGGTCACCGACGAGGAGGCCGTCGCCACCTCCGACGACCTGCTGCACGGCCGCTGGCTGGTCCTCCGCCGCGGAAAGCGCAACCTGGCCGCGGTCGAACTCGCCGGCGCCTGAGCGCTGCGCAACAGGTTTTCGCCGGCCACCACCAGTGGCCGGATGGCTTGAAACACACTGCAGTTGACCTGCGGCAGCCAGATCGAGGGGCCGGATCCAGCCAGATCCGGCCCCTCGATGTTTGACTCGCCCGCCCCGGTGTCCTAACGTAGTCCGAGTCGCCTGAACCGGACGTGACCGGGAGGCGGCCCCCCAAACCTTGCTGAGCGATTAGTCGCGCACCGTCTCGAAACTTCGGGCGGAAATGCGGAACGAATAACTCTGCTAGAGTTCGGGAGCGCCGAAAGGCAAAAGCAAGTCGGAATGAATGAAACTCCGGAAAACGGAGCGGAAAACATCTGA
>NZ_BMRI01000011.1:0-44858 GCF_014648555.1 Kitasatospora griseola
GGCGTCACAACCGACCTTTGGACTCCCTCGCGTCATTTCATGCACGCCAGCGAGCCCTTGGCATCAATCATCTAGGGCAGAAAGGCCGGATCGGCGGCAGAGTTGAAGGGCGAGCGGAGACGGCCCGACAGACCGCACCGCGACCAGCGACTTTCAGCCATTCCCCTGAGCGTGCAACCGAAAAGCTGCTGTTTAGGTCCTGGCAATGCAACACCCCAGGCCCGAGGGGGATGTTCCCGCAATGTTCCCGCGGGAACATAGGGGCCCGTTTGGGCGGGCTGATCCGGGCTGATTCGGGGAGATTCGGGAGCTTTCGCGCTGGCCATCGCATCGCCGCAGGTCAGATGGGGTGCGGCCTCCGGTTCGAGTCCGGCTCTGGGCACCAGCATGCATATATGCCGTGACCTGCGGTGATGGGCCGACTACCGGTCGGCCGGCCCGCCCGGCGTCCCGGGCGGCGTGACGCACCGTCACTTACGCGGCCGTTCCCTCGCTTTGCGTAGCCCCGGAGCGCACCCGCGCGAGGCGGCTCCGCACCCTGCGAATGAACACTTCGTTCACAACAAAGGGTTGACGTCGTCCCGTTCACCGCCGCATGCTGCTGCCATGACCGACACCGACCCGTTCGCTCCCCCGCACCCCGAGACCGCGCGCACCGAGCGCGTCTGGACCTCGCTGTTCCGGATCGCCGAGCGGCACGCCACCACCGACGAACAGCGCCGCCGCCAGACCAACCCGGCGATGCTCGCCCCGCACGAGGCGGTCCGGCTGGTCGCCTTCCTGCTCAGCGGCGCCGCCCTCGCCGAGGACGGCGAACCGGAGGTGGACCGCGCCGACGTGACGGCCGCCCTCACCCTGCTCCCCCTGGTCCGGGCCGAACTCGACGAGCTGGAGGCCGGGTTGCTCACCATGGCCCGCGGCCGCGGGATGACCTGGCAGGAGATCGCGTTCGGCCTCGGCCTCGGCACCCCGCAGGCCGCCCGTCAGCGCCACGAACGCCTGAGCGACCGCACCGCGCCCGCCGACCAGGCCTGACGGCGGCCCGGAGAAGCCCGAAGGCCCCCATCCGGCAGGGGTGGGGGCCTTGGTCAACCGATTGCTGTACTCCGCCCGGCAGCAGGGCCGGCTGAGCACCACGGAGGACGTGGTCCGGCGGCGTTGCCGGGCGGAGGGCCTCCGACTCGTAACCCGAACTGGCGGGTCTGGTCGCCTACTTGCTAGAGGCGAGTTCCTTCTTCGGCTCGGCCGCGGCGGCCGGCTTCGGCGGAGCGGTCGCCTCCTGGAAGGCGTCGAACGGCTTCTCCATCTCGGAGAGGCCGACGGTCTCGCGCTTGAGGAACATCGCCAGCGTCCAGTCGGTGAAGACCCGGATCTTGCGGTTCATGGTGGGGACCATCGCACCGTGGTAGGCGCGGTGGAAGTACCAGGCGAGGCGGCCCTTGAGCTTGACCTTGCCGAACAGGATCGCCACACCCTTGTGCAGGCCGAGGCCGGCCACCGCACCGAGGTTCTTGTGCTTGTACTCGGCCTGCGGGAAGCCGCGCATGCCGGCCACCACGTTGTCGCCGAGGACGGCGGCCTGACGGACCGCGTGCTGCGCGTTCGGCGGGCACCAGGCGCCCTCACCGGCGGCCAGGTCGGGGACCTGGGCGTTGTCGCCGGCCGCCCACACGTAGTCGAAGCCCTGGACCTGCAGGGTCGGCTTGGTGTCGACGTGGCCGCGCGGGCCGAGCGGCAGACCGAAGCGGTTGACGACCGGGTTCGGCTTCACGCCGGCGGTCCACACGATGGTGGAGGCGTCGAACTCCATGCCGTTCTTCAGCACCACGTGCTGGTCGACGCAGGAGTCCATCGAGGTCTCGATGTAGACCTCGATGTTGCGCTCCTCCAGGCGGCCCTTGGTCCACAGACCCAGGTCGGGGCCCATCTCGGGGAGGATGCGGTTGGCCGCCTCCACCACGACGAAGCGCATGTCGTCACGGCTGACGGTCTTGTAGATCTTGGCGGCGTCGCGCGCCATGTCCTCGATCTCGGCGACCGTCTCGATGCCGGCGAAGCCGCCGCCGATGACGACGAAGGTCAGCGCCTTGCGGCGGACGTCCTCGTCGGTGGTCGACTCGGCCTTGTCCAGCTGCGCCATGACGTGGTTGCGGAGGCTGATCGCCTCTTCCACCGTCTTCATGCCGATGCCGTGCTCCGCCAGGCCCGGGATCGGGAAGGTGCGGGAGACCGAGCCGGTCGCCACGACCAGGTACTCGAAGGGCAGTTCGTAGGACTCGCCGGCCGCGGGCTGGATGGTGGCGACCTTGCGGGCGTGGTCCACCTCGGTCACGTGACCGGTGAGCACCTCCGCCTTCTTCAGGGCGCTGCGCAGGGGCGCGACGAGGTTGCGGGGGGCGACGTTGCCGCCGGCCGCCTCCGGGAGGAAGGGCAGGTACGTCATGTACGACCGCGGGTCGACGACCGTGACGGTCGCTTCGCCGTAGCGCATCTTCTTGAGGATGCGCATCGCGGCATACAGGCCGACGTAACCACCGCCGACAATGAGGATGCGAGGACGCTCCGTGGTGCTCATATCCGAAAGTATCCACCCCCGCCTGATGGGCCGTTCGTGAGGCCCATCACAAGCTTCTGGACACCGGCTGCTACACTGCGCGCCCGCACTTTCGGCCCGTCGGCTCCCGCCGGCCCCCGCCGACCGCCCGCCGCGACCAGCGCGGCACCCAGTGCCTCGCTGAGCAGCAACGATCCTTGCGCCGTACGGGTTCCCGGGTGCACTTTCGATTTCTTCGGCGTGAACGACGGGTGGCCTGCGATCCCATGAACCACCCGCCCCGGACGCCTTCGGTCCCACATATCGGACGAACCGATCACCGCGCTGGGCCGAAAGGCCCGATCGCCATGTGAAGAAATTCACGAAGCTTGTTGCCGCGACACGCCGGGAGGCCCGCTCGGGGCCTCCCGGCGCGGCCGGGTCAGGCGATCGACCAGGCGATGCCGTCGAGGATGTCGTGCTCGGAGACCAGCAGTTCGGCGGCGCCGGTGCGCTCCATGATCTCCAGCAGGACCAGGGCGCCGGCCGCGATCACGTCGACCCGGCCGGGGTGCATCACGGGGACGGCGGCCCGCTCGGCGTGCGAGGAGTGCAGCAGCCACTCGGCGGTCTCCCGCACCTGCTGCACGGTCAGCACCGCGTGGTGGATCCGCTCGGAGTCGTAGCCGGGCAGCTCCAGGGCGATCCCGGCGACCGTGGTGACGGTGCCGGCCAGGCCGACCAGGGTGGCGTCCCCGGTCAGCGGGACGCTCTCGGCGACGGCGTCCAGCGCGGCCCGGATGTCGGCCCGGGCGGCGGCGATCTGCTCCTCGGTGGGGTGCCCGCCCGCGAAGTGGCGCTCCGTCATCCGCACGCAGCCGATGTCCATCGAGTGCGCGGCCCGGACGTCCTGCTCGCCGAGCACGAACTCGGTGGAGCCGCCGCCCAGGTCGAACACCAGGTACGGCGGGCGGTGCGGGCCACCGAGCAGCTCGCGGGTGGCGCCGGTGAAGGAGAGCCGGGCCTCCTCCTCGCCGCTGACCACGCTCGGGGTGATGCCGAGGATCTCCTTGACGCCCGCGGTGAACTCGGCGGCGTTCTCGGCGTCCCGGGAGGCCGAGGTGGCGACCATCCGGATCCGCTCCGGGCCGACCCCGTGCGCGGCGATGACCTCCGCGTACTCGCGGCAGGCCGCGAAGGTGCGGTCCAGCGCCTCGGGGTGCAGCCGGCCGGTCCGGTCGACGCCCTGGCCGAGCCGGACGATCAGCATCCGCCGGTCCAGGTCGACGATCTCCCCGGTCTCCGGGTCCAGGTCGGCGATCAGCAGGCGGATCGAGTTGGTGCCGCAGTCGATCGCGGCGACCCGGGTGCTGCTCACGACTCGTCACCCTCCACGGTGTCCTCGGCGTCCTCGGCGGCCTTGCGGGCGGCGGCCCGCTCGGCGGTCAGCGCCTCCTTGGCGGCGATCACCGCGGCGTGGTCCTCGGCCTTGGCACGGTTGCGGACGACCCGCTCACCGGCGGCCTCGACCTCGGCGGGGCTGACGCACGGGCCCTTGGCCCACCAGTCCTCCAGCATGCCGATCGCCTCGTCGCCGAGCGGGTTGACGCCCTCGCCGGCCGCCAGCGAGTGGCCGACCAGCACGTGCAGGCACTTGACCCGGTCGGGCATGCCGCCGGCGCTGGGGAAGCCCTCCAGCACCTCGATGGCGTCCCGGCGGGCGATGTAGTCCTCGTGCGCGGCCCGGTAGGCGGCGGCGAGTTCCGGGTCCTCGGCGAGCCGGGCGCTCTGCTCCTTCATCACGCCGTCCGCCTCCAGGGTGCCGATCAGCGAGGCGGCCTTGGGACAGGTCAGGTAGTAGAGCGTCGGGAACGGCGTGCCGTCGGGCAGCCGGGGCGCGGTCTCCACCACGTCCGGGTTGCCGCACGGGCAGCGGTGGGCGACGGCGCGCAGCCCGCGCGGCACCCGGCCGAGCTGGGCGGCGATGGCCGCGACGTCGTGGTCGGAGACAGGAGGGTTCTGGTTGCTCATCAGCAGTCTGTTCGTCGGATGGGGGCGGGTGGGGTGACGTGGCGTCAGGGCCGTCAGGGGACGGCGGGCGGTGCGGCGAGTGCGGTGTCGGCGGCGTCCACCGAGTCCCAGAAGGAGGAGTACCAGGGGCGGGCGGCCTTCGGGTGTCCGGTGGCGTCCGAGGCGGACTGCTTGTCGCCCGGCGCGGGCGGCGGGGCGACCGAGACGAACGGGATCTCGCCCGGCAGCGCGTAGTGCAGCCGTTCCCGGGCCTGTGCCTTGACGTACTCCGGGTCCTGCCAGCGGGCCCTGGCCCGGCGCAGCTCGTCGACCTGCTGGTGGGCGTGCTCGGCCTTGGCCCGCTGATCGGCGATCTCGCCCCGCTGGGCGATGTACTGCCGGGCGGGGTAGACGAGTATCGCCACCAGTGAGCACAGCACGAGCACCAGCACGGTGGCCCGGCTGGTGAAGCGCGGGCGCGCCGCCAGTCCGGGGATCCTCCACTTGGCCATCTGGTCGCCCCTCCTGCGCATGCCGGTGCCCCGGCCCACCCTACGCGGTGGAGGCCGGGGCACCGGTCACATCGAGCTCAGTGGCGGATCAGCCCTTGAAGCGCGGGAACGCGCCGCGGCCCGCGTACTCCGCGGCGTCGTCGAGGATCTCCTCGATGCGCAGCAGCTGGTTGTACTTGGCGACGCGCTCGGAGCGGGCCGGGGCGCCGGTCTTGATCTGGCCGCAGTTGGTGGCGACGGCGAGGTCCGCGATGGTGACGTCCTCGGTCTCGCCGGAGCGGTGCGACATCATGCAGCGGTAGCCGTTGCGCTGGGCCAGCTCGACGGCGTCCAGGGTCTCGGTGAGCGAGCCGATCTGGTTGACCTTCACCAGCAGCGCGTTGGCGGTGCCGGTCTCGATGCCCCGGCGCAGGCGCTCCGGGTTGGTGACGAACAGGTCGTCGCCGACCAGCTGGACCTTGTCGCCCAGCTTGTCGGTGATGGCCTTCCAGCCGTCCCAGTCGGACTCGTCCAGCGGGTCCTCGATGGAGACCAGCGGGTAGGCGGCGACCAGCTCGGCGTAGTACTCGACCAGCTCGGCGGCCGACAGGGCCTTGCCCTCGAACTGGTAGGCGCCGTCCTTGTAGAACTCGGAGGCGGCGACGTCCAGGGCGAGCGCGACGTCCTTGCCCGGGGTGTAGCCGGCCTTCTTGATGGCCTCGGTGATCAGGTCGAGGGCCTCGCGGTTGGAGTCCAGGTTCGGGGCGAAGCCGCCCTCGTCGCCCAGGCCGGTGGAGAGCCCGCGCTCCTTCAGCACGCCCTTGAGGGTGTGGTAGACCTCGACGCCCCAGCGGACGGCCTCGGAGAAGGACTCCGCGCCGATCGGGGCGATCATGAACTCCTGGATGTCGACGTTGGAGTCCGCGTGCGAGCCGCCGTTGAGGATGTTCATCATCGGGACCGGCAGCACGTGGGCGTTCGGGCCGCCCAGGTAGCGGAACAGCGGCAGGTCGCTGGCCTCGGACGCGGCGTGCGCGACGGCGAGCGAGACGCCGAGGATGGCGTTGGCGCCGAGCGAGGACTTGTCCGGGGTGGCGTCCAGGTCGAGCATGGCCTGGTCGATCAGGCGCTGCTCGGTGGCGTCGTAGCCGACCAGCTCCGGGCCGATCTGCTCGATGACAGCGAGGACGGCCTTCTCGACGCCCTTGCCGAAGTAGCGGTTCTTGTCGCCGTCGCGGAGCTCCAGCGCCTCGAAGGCGCCGGTGGAGGCGCCCGACGGGACAGCCGCGCGACCGGTGCTGCCGTCGTCGAGACCGACCTCGACCTCGACCGTGGGGTTGCCGCGGGAGTCGAGGATCTCACGGGCTACGACGACATCAATGGACGGCACGAGGCATCTCCTAGCGGAAGCGGATGTGTGGTCGTTACGCCCAGAGCCTAGCCGCAGACATGCCTGCGGCCACGCCCGGCCGGGCCCCGTCTCACCGTGTGGCCCGGCTACTCACTGGTAGTTCACCTGTTTGCCCGCCACCCGGCCGCTCCGGGCGGCGCGAACTGCTCGGCGCGCGCCCGGAACGGACGGAGCGTCAGCCCGGCCGGCCGACGCTCCGCGGCGTCACATCGAGAGGACCTGCCCGGGGACGATCAGGTCGGGGTTGCCGCCGATCACGTCGCGGTTCGCCTGGAACAGCTGCTCCCAGCCGCCGGACAGGTTCCGCGCGGCGGCGATCCCGGACAGCGTGTCACCGCTCTGCACGGTGTACTTCCCGGCGGCCTGCGAGGTGGTGGCCGGCTTCGGGGACTTGTAGCCCTGCTGCGGCTGCTGCGCCTTCGGGGTCTGCTGCTGGGACTTCGGTGCCTTGGTCGTCTTGGCCGACTGCTGCTGCGGCGTGGCCGGGCGCTGCTGCGAGCGGGAGGCGGTGTCCTGGGAGCCGCTGCCGCCGCCCTTGGTCAGGCCGGCCTTGCCCGAGCAGACCGGCCAGGCGCCGGGGCCCTGGGAGGCGAGCACCCGCTCGGCCACCGCGATCTGCTGGGAGCGGGAGGCCTGGTCGGCGCGGGACGCGTACTCGCTGCCGCCGTAGGCGCGCCAGGTGGAGGAGGAGAACTGCAGGCCGCCGTAGTACCCGTTGCCGGTGTTGATGGCCCAGTTGCCGCCGCTCTCGCACTGGGCGACGCGGTCCCAGGTGTCGGCGGGCGCGGCGGCCGCTCCGGTGGCGGACAGCAGGGGCAGGGCCAGACCCACGGACGCCACGCCTGCGGCGGCGACGACCTTCTCGGCCTTGGTACTACGGCGGTGACGACCGGAACCGGTGAACAGCATGGGACTTCCTCTCCGCACGCCTGCGAGGTGAGCTGTCGGGTTCGGACCGGGAGGCTGGCCCGGCCGCCGGGGAGCGGGGACGCGACTGCGTCCGCTCCGGGGCGGCTTCACCCCAAGCCGTCGGAACTGCTACGGCGATCACACCTGGGTCCCCCGCTCCTGTCCGAATTCCTGGTCGGTGTCCCGAGGGCGCGGTGGACAGGACTCGGCGTGCCGCGTTCGGGGCCCACGGCTGCGGGCAGATCGGAGAGTAAGCAGAGCTGATGAGCAATCACAAGCTCATATCACCGGTATCACGCCGAAATTACGGACCTTCACATCTCGTGCACAAACCGTCCATGTATGTCCGTATTCGCCCGTCCGGGGGCGCACCGCGCGCCCCTGGCACGGCAGTTGGCGATCCCGCGCGGGAGCAGGTCGGCCGCGGTCGAAACCGGGGTCAGCGGGGCGTGAAGGAGACCGGGAGCTCCCGCAGCCCGCGCATGATCAGCCCGCCCCGCCAACGGAGTTCGGCCGGATCGGCGGCGAGCTGGAGGTCCGGCAGCCGTGTCAGCAGTGTGCCTATCGCGCGCTGCCCTTCGAGCCGGGCGAGCGGCGCGCCGATGCAGTAGTGGATCCCGTGCCCGAAACCGAGGTGCGGATTGTCCGCCCGGGCCAGGTCCAGGGTGTTCTCGTCGGAGAACCGGGCCGGGTCGCGGTCCGCCGCGGCCAGCACCACCAGCACCGGATCGCCCACCGGGATGTCCACCCCGCCGATGGTCAGCGGCCGGGTGGCGAACCGCCAGGTCGCCAGCTCCACCGGGCCGTCGTAGCGCAGCAGTTCCTCGATGCCGGTCTCCAGCAGGCCCGACTCGCCGCGGGCCAGCGAATCCTGCAGCAGGGTGCGCTGGCCGGGGTTGCGAAGCAGGGCGAAAAGTCCGTTTCCGACCAGGTTGATAGTGGTTTCGAACCCCGCGAAGAGCAGGATGAAGGCCATCGCCGCGGCCTCGTTCTCGGTCAGGTGCTCGCCGTGGTCACCGGCCCGGATCAGGCCGGAGATCAGGTCGTCGCCGAGGTCGGCCCGCTTGCGGTGGATCAGGTCGGCCAGGTAGCCGCGGATCTGCTTGACCGCGCGGCCCACTCCCCCGCGCTTGCCGCCCGTGTGTCGGATCATCATGCCGGCCCAGTCGCGCAGGTCGTCCTGGTCCTCGGCGGGGACGCCCAGCAGGTCGCAGATCGCGTAGATCGGCAGCGGGAAGGCGAACTCGTGGATCAGGTCGGCCTCGCCGCGCTCCGCGAAGGAGTCGATCAGCCGGTCGGTGAGCTGCTGCACCCGCGGTTCGAACTCGGCGACCCGGCGCGGCGTGAACGCCTTCGACACCAGGCGGCGCAGCCGGGTGTGGTCCGGCGGGTCGATGTTCAGCAGGTGGGTCATCAGATCGGCCTGCCGCTCGCCCGGGATGCCCACCCGGCCGGTGCGGTGCGCCTGCTCGCTGTGGTGCGCCGGGTTCTTGGAGAGCCGGGAGTCGGCCAGCGCCTGCCGGGCGTCCGCGTACCGGGTGACCAGCCACGCCTCCACTCCGCTGGGCAGGGTGGTGCGGTGCACCGGGGAGTGCTCCCGCAGCCAGGCGTACGCCGGATACGGGTCGGCCGCGAACTCCCAGGTGAAGAGTTGCGGGTGGGCGGCGTGGGGCTGATCTGGCATGTCTTGACCGTATCTGGAACCGCCGTCGCGTGAGTCTGGTCACCTGGCGGGTAATCCCTGTTGCGGAGCGTCGGGGCGAGCCTACGATCCTCCGATGAAGCACAGTGGGCGGCGTGCGGACCGCCCCGGTTTCGCTCTGAAAGGGGAGCAGGCCATGCGAGTAGCCGGTGCAGTGGTCGTCATCGCGGTGCTCGACGGGGGCGAGGGGGGCGACCTGGCCCGCCGGTTCTCCGCCGCCGGAGCCGCCGGCCTGCTCATCGCCGATCTCCGCCCCGGCGTCGCGGAGGACCTGGCGGCCGAACTCGACCGTCCCGGCTGCCCCGTGGTCGGGGTCTCCGGTGACGTCCACCGCCCCGCCGACATCGCCGCGCTGGTCGACACCGCCGCCAAGCACCTCGGGCCGATCGACCTGTTCGCCGTCGCCGGCCCGGACGGCGAGCGGGTCGTCCAGCTCGTCGAGCTGCCGGGCCACCTCGACCCGCTGGCCGAGGTGCTGGCCCTGGTCGGCGAGGCGATCGGCGAGGTCGTCCCGGCGCAGCGCCGCCCGGTCACTGACGTCCCGCTGGCCGGCTGACCTCCGTCAGTCCGTCTCGGGCAGGCCCTCCGCGGTCCGCACCGCCCGGCGGTAGCGCCGGGCGGCGGCCCGCAGGGCCGCGTCCACGTCCACGCCGTGGTCGTAGCCGCGCTGGGCGATCGCCAGCAGCAGGTCGCCGGCCGACTCGGCGGTGAGTTCGGCGGGCAGCTCGTACGGCGCGTCCGGCACCCCGGTGAACCGCGCACGGCGCACCCGGGAGACCAGCTTCGCCGCGTAGGCCAGCGCGGGCAGGCCGGCCGGCACGCCGTCCAGCACCGATTCGCGCTGCTTCTCGGCGGCCTTCAGCTGCTCCCAGTTGGCCTCCGTCTCGGCGGAGTCCTCGACGCTGACGTCGCCGAACACGTGCGGGTGGCGGTACATCAGCTTCTCGACGATGTCGCCCGCCACGTCGTCGATCGAGAACGGGTCCTCGGCGTCCTCCTCGGCGATCCGGGAGTGGAAGAACACCTGGAGCAGCACGTCCCCAAGTTCCTCGCGGAGGGTCGGCCGGTCGTCCTCCTCGATCGCCTCGACCAGTTCGAACGCCTCCTCGACCAGGTACTTCACCAGGCTCCGGTGGGTCTGCTCGGCGTCCCAGGGGCAGCCGCCGGGCGAGCGCAGGCGGTCCATCACCGAGACCAGGTCCAGCAGCCGGGCGCCCGGCAGGTCGTACGAACCCGGCAGCACCTCGATCTCCGGGTGCTCGCCGGCCTCCTCCACCGCGATCCTGGCCAGCGCGTCGGTCAGCCCCGGGTCGCCGTCCGGGCTCTCCAGCCACACCGCGGGGGCCTCGGCGAGCAGCTGCCGGGCCAGCGCCGGGGCGGTGCCCCGTTCGACCAGCCGGGGCTCGACGCCGGCGGCGCGCAGCGCGGGCAGCTGCGGGTGGTCGGCGACGCCGACCAGCACCACGGGCGCCGAGCGGAGGGCCTCCCAGGCCGGCCAGCCGAGCAGGCCGGGTGCGACGCGGTGGGTGGTGGTGAGCAGGATCAGCTTCGGAGTGTCCACGGCACCGAACCTACAACGACGCCGGACGGGGCGGCCGAGCGGTTTTCCCGCGCGGGGCCGGTCACCCGGCGGGCTGCAGCATGATCTGGCGGGTGACGGCCAGCAGGTCGGCGGGCGTCAGCTCGGCCAGCAGCGCGGTGGCGTGCTCGATCAGCGCGGCGGCCGCATCGGTGAGCGCGGCGTCGTCCAGCGGGCGGCCCGGCAGGGCGAGGCTGTCGGCCAGCAGGCTCTGCGCGACGGTGTACAGGTTGGCGCTGGCCGCCTCCCGGATGGTCAGCGACAGGTGCGTGGACGGCGCGCCGTCCTCGGCGCGGGCCCGGTGCGCGAATCCGCGCGGCACGTACAGCACCTCGCCCGGCTGCAGGACGGTCTCCAGCAGCACCTCGCCCGGGTCGCCGTCCTCCCGGTCGGGCACCCAGTTGCCGTCGGCCGGCCCGCCGTGCACCCACCAGCGCTTGGCCCCGGAGATCTGCACCACCAGCACGTCCGCGTCGTCGCGGTGCACCGGGCGGCCCTGGGTGCCGGGCGGGGTGTGGAACCAGAACGCCTCGACCTGTCGGCCGATCTCCGCGGCCAGGCCGCGGGCCAGCTCGCGCACCCCGTCGTGCCACTGGTCGACGTAGCGCAGCAGCAGCGTCGCCTGCTCGTCCCGGATCAGCGCCCGCACGGCCGCGCCGTCGGCGTACCCCCCGACCACCTCGCCGAGCACCACTCGCGGCGGGCAGAACCGCTCGACGGGCAGGTGGGCGTCGCGCTGCACCAGGCCCAGGTACGGCACCTTCAGCAGGCCGTGGTCGAGCAGTCGGTCGAGTTCGGCGGCGGGCAGCACGTCCACCGGCGGGCGCGAAGGGCGCAGCACGGCCGGGGTGGTGCGCCACAGCTCGGTGCGGAACTGCTCCTCGTCCGCGACGAAGCGGCTCAGCCAGGTCTCGGTCATGGTCGGGTCTCCTCTGAGGCTCAGGCAGCGGGGTCGGGTGGCGGGTCGAGGCAGGGTGGGTTCAGGCAGGCGGGTTCAGGCGGTGGGTCGGCTGCTGTACGCGGCGCGGCGGGCGGCGGACACCAGCTCGGCGGGGTCGGCGGTGGCGATCCGGGTGCGCAGGTGGTCGAGCAGCTGCGCACCGGCCTCCAGCAGGTCGTCCTCGTCGCGGGGGCGGGCCGGCAGTTCGAGCCCCTCGGCGAGCAGGGTGCGCAGTTGGGTGCGCAGGTGGACGGCGCAGGCCTCGCGCAGGGCGATCGTCAGGTGCAGCGAGGGGCCGTCCTCGGTGGCGCGGGCGGTGTGGGCGTAGCCGTTGGGCACGTACAGCACCTCGCCCGGGTGGACGACGGTGTCCAGCAGGCACGGGCCCGGGTTGTCCTCGCGGACCGGCTGCCAGCTCGGCTCGGTCGGCCCGCCGTACACCTGCCAGTGCTTGTGGCCGCTGAGCTGGATGACCAGGATGTCGCCCTCGTCGCGGTGCACCGGGCCGTGCCGGCCGGGCTGCGAGTAGAACATGAACGCCTCGGTGAGCCGGCCCAGGCTCTCGGACAGGCCGGCGGTGAGCGCGCGCACTGCCGGGTGCCAGTGGTTGAGGTAGCGCAGCTGCAGCGTGGCGTTGCGGTCCCGGATCAGCGCCCGCACCCGCTCCGGGTCGAGACACCCCTCCAGCGTCCGGCCGGCGATCACCCGCGGCGGGCAGTACTCCTCCTGCGGCACGGTGCCCTCGACGGTGAACAGCCCCGCGTACGGGTCGCGCAGCGTCCCCTCGTCGATCAGGTCGAACAGGCTCTCCACGGTGAGCACTTCGGTGGGCGGATCGGCGGGGCGGAGCACCACCGGGCCCTGGCGCCAGTGCTTGCGCAGGAAGGTCTCGGGGTCGTCGACGCAGCGTTCCAGCCAGTCCATGGCGGTGTTCCTCTCCGGTGTCCGGGTGGGGCAGGGAAGTCGGGGTCGGGGCGGACGCGGGGCGCCGGCGGCGGCAGGGCCGCCGGCACCCCGGGCGTGGTGCGTCGATCAGATGACGTCGGGGTAGCAGGCGCCGCAGCCGTCCGTGGTGGCGTGACCGGCACTCACCGACGGCGCGGTCGCGGCCTGAGCGACGGCCGGCGCGAACACCGCACCACCCACGGCGGCGGCCACCGCCACCGACAACGCCGCCTGACGGGCCAGCGCAGCGAACTTCGAAGCCGACTCAGTGGACTGAACACCCATGACAGAACTCCTTGTTGAGAGGGGGAACCGAGGAATGACGAGCTGGCTCAGATGACGTCGGGGTAGCAGGCGCCGCAACCGTCCGTGGTGGCGTGACCGGCACTCACCGACGGCGCGGTCGCGGCCTGGGCCACGGCCGGCGCGAACACCGCACCACCCACGGCGGCGGCCACCGCCACCGACAACGCCGCATGACGGGCCAGCGCAGCGAACTTCGAAGCCGACTCAGTGGACTGAACACCCATGACAGAACTCCTTGGAGAGAGGGGGGATGAATCGGGAGGAAATGGGCGACCGGAGGCATGTTTGGGCCCGGCCGCAGGTGGTGCGGGGTCAGGCGGTCGGGATCCGCAGGGCCAGGGGTTCGGCGCCGGGGCGGCACTGGAGGTCGCAGCTGCAGCCCGGGGGCAGCAGCAGCCAGTGGCCGGGGAGGAGCCGGACGCCCTGTCGGGTTCCGGTGTCGTCGGGTCGGACCCGACTGCCGCCGTGGTGCTGGAAGAGCAGCAGGCTGCTGTCCTCCGCTGCGGTGAGCCGCCGGACGGGCCGGCTCGGGGCGGGTTCGACGGGGCGGCCGAGGTGGTGACGCAGGGTCTCGGCCCAGTGGGCCGCGCCCGACACGTCGTCGGTCCACAGGAGTGCCGGGCCGGTGCCGAGGCGGCGGTTCAGGAAGGCGACGACCTCGCGTTCCGGGTCGGCCGTACGGTTCTCGTCCTGTCCCCACTGCATGTCGTCACCTCCGTCTCCGCTGTCCCGGCGGGGCCCGGTGTGCCCCGCTGAGATCAATACTGCGGGGCGGCCGGATTGACGCACAGTCACGGATTGCCGGTCCCCGGCGGGCGGTAACGGGACCACGTGACACGCGGTCGGCGAGCGGCGGGCGACGTCAGTCGTCGAGCAGGCCGGCCTTCGCGGCGGCCACGCCCGCCTGGAAGCGGCTCTCGGCGCCCAACTCGTCCATGATGTCGGCGATGTGGCGGCGCGCGGTGCGCAGCGACATGCCGAGACGGCGGGCGATGGCCTCGTCCTTGAGGCCGGCGGCGAGCATCCGCACGATGGTGCGGTCGAGTTCCTGGGAGACCTGTTCGAGGCCGTCCTCGGCGGCGGCGGCGAACGGGCGGGCGAGCGACCAGGCCTGCTCGAAGATGTCGCAGAGGTAGGCGAGCATCGCCTCCTGTCGGACCACCAGCGCGCCCCAGGTGCCGTCGCTGAGCGGCAGGAAAGCGAGTTCGCGGTCGAAGACGATGAGCTGGCCGAACAGCTCGTGCGCCGTGCGGTACTCGGCGCCGAGGGCGGTCGCGGCTTCCACGTAGGCCTGGCTGGGGCCGTTGAAGCGCGCGGTGTGGTGGTACAGGGTGCGCATCCGGACGCCGCGGCCGAGCAGGGCGCGGTCGCGGCGCAGCGCCTCCTCCATCGCGTCGGGCACCCGGGAGCCGCCGCCGGGCTGGCTGGTGATGACTTCGCTGCGGCATTCGGCGGAGGCCCGGTCGAGTGCGGCGCGGACATTCAGCAGGTCGGCGATCACCTCGATCTCGCCGGCGCCGCCGGAGTCCCGGACGGCCTGGTGGAAGGGCAGGAAGCCGGCCACCCGGGCCTGGCGTTCGGCGAGTTCGGCGCGGCTGCGCTGGATCGCGGCCTCGACGGGGGCGGCGAGGGCGGTGATCGCGGTCTGCGGGGGCATGGCCCGCCAGCGTCCGGGGTCGGACGGGTCGGGCTGGAGCAGCTGCCAGGCGGTCAGCCGGTCCAGGGCGTCGCCGGCGGTGGCCGGGTCGAGCCCCTGGCGGGTGAAGTGCCCGGCCAGTGCGGCGGGGTCGAGGCGGCCGTGCTCCAGCACCCAGGCGTAGGCCGCGGCGTCGGCCGGATCGGGTACGAACTCGGTTCCGGCGCACGGCGTTTGGGCCAACAGGTCCATTTTCGTCCCCCGGTCATCTTGCTGCCAGAGCAGTTGGTGAGGTGGCTGCACGATGGTTCGGGCACCCCGCGCTCGCCATGCTAGTTCCAGGCGCCGGCCCCCGGACCGGGAACCGGGCACCAAGATCCGTTCTTCACCGTCCCCAGGAGGACCTGCCATGAAGCGCTTCGCCCGCACCGCCGCGTTCGCCGGTCTGCTGCTCGCCCTGGCCGGCGCGGCCCCGGCGGTGGTCGCGGCGACGCAGTCCGCGCCGTCGGCGATGGTGCGGGCCGACGGCGCGACTCCGTCCGGTGACACCTCCTGGGGCGGCAGCTGCGAGCTGCCGCTGTGCCAGCCGGGGCTGTACTAGGCCCTGTTCGGCCGATCTTGCCGGGCGGACAGGGCCTGGGCGGGACCGGACCGTCCGGTCAGAGCGGGCGGACGTTCATCGGCAGCCAGTTGTCGGTGGTGTCGGTGAGCCCGATCCGGGCGGCGTCCCACGTGCCGTAGCGCGGGTTGACCTGGATGTGCAGGGCGGTGCCCGCGTCCACCAGGGCCTTGCGGATCGTGGCGTCGCCGGCGGGGCCGGTCGGGTCCTGGCCGCCGGCCAGCTTGGCGAGGCCGAGCTGCTGGCGGTAGAAGTCGTCGATCCCGCCGGCCGGCACGCCCTGCTTGACCCGCAGCAGCTCGGCCAGCTTGGCGTCACCGCCCACGGTGCGGCTGTCCGCGGCCCTGGCGGCGCCGATCTCGCTCGCGTCGACCGTCAGCCGACGTTCCGTCAGGGCCCGGCCGATGACCTTGTCGAGGATCAGGTCGTTGACCGCGTGCCGGACCAGCCCGGGCTGCTCGTTCGCCGCCGGGGCGCCGGCCTGCGCACCGCCGACCTCGCGGACCGCCGACAGCCTCGCCTGCACCTGCGCGATGGTGATCCGCTCGTCGCCGACCACGGCGGCGGAGCCCTGGTGCGCCGGCGCCCCGCCGCAGGCGGAGAGCGCGGCGGCGGCGATCGCCACGCCGAGGGCGGCGCGCAGTCGTCGGACGGTGCTGGTGCGGGTCACTGGGGCCTCCTGGTCGATGGAGCGCGTTCCGGTGGTGCGTCGCGTTCGTGGCTGGGACGAACAATAGGGAGCCCCGCCCCCGGGTGCCAGACCCCGCGCGCACGGTGGCCCGTCCGGGATCGACCGCGCCGGCGGCCCGACCCCGCTTCCGATCGACCGTCAGGTCGCGTACGGGTTGGTGGTGGTGCGGTGGGCGCCGAGCTGTTCCAGGTGGGTGCGCAGCCGGCGGACGTCGGGGTGGTGGGGGCCGTGGCGGCGTTCGGTCTCCAGCAGGAGTTCCAGCAGGGTCTGCCAGCCGGTCTCGGCGTGGCCGGTGGCGGCGAGCTGGAGGCCGATGCGTTCGCGCAGCTCGGGGGCGTGCGGGGAGCCGGGCGGGAGGGCCGCGAGGACGGCCCGGTACTCGGCGAGGGCGTCGTGGGCGAGGCCGAGCTGTTCCAGGCAGCGGGCGGCGTGCCGGCGGTGGTCGAGGGCGGCCGGGTCGTGCGGGCCGCGTTCGGCGGCCGCGGCGGCGGCCAGCAGGCGCAGTTCGGGCAGCGCCTCGCCCCAGTGGCGCTCGGCGAGCAGGGTGCGGGCCCGGATGGCGCGCACGGTGTGCACCAGCGGCGCGGCCTCGCCCTGTTCGGCGACGGCCCGGGGCAGCAGCCGGGCGGACAGGTCGAGCACCTCGGTGTGCCGGCCGGCCGCGACCAGGTCGGAGAGCCGGGCGCAGGCCCCCGCCAGCGTCTCCTGCCCGGGCCGCGCGGCCGGCGGCGGGACCACCGGCGGGGCCGCGGGCACGGGCGGCGGCGGTGGCAGGACGGCCCCGCCGACGGGCCCGGGGTGGTGGGGGTAGCGGTACGGGTCCGCCGGGTCGGGGACGACCGGCAGCAGGGTGCGCGGCCGGCCCGCCGGAACGGGCAGCAGCGGCAGCAGCAGGGCGTGCACCTCGGCCGCGTCCGCGGGCCGCCGGTCGGGCTGCTTGGCGAGCAGCCGCAGCACCAACTCCTCCAGCACGGGCGGGACTTCCGCGCGCAACGCACGCAGCGGCTGCGGCGGGTCGTCGACCTGGCGGCGCAGCACGCCGAGCGCGGTGGGCGCGGGGAACGGGGGGCCGCCGGCCAGCATCTCGTGCAGCATGCAGCCGAGCGCGTACAGGTCGCTGCGGCGGTCGGTGTCGGTGGCCATGGCCTGTTCGGGGGCCATGTAGGCGGGGCTGCCGATCGGGCTGCCGGTGAGGGTGAGGCGGGTGGCGGCGGGGTCGATGGCGGCGGCGATGCCGAGGTCGAGCAGCACCACCCGCCCGTCCGGACGGACCATCACATTGCTCGGCTTGAGGTCCCGGTGGACCACCCGCGCCCCGTGCACGGCGGCCAGCGCGGCGCACAGCTGCCCGGCCACGGCGACGGCCCGCTCGACGGTGAACGGGCCCTCCTCGGCGATCAGGTCGGCCAGGCTCAGCCCGGGCACCCGCTGCATCACCAGGTAGAGCTCGTCCCCGTCGGCGCCCGCGTCGTACACGGTGACCAGCCCGGGGTGGTCGAGGGACGCGCCGATCCGGCACTCGCGCAGGAATCGCTGCCGCAGCAGATCGCCCTGGCTGTCGCCGCGACCGGCCGGGTACGGCACCGCGTCGGTGCGCAGCAGCTTGACCGCGACCGACCGGCCCAACTGCTGGTCCCGGGCGGCCCAGACCTGCCCCATCCCGCCGTGCCCGATCTTCTCGTCGAGCAGGTACCGCCCGCCGACGGTGCGACTCACGACTGCCCGTCCCCGGCCTGACGGCGCAACAACTCACCGAGCTCGCGCAGCTCCGCGGCCCCGGTCGCACCGGTCGCACCGGCCGCACCGGCCGGCGGCACGGCGGGCGGCACCGGCCGGGTGACGGCCTGCGGGTGGTCGGCGTACGGGTGGTCGGCGTACGGGCCGGCGGCCGGGTACGTCGGGGCCGACGCCGGGTACGGCTGGTAGGCCGGGTACGGCGCCGGGGCGTCGGCCACCGGCCAGAACCGGCGCTGGTTCATCACCAGGTAGTGCACCGGCGTACCGAGGAACAGCGGGAGCAGCAGCAGCACACCCACCAGGTTGTTGATCTTCTCGCCCGACGGGGTCAGCCCGGCGGCCACGTACAGCCCCAACTGCATCAGCCCGATGACGACCGCACCGACGAGGTCGGCCCGGCGCCGCCGCCCGACCGCCAGCACCAGCGAGGGCACCATGCCGAGCATCCCGAGGGTCAGCACCGGCACCGCGGCGCACAGCAGCGTCACCCAGATCCGGGGCGGGCCGGAGACGGCACGGGCGGGCATGGACACTCCTCGGCGACAGCGGGAAAGTGCGAAAGTGCTGCGCACACGCTACCTCCACCGAGTTGCCGTGCCACGACTGACGGCCGGTCAAGGACGGGGCTTCGCCGCTCCTGCGGCGAGGACGTCGGTGAGTGCCCGGGTCAGGGTGCGGGCCTCGGCGGTGGCGCGGGTCAGGGCCGCCTCGTACTCGGCGATTCGGCGGAACGCCGCGCCCAGCGCCCGCTGTTGCTCGACGGGGACGCGCGGCACCTCGACCCGTCGGATGTCCAGCCGGCTGGTGGTGGAGGCGTAGCTGCTGGCCCGGCGGCCGGCGCCGGTGGCGCGCAGCTGTCCGGCCAGGAAGTCCGGGTCGAGCAGGGCCGGGTCGGGCCGCAGCAGGTGCAGCCGGGCCCCGAGCGCGGCGTCCGCGTACGGGCTGCCGGGGTGCACCGCCTGGGCGCCGTCACCACCCAATGCCGGTACCAGTACGTCACCGTGACAAACCGTCACCACACCTTCCGCGTCCGTGGCGGCGCTCGGCGGGGCGGCGGACTGCAGGTCCTGGTCGGTGAGCAGCGGGGTGCGGCCGCCGGGGCGGGCGGGGGCGCCCTGGCCGGAGGAGTGCACCTCCAGGGCGCCGGAGCGGGCCAGTTCGCCGATGCTGACCTGCGGGGGCGCGGCCGCGCCGGTGGCGGCGAGGGCGGGCAGCGCGGCGTCCAGGTCGGCGAGCCGGGCGAGTTCGGCGGCCAGGCGGGTGCGCAGGGCGGTCAGCGCGTCGGGGGCGGCCTCGGCGGGCAGCGCGGGCAGGTGGCGGGCCGGGGTGAGGTCGGTCTCGTCGTCCAGCAGGTCGAGCGCGGGGACCGCCCGGGAGCGGCCGGGCCGGTCGGCCGGCAGCGGGCCGCCGGTACGGGCGGCCCGGTCGAACGCCTGCCACGCCGTCAGGACGTCGCTCCGGAGCGCGGCGCGGTCGATCCGCTCCCGGCCGCCGTCGGCGGCGGCGTCCAGCAGCAGCAGGTGCCGGAAGTCGTCGCCGGGCTCCGGTCCGCGCAGCACCCACACGTGCAGCGGCACCCCGTACGGCGGGGCGACGCCGGCGGGCAGGGCGATCACGGCGCGCAGCGCGCCCGAGCGGACCAGTTCGGCCCGCACCCGGCGGCCGGCCCGGCGGGACGCCACGGTGGGCGGCAGCAGCAGCACGGCCGTCCCGCCGGGGCGGGTGTGCGCCAGGCAGTGCAGCACCCACGCCAGTTCGGACTCGCCGCGCGGCGGCACCACCCCGCCGGGCCAGCGGCTGTCGTACTGCAACTGGTCGTGGCCCCAGTCGCGTTCGTTGTACGGCGGCCGGCACAGCACCGCGTCGGCGGCCACCCCGGGGAAGGCGTCGGCGCGCAGCGCGTCGCCCGGGCGGACGTCCACCGGCAGCGGGCCGGGGCGGTCGGCGGGGGCGGCCAGCGCGAGGCGCAGCAGTGCGACGCCGGCCAGGCCGGGGTCGGCGTCCTGCCCGAGGCGCGCGGCGGGCGCGGCGGCCAGCAGCACCCCGCCGGCGCCGCACGCCGGGTCCAGCACCGTCCGGTCCTCGCCCGGCGCGCCGGCCAGCGCGGCCAGCAGGGCGGCGGTCTCGGCCGGAATCGGCTGCTGCAGACGGGGGTTGGCCTCGGTGTACCTGGTCAGCAGCTGCTCGTACGCGGCAGCCGGGCCGCTCTCCGCGGCCAGTCGGGCGAGCAGCCGGGCCAGGTCCAGCTGGGTGGCGCCGGCGATCAGCGGCAGGGCGAGAGTCGCGGCCGCGTCCGGACCGAGCAGCGCCCCGGCGGCGCGGCGCAGCGCCTTGGGCAGCGCGGTGGCCAGCCGGGTGTCCGACTGCTCGGCGAGCTCCGCCCACGCGGACGGCTCACGGTGCAGCAGGAGCAGCAGCGAACCCGCCTCCACCAGCGGGGCGACGGCCGATCCGGACGGGTCGCGGAGCGTCTCCAGCTGCTGCCAGACCCGTTCCAGCAGCGGCAGTTCGGCGAGTTTCCCCTGCGCCCGCAGCCACTGCTCGACCTGGTCGAGCCGGAACGTCGGACTGGTCTCGGTGCCGCCCGCGGGCCGCGGGAAGTCGACGTGACGGCGGCGCCAGTTGGACACTGCGGCCCTGCCGACACCGGCGAGCCGGGCGATCTCGGCGGCCGTGACCTCGGGACTCTCCGACATGCGCGGGCTCCTCAGCAGCGTGGTGTGGCCACACAGCATAGCCAGACCGAGATCCGGGAGCGTTCACACGTGAAC
This sequence comes from Kitasatospora griseola, assembly GCF_014648555.1. Lineage (GTDB taxonomy): Bacteria > Actinomycetota > Actinomycetes > Streptomycetales > Streptomycetaceae > Kitasatospora > Kitasatospora griseola. The sequence goes on from NZ_BMRI01000011.1 coordinate 20,281, forward strand.
AGAGAGGTTTCGTGAATCGCCATTGACACTGTTCACAGTCGAGGCTTTACTGGAGTCATCGCCGGAACCCCGGCCCACCGCAGAAAACCTGGGGGAGAGACCCGCCATGCTTGAGTCGTCCGTCCGCATCAGCACCCGCCGCACCGCCGCCGTCCTCCTCGGCGCCTGCCTGCTCGCCGCCGCGACCGCCTGCGGCCCCGACAACTCCGTCTCCACCACCCCCAAGAGCGCCGCCTCCGCCGCGAACACCGCGTCCGGCGACCAGGGCAAGGCCGCCGCCTCGACCGCCAAGGTCGGCGACACCATCGGCCTCAAGGGCACCGAGAAGAGCAACACCGCGGACGTCACGCTGGTGAAGGTCGCCGACAACGCCGAGGGCGCGGACGAGTACACGAAGGCCGCCGACGGCAAGCGCTTCGTCTCGGTCCAGTTCCGGATCAAGGCCACCGGCAGCGCGGCCTACGCCGACGCCCCGGCCAACAGCGCGAAGGTCATCGACGACAAGGGCCAGGGCTACGGCTCGACCGTCGCCGAGACCAAGGCCGGCCCCGAGTTCCCCGTCCCGGCGAACATCGCCCCCGGCGAGACCGCCCTCGGCTTCATCACCTTCGAGGTCCCGGCGGACGCCAAGCTCGACAAGATCCAGTTCGCGCTGGACAGCGGCTTCGCGCAGCAGACCGGCCAGTGGAAGCTGTGACAGGTAGGGGTGCGCAAAGAAGGGGCGCGGGGAACTGCGCGAGCGACCACGCGCCCGCCCGCAAGGTCGCGATCAAGTGCAGGTCAATGTCCCGCGTCGCGATCTTGCGGTTGGGTGCCTTCCGCTTCGCGCAGTTCCCCGCGCCCCTGGTGGTGCCGCTTTTCTCTACCGCTTGAGGTCGTCGAACATCGTGCTCAGGAACTCCGTGCACCAGGACAGCAGTTCACGCCCCACCAGCGGCTTGCCGCCGATCCGGCCGCCGGAGCTGGGGCGGGGGACGAGGAGTTGCTGGGCGGCGGACTTGATCTGGGTACGGGGGTAGAGCCGGTTCAGGCGGAGCTGCTGGGACTCGCGCAGGTCGACCGGGCCGAAGCGGACGAAGGCGCCCTGGAGGGTGATGTCGCCGATGCCGCAGCGCCGGGCGAACAGTCGCAGGCCGGCCACCAGCAGGAGGTTCTCGACCGGCTCGGGGAGCTTTCCGTAACGGTCCGTCAGCTCCTCGCGGACCTGGGTGATGTCGTCCTCGGAGTTGACGGCCGCGATCGACCGGTACGCCTGCAGCCGCAGCCGCTCGCCGGGCGCGTAGTCGTGCGGGACGTGCGCGTCGACCGGCAGCTCGATCTTGACTTCGAGCGGCTCCTCCTCCGGTTCGCCGCCGCCGGCCTCCAGGGACTGGCGGAAGTCGGCGACGGCTTCGCCGACCATCCGCATGTAGAGGTCGAAGCCGACGCCCGCGATGTGGCCGGACTGTTCGCCGCCGAGCAGGTTGCCCGCGCCGCGGATCTCCAGGTCCTTCATGGCGACGTACATGCCGGCGCCCATCTCGGTGTGCTGGGCGATGGTGGCGAGGCGCTCGTGCGCGGTCTCGGTGAGCGGCTTCTCCGGCGGGTACAGCATGTACGCGTAGCCGCGTTCCCGGCCTCGGCCGACCCGGCCGCGGAGCTGGTGCAGCTGGGAGAGGCCGAAGGTGTCGCCGCGTTCGACGATCAGGGTGTTGGCGTTGGAGATGTCGATGCCGGACTCGACGATGGTGGTGGAGACCAGGACGTCGAACTCCTTCTCCCAGAAGTCGACCACCACCTTCTCCAGGTGGGTCTCCCCCATCTGTCCGTGCGCGGTGGCGACCCGCGCCTCGGGCACCAGGTCCTTGAGCCGGGCGGCCGCCTTGTCGATCGACTCGACCCGGTTGTGGATGTAGAACACCTGGCCCTCGCGCAGCAGTTCGCGCCGGATCGCGGCGGCGATCTGCTTCTCGTCGTACGGGCCGACGAAGGTCAGGACGGGGTGGCGCTCCTCCGGCGGGGTGGTGATGGTGGACATCTCGCGGATGCCGGTGACCGCCATCTCCAGGGTGCGCGGGATCGGGGTGGCGGACATGGTGAGCACGTCCACGTTGGCCCGCAGCTTCTTCAGCTGCTCCTTGTGCTCGACGCCGAAGCGCTGCTCCTCGTCGACGATGACCAGGCCGAGGTCCTTGAACCGGGTCTCCGAGGAGAACAGCCGGTGCGTTCCGATGACCACGTCCACCGAGCCCTCGAACAGGCCCTCCAGGACGGCCTTGGCCTCGGTGTCGGTCTGGAACCGGGACAGCGCCTTCACGTTGACCGGGAAGTTCGCGTACCGCTCGGCGAAGGTCGAGAAGTGCTGCTGCACCAGCAGCGTGGTGGGCACCAGCACGGCCACCTGCTTGCCGTCCTGCACGGCCTTGAAGGCGGCCCGGACCGCGATCTCGGTCTTGCCGTAGCCGACGTCGCCGCAGATCAGCCGGTCCATCGGGACGGACTTCTCCATGTCCGACTTGACCTCGCCGATGGTGGTCAGCTGGTCGGGCGTCTCGGCGTACGGGAAGGCGTCCTCCAACTCCCGCTGCCAGGGGGTGTCCTGGCCGAAGGCGTGGCCGGGGGCGGCCATCCGGGCCGAGTACAGCTTGATCAGGTCGGCGGCGATCTCCTTGACGGCCTTCTTGGCGCGCTGCTTGGTCTTCGCCCAGTCCGCGCCGCCGAGGCGGTGCAGCGTCGGGGCCTCGCCGCCGACGTACTTGGTGACCTGGTCGAGCTGGTCGGTGGGCACGAACAGCCGGTCGCCGGGGTGGCCGCGCTTGGCGGGGGCGTACTCCAGCACCAGGTACTCGCGGGTGGCGCCCTGCACGGTGCGCTGCACCATCTCCACGTACCGGCCGACGCCGTGCTGCTCGTGCACCACGTAGTCGCCGGCGGCCAGCGCCAGCGGGTCGATGGCGTTGCGGCGGCGGGACGGCATCCGGCGCATGTCCTTGGTGGAGGACTTCTGGCCGGACAGGTCGGTCTCGGTGATGACGGTGAGCTTGAGGGCCTCGTCGACGAAGCCGTGCTCGATCGAGCCGCAGGAGACGTACACGACGTCCCGGGTGGGGGCCTCGCCCAGGTCGGCGACCAGCCGGGCCGGGATGCCCTCGTTGCCGAGCACCTCGGCCAGCCGGGCGGCCGGGCCGTGGCCCTCCGTCACCAGCACCACCCGCCAGTCGGCGGCCAGCCGCTCCTTGGCGTCGGCGATCGCCCGCGCGGTGTCGCCCCGGTACGCCTCCACGGCGTGCATGCCCAACGTCAGTGTGTCGGCATCGCCGTGCCAATCAGCGGCTCCGCCGCGGGCGAGGATCTCGGACACCGCGGAGTCGCTGGTCGCGAACGGGCTCACCGACCACCAGGGCAGCCCGATCTCGGCGGCGTGCTCGCGCACGTCTGCCAGCGACCAGAGGGACGCGGCGGAGACGTCGATCGCCTCCAGGTCGATCGGCCGGTCGGCGCCCGCGGCGGCGGCCACCCAGGACGCGGCCAGGAACTCCTGGCTGGTGGCGACCAGGTCGGCGGCCCGGGTGCGGACCCGCTCGGGGTCGCAGACCACCGCGATCGAGCCGGTGGGCAGCACGTCGAGCAGCAGCTCCATGTCGTCGACCAGCACGGGGGCCAGCGACTCCATGCCCTCGACCGCGATGCCCTGCGCGATCTTGTCCAGGATCTCGCCCAACTCGGGGTGCCGGGCGGCCAGTTCGGCAGCCCGGCCGCGCACCTCGTCGGTCAGCAGCAGCTCCCGGCAGGGCGGCGCCCACAGGCCGTGCTCGGCGATCTCCAGCGACCGCTGGTCGGCGATCTTGAAGTAGCGGATCTCCTCGACGTCGTCGCCCCAGAACTCCACCCGCAGCGGGTGCTCCTCGGTCGGCGGGAAGACGTCCAGGATGCCGCCGCGAACCGCGAACTCGCCGCGCTTCTCGACCAGTTCGACCCGCGCGTAGGCCGCGGCCGACAGCTTGCGGGCGATCTCGCCCAGGTCGTGCTGCTCACCGCGCTGCAGGGCCACCGGCTCCAGTTCGGCCAGGCCCTTCACCTGCGGCTGCAGCACGCTTCGCACGGGGGCGACCACCACCTGCACCGGCCCGGCGGCCAGGTCGTCGGCGCGCGGGTGGACGATCCGGCGCAGCACCGCGAGGCGGCGGCCGACGGTGTCCGAGCGCGGGGAGAGCCGCTCGTGCGGCAGCGTCTCCCAGGCCGGGAACTCGGCGACCGCGTCGGGCGGCAGCAGGGAGCGCAGCGAGGCGGCGAGGTCCTCGGCCTCCCGGCCGGTGGCGGTCACCGCCAGGACCGGGCGGCCGCCCTCGCCGGCCCGGGCGGCCAGGGAGCGGGCCAGCGCCGCGATCGCGAACGGCCGGGCGGCGGGCGGGCCGACCAGGTCGAGGTGCTGCCTGTGGCCCGTGGCCGCCGCCTCGATCGCCTCGGCGAGGGCGGCGTCCCGTACGACGACATCGAGCAGTCCGGACAGGCTCATACGTCAAGTTCTCCACGGCGGGGAGTGGCCCGGCAGCAGACGGCGGCCGGGCAGCGCGACAGTCCCGGAACGCGGTGCGCCCGGGGGGTGTCCAGCCTACGCCGCGCGGGGCCCGGGCACGTGGCGCGGCGTCCCGGACCGGGGGCGTCGGGTCGACTCGCCGGTATTCGTACAGACTCGTCCAGAGATCATGCAGTCGACATACTCCTGTCACTGTCCGTCCATGGTCGCCGCGCAGGATGGTGTGCAGCGCAGGCCGCATCCAACCGTGGGGGATGGCTGCGGAAGCGCGATCGCACCTCGATGGGGGTCGGGAGTGCGAAGGCCGGGCGACCCTGGGTGGGGGCGCCCGTGCCACTCACGCCGGGACTCGCGGCGTCCGCCTGGGGCGGGCGCCGCGAGATCTCGGCGTCGGCACGCCGGCCTCCGGCCACTTCCGGCGAAGCGGCCCGCGCGACGGCCGGGGCTCCGTACTCTCATGTGAAGAAGGTGTGGGGACACCGGTCTTTCCAGGGGGTTGGGTTCGTCATGCGCATCGTCATCGCAGGTCAGGGCTATGTCGGTCTCCCGCTCGCGGTCCGCGCCGCCGAGGTGGGCCACCAGGTCGTCGGGTACGACGTGGACGAACGCCGGATCAAGCGGCTGGCGGTCGGCGAGTCGTACGTGGAGGACATCCCCGGCGAGCGGCTGCGACCGCTGCTGGACGGCGGCCGCTACCTGCCCACCGCCGACCCCGCCGACGTCGCGGACTTCGACATCGCGGTGATCACCGTCCCGACGCCGCTGCGCGACGGCGTGCCCGACCTGTCGTTCATCGAGGCGTCCGCGAAGCTGCTGGCCCGGCACCTGAAGCGCGGCGCGACGGTGGTGCTGGAGTCCACCACCTACCCGGGCACCACCGAGGAACTGCTCGCCCCGCTGCTGGAGGCCGGCTCCGGGCTGCGCGCGGGCGCCGACTTCCACCTCGGCTACAGCCCCGAGCGGATCGACCCCGGCAACCCGCAGTGGAAGCTGGAGAACACCCCTAAGGTGGTCTCCGGCACCACGCCGGACGGGCTGGCCGCGGTGGCCGGCTTCTACGGGCAGCTGGTGGAGCGCACCGTGCCGGTCTCCTCCTGCAAGGAGGCGGAGCTGACCAAGCTGCTGGAGAACACCTTCCGGCACGTCAACATCGCCCTGGTCAACGAGCTGGCGATGTTCGCGCACGACCTCGACATCGACGTCTGGGAGGCCATCGACGCGGCCTCCACCAAGCCGTTCGGCTTCCTGCGCTTCACGCCCGGCCCCGGCGTCGGCGGCCACTGCCTGCCGATCGACCCCTCGTACCTGTCCTGGCGGGTGGAGCGCGCGCTCGGCCAGTCGTTCCGTTTCGTCGAGCTCGCCAACGACGTCAACAGCCACATGCCGGACTACGTGGTCCGCCGCCTCGCCGAGGCCCTCAACCAGCGCCGCCGCAGCGTCAACGGCTCCCGGGTGCTGCTGCTCGGCCTGGCCTACAAGAAGAACACCGGCGACGCCCGGGAGACCCCGGCCGCCCGGATCGTCGAGCTCCTCACCCGCCAGGGCGCCGAAGTCCGCGCCGCCGACCCGCACGTGGTCGCCGGCGTCCACGTCGCCGAACCGCACGACGCGGGCCCGCTCGCCACCGTCCAGCGGGTCGAGGCCACCCCCGAGGAACTGGCCGCCGCCGACGCGGTCGTCCTGCTCGCCGACCACGACGAGTTCGACTACGCCGCCGTCACCGCCCACGCCCAGTACGTCCTGGACTGCCGCCACCGCCTGACGGGGGCGTCCGTCGAGGTGCTCTGAGCCTCATCGGCCTCGGGACGGCCGGCGCACCAGGACGGCCACGGCCGCCACCGCCGCGACCGACAGGCCGCCGGCCGCCGCCCACCACGGCCAGTCCGCGCTGTCCTGGGCGGCGGGGGCCGCGGCGGGCGGGGCCGCGGGCGTCGAGGGGCGCGGGGGCGGTTGGACGGGGGCGGTGTCGTCGGCGTTGGTGAAGGTGAAGCGGCCCTGGAGCGGCGCCCCGTCGGCTGCGACGGCCCGCCAGACGACCTGGATGGCGCCCTTCGGCAGGCGGCCGAGCTTCTGCTGCACCTGGCCGTTGAGCGCGGTCGGCGGGCCGTCGGTGTACGGCGTCCCGTCGGTGCCGAGGACCGCGACGGTGGTGTAGCCGGGCTGCACCGGGCTGTCGAAGCTCAGCGTCACCGCCGTCGGCGACTCGGCCGTCACGGAGTCCGCGGCCGGGCTGGAGGCGAGCAGCTGCGCGTGCGCCTGGGCCCGCGGTGCGGGCGCGAGGACGGACAGCGCGGCCAGCAGCAGTGCGGTGAGGAACGGCACCGCCGCCGGGCGGGAGGGGACTCGGGGCTTCACACGGCAGTGGTCGGCGGCGGCCCGCGGGAAGTTCCCGCGAGATGCCGGGAACTTCCGGTCCGTGCGGTCCGACCACTGCGGTAACCGCGGGACACCACCACGCCCGCGACCGAGTCGAAAGCCGATGCACGCCATGCCGACCACCACCACCGTTCCGGGCCGCTCCCCCCGCCTGCGCCGCCTCGTCGCCGCCACGGCCCTCGGGGCGATATCCCTCTCCGCGCTCGTCGCCTGCGGCAGCGGCGACTCGTCGTCCCCGGCCAAGGCCTCGCCGAGCACGGCCGTCACGGCCGACGCGGCGCCCCTGACGGTCAAGGACCCGTGGGTGAAGGCCTCCAACACCGAGATGACCGGCGTGTTCGCCACCCTGGTCAACACCACGGGCGCCAAGGTCACCGTGGTGTCCGGCACCTCGACGGTGTCGGCGAAGACCGAGCTGCACGAGGTCGCGGATGTGGACGGCAAGCCGACCATGCGGCAGAAGGCGGGCGGCTTCGTCATCCCGGCGAACGCGAGCCACGAACTCAAGCCTGGCTCCGACCACGTGATGCTGATGGGCCTGACCAAGGCCGTGAAGCCGGGCGACGAAGTCACCGTGACGCTGACCCTCGACGACGGCCGGACGCTGAAGTTCACCGCCGTCGCCAAGGCGTTCGCGGGCGCCAAGGAGGACTACAACGCCGGCATGACGAAGGGCTGAGCTCCCCATGGACAGCAGCCCCACCGACCTCGTCGCACCCGCCGCCGCCGCGGTCGGTCGTCGCCGACTGCTGGCCGGCGGCGCGCTCGCCCTCGGCGGGGCGCTGGCCGGGGCCGGCGTCGGTGCCGCCGCGGCCGGCCGCGGCACCGGGGACTCCCGGCCGCAGCCGCCCGGGTACGGCGTCCAGAAGGTCCCGTTCCACGGGCCGCACCAGGCGGGGATCGACACCCCCGCCCAGGCCCACGCCGTGTTCCTCGGCTTCGACCTGGACGGCGGAACGGACCGCGCGGCCCTGGGCCGGATGATGCGGCTGCTCACCGACGACGCCGCCCGGCTCACCGGGGGCGTGCCGGCGCTCGCCGACACCGAGGCCGAACTCGCCGAGCTGCCCGCCCGGTTGACCGTCACCTTCGGCTTCGGCCCGGGCTTCTTCACCGCCGCCGGGCTGGACGACCGGCGGCCCGCTTCGCTGGCGCCCCTGCCGGTGTTCTCCATCGACCGGCTCCAGGACCACTGGTGCGGCGGCGACCTGCTGATCCAGATCTGCGCCGACGATCCGCTCACCGTGGCGCACGCCCAGCGGATGCTGGTCAAGGACGCCCGCACCTTCGCCCGGCTGCGCTGGGCCCAGCGCGGTTTCCGGCGCGGGCGCGGCGTCCAGGAGGACGGCGTCACCCAGCGCAACCTGATGGGCCAGATCGACGGCACCGTCAACCCGGCGCCCGGCAGCGACGTCTTCGACGGGGCGGTGTGGGCCGAGGACGGCCCGGAGTGGCTGCGCGGCGGCACCACCATGGTGCTGCGGCGCATCCGCATGGAGCTGGAGACCTGGGACGCCGCCGACACCAGGGCCAAGGAGTTCTCGATCGGCCGGACCCTCGGCACCGGCGCCCCGCTCACCGGCGCCGCCGAGACGGACCCGCCCGACTTCGCCGCCCGGGACGCGTTCGGCCTGCCGGTCATCTCCGAGTTCGCCCACGTCCGGCGGGCCCACGTGGCCGATCCCCGGCAGCAGATCTTCCGCCGCCCGTTCAACTACGACGACGCCCCGGCCGCGGACGGCACCCCCGACACCGGTCTGCTGTTCGCGTCCTTCCAACGGGACGTCGCCGGGCAGTTCCTGCCCATCCAGCGCGCCCTCGCCGCGTCCGATCTGCTCAACCAGTGGACCACCCCGATCGGCTCGGCCGTCTTCGCGATCCCGCCCGGCTGCGCGCCCGGCGGCTGGATCGGCCAGACCCTGCTGGGCTGACCGCGGAGAACACACCGCCCCGCTCGGACGGCTGCCGAGCGGGGCGGTGGCGTTCCGCGGCGCGGGGCTCAGCCCCGGCGCTGGATCCGGTCGCGGTTCGGGCGGGTGTCGTGGTTCAGCCCGTCGTCGACGATGACGATCTTGGGGACGATGCGGGTCTCCGCCTCCGGCGCGGCCGCGGCCGCCGACGGCGCGGGCGCGGCGAGCGGTGCCGCCGACGGCGCGGGCGGGGTCTCGGGCTTGGGGGGCAGCGGGTCCTTGGCGAAGCTGGCGGGCTTGACGGGCGGCGCCGGGGGCTCGGCCACGGTCGGGGTGTAGGGCTTGCGCGGGTCGGCGGCCTGCGGCTTGGCCTCCGGCCGGCCCTCGACGCGGTCGAGCACGGCGGTCGGCTGGTCGACGCGGTCGAGGACGGCGGTCGGCTGGTCCTCGATGCGGTCGAGCACCGCGGTCGGCTGGTCGACGGCCGGCTTGGGCTTCTCGACGGCCGGCTTGGTGGCGGTGGCGACCGGGCCCTTGGTGAGGTCGGCCTTCGGCGCGGCGGCCGGCTTCCCGTCCTCGGGCTCCTCCTCGATCGCGCCGACGGCGGCGCCGGTGAGCGAGGCCAGGGTGCCCTTGATGTGGTCGAGGTGGGTCTGGACCTTGTCGAGGCGCTTGGTGAAGTCGACCTGCTCGCGCTCGCTGGCGAGCTTGATCCGGGCGGCCTTCTCCTTGGCGGCGGCGAGCTCGGCGTCGGCCTTGGCCTGGGCCTGGGTGTCGAGGCGGCGGGCCTCGGCGAGCATCGCCTCGCGGTGCTGCTCGGCGTCCTTGACCTTGGCCTCGGCGGCGGCGGTGATCTTGGCGACGACCGCGTCCGCGTCGGCCTCGGCGGTGGCGAACTCCTCGTCGGCCTTGCGGCGGCGCTCGGCGAGGGTGACCTCGGACTGCTCGGAGGCGTCGGCGGCGGAGACCCGGATCCGGGCGGCGTGGCCGGTCGCGGCGTGCACCACGGCGCGGGCCTCGGCATCGGCCTGGGCGCGGATCCGCTCGGCCTCGGCGCGGCTGCGCTCGTCGGCGCCCCGGGCGAACCGGTCGGCGTCCTCGCGCTGCTTGGCGGAGAACTGCTTGGCGTCCTTGGCCGCGGACTCTCCGGCCTCGTGGGCGGCGTCCCGGGCGTCCTCGCCGGAGCGCTTGGCCTTGGTGTGGATCGCCTCGGCCTCGTTCTGCGCGATCTTCAGCAGGATCGCGGCCTGCTCGCTGAGCTCGGTGAAGTCGGGGTCGGGGGCGTCCTCGGCGGCCTGCTGGATGTCGGCGAGGCGCTTCTCCATCTCACGCAGGCCGGTGCCGAGCACGCTGAGGCGTTCCCAGGCCTCGTCCCGTTCGCGACTGAGCGCGGTGACGGCCGCCTCGACCTGGTCGGGCGCGTAGCCGCGCCGGGAGACGGTGAAGCCGTACTGGGACACGGCGTCGCTCATTCGGCTGTTCTCCTCGTGCTCGCGGGCTGCGCAGCCCCGCCGGGTGCGTGGTTCGGTGGGAAGGACGGTCCGTCCCATTGACCTATTTTGCGCAGATACGAACGCAAACCAAACAGGCCGCCACCGCGCGGCCGGGCGAACCGGCCGCGCGGACGGGGCGAGGAATCGTCGGACATGCCTTACAGCAGGCCGTCCCAGAGCTGTTCGACCAGGACGGCCCACCAGCTCTCGGGCGTGTGCACGGCGGCCGGATCGGCCGCCAGCAGCTGGGCCTGGAAGTCGGTGGTCCAGCGGCCGGCCTGCTCGGGCGTGAGGCCGTGTCGCAGATGCCACATCCGGGCCAGCACGGTCAGGCAGCGTACGAACTCCGGGACACCGGTGTTGACGAACCGCGGCGGCTCGGCCGGGTTCTCGATGTCCACGGCGACCACCGCGGCGGTGCCGTACTGGACGCACAGCTGCCGGCCGTAGTCGTTGCCGAGCACCAGGTAGCCGCCGAAGTCCGGGCCGGGCGGCAGCCCGCGCTCGGCGGCCAGCTCGGCCAGCGTCGGGATCGGCCGGCCCTCCTGGGCCTGCGCCCAGAAGAACGGCGGGAACTCGCGCGGCAGGCCGACCCACATCAGGGTCTGGGCCACCGCGTCCGGCACGCCCTGCCGGGCCACCGCGCGCTGCTCGAACCGGAACACGCCCGGACCGAACAGCTGGCCCAGTTCGGCGGCCAGCTGCTGCGGCACCATCGGCGGCAGCGGCGGCACCGAGCCGGGCGGCGGCAGCGGCACCCGCTGGGTGCGCGGGCGCGGCGGCGCGGACACCAGCTGGTGCAGCTGCTCGACGTGCTCGCTCAGCACCGCCATGCCGGCCTGCCGGGCCGCGGTGTCCCGGCCGTACGGGGCGGTGTGGCTGATCCGCGCGTTCGGCCAGGACGCCTTCACCATCCGGGCGCAGTAGCCGCCGGGCAGGTCGCACAGCTCCAGGTCGGTGTGCACCTCCAGCACCTGGTCGGCGGGCACGCCGATCCGGCGCAGCTCCTGCAGCGCCTTCCACTCCGGGTGCGGGGTGCCGGGCTCGGACGTCATCACCAGGCTCCGCTCGGAGCCGTCCGGCGCCCGGTAGTTGACCACGGCGGTGGTGCCGGGGCCGATGGTCGGCACACCGGGCGGCGGCAGCGGGGCGGCCGGCGCGGGGCCGGGCCCCGGCGGCGGGAAACCCGGACCCGGCTGCGGCGGCGGCACGGGCGCGCCCGGGAACGGCCCGGGCGCCTGCGGCGGCGCACCCTGCGGCGGACCGGGGAACGGCGGCGGGGCCTGGAACGGGGCGCCCTGCTGCGGTCCCGGCGGGAACGGCGGCGTCGCCGGACCGCCCGTCGGCGGCAGCTCGATCGCCGGGGCCAGCTGCGTCGCCTGGTACGCGACTGCGGCGGCTTCGGACGCCGGGGCGGCCGGCGGCACGACCGGTGCACCAACGTCGCCGCGCAGCTCCGCGGGTGCGGGCGGCGGCGGCGCGCCGGGGCCGCCACGACCGCCGGGGCCCGGCACAGGGCCGCCGCCCGGGGGCAGCAGGTCGTTCGGCGGGGGCGGCGGCGGAGCAGTCGGACCGGACCGGCCGAGCCCGACGGGCGCGGGGCCGCCCGAGGACGGCAGCAGGTCGTTCGGCGGGGGCGGCGGCGGAGCGGTCGGACCGGACCGGCCGAGCTGCACCCCCTGCGCGGGCGTGCCGGGCGCACCGGGCAGCCCCATCAGCCCGGGCGGGCCGTCGGTGGCCAGCATGGTCGGCGCGTAGTCGATCGACGGCGCGGGCGCGTCCGGCGGAACGGGCGTGCCGGGGACGGGAGTCGACGGAGCGCCCACCGGGAACGGCGGCGTCGCCCCGACCGGCGCGGGCATCGGCGGCGGCACCGGCACCCCGGGCACCGGGGTCGACGGGCCGCCCACCGGGAACGGCGGCGGCACGGGCGCGCCGGGAGCGGGCGTAGCGGCCTGCGGGAAGTGCTCGGGACCCTCCCCCGGGCCGGCGGCAGCCGGCACCGGCGCGGGCGGCACCGGCGCGGGCGGCACCGGCGCGGGCGGCACCGGCGCAGCCGGCACCGGCGGCGCGGCCAGCTGCGCGGCCTCGGCGGCCACCGCGGCGGCGCCCGCGTCCTGCAGCCACTGCGGCGGGCTGAGCAGGAAGGACGTCGCCTCGACCGCCCCGCGCACCGGCTTGGCGGCACCGGCCGGGTTGGGCTCGGCGGGCGTCCCGTACAGCTCCTCGAACTGGCGGACCACCTCGTTGATCGGCAGCGGCGGCCAGAGCATGCTGACGCCGCTGTCGCGGGCGATCACCAGCCGCGGCGAGCTGCCGGTCCCGCCGGCGTGCTCGCTGCCGTCCACCGCCCAGCAGACGTAGCCGAGGTCGAACTCCCGGACCCGCACCTCGCGTTGGAGCGAGCGCGGCACACCGGCGTTGATCCAGTCCTCGGCGGTCTCCTGAGCCTGCGCGTACGTGGTCACCACGTCTCGTCCCACCCCTGTCGTTCGGTCAGTTCACCGGGACGGCGCGCGCGAAGCCGCCGTCCACCATGAGTTCGGCGACGGTCTCCAGCTCCGGGGGGCTGCCCGCGAGCCGCAGCAGGAAGGCGTCGAAGCTGTCGCCGCAGGGCAGCAGCAGCCGGGCCACCCGCTGCTCCGGGGACTCGTCCGCGCCCTCGTCGCGGGCGTCGTCGTAGGGCAGGAACCAGACCGAACCGGTCTGCTCGCCGCGGACCTTGAGGGCGAGCAGGCCGCCCTGCTGGTAGGCGACCGCCAGGTAGTCCTTGGTCAGGTGGTCGCGCAGGCACTTGTTGGCGTACACCAGGTCCTGGACGCCGTACTCCTCGCTGAGGGTGAGGAACGGCTGGTCGACCAGCAGGCCGAGGTCGACGTCCAGCGCGGCGCCGACCGGGCCGCGGCCGCCGGCCAGCTTCAGGAAGTCGCGGTACACCGGCGGCAGCGGGTGGCCCAGGCGCTGCTCGGCGCGCTGCACCAGGTCCTCGGTGACGACCAGCGGGTCGCCGCCGTCCTTCGCCAGCGGGAAGTGCACGGCGCGGCGCTCCTGGAGCGGGCGGGTGCCGCGCCGGGTGTGGTCGGCGGTGGAGATCGCCAGGCCGCCGTGGTGCCGCAGCAGCGCCTTCACCTCGACCGGGACCAGCTCCATCCGCCGCCAGCCCGCGGGGGCGCGGCCGACCACGTGGTGCCACGTCCAGCCGGGCGGGGTGGCGACGGCGGTGTCCAGGTCGGCCCACAGCTCGTGGCCCTGGGTGTAGAGCGCGGCGTTCGCCGACACGTAGTCGGTGAGCCGCAGCTCGTCCACGCCGAAGCCCTCCGGCGGGTCGGCGACCTCGGCGGCGGCGGCCGCGTACGGCGAGAAGTCCGGGTACCCGTGCTCGTCGACCCGCACGCCCCCGGGGTGCCGCTCGGCCCGGACCGGGTCCGGGAACTGCACCACCTGGCCCGCGTAGGCCGCGTTGGGCACGGCGGCGGCGCCGGGCCGACCTGTCGTCATCTGGGGTCCCCCACAGCAGAAGCCGAAATCCTCGGAGACCAGGGTAGGGCAACGACCGTCCGCGTTCGGGGTCACGGGGGTACCCGACCGAAGCCCGCCCGGCCGGGTGCCGACGCCACGTCAGCGACGGCGCACCGCGGCGGCCAGCGTCTCCGCCACCCGCACCTGCTGCCCCTCGGTGAGCTGCGGGAACATCGGCAGCGTGAGCAACTGCCCGGCGGCCCGCTCGGTGACCGGGAACGCGCCCTCCCCGTACCCCAGCTGCCGGAACGCCGGCTGCAGGTGCACCGGCACCGGATAGTGCACGCCTGCCCCGATCCCGGCCTGCTGCAACTCCGCGAGCACCCCGTCCCGGTCCCGCTCGATCCGCACCGCGTACAGGTGCCAGACGTGCTCGTTGCCGGGCAGCGTCCGCGGCAACGCGACCCCCTCCAGCCCGCCCAACAGCTTGTCGTACCGCTCGGCGGCCGCCCGCCGGGCCTCGTTCCACGCCGGCAGCCGCCGCAACTTGCTGCGCAGCACCACCGCCTGCAGGGTGTCCATCCGCGAGTTGAACCCGAACCGCTCGTGCACGTACTTCCGCGCCGAGCCGTGATCCCCGATCAGCCGCACTGCCTCGGCGAGCTCGGCCTCGTCCGTCACCACCGCGCCCGCGTCCCCGTACGCGCCCAGGTTCTTCCCCGGGTAGAAGCTCGTCGCCGAGATCCGCCCCCAGCTCCCCGACACCCGCCCGTGCCGCGCCGCCCCCTGCGACTGCGCCCCGTCCTCCACCACCGGAAGCCCGTCCGCGACCTCCAACACCCGCTCCATCGGGGCGAGTTGACCGTTCAGGTGCACCGGCATCACTGCGACGGCCCCCCGCACCCGCTCGGCTGCCTGCTCGACGTCGATCAGCAGGTGCTCCTCGTCCACGTCCACCAGCACCGGCGCCAGCCCCGCCCGCACCACCGCCTCCGCCGTCGCCACGAACGTGTTCGCCGGCAGCACCACCCCGCCCCCCGGCTCCAACTCCAGCGCCCGCAGCGCAAGTTCGAGCGCATCCGTCCCGTTCGCCGTCCCCACGGCGTGCCCGACCCCGCAGAACCCCGCGAACTCCCGCTCGAACGCGGCCACCTCGGGCCCCTTGATGTAGGCCCCGCTCGCCAGCACCGCCTCGAAGCCCGCACGGACCTCGTCGGCGATCTCGGCGTGGGAGGCGTGCAGATCGACCAGGGGAATGTCGTTCACTGGGGTTCACCACCAAGGGCTCGGGGGGCTGCGAGAAGCCGGAAGACCGATATCGGAAAGATCGCGCCGGAGAGGACGACGTGCACGTGCGAGCGCCGCGAGCGGTCAGAGCGCTCCCTTCAGCGCGGCAACGACGCGCTCCTGCTGCTCCCCCGTCAACGAGTGGAACAGCGGCAGGATCAAGGTCCGCGACGTCAGCAGTTCCGTGACGGGCAACGGCACCCTCGCCGCGCCCTTGTACGGCGTCTCCAGATGCGCGGCCATGATCCCCCGCCGCGCCGAGACCCCCTCCGCCGCCATCGCAGCCAGCACCTGCCCCCGGTCCGGCGCCCCGTCCGGCAGCAGCAGCCACAGCGACTGGAAGTTGGACGTGCCGTACGCCGGCTCGGCCACCAGCCGCCCCGCGAGCTCCGCGCCCAGCAACTCCCGGTACCCAGCGGCGAGTTCGCGCCGTCGGGCGACCATCGCCGGAAGCTTCCCGAGCTGCACCAGCCCGATCGCCGCCTGGACGTCGGTCATCCGGTGGTTGAAGCCGATCTCGTCGTACGTCTCCAGCACGGCCGCCCCGCCCGTCCCGGCGTGCCGGTCCGCGGCCGAGACGCTCATGCCGTGCTCCCGCAACCGCCGCAGTCGGGCCGCGAGTTCGCCGTCCTGGCAGGTGACCATGCCGCCCTCGCCGGTGGTGAGCAGCTTGCGCGGGTGGAAGGAGAACGCGGCGAGGTCCGCGCCCGCACCGGCCGGGCGGCCGCGGTGGACGGAGCCCGCGGCGCACGCGGCGTCCTCGATCACCGCGATGCCGCGCGGCCGGGCCAGCTCCTCGATGGCGTCCAGGTCGACGGGGACGCCGCCCTGGTCGACGGCGATCACCGCACGGGTGCGGTCGGTGAGCAGCGGGGCGACGGTCTCGGGGGTGAGGTTGCCGGTGGCCGGGTCGACGTCCGCGAAGACGGGGGTCGCGCCGACGTAGGTGACGGCGTTGGCGGTGGCGATGAAGGACAGCGACGGGACGACGACCTCGTCGCCGGGGCCGAGGCCGGCGCCCACCAGCGCCAGGTGCAGGGCGGTGGTGCAGGAGGAGACCGCGACGGCGTGCGGCACGCCCACGGCCTCGGCGAACGCCCGCTCGAACTCGGCGACGCGAGGGCCCTGCGCGACCCAGCCCGAGCGGACGGCTTCGGCGGCGGCCCGGGCTTCTTCCTCGCCGAGCCACGGGATCATGACGGGGATGGTGGACATCGGGTTGCTCCTTCGCTGGGTCGCGCCCACGGACAGGTCACTCGTGCCGCGGCGAGCCTTCCGGCAGGTTCCTTCCGCTCCGCGCCCCCGCTGTCTCGCCCTGCCACCAGCCGACCAGCCTCCGCAGCCCGTCCGTCAGCCCCAGCTCCGGCTTCCAGCCGAGATCGCGTTCGGCGGCGGAGATGTCCGCGAGCCGCCGGACCACGCCGCCGGCGGTGTCGCGGGCGGGCCCGTGCTCGACGTGGAGGTCCGACTCCATGGCCTCCAGCAGCGCGTCCGCGAGGCCGCGCAGGGAGACCTCGGTGCCGGAGGCGATGTTGTAGACCCGGTCGGTGACGGGGGCGGTGGCGGCGAGCAGGTTGGCGCGGGCGATGTCCTCGGTGTAGACGAAGTCCATGGTCTGGGCGCCGTCGCCGAAGATCAGCGGCGGTTGTCCGGCGGCGATGCGTTCCATCCAGCGGATGAAGACCTCGGTGTAGCGGCCGTGCACGTCCATCCGGGGGCCGTACACGTTGAAGTACCGCAGGGCGACGTAGTCCAGGCCGTACATGGCGTGGAAGCTGCGCAGCAGGCCTTCGTTGAAGACCTTGGCGGCCCCGTACAGGGTGTCGTTGTGGTACGGGTGCTGGCTCTCCGGCGTCGGGAAGACGTCGGCCAGGCCGTAGACGGACGCGGTGGAGGAGGCGACGACCTTGCGGACGCCCGTCTCGGCCGCGGCCTCCACCACGTCGAAGGTCCCGTCCACCATGATCTCCAGCGCGAGCCGGGGTTCGGCCGCGCACTGGGTGATCCGGATCGCGGCGAGGTGGAAGAGCGCGTCAGTGCCGGGGGCGAGGAGTTCGCGCAGCAGGGCGCGGTCGCGGATGTCGCCGTCCACCACGGTCAGTTGGCCGGGGGCGGCGAGTTCGCGGGCGCGGGCCAGGTTCTCGGTGCGGCCGCGGACGAAGTTGTCGAGCACCACGACCTCGCGGGCGCCGGCCTCGATCAGCTGGTCGACGACGGTGGAGCCGATGGTTCCGGCGCCGCCGGTGACCAGGCAGCGGGATCCTTCGAGCGGAACGGCGGCGTTCATCGGACTGCGGCCCTCTCCTGGGCGAAATCGGTGACGGGGACGGGGACGGTCGCGCCGCCGAGTTCGAGGCTGAGGGAGGCGGCGTGCAGCAGGCGCAGCACGCGCAGGCCGGCCCGGCCGTCGGTGAGCGGGCGGCGGCCCTCGTCGATGGCGGCGGCGAATTCGGCCATCACGTTGCGCAGGGCTTCCTGTTCGACCAGGGCGGGGGCGACCATGTCGCCGACCCGGTAGGAGATCAGGGCGCGGTGCCGGATGGCGTCGGTGAGTTCGTCGGGCGGGGTGAGGTCGACGCCGCGGTCGTGGATCGCCAGGCGCGCCTGCGGGTTGAGGTCGTCCCAGACCAGGGTGCGGCGGGAGCCGCCGATCAGGGTGGTGCGGACCTTGGTCGGGGAGAGCCAGTTGACGTGGCAGTGGGCGAGCGCGCCGTTGGACAGGCGCAGCGTCAGGTAGGCGACGCAGGCGCGGCCCGCGCCGATCGGGTCGGCGGCCTGGGCGCTGACGCCGACGGGTTCGACGCCGGGCGGCAGGACGAAGTCGAGGATGGACAGGTCGTGCGGGGCGAGGTCCCACAGCACGTCGACGTCCGGTTGGACGAGTCCGAGGTTGATCCGGACCGAGTCGAAGAACTGGACGTCGCCGATCTCGCCCGCGTGGACCAGTTCGCGGATGCGGCGCACCACGGGGGTGTAGCAGAAGGTGTGGTCGCACATCAGGACCAGGCCGCGCTCCTCGGCGAGGGCCACCAGGTCGGCGGCCTCCTCGACGGTGGTGGTGATCGGCTTCTCCACCAGGACGTGCTTGCCGGCCTCCAGGGCGGCCCGGGCCAGGCGGTGGTGGGCGGCGGCGGGGGTGGCGATGGCGACGGCCTGCACCCGGTCGTCGGCCAGCACCTGGTCGAAGGAGGTGGTGGCGGCGACGGTGGAGTACTCGCCGAGGACCTTGCGGGAGCGCTGTTCGTCCAGGTCGCACAGCCAGTGCAGGTGCAGGGCGGCGGTCTGTTGGGCGTTGCGGACCAGGTTCGGACCCCAGTAGCCGGCTCCGACGACGGCCAGTCCGATCCGCCGGTCGGGTGCTCGGTCGGTGCTGCCCGATGTGGGCACGTGTTCCCCAGGCGCCTCGTGCGCCACGACGTTCGACCCCATTGCAAGACCCCCCTTGCCGCCGCGTCGCTCGAACGGTACCGGCCCGGCCGGGCCCGTCGAGGCACAATCGGAAAAACCGGTGAACGCCACCAGGGGCGCGCGGTACGGCAGTTCGGCCCTCCGTACACCCCAGTGCGCCCCCGTGTCGCACCCCGGCGCGGCGAATGACGGATCGGTTTGGCAGGCTGGACGCTTCGGGGTGAGGATTCACCGTCCGTCAGCAGACCCCCGGCAGCAGAGAACTGCCGGTGCGCCGCACAACGTCGAGGAGCAGTCATGGAACGGTCGGGCCCGCCGCCCGTGTTGCGCCACCAGCGCGACAGCCTGCTGCCCGCGGTGGCCGCGGCACTGATGCTGCGCGGCGGCGAGGTGCACACGCTCGCCGGGGAGAAGTCCGACCTGGCGCCGATGCTGCACCCGCTGGTCGGCGAGTTCCTGGCCGCGCTGCCGGTCGACAGGCGCGAGCGCTTCCTCGGCCGCTGCCCGGAGCCGGCGCTGCTGTCGCAGTACCTGGGGCAGGTCGACGGGTCCCGCTCGAAGCGGGCCTCGCGCAAGCCGATGACGGTGCAGGAGGCCCGCAAGGCACTGAAGGGGGCCCGGATGACCACGGTGCGGATCCGCGAGGAGGGCGATCCCGCGCACGGCACGCACGCGCCGCCGTGCCGTTCCTGCGCTCCGCTGCTGGATCATCTGAACGTGACCGTCGTCGCGGTCGCGCCGCCCGGCCGCTGAACCCGCCCCTCGTCCCCGTCCCCGAACCACCGGAGCACGTCCTGAACGCCAGCACCGTCCGCACCCAGCCCCGTTTCCCGGCCGACGTGGCCGCCGCCCTCAAGCAGGCCGGCTGGCACCCGGGCCGGTGGGAGATCCGCCAGGCCGAGCAGTGGGCCGATGCGATGGTCGCGCACGGCGGTCCGCGGGACCCGCAGCACTCGGTGTTCCCCGCCGCGATCGAGGCCTGGGCCGAGTTCGGCGGCCTGGCCTTCGACGTCCCGGGCCCCGGCCGCACCCTGGCCCGCACCCCGTTCCTGCTCGACCCGCGCTGCGGCCTGCACGCCCCGCGCACCCTCGTCGACCTCGGCCGCGCCCTGGACACCCGGCTCGCCCCGCTCGGCGAGGAGCTGTACGGGCAGGCCCTGCTGGCCATCGACGAGCAGGGCCGGGTCTACAGCCTCGACCACACCGGCGAGTGGTTCCTCGGCCACAGCGTCGACCAGGCGCTGGCCACCCTGGTGCTCGGCCTGGCCCCGCACCGGCTGCGCACCGCCGAGAGCTGACGCCCGATCAGTTCAGCGGCTCGACGGCCAGCCGCAGCCGGGACGGCAGCACCGCCTCGACCCGGAAGCCGCCGTCGTCCTCCGGCCCGGCGTGGAACATCCCGCCCAGCGTCAGCACCCGCTCGCGCATCCCGACCAGCCCGTTGCCGCCGCTCGGCAGCGCCACCGGCACGGCCGCACCACCGGGGCAGTCGTTGGTCACCGACACCCGCACCCCGTTCGGCACGTACGCCAGCAGCACCGCCACCCGCGCCCCGCCCGCGTACTTGTGGGCGTTCGTCAGCCCCTCCTGCACCACCCGGAACGCGGTCTGCTCGGCCTCCGCGACGTACACCAGGTGCTCGCCGCTGACGGTCAGCGAGACCGCCATGCCGGCCGCCCGGGACTGCTCCACCAGCTCCGGCAGCTCCCCGAGACCGCCGACCGGCGCCTCCACCTGGTCCTGCGCCTCGGTCATCCGCAGCACCCCGAGGATCTCCCGCAGCTCGTCCAGCGCCTGCCGGCCGACCTCGCCGATCAGGTTCGCCGACTGCCGGGCCCTCGCCGGGTCCTTCGGAATGATCCGTTCCACCGCTGCCGCGTGCACCACCATCAGGCTGACCCGGTGCGCGACCACGTCGTGCATCTCCCGGGCGATCAGCGTCCGCTCCTCGACCCGGGCCCGCCAGGCCCGCTCCCGGGCCTGCTCGGCGAGCAGCGTCAACTCCGTCTCCAGGCCCTCCGCGCGGTCCCGCAACGACACCACCAGGCGGCGCCGCGCCCCCATGTACAGGCCGGTCACCACCGGGGCGACCGCCATGCCCACCGCGACGAACGCGGACACGATCACCAGCACCCACCCCGGCGGCAGCGGCTCCTGCGGCGGCGACGGGTTCGGCGCGAACATCGCCAGCAGCACCATGCCGAACGTCTCCGCCGCGGCGACCGTCGACAGCACGATCACCCGGGCCCGCCGCGACGGCCACTCCCAGGTCGCCGCCAGCGTGTACAACGACACCACCAGGAGCACCACACCGAAGAACCCCGGCACGAACACCAGCGCCACCACCACCGGCAGCACCGGCCACCGGCGCCGCACCAGCAGCGAGAGGCCGGCGAGCGTGCCGAGCACCACCCCGACCACGGCTGCCGCGAGGCCCAGGTCCAACCGCACCCGGACCAGCCCGTACGCCCCGGCCGCACACTCCGTCGCCGCCGCCAGCGCCAACGCCACGTCCAACGCCGCGCTGCGCCTCCGCGCCCACCACCACAGGCCGTCCCCCGCCGGCTTCTTACTCATGGGAACACCATACGCAGTGCGGAATGCCGCACAGGGGCGCAGGAGGGTGCGAAGTCAGGCGCTCGTGGGGGCACCTGCTCCCTCCATGTCCGCCATCCGGCCACCTCTCCGTTCTGGCACCGGGTGCCACCTATGCTGTTGCCCGTCGGACAGCGCGGTCCGCACCCGTCACCCGCACTGCGGTGATGGCAGAGCCGTTGCCGAACACCCCACCACCACAGGGAGCCAGCCGTGACCGCTCCGGTCCCCACTTCGGCGGACAACCCATCCCCGATCGCCGACCCGGCAGACAATGCCGCGCTCCGTGCGGACATCCGCCGCCTCGGCGACCTGCTCGGAGAGACTCTCGTGCGTCAGGAGGGCCCGGAACTGCTGGGCCTGGTCGAACAGGTGCGCCTGCTGAGCCGGACGGACGGCGAGGCGACGGCCCAGTTGCTGGCGTCGATCGACCTGGACACCGCCGCGAAGCTGGTGCGCGCTTTCTCGACCTACTTCCATCTCGCGAACGTCACCGAACAGGTGCACCGCGGGCGGGAGTTCGCGTCGCGTCGGGCCCGCGAGGGCTCGGTGCTGGCGCAGACCGTCGACCAGTTGCAGGAGGCGGACCCGAAGCACCTGTCGGACACGCTGGCGAACCTCGCGGTGCGTCCGGTGTTCACCGCGCACCCGACCGAGGCGGCGCGTCGCAGCGTGCTGAACAAGCTGCGCCGGGTCGGCGAGCTGCTGGAGCGGATCCACCGCGAGCAGGCGGCGACCGGCCAGGTGGATTCGGCGCGGCAGACGTCGGCGCGCCGGCAGGCGGACCGCCGCCTCGCCGAGGTGATCGACCTGCTGTGGCAGACCGACGAGTTGCGGATCGCCCGCCCGGAGCCGACCGACGAGGCCCGCAACGCCGTCTACTACCTGGACGAGCTGTACCGCGAGGCGGTGCCGGCGGTGCTGGAGGAGCTGCACGAGGAGCTCGCCCGGATCGGGCTGACGCTGCCGGAGGGGGTGCGCCCGCTGACCTTCGGCACCTGGATCGGCGGCGACCGCGACGGCAACCCGAACGTCACCCCGCAGGTCACCTGGGACGTGCTGAACCTGCAGCACGAGTACGGCATCAAGGACGCGCTGGCGGCGATCGACGACCTGCGGGCGTCGCTGTCGACGTCGGTGCGGCTGGCGGGCGCGTCGGAGGAGCTGCTGGCCTCGCTGGACGCCGATCTGACGCACCTTCCGGAGCTGAGCCCGCGGTACAAGCGGATGAACGCCGAGGAGCCGTACCGGCTGAAGGCCACCTGCATCCGGATCAAGCTGGAGAACACCCGTGACCGGCTGGCCGCCGGCACGCCGCACGTGGTCGGCCGCGACTACGTCGGCACCCGGGACCTGATCGCCGACCTGAAGCGGATCCAGGACTCGCTGCGCGCCCACCGCGGCGGCCTGATCGCGGACGGCCGCCTGGCCCGGGCGATCCGCACCATCGAGGCGTTCGGCCTGCAGCTGGCCACCATGGACGTCCGGGAGCACGCCGAGGCGCACCACCACGCGCTGGGCCAGCTGTTCGACCGGCTCGGCGAGGAGGCGTGGCGCTACACCGACATGCCGCGCGAGTACCGCCAGCGCCTGCTGTCGAAGGAGATGCGCTCGCGCCGTCCGCTGGCCCCGACCCCGGCGCCGCTGGACCCGGCGGGCGCCAAGACGCTGGGCGTGTTCAGCACCATCCGGCAGGGCTTCGAGCGGTTCGGCGACGAGATCGTCGAGTCGTACATCATCTCGATGTGCCAGGGCGCGGACGACGTGTTCGCGGCCGTGGTGCTGGCCCGCGAGGCGGGGCTGATCGACCTGCACGCGGGGATCGCCAAGATCGGCATCGTGCCGCTGCTGGAGACCACCGACGAACTCCAGCAGGCCGACCGGATCCTGGAGGAGATGCTGGCCGACCCGTCGTACCGGCTGCTGGTGTCGCTGCGCGGCGACGTCCAGGAAGTCATGCTCGGCTACTCGGACTCGTCGAAGTTCGGCGGCATCACCACCTCGCAGTGGGAGATCCACCGCGCCCAGCGCCGGCTGCGCGACGTCGCGCACCGGTACGGGATCCGGCTGCGGCTGTTCCACGGCCGCGGCGGCACCGTGGGCCGCGGCGGCGGCCCCTCGCACGAGGCGATCCTCGCCCAGCCGTGGGGCACCCTGGAGGGCGAGATCAAGGTCACCGAGCAGGGCGAGGTGATCTCCGACAAGTACCTGCTGCCGTCGCTGGCCCGGGAGAACCTGGAGCTGACCCTCTCCGCCACGCTGGCCGCGTCCGCGCTGCACACCGCGCCTCGGCAGGCCCCGGAGGAGCTGGCCCGCTGGGACGCGGCGATGGACCGGGTCTCGGAGGCCGCGCACACCGCCTACCGGGGGCTGGTGGAGCAGGAGGACCTGCCGAAGTACTTCTTCGCCTCCACCCCGGTCGACCAGCTGGCCTCGCTGCACCTGGGCTCCCGCCCGTCCCGGCGCCCCGACAGCGGCGCGGGCCTGGACGGCCTGCGGGCCATCCCGTGGGTGTTCGGCTGGACCCAGTCCCGGCAGATCGTCCCCGGCTGGTACGGCGTCGGCTCCGGCCTGGCTGCGGCCCGCGCGGCGGGCCTGTCGGACGTGCTCGACGAGATGCACGGGAACTGGCACTTCTTCCGCAACTTCCTGTCCAACGTCGCCATGACGCTGGCCAAGACCGACCTGCGGATCGCCCGCCACTACGTCGAGCAGCTGGTGCCGGGCGAGCTGCGGCACGTGTTCGACCAGATCGTCGCCGAGCACGACCTGACGATGCGTGAGGTGCTGCGGCTGACCGGCGAGTCGGAGCTGCTGGAGCACAACGAGGTCCTGAAGCAGACGTTCACCGTCCGCGACGCCTACCTCGACCCGATCTCCTACCTGCAGGTGGCGCTGCTGCGCCGCCAGCGCGAGGAGGTCGCGCTCGGCCGCCCCGAGGACCCGCTGCGGGCCCGCGCCCTGCTGCTGACCGTCAACGGCATCGCGGCCGGCCTGCGCAACACCGGCTGACCGGCCGGGCCCGGACGCACGACGAGGTCCGCTCCGCGGGGGAATCCCCGGCGGGGCGGACCTCGTCCGTGCGGTGCCCGGAAGGGCGTCAGGCCTTCTTGCGCTTGCGCAGCCAGGTCGCCGCGCCGCCTGCCACCACCACCAGGCCGCCGCCGACGGCGTACACGCCGGCCGAGCCGACGGAGCCGGTGGGCGGGGCGAGCTTGGCCGCGGCCGGCTCGGGGGTGACGGAGCTGACGGGTTCGGCGGCCAGCGCCGGCGAGGCGGCGAACCCCCCGGCGGCCAGGCACAGCACGGTGCCACCGACGACCTTGCCCACGCGCTTCGAGCGGATCACGCTCCATACCCCCAGTGACGGCACTTCAACCCTTGTGGATCGGGACCGACGGTATCCGATTCCGCGCGGGTTCTGACCATCAGTCAGCTTCCACGAGGCAAGCGTTGTATGAATGTTGTGTACGGAGGGTGGTCGAAGCAGGTCAGGCGTTGTAGTTCTGCTGGGCGCGTTCCAGGCCGTCGGCG
>NZ_BMRI01000011.1:44883-49432 GCF_014648555.1 Kitasatospora griseola
AGCAGCGCCTCGACGGCGTCCGCGGAGCGGTCGACGAACCAGTCGAGGTCCTTGCGCTCGGTGGACGAGAAGTCCTTGAGCACGAAGTCGGCGACCTCCATCCGGCCGGGCGGGCGGCCGATGCCGCAGCGCACCCGGTGGTAGTCGGGGCCGAGCGACTTGGTGATCGACTTCAGGCCGTTGTGGCCGTTGTCGCCGCCGCCGAGCTTGAGCCGCAGCGCCGCGTAGTCCAGGTCGAGCTCGTCGTGGACGGCGACGATCGCGGCGGCGGGCACCTTGTAGAAGTCGCGCAGCGCGGTGACCGGACCGCCGGAGAGGTTCATGAAGCTCATCGGCTTGGCCAGGATCGCCCGCTTGCCGGAGAGGCGCCCCTCGGCGACCTGGGCCCGGCTCTTGTGCGCCTTGAACTTGGCGCCCATCCGCTGGGCCAGCAGGTCGACCACCATGAAGCCGATGTTGTGCCGGTTGCGGGCGTAGCCGTCGCCGGGGTTGCCGAGGCCCACCACCAGCCAGGGGCCGTCGTACTCGCTCATGCCGCTCCTCACGCGGGTGTCGTTGCGTCGTCCATCATCCCGGACATGCCGCTGCCCCGGCCGCCCGCTGGGAAGCGGGGCGGCCGGGGCAGCGGCGGGAAAAGATCGCGAGGATCAGGCCTCGACAGCGGCCTCTTCGCCCTCGACGGCCTCGGCGGCCTCTTCCTCGGTGGCCTCGGGGGCCTGGGCGCCGATGACCTGCAGGACGACGGCGTCGGCCTCGACGGCCAGCGAGACGCCGGCCGGCAGGGCGATGTCGCCGGCGGTGATGGAGGCGCCGGCCTCCAGGCCCTCGACGGAGACGGTGACCGACTCGGGCAGGTGGGTGGCCTCGGCCTCGATCGGGAGGGCGTTCAGCACGTTCTCGATCAGGTTGCCGCCGGGGGCCAGCTCGCCCTCGGTGTGGACCGGGATCTCGACGGTGACCTTCTCGCCGCGCTTGACCAGCAGCAGGTCGACGTGCTCGATGGAGCGCTTGATGGCCTCGCGCTGGACGGCCTTCGGCAGCACGTACTCGTCCTTGCCGTCGATCGGGACGACCAGCAGGGCGTTCGGGGTCTTCAGGGCCATCATCAGGTCGTGGCCGGGCAGGTTCAGGTGAACCGGGGCGTGGCCGTGGCCGTAGACGACACCGGGGACGAAGCCGGCGCGGCGGGCGCGACGGGCGGCACCCTTGCCGAACTCGGTGCGGGACTCAGCGGCGATGCGGATCTCGGACACGACTGCACTCCTCGAAAATGCGAAGGGGTGCAGGAACGACAGAACCGCCGGGCCACACCCTCAAGTACGTTTGGGGGGACACTCGGCGGTTCGATCAAAGCGCATCGTTCTCGCGCGTCGATCACGGAGCACCGAGAACGGGCATCCCTCGCCGAGCAGTCTCCCCAGACTAACCGGGCGGTGGCGCGGACGTGAAATCGGCCCCCGGTTCCAGTGCGGAACCGGGGGCCGAGCAAGGGTCCGACGAGGGGTCAGGGCCCTTTCAGGTCAGTGCACGCCCTCGAACAGGCTGGTGACCGAGCCGTCCTCGAACACCTCGCGCACGGCGGCGGCGATCGACGGGGCGATCGACAGCGTGGTGATCTTGTCCAGCTGGAGCTGGGCCGGGGTCGGCAGGGTGTTGGTGAACACGAACTCGCTGACCCGGGAGTTCTTCAGGCGGTCCGCGGCCGGGCCGGAGAGCACGCCGTGGGTGGCGGCCACGATGACGTCGGCGGCGCCGGCGTCGAACAGCGCGTCGGCGGCGGCGCAGATGGTGCCCGCGGTGTCGATCATGTCGTCGACCAGCACGCAGGTGCGGCCGCGGACGTCACCGACCACCTCGGCGGAGAGGATGGTGTTGGCCTGCGTCATGTCGCGGCGCTTGTGGATGATCGCCAGCGGGGCGTCCAGGCGGTCGCACCACTGGTCGGCGACCTTCACGCGGCCGGCGTCCGGCGAGACGATGGTCAGCTTGGACCGGTCGGCGACCCGGTCGCCCACGTAGTCGGCGAGCATCGGCAGCGCGAACAGGTGGTCCACCGGGCCGTCGAAGAAGCCCTGGATCTGCGCGGTGTGCAGGTCCACGGCCATCAGGCGGTCGGCGCCGGCCTGGCGCAGCAGGTCGGCGACCAGGCGGGCCGAGATGGGCTCGCGGCCGAGGTGCTTCTTGTCCTGCCGGGCGTAGCCGTAGAACGGGAGGATCGCGGTGATGCTGCGGGCCGACGCGCGCTTCAGCGCGTCGATCATGATCAGCTGCTCCATGATCCACTGGTTGATCGGAGCCGTGTGGCTCTGGATCACGAAGCAGTCGGCGCCGCGCGCGGAGTCCAGGAAGCGGACGTAGATCTCGCCGTTGGCGAAGTCCAGGGCCTTGGTCGGGACGAGTTCGGTGCCCAGGACGCGGGCGACCTCCTCGGCAAGTTCGGGGTGGGCTCGACCGGAGAAGAGTTTGAGCTTCTTCTCACCGGAGGTCGTGATCCCGCTCACTGCACCGTCTCCTCGTGTTATTGCCACTCAGGGTGAGTACGCCGAGGCACGGCCCAGCAGGCCCGATGGCGCACGTATGTACTTCAGGTTACGCGCCCCGGACCGTGACCGACGGCCGGGGACCTCTGTTCAAGGGCCCCGGCCGGCCGGCCCGACTACTGCGCCGAGGACGCCTCGGCGGCCGCGCGGGCGGACGCCGAACCGGGCCGCTTCCGCTCAACCCAGCCTGCGATGTTGCGCTGCTGGGCCCGCGCGACGGCCAGCGAACCGGCCGGAACGTCGTTGGTGATCACGGATCCGGCGGCGGTGTAGGCCCCGTCACCCACCGTCACCGGGGCGATGAACATGTTGTCGGAACCCGTGCGGCAGTGGGCCCCGATGACCGTCCGGTGCTTGTTCACCCCGTCGTAGTTCACTGTGACCGACGCCGCACCGACGTTGCTGCCCTCGCCGATCGTGGCGTCCCCGATGTACGACAGGTGGGGCACCTTGGCGCCCTCGCCGAGCTCCGAGTTCTTGATCTCCACGTAGGTGCCGGCCTTCGCCTTCCGGGCCAGCACGGTGCCCGGCCGCAGGTACGCGTACGGGCCGACCGAGGCCTCCGGGCCGATCTCCGCGCGCTCCGCCGTGGTGTTGCTCACACGGGCGCCCGCGCCGACCGCGGTGGCGGTCAGCGTGCTGTGCGGGCCGACCTCGCAGCCCTCGCCCAGGTGGGTCGCGCCGTACAGCTGGGTGCCGGGGTGCACCAGCGCGTCCGGCTCGTAGGTGACCTGGACGTCCATCCAGGTGGAGGCCGGGTCGACCACCGTCACGCCGGCCCGCATCGCCCGCTCCAGCAGCCGGTCGTTGAGCAGTCGGCGGGCCTGGGCCAGCTGCACCCGGTCGTTGATGCCGACGATCTCCCGGTGGTCGGCGGCCACCACCGCGCCCACCCGGTGGCCCTCCCGGCGGAGGATCTCCAGGGTGTCGGTCAGGTACTCCTCGCCCTGCGAGTTGTCGGTGCCGACCAGCGACAGCGCGTGCGCCAGCAGCTTGGCGTCGAACGCGAACACCCCGGAGTTGATCTCGGAGATCGCCAGCTGCGCGGGGCTCGCGTCCTTGTGCTCGACGATCGCGGCGACCGCGCCGTCCGCCTCGCGCAGGATCCGGCCGTAGCCGGTGGCGTCCGGGACGAGCGCGGTCAGCACGGTGACGCCGTTGCCCTGCTCGGCGTGCGCGGCGGCCAGCGCCTGCAGCGTGCCGCCGGTCAGCAGCGGGGCGTCGCCGGTGGTGACCAGCACGGTGCCGTCCAGCTCCACGCCGTCGGCGGCCAGTGTTTGCAGGGCGATGCGCACCGCGTGGCCGGTGCCGAGCTGCTCGGTCTGCACGACCGGGCGGGCTGCCGGGCAGTGCTCGGCCAGGTGCGCCTGCACCAGCTCGCGCAGGTGGCCGATCACCACGACCAGCTGACCGGGCGTCAACTCCTCGGCGGCGGACACCGCGTGGCCCACCAACGAGCGACCGCAGATCTCGTGCAGCACCTTCGGCAGGGCCTTGGACTTCATCCGCGTACCGCCCCCGGCGGCGAGCACGATCACGGCAGCGGGCTGGTTTGCACTCACGCGGGAAGACTCCTCGGTCGATGCGGGGTGAGGGTGCACCGAGAATACCGAGACGAGATGGACGGAATGCGACCGAAACGGTCGGGAAGGGCTCCGCCGCTAGGATTCGAACCCAGACAAAGGCCTCCAAAGGGCCCTGTGCTGCCATTACACCACGGCGGAAAAGCGCGGTTGCCGCGCCCAGCACAGCCTACGGGTTGACGGCCCGTAGCTCCACCACCTTCCGCGAAGCACACGAACGACGCCCCGGCCCCCGGCGGCCGCCCGAGGGGGATCCGGCGGGCGAACACCGCGACACGTCCGCGCAGGAGCCTTCCGCCTTCCCCGGTCCGGTACCTACGATGCCGTAGGTTACGGAAACGTAGGTATCCGCCGGCACCACCCTCCTCCCCCCGGGACGCGCCATGACCATCCAGGCTGGGCAGGCGCCGCCGAGCGCCGCCGAGG
>NZ_BMRI01000011.1:49465-80239 GCF_014648555.1 Kitasatospora griseola
ACCTCATCCCCCGACTGTCCGCCACCAGGGGCGGCGAGAAACAGGGCCCCCTGGAACGCCTCACCCTCGCCCTGTTCATCGCGGTGCCGTTCCTCGCCCTGCTGGCCGCCGTCCCGGTGGCCTGGGGCCGGGGGCTGTCCTGGCTGGACGCCGGCATCGCCGTCGCCATGTACTTCCTCACCTGCCACGGCATCACCGTCGGCTACCACCGCTACTTCACCCACAGCGCGTTCAAGGCCAACCGCGCGCTGCGCCTGGGCCTCGCCGTGCTCGGCTCGTTCGCCGTCGAGGGCCCGCTGGTGCGCTGGGTCGCCGACCACCGCAAGCACCACCGGTTCTCCGACAAGCAGGGCGACCCGCACTCCCCGTGGCGCTACGGCGAGAGCCTGCCCGCCCTGCTCAAGGGCCTGTGGTGGGCGCACATGGGCTGGATGTTCGACGAGGAGCAGACCCCGCAGCTCAAGTACGCGCCCGACCTGGTCCGCGACCCGGCCATGAGGCGCATCTCCCGGCTGTTCTGGCTCTGGACGACGCTGTCGCTGGCCCTGCCCGCGGTGATCGGCGGCCTGGCCACCTGGAGCTGGCAGGGCGCGCTGTCCGCCTTCTTCTGGGGCTCGCTGGTCCGGGTCGCGCTGCTGCACCACGTCACCTGGTCGATCAACTCGATCTGCCACGCGGTCGGTTCGCGCCCCTTCAGGTCCCGCGACAAGTCCGGCAACGTGTGGTGGCTGGCCGTGCTGTCCTGCGGCGAGTCCTGGCACAACCTGCACCACGCCGATCCGACCTCGGCCCGGCACGGCGTGCTGCCCGGCCAGGTCGACTCCTCGGCGCGCGTCATCCGCTGGTTCGAGAAGGCGGGCTGGGCCACCGACGTCCGCTGGCCGGGTGCGGAGCGGATCGCCGCCCGCCGCGCCGCATGAGGCAGCGCCTACAGCATGATGGAGGGGTGAACGGGACCAACGGAGACAGCGCCGGCCATCAGCAGCCTTCTCAGCGCGGCGGGGCCGGCGGCAGGAGGAGCGGCGGCCGGGTCCGGATGACCGGCAAGCAGCGCCGCGAGCAGCTGCTGGAGATCGGCCGGTCGGTCTTCGCCGAACGCGGCTACGACGGCACCTCGGTGGAGGAGATCGCCGAACGCGCCGGGGTCTCCAAGCCGGTCGTCTACGAGCACTTCGGTGGCAAGGAGGGCCTGTACGCGGTGGTCGTCGACCGCGAGATGCAGCTCCTGCTGGACATGGTCACCGGCGCACTCACCGGCGGCCACTCCCGGGAGCTGCTGGAGCAGGCGGCGTTCGCGTTGATGGACTACATCGACACCTCCACCGACGGCTTCAAGATCCTGGTCCGGGACTCGCCGGTGGCCCAGTCCACCGGCTCGTTCGCCTCGCTGATCAGCGACATCGCCACCCAGGTCGAGGACATCCTCGGCCTGGAGTTCAAGTCCCGGGGCTTCGACGCCAGGCTGGCGCCGATGTACTCGCAGATGCTGGTCGGCATGGTGGCGCTGACCGGCCAGTGGTGGTTGGAAGTGCGCAAGCCCGCCAAGGCGGAGGTCGCCGCCCACCTGGTCAACCTCGCCTGGCACGGCCTGGAGGGCCTGGAGCGGCACCCCAAGCTGGTCGGCGACCGCAAGAACTGACCGGCCCGGCCCCGCCACCGGGGCCGCCGGGCCGACACGCACGACAGGGGAACCCGTTGACGGTCTTCCTGCTGGCCCTCGGCGCGGCCTGCTGCCTCGGACTCGGCTTCGTCCTGCAGCAGCACGCCGCCCAGCGCGCCCCCAAGGGCGACCTGCTGCGCTGGCGGCTGCTGCTCGACCTGATGCGGATGCCCGACTGGCTGCTCGGCATCGCGTTCATGATCGCCGGCCAGGTGCTGTCCGCACTGGCGCTCAGCCAGGGCGAAGTCACCCTGGTCGAACCGCTGCTGGCCACCAACCTGGTCTGGGCGATGCTGCTGGCCCGCCGGATCACCGGCACCCGGCTCGGCCGCTCCGGCTGGATCGGCGTCGCGATGATCGCCCTCGGCGTCACCGCGTTCATCGCCGCCGGCCAGCCCCAGGGCGGCGGCCCCGGCGTCGGCCCGCTGCGCCAGTGGCTGGTCATCGGCACCGTCGCCGGCCTCGCCCTGGCGCTGGTCTCGCTGGCCCGCCGCCTCCCGCTGTTCGAGGAGGCCACCCTGCTCGCCCTGGCCGCCGGCCTGCTCTACGGCCTGCAGGACGCCCTCACCCGCGCCACCTTCGACCTGATCGACCAGCACGGCGCCACCGCCGCGTTCGCCTCCTGGCAGCCGTACACCGTGATCGGCATCGGCGTGGTCGGACTGCTCCTCGTCCAGTCCGCGTTCGAAGCCGCCCCGCTGCGGATGTCCCTGCCCGCCCTGACCGCCGCCCAGCCGCTGGCCGGCATCGCCTGCGCGGTCGGCTTCCTCGGCGACCGGGTCCGGATCACCCCCGCCGCGCTGGCCTGGCAGAGCGCAGGGATGGCCGCGATCGTGGTCGGCGTGGTGGTGCTGGGCCGGCACCCGGCCCTGCCCGGCACGAAGTAACCGACCGTCAACTTCCCTCTGCCCGGGCTCAGTTCTTCACGGCGACCGCGAAGACCCGCCGGAACGGGAACACCGTGCCGTGCTCGGTCGCCGGGTACGCCTCGCGCAGCAGCGCCCCGTAGTCCGCCAGGAACTCCGCCCGCTCGCCCGGGTCCGGCAGCCGCTCCAGCACCGGGCGCAGCGCGGTGCCCTTGACCCACTCCAGCACCGGGTCCGCCCCCTGCAGCACCGTCAGGTACGTGGTCTCCCAGACGTCGGCGGTGCAGCCCGCGGCCAGCAGCGCCTCCAGGTAGCGGGCCGGGGCGTGGCAGGACGCGTCCGGGCGGACGGTGCCCAGTCGCCCGCGCCAGCGGGCGCCGTGCCGCAGTTCGGCGAGCAGGGTGTGGCTGGGGGCGGCGAAGTTGCCGGGCAGCTGGAAGGCGATCACCCCGCCGGGGCGTAGCGCCGCCGCCCAGCGCGGCAGCAGGGCGAGGTGGTCGGCGGTCGGGGTGTCCATCCAGTGCAGGGCGGCGTTGGACGCGATCAGGTCGGGCCGCTCGGGCGCCGGGTCGTACGCGGTGACGTCCTGCTGCCGGTACTCGGCGGAGGGCTCCCCGGTGGTGCGGGCGGTCTCCAGCAGGGCGGGCGAGGTGTCCAGGCCCAGCAGGCGGGCGTCGGGCCAGCGGCGGCGGAGCACGGCGGTGGAGTTGCCGGGGCCGCAGCCGAGATCCAGCACGGTGGGGCGGTCCGGGAGCTCGGGGACCCGGGCGAGGAGTTCGTTCAGCGGGCGGATGCGCTCCTCGGCGTAGCGCAGGTACTGGCGGGCGTCCCAGTCGGCGGACACGGCGAACCTCCAGAAGTATCTCGACGTCAAGATATCTTTCGAGCGCCGAGCGTTCCTTTGTTATCTCTTGATGTCAAGAGACTTCACATCGACACATCCCCCGATACACTGATCGTCATGGAGGACGAGGTCGACCGCCTGGTCGCAGCATGGCGCCGAGAGCGCCCCGACCTCGACGTGGAACCCCTTGAGGTCCTCAGTCGGGTGAGCCGACTCGCCCGCCACCTGGACCGCGCCCGCCGCACCGCGTTCGCCGAGCACGGCCTCGAACCCTGGGAGTTCGACGTCCTCACCGCGCTGCGCCGGGCCGGCGACCCCTACCAGCTCTCCCCCGGCCAGCTCCTCACCCAGACCCTGGTCACCTCCGGCACCATGACCAACCGGATCGACCGCCTCACCACCAAGGGCCTGGTCGTCCGCCTCCCCGACCCCGACGACCGCCGCGGCGTCCTGGTCCGCCTCACCGACGCCGGCCGCGACAAGGCCGACCAGGCCCTGGCCGGCCTCCTCGCCCACGAACGCGAGATCCTCGCCCGGCTGGCGCCCACCCAGCGCGGCGAACTCGCCTCCCTGCTGCGACAGTTGGTCATCCCGTTCGACCGGGCTGGTGGATGAGGTCTTCAGGGGCTCGGGGAACGGCGAGGCCGGGTCTGCGGTTCGTCGAACCCTGCGATGCGGTCATGTTGCTTCGGGTGTCCTGACGTACCGGGAGACCTGAAACGCCCGCACGCCCAGCGCCCCCATGACCATCCGCCACGAACCCCCGCCGTTCTCCGGGCCCCTGTTTTCGCGCCCTGACAGCTAAAAGCCGTCCGGGTACGGCGTCGCCAGCGCCGGAGGCCGTGTCGGGGCGCTCTTGTAGCCGGGGAGCAGCGCCGCCAGGCAGTCGCGGACGACGGGATCGGCATTGCCCGTCGCCGCCCCGTACAGCGCCGTGAGGCCCCCCGCCAGATCCTCGACGCCAGTGGCGTTCGCCGCGGTGGCGTAGATCCGCGGGTGGGCGGTGGGCAGCCGCTCCTCCGTGTCGGAGAACAGCGCCTCGTTGAGCTTCTCCCCCGCCCGCAGCCCGGTGTAGCGGATCTCGACCTCGTCCGCCCCCAGTTGGACCTGCTCGGCGAAGTTGTGGACCAGGTCGACGATCCGCACCGGTTCGCCCATGTCGAGGACGAAGACCTCGCCGCCCTCGGCCATCCGGCCGGCTTCCAGGACCAGGCCGACGGCTTCCTCGATGGTCATGAAGAAGCGGGTGACGTCGGGGTGGGTGACCGTCACCGGGCCACCGCTGCGCAGTTGTTCCTCCAGGACGGAGAGCAGCGAGCCGCGGGAGCCGAGGACGTTGCCGAAGCGGACGGCGGCGAACACGCCGGTGCCGAGGTTGCGGGCGTCGCGGGCGTTGGCCTGGACGATCAGTTCGGCGAGGCGCTTGCTGGCGCCGAGGACGGAGGTGGGGTCGGCGGCCTTGTCGGTGGAGATGAGGACGAAGCGTTCGACGCCGGTGGCGAGTGCGGCCTCGACCAGGTGGTCGGTGCCGAGGACGTTGGACTTGACGGCCTCGCTGGGGTGGCGCTCCAGCAGCGGCAGGTGCTTGTGCGCGGCGGCGTGGAAGACCACTTCGGGGCGCAGGTCGCGGAAGATCTGCTGGATGCGCGGGCGGTCCCGGATGTCGGCGATCACCAGGGACTCGTCGGTGAGCAACGCCTCGCCCCAGATGTCGAGTTGGAGCCGGTGCAGGTTGGACTCGTCGTGGTCGAGCATGTAGAGCTCGGCCGGCCCGAACGCCTGGACCTGGCGGCAGAGTTCGCTGCCGATGGAGCCGCCCGCGCCGGTCACCAGGATGCGGCGGCCCTCGATCACGGTGCGGACGTCGGGCGAGACGACGTGCACCTCCTGGCGGCCGATCAGCCGGTTGACGTCCAGGGTGCGCAGGTCGGAGCCGACGACTTCGCGGCGCAGCGCGGACAGGAAGGACGGCAGGTAGCGGACGGCCGCGCCGGCCGCCGCCGCGGCGGTGGCGAGTTCCCGGACCCGCTGGTGCGGGAGGCCGGGGATGGCGAGGACGACCACCTGGGCGTGGTGGGCGAGGGCGAGGGCGGTGAGGTCGGCGAGCGGGCCGAGGACGGGACTGCCGGAGACGTCCCGGCCGGCCTTGGTGGGGTCGTCGTCCAGCACCCCGACGGGGGTGAGGCCGAACTCCGGGGTCCGGTCCAGGTCGCGGACCAGGGCCGTGCCGGCCGCGCCGGCCCCGACGACCAGGGTGCGCAGGCCGGACGAGTCGGCGCGCTGCTCGGGGATGCGGGTGCGGGCTGCCTGCAGGCGTGCGGAAGTGCGGTTCGGCGACATCAGACCTCCGGTCTCGCTGACTCACGGAGTGGAACCTGCTCGGAAGGCGGGGCTCGTTCAGCCCGCGCCGGGGCCTGCGGTCGAGGCGACGGTCGGCGGTGGGGCGGGGGCGGGCACGGCGAGCGACCCGGGCGGTTCCGAGGGGGCGATCCCGGCCCGGCGGGCGACCGCGACCGCCGCGAGCGTGGAGTGCACCCCCAGTTTGCCCAGGACGTTCTGCATGTGGGTGCGGACGGTGTGCGGGGACAGGAACAGCCGCTCGGCCACCGCCTGTCTGCCCAGGCCGGCGACCATGCAGCGCAGCACCTCCTCCTCACGCGGGGTGAGCGCGGCGACCAGGCGTTCGCTCTCCGAGCGGTCCCGCCGGGCGGAGGTGAGTTCGCGGACCACGCCGGTCAGCAGGGCGGGCGGCAGGTGGGTCTCCTCGCGCAGCACGCCGCGGATCACGGCCATCAGCGCGCCCAGTGAGCTCTCCCGGGCCACCCAGCCGTTGGCTCCGGCCTGCAGGGCGCGGACGGCCCGCTGCGGGTCGTCGGCGGCGGCCAGCATGACGGCGCGCAGCGCCGGGTGGGCCCGGCAGGCCCGGCCGACCAGGGCGATCCCGTCGCCCGGCGGCCGCGCCGGGTCGGCGGACGGCCGGGCCGGGGCGGTCGGCGGGCGGGTCAACTGCCCGGCGGCAGGCCGGTGTTGGGATGGCATGGGGACACGGCGGGGCTGCGGCGGGCCGCCGCGGGCCGGTGGCGGCGGGGCGGCGCCGAGGTCGACGTCGACCAGCACCACGTCGTAGGGGCGACGTTCGGCCGCCGCCCGGTCCAGCGCGCGTTCGGCCGCCACGGCGCTGCCGGCCGCCCCGACGTCCACGTCGGGCTCGGCGGCGAGTGCCGTGGCGAGCGCCTCGGCGAAAATGCGGTGGCCGTCGACCACCAGGACGCGAATCCGCCCCATCGTCCTGCCCCCCTGCTCGTGGCCCGACCCCCACCGGTGCCTCACTCAGCGTACGGGCGGCCGCCGGTGACGCGTGGGGGTTTGGTGAAGTTCCTGTACGCAGGGACTTCAGAGGTGGAAGTCGGGCCCGGAGCGGGGCTGGTCAGGCGCGGTGGGCGAGGGTGAACTCCCAGGCGTCGGCGACGATCCGGTCCAGCTCCGGGTGGAGCGGCGTCCAGCCGAGGGCCTCCCGGGCCCGGTCGGCGGCGGCCACCAGCACCGCCGGGTCGCCCGGGCGGCGGCCGGCCACCTGCACCGGGATCTCCCGGCCGGTGACCCGCTTGACCGACTCGATCACCTCGCGCACCGAGAAGCCGGTGCCGTTGCCGAGGTTGCAGATCAGGTGCTCGCCCGGCTTGGCGGCGTCCAGCGCCAGCAGGTGCGCGGCGGCCAGGTCGGCGATGTGGATGTAGTCGCGGATGCAGGTGCCGTCCGGCGTCGGGTAGTCCTCGCCGAACACCGAGATGTGCGGGCGCTGACCCAGCGCCGCCTGGAACACCAGCGGGATCAGGTGCGACTCCGGCTCGTGGCGCTCGCCGTAACGGCCGTACGCCCCGGCCACGTTGAAGTAGCGCAGGCTGACCGCGGCCAGGCCGTGGGCGATCGCCTCGGAGGTGATCAGGTGGTCCACCGCGAGCTTGGTGGCGCCGTAGGCGTTGGTCGGCGAGGTGCGCGCGGTCTCCTTGATCGGCACCTCCTCCGGCTCGCCGTACACGGCCGCGGTGGAGGAGAACACCAGCTTGCCGACGCCGGCCTTGCGCATCGCCGACACCAGCTCCAGCGAGCCGGCCACGTTGTTGCGCCAGTACTTCTCCGGGTCCGCCACCGACTCGCCGACCTGCGAGGACGCGGCGAAGTGCAGCACACCGTCGAAGGACGCGTCGAGCACGTCGCCGGCGGCCTGGATCCGGCCGCGGACGAACTCCGCGCCGTCCGGCACGGCCTCCGCGAAACCGGTCGACAGGTCGTCCAGTACCGTCACCCGGTGGCCCGCCTCCAGCAGGTGCGCCGCCACCACGCTGCCCACGTAGCCGGCTCCGCCCGTGACCAGGTACTTGCTCATGCCCTCGACCTCCGCACACACTCGGGTGTTCCTCGTTCGGAGCATAGGGCACTCGGCTGAGCGGACCGGCCCGGATCGCCGCCGCCCCCGGCCGCCCCGACCCCGCCCGCCCGATGCGCGAGTTCCCCCGCACCGTCGGCGTCCCGCCCCGCACGGCCCGCCGAACGCCCTTGGCCTTCAGGCGAGTTGGTCCAGCATCCCGGTCCGGGCGGCCAGCGCGGCGGCCTCCAGCCGGGACCGGGCGCCGAGCTTGGTCAGCACCCGCTGGACGTGGGTGCGCGCGGTGGACGGGGCGATCCGCATCGCGGCGGCGATCGCCGCGGTGTCCTCCCCGTCCGCGATCCTCGCCAGCACCTGCACCTCGCGGCGGGTCAGCAGCCGCAGCAGCCGCGCCGCCTCGTCGTCGGGCTCGGCGACCGGCCACAGCAGGTGCTCGAACGCCGCACGCAGGACCTCCACCGCGACGGCGGCCTCCCCCGCCCGGACCCGCGCGATCGCCCGGTCCACCACCTCGATCCGCTCGTCGCTGCGGACGTAGCCCGCCGCACCCGCCGCGAACGCGGCCGCCACCCGACCGGGCGCGCCCAGCGGACCCAGCACCACCACGGAGATCTCCGGCCGCTCCCGGCGTAACCGGCGCAGCGCGTCGAACGAGTCGTCCGACCCGCCCGCCGTCCCCAGCAGACACACCTCCGGACGGCGCCCGACCACCAGGTCCAGCACCGCACCGCACGGCGATCCCACCCCCAGCACCCGGTGGCCGCGCTGCTGCAGGGCTGTGCCGAGGGCCTCGGCCATCAGCCGGTGATCGTCCGCGACCACGAGCCGCACGCTCATCCGTCCCTCCCCGGTCCGGCCGACAGACGCACCATCACAGCGCATCCGTGCGCGGGCCGCCAGGGGACCTACCGGGCCGACCCCCGGTTTGGCGAAGAGTTGGGAAACCCGCGGAAACGCCGAAGGCCCCGCCGAGTGGCGGGGCCTTCGTCTGCTGAGCCCCCATGCGGAATCGAACCGCAGACCTTCTCCTTACCATGGAGACGCTCTACCGACTGAGCTATAGGGGCTTGTTGCTCCGGGTTCCTTGCGGTTCCCCTTGCGACGAGGAAGACATTACATGGTCCGCGGACCCCATGGGAAATCGGCTCTGCGCCGGTCAGAGGGCTAAACTGCCCGAGAAGACCCGATCTGCCGTGCAATGTCGCCCAGCAGCCGCGAAGCTCTCGTGCAGCAAAGGCGCGTGATCCCGTGTCAGCCCCCGGCCGCAGCCGCCGAACCGGCGACCGATCCTCCTGGTGGGCCCTGGCGTTGCGGCCGGCCCGGCCGCCGGTGCCGTGGCGGCAGACGGTGCGGGCGGCGGTCGGGATGGCGGTGCCGCTGGCGGCGGGCCTGCTGACCGGACGGCTGGACCTGGGAGTCTTCGCCGCGCTCGGCGCGATGCACGCCACCATGAACGACCGGGTCGAGCCGCTGCGGCTGCGCGCCCCGCGGATCGCGCTGGCGCTGACCGCCTCCACCACCGGCATGCTGATCGGCGCGGCGCTCCAGCACCACGGCGCAGGCGGGCCGGCGGTCGGCGTCGCCCTCACCCTGATCGGCTTCGTCGGCGGCGCGCTGTCCGCGACCGGCCCGCGCGGCTCGGCCGCCGGGATGCTGCTGCTGGTGTCCGCCTCGCTGGGCGGCGGCATGGCGCTGCCGCACCCGTGGTGGGCGGCGCCCGCGATGATGCCGTGCGGCGCGGCGCTGGTCCTGCTGCTGGGCCTGCGCTACCGCACCGACGTCCGGACCGACCCGCGCACCGTCGCCCTCGCCGAGGCCTACCGGGCGCTCGGCGGCATGCTGGCCGCCCTCGGCACGCCGGACGGGGCAGCGGCCCGGCAGGTGCTGACGGCACGCCTCAACCAGATGCAGGACCTGCTGCCGCCGGCCCGCCCGGGCCGCCACGAGTCGGAGCGGCTGCGGTGGCTGCGCCGCTCCTACGAGGCCGCGCTCGGCGCCACCGAAGCCGCCGCCGGGCTGCTCTGGGCGTGGCGTCCGGTGCCGCCCGGGATCGCCGGGTTCCCCGCGGAACTGGCCCGGCAGATCACCGGCGGCCCCGAGCCCGCCTACCCCGACTGGCAGCCCGACACCCCGTCCCGGACGGCGTTCGACACCGCGCTGCGGGCCGCCGCCGACACCGTCGCCGGCCGCTGGGCCCCGCTGGACACCGCCGCTCCGCCCCCGCCCGACCCGTGGCGGCTGCGCGCCCGCCTGCTCTCCCGCGGCTCGGTGCGCTACGGCCTGCGGGTCGCGCTGTGCGTGGCGGTCGCCGAGGCGGCCGTCAACGCGCTGACGCTGAGCCGCAGTTACTGGGTGCCGCTGACGGTGGCGTTCGTCCTCAAGCCGGACCTGGGCTCGGTGTTCCAGCGGGCCGTCAGCCGGGTGCTGGGCACCGTGCTGGGCATCGCCGTCACCGCGGCCCTGCTGGCCGTCACCACCGAGTCCTGGGCGCTGAGCGTCGCCGTGTCGCTGTGCGTGGCGCTGCTGCCGTACTCGACGGCCGCCCACTACGGGCTGAACACCGCCGTGATGACGCCGGTGGCGCTGATCCTGGTACAGCTCGGCGGCGGGAGCGGCGCCGCCGGGTTCTGGCCCCGGGTGCTGGACACCACGCTGGCCAGCGCCATCGTGCTGGTCTTCGGCTACCTGCTGTGGCCCGAACGCGCCCCGCACCGGATCGAACCCGGCATCGTCACGGCCGCCGCCACCGTCCGCGCCTACCTGGCCTCGGTCGCCCGGGTCGAGCCCGTCGCCGAGGTCTGGCTGCGCCGCACCGCCTACCGGGCGCTGGCCGACGCCCGGAAGCAGGTCCAGCTCGGCCTGACCGAGCCCCCGCCGGCCGGCCGCCTCGCCGAGCAGTGGCTGCCCGCCACCGCCGCCCTGGAACGCCTGTCCGGTGCGGTCGCCGCGTACGCCGCCCAGCTCCGCTACGGCGGGCGGGAACCCGAACCGGAGGTGATCGAGCGGGTGCTGCACTCACTGGACCGCCTCACCGACGCCGCCCGCGCCCACCGCCCGCCCTCCGGCCGCGCCGCCCGCCCGACCGGGCCGCACGACCCGACCCGCAGCGCACTGGCCCGCGCCGCGGACGAGCTGGACGTCCTGCTCGACTGAGGACGGACCGCACCGCCCGCCGCCGGAACACACGCCGGCGCCACCCACGCAAGGGCTGACACGCCGTCACACCGAGGGCCGCGCACCCGTGGTGCGTGGCCCTCGCCGTGCTCAGACCTGCTCGGCCAGCTCCAGCCAGGCCAGCTCCAGCTCCTCCTTCTCCTCGCGGACCTTGCGCAGCTGCGCGTCCAGCTCGGCGACCTTGGAGAAGTCGGCGGCGTGCTCGGCCAGTTGGGCGTGCAGCTTGGACTCCTGCTGGTCCAGCTTGGCGATCTGCCGCTCCAGCTTCTGCAGCTCCTTCTTCGCCGCCCGCAGGTCCCCCGCCGACAGCCCTGAGGTCTCCGGACCGACGGCCGGAACCTGCGCGGCCGCGGCCGCGGCGGCGGCCTCCGCCATCGCGGTCCGGCGCTCCAGGTACTCGTCCACGCCGTTCGGCAGCATCCGCATCCGGCGGTCGCCGAGCAGCGCGTACGCGGTGTCGGTGGTCCGCTCGATGAAGAACCGGTCGTGGCTGATCACGACCATCGAGCCCGGCCAGCCGTCGAGCACGTCCTCCAGCTGATTGAGGGTCTCGATGTCCAGGTCGTTGGTCGGCTCGTCCAGGAACAGCACGTTCGGCTCGTCCATCAGCAGCCGCAGCAGCTGCAGTCGGCGGCGCTCGCCACCGGACAGGTCGCCGACCGGCGTCCACTGCTTGTCCTTGCCGAAGCCGAACTGCTCGCACAGCTGGCCGGCGCTCATCTCCCGGCCCTTGCCGAGGTCGACCCGGCCGCGGACCTGCTCGACCGCCTGCAGCACCCGGGTGGTCGGGTCCAGCTCGGCCACCTCCTGCGAGAGGTACGCCAGCCGCACCGTCTTGCCGACCTTGATCACACCGCCCGCCGGCTGCACGTCCCCGTCCGTCGCGTACGCGGCCTGCATCGCCCGCAGCAGCGAGGTCTTGCCCGCGCCGTTGACGCCCAGCAGACCGATCCGGTCACCCGGGCCGAGCTGCCAGGTCAGCCGCTCCAGCAGCAGCTTCTCGCCCGCCTTGACGGTCACGTCCTCCAGCTCGAAGACCGTCCGGCCCAGCCGCGCGTTGGCGAACTTCATCAGCTCGGACTTGTCGCGCGGCTCCGGCACGTCCGCGATCAGCGCGTTCGCCGCCTCGATCCGGTACCGCGGCTTGGACGTCCGGGCCG
Source organism: Kitasatospora griseola (assembly GCF_014648555.1). GTDB lineage: Bacteria > Actinomycetota > Actinomycetes > Streptomycetales > Streptomycetaceae > Kitasatospora > Kitasatospora griseola. The sequence goes on from NZ_BMRI01000011.1 coordinate 61,557, forward strand.
GGGCGCCGCGACGCAGCCACGCCAGCTCCTTGCGGGCCAGGTTCTGCCGCTTCTGCTCCTCCGTCGCCTCGATCCGGGAGCGCTCGGCGCGCGCGAACACGTAGTCCGAGTAGCCGCCCTCGTACTCCCGGACCTCACCGCGCTGGACGTCCCACATCCGGGTGCAGACCTGGTCCAGGAACCACCGGTCGTGGGTGACGCAGACCAGCCCCGAACGGCGGCCCTGCAAGTGCTTCGCCAGCCAGGCGATGCCCTCCACGTCCAGGTGGTTGGTGGGCTCGTCCAGCACGATCAGGTCCCACTCGCCGAGCAGCAGCTTGGCCAGCGCGATGCGCCTGCGCTCACCGCCCGAGAGCGGCCCGATCACGGTGTCCAGACCGTCCGCGAACCCCGGCAGGTCCAGCCCGCCGAACAGACCCTGGATGATGTCCCGGATCCGGGCGTCGCCCAGCCACTCGTGGTCGGCCCGGTCCGCGATCACCTCGTGGCGAATGGTCGCCTTCGGGTCCAACGAGTCGTGCTGCGTCAGCACGGCCAGCTGCAGACCCCCGGACCAGGTGATCCGCCCGCTGTCCGGCTCCTCCAGCTTCGCCAGCATCCGGATCAACGTCGTCTTGCCGTCACCGTTGCGGCCCACCACCCCGATCCGGTCGCCCTCGCTGACGCCGAGGCTCACCCCGTCCAGCAGGGCCCTGGTGCCGTACACCTTGGTGACGGACTCGATGGTGGCGAGGTTGACGGCCACGAAGCTGCGCTCCTGGGGAAAGGGGGAAGAACACCCCCAGCCTAGTGGCGGTGCGAAACCGGGGAGCGCACGACCAGGGGCCGTGGGGGTACCTCCCGGCCCGCCGGGGCCGGCGGAGAACTGCGTGCAGCGGAAGGCGCCCGCCGTTCTCGCACCCGCCTGCGGTTCCCGCCCGTCCGCGCCGCTACCTGGCCGCGTCCATCAGTGCCCGCTGCTCCGCCGTCAGCTCCAGGTCCAGCGCCCCCAGGCTCTCCTCCAGCTGCGCCACCGACGAAGCCCCCACCAGCGGAATCACCGGCAGCTCGCCGCCGAGCAGCCACGCCAGCACCACCTGGTTGCGCGTCGCCCCGGTCTCGCGGGCCACCGCATCGAGCGCCGCGAGCCGGGCCGGCGTCCCCGCGTGGTCGAAGGACGGGCCGAGCGGCTTGTCGTCGCGGACGTAGCCGCCGCCGAGCAGCGGGGAGTAGGCGACCAGGGTGAGCTCGGGGCTCTCCTTGAGGTAGGTGATCAGGTCGCCCTGGACGGCGGCCTGGTCGCCGTCCTGGTTGAGCAGCCCGGGCCAGTCGCCGCGCCGCCGCAGGTAGGTGTGGCCGTACTGGAGCACCTCGTACCCGGGCAGCCCGGCCTGCGAGGCGAGGTTGCGGGCCCGCTCGACCCGCCAGGACCAGTGGTTGGAGACTCCGAGCAGCCCGACCGTCCCCTCCTCGACGAGTTCGCCGAAGGCCTGCACGGTTTCGGCGAGCGGCACCGAGGTGTCCTCGACGTGCGCGTACAGCAGGTCGAGCTTCTCGACGCCCAGGCGCTTACGACTGGCCTCGGAGGACGCCCGGATCACCTCGGCGGACAGCCCCTCGCCGTTCTCGATGAACCCGGTGCCGGGGGCCTTCGGCCGCGCCCCGAGCTTGGTCGCGATCACCACCTCGTCGGTGATCCCCCGGCTGGCCCGCCACCGGCCCAGCACCTCTTCGCTGATGCCGCCCTGGCTGCCGTCCTGCCAGTACGCGTAGTTGTTGGAGGTGTCGATGAACGTGCCCCCGGCCTCGACGTACCGGTCCAGCACCGCGAACGAAGTGGCCTCGTCGGTGAGCGTGCCGAACAGCATCGCGCCGAGGCTGAGCACGCTGACCTCGCGACGGGTGCGCGGGTCGGTTCCGATGGTGCGCTTGCGCATCCGGGTTCCCCTCGTCTCCGCGACCCGCCCGGTGCGGGCCGCGAACAGGAGTCTGGAACCCGGAGCGCGCTCCAGGTCAAGCAGAGGTCTGAACCACCTGCACCCCGGGCACCGTGCCGTAGGGGCGCACAGGACGCATCGCGCGCCGGTACTCGCCCATCCCGTCCCTGCTGCGCGGTACGGTGCGACGGCCATCGCGGCGAGCCGAGAGGTGCGTGGTGCCGGCAGTGGGAAGCCGATCGCAGATGCGAGCAGAGGACTTCGAGCGCATCGCCCTGGCGGCCGGGCGCGAGGACGTTCGGATGGAATTCCTTCACGGGCGCATCGGAGTCAAGGCGGCGGCCGACGGCGGCCACGCCGAGGTCATCCGCTGGGTGACAGGCCAGTGCCTGCAGCAGCGCCCCGACCTGTGGCTGTACGCAGGGCGCGGGCTGCGGGTGGAGACCGGCCGCGAGGGCCGCGCCAGAGCGGACGGAGTGCTCGCCCCCGACGGCAGCTTCGCCGGCCAGGGCGAATGGGCCGCCCCCGACCGGGTCGTCATGGTGGTCGAAGTGACCTCGTACGAAAGCGACACCGACCGCCGCGATCGCGACGAGAAGCCTCGGGCCTACGCCGAGACCGACATCCCGGTCCATCTCCTCATCGACCGGGACAGCTGCGAGGTGCTGGTCCACAGCGAGCCCGAGGACGGTCAGTACGTGAGCCTCGTCCGACGTCCGTTCGGCAAGACCGTCGCGCTGCCGGATCCGGTCGGGATCAGCCTGGACACCGAGCCGTTCAAGGCCTGGGTGCGCTGACCACCTGCGCCCCCGGCACCGGGCCGTGGGTGGCGTGGGCGGTGCGGCAGGTGCCGGAGGCGCGGAGGGCGGCGGCGATGTGGGCGGCGGAGTCGGCGTCCTTGGCCAGGAAGGCGCAGGTCGGGCCGGAGCCGGAGACCAGGGCGGCGAGGGCGCCGGCCTCGGTGCCGGCGTGCAGGGTGTCGGCGAGGGACGGGCGCAGCGAGACCGCGGCGGTCTGCAGGTCGTTGCTGAGGGCGGCGGCCAGCGCGACGGGGTCGCCGTCGGCGAGGGCGGCGAGCAGCTCGGGGTCGGCGTCGGGGGTGGGAACGTCCTCGATCGTGGCCCCAGTGCCGGACTCCTCGCGCAGCCGGTCGCACTCGCGGAACACCGCGGGGGTGGAGAGTCCGCCGTCGGCGACCGCGAACACCCAGTGGAACGTGCCGGAGACGGGCAGCGCCTCCAGGATCTCGCCCCGGCCGCGGCCCAGGGCGACGCCGCCGAGCAGCGCGAACGGGACGTCGGAGCCGAGTTCGGCGGCGAGTTCCAGCAGGGTGTCGAGGGGGGTGTCGAGGCCCCAGAGGGTGTCGCAGGCGAGCAGCGCGGCCGCTCCGTCGGCGCTGCCGCCGGCCATGCCGCCGGCCACCGGGATGGCCTTGGCGATGTGCAGGTGGACGCCGGGGGCGGGCAGGCCGTGCTGGGCGGCGAGCAGGCGGGCGGCGCGGGCGGCCAGGTTGGTGTCGTCCAGCGGAACAGCGTCCGCGTCGGGGCCGGTGCAGGTCAGGGTGACGCCGTCGCCGGGCGTCGCGGTGACCTCGTCGCCGAGGGCGACGGCGAAGAACACGTTCGCCAGGTCGTGGTAACCGTCGGGGCGGACCCCGCCGACGCCGAGCTGGACGTTGACCTTGGCGGGGACGCGGACGGTGACCATCACTGCTCCGGAGTCTTCGGCTTGTGCTCGGCGATCGCGGCGAACTGCTCCACCGTCAGCATCTCGCCGCGCAGCGTGTGGTCGATGCCCGCCCCGCGCAGCGCCTCCTCGGCAGCGGCCGGCGAGCCGGCCCAGCCCGCCAGCGCGGCCCGCAGGGTCTTGCGGCGCTGCGCGAACGCGGCGTCCACCACCGCGAACACCTCGCGCCGGGTGGCGGTGGTGGACGGCGGGTCGCGGCGGATCAGCGAGACCAGTCCGGAGTCGACGTTCGGCGCGGGCCAGAACACGTTCCGCCCGATCGCGCCGGCCCGCTTCACGTCCGCGTACCAGTTGGCCTTCACGGACGGCACGCCGTACACCTTGTTGCCGGGCTTGGCGGCGAGCCGGTCGGCGACCTCGCTCTGCACCATCACCAGCGTGCGCTCGATGCTGGGGAACGTCTCCAGCATGTGCAGCAGCACCGGCACGGCGACGTTGTACGGCAGGTTCGCCACCAGCGCGGTCGGCTCGGGGCCGGGCAGCTCGGTGACGTCCATGGCGTCGCTCAGCACCAGGTCGAAGTTGTCGGCCCGGCCCGGCATCCGGCCCTTGACGGTGTCCGGCAGGTGCCGCGCCAGCACCGGGTCGATCTCCACCGCCGTCACGTGCCGCGCCACCTCCAGCAGCGCCAGCGTCAGCGACCCGAGCCCCGGCCCGACCTCGACCACGGCGTCCTGCTCCGTCACCTCCGCCGCCCGCACGATCCGCCGCACGGTGTTCCCGTCGATGACGAAGTTCTGCCCGCGCTGCTTGGTCGGCTTCACGCCGAACGCCTCAGCCAGCGCGCGGATGTCGGCAGCGCCCAGCAGGTGGCCGTCGGAGGTGGGTTCGGTGGTGCTCACCCGCCAAGGATACGGGTCACCGCAGGACGAGCCGCTTGAGATCGATCTCGACGGGGAACGGCAGGTCGGTGCGGAGCTGTCCTTCGTGCACGGCGACCGGCAGGTAGCCGCCCTGCTCCCGGTCGAGCCGGAACTCGTGCACGACAGGGATGTCGTCCTCGCCCCGTTCGATGCGCCAGTAAGACGGAACGCCGGCCTCGGCGTACTGCGCCGGTTTGCGGAGACGGTCGGCGGTGCGAGTGGCCGGAACGACCACCTCGACGGCGAGCAGCACCGACCGCAGCGGCAGGGTGTCCATGGTGCGGATGTCGAGCCCGGACTTGTCGTACACCACCGCATCGGGTCGAACCCAGTTGCGCGGGTCGAACACGAGCGTTGTGGGGCCCATCACGGCCATCGGCTGCACCTGTTGCCGATCCATGGCCACCATCAGGCGGTCCCGCACCCGGCCGTGCCACATGTCGTTCAACGGCACCGGAGTGATCACCCCGTCCACCAGCTCCCAACTGAACGGGAACTCGGTGTCACCGATCTCGTCACTGGTCCAGCCGCGCGAGGGCGCGTTCATCCACTTGCTCCACACGCCCCCATCGTAGCCATCCGAGCACCATCAGTAACCGAACGCCCGCGCCGTGTTCGCCGCGATCGCCGTCGCCAACTCGTCCTCCCCGAGGGCCAGATGGGCCGCCATCGCACGCAGCGTGACCGGGATCAGGTAGGGGGCGTTGGGGCGGCCGCGGTAGGGGTGGGGGGTGAGGAAGGGGGCGTCGGTCTCGATCAGGACGCGGTCGAGGGGGGTGGCGGTGAGGGCCTCGCGGAGGGAGTGGTTGGCCTTGTAGGTGACGGGGCCGGCGAAGGAGAGGTACCAGCCGTGCTCGGCGCAGGTCCTGGCCATGGCGGCGTCGCCGGAGTAGCAGTGGAAGATCGTGCGCTCGGGGGCGCCCTCTTCGAGGAGGACGGCGATGACGTCCTCGTGGGCCTCGCGGTCGTGGATGACGAGGGCCTTGCCGTGGCGCTTGGCGATCTCGATGTGGCGGCGGAAGGACTCCTTCTGCAGGTCGACGCCCTCGGGGCCGGTGCGGAAGTAGTCGAGGCCGGTCTCGCCGACGGCGAGGACGTGCGGGAGGGCGGCGAGGCGGTCGATCTCGGCGAGGGCGGCGTCGAGCGCGGCCCGGCCGCCGGGCGTGCGCCGCTGCCCGGACCAGCCGTCGGGGTCGCCGAGGAAGATCCGGGGGGCCTCGTTGGGGTGCAGGGCGACGGCGGCGTGCACCTGCTCGTACTCGGCGGCGAGGTCCGCGGCCCACTGCGAGCCGGGCACGTCACAGCCCACCTGGACGACGGTGGTGACGCCGACGGACGCGGCGCGGGCCAGTCCCTCGGCGGGGGTGCCGGACTGCATGTCGAGGTGGGTGTGCGAGTCGGCGACGGGGACGGCGAGCGGCTCGGGCAGCGGCGGCGGGGTCGAGCGGTCGTCGTTCTTCTTGGCGTTGGCGGCCATCAGGAGGCGGTCTTCTCTTCGAGGCGGGGGAACAGGATGTCGCCCTTGGTGACGAGGGCGCCGGCGGGCAGGCGTCCCCAGTCGGCGACGGTGGCGATGCGCTGGTCGGCGAGCGGGCCGAGCGCGGCCTCGGCGCCCAGGGAGTCCCAGAGCTCGGCCGCGGCGGCGGGCATCACGGGGTTGAGCAGCACGGCGGTGGCGCGCAGCGCTTCGGCCGCGGTGTAGAGGACGGTGGCGAGCCGGGCCCGGTCGTCCTCGGTGGTGGACCTGGCGACCTTCCAGGGTTCCTGCGCGGTCAGGTAGCCGTTGACGGTCTTGATGAACTCGAAGATCGCGGCGATGCCGCCCGCGAAGTCCAGCTCTTCGCCGATCCTCCGGTCGGCCTCCTCGGCGGCCCGGACCAGGGCGTCCGCGACGGCCTGCTCGGCCTCGCCGTGGGCGGCGGCCGCGGGCAGCACGCCGTCGTAGTACTTGCCGACCATCGCGGCGGCCCGGGAGGCCAGGTTGCCGAAGTCGTTGGCGAGTTCGGAGGTGTAGCGGGCGGTGAAGTCCTCCCAGGAGAACGACCCGTCGGTGCCGAACGGGATGGCGCGCAGGAAGTAGTAGCGGTAGGCGTCGACGCCGAAGTGCGAGGTGAGGTCGGTGGGCGCGATGCCGGTCAGGTTGGACTTGGACATCTTCTCGCCGCCGACCATCAGCCAGCCGTTGGCGACCACCCGCTTCGGCAGCGGCAGCCCGGCGGCCATCAGCATGGCGGGCCAGATGACGGCGTGGAAGCGCAGGATGTCCTTGCCGACCAGGTGCACGGAGGCGGGCCAGAGCCGGGCGAACCGTTCGGGGTCGGCGCCGTACCCGGCTGCGGTGATGTAGTTCTGCAGGGCGTCGACCCACACGTACAGGACGTGCTTGTCGTCCCACGGCAGCGGCACGCCCCAGTCGAAGGTGGAGCGGGAGATCGACAGGTCCTTGAGGTCCTGTTCGACGAAGCGCAGCACCTCGTTGCGGGCGGCGGCGGGCTGGATGAAGCCGGGGTTGGCGGCGTAGAACTCCAGCAGCTTCGGGCCGTACGCGGAGAGCTTGAAGAAGTAGTTCTCCTCCTCCAGCCACTCCACCGGGCGCTTGTGGACGGGGCAGAGCTTTTCGTCCTCGCCGGCGCCGGGCAGCAGTTCGCCGGGGAGCTTGTACTCCTCGCAGCCGACGCAGTAGGGGCCGGTGTAGCTGCCCCGGTAGATCTCGCCCTTGTCGTACAGGTCCTGGACGAACTCCTGGACGCGGTCGGTGTGCCGCGCCTGGGTGGTCCGGACGAAGTCGTCGTTGGCGATCTCCAGGTGCTGCCAGAGCGGCTTCCAGGCCTCCTCGACCAGCCGGTCGCACCACTCCTGCGGGGTGACGCCGTGCGCTTCGGCGGTGCGCAGGATCTTCTGGCCGTGCTCGTCGGTGCCGGTGAGGTACCAGACGTCCTCGCCGCGCTGGCGGTGCCAGCGGGTCAGCACGTCGCCCGCGACGGTGGTGTACGCGTGGCCCAGGTGGGGGCGGTCGTTCACGTAGTAGATCGGCGTGGTGACGTAGTACGCGTCGGTGCTGGGGTGCTCTGCGAAGGCCGCCATAGCGGGGATCCTAGTCGCCGGGCGCGCCGCGGCCCCGGACCGCGGCGGCGGTCCGGGGCCGGTGCGGGCGTCGGAGCGGGGTCAGGCGGCGCGGTGGCGGCGGAACAGCCGGTTCCACCAGTGCAGGACGCGCGGCTTGCGGGGCTTCTGCGGGCCCTCGGGTTCGGCGGTGGGGGCGTAGCCGGGGGCGACGCCGGCGGCCACCTCGGCGACCCGGCCGGCCCGCATGATCCGGACCCGTTCGCCGCCGCAGCCGGGGCAGACCAGTTCACGCAGCGGGGACGGGACCTTGACCCCGTTCGCCTTGTACTCGACCACGGTGTGTCCGTCGCGGCCGGTGTGGTGCTCGATGTCGTACGCCTGCTCCCAGCCGTAGCCGCAGTTGAGGCAGACGAAGGAGTAGGCCTCGCGGACCGTCTCCACGGGGATGCGCGGTCGGGTGGTCAGCCCGAGGCCGCTGGGCGCTCCACCGTCCAGGGGGCTGTCGATCGTGTCGCTCATGCGCCACCTCGCTTCGCTCGGAGCCCGTCGCCCGACCTGGCGGGCCCGGCGCGGGTCTTTCCATCCCAGGGAATGCCCGGGAGGGTCCGTCCGATGCCCGGCTTGCCAAGTCTTGGTTCCGAATTGGCCCTCCGCTGGGGTTGCTCATTCCAACGTACGACCGAATCCGGCCATGGGCACTCGACGGGTCAGCCGGCGTGCTTGGCGGCCACCACGGCGTCGAAGACCACGGACTTGCGCAGGCCCAGTTCGGCGGCGACCGCGGCGATCGCCTCCTTGCGGCGCTCGCCGGCCTCCTCGCGGGCGGCGACCCGGCGGGCCAGCTCGGCGGGGCCGACCTCCTCGGGGGCGGCGGGCGGGGCGCCGGCCACCACCACGGTGATCTCGCCCTTGACGCCGTCGGCGGCCCAGGCGGCGAGTTCGGCGAGCGGGCCGCGCTTGACCTCCTCGTAGGTCTTGGTGAGCTCGCGGCAGACCGCTGCGGGCCGCTCGGCGCCGAACGCCTCGGCCATCGCGGCGAGGGTCTCGGCGATCCGGTGCGGGGCCTCGAAGAACACCATGGTGCGCGGTTCGGCGGCGATCTGGGCGAGCTGCCGGGAGCGGTCGCCGGCCTTGCGGGGCAGGAAGCCCTCGAAGGTGAAGCGGTCCACCGGCAGCGCGGACAGCGCCAGCGCGGTGAGCACCGCGGACGGGCCGGGCACCGCGGTCACCTTGATCCCGGCGGCGACGGCCGCGTCGACCAGCCGGTAGCCGGGGTCGGAGACCGAGGGCATGCCGGCGTCGGTGACCAGCAGCACCCGGGCCCCGCCCTGGAGCGCGGCGACCAGTTCGGGGGTGCGGCCGACCTCGTTGCCCTCGAAGTAGGACACCACCCGGCCGGTCGGCGTCACGCCGAGCGCCTGGGTGAGCCGGCGCAGCCGCCGGGTGTCCTCGGCGGCGATGACGTCCGCCTCGGCGAGTTCGGCGCGCAGTCGGGGCGGCGCGTCCTCGACGTCGCCGATGGGGGTACCTGCCAGTACGAGAACACCAGTCACGGCACCATCCTCCCCTACCGGCGGGGGTCCTCACCGGGACGGACGCGGCCCGGTGCGGCGCAAGCCGTCCGGGGACCCCTTGTGACTTCAGCCATTGCCCCTACGATGTGGCCCGTGAGCGGCGACATGGACAGTGGTGTGGACCACCCCGAGCGGGGTGGCGTGACCGTGCTGGAATCGGCCGATCCGGCCGCCGTTCCGAGGCCGCGCGCCGAACCCGAACCGGCCTCCCGGTGGGCCCGGGCGCTGTCCGGCGCGGGCTACCGCGCGCCGCGGCGCACGCCCCTGGACGAGCAGTTGGTGCCGCCGATGCCGGACGGCCCGGGCGTCACTCCGGACGTGGTCCCGCCGTCCCCGCTGCTGGCCCGGCTGGGCATCCGGCTGCCGGACGCGCTGTGGTCGTGGCTGTGCCGCTGGTCCGGCTGGCTCGGCCCGATCGCGGTGGCGGCCTTCGCGGGCGTGCTGCGCTTCGTGAACCTCGGCGGGCCGCACGCGCTGATCTTCGACGAGACGTACTACGCCAAGGACGCGTACGCGCTCTGGCAGGTCGGCTACGAGACCAACTGGGCGGACGACGCCAACGGCCTGATCACCGCGCCGAACCCGACCGTCCCGTTCCGCACCGACCCGGCGTACATCGTGCACCCGCCGGTCGGTAAGTGGATCATCGGCCTGGGCGAGCAGATCTACGGCATGAACCCGTTCGGCTGGCGGTTCATGATGGCCGTGCTCGGCACCCTGTCGGTGCTGATGCTGGCCCGGATCGGGCGGCGGCTGTTCCGCTCGACGCTGCTGGGCTGCGTGGCCGGGCTGCTGATGTCGGTCGACGGCCTGCACTTCGTGCTCAGCCGCACCGCGATCCTCGACCTGGTCGTGATGTTCTGGTTCCTGGCCGCGTTCGGCCTGCTGCTGATCGACCGGGACCGCACCCGGGCGCTGATCGCGAAGCGGCTGGACGCCGGGCTGGGCACCGACTGGTGGCAGCTCGGCCTGCGGCCCTACCGGCTGGCGGCGGGCGTCAGCCTCGGCCTGATGACGGCCACCAAGTGGAGCGGCGGCCCGGCGATCGCCGTCTTCATCCTGCTCGTCGCCTTCTGGGACACCTCGGCCCGCCGGATGGTCGGCGGGATCCGCGGCCCGGGCGGGCAGCCGATCGCCGAGGGCCTGCGGATCCTGCGGCACTGCGTGGACTGGGTCTGCTCGGCGGCGACCCTCGGCCTCACCGCGGCGGTCACCTACCTGGTCAGCTGGACCGGCTGGATCATGTCCTCGACGGAGCCCGGCAAGGGCGGCTACTTCCGCGACTGGGCGGTGCAGCACCCGGGCGGCTTCGGCCCGGACTGGTGGCGCAGCCTGTGGCACTACCACTCCACGATGCTGGACTTCCACACCAACCTGCACAGCCCGCACACCTACCAGTCGAACCCGTGGAGCTGGCTGCTCCTCGGCCGCCCGGTGTCGTTCTTCTACGAGTCGCCGAAGAACGGCCAGGCCGGCTGCACCACCTCCGACTGCGCCCGCGAGGTGCTGGCGATCGGCACCCCGCTGCTGTGGTGGGCGGGCATCGCCGCGCTGCTGTACTGCCTGTACCGCTGGCTGATGCGCCGCGACTGGCGGGCGGGGGCGCTGCTGGCCGCCCTGGCGGCCGGCTATCTGCCCTGGTTCCAGTACCAGGAGCGCACCATCTTCCTGTTCTACGCGGTGTGCTTCGTGCCGTTCCTGGTGCTGGCGGTGACCATGATGATCGGCGCGATGCTGGGCCCGGCCCACGCCTCGCCGGACCGCAGACTGGCGGGCGCCACCGGCGCGGGGCTGCTGGTCGTGGGCATCATGTGGAACTTCCTGTACTTCTATCCGATCTTCACCGGCCAGACGATCCCGATACCGGACTGGAACGGCCGGATGTGGCTCAGTACTTGGATCTGAATCCACACCGGAGAGCGTGTACCGGATCTGTCACAAACCGGCGGCGTGTCGTGAGTGCACGGATGGTGTCTGCCTATGGTGTCGTGGCCGCTGATTCCTGGCGGCCACGACACACCAGGGGGGACTCGACGTGAACAACGGCGCGAAGATCGGCATCGCCTCGGCCGCCACGGTGCTGCTGCTCGCCGGCGGCTACGGCGCCTACGCCCTGGTCTCCGGCGACTCCGACGGCAAGGACGCCGCCAAGAAGCCGCGCACCGTGGTCTCCGAGCCCCCCAGCCCCGAGCTCGCCGCGTCCGGCGCCAAGGCCTTCCTGGACGCCTGGGGCAAGGGCGACCTGTTCGCCGCCGCCAAGCTCACCGACGACCCGGACAAGGCGCAGGCCGCGCTGCAGGCCTTCCACGACAACGTGAAGCCCTCCGCCGTCCACCTCACCGTCGGCGGCCCGACCACCGCGCCCAGCCCGGCCGCGTCCAAGTCCGCCGCGCCGTCCGCGTCGGCGTCGGCGTCCTCGACGGCCGCCGCCGCCGGGCCGACCGGGGTGCTGGAGAGCTTCAAGGCCTCACTGGAGTTCGCCGGGACCGGCTCCCCGTGGAACTACGACGGCGTGCTCGGGGTGGTGAAGATGAGCGACGGCACCGCCGCCGTGCACTGGGCGCCCACCGTGATCCACCCGAAGCTGGACGCCACCGAGACCATCGGCGTCAAGCCGGTGTTCGCCGCGCCCGCCGCCGTCACCGACCGCAAGGGCAAGCCGCTGGCCGGCTACGCCTCGCTCACCGGCCTGCTCAACCAACTGAAGGCCGCCGCCCCGCAGGGCGGCAGCCCGGAGGACGCCGGCACCGCCGTGGTGATCTCCCCCGCGTCCGGCAACGGGCCCGCGGAGAAGGTCTTCACGCTGAAGGAGCCCAAGCCCGTCCCCAACCTGAAGCTGACCCTGGACGCGGACCTCCAGGCCGCCGCCGAGTCCGCGGTCGCCGCCCAGGGCAAGCCGGGCTCACTGGTGGCGATCGAGCCCAGCACCGGCGGCATCCTGGCCTACGCCTTCTCCCCCACCACCGGCCAGAACCGGGCGTTCTCCGGGGCGACCGCGCCCGGCTCCACCCTGAAGGTGCTGACCGCCGCCGCGCTGCTGGAGGCCGGGATCACGCCGACCACCTCGATGCCCTGCCCGGAGACCACCATGGTCACCGGCAAGTCCATCGCCAACGACTTCAAGGGCGCGCACCCCGAGTACACGCTCACCGACGCGTTCATCAACTCCTGCAACACCTCCTTCATCGAGAAGGGCAAGGACGTCCTCAAGGCGAACTCGCTGCCCTCGCTCGCCAAGGACGTGTTCGGCATCGGGCTGGTCTGGAAGACCGGCCTGTCGAACTTCGACACCGACATCCCGGTCGAGTCGAGCATGGCGGGCGCGGCCAGCGAGTTCATCGGCCAGGGCAAGGTGCGCGCCAACCCGCTGGGCATGGCGTCGATCGCCGCGACCGTGCAGTCCGGGGTGTTCAAGCAGCCGATCCTGGTGCCCGGCATGGACCAGGTGAAGGCCGCCCGGACGCTCTCCCCCGACGCGCTCTCCAGCCTGCGGTCGCTGATGACGCAGACCGTGAAGTCCGGCACCGCCGCGGCCGTGAAGCCGGCCCTGCCGGCCGGTTCCGGCGCGAAGACCGGCACCGCCGAGGTCGACAACAGCGCCGACGCGAACTCCTGGTTCACCGCCTACTCGGGCGACCTGGCGGTCGCCGCCGAGTTCCAGGGCGCCGGACACGGCTCGGCGGCGGCCGGGCCGGCCTCGTCCAAGGTGCTGGCGGTGGGCAACCGCAAGTGACGCAGGCGGAAGGGGCCCCGGGAGCGGGGCCCCTTCCGCGTCTCACTGCGCGAAGCGCCGCAGCAGGTTCTCGGTGACCCGGCGGGTGAACGCGCCCGCCCGCCCGTCGATGCCGTGGATCGCGCTGCCGCCGGCCGGGCCGGTCGCCTCCAGCGACTCCACCCACCGCATGGTGCCGGTGGCGAAGACCAGCGCGCCGCTGCCCGCCGGGTACAGCGCGGTGTCGGCGAACGAGTGCCGGCCGTCGCAGACCACCGGGGAGTGCGAGAGCACCTCGATGCCCTGCGGCGTCGGGTAGGACGGGTTGACCCGGTCGTACTCGACGCCGACCAGGTGCGGGAAGCTGTCGCCGGCCTTCGCGCCGGTGCCCGCGAACAGCCAGTGGCCGGGCGCGGTGACCACGTACGGGGCGTCCACCGGGTAGCCGTCGTAGATCACGCCGAGCAGCGAGGACTCCGGGTCGGCGCCGGGCGGGGAGCGGAAGTCGGTGGTCGCCGGGTGCCCCGCCCTGTAGCCGGGGTCGTCCTTCCAGGCGCCCTTCCAGCAGACCACGGTGCGGTCCGGGCCGGTCGGCGACGGCTCGTACCGCACCCGCCGGAAGCAGCAGTTGGCGCCCAGGATCGCCAGGTGGGTGCCGGCGTCGCGGGCCGCGGTGAAGTGGGCGCGCTGCTCGGGCGACCAGTACTCGTCGTGGCCGAGCGAGAGCGCCGCCTTGGCGCCGCGCAGCAGGTTCGGGTCGGCGGCGACGTCGATGCAGGTGGCGTACGACAGCGGGATGCCGAGCTTCTCGGCGAGCGCGACCAGCGGGGCCTCGTAGACCAGGAACAGGCCCGCACCGTCGTCGTACTGGTACGGCCGGTCGAAGCTGACCTGGTACGAGCGGGTGGGCAGCCCGCCGGACGGGCCGTTGTACAGGTTGTAGCCGCCCCACTCGTTGTAGGCCTGCCAGGTGGCGACCGCGTTGACCACCACGGTGGTGCCGGCGGTGCTGCGCGAACGCACGGTGAGCGGCACGTAGCGCTGCCCGGCGCCGCCCTCCGCGTCCAGCCGCAGCAGGTAGCAGCCCTCCGGCCAGCCCGTGGTGTCGACGGCGGTGGAGCGCGACCAGGAGGTGATCACCATGCGGGTGGCCGGGTCGACGGTGAACGGCTGCTGCTTGGCGCCGGGCAGCCGCCCCGACTTCCACACCTGACGGGCCCGGGCGCCGCCGTACCAGCCCATCCGGTAGGCGGTGACCGTGAAGCCGGGCGCGGTGGTGGAGACGTGCAGGCCGACCTGCTCGCCGGGCAGCACACTGGCCCGGTCCGCCCAGCCCTCGATCGCACCGGCCGGGCCGGCGTTGGTGATCGCCCAGTCGGCGTTGCCCGGTCTGGCGTTCTCCGCCGCGGTGGCCGACGGCGCGGGGCTCGGCGCGGCGGCCGCGGCGCTGCCGCCGGGTGCGGCGGAGCCGGCGGCGGTGCGGCCCGGGCCGCCCGGGCCGCAGGCGGTGAGCGAGGCGGCCGCTCCGGCGGCCAGGCCCAGGAAGCGGCGTCGTCCGGTGGCGCCCAAGATCACTCCCGTGTTCGTACGGTGTCCCGGGACACCATAGGCACGTCGGCCGGCTGGCGATGCGTCGGCCTCCGCCGGGGCACCGGGACCGGCCGCCCGGGCGCGGTCGCCAGCCGCGGCCACACCACCAGCACGGCGGGCAGCGCCAGGTAGCCGAACCGGCCGGCCGGGGCCAGCGCGAACGCCACCGTCAGGCCCGCCGCCAGCAGGTCGCAGGCGGCGACCGCGGTGGCCGGCGGACGGGTCGGCAGCCACGCCGCGACGGCCAGCGCGCCGACGGCCAGCAGGGTCAGCGACAGGGCGTGGCCGTACGGGCCGAGACCGGCCAGCACCTTGCCCGGCAGCGGGCTGCCGGCCGGGGTGTGGACGGCGGTCAGGCCCAGCGGGAAGCGCACCACCTGCTCGTACAGTTCACGCGGGTGGAGCGCCGCGACCGGGCCGATCACCGCCCCGCCGACGGCCAGCGCCGGGACGGCGGCCCGCAGCGCCGACCGCGGGCCGTGCCGGCGGTGCAGCAGCAGCAGTGCGACCGGCAGCGCCGGCCAGGCCGTCCACTTCAGCGTGCAGGCCAGCGCCAGCACCAGGCCGGTGCGCAGCGGGTGGCCGCGTTCGGCGAGCGCCATCGCCAGGCAGCAGACGCCGGTCAGCGGCAGGTCGACGCCGCCGACGGCCAGCGCGAGCGCGACCAGCGGCGAGGCGGTGAGCACCGTCAGCGGCAGCACCGACGCCCGCAGCGGGCCGCCGGGGCGCAGCAGCCGCCACCCGGTCAGCAGGCAGGCCAGGAACGCCGCCGCGAACCACAGTCGGGCGTCGCCCAGCACCCGGGCCGCCGGACCGGCTTCCCCGAGCACCACCCGGGGCAGGCCGAACAGCGCCATCGCGGGCAGGTACGGGTTGTAGTCGACGACGTGCGGCGTCTCGGTCAGGTACGGGCTGCCGGTGTGCAGCAGCAGCGCCGCCGACCGTTCCACCACCGTCACCTCGGACTGGTGGTGCCCGGTCAGCACCAGCGCCCCGAGCGGCAGCAGTGCCGCGCCCAGCGCCGCCGCCGCGCCGGCCGCCCGCGCCCCGAGCCCGCACGGCAGCGTCACCGTCAGCACCGCGGCGAGCAGGTACCCGGGCACCGCGAAGCGCCCCCAGGCGGCCTGGTTGGCCAGGTGTGACATCAGCGGGAACGCCGCCGCCCAGCCCGCGGCCGCCACCCACTCGCCCGCCTGCGCCACCGGATGTCCGAGCACGCGCAGGGCCCGTCGGGTGCTCGCCATGGCTCGAAGGCTAGGGCGAAAGCCACGCCCTGTCGCGGGATTCGGGCCAGTTTTATCGGTTCTGTCCGGATTTCGACACCGCTCGGCCTACGGAGCGTCAGCTCGGGTCGGCGGGCTCCTCGGTGCGGGGGGCGGCCAGGCCCGGGCAGCGGCGAGGGCAGGGAAGGTCTCACGGCGGAGCGCGACGATGCCGACGGACACGGCGGTGAACGCCACCGGGGCGCCCGTCGAGGTCATGTCGGCCGACAGCCCGAGCGGGACGACAGCGGTACCGACCGGGGCGAAGCCCCGCGGCCTGCGGCCGGCGCCACAGGGTCCGCGGAGTCCCCGGCGACGGCGGCCTACGGAGCGTCAGCTCGGGTCGGCGGGCTCCTCGGTGCGGGGGGCGGCCAGGCGGGAGTGCTTGGCGCTGTAGGTG
Source organism: Kitasatospora griseola (assembly GCF_014648555.1). GTDB lineage: Bacteria > Actinomycetota > Actinomycetes > Streptomycetales > Streptomycetaceae > Kitasatospora > Kitasatospora griseola. The sequence continues at coordinate 77,686 of NZ_BMRI01000011.1, forward strand.
AAGTAGAGGACGGCGGCGAGGGCCAGGGCGATCGCGAAGGCGATGAAGGTGTCGCGGTGCAGCTTGGTGATCAGGTAGACGCAGAAGCCGGCGCTGAGCACGGGGGTGACCGGGTAGAACGGGACCTTGAAGCCGCGCGGGAGGTCGGGGCGGGTGCGGCGGAGCACGACGATGCCGACGGACACGGCGGTGAACGCCACCAGGGTGCCCATCGAGGTCATGTCGGCCAGCAGCCTGAGCGGGAAGACGGCGGCCAGCAGGGCGACGGCGGCGCCGACCACGACGGTGTTCCAGACCGGGGTGCCGGTGCGTGGGGAGACCCGGGTGAAGGCGCGGGGCAGCAGGCCGTCGCGGCCCATCGCGTAGAGGATCCGGGTCTGGCCGTAGATCACCACCAGGGTGATGGAGAAGATCGAGACGATCGCGCCGCCGGCGAACACCAGGGCGGGCCAGGACTGGCCGGTGACGTCCTGGAGGATCTGCGCGAGGCCGGCCTTCTGGCCGTCGAACTGCTGCCAGGGCTGGGCGCCGATCGCGGTGACGGCGACCGCGATGTACAGCAGGGTGACCACGCCGAGCGAGATCAGGATGGCCAGCGGCATGGTGCGGCGCGGCTCGCGGACCTCCTCGCCGGCGGTGGAGACGGCGTCCAGGCCGATGAAGGAGAAGAAGATGGTGGAGGCGGCCGTCTGCACGCCGCCCCAGCCGTTGGGGGCGAACGGGGTGAAGTTGCCGGCGTGGAAGCCGGTCAGGCCGATGGCCACGAAGAGCACCAGGATGGCCAGCTTGATGGTCACCATCACGGCGTTGACCTTGGCGGACTCGCCGACGCCGCGGATCAGCAGCACGGTGACCAGGGCGACCAGCACCACGGCGGGCAGGTTGAAGACGCCGTTCTCGCCGGGCGGGGCGGTGAGCGCCGCGGGCAGGTGCAGGCCGAACGCCAGGTCGGCGAACTGGTCGAGGTACTGGCCCCAGGTGACGGCGATCGCGGACGCGGAGACGCCGTACTCCATCAGCAGGCAGACGCCGACGCCGTACGCGACCAGCTCGCCCATGGTGGCGTACGCGTACGAGTAGGAGGAGCCGGCCACCGGGATGGCGGAGGCGAGTTCGGCGTAGCAGAGCGCGGTGAGGCCGGCCGTGACGGCGGCGATCACGAAGGACATCACCACGGCCGGCCCGGCCACCGGGACGGAGGTGGTGAGGACGAAGAAGATGCCGGTGCCGACGGTGGCGCCGATGCCGATGGCGGAGAGCTGCCACAGGCCGATGGATCGGCGCAGGTGTCCGGCTCCGGTTCCGCCCGCTTCGGCGATCAGGGTGTCCACGGGCTTGCGCCGCAGCAGGCGGGTGGTGCTCATCGGTCGTCCTTCTGGTGGGGATCAGGCACGGACTGTATCAAATACGCCGATATGCATAGTTATGAGATCTTGGTCGCAGGTCGGGCGGTCACCGGTCGAGGACGGCCTGCATGACGGCCTTGGCGATCGGCGCGGCCAGCCGTCCCCCGGTGACGTCGGTGGCCGTGCTGTCGGCCACCACCACCGCGACGGCGACCGGCGGGGTGGCGGTGGACCCGGCGGGGCGGGCCCAGGCGATGAACCAGGCGTACGGGGTGCCGCTGTTGTCGACGCCGTGCTCGGCGGTGCCGGTCTTGCCGCCGACCTCGGCGCCCGGGATCTGCGCGTTGCCGCCGGTGCCGTTGTTCACCACGTTCACCATCAACCGGCGCAGCTCGGCGGCGACGCCGGGCCCGAACGCCTGCCGGTACAGGGCGGGGCGCATCAGCTGGACCTGGGTGCCGTCGGCCTTGGTGAGCCGGTCCACCAGCTGTGGATGCATCACCTGCCCGTCGGCGGCGACCCCGGCGGCGACCATCGCCATCACCAGCGGGGTGGCGGCGGTGTTGTACTGGCCGATCGAGGACAGCGCCAGCTGCGAACTGTTCATCCTGGTGTCGAAGTTGGAGCGGGCGGCCCGCACCGGGACGTCGAGCTTGGCGTCGTCGAAGCCGAAGTTCTTCGCCATCGCGACCATCCGGTCGAGGCCGGTCTGCACGCCGAGCCAGCCCAGCACGCTGTTGCAGGACAGCGTCATCGCCTCGTCCAGCGACAGCCCCTCCTGGTCGCAGGCGCTGGTGTCGTTGTTGAGCGTGGTGGTGGTGCCGGGCATCACGTACGGGAAGGGGGCGCCGGTGGGGGCCTGGATGTCCGTCACCGTGCCGTTGGCCAGCGCGGCCGCGGCGGTGACCACCTTGAAGGTCGAGCCGGGCGGGTAGATCTGCCGCAGCGCCCGGTTGAGCATCGGCTGGTCGGGGTCGGCCTGCAGCTTCTCCCAGGCGGCCTGGTCTGCGGCGCCGGCGCCGGCGATCGCGCCGGGGTCGTAGCTGGGGGTGGAGGCCAGCGCGAGGATCCGGCCGGTGGCGGGTTCGATCGCGGCGACGGCGCCCTGTTGGCCGCCGAGCCCCTGCATGGCGGCGCGCTGCACAGCCGGGTCGATGGTGGTGACCACGTCGCCGCCGGGCTGCTGGTTGCGGGTGATGGCGTCCCAG
>NZ_BMRI01000011.1:80260-105519 GCF_014648555.1 Kitasatospora griseola
ACCGCCCAGCCGGTCAGCCGGGGGTCGGTGCCGGTGAGCAGGTCGTCGTAGACGCCCTCCAGCTGGGTGTTGCCGTAGATCTGCGAGGAGTAGCCGGTGACGGCGGCGTACAGCGGGCCGTCGGTGTAGGTGCGCTGGTACGCCAGGCGGCCGCCGGTCGCGACCGAGCCGGTGACGGGCTGACCGGCGATCAGGTTGCCGCGCGGCTGCGCGTACCGCTGGATGGTGGCGCGCTGGTTGGCGCTGTTGTGGTCCAGCTCCTGCTTCTGGAAGACCTGCACCCGGGTGGCCTGGACGGCCAGCAGGATGATCAGCAGCATGCAGAAGGTGGCGGCCCGCCGGCCGGTGGTGGAGATTCCGGGCAGGCCCTGCGGCCCGCCGTTGGTGCCCTCGGGTCTGGTGAACCTCACGCCGCCTCCCCGGGGTCGGGACGCCGGGCGAGGTCGCTCATCCGCACCAGCAGCGCCACGATGATCCAGTTGGTGACCACCGAGGACCCGCCCTGCGCGATGAACGGCAGCGTCATGCCGGTCAGCGGGATCAGGTCGAGGACGCCGCCGGCCACCACGAACACCTGGATCGCGACCAGCGCGGCCAGGCCGATGGCGAGCAGCCGCCCGAACGGGTCGCGCAGCGCGATGCCGGTGCGAAAGCCTCGGGAGACCAGCAGCGCGTACAGCAGGAACACCGCGAGCAGGCCGGTCAGGCCGAGTTCCTCGCCGATGGTGGCCAGGATGAAGTCGGACTTGGTGGCGAAGCCGATCAGCGCGGAGTGGCCGAGGCCCAGGCCGGTGCCGAGCTGGCCGCCCCAGGCGAACGCGAACAGCGACTGGGCGATCTGGTTGGCGCCCTGCCCGGCCTGGATCGACGCCAGCGGGTGCAGCCAGTCGGTCACCCGGCTGTGCACGTGCGGCGACAGCCAGCCCACCCCGACCGCGGCGACGGCCGACAGCAGCAGGCCGATGACGATCCATCCGGTGCGGGCGGTGGCCACGTACAGCATCACCACGAACAGGCCGAAGAACAGCAGCGAGGTGCCGAGGTCGGTCTCCAGCACCAGCACGCCGACGAACGCCGCCCAGATCAGCAGCACCGGCCCGAGCACCCGGCCGAGCGGCAGCTGGAACCACAGCACCCGACGGCCGGTCAGGGCGAGCGCGTCGCGGTGCCGCGCCAGGTAGGCGGCGAAGAAGATCGCCAGCAGGACCTTGGCGAACTCGCCGGGCTGGAAGGACAGCGGGCCCAGCGTGATCCAGATCCGCGAGCCGTACACCGGCGGGAAGAACACCGGCAGCACCAGCAGGACGAGGGCCACGAACGCCCCGACATACGCGTAGCGCTGGAGCCGGCGGTGGTCGCGCAGCAGGAGCAGCACCGCGATGAACAGGCCCACCCCGAGGGTGGACCACAGCAGTTGGGTGGGGGCGGCCTCGTGCTGCGGGGTGTTGCGGTCCAGCCGGTAGATGACGACCAGTCCGATGCCGTTCAGCAGCACCGCGATCGGCAGCAGCAGCGGGTCCGCCCACTTCGCCCGCCAGCGCACCGCGCCGTGCGCGAGCAGCGCCAGGACCCCTAACGCGGCGCCGTACTGGGCGGCGTCCGGCGGCGCCTTGCCGTCGATGTCGACGCCCACCTCGACGTACCCGAACACGGCCAGCCCCACCGCGGCCACCACCAGCACCAGTTCGGTCCACCGCCGGGGCCGCCGGGCGCCGGGCGTCCAGGCCGCCGCACGGGTCGCGGAGTCAGTGGCCACCAGCCGTCCTCCCGTCCTCGCGGGCCCGATGGGGCAGGGACGGCGGGGTGCCGGCCGGCACCCCGCCCAGTACTGCCTGAGGGAGCGTCAGAGCGTGGACGCGGGGTTCGCCGCCCGGGCGATCTCCCGCAGGTGCTCCTCCTCCTCGTGGCTGAGCGAGGTCTGCAGCAGCTCGCCGCCGAACTGCGCGACCGCCGGGATCACCTTGTCCTGGGTGGCGGTGCGCACCAGCGCGAACACCGCGGCGGAGCCCGGGGCCAGCTTCTCGCCGACCCTCCGCATGAAGTCGTCGTCCACGCCGGTGTCGGTGGAGGCGCCGACGGCCGCGCCGGTCGCGCCGCCGATCGCCGCGCCGATCACCGGCATCAGGAACAGCAGGCCGATCACGCCGCCCCACAGCGCGCCGGAGGCCGCGCCCAGACCGGTGTTGGAGACCGCCTGGTGGAGCTTGATCTTCCCGTCCTCGCGGCGCTCGACCACCACGATGTCCTCCAGGTCGATCAGCCGCTGCTTCTGAAGGCCGATCAGCTCGTCCCGGACCTTCTGCGCGGTGGCGACATCGGGGTAGGCGATCGCAAACAGGTTGCTCACGGCGGGGGTTCCTTCCAGCAGGGCTTCGGGCACGTCCCCCAGCACCCTAGCCAGGATTCGCCATATTTAATCCCATCTCCTGCGGTGTGTCCGGTTCCCCGCCGATCACTCCCCGCGGCGCACCGCGACCGCCACCGCCGCCCACCCGGCCGCCCCCGCCAGCAGGGCCGCGCCCGGCAGCGTCCACCACGGCACGGCCGTCGCGCCGTGCCGCGAACCCAGCACCAGCGCCCGCACCACCGCGTTCGCCGGCGACCCCGGCAGCAGCAGCACCAGCACCATCGCGCCCAGCCCCAGCGGCACCGCGTACTGCGTGCCCGTCACCACCGGACGGTTGCACACCGCTCCCACCGCCGCGCCCGTCAGCACGCACACCACGGTGGCCAGCAGGCCCGCCGCCACCGCCCCGCCGCCACCGCCGCTGCCCACCAGCAGCACCCCGGCCAGGCCCGCCACGCCCAGGGCCAGCCCGGCCAGCGCGGCCGCCACCAGCGCCGACAGGTGCACCCGCCGCCAGCCCGCGGCCGCCACCAGGCAGGCCCGGGACTGCGCGGGCTCCGCCGTCACCGCCGCCCGCACCAGCCAGCCCGTCACCGGCACCAGCAGGCCCGCCGAGAACGCCGCCGCCGACAGCGCGTCGTCGCCGCCGGACACCCCGAGGCCCATCAGCACCAGGTACACCAGCCCGGGCGGCAGCCAGCGCTGCGAGCGCAGCAGCAGTTCGAGGTGGTAGCGCGTCAGCATCCGCACCGTCATGACGCCTCCTCCCGGACCGACCTGATGTGCACCGGCGGGTGCGCGGCCAGCAGCCGGCGCAGCAGCGCGTCGGAGTGCGCGGCCGGCACGTCCAGCCGGGTGGCGCCGTCGGCCAGCGGTTTGCGCTCGGGCCGGCCCGGCAGCCACTCGGGAAGCGCCTCGGCCTCGACCACCAGCGCCGTGCGCGGGCCGTCGCCGTCGACGGCCGGCAGCGGGACCTCGTGCAGCGTGCCGCCGTCGACCCGGTGGACGGCGGTGGTCAGGCCCGCCAGCCGGGTCGGGTCGTGGTCGACGAACACCACCAGGGCGCCGGCCGCGGCGCGTTCGGCGACCGCGCCGTCGAGTTCGCCGCGGGCGGCCTGGTCGAGCCCCGTCCACGCCTCGTCCAGCAGCAGCAACTCGGCCTCGGCGAGCAGCGCCTGGGCCACCGCGACCTTCTGACAGGTGCCCTTGGAGAGCCGCCCGATCGGGGTGCCCGCGTACCCGGTGATGCCGAACCGCTCCAGCCAGTGGTCGGCCCGCCGCCGCGCCTCCCCGGCGGCCAGGCCGCGGATCCGGCCCAGGTGGCACAGGTAGTCGCGGACGTCGAACGGCAGCGCGGGCGGGAACCGCTCCGGGACGTACGCCCGGCCGTCCGGCGCCTCGACCGTTCCCCGCTCCGCGCGCTCGATCCCGGCGAGCAGCTTCAGCAGCGTCGACTTGCCGCTGCCGTTGGCCCCCTCGATCCGCACCAGGACGCCCGGACGGAGCGTCAGTTCGACCTCCCGCAGCACCCACGGACCCCCGCGCCCGTAGCGCTTCCCGACGCCCGCCAGACGCACCGTCATGCGCTCTCCCCGCCTGCTCCGTCGACCAGTTCAGGGTATGTCGCGCTCACCACCCGCATTGGGTGATTGGAACTGACGGTCCCTAGGATGCGGCAGTGATCACCCATACCAAAAAACGACGGACGGCCCGCGGAGCCGCCCTGCTCGGGGCGCTGACAATAGTCGCCGGCACCGTGCTCGGCACGCTGCCCGCGCACGCCGACGAGCCCGGGGCACCGCCCGCCGCGACCGAAGCGCCCAAGGTCGACCTCGTCCTGGACGGGTCGGGGTCGATGCGGACCGCCGACATCCAGGGCAAGAGCCGGATCGCGGTCGCCCAGCAGTCCATCAACGAGGTCATCGACGCGCTGCCCGCCGAGACCGAGTTCGGCCTGCGCACCCTCGGCGCGACCTACCCGGGCAACGACCAGAAGGAGGGCTGCAAGGACACCAAGCAGCTCTTCCCGGTCGGCAGGACCAACAAGGTCGAGGCCAAGACCGCGGTCGCCACCGTCCGCCCGACCGGCTGGACCCCGATCGGCGTGGCGCTGCGCGCCGCCGCCCAGGACCTCGGCACCGGCCCGACCACCCGCCGGATCGTGCTGATCACCGACGGCGAGGACACCTGCGCCCCGCCGGACCCGTGCGACGTGGCCCGCGAACTCGCCAGCCAGGGCATCCACCTGGTGATCGACACCCTCGGCCTGGCGCACGACGACAAGACCCGCCAGCAGCTGCTGTGCATCGCCAACGCGACCGGCGGCACCTTCACCGACGTCCGCAGCCAGGACCAGCTGACCCAGCGCGTCAAGCAGATCGTCACCCGGGCCCAGGACACCCACACCGTCACCCCCGCGAAGGTGACCGGCGCCGAGCAGTGCAGCAGCGCGCCGATCCTGACCCCCGGCGTGTACAGCGACCGCGAGAAGTTCTCCGAGCACCGCGTCTACCGGGTGCCGGTGAAGGCCGGCCAGGAACTGCGCGCCTCGGTCAGCGTCACCCCCGACCGGGCCGTCGCCCGTGACTACGGGGTCCTGCTGCAGGCCACCGACAGCAGCGGCCAGGAACTGGTCCGCGGCAGCGACGCCGGCTCCGGCCGCACCGACGTGGCGTCCACCGGCGTCCGCTGGTCCGCGCCCGGCACCGACTCCGCCACCCCCTCGCCGACCTCCGGCGCCGCGGCGGGCGCCGACCGCACCGTCTGCCTGATCGTCAGCAACTCCTTCGCCGGCCAGGCCGGCGTCCAGGCCGACGCCGGCCTGCCGCTGGAGCTGACCGTCGACGTCGCCGCCGCCTCCCCCGCGCCCGACGGCCCCGCGATGGGTCTGGGCCGCGGCTGGATCCTGCTCGGTGTGCTCACCCTGGCCGGCCTGCTCGCCGGTCTGATCTTCGGCTGGCTGGCACGCTGGCGGATCGCCGTCTGGCGGGAGAACTGACGATGCGCAAGCTCTTCGCCCTCGCGGCCCCGGCCGCCGCGCTCACCGGCCTGCTCCTGCTGGCCCCGACCGCGACGGCGGCCCCGCCGTCGCCGTCCGCGAGCGGCACCGGCAAGCCGGTGCTCAACTCGGTCGGCACCAGCTTCCTCACCGCCACCACGCTGGCCGCCGGCCAGGACGCGGACGTCCCCGTCTCCACCGGTGACTACCTGTACTGGGCGTTCCCGGCCTCCGAGGGCCAGACCGCCACCGTCGAGGTCAAGGTCACCCTCCCGGACGCCGCCGACCGGCACGGCCCGCAGACCTGGACCGTCGAACTCTTCGACGGCCTGCGCCGCCGCCAGGCCTGCACCTCCGGCCCGCAGAACGGCACCGCCGCGGACAGCGCCACCACCGTGGCCCTCAGCTGCACGCTCCGCCAGATCCGCTCCTGGGCCGAGCCCTGGTCCGGCGACCCGCTGCCCGGCACCTACTACATCCGGCTCTCCACCAGCGACATCCCGCAGCAGGACCTCGGCCTCGCCTCCCAGGTCCACGTGCACGTCGCCGCCAAGGGCGGCGTCAACGACGCCCAGCCCGAGGGCGGTTCGCTCAAGGCCCCGCTGGTGCCGCCGGTCAACGCCGGGTCCACCGCGAGCGGCTCCGCCGCGACCCCGGCGCCCAGTTCGAGCGCCGCCTACGCGGCCGCCCCCGTCGCCGAAGAGACCCACTGGTACTCGGACCTCTTCTCCGGCTGGAACACCCGCTGGTGGTGGACCGTCGCCGGCGGCATCCTCGCCGCCCTCGCCGGCGTCCTCGGCTACACCCTCACCCGCCACCCGCGCGGGCACCGGCCGCCGCCGCACCTTCACCAGTAGGGCGCGGACGGGGGCGCGTGGGGATACCCCCACGCGCCCCCGTCTGTTCACGCCCTGAGTTTCGCCAGGATCCGCACCGCCGACATCCCAAGTTCCGCCGTCACCGGGACCTCCGGGGCGAAGTGGCGCTTGAGCACGTCCTCCGAGTACCGCCGGCACTGCTGGTGCCAGTGGAGGACGGCGGCCATCCAGTCCTCCAGCTCGTGGACGTACCCGTCGAGCGCCTCCGACGCCTCGCCATCGATGGCGAAGTCCTGCTTCAGCAGCGGCAGTTCCCCCTGCACGACGTGCTGGAACTGGCTCAGGCGGGAGCCCATCAGGTCGGCGACGATGTCCACGGCGACGGGGTAGTCGCAGGAGAAGAAGTTCTCCACCACCCGGACCAGGTTGTGGACCTCGCCCTCGTACTCGATCTCCTTCTGGTACGAGTGCAGGTCGTTGACCAGGCAGGCGTAGTCCGCCGCGGAGTTCTCGATCGCCCGCATGGTGCCGCTCCGGTACACCTCGTCGGGGATGGTCTCGCCGCGACCGAGCCGGGACAGGCTCATCGTCAGGTCGGAGCCGAAGGTGGCGCGTCGCATCTCGATGTAGTCGACGGGGTCGGGGATGCGGTTCTGCGCGCCGTTGGCGAGCTCCCAGAGCCAGCTGTCGATCATGTCGCCGACGGCCTTGCGGAACTTGGCCCGGGCGGCGGTGGAGAAGGGCACGATGGTGCGCTGCCAGAGGTCGGCGAGGCCGGCTTCGAGGGCGTTGCGCGGCTCGAAGGGGAGGCTGCCGTCGAGTGTCATCAGCGCGTACAGCCGCTCGTTGGCGAGCTTCGCGCCGGCCAGGTCGCGGGGGGCGCCGAAGACCGGGGGGTAGTAGTCGTCGGCGTAGGTGCCCCAGGTCAGCCAGGCCGAGCTGAGGTCGAGTTCGGCGGCGGTGCCGTCGGGGTCGATGCCGGCGGCGCAGAGCGGGAAGTCGTAGTCGCGGAGCTTCTGTTCGGTCCAGATGTCGGAGGCGGGGACGCCGGGTTCCGGATCGAGCAGGCCGAACTCGTGGGACCAGCGGACGACGTACTCGCGGGATGCGTCCACGTGCGGGTTGATCGTGACGGCGTACGGCATCGGGAAGTCGGGCATCAACGACGGCCCGACCCTGCGGTGCGGGACGTGCGCGAAGCTGCGCAGGCCGCGGATGCCCGCCGCGAGGCGGATGTTGGCAGCGGAGGTGCCGAGGCCCTTGGGGCCGAAGGTGGGGGCGGCCGCACCGCCGCCGTTCATGTAGCGGCTGGAGCGCATGTGCCATTCGTGGCCGCCGGACTGCCAGTCCTGCATGCCCTTGACGTAGGCCAGGACGCGGGCGATCTCCGCCGGGTCGAGCGCGTACTCGGCGAACAGGCCGGGGAGTTCGGTGAGCGCGGTGTTCTCGAACTGCTGGAGGCGGGAGGTCAGCAGGTCGTTGACCGCGTCCGCGGCCTCCTGGGTGGAGCAGCCGAGGAAGGTCTCCAACACCAGGACGCCGTTGGAGAGTTCGCCCTCCTCCTGGATCTCGCGCTCGTACGAGAACAGGTCGTTGCGCAGGTGGACGCCGTCGGAGAAGGCGTCGCGCAGCACCCGCAGCGGCCGGGAGTACGCGACCGACTCGGGCACCTCGGCGTGCGCGGCGTACTCGATCAGGCCGGCCGACCAGGGGGCGCCGCCGACCTTGCGGCGCATCTCGATGTACTCGACGGGGTTGGAGACCCGGCCCTCGTTGATGTTGGAGAGCTCCCAGAGGGACTCGTTCAGCAGGTTCCGGGTGGACTCGGCGAACCGGGACCGCCAGTCGGCGGACATGTGCGGGACGGTGCGCTGCCACAGGTCCGCCAGGCCCGCCTCGACCGGGTTGGTGGGATCGGGGAATCCGTCGGCGAGGTCCATCGGCATGAAGGCGGGCAGGCGGTCCAGGTAGGCCTTGCCGCCCTCGCGGTCGAGGGTGCGCTTGAAGATCTCCAGGAAGTGGTCGTCGAAGAAGAAGACCCAGGTGTACCAGTCGGTGACGAGGTCGAGCGCCTCGCTGTCGCAGTCGGGGTGGGTGTAGGAGCAGAGCAGCGCGTAGTCGTGCGAGTCGAGATCGTGCTCCTCCCAGATGCCCGAGCCCTCCAGCATGCCGAAGTCGCGTGCCCACTCCTTGGTGTGCACCCGTGCCTTCTCGTAGTGCGGGTTGATGCGCGCCGGGTACGGCACGTAGAAGTCCGGCAGTTCGAACGGCTGAGCCACTGGGTCCCGCCCCTTTTTCGACGACTGAAGATCGGCGCGATGCCTAACGAGCCTTCCGACCCTCGGTCACCGGAACCCGACTCCGTAGCCCACACGTCACAATCCACTCGAACGAGTGAACCCGCCGGTGTCGTACCCCTTCGGCAGACTGTCACCGTCCTGCCCCCGCACCGAGGAGCCCGCGCATGGCGTTCACCGACGAGACCTGGCGCCTGGTGCACGGCGAGGAGCTGGTCGGCGAGATCCGCATCGACGACGCCGACTTCCCCTGGCTGCACGGCGAGTTCACCCCCGGCCCGGGCTGGCCTGGGTTCGCGCCCAGGTTCGCCGAGTGCCGCGACCTGGCCGAGGCCGAGGAGTGGGACGCCTGGGGCCGGATCCACCTGACGCTGGAGCAGGAACTCACGCTGCACGCCCCGGAGGGCCCGATGGCGGAGTTCCTGCTGCACATCGAGCCGCCCCGGGCCTGGTTCCGCTTCAGCGAGGAGCCGTTCGAAGACGACTGATCCTCCGTCAGTCGCCCAGCGGCCGGAAGACCCGGACCTCCGCCGTGCCACTGCTCCAGTCGACCTGCCAGCCGCGGCGGGCGGCCAGGACGGCGAGGCCGTCGAGGCCGATGCCCCGGTAGTAGCGCCGGCGGATCGTCGTCCTGGGCACCAGCTCGTCGCCCTTGAACTTGTACCGGTACTTGTTGGCGTTGAACTCCTGGTTCCGCCGCACGGTGGCCAGTCCCCGCTCGATCCCGCGGTCCAGCGCCCGCCCGGCCCAGGCCTCCCACTCCTCGCGGGTGCCCTGTCGCTCCAGGCGGTAACGGCTGGGCGTGAGAACGAACTTGGCCACGCCCGGCTCGGCCGTGCCGTCGAACGCGACCGAGTTGTCCAGGAAGTCCCAGACGATCCGGAACGGCAGCCAGAACCACTGCAGGCCGAACTGGAGCCACAGCCCGAACGCGGAGCGACGCGGCAGCGGGCCGGTGTTCAGGCCGGGCGGGGCCGGCGGGTGCCAGGTGCTCATCCGAACGCCTCCGTGATCTTCGCCTGGTCCGGCCCGGGCAGGGCGGTCGCGGGCTGCGTGCCGGGCCGGTCGTACACCACGGTCTCGACCAGGCCCGCGAGCATCGTCACGTACTCGGGGAAGTCGATCAGCATGGGCGTGCTGATGGTCATGGTGACCAGAGTGTCCGCACCCGGCACCGGGATGTACGCGGACGCCTGGGCCAGTTCGAGCTTCGCCTTGTTCCCGAACTCGTCGTCGACCTCGGCGAGCGACCCGGCGACGGCGACCACCACCGGGCCGACCGGGGCGGGCACCCGGAACACCTCGTTGGCGGGGTCGAGGGAGAGCATGTCCTGGATCGCGGCGGCGACCGTGTCGGCGTCCGCGGTGTCGGCCTGGTCGGCCTGGATGACCAGGGTGGCGACGGTGACCCGGTCGTCCTCGGTGCCGGCCAGCAGGAAGCCGGAGTAGACCGCGCCCTCCTCGCCGGCGGTGGCGGCGATGTCGCTGTACCAGGAGGCGACGGTGCTGCGCTGGAACTCGGTGCCGCCGCACCAGATCTCGGCGGCCACTTCGGCGAGGTGCGCCTCCCGCTCCTGCTCGGGCAGTTCGACGCCGAGCGAGTGGAACTGGGCCGGCACCACCCACCGGATGTCGAGCGCGTCGTCCGGGAAGATGTCGGCCGGGAGGCTCTCGGCCGGGCCGTTCTGCGGGGTCGTCACGAGGTCACTTCCTGGTACAGGGTGGGCGCGTGCATGATCAGGCCGCCGCCCTTCATGCCGATCTGGGTGCCGCGCGACCACCAGGACTCGACCGGGAGCGAGAAGACCTTCTGGCCGTCCTCCCCGAGCGAGCCGATGCCGGGCAGCTTCTTCAGCGGGGTCTTGGTGAACAGCGGAGTGAGCACCTTGTTGTGCAGCAGGCCGCCCTCCAGGTGGGTGGCCTTGATGGCCTGCCCGGCTTCCATCAGCTTCGCTCCGCCGGCCGCCAGGCCCTCGCCCTTGGCGAGGGCCGTGACGCCCTTGGCAGCGCCCCCGATGCCCTTGGCGGCACCGCCCACGAACGGCACCACGCCGACGCCGTCCAGCGCGATGGTGGTCCAACTGACGTCCGCGCCGCCGAGTTTGGCCATCCCGTGCGCGCCGAGCGCGACCGCGGACGCGCCGCCGGCCGCGACGCCGAGGGCGGCGGACAGCGGCGGGCACCACAGGGTGGCGAGGGCCGCGATGCCGAGCACCGCCGAGACGCCGCCCGCGATGTCGCCGATCTTCTTCAGCAGGTCGGCGTGCTTGGTGGCCCAGTCCTTGATCTTCTTGCCGACGCTCTTGAAGCCGTTGCCGATCTTCTCCCAGGCGCTGATCTCGGGAGCGTTCTGGTTGGCCCGGCGGAGCGCCTTCGCGGTCCGGTCGGCGTCGTCCTGGTGGTGCTCGTGCAGTTCCTTGGCCTGCTTGACGATCGCTTCCAGCTCGTCCTTGATCGCCCGGAGCTCGCGGTTGGCGTCCTCCAGCTGGCGTTCGGCGGTGCTGTACTCGGCGCTCGCCGCGTCGATCCGGCGCTGGGCGTCGGCGAGCGCGGCGTCGTCGTCGAACCGCTTGCCGATCAGCGCGAACGCCGGGGAGTCGGCCGCCAGGTCGAACCGTTCGACGGCGTTCTGCTTGACGTTCTCCGCGTTCTCCATCCGGCGCTTGGCCTCGGCCGCCTCGGCCTCGTAGCGCCGGGCCACCCCCTGGTACGAGACCAGCTGGTTCTTCCAGCTGTCGAGCTGGCCGGAGGCCTGCCGCATCGCGTCGACGCTGTCGGCCAGGTAGCGCGGCAGCTCGCCGACCTTGCCGGCGAACGCCTTGGCGGCGTCGCCCTCCCAGACGCTGCCGCCCTGTCCGACGGCGACCAGGGTGCGGTGGGCGCTCTCCATCGCGACGGACGCCCGGTTGAGCTTGTCGACCAGGCCGTCGACGTTCTCGGGGCTGCCGGGAGCCGGGTCGAAGCCCAGGGTGGGGAAGTCGGCCTTGCTGCTCACGCGGCCGCTCCGGTGAACATGTCCCGGATCGCCTGGTCGGTCTCCGCGTAGCCCTTGCAGGTCTCCTGGAGCTTGCCCTCCAGGGCCTCGACGCCCTGCGAGATCCGGGTGATGGCGTCCTGCCAGCTGTCGTTGAAGTCGTCGCAGGCGTGGTCCAGGTTCTTGCTCCCGGTGGTCTTCGGACCGGTGTCCTTCATCGCGCTGAGCGCCTCGCGCATGTCCTGCTGACTGCTCTTCAGCTGCTTCACCAGCCGGTCGAGTTCGCTCACTTCGACCCGGAAGTAGGCCCCCATGTTGCGCTGATCCCCTCTGGGCCCGAGCAGTGCGACGCGACGCCCACTCCCGTGGCCGTGCGCGCATTCCGCAAGGACGCCTTTGCCGTTCCTTCATATGAGGCGTCCGAGCGGTCGACGCCCCCGCGTCCGCGCCGGACCGACCTGGATATTCGTGGAATGCGAGGCCCCGGCGCACGGTGGCGGTCTTTGCCGAACCACAGTTCGGTGCTCGAACACCAAGCGCAGATTACCTTCCGCCCGCGAAGGGTCGACCCGCCGGGGCGTCAGGGCAGGGGGTCGGGGCGGGATGTCAGGGCAGTGCGAGCGCGAGCGGCTGCGCGGGGCTGCGGGGGTCGAGGCGGTAGCTCCAGTCGGCGGGCACCAGCAGGCACTGGGAGGCACGCAGGCGCAGCGTGCTGCGGCGGGCGGCGGAGCCCGGGGGCGGGCTCAGGTGGATCTCGGCGGCGGCGCGCCGCTGCACCAGCAGCACCGCGGAGCGGCCGCGCCGCCACGGCCCGGCGGGCCGCTCGGGGACGGGCCGGACGGGGCGGGCCAGCTCTCGCTCCAGCGCGGCGGCCAGTGCGCCGGCCGAGCCGTCCGGCGCCGGCTCCTGGTCGCTCCACAGCAGCGCCGGGGCGGAGCGGGCGGCGGAGCCCCGCAGGAAGGCCGCCAACTCCGCGACCTGGCCGTCCGGCTCCGGGGACGGCCGGTCCTCCCCCTCGTACCACTGCACGTGCTGCCACCCCTCCGGACCGGGCGCCGGACCGTCTCGGGCACCGAGAACCATCCTGGGCGGGAGCGCATCTGACGACCAGTCACGGGATCGCGCGACACCGGGCCCGCGTCGCCGCGCCGCACGGGTCGCGGCCTTTGCTCCGGTTCGGACCGGTTCGCCCCCTGGTCACTTTGCTGCCAGCGCAGTTGATGAGGTGGGCGCACGGTGGTCCCGGCGCGGTCCGCCCGGACATGCTGGGTGCAGGCCGATCAACGCCGGGCGGGCCGCCCGGCAGGCCCGCTCCCCGCACCCCGCAAACGCCCTCGGAGGCCTCCATGAAGCGCGCCCTCGCCCTCGTCGCCGTCACCGCCGCCGCCCTGTTCGCGGCCGCTCCGCTGGCCTCCGCCACCACCGCGCCCGCCCCGGCAGCGTCCGCCTCGCAACTGTCGGTCGGCCTGCCGGGCGCCCCGCTCAACGGCGACACCTCGTGGGGCGGCGCCTGCGAGACGCCCCTCTGCCGGCCCTGGTCCTGACCGCCCCCACCACCTCGCCCCGGGAGTCCTCCATGCACACCATCGGCATCGCGTTCAGCCGCCGCGAGCTCCAGGTCCTGCACCTGGTCGGCGAGGGCGCCAGCTACGCGACGATCGCCCGCCGGCTGGGCCTCAGCCCGCACACCGTCGACACCTATCTGCGCCGGATCCGCGCCAAGTCCGGGGTCAGCTCGCAGGTCCAGCTCGCCCTGCTGGCCTCCCGACTGCCCACGCAGCCCGCCCAGGCCGCCGCCTGAGCACAGGGGGTGCAGCTGGGTACACCCCGGCCGGGCAGGTGGCTGCAATGGCACCGAGCCGCCCGCCCGGGATCGTCATGGGTGACACGACGATCCCGACCGAGAGGCGAACTCCCGTGCAAGAACGACGACCTGGCTGGCTCGGCCCCGCCGCGCTCTTCCTGACCGCGACCGTCATGGCCTCCGGCCTGATGCTGGCCCTCCAGCCGCTCACCGGGCTGCCCGGCGAGGTCCTCGAACTGGTGCAGTTCGGCCCGGCGGTGGGCGTGGCCGTGGTCGCCCTGGTACGGCCGTCGCAGGTGCGGGGCCTGCTGACGGCCGGCGGGGCGCGCGGCCCGCGCGGGGCGGTGCTGCTGAGCGCCCTGGCGATCATCGCGGTGGCGGTGGCCGGTTCGCTGCTGCTGCACGGCAGCGTCCCGGTGCGCGACCCGAACGGGCTGGTCGCCCCGTTCTGGGTGGTGGCAGTGGCCCAGTTCGTGGGCGCGTGCGGCGAGGAGATCGGCTGGCGCTGCTTCCTCCAGCCGCTGCTGCGGACCAGGTTCGGGCCGCTCGGCTCGTCCGTGACGGTCGGGCTGCTCTGGGGCTGCTGGCACATGCAGATCTTCGCGGCGGCCCCGGCGTACGCGGCGGGCTTCCTGGCGGCGACCACCGCCATGTCGGTGCTGCTGGGCCTGGCCTGGGAGCGGATCGGCGCCCACCGGCTGCTGGTGGCCGGCGGCTTCCACACCCTGGTGAACCTGGGCATGCTGCTGTTCCTGGACGAGGAGTCCGGCGCGGTGGAGCCGATGGTGCTGTTCGGCGTCGCGGGCGTGCTGGTCGCCCTGCCCTGGGTCCTGGCCGCCCTGCGCCCGGCCCGCACGGATAGGCTCGCGACGACATGACGGATCGACAGAAGCGTTTCCGGGGGCCGCTGGTCGCCCTCGTCCGCTGCCAACTGCTCTCGCTCGCCTCCCTGGTGACGTCGCTGCGGTCGCTCGCGGTGCTCGGTTCGCTGGCGCTGCTGCCGGTCGGCGCGGGTCTGCCGCTGCTGCCGCCCGCCGCCCGCATGCTGCGCCGCGGCAGCGACCTCGAACGCGACCGCACCGCCCGCTGGACGGGCACCGTGATCGACGCGCCCGAACCGCTGCCCACCGCGCCGACCGTCACCGGCCGGGGGGCGGCGGTGCTCGGCTCGACCGCGTTCTGGCGCGACGTGGCCTGGTGCTGCTTCGGCCCGTGGAGCACCGGCATGCTGGTCTCCGTCCCGCCGACGCTGGTCGGCTACGGCCTGTTCGGCGCTGTGGCGCAGCCGTTCCTGTGGCCGTACCTCGGCCCGGGCAACTGGTACGCCTTCATACCGGTCGAGTCCACCGCCACCGCGATCGCCGCCGCCGCCCTCGGCCTGGGCTTCGTCGCGGCGGGCCTGTGGCTGTCCGTCCCGGCGCTGGTCCGCTACGGCGAGTGGACCGGGCGGCTGCTCGGCGACCCGTACGCGGCCCGGCTGGAGCGGCGGATCGGCCAGCTGACGGACAGCCGGGCCGATGCGCTGGACACCCAGGCCGCCGAGCTGCGCCGGATCGAACGCGACCTGCACGACGGCGCGCAGGCCCGGCTGGTCGCCCTCGGCCTGACCCTCGACCAGGCCGACCGGCTGGTGGACAGCGACCCGACCGCCGCCCGCCGCCTGCTCGGAGAGGTCCGGGCCAGCTCCGAGCGGGCCCTGCAGGAACTGCGCGACCTGGTCCACGGCATCCTGCCGCCGGTGCTCGCCGACCGCGGCCTGCCCGACGCCGTCCGCTCGCTCGCCCTGGACGCCTTCCTGGACGTCGAAGTGGACGCCGAGCTGCCCGGCCGGCTGCCCGCCGCCGTCGAGGGCGCCGCCTACTTCGCGATCGCCGAACTGCTCGCCAACGCGGGCAAGCACTCCGGCGGCAGCACCGTACGGATCCGGCTGCGCTGCGCCGACGGCCTGCTGCGCGCCACCGTCACCGACGACGGCCGGGGCGGCGCCGACCCGGCCCGCGGCTCCGGCCTGGCCGGGGTGCGCCGCCGACTGGCCGCCTTCGACGGCACCCTCGCCCTGGTCAGCCCGCCGGGCGGACCGACCACCGCGACCCTGGAGCTCCCGTGCGCGTCGTCCTCGCCGAAGACCTCTTCCTCCTCCGTGACGGCCTGAGCCGCACTCTCGCCGAACACGGTTTCGAGGTCGCCGCCGCCGTCGAAACCGGCCCCGAACTGCTGCGCGCCCTGCGCGAGTTGCGGCCGGACGTGGCCGTGGTCGACATCCGGCTGCCGCCCACCCACACCGACGAGGGCCTGCAGGCCGCGCTGACCGTCCGCCGCGAACGCCCCGCCCTGCCGGTGCTGGTGCTGTCCCAGTACGTCGAGCAGCTGTACGCCCAGGAGCTGCTCGCCGACGGGCACGGCGCGGTCGGCTACCTGCTCAAGGACCGGGTCACCCACACCGCGCAGTTCGTCGACGCCGTCCGCACCGTCGCCTCCGGCGGCACCGTGATGGACCCGCAGGTGATCGCCCGCCTGATGGCCCGCTCCACCGCCCGCGGCACCACCGCCGACCTGTCGCCCCGCGAACTCGACGTGCTGCGCCTAATGGCCGAGGGCCGCTCCAACGCCGCCGTGATGGCCGAACTGCACATCAGCGAGAGCGCGGTGGCCAAACACACCGCCGCGATCTTCGGCAAGCTCCGAATCGACAACACCCCCGACGCCAACCGCCGAGTACTGGCCGTCCTCGCCTACCTGAAGCGCTGACCGGCCCACGGCCCCCGGCCCGCCGCAGGCGGGCCGGGTCCTCGCACACCCACGCCCGGCCCGACGGGCTGTCGCCCCGAACGCAAGAAGTCCCGCCCGGATCACCCGGGCGGGACTTCTGTTGGTGGAGCTGAGGGGATTCGAACCCCTGACCCCCTCGATGCGAACGAGGTGCGCTACCGGACTGCGCCACAGCCCCAACAAGAAGAACTCTATCACCCCTGGAGGGGTACTCATGACCATGGTCGCGACGGCCGGATGACAGGACGTCCGGACCCCCGACACCGCAGCGGGACGGGGGAGCACGAACGCCCCGCGCAGGTGGCGGGGCGTCCGGGGGTGCGGGCTACTCGTTGGCGGCGCGGGGCGGGCGGTACTCGGGGGCCGGCTGCTGGCCGGGCTCGCCGTACTGGTCGAACAGCGGGGTGACGGGGCGGCCGGAGTCCCAGGTGCCGGGGGCGGAGAGGTCGAGGCCTCGGGTGACCCGGGGGGCCACGGGGGCGGTGACGTAGGTGGGCAGCGGGACGGGGACGGGCTCCCAGGAGTCGGGGCCGGCCGCGGCGCGGGCCCGGACGCCGTCGACCCACTCCTCATGCTCGGTGGCGTCGGCGAGGACGCTGGCCGGGGTCGCGGGCTCGGTCGCCACGTCGGCGGCGTGGGGGGCGGTCGCGGGCTCCGCCGCCCGGGCCCGCTCGCGTTCCCGCAGCCGCTCGGCGGCCTGCGCGGCCCGCACCCGGTCGAACTTGACCTCGTAACGCTGCCGTTCGAGCCTGCGCAGGTGTCCGATGTAAAGAGTGAGGAGGATGCCTGGCACGGCCGGCACCCAGAGGAACGCGAAGCCGGCCACCGCGGCGACGACCGCGCCGAGCGCGAAGGCAAGGAAGAGCAGGGTGACCATCCGCCGCCGTCTGGCCAGCAGGCGGGCCCGCCGTTCGGCGGAGCGCCGCTCGTCCTGCTCGCCCCGGTCCCGCTCGCGCTTCCCGGCCCGGTCCGCGCCCGGCTCGGCGACCGGGTCCGGCTCCGCGGGCACGACGGGCCCCGCCGGGCCCGCCGCGGCGGGCCTGGTGGGAACGTCCGCGGGGTCGACGGGGGCCCCGTCCGGTTCACCGGCGGGGTGCTGCTGGTCGGCGGTCTGTTCGCCGAGGACTCGGGCCGCGCGCCGCTCCATGGCCGATCGCCCGGCCAGCAGGCGGATCGCGGTACTGAAGCGTTCCGTCGGACGCGACTCGTTGAGCTCGTCCTGCCTGCGGAGCCACATCGGCACCAGATAGGCGGCCCAGGCCCCTACGATGACCGCGTAGATAAGGCCGCTGCTGCTCACGTTTCACACGGTACGGGCGCGGGGTAAGGCGCTGCAGCAATTTGGGACGGCGTGTCGTGCGATCAAGCTGATTCTCAGACTATTTTGCCGGTATTTGTGACGGCTCGCCCCGGCCCCGGCGACCCTCCGATGCCATATCGATATCTATTTTTCGAACAAATATTCAATTCCCCTGCGACGGCCCGCTCCTGAGGGCGTGCCAGCGGCGCAGCAGGCCGTCGGCGGCCTCGTCGGCGGTCAGCGCGTAGACCAGGTGGTCGCGCCAGTCGCCGTCGATGTGCAGATAGCGGGGGCGCATTCCCTCCGCACGGAAGCCGAGTTTCTCCACCACCCGCCGGCTGGGCCGGTTCTCGGGGCGGATGCACACCTCGACCCGGTGCAGCGCCAGATCACGGAAGCAGTGGTCGACGGCGAGCGCGACGGCGGTCGGCATGATGCCGCGGCCGGCCACCGCCTCGTCCACCCAGTAGCCGACGTTGGCGGAGCACATCGAGCCCCAGGTGATCCCGCCGACGGTCAACTGGCCGACCAGGCGGCCGCGGTAGAGCACCACGAAGGGCAGCATCCGGCCGGCCGCGGCCTCCCCGCGCAGGTAGCGGACCATCTGCCGGAAGGTGGGCCGGGGCAGCGGGGCGCGGCCGGCCGGGGCGGGCGGGACGGTGGCCTCCCAGCGGCGCAGCCAGTCCCGGTTGCGCCGGCTGACCTCCTGCCACTCGGCCTGGTCGCGGCGGCGGATGGGCCGCAGCACGACGTCCCCCTCGACCAGCTCGGTCGGCCACCCCGCGTTCAGTGCGCACCGCCCGCGGGTCGCGGATGGTCGCCGCCGGCCAACTGGTCGACGGCGTGCGGCAGCAGCGGGGCGAGGACGGCGAGGCCGTCCCGGACGCCGCCGGTGGAGCCGGGCAGGTTGACGATCAGGGTGCGTCCGGCGCAGCCCGCCAGGCCGCGGGAGAGCGCCGCGGTCGGCACCTTCTCGCGGCCGTACGCGCGGATCGCCTCGGGGATTCCGGGGAGCTGCCGGTCGATCACCCGGGCGGTCATCTCGGGCGTGAGGTCCTGCGGGGAGATGCCGGTGCCCCCGGTGGTGAGCACCACGTCGTACCCGGCGGCGACGGCCTCGCGCAGCACGGCCTCGACGGGGTCGCCGTCGGGGACGACCGTCGGGCCGTCGACCGCGAAGCCCAGCTCGCGCAGGCCGGCGACCAGCAGCGGCCCGCCCCGGTCCTCGTACACCCCGGCCGCGGCCCGGTTGGAGACGGTGACGGCGAGCGCCTTCATCGGGCGTCCTCGCGCACCCAGTCGCCGCTCTTGCCGCCGGTCTTGCTGAGCACCCGGACGTCCTCGATGGCGGCGGCCTTGTCGACGGCCTTGACCATGTCGATGACGGTGAGCGCGGCGGTCGCGACGGCGGTGAGCGCCTCCATCTCGACGCCGGTGCGGTCGGCGGTGCGGACGGTGGCGGTGATCTCGACGGCGGTGTCGGTGACCGCCAGGTCGACGGTGGTGCCGGTGAGCGCGATCGGGTGGCAGAGCGGGATCAGGTCGGGCGTCCGCTTGGCGCCCATGATGCCGGCGATCCGGGCGACGGCGAGCGCGTCGCCCTTGGGGACGCCCTCGCCGCGCAGCAGTTCGACCACCCGGGGGGCGACCCGGACGCGTCCGGCCGCCACCGCGACCCGGGTGGTGGCGGCCTTCTCGGAGACGTCGACCATCCGGGCGGCGCCGGTGTGGTCGACGTGCGTGAGGCGGTCGCCGGGGGGTGTGTCGGTCACGAATGGCTCCAGTAACGCGGTGCGAATCTCGCGCTACCGTACCGCCCCGTCCGGGTCAGTCCGTGAGAAGGACCACATCGACGGCGCTGCCGGCCGGCAGTGCGGTGGTGTCCTCGGGCACCGTGATCAGGCAGTCGGCCTGCGCCAACGCCCCGACCAGGTGCGATCCTTCGCCGCCGACCGGGCTGACGGCGCCGTCCGCCGGACGGTACCGGCCGCGCAGGAACTGCCGTCGCCCGGCCGGGGAGCGCAGCGCGGCGGTGGTGACGGCGCGCACCACGGGCCGGTGCACGTCGGGCGCGCCGAGCATGGTGCGGATGACGGGGCGGACGAACAGCTCGAACGAGATGTACGCGCTGACGGGGTTGCCGGGCAGCGCGAGCAGCGGCACGCCCCGCTCGCCGCCGATCCGGCCGTAGCCCTGCGGCTTGCCGGGCTGCATCCGCAGCCGCCGGAAGTCCACCCCGGCGTAGTCCGCGAACACCTCCTTGACCACGTCGTACGCGCCGACCGAGACGCCGCCGCTGGTGACGATCAGGTCGGCCCGGCCGAGCTGGTCCTCCAGCACCGCGCGCAGCGTCGCCGCGTCGTCGGGGACGCCGCCGACCCGGTAGGCGACCGCGCCGGCGGCGATCGCGGCGGCGGTCAGGGTGAAGGAGTTGGAGTCGTGGATCCGGCCCGGGCCGGCCTCCTCGCCGGGCTGGACGAGTTCGCTGCCGGTGGAGAGCACCACCACCCGGGGCCGGGGGCGGACCCGGACGGTGGCCCGGCCGATCGCGGCCAGCAGGCCGAGCTGGGTGGGGCCGAGCACGGCGCCGGCCTCCAGCACGGTGTCCCCGGCGGTGACGTCGCTGCCGCGGCGGCGGATGAACGCGCCCTCCGCGACCGGGCGCAGCACCCGCAGCTCGTCGCCGGGGGCGTCCTGGTCGCCGCCCATCGCGTCGGCGGCCTGCCCGGTGCCGGTGCCGCCGTCGGTCCATTCGACCGGGGCGACAGCCTCGGCGCCGGGCGGGACGGGGGCGCCGGTCATGATCCGGGCGGCCTGGCCGGGGCCGACCTTGGGCAGCTCGTCGGCGCCGGCGGCGATGTCGCCGACCACCGCGAGCACCGACGGGTACTGCTCGGTGGCCCGCACGGTGTCGGCGGTGCGCAGCGCGTAGCCGTCCATCGAGCTGTTGTCGAAGGGCGGCAGGTCGGCGCCGGCCCGCACGTCCTCGGCGAGCCGGCAGCCCTGGGCGTCCAGCAGGCGGAGTTCGATCGGCGGCAGCGGGGCCGCGGCGAACAGCACGTCGGCGAGGTGCTCGTCGACGCTCCACAGGCGCGGCGAGGCCGGGGAGCCGGCGCCCTCTCCGCAGGGGTCGTGCTTCCCGGTCATCGCCTCACACTCGCCTTCGTGGTGGGTCAGCCCTGCATCTCCGCGGCGACGAACTGCCGCAGCCAGGTCCGGAATTCGGGGCCGAGGTCGTCGCGCTCGGCGGCCAGCCGGACGATCGCGCGCAGGTAGTCGGCGCGGTCGCCGGTGTCGTAGCGGCGGCCCTTGAACAGCACGCCGTAGACCGGGCCGCCGGTGTTCTCGTCGCGGGTGGCGAGTTCGCGCAGCGCGTCGGTCAGCTGGATCTCGCCGCCGCGGCCGGGCGGGGTCTCGCGCAGCACGTCGAAGACGGCCGGGTCGAGCACGTAGCGGCCGATGACCGCGTAGTTGGACGGGGCGTCGGCGGTGTCGGGCTTCTCGACCAGGTCGGTCACCTGGAAGACGTCCTCGCCGAAGCCGTTGGCCTTGACGGCGGCGCAGCCGTACAGGTGGATCTGCGCGGGGTCGACCTCCATCAGCGCGACCACGGAGCCGCCGAGTTCCTGCTGCACCTCGATCATGCGGGCCAGCAGCGGGTCCCGGGGGTCGATCAGGTCGTCACCGAGCAGGACGGCGAACGGCTGGCCGGCGACGTGCTGTTCGGCGACCGAGACGGCGTGGCCGAGGCCCTTCGGGTCGCCCTGGCGCACGTAGTGCATGTTCGCCAGCTGCACGGACTCCTGGACGCGGCGCAGCCGGTCGTGGTCGCCCTTGCGGGTGAGCAGTTCCTCCAGCTCGTACGCGCGGTCGAAGTGGTCTTCCAGAGCACGCTTGTTGCGACCGGTGACCATCAGTATGTCGGACAGTCCGGCCGAGGCGGCCTCCTCCACGACGTACTGGATGGCCGGCTTGTCGACGACCGGGAGCATCTCCTTCGGCGTGGCCTTGGTGGCGGGGAGGAACCTGGTGCCGAGGCCGGCAGCGGGGACGACTGCCTTGGTGACCGGCGTGCGGGCGTGCTTGTTCGTCATGCGTCGACCTTACTAAGGCAGGGATTCCACCCTGCTGAGAGGCGGGTGAATCTACGGTCAAGGCCGGTCACCGGTCGGGCGGGGGCCGACGGTGGTCGCGTGCGGGGTGAGGGAGTCCTCGCCGGGGCCGGGAGACACCTTACCGGGCACCGATGAAGCGCCCGGACCGCCCGACGCGGGCTCGCCGGGCGGAGCGGGACGCCAGCAGTCCCCGCCGGCCGCCCGGGCCTCGGCCAGCGCGCGGTCCGCCGCCCGCAGCAGGACGGCGGCGTGCGCGCCGTCCCGCGGAAGCACCGCCAGACCGATCGCGGCGGTCAGCCCGCTGCGGGCCTCCGGGTCGGCCGGCTCGCCCGGGTGGCGGTCCGTCAGCCGGTGCCTGCGCACCGACCAGCAGAGCCGCTCGGCGACCTGGGCGGCGCCCTCCGGGGCGGTGTCCGGCAGCAGCACCAGGAACTCCTCCCCGCCGTATCGGCCCAGCGTGTCGCAGCTGCGGATCTCCACCGCCAGCCGCTGGGCGAGGTCGCGCAGCATCCCGTTGGCACGGGACCGACCGTGCTCGGCGACCAGCCCGTCGAACCCGACCAGCTCCACCATCAGCACCGACAGCGGGCGCGGCTCGGCGGCCGTGGCCTCGGCCCGCCGGGCCCGCTCGATCTCCTGGTCCAGGGTCAGCTGGAGATGCCGGTAGTTCCACACCCCGGTGAGCGGGTCGCAGGACGCAGTCCGACGCAACTCGTCCCGTTCCGCCGCCAGTTCCGCGATCTTCGCCAGAAGTTCCGCCTCCCTCCCGCCCTGCCCGGCCCCCGCCCGGCGGCGGCGCAGCACGGTGACACCGGCGGCGACCGGGGCGGCCGCACCGAGCACGGCCAGGGCCTGGAGCAGGAGCGGGGTGGACATGCGGCGGCCTCGACGTGTCAGGCTCGTGTCACTGTGAACGACAGAGCTGAAGGGATACGGGTGGTGTCTGCAGATCAGTTGTCCAACGACAAGGTGGCACTGAGGTCACGGCTGCTCGCCGAACGGCGGGCCCTCACCGCCGAACAGCGGGCCGCGGCGGCCCGCGCACTGGCTGCGCACGCGACGGACCTCGTCCCGCCCGGCAGCACCGTCGCCGCCTACGTCTCGGTCGGCGCCGAACCCGGCACCCGCCCGCTGCTCGCCGCGCTGGCCGCCGCCGGCGTCCGCGTGCTGCTGCCCGTCCTGCTGCCCGACAACGACCTGGACTGGGCCCCCTACGAGAGCGAGGCCCGGCTCGCACCCGCCACCCGGGGCCTGCTCGAACCCCTCGCCCCCCGCCTCGGCCCCGACGCCGTCCGCACCGCCGACGTCGTCCTCCTCCCCGGCCTCGCCGTCGACACCCACGGCATCCGCCTCGGCCGCGGCGGCGGCTCCTACGACCGCGTCCTCGCCCGCCTGGCCCGCGCCGACGCCCACCCCCTCCTCGCCACCCTCCTCTACCCCCACGAACTCCTCCCCGCCGTCCCCGCCGAACCCCACGACCACCCCGTCCACGCCGTCATCACCCCGACCGGCATCACCCGCTTCACCGCCTGACGGGAGAAGAACAGGACGCGACAGGCCCCGGCCAACGCGCCGTCGACGGCCCCGGGCAGAGCACCCGACAGAACCCGGGCCGACCGGGGCACCCCTCGCCGGCATAGAGCGAGGGCCCCGGTCGGGCCCGTCCGTCACCACCGGACCGCACATCGGCCGGGCACCGAAGGCAGCCGCCCGACGGAGCCTGGTGCCAGGCCGAAGGCGGCGATCAGCCGCCCGGAGCACCGACGGTTCGGACAGTCGGCCCGTCGACCACGCCCGCACTCGAACCACAGCCCTTCGCCGGCCGGTATCCCCCGGTTCACGGCAGGTCCGGTCCGGGCCGCCACGGAACCGGCCGACGAAGCTCGGCACCCGGGCCCGAGGCAGCAAACACCTGCCGACGCACCAACGCCCGCCTGCGGGAAGTCCGCCGCCAACGCCGGGCCGCAGGCAAGCTTCGGGCCGACCGGCGTACCGCCCGCCAACACTGCCGAGCCCGCGGAAAGCCCGCCCGCCGGCCCGACGAAACCCGGCCCGACAGCAGCCGCCCGACGGAGCCTGGCGCCAGGCCGAAGGCGACAATCAGCCGCCCGACGGCGAACCCACCTGCGGAACCGCGCCGCAGGCGAACCCGCCGGCGAAGCTCGGCACCGGGGCCCGAGGCAGCAAGCACCTGCCAACGCAAACGCCCGCCTGTGGGAAGTCCGCCGCCAACGCCGAGCCGCAGACGGCCCCCGGGCCGACCGGCGTACCGCCCGCCAACACTGCCGAGCCCGCGGGAAGCCTGCCCGCCGGCCCGACGAAACCCAGCCCGAAAGCAGCCACCCGACGGAGCCTGGCACCAGACCGAAGGCGACAATCAGCCGCCCGAAGCACCGACGGCGATCCCACCTATGGAACCGCGCCGCAGGCGAACCGGCCAGCGAAGCTCCACACCTGGCCGCCGGCCAGCAGCGGCATCGCGAAATAGCCGTGCACCCGCTTGTGCTTGGGGGTGTGCGCGGGCCCGAGGCAGCACGCACCTGCCGACGCACCAACGGCAGACCCGGCTGTGGGAAGTCCGCTGCCAGCGCCGGGCCGCAGGCGGCCCTCAGGCCGACCGACGTGCCGACCGCCGACACTGCCGAGCCCGCGGGAAGCCTGCCCGACAAGACCCCGCCCGGAAGCAGCCGCCCGTCGCGCGCGGCGTGTCGGCACGCGGCCTGGAGCTCGTCGCGGCTCGGCCCCGCCCCCCGCCGGTGGGGCGGCCGAGGTGACCCGCTTCGGAAACCGCCGGGTGCAGCTCCCCGCAGGGGATGGGCCGAATCGCGTGTCAGCGCCGTCGTAGGCCTCCGAAGCAGCGCCGGAGAACGCCGGAGGCGGACCCCCTCTCGGGGAGTCCGCCTTCGGGGTGGTGCGGGTCGGGGCGTCAGCCGGCGGTGAGGGTGAGGGTGTCCTTGCCGGACTTGGTGACGGCGTCCTTGGTGTAGGCCCAGGGGAGGAGCTCGCCCTTGGTCCAGAGGTCGGTCTGGTCGTTGTAGTTGGGGTGGAAGGCGTGGCCGGAGGCGCCGCCGACGTTGATCCAGCGGGAGGCGTCGAAGTCGCTGAGGTCGACGACCATGCGCATGGAGGGGATCCAGTCGACGTCGTAGCCGGCGGCGGCGTTCCAGCCGGAGGCGTTGACCGCGGCGCTGCCGCCGGAGAGCTTGTAGGGGCCCCGGTTGAGCAGCTTGCGGATCGCGGGGGACGCGATCGAGGAGTCGTCGCTGCCGAGCGTGGGCTCCTGCAGGGTCAGCTGGTGGAGGCGGCCCCAGCTCCAGGTGGAGATGTCCTTGCCGAGGCGCGAGGTGAGGTCCTGGCGGGCGTCCTTGAGGGCCTCGGCGAGCAGGTTGTCCAGGCCGTGCTGCTGCTGGTGGTTGGAGTCGATGTAGTCCCACCACTGCGACTTGGGGTCGCTGAGCTGCTGGCGGACGACCTCGGTCCAGCGGTCGCCGCCGTCCGGCTGGGCCAGCGAGGGCTTGCGGGTGCCGCACTCGGTGACGGCCTGCGCGGCGCCGTTGAGGGCGTCGTCGGGGAGCGTGTTGTCGCGCTTCTGGCGGACCAGCAGGCAGTCGCCCTTCACCCGCAGGTCGGCCGGGAACTTCTGGCCGAAGGAGAGCGTGAGCAGGGCCCGCCAGACGCCGTTGTAGTACGCGGCGGCGGCGGAGTCGGCGTCCTGGTGGTAGTTCCAGTCCTTCAGCAGGTCCTGGGCCTCGCGCACGTACGGGTCGTCGATCTTGATCTTCAGCAGCAGCGGGACGAGGTCCTTGGCGAGCACGCTGGTGTTGTCCAGCTGCATGG
>NZ_BMRI01000011.1:105545-145669 GCF_014648555.1 Kitasatospora griseola
ACTGCATGTCGTTCGGGGAGATCTTGCCGCCGTTCTTCAGCTTGGCCTGGATCTGGTCGGTGATCTCCTTGGCGCGGGTGCCGTACTCCCAGTCCTTGGTGAGCATCGGCTTGTAGGTCTCGTCGACCACGGCCTGGTTGGCCGTCACGATGTAGCCCTCGGGCGGGTTGTACGCGTAGGGCAGCGACTTGAACGGCAGGAAGTCGGTCTTCCAGGCGTAGCCGGAGTCCCAGCCGGGGGCGGGGTAGCGGCCGTCGCCCTTGGCGCGGACCGGGATCAGGCCGGGGGCCTGGTAGCCGATGTTGCCTTTGGTGTCGGCGTAGATGAGGTTCTGCGCGGGGACGGCGAAGTCCTGCGCGGCGAGCCGGAACGAGGCGAAGTCGGTGGCCCGGTCGAGCTTGAAGACGGCGTCCATGGTCTTGCCGGGGACGAGCGCGGTCCAGCGCAGCGCGACGCCGTAGCCGGTGGCCCGGTCGGGGGCGGCGTTGCCGGCGGGCGCGTTGCTGCCGACCTTCTGCTCCTCGGAGGACTGGTCGGAGATCATCGGCATGCCGTCCTGCGTGGTGCGGACGGTGATGGTGCGGTCCTCGCCACCGGCGACCTTGATGGTCTCCTTGCGGACGGTGAACTTGGTGTCCTTGCCGTCGAGCAGGTAGGTGTCGGGGCCGGTGACCTTCTCCAGGTACAGGTCGGTGACGTCGGCGCCGAGGTTGGTGAAGCCCCAGGCGATGTCCTTGTTGTGGCCGATGACGACGCCCGGCATGCCGGCGAAGGTGTAGCCGGCCACGTCGTAGTTGCAGCTGCTGGAGGTGCTGCGGCAGTGCAGGCCCATCTGGTACCAGATCGACGGCATGCCGGGGCCGAGGTGCGGGTCGTTGGCCAGCAGCGGCTTGTTGGTGGTGGTGTTGGCGCCGGAGACCACCCAGGAGTTGGAGCCGATGCCCTGCCCGTTGGGGCCGAGCAGCTGCGGCAGCGCCCCCATCCTGCCGGACAGGTCGCCGAGCAGCTGCTGGGTCACGGCCCGGGCCTGCGAGGTGCTCGCGGAGGTCGCGCTGCCGGACGGGGCGGGCACGGTGGCGCCCTCACCGGGGGTGTAGGTGCCGTCGGCGCCGACCTTGCCGGTCTTCACGATGGTGCCGTTGCGGTCGTACGGGTAGTCCGGGTAGAGCTGGGCGATCTGCTCGGCGCTGAAGTTCTGCGTCAGCAGCGAGCGGTCGATCTCCTCCTGCATGTTGCCGGACAGGCTCCAGGCCATCGCCTTCAGCCAGGCCACCGAGTCGACCGGGTCCCACTTCTCGGGCCGGTAGCCGGAGTTGACGGCGCCGAGCAGCGCGTACTCGACCGAGGCGCCGGCCCCGCCGGGGTGCTCGGCGAGCCAGGCGTTGACGCCCTCGGTGTAGGCCGTCAGGTTGCGCTTGGTGTCCTCGGACAGGACGTGGTCCCACTCCTTCTGGGCGACCTGGCGCCAGCCCATGGTGCGCAGGAAGCTGTCGTTCTCCACCGCGCTGGAGCCGAACATCTCGGCGAGCCGGCCGGAGGTGATGTGCCGTCGGACGTCCATCTCCCAGAACCGGTCCTGCGCCTGGACGTAGCCCTGGGCGCGGAACAGGTCGGCGTCGGTGTCGGCGTACAGCTGTGGGATGCCCTTGTCGTCGCGCACCACGTCCACCGGAGCGGACATGCCGGGCACCGAGACGGTGCCGCTGACCTGCGGGAACGACGAACGGACGGTGTCCACCGCCCACCAGCTGCCGCCGGCCAGACCCGCCACCAGCAGCACGGCCAGCAGGATCACGATCAGACGTGCGCGCCGGAACTTCTTCGAGCGGGGCATCCGAGTCCTTGTATGAGGGAGCGTGCGGCCGTGACAGGTCACCACATTAGGGCGACGGCACCGGCAGCCGTGCACGGGGGACACCGCCAGGCTGCGGCGGTGCCGTTCGGACCCTACCGGGCCGGGAGGAAAGCGGGGACTAGCGTAAAGATCAAGTAAAATGTTAGACTGAGTAACGATCCGTCAGCCGCCCTTCCTGCCCGAGGTGCCCCTGCGTGACCGTTGACCACCTGAACGAGCTGCTTCTTGAGTCCGCCGTCATCCTGCTCGTCGCCGTCGGCGCCGTCAGGCTCTCCACCCGTACGGGACTGCCGTCACTGCTGCTGTACCTCGGCATCGGCGTCCTGCTCGGCCAGAACGGCATCGGCATAAGTTTCAACAACGCCGAACTCACCCAGGTCCTGGGCTACGCGGCCCTGGTGGTCATCCTCGCCGAGGGCGGACTCAAAACCAGCTGGAAGGCGATCAAACCGGTCGTGCCGGCAGCCGCCGTGCTCGCCACCGTGGGCGTCGCCGTCTCGGTGTTCGTCACCGCCGCCGGCGCGCACTGGCTGGTCGGCCTGGAGTGGCGCACCGCGCTGCTGCTCGGCGCGATCGTCTCCTCCACCGACGCCGCGGCGGTCTTCTCGGTGCTGCGGACGGTCCCGCTGCCCAAGCGCCTGACCGGCCTGCTGGAGGCCGAGTCCGGCTTCAACGACGCGCCCGTGGTGATCCTGGTGGTGGCCTTCGCCACCACCGGCGAACTCGACTCCTGGTACGTGCTGCTCGGCACCATCGCGCTGGAACTGGTGATCGGCGCGGCCGTCGGCCTCGCGGTCGGCAAGCTCGGCGCGTACGCGATGCGCCGGATCGCGCTGCCCTCCTCCGGCCTGTACCCGATCTCGGTGCTCGGCCTGATCGTGCTCGCCTACGCGGGCGGCGCGCTGCTGCACGCCTCCGGCTTCCTGGCCGCCTACCTCGCCTCGGTGATCCTCGGAAACTCCAAGCTGCCGCACGGCCCCGCGGTGCGCGGCTTCGCCGACGGACTCGCCTGGATCGGCCAGATCGGCATGTTCGTGCTGCTCGGCCTGCTGGTCACGCCCGCGACCATGGGCTCGGCGATCATTCCGGGCCTGGTGGCCGGCACCGTGCTGGTGTTCGTCGCCCGGCCGCTGTCGGTGATGGTCAGCATGACGCCGTTCCGGATCCCCTGGCAGGAGCAGGCCCTGCTGTCCTGGGCCGGTCTGCGCGGCGCCGTGCCCATCGTGCTCGCCACCATCCCGCTGGTGTCCGGCGCGGCCGACGCCCAGCAGCTGTTCAACGTGGTGTTCATCCTGGTCGTGGTGTTCACCCTGCTCCAGGGCCCGACCCTGCCGATGGTCGCCCGCTGGCTGAAAATCGGCGAGGGCGACCTCGGCCAGGACCTGGGCATCGAGGCCGCCCCGCTGGAGAAGCTGCACGGCCACCTGCTGTCCGTGCAGCTGGCCGCCGGCTCCCGGATGTCCGGCGTCGAGGTCTCCGAACTGCGCCTGCCCAAGGGCGCCGCGGTCACCCTGGTGGTCCGCGAGGGCTCCAGCTTCGTGCCGGACCGGATGACGGTGCT
Organism: Kitasatospora griseola; assembly: GCF_014648555.1. Classification (GTDB taxonomy): domain Bacteria; phylum Actinomycetota; class Actinomycetes; order Streptomycetales; family Streptomycetaceae; genus Kitasatospora; species Kitasatospora griseola. The sequence continues at coordinate 108,962 of NZ_BMRI01000011.1, forward strand.
GCGCGAGGGCGACGAACTGCTGGTGGTCACCACCGACGAGGTCTCGGAGGCCGCCGAACGCCGGCTGCGCGCCGTCGACCAGGGCGGCAAGCTGGCCGGCTGGCTGCACAATGCGGAGGCTTCACCTTCCGTTCCCAGAAGGAAAGCGGGCTGAGCCGCTAAGCTGAAGGCCGAAACCCCGATTCCCCCGCATCTGCCTGATGCAGAGTCGGCGCGACCGCTCGGCGGCCGGGCCCCGAGGCATTCCGCCCGGGCCCGGTAACAACCCCGGTCGACGCGCGAGAGGACGACTCTCGGCGCCGGTCCCGGTCCCATCTGCACGCCCGGTCCCGCGCTACCAGGCAGCAGAGAGGACCGACCGTGGCGGCTCGCCGACCGGTCGACGACCCCACTGGCAGCACCGGCTACGGAGCCCTGCTGCGCACCCCCCGCGCCTGGACCTTCCTGCTCCCCGCCCTGGTCGCCCGACTGCCGTACGCCATGCTCGGCCTCGGCATCGTGCTGCTGGTGCGCGACACCACCGGCTCCTACGGCCTGGCCGGCGCGGTCGCCGCGACCGCCGCCGTCGCGCAGGCCCTGATCGGCCCGCAGACCGGCCGACTCGCCGACCGGCACGGCCAGGCCGCCGTGCTGGTCCCCGCCGTCCTGGTGCACGCCGCCGCGGTGGGCGCGCTGATCGCGCTCGCCCACGGCGGCGCCCCCGACTGGACGCTGTTCCTCGCCGCCGCCCCGGCCGGCGCGTCGGTGCCTCAGGTCGGCGCCATGGTGCGGGCCCGCTGGGTGCACCGGCTGAACGAGCGGCCCGCGCTGCTGAACACCGCGTTCGCCTTCGAGTCCGTCACCGACGAGTTCACCTTCGTGGTCGGCCCGGTGCTGGCCACCGGCGTCGCCACCGCGGTGAACCCGTCCGCCGGGCTGATCGCCGAGGCCGCCCTCACGGTGCTCGGCGGCCTGCTCTTCGCCGCCCGCCGCGGCACCGCCCCCTCCCCCACCGGCCCCGCCGAGCCCGGCCGCCGCCAGGCCTCCGCGCTGGCCTCCCCCGGCGTCCGCCTGCTGGCCGGCGGCTTCCTCGGCCTCGGCACCGTGTTCGGTGCGCTCCAGGTCTCCATCACCGCCTTCGCCGAGGACGCCGGCACCCCGGGCCTCAGCGGCGCGGTCTACGGCATCTTCGCGGCCGGGTCGATGGTCGCCGGCGTGCTCTACGGCCTGATCCCCTGGCGCAGCTCGGCCCGGCAGCGGATGCTCGCCTGCTACGCGCTGCTGGTGCTCGGCTGCTCCACGCTGTGGGCGATGCCGAACCTGGTCTCGCTGTCGATCGCCGGCCTGTTCTGCGGCCTGGCCATCGCCCCCACCCTGATCACCGGCTACACCCTGGTGGAGACGCTGGTCGCGGACGGCGCCAAGACCGAGGCGTTCACCTGGCTGACCGGCGCGATCGGCCTCGGCCTGGCGGTCGGCTCCACCGCGGCCGGGCAGCTGATCGACCACTCCGGGCCCTCGCTGGGCTTCACCGTCCCGCTGATCGGCTCCGGCCTGGGCCTGGTGGCGCTCGTCACGATGCGCCGCCTGCTGCTCGCCCCGGCCCCCGCCACCCGTACCGTGGCCAGGGGCGGCGCGGTCGAACAGCCCGCCGGCGCCGCCCGGCACGGCTGAGCCGCTGGACTCCACCAGCGGAATGCCGCATCATGGACCGTCGTTAGCACTCATAGCGTGAGAGTGCCAGGGGGAGTGCAGGAGGAAGCGGAAAGTGCCCACGTACCAGTACCAGTGCACCGAGTGCGGCAACGGCCTCGAGGCGGTGCAGAAGTTCAGCGACGACGCGCTGACCACGTGCCCCGACTGCCAGGGGAAGCTCCGCAAGGTCTTCTCGGCCGTGGGTGTGGTCTTCAAGGGCTCCGGCTTCTACCGCACCGACAGCCGCTCCAGCTCCAGCAGCTCGGTGGCCTCGTCCTCGTCGACCTCCGGCTCCTCGACCTCGTCGTCGGCGTCGTCCTCGTCGTCCTCGTCGAGCAGCAGCTCGGCCCCGGCCGCGAGCTGATCGTCCGAAGCATCGCCGCAGGCCCCGCCCGGTTCGACCGGGCGGGGCCTGCGCCGTTGTGCGGGGTGGTTACGCGGGTTCCTCCGGACGGTGGGGCGGGGAGGGTCACGGGGTGTGCTCCGAACGGCGCAGTGGCTCAGCCCTGCGGGTGACGGCGGTTTTCCACAGGGCGGGGTTTTCCACAGGCTGCGGATATCCGCGGGCGGGGGCGGACGGGCGGCCGCAGGATGGCTGCCGCGGCCTCGACCGGGGCCGCCGCTCCCCAGGAAGGGTCTGCCGCCATGACCGCTTTCGTGCTCCCCCCGCTGCCCGCCGCGCTGGTGCCGCCGCGCCGCGAGGTGCCCGATTTTCCGCCGATCCGCGGCACCGCGCGGGGCCGCCACCGCTTGCGGCAGGCCGTGCGCCGGCGGCCGGGCGTGTTCGCGGTGGCCTGTCTGGCGGTGGCGGCCGCGTTCACCTCGGGTCCGCTGCGCCCCGCCCCGCCGCCCGGCCCTGGGGCCGGCGAATGCCCCCGGGCGTCAACCGGAGTGCCGTGAATTCACCCGTGACCTCTGCATGCGGACAGCGTTCGACGCGGCATGAAAGGCTTCAAGAATTTCCTGCTCCGCGGCAACGTGGTGGACCTGGCCGTCGCCGTCGTCATCGGCGCGGCGATCACCAACGTCGTCAACGCGTTCGTCAAGGGCATCATCAACCCGCTGCTCGGCCTGATCGGCACCAAGGACCTGAACAGCTACGCGTCCTGCCTCCGGGGCCCGTGTTCGATGGACGCCAGTGGCAACGTGACCTCCGGCATCTTCATCCTCTGGGGCTCGGTGATCAGCGCGGTGATCAGCTTCATCATCATCGCGGCCGTCGTGTACTTCCTGATCGTCCTGCCGATGAACCACTTCCTGGAGAAGCGCAAGACGCCGGAGGAGGAGGCGATGGAGGTCGAGGTGAGGGAGGTCCAGCTGCTCACCGAGATCCGCGACGCGCTGGTCCGCCGCTGACGGCTACTTCTCCCCGTGGTGCGGGGGCCGCTGGTCGAGGTACCAGCTCAGCCCCCGCCCGCCCTGCGACTCTCCCCAGCCGCGGTCGGTGTCGTCACTGGTCTGCTGCTCGAACGGGTCCTTGAAGACCAGTCGCGGCTTGGGCTTGTTCTCGTCCTGCTCGGTCATCCGTCCACTGTAGAACTGCCGGGCGCCCCCGCGGGGACGCCCGGACAGGCCCTGGCTCAGGCGGCTTCGAAGCCGGCGTGGTCGGCGATCTTCTTCAGCTCGGCCAGCGCGTGCTTCTCGATCTGGCGGATCCGCTCGCGCGTCAAACCGTGCTGCTTGCCGACCTCGGTCAGCGTCCGCTCGCGGCCGTCCTCCATGCCGTAGCGGCTGCGGATGATCGACGCGGTGCGGTCGTCGAGGCGGCCGATCAGGTCGTCCAGCTCCTCGCGGCGGAGCATCACCAGCACGGCGTCCTCCGGCGAGACGGCGCCGGTGTCCTCCACCAGGTCGCCGAACTGGGTCTCGCCCTCGTCGTCGACCGCCATGTTCAGGCTGACCGGGTCACGGGCCCAGTCCAGCACGTCCTTGATCCGCTGCTCGGTGGTGTCCAGCACGTCCTTGATCCGCTGCTCGGTGGTGTCCAGCTCGGCGGCGATCTCGGACGGCTCGGCCTCGCGGCCCAGCTCCTTGGACTTCTCGCGCTGCACCCGGCGGATCCGGCCGAGCTCCTCGACCAGGTGGACGGGCAGCCGGATGGTGCGGGACTGGTCGGCGATCGAGCGGGTGATCGCCTGGCGGATCCACCACGTCGCGTAGGTGGAGAACTTGAAGCCCTTGGAGTAGTCGAACTTCTCCACCGCGCGGACCAGGCCGGCGTTGCCCTCCTGGATCAGATCGAGCAGCGGCAGGCCGCTTCGCGGGTAGCGGCGGGCGACGGCGACCACCAGGCGCAGGTTGGAGCGGATGAAGACATCCTTGGCGCGCTCGGCGTCGTCGGCTATCACCCGGAGCTCCTCCGCGCTGACGCCGTCGAGCTGCTCCTCCTCGTCCAGCAGGTGCTGGGCGAAGACCCCGGCCTCGATGCGCAGGGACAGCTCGACCTCCTCGGCGGCGTCGAGCAGGGGCGTCCTGGCGATCTCGTCGAGGTACATGCCGACCAGGTCGCGGTCGGCCTCGAGGTTGGTCGGTCGGGCGGTGCGGCTCCGATCGGCCCTGTCGCGTACGACGGCACGGGTGGCCATGCTTGCTCCCTCACTGACGGTGCCGGGGCTCCGTTCCGCCGCCTGGCACAACCGTGTGGGCCATTTCCCGGCTCACACGTAACGATCCAACGCACAGAAATCGGACAACATTCCCAAGTGGCTCAGTTTTTCGTGAGCGATGCAGTATCCTGCCGATTTTCATCCGATCGATACACGCAGCGTGACACGAGTCGCACACCGCGCGTCCACCGGACGCCACCGAACCCGCGCGGGGCCTTCGCGACACATCCGCACAACCGATGCCGAATCGCTATCACCGGACCCCCGGTTCGCCTCCCGGCGCTGGGAAGGTCTCTGTCATGCACCAGTCCAACGATGGTTCCCCGGCGGCCGACCGCCCCCCGGCCGGCGACCGCGGCGACCGCCGCTCTCCGGTTCAACGCCGGACCCTGCTCGGTTGTGCCTGGATCGGCCTGACGAGCCTGCTGCTGTTCACGGTGCTGCTGATCCTGGTGAAAGCCGACTGGTCGCCGCTGTCCCGGCTGGACCACGGCTGGGTGGCGACGCTGCACCGGTACGCGCTGCGGCACCCGGTGTGGACGGCCGCCATGCAGACCCTGGCCGACCTGGGCGCGCCGTGGACCATGCGCGCCCTGCTCGGCGCCGCCGCGCTGTGGCTGTGGTGCGTGCGCGCCCGGGTGCTGGCCGGGTGGGTGCTCGCGGTGGGCCTGCTGGGCTGGGCGGCCAGCGCGGGCGGCCGGGCGCTGATCGGCCGACCCCGGCCGCACTTCGTCGACCCGGTCGCGGTGGGCTCCGGCGCGGGCTTCCCGTCCGGGCACGCGATCGCCTCCGCGGTGACCTGCGGGGCGCTGCTGGTGCTGCTCCGGCCGCGCGCGGACCGGGTGGTGCGGGCGGTGGCGAGCACCGGCGCGGCGCTCACCGTGCTGGGCGTCGGCTGGACCAGGCTCGCGCTGGGCGTGCACTACCCCAGCGACGTGCTGGCCGGCTGGGCGGCGGCGGCCGTGGTGCTGACGGGGGCCGCGCTGGCGGTCGAACTCTGGCTGCCGGGCCGGCTCGGCCGGGACGTCCGCCGACTGCACTGGCGGCTGCGGTCCCGGGTGCAGCGGGTGCTGGCCGCCCCGCTGCCGGCGGAACCTGCCACGGAGCCCGACCCGGGCCGCTCCTGACGGTTCGTGAGCAACGTCACACTCCGCATCCGGGCGCTCCGGGGCGCGGGAACGGACGTGGGCGGCATTCCGCATGTTTCCGGGCGGAAACGGCGTTCGGCGGCCGACCCGCCGCCGCGCCCGGACGCCCGCCGCCACGAGCCGGGCGGGCCCCTGTCCAGCACTCGACTCCCCATCGGGTGCCGAGTTACGGCAGACTTCTGCGGCTGGGTGCACCCTGCAACCGGCAGTCGGCGGACGGACCAGACCGTTCTCCCGCACTTCTCCTGAACTTTTCCCACGCAACGCCGGACGGGCACCGATCGACGGGGGGTCCGATGACCATGCACACCGCGGACGGCCCGACCGACCCGTACGACCCGTACGCCCAGCAGCGCGGCCCGTATCCGCAGCAGGGCGGCCCGTACCTCCCGCAGGACCCGCCGACCATGCAGCTCGGCCGGATCCCCGACCAGTACGACCAGTACGAGCAGGTCGGCTACCCGCCGCCCCCGCCGCAGCCCCCGGCACCGGTACCGGTGCCGCCGCCGCGGGCGGGCGAGGAGCCGGCCCAGGAGCCCGCGGCCGCCAAGCCCGCCGCGTCCACCGCCCGCAACGGCCTGATCATGGCGCTGGGCTCGCTGGCGTCCCGCGCGCTGGGCTTCGTGCGCAGCGCGGTGATCGTGGCGGCGCTGACCACCGGCCCGGCCGGTGAGGCGTTCAACGTGGCGAACTCGCTGCCGAACATCGTCTACATGATGCTGATCGGCGGTGTGCTGGCCTCGGTGTTCGTGCCGGAGCTGGTGCACGCGATGCAGACCCACAAGGACGGCGGCCAGGCCTACACCGACCGGCTGCTGACCCTGTGCGGGACGATCCTGGTGGTGCTGACGCTCGGCGCCTGGCTGTTCGCCCCGCAGATCGTCGACCTGTACTCCAATTTCGACGGGGTGCAGCACGAACTGGCGGTCACCTTCGCCCGCTACTGCCTGCCGCAGATCTTCTTCTACGGCGTGTTCACCCTGCTCGGGCAGGTGCTGAACGCCCGCGACCGGTTCGGCGCGATGATGTGGACCCCGGTCCTGAACAACGTCGTGGCGATCGGCGTGTTCGGCGGCTACCTGGCGATGGGGCACCACGCGTACCAGGCCGACGAGGTGAGCAGCAGCGACGCGCTGCTGCTGGGCCTCGGCTCGACCATGGGCATCGTGGTGCAGGCCGCCGCCCTGCTGCCCTCGCTGCGCTCGGCCGGTTTCACCTTCCGGCCGCGCTTCGACTGGCGCGGCGCGGGCCTCACCCGGCCGCTGCGCGCGGCGGGCTGGGCGCTGGCCCTGGTGGCGGCCACCCAGCTGTCCTTCGCGGTGATCACCAGCCTGAGCACCGGCGCGGGCCGGGCGGCGCACGACGCGGGCATCCCGGGCGGCCGCGGCTTCTCCGCCTACAACAACGCCTACGCGCTGTTCGTGGTCCCGCAGGGCGTGATCACCGTGTCGCTGGTGACGGCGCTGCTGCCGAGCATGGCGCGGTCCGCGACGGCGGGCGACTACCGGAAGATCGGCGAGGACCTGTCGGCGGTGCTGCGCTCCTCGGCCGCGATGGTGGTGACCGCCGCCGTGCTGTTCTTCGCGCTGGGCTCGCAGATCGCGATGGCCGCGTACGGCTACGGCTCCGGCAAGACCGTGCACGACGACGCCATGGTGGTGGGCCTGCTACTGATGGCCTTCGCCATCGGCCTGCCCGCCTTCTGCGCCCAGTACGGCCTGGCGCGCGGCTTCTACGCGATGGGCGACGCCAAGACGCCGTTCTGGCTGACGCTGGTGTCCACGGGCACGAACGCCGCGCTGTGCTGGGTGGCGTACGAGACGCTGCCGCTCCAGAACAAGGTGATCGGCATGGCGGTGGCGCACACCGCGGCCGCCATCCTGTCGGTGGTGGTGACCGGCGTCGCGCTGGGCCGCCGACTGGCGAAGGGGGCTCCCCCGGCCGCCGCGCCCGCCCCGGCGAACGCGGACCTGGACTCGACGATGGTGCTGCGCACCGACGCCTTCGCGCCGGGTGCGAACGCCACCGTGGACCTGGGCGTGCGGCGTGGGCGGCGCGGCAGCGGGCTGGAGGGCTTCCGGCTGGTCACCCTGCACCTGGGCCTGATCGTGGCGTGCCTGCCGGGCGCGTTCGCCGCGCACTGGCTGGCGGGCCGGTTCGGCGCGAGCCTGTTCGGCAGCCTGGCGGGGCTGGCGGCGGGCTCGCTGGCGGTGCTGCTGTCGCTGTTCGTGCTGGCCCGTCCGCTGGGCGTGGGGGCGTCGGTGGCGCCGTTCGCCCGCAAGCTGCGGATCCCGTACCCGACGCCGGCGCCGGCCGGCGGGGGCAAGCACCGGCGGTAGGCGACGCCCTGCGGCGGCGTCGAGCCGCCGGGCCGCGTTCCGGGCCGAGATGGCGCACCGACGGGTGCCGCAACCGGCGAGGGCGGCGACCCGCGGAGCGGCCGGGGCGACTGTCATTTTCGTGCCAGGCGGACATCTGTCACCTGCGACGAGGGTCGGCGGGGGCCGGGGTTTGTCACGCTGGAGGGATGTACGCGATCCGCCTGGAGCTGATCCCGCCGCGGCCCGTCCCGGGCCCCGCGACGGAGGCCGGAGCCGGTCCGGTGCGGCTGGCCCTGATGCAGTTGCCGCTGGACGGGGCCCAGGTGTGCCACGCCCGGGTGCTGTACGGCGCGGACGGGCTGGCCGCGGTGTGCTTCCTGACGGCCCCGTCGCTGCTGGAAGCGGAGCGCGCGCTGCGGGCGGGCACGGACGCACTGGTGGAGCCGGGCGGGCCGCTGGCCGGCTGGGCGACGGTGCGCTGCGAGGCGGATCCGTGGATCGCCCTCGGCATGCTGCCGGCCCGCGCGCGGAGCTGACCGCCCGCCCGAGCGCCGGACTGCCGGACCGGCCGGCCGCCGAACAGGTCGAGCAGCCCGACACCCCCGTCCGGGTGCCCGGCGGGCGAAACACCGCGAATCTCCCTGGCCGAAGCTGCCGGTCGGAAACAATGGGACGTCAACTCACCGCGGCGTAGGCTTCGTTGTCCGAATGCTGTCGAACGGCGCAGGCGCAGCCTTCGCCGCAGTGGAGACCGGAGACCCCGCGTGACCCCCAGCACCGCTCAGACCCCTGCCAAGGTCGACTTCTACTTCGACCCGGCCTGCCCGTTCGCCTGGATCACCTCGCGCTGGATCCTGGAGGTCCAGCAGCTCCGGGAGCTGGACCTCAGGTTCCGGGTGATGAGCCTGTACGTCCTGAACGAGAACCGGGACCTGCCCGACTGGTACCGCGAGCTGATCGACCGTTCGCTCTCCCTCACCCGGATCTGCGCCGCCGCGGCGGCCCAGCACGGCGAGGAGGTGCTCCCGGCGCTGTACACGGCCATGGGCACCCGCATCCACAACCACGACAACAAGGACTTCCGGGCCGTCGCCGTCGAGGCTCTCGCCGAGGCCGGTCTGCCCGCGGAGCTGCTCGCCGCAGCGGACACCGACCAGTGGGACGAGGCGCTGCGCAAGAGCCACCACGAGGGCATGGACCCGGTCGGCGAGGACGTCGGCACGCCGACCATCCACATCGACGGGGTTGCGTTCTTCGGGCCGGTGCTGAACTCGATCCCCCGCGGCGAGCAGGCCGTCGCCATCTTCGACGGCGCCCGGGCCCTGGCGGGCTTCCCGGACTTCTTCGAGCTGAAGCGCACCCGCACCGGGTCGCTCAACTTCGACTGACGCATCGACACCCGTATCGACCGTATCGACGAGGAAGAGGAGACCCCCTGATGGCGACCACCATGAGCGCCGGAGAGTTCCTGGCCCTGCACGATCGCCCCGAGCCCTCGGATCCGCTGGTCCTCCCGAACGTGTGGGATGCGGTCAGTGCCCGGGCGTTCGCGGACGCGGGCTTCACCGCCCTGGCCACCTCCAGCTCGGCGGTCGCCGCCGTCCTCGGCCACCGGGACGGCGAGGACACCCCCGCCTACGAGATGTTCGCGGCGGTCGGGCGGATCGTCCGCTCGGTCGACGTCCCGGTGACCGCCGACATCGAGGCCGGTTACGGGCTCGCCCCGGCCGAGATCGTCGAGCGGCTGCTGGAGGCCGGGGCCGTCGGCTGCAACCTGGAGGACTCCGTCGCCGCCACCCGGCAGCTCAAGGACCCGGACCGGCACGCCGACTGGCTCGCCCAGGTGCGGGCCGCCGCCGGCGACCGCCTGGTCCTGAACGCCCGGGTCGACACCTTCCTGTTCGGCGACCGCTCGGTGGAGTCGACGGTCAAGCGCGCCGCCCTGTACATCGACGCGGGGGTCGACGTGATCTACCCGATCCTCGCTCCCGCGGACCTGCTCCCCGAGCTGGCCGCCGGCATTCCCCGCCCGTTGAACGCCCTCTGCCACCTCGACACCACCACTCCCGCGCACCTCGGCGCCCTCGGCGCCTCCCGGGTCAGCTACGGCGGTTCGCTCCAGCAGCGCGACGCCGCCGATCTCGCCGTCCTGGCCCGGCGCATCGCCCCGCAGTAGCCGCGCCCGAACGTCGCAGGCCCTCCGCCCGAGTCGGGCGGAGGGCCTGCGACGTGTGCGGCCGTCTCAGTCGTGGTCCCCGCGCGGCGCGGACAGCGCGCTGCGGGGGCGGCGGTCCGGCGCATCGGCCGCGGCGGGGAAGGCGACGAGGCGCACCTCGTCCATCACCACGGTCGCCCGACCGGTGATCTCCGCCAGTTCGTCGAGGAAGCGTTCGATCCCGGCGGGGCTGTCGACGACGGTGACGACGATCGGGACGGCGTCCGTCAGGCTCAGCAGCCGCGTGCTGTGGAGGCGTCCGTCCGGGCCGATGCCTTCGACCGCCCGGACGGCGTGGGCGTACCCGATTCCGGCCTGCTTGGCGCGCCGGACGATCTCGTGGCCGAGCGGGGTGCGCCGCCAGAGGGTTCCGTCGGGGAAGGAGATGGTGAGGCGGGTGGCCGGCGATGTGGTCCAGGTGTTCGGGTGACCGGCGTCCTCGGCGGTCGGTTCCAACGGTCGCACAGCCCCTCCCTGCCAGCGGCCACCCTGCCGGATGCCGGAACGGTGTCTTCCATGCTTCGTCAGCCCGCCCCGGGAGGGCAAGTGCACCATGGGAGGTGCACCATCGGGCAGCTCGAAGGTGCGGGCCTCAGGTGCACCTACTCCGACGGCGCGTCCCTGGCAGAGGATCGCCGCGTGAATATCGAGATCGAACGGAAGTTCCTGGTCACTTCCCTTCCCGAGCAGGCGGCGACGGCCGACCCGGTGCCCGTCCGGCAGGGCTACCTCGCCCGCGGGACCGGCGTCGCCGAGGTCCGGGTGCGGCAGCAGGGCGCGGAGTTCAGCGTCACCGTCAAGCAGGGCAGCGGACTTGAGCGCATCGAGTACGAATCCCCGCTGACGCCGGCCCAGTTCGAGGAGCTCTGGCCGGCCACCGACGGCGCCCGGGTGGCCAAGCGGCGCAGCGCGATCGCCCTCCCGGAGGGCGTCGCCCATCTCGACGTGTTCGAAGGGCACTTGGCGGGCCTGATGACGGTCGAGGTCGAGTTCGCGGACTCCGCGGCGGCCGCGGAGTTCGTGCCGCCGGCCTGGTTCGGGCGCGAGGTCACCGGCGAGTCCGCGTACGCCAACCAGAACCTCTGCGCCGCGGATCCCCGGACGGGCGGGGACGCGCCGGCGCCCGCCGTCGAACGGACCCTGGTCCTGCTCAAGCCGGACACCGTGACCCGCGGCCTGGTGGGCCGGATCATCGCCCGCTTCGAGGACGCCGGCCTGCGGATCGTCGGGGCGAAGATGCGGTGGATGGACGCGGATCTCTGCCGTCGCCACTACTTCGACCTGGCGGAGCGGCACGGGGCGGAGGTCTACGCGATGACGGCCCGGTTCATGCAGCAGGGGCCGGTGATCGCGCTGGCGCTCGAAGGCTTCGACGTGGTGACGACCCTGCGGAAGATGCTGGGCGGCGCCTTCCCGAGCGAGGCGGCCCCGGGCACCATCCGGGGCGACTTCTCGCACCACAGCCCGTCCGCGACGGCCGCCACCGGCAAGGGCGTCGCCAACCTCGTCCACGCGTCGGCGAACCGGGCCGAGGCCGAGCAGGAGATCCAACTCTGGTTCGACAAGGGGGAGATGTTCGACTATCCGACGGCGGCCGGAGCCTTCAGCCGCTGAGTCGGCGGCGGGTCACCAGGAGCCCCGTGTGGATCCTGTGCCGCTCTTGCGCGTAATAACGGATGGTGTAACGATCGTCACAAGGTGGGTATTTGACGCGAACACGCCGGGGGTGTGGCAGGGGTGGGTGTGACATGACGACTCTTCCGGTCCACCTGTCCGCAGAACTGCCGCACCAGCCCCCGCTGTCAGCCGCGAGCCCCGCCCCGTCGCGGGCATGCGCACCTCGGTCACGCATGCTCCCGACCGCCGCGTACCGGCCCGACCGGCCGCGCGCGGGCAAGTCGCCCTGCCGAACCACCGGCCAACCACCAGTCGGCGTCCACCAAGTGCACTCACCGGAAAGCGCTTGGTCATCCCCAGGACGATGAGGGACACGTGTCTTACCCAACACCACACAACGTCCAGCCCGGGCTGGAACCGACAGGCCAGGGCGCCCCACGCGCCGGTGGCCTGTCGGTCCTCTGGCTCGCGCACGACGACATCTCCTACTACGGCCTGCCCACCCTGCTGAGACAGGTCCCGGCGATCGGCCGGGCCAGGGTGCTGCGCGGGGCGGACGAGGCACAACACCTGCCGGACAACGAGCAGTTCGACGTCTACGTGCTGCCCCTGAGCTCCCGGGTGGACACCCTCGGGCCGGTCCTGCCGCACCACCGCAGCCGGACCAAACTGCTGATCACCCTTCCCAACGAACAGCGCGCCCGCCTGATCCAGGCCATCGCCCAACCCGCGGACGGCTACCTGCTCGGCTCCGACCTCACGGTCGCCGACCTGCAGGACACCTTCGAGAAGCTGATCAGGGGCGAAATGCCGCTGCCCGCCTCGATGGCCCGTGAACTGATCGCCCAACGCGGCCGGTCCGGGAACCTCCGCAGCCCCGGTCGACTCACCGAACGCGAGCGCGCGGTCCTCACCCTCCTGGTGCAGGGGCAGGGCAACCAGCAGATCGCCAGCTCGCTCGGCATCTCGATCCACGGCGCGAAGCGCCATGTCTCCAACCTGCTGGTGAAGTTCGACTGCAGCAACCGGACCGAGATGGCCCTGGCCGCCGTCGACCTCGGCATCGTCTCGGCCCCCTGAGTCCCGGCCCGTCCCGCCTGGTGTCGGTCGTTCACAAGTGCGGCTACCAGGTGGGACGAGCCGAGACTCCGCCGTCGACGACCAGGTCGTGCCCGCTGATCCAGGCGGCGAGCGGTGAGGCGAGGAAGACACAGGCGTTGGCCACGTCGGTCGCCCGGCCGAGCCGCCCGAGCGGTGCGGCCCGCTGCCAGCGCTCCACGCCTTCGGGCCAGTCCTCGGCGAGGCCGTCCCGGTCGACCAGCCCGGGCGAGACGCTGTTCACACGGATTCCCGCCTCGCCGTACTCCAGCGCGGCCGCCCTGGCGTGCATGATGATCGCCGCCTTGGACGAGGCGTAGTGCGCGTGCCGCCGGGCCGGCTGGGTGCCCTCGATGGACGCGATGTGGGTGACCGATCCCCCGCCCTGTCCGCGCATGACGGCGGCAGCCGCCTGGGTGCAGGAGAAGACACTGCTCAGGTTGGTGTCCACCACGGCCCGCCAGTCGGCGAGTTCCATGCCGGCGAGGTCCTGGGTGGGTTGCAGCCCCGCGTTGTTGACCAGGGCGTCCAGTCGGCCGAACCGCTCGACCGCGGCCTGCACCAGGCGCCGGCACTCGTCCTCCCGACCCAGGTCGGCGCCGACGGCGAACGCCTCGCCGCCGTCGTCCTCGATCGCCCGCACGACGGCTCCGGCGCCGGCCGCCGCCGTCCGGTAGTGCACCACGACCTTCGCGCCGGCCAGCGCGAACTGCCGGGCGACGGCCCGGCCGATCCCGCCCCCGGCGCCGGTCACCAGGGCGACCCGACCGCTCAGGTCGGGAAGCGCAACGGCGGGTGTCACGGGCTCAGCCCTCCGGTCCGTCGACGACGAGGTCCGGCGAGGCGTCCGCCAGATGGCGCAGCGGCTGCCCCGGGCGGCAGAGCGCCCGGATCCGGTCGGCCAGCCGCGGGTAGCGGGCGCAGAGGTCGTCGGCCTCCCCGCCCTCGTAGTCGGCCGCGACGAACCCGGGCGCCATGGTGCAGCCGAACAGCGACCAGTCGCCGCCCGGGGCCACCGATCCGCCCATCCAGGTGCCGGCCGGGATGACCAGCTGGACCTGCTGGCCGTTCAGCACGTCCGGCCCGAGCACCGCGATCTCGGCGTCGCCGTCGGGGTGCAGGAGGACCAACTCGACCGGTGCTCCCAGGTAGTGGTGCCAGACCTCGTCGCCGGGGAGGCGGTGCATGGCGGAGAACGTGTCGTCCTCCGCCGAGAGCAGCACCATGATCGCCGACCCGGCCGCCCGCCCGTCGTCCTGCGGAGCACCGGACCAGGTGCGGCGGAAGAGGCCGCCCTCCAGTGGCATGGGGCTCAGCCGGAAGAGCTCGGCGAGCGCCGCGGGCGTGGGTTTCTGACTGTCGGTCATGCGTCCGTCCCGTGGCCGGTCCCGGCCCCGGGGCGGGGCAGGGGGATCAGGTCAGTCGGAGATCGGGGGGCAGGTGGTCCCAGAGGTTGAGGTGGAGCAGGCGCCACCGCCCGTTCTTCCAATCCAGCGCCACGATACCGCTGTTGTAGATCTGAAAGCACGTCAGGTCGGTCTGTGCGATCACCCGCAGCAGGGTCTTGATCAGCCCGCCGTGGGTGACGGCCAGCACCGGGCCGCCGACCTGCCCGCTCAGCTCGGCGAGTTCGGCCAGCGCCTCCTCGGCCTGCTCCCGGAACCGGAGGTAGCGCTCCGGGAGCCGGTACCCGGCGGGCACCGGCTCGAACGGGGCCGGTGCCCGGGGCAGCTCCTCCACCACGTGGAACGGGGCCTCCGTCAGGGTGGGCTGGATCTCGACCGGCAGGCCGAGTGCCCGGGAGACGTAGCCGGCCGTCTCCTGCGCGCGCTTCAGCGGGCTGGTGCGGAGGGCGGCGACCTCCAGCCGGCCCTTGCCGTCGAGGGCCGGGTGGTCGGCGAGCCAGGCGGCGAGCAGCTGTGCCTGCCGGTGCCCGGTTTCGCTGAGCGGGGTGTCCAGGTCGTCGCTCGGTTCGAGCTGCCAGGTCGACTGCCCGTGCCGGGCCAGGTAGATCTTCATTGCCGCGCCCTCCGTCCGCCCGCCGTCGCCTCAGCGGCCGCCCATGCCCAGCGCCTTGGCCGAGCGCTGGTACTTGATGTCCGCGGTGACCCGGGTGTCGAACCGCGCGCAGAGGTTCTCGGAGAGGGTCTTGATCAGGTCGACCACCCGCGGGTCCTTGGCCACCTCGGGGTCGATCCGCGGGTAGATCGCCAGCTCGACCTCGCTGACCGGCTTGACCTCGCGCTCGGCCTCCGGGAGGCGCAGGTTGCTGACGAACGCCCGGTCGATGCTGCACCGGAGCGCGTCGCGCTTGTCCAGCCAGACGAAGAACGTGTACCGGTAGTCGTCCAGCTTCAGGGCCGGGAACAGCTCCTGGGGCGGGATGCCGTAGTTCTCCTCCAGGTGCCGGCCGGGGTGCTCGATGTCCGTGCGGGCCAGCAGGCGCTTGACGACGGCCACGGCCTCGGGCGAGTCGGGGGCGCCCTGGATGGTGCGCTTCTCCTCGCCGTCGAAGACGTACCGGTGGTCCTTGCGGACGTGGTTCTCGTCCTGCGCGGCCTTGAAGGCGCAGAAGGCGTGGGTGATCTTGTTGCACGAGGTCCGCAGCAGCGCGCCGGTGCGCAGGATCCGGAAGTCCTCGGTGTCGTAGTAGATCGCCGTGTTGAGCGGCGGGGTGACCCTCGCGTTCTCCTTCTCGGCGATCTGGGCGCCCGGCACCAGGTCGCCGATGGTCGCGGCCATGTCGTCCAGCCAGGCGTAGTACGCCTCGTTGGAGACGGCGTCCATCTCGATCTTCAGGGCGAGCTGGTTGAACACCACGAAGTCGCCCTTCTTCGTGTAGACGGCCTCGTTCTCCGGCATCTTGGGCGTGGTGGTCACGATGTCACTTCCTCTGCTCGTGTCCCCGGTCTCCCGGGGAGGGGTCGTGGTGGGTCGGACGTCGGTGCCTGGGGAGGTGCCTTCGGATGTGCCTGCGGAGGTGCTTTCGGATTCGGAGGTCTTTCGGACTCGGGGGTGCCTTCGGCTCAGGGGAGCGGCAGGCCGGTGTCCACGCCGTCGAGGGCCTTGCTGCACAGGCAGTTCCGCTCCGCGGGGAGCTCGGTCACCAGGTCGAGGATCACGGTGCGCAGGCGTTCGATGTTCTCCGAGAAGACCTTGAGGACCTCCTCGTGGGTGACCCCTTCGCCGACCTCCACGCCCGCGTCGAGGTCGGTGACCATCGCGATGGACGTGTAGCAGAGGCCCAGTTCACGGGCGAGGGTCGCCTCGGGGTAGCCGGTCATGCCGACGACCGACCAGCCCTGCGCCGCGTGCCAGCGCGACTCGGCGCGGGTCGAGAAGCGGGGCCCCTGGATGACCACCAGGGTCCCGCCGTCCTGCGGCTCCCAGCCGGCCCGGCGGGCGACCGCCACCGCCTGCTGCCGACCGGCGGGGCAGTACGGGTCGGCGAGCGGGATGTGCACGACGTTGGGGCGGAGGCCGTCGGCCCGCGGCTCGCCGTCGTAGAAGGTCTGCTCGCGGCCGTACGTCCGGTCCACCAGCTGGTCGGGCACCACGAGGGTGCCGGGGCCGAACTCGGGGCGCAGCCCGCCGGTCGCGCAGGGGGCGACCACCTGGCGCACGCCCACCGCCCGCAGCGCCCACAGGTTGGCGCGGTAGTTGATCCGGTGCGGGGGGAGCGAGTGGCTGCGCCCGTGGCGCGGCAGGAAGGCCACCCGGCGGCCGGCCAGCTCCCCGATCAGCAGCTTGTCGCTCGGCGCGCCGTACGGGGTGTCGACCGCCACCTCGGTGATGCCGTCGAGGAGGGAGTAGAAGCCCGATCCGCCGATGACGCCGATCGCGGCGCCGTCACTGTCACTCATCAAATGCCCCAAGGAGTCGTCTGGAACTGTTGCGTCCGAGTCATGCGGGAATTCGCGCGGTGTCCTCCGCCTCGTCCGATTCCTGCGGGCGGGGCTTTTCCGGGACGGTCAGCGGCAGGCCCCGCCGGACGATTCTTCCGAGCCAGGCGCCCGCCGCCTGCGAGGTGACCAGGGAGAGCAGGACGAGCGCGGTGAAGAGGTTCTCGTTGATCACGCCGGCGGCGAAGGAGGTGGAGGCGAGGACGATCCCCGGGCCGCCCCGCGCATTCATGGCGATCGCGATGTTGGCCGCCGAGGAATTGTCCTGCCCGGCGAGCCGAGCGCCCAGCCACACACTGATCGATTTGACGATGCAGGCGAAAGCGAGGAACCAGCAGAAGAACACCAGGTCGAGATGGCGGGCGAGATCGAGCCGCAGCCCCACGATGGCGAAATACACCGGGACGAAGAACGCCAGCGTCATTTCCCTGAGCGCCGCCCCGGAGCCCCCGCCCCCGGCCGGCAACGGATTCGCACCCTCCCGGGCCCCGCCGGAAGCGCAGAGCCCGGCCATCAGCGCACCGAACACGGGGTCGATCCCCAGGCCGATGGCGGCGACGCACATCACGAACACCAGGATCATGCGGAAAGCCGCGGGGGCGCGGCCCTCGATCAGGTTGAAACGCGCCGACGCCAGCCTGTCGAACAGCATTCGACCGCGCCAGGCAAACGGTAGCATGAATACCAGCGGAGCGAGCATGAAATACGCCACCGATTCCCCGACGGTGTCGATCCCGAGGAGTTTCGGAAGACCGTAGGAATCCCCCGTCCGGGCCTGCGCCATGCCGAGGGTGACCGCCAGGACCACATAGAGGAGAATGTCCTCCACTACCGCCACGGCGAGGACTATTCGGGCGAATGCGGTGTCGATGACCCCCAGATCGATCATGATCCTGGAAATCACCGGAATGCTCGTGATGGCCACGGCCATTCCGAAGACCAGGGCCAGCGTGGCGGGCGACCCGTGCGGCCCGGCCAGGCCGTTCAGATCGACCGCCGTGGCGACCAGCAGCCCGAAGAGGAAGGGCAGTACCAGTCCGGACACCGCCACCCAGACCACCGTCCGGCGCTCGGTCCTGGCCCGTCGTCCCCGCATCTCCGTGCCCGTCAGATAGACCAGGAGGAGCAGCCCGATGTTGTACAGGGCGCCGAGGACGCCGGGCGTCGGACCGGTGGACGGGAAGAGCCAGTGCTGCGCCCCGGGGGCGAGCTGCCCGAGGACCGTCGGGCCCAGGCACAGGCCGCCGAGGATCTCGCCGATCACCGGCGGCTGCCGGATCGCGTTGAAGAGGTACCCGCCGATGTGCGCCGCGCCCAGCAGCGCGACCAGGGCGATCAGGAGGTGCGCGACGTCCACGGTTCTCGGCGACACGGCTACTCCCCCACGGTCGGGTCGGTGTGCTGCCTGCCCGACCGCACGGCCTGCTCGACCAGTTCGGCGGCCGCCAGCCCGTCCTCGAAGGTCGCCAGGTCGGCCCGGGCGCCGGGGGCGCCGGCCAAGCGCGGGTAGGGGCTCATGGTGGCGGGGGCGTACGTCTGCTGGGCGGTGCGCGAGCCGCCGCGGAAGGTGAGGACGGCGGAGCCGTCGCTCGGGTCGGCCACCAGGCGCGCGCTGCCGAGGCTGCCCAGCGCGAAGAGTTCGAGCCGGCGGTGGCCCGCGCTGATCCGGGACACCGCCACCCGGGCCCGGGTGGCGGACGCCCGCAGCCAGCACTGGGCGAGGTCGTCGACGTCGGTGGGCACCGGGCCGCCGGCGCCGATGCGCTGCGCGTGGAGCTGTTCGGTCCAGCCCCACTCGACCGCCCAGTCCGGGACCCCGGTGGTGAACCGCAGCAGGTCGAAGGCGTGGGTCCCGAGCTCGGCCAGCGCCCCGCCGCCGGCCAGCTCCCGGCGCTCGCGCCAGGGCGAGGCGGCCGCCGGGCTCGCCTGCGAGTCGTCGTGGAAGTCGATCTCCAGGGTGAGCAGTTCGCCCAGCCGGCGGTCCGCGAGGGCGTCCCGGAGGTCGCGGACGGCGGCGTTCTCCCGCCACTGGAAGGACACGAAGGCGTCGGCGCCGCTGTCCGCGGCGCGCTCGGCGAGCTTGCGGGCCCGCGCGGCGCTCGGTGCGAGCGGCGCCTCGCAGAGGACGCCGAGACCGCGTTCCAGGGCCGCCTCGATCAGTTCGTCGTGGGTGTCGGTGGGGGTGGCGACCACGACGAGCCCCGACTCGCGGGCGGCGAGCAGGGCGGGCGCGTCGTCGGTCACCGCGGCCGCGGGGGCCAGCGCGGCGGCGAGCCGCCGGGCCGACTCCCGGTCGCCGGCGCAGGCGACGGCGGTCAGCCGGAGGTCGGGGGCGCCGACGAGCCACCGGGCGTGCGTGGCGCCCCGTCGGGTTCCGAGCAGAGCCACGTCCATGGCGGGTCGACCTTTCGTCGGCGGAGGGGTCGCGGTCACGGTCAGCCGTTCGAGGTGGCGGGCCACGCCGTCGTCGCTGTTGGCGGCGGTCACCTGGCCGACCACGGCCAGCACGTCCGGGTGGGCGTTCGCGACGGCGACCGCGGTGCCCGCCCAGGCGAGCATGGGCAGGTCGTTGGGCATGTCCCCGAAGGCGACGGTCTCCCAGTGCTCGACGCCGAGCCGGCGCACCAGCCGGGTCAGCGCCGTCGCCTTGTCGACCCCCGCCCGGGTCACCTCGCAGAACGCGGCGGTGGAGACCGTCACCTCGAAGCTGCTCGGCAGCCGCTCGCGCAGCGTCCGGTAGTAGTCGTGGGCGGTGCCGGGCGCCTGGACGATGAGCTTGCCGAAGCCGCGGTCGTCCAGGACGTCCTCCAGCCGGGCGCTGCGCACGGCCTCCCCGCAGAGCGCGGGGTCCAGGTCGAATCCGTCCTCCAGGACCAGTTCGAGCCGGCGTTCGGCGCCGAACGCGGCCTCCGGCAGCACCTGGCGGATCTCGGCCAGTGCCTGGGCCGCCGCCGCCCGGGAGAGCGGACGGTAGTCGACGACCTCGTCGCGGGCGAAGTCGTAGGAGATCGAGCCGTTGCCGCAGATCGCGATGGAGCGGTGCCCCAGCGCCTCGGCGACGGGCCGGACGTCGCGCACCGGGCGGCCGGTCGCGACGACGAAGATGTGGCCGTCCTCGGTGACCGCCCGCACGGCGGCGTGGGTCCGGTCGGTGACCCGGCCGGCGGGGTCGAGGAGCGTACCGTCCAGATCGCTGACTATCACCAGGCGGTTCATCGGTTCATCACTTCCAGTGAGGCGGTGTCGGTCGGTACGGTCGGCCCGCGCCCCACCGTGGTCGCCGCCAGCGTGGCGACGAGCATGGCGAGGCCGGGGATGAGAAGGACGGCCCACAGGTCGACCTGCTGCCGCGTCAGTCCGGCCAGCGACGAGCCGGCGGCGTTCCCGGTGAGCACCGCCGTCACCATCCAGGCGAAGGCCTCGGTGGCGGTGCCCCGCGGGGCCACCTCGCCGATGATGGAGAACCCGCAGGTCAGGATCGGGGCGAGGAACAGTCCGGCGCAGAAGACCAGGACGGTGGTGGGCAGCGGGGGCGCGTCCACCACCAGGGGCAGGTAGCAGACCGCCGAGGCGGCCAGCAGCAGCACCAGGCGGCGCGGCACCGGCAGCGGCCAGCTCCGGGCGCCGTACACCAGGCCCCCGATCAGGGCCCCCAGCGCGTTCGCGCCGAGCAGCACGCCGGAGAGGCCGGGCCGGCCGACGTGCTCCTGGTAGGCGACCATCGCGATGTTGAGCGCCCCGAGTCCGATCCCGATGCAGCCCAGGGTGAGCAGCAGCCGCCGCAGCACCGAGGAGCGCAGCGGCCCCGCCCAGTCGGGACGGCGGGGCTCCGCCCGCCAGCGGCGCACCGGCTCGGGCAGCAGGTAGCCCGCCGTGCCCACCAGCATCGCCAGCGCCGTCAGCGGCAGCACCGCCCCGGGCGAGAGCACGGCCGAGGTCAGCACCACCAGGAGCGGGCCGCTGACGAACACCACCTCCTGGAGCGAGGCGTCCAGGGCGAAGGCGGCGGCGATCGCCCGGGGGTCGGCCAGCATGCTCGGCCACAGCGTGCGCAGGCAGGGCTCCAGCGGCGGGGAGAACAGGCCGGCCACGCAGACCGCCCCGGCCGCGGCCGCCGCGCTCCGGCCGCCCGACGCCATCAGCCAGAGCAGGCCCGCGGCGGAGCCGAGCGCGCTGGGCGCCAGGACCGCGGGCTGGCCGAACCGGTCCACCGCGCGCCCCAGCAGCGGTCCGCCGACGGCCGTGGAGAGGCCGTACAGCGCCGTGATCAGGCCGACCGTGCCGAAGCCGAAGTGGTGCGAGCGGAGGAAGATGGCGATGCCGAGCGGGGCCATGCCGTTGGGCAGCCGGCCCAGCAGGTTGGTGGTGAAGAGGTACTTGGCGTGCGGGCTGCCCAGGCAGTCCCGGTAGGCGTGCGTCATCGGCCGGCTCTCGTCTCAGTTCGCCGCGGCCGGGCCCGGCCGGAAATCCAGGTCGACCCCGCCGAAGCCGTCGCCGGGCGTCAGCCGGACGCCGGCCGTTCCGTGCAGGCGCCGGGCGGCCGTGCCCTCGGCCAGCCGGACCCAGAGCCAGCCGGCCTCGTAGTCCAGTGACACGACGTCACTGGCCGGGGCCCGGTGCCGCGTCGAGCTGTACGGGGACAGCCGCCGGACGGCGTCCGCCGGGAGGCCGCGGACCTCCACGTCGAGCGGGGTGCTGTCCGCCGAGAGGACCAGCACCACCGGCGCGACGAACTCCGCGGGTGACGGTTCGTCGGCGCCGGGCCGCACCGGCGGTCCGCCGACCCGCACCCGCAGCCGGCCGCGCCCCGGCTCCCACTCGACCTCGACCGCCTCGGACACCGAGCCGTTCACCACACCACCCCATAGATCTGGTACCAACGATGTGCCAGGTCCGCACACTCCCGGGCGCCCAGGTGATGGAAGCCCCGCCGGTGCGGCCTTGCGGCCAACTCCCGTACGCACAGATAGAGTTCGGCGCTCACCAGGTCGTGCAGCGGCCCGGGGAGTTCGCCCCCGTCGGGCGAGCCGCACAGCCCGGAGAGCAGGTGGAGCGAACCGCGTGCCGTCCGGCAGACGGTCAGCCCCTCGTAGGTCTCGGTGATCGCGAGGCCGGGCAGCGGCCCGGGCGGCGCGGTGCACCAGCCCGGTTCCGGCGTCAGGACCACGCTGTCGTCCCTCAGTTCGTTCAGGGCGGTCGCGTCGCACACCAGCTCGCCGGTCAGGTCGACCACCACGTCCGCCCACCGCAGCGCCTCCTGGCGGCCGAGG
Source organism: Kitasatospora griseola (assembly GCF_014648555.1). Taxonomy (GTDB): domain Bacteria; phylum Actinomycetota; class Actinomycetes; order Streptomycetales; family Streptomycetaceae; genus Kitasatospora; species Kitasatospora griseola. Next base: position 130,813 of record NZ_BMRI01000011.1, read on the forward strand.
GTGCGATGGCCGGCGATGGCGGCCGCGCACGCCCGGATCGGATCGGGGTCGTGCACCCCGACCGTGGCGCCCAGCGTGTGGAGCGTCGCGGCCGCGGACGGCGCCCCGCCCTCGTACCCGACGAGGAGCACCCGGGACTTCGCCACCGTCCGGGCCAGCCGGCGGCGCAGCACCGACTCCAGGCCGTGCGCCATCGCCACCCCGGCGGGCCGGCTCACCAGCGCCCCCAGCGGACTGCCCGCGGTGCGGTAGACGGGGAGCTCCGGCTGCCGGCCGGCCGCCCAGCGGTGGCGCCCGTCGCCGGGTGACGCGCCCTCGACCACCCCGCGCAGCCCTTCCCCGGGAAGGCCGGCCTCGCGGCCCGTCACCGCCTGGCCGACCGGGCCCTGGACGATCACCGGGTCCGCGGTGCGGCGCGCCGCCCGGCTCGCGTACTCGACCGCCGCGCGGCCGATGTCCGAGGGCCGCTCGGGCACCAGCAGCGGGACGTCCTTGCCGATCGCGCCGCGCACCGACGAGTCGGCGGCCGCGGCGGTGGTGACCACCGCGGCCAGGTCGAGGTCCGGCGCCAGTGCCCGCAGGTGGCTGAGGAAGGAGGCGCTCTCCCCGCTCAGGTCGGCCGCGACCACCAGCCGGGCCGGGCCGGCGGGATGGGCCCGGATCACTTCGGTCAGCAGCGGCATCCGGGGTCTGGCGACCGTGCCCGGAGCGGTCGCGGCGGCCTGCGAGGCGCCGGCGCCGTCCCCGACCACCAGCACCCGGCTGCCGGGGCCCGAGCCGCGTTCCAGGTGGAACGCCGTGTCGGAGATCAGGGTTCGCGTCAACACCGGCTCCTCGTCAGGCGTGATCACACGTACTGCAGTCGGTCCAGGCCGGCGACCTGCGGCTCGCCCAGCCGGGCGGGGCGGATCTCGGCCTCGCCGTAGACCAGGTCGACCGGCTGATCCTGCACCAGGTAGCCGACGCAGCGGGCCACCGACTCGGTGGTCATCTTGAGCGGCGTGTCGTCGGCCGCCCGGTTGGCGATCGCGCCGGGGCTGAGCAGGGTGGCCCGCACCCCGTTCGGCCGCTCCTCCAGCAGCAGGGTCTCCACCAGCGCCTTGAGCGCGCCCTTGGTCGCGGCGTAGGCGAACCCGCCCTCGAACCAGCGGGTGCCGGCGTGACTGCCCATCACCACGTAGCTGCCCGAACTGGCGCGCAGCGCCGGGAGGGTGGCCTGCACCAGCCGGAACACCGAGGTGAGGTTCACTGCGACGGACTCGTCCCAGTCCTCGGCGGAGAGCTCGCCCACGGTGGCGATCCGGCGGACCACGGCGTTCGCGACGCAGACGTCCAGCCGTCCGTGGCGTTCGAGCACCTCGGCCACCGCCCGCTCCAGCGCGGCCGGGTCGGCGAGGTCGCAGATCACCTCGGACAGCCAGTCCTGCCCCGCCGGGGTGCGGTTGAGGGCCGCCACCCGGTACCCGCGCCGGTGCAGTTCCGCGGCGATCGCCAGCCCGGTGCCCCGGTTGGCGCCGGTGACCAGGGCGACCCCGTCACCGGCCGGCTGCTCAGGCGAGCTCATCCAGCAGCCTCCGCCACGCGGTGGTGATCTCCTCGGCGGACGCGCCGCGGCGGAAGAGGTCCTTGTCGAGGGAGGAGCCGTCGGCGTGCCGCAGCCGCATGCAGTCCGGCGAGATCTCCGAGATGAGGACGGGCTGTCCGCCGTCCAGGCCGAAGATCACGCAGAAGTCCCACACCTGCACCGAGTCGAGCCACTCGACCAGCGAGGCGTTCACCCCGAGCGCCAGCCGGCGGAACTCGTCGACCGGCAGGTCCAGCGCCCGCAGGTAGTCCTCGCCGATGGGCTGGTCCTCCGGGTCGACCCGGTAGTCGAACTTCACCACCGGGCGCGGCAGCGGCTCGTACTCCTCGAACAGTCCGGGGTACTTCACCAGGGTGGAACCGACCGCGCGGTTCTTGACGATCACCTCGAACGGCGGGGCCGGGTGGTACTCGGCCAGGTAGCTGACCGGGCCCAGCCGCCGCACGAAGGCGGTGCGGATGCCGGCCTTCTCCAGCCGGGCGGCCGCCCGCTCGTAGAAGTCCAGGCGCAACGGGCCGGTCTCCTCGACCAGTTCGTCGCGGCTGTAGGTGAAGCTCCGCAGGCTGGGGATCATCTCCACCATGCACAGGCCGTCGGGGAGCAGCCAGAGCCGCTTGCTGCGCCCCTGGATGTCGGGCTCGCGCTGTTCGCGAATCGCCTGCAGTTCCTGGTCGCTCGGAAGGGCGGAGGGTTGCATCGGACCCCTTGTCCTCGGTCGTGGGTGTGGGTGCGCGCGGCGGGCGTCCGGTCAGGCCGGACGGGTGTGCCGGTGGTGCGCGAGAAGGACGAGCAGCAGTGTCTTGGCGTCGGCGGCCGGCTCCCGGAGCAGCCGGTCGACCGCCTCGGCCAGGGGGAGTTCGAGGACCTCGATGTCCTCGTCCTCGGCGGCGACGCCGCCTCCCGGGCCGGTCCGGTCGTCGGCGCGGTACTCGCCGGTGAACAGGTGCAGCCGTTCGGTGCTCAGTTGGGGGGCCGGGTACACGGTGGCCAGGCGGGTGAGAACGCCGGCCCGGTAGCCGGTCTCCTCCTCCGCCTCCCGGCGGGCCGCCTCGGCGGGGTCGGCGCCGTCGGTGAGCCCGCCGGGCAGCTCGATCAGCCGTCCGTCGCCCGGCGTCGCCGCTCCGCCGTGGACCAGCACCGGCAGGCGGAGCTGCCGGGTGAGCAGGACCGTCCCGCGGTCCGGGTCGCTGAGCAGCACCGCGGCCCGGTCGCCGCGGCCCACGCTCAGCCGGTGGAGCCGACGGGTCTCCCCGTCGGCTCCGGGCACGTCCAGCGTGTACCGGCGCACGGCCAGCCAGTCGTCGAGCACCGTCTCCACCTCGCGGACGGAGGCGGTGCCCGACGACCCGGTCACGCTCGCGCGACCGTCCGGATCAGGCATCGGCACGGGTGCGCTCGATCGTGGCCTTCAGCCGTTCCAGCTTCTCGGTGAGCTCCGGCACCGAGAACATGACGTTGCCGTTCTGGGTGTTCGTGGACGGGTAAGCGGTGTTGTAGACGTTGGAGAAGGTCCGCTCCCGGGGGCCGCGCAGCACCAGGGTGCAGACCATCGCCTCCAGCGGCAGGGCCACCCGGTGGATGCGGTGGTACTGCAGGTGGTACGCGTTGCCCTGGGACTCCACCGCCTGGTCGGTCATGGTCAGCCGGGTGTCGCCGACGAACTCGTAGAAGTTGCCGACGGACGCGGTGCCCAGCTTCTCCGGGCTGTACCGGTACTGGCGGAAGTTCACCGCGCCCGGCGACTCCTGCTTGCTGAAGTTCTGCGAGACCAGCCGACCGGTCAGGATGGTCGACCAGAAGCTGAACCGGTGGTCGTGGATCAGCTCGTCGTGGAGCTCCTTCTCGCTGTACGGCGGGCTCCACAGGTGCAGGGTCAGCCGGTAGCCGCCGTTGTCGGTGTCCACCAGGACGATCTTGTCGAAGTGGTTGACGTGGCGGTAGGAGCGGTCCGCGATCACGGCCAGCGCGGCCGGGTCGCTCAGGTAGTCCTTGAGCAGAGCGGTGATCCGCTCCGGTCGGCCGAGCTCCCGGATCAGGGCCAGGTTGTAGGTGAGCCGACTGTCGTCGTCGGCCGGGTGGAGACCGCTCACGAGGGCATCGAGATCCGCCGGGCGAATTTCCCCGAGATCAACGTCGAGCGGTATTTCTCTGGTCAAGTCCGAACCCCCTTTGCACAAATCGGCCGGACGAATCCGGTGGTTCCGGAAACGGATTCGTCCGGCGCACAGAAAGTCGGCCTCGTGCCGACTTGGATCACCGTCCTATCTAGCCAGCCACGCCAGACGCGCGACAAGTATTCGAAGGTGATGGCCGCCCGGGCGGTCGGTCGGGGCGGACGCTCGGGCGGGTCGGCGGTGCGCCCGCCGGAGCCTGTCGATCGGGCAGGTCGATGGTGCACCTACGGACGTGCGCGGCCATGCCCCATGATTGGCGGAGCCGCATTCGGGCGGCTTCACCGAATTCCGCCGCGACCGACCACCGACCGAGGGAAATTACGCCGCCATGGCCATCGAGGAAATCGACGACAAACTCCGCGCACTTCTGCTGGAACGGATCACGGACGTCTTCGACCATCCGAACCCGGGTGTGGTGTTCAAGGACATCGCGCCGCTCCTCGCGGACCCCGACGCGTTCGGCCCGCTCGTCGACGTCCTCGCCCGGTTCTGCACCGCCGTGGGCGCCGACAAGGTGGCCGGCCTGGAGGCCCGCGGGTTCATCCTGGCCGCCCCGGTGGCACTGCGTGCGGGCCTCGGCTTCGTCCCGATCCGCAAGGCGGGCAAGCTCCCCGGCCCCACCCTGACCCAGCGGTACGACCTGGAGTACGGATCCGCCGAGATGGAGATCCAGCGCTCCGCGTTCGCCCCGGGCGAGCGCGTCGTCGTGGTCGACGACGTGCTCGCCACCGGGGGCACCGTCGACGCCGCCCTCGGCCTGCTCCGGCGGGCCGGCGCGGACGTGGCCGGCGTCGCCGTCCTCCTCGAACTCGGCTTCCTGGCGGGCCGCTCCCGCCTGGCGACCGCGCTCGGCGGGGCGCCGCTCGGGGCGGTGCTGACGATCTGAGGGGGCTGGAGCGGGGCTAGCCGAGGCGGTCGAGGAACGACAGGTCGTAGGGCGCCGCGAGCCCGACGATCACGTGCTCGGCCCCGGCCGCCAGGAACTCCTCGATCCGGTCGACCTCGGAGGCGTCCACGAACACCGAGCGCTCGATCGCGGACGGGTCCCGGCCGACCCGCTCGCACCACTCGTCCAGCAGCTTGTTCTTCCGGCGGTAGTCGTCCGCGGGGCCGAACGCGTTCCACAGGTCCGCGTGCTCGGCGACCAGCCGGAGGGTCACCTTCTCGCCGCCGCCGCCGATCAGCGTGCGCAGGCCCGGCGCGGCCGGGTTGAGCCGGGGCAGCCGCGCCCGGATCCGGACCAGCGCGTCCTCGAACTCGCGCAGCCGGACGGCGGGGCTCTCGAAGGAGTAGCCGTACTCGACGTACTCGCGCTCGCACCAGCCCGCGCCGAGGCCGAGGACCAGCCGGCCGCCGCTCAGCAGGTCGACCGTCCGCGCCATGTCGGCGAGCAGGTCCGGGTTCCGGTAGGAGACGCAGCTGACCAGCGCGCCGAACGCGGCCCGCGAGGTGTCGACGGCCATCGCGGCGAGCAGCGACCAGCACTCGAAGTTCGGGCCGTTCGGGTCGCCCGGGGACACCGGGAAGAAGTGGTCGGGCACCCAGATCGAGTCGACTCCGGCGCGGTCGAGCTCCCGCCAGGCGTCGCGCAGCGGGTCGAGTTCGGTCCGTTCGGGCTGAAGTTGCACACCCAGCTTGAAGTCCCGCATCGGGAAAGCTCCTTGAGAGTGGTGGACCCGGTCGGTCACCGGGCCAGGTGACGGGCCAGTCGCAGCGCGAGGGCGGCCATGGTGAGCAGCGGATTCCAGGATCCGCGGGTCGGGAACAGCGCTCCGCCGGTGACGTAGAGGTTGTCGAGGCCGTGCAGCCGGCCGTGCAGGTCGGTGACCGACTCCTCCGGCGACTCCCCCATCCAGAGCGTCCCGGCCTCCAGGAAGGCGAACGGCATGCGTCGGGCGGCGACCGGTTCGGACTCCCACCGGCGGCGCTCGGGCGACCAGTACTCCAGCGCCGAGTCCCCCGCGACGAGCCTCAGCACCTCGTCGGTCGTCCGGTCCAGGGCGTCCCAGGCCCGGCGGTCCGACTCGTCCAGGTGGAACGCCCCCACCGTGGCGCCGTCCGCGTCGAGGTAGACCCGGCTCGGGGAGTCGGCCGCGCGCACCCCGGCCAGCTCGGTCACGCCGTTGACGAGGAAGACCACGTGGTCGGGGTCGGTCAGCCGCTCCGGGGTGCCCTCGCCGAAGACGTCGGGGAGCAGGCGGTAGACGGTCTCCACGTCCCGGCCCGGGTCGACGGTCGCGCTCGCGCTCAGGTGGAGCACGAACTCGCGGTCCTCGGTGGCGCCGTCCAGGTAGAGCGCGGCGAGTTCGGGCCGGTCCGTGGCGAGCTCCTCGAACGCCGCCCGCGGCACCCGGCAGTTGAAGAAGCTGGCGGCGTTCCCGGCCAGGTTCGAGCCCGCCAGCCGGGTGGCCGAGGAAGGCAGCGAACGCAGCACCAGCTCGGTGTTCTCGACGGTGCCCGTCGCCAGCACGATCCGGGCGCCGCCGACCGCGAGCTCGCCCCGCGTCGTGCGGACGGCGGTCACCCGACCGTCCTCGCAGGCGAGCCCGACGACCTTGCACCGCGGCAGGATGGCGACCGAGCTGCGGTGCCCGGCCAGCGCCTCGAACAGCAGCGGGACGGCGCTGAACTTCCTGGTCGCCCCGGGTTCGGCGGTGGCCGCCATGCCGAGCGGCGCGTCCAGCAGGCTCGGGTCCGCGGGGAGGACGAGCTGCGAGTCCGGCCCGGTCCCCTCGTGGATCCGCTGCCGGAGCCGGGAGTTCAGGTTCCCGAACTCCGGGCCCAGTTCGGAGGCCCGGCGGACCCCGACGATCCGCTTCGCCTCGGCCCACTCCTCGTCCAACTCGTCGACCACGGCCTTCGGCCACCCGGCCAGCTGCTGCGCCGTCGGCTGCGGGCTGGCCCCGCTCCAGAACAGCGTCCGCCCGCCGAGGTACGGGACCTGCGAGACGAGTTCGAGATCCCCCTCGGAGCGCCAGGGGTTGGCGACCGCACGGTCCATCAGCGGCTGGAGCACCGCACCGAGGTTCTGCACGTGGTCGGGCAGCAGGTACGGGCCCTGCTCCAGGAGCAGCACCCGGGTGTCGGGGGCGAGCTGGAGCAACTTCTTCAGCGTCACCGCCGCAGTGGCGCCGCCACCGACGATGATGACGTCGAAGTCGCCCGCGGCGGCCTCCTCGAAGGTGGCGAGGAGGATCTCCTCCAACCCTCCGGCCGGATCCGCCTGACTGTCGGGCGCTACCATCGCGACTCCTCTCGTGACCCCCGAATCGTGATCAGGAACCTAAGGCAGCCGATGGTCACGAACCAGATGAACTTCCGACCGGTCCGACGAGGCCGCCGATCGAGCACCGCTCCCGCGCCGTTCTCCGCTACGTTGGACCGAAAGCCGCACCGAAGGAGCCACGTGGCCGACTTGACGGATCGTCAACTGTCCGAGGACGTCGCCGACTTCTCGGCCCACGACGCCGAACTGGAGCAGGCGCCCGCGGAGCTCGCCGACCTCCCCGGCCTGCGCCGGCTCGACCTGACCGGCAACCGGCTGAGCGACCTGCCGCAGAGCCTGTCGGCCCTCCGCCGGCTGACCGAACTCCGGCTCGACCGGAACGCCTTCCGCCACCTGCCGCGGCCCGTCGGCGAGCTCGCCGGCCTCGAACTGCTGACGCTGTACAAGAACGAACTGACCATCCTGCCCGACTGGATCGAGAACCTCCGCGGCCTGCGCCACCTGAACCTCGGCGACAACCGCCTCACCCGCGTACCCGAGGGCATCGGCGCGCTGAGCCGCCTGCACACCCTCGACCTGGGGCACAACGCGCTCACCGAACTGCCCGGGTCGATCGGTCGGCTGGCCGGCCTCGACCGCTACCTCTACGCGAGCAACAACCGGTTCACCAACGTGCCGGCGGCCCTGTGCGACCTCACCCGGCTGCGCTACCTGAACCTCACCGACAACCTGCTCCAGAGCCTCCCGGAGCGCTTCGGGGACCTGGCCGCCCTGCAGGAGCTGCGCCTCTACAACAACCGGCTGGCCACCCTGCCCGACTCGATCGGCCGACTCTCCCGCCTGCGCGAGGCCCACCTGATGGGGAACCGGCTGACCGCCCTGCCCGGCACCCTGGCCGGCCTGACCGAGCTCCGCGAACTGCGGCTGACCGACAACCACCTGCTGGGCCTCCCCGAGCAGATCGGCCGCCTGGAGCGGCTGCGGATCCTCGACCTGCGCAACAACCGCGTCCGGGAACTGCCCGCCGCCGTCGGGGAGCTGACCGCCCTCACCCATCTCGACCTGCGCAACAACGCGCTGACCCGGCTCCCGGACTCGCTGGCCCGCCTCCCCCGCCTGGAGAAGCTCGACCTGCGGTGGAACCTCATCGACCCGCTGCCGGCCTGGATCGCCGACCTCGAACAGCGCGGGTGCGTCGTCCTGCTCTGACCGCCGGCACCCGGCCGAGAAACGGCGCAGGCCCCCGCCCGAATGGGCGAAGGGCCTGCGACCTGCGACTTCTCTGTGCCCCAGACAGGAATCGAACCTGCGACACCGGCTTTAGGAGAGCCGTGCTCTATCCCCTGAGCTACTGAGGCCCGGTCGCCGGGACACCCGACGACCGCTCACAGCCTAGCGGATCGGGCCCACCGGGTGGCCGCCGCAGCGGACGGGGCACGGGGGCAGGGCGTGGCCTTACGGTGGATTTGTTCGTTCTTGTGGCAGATCCGACCCCTCCGAAAGGCACCGGTCCCGTGACTTCCTCCCCCCAGACTCCGTTCGGCGGCCTCGGCAGGATCCTGGTGATCATCCCGACCTACAACGAGGCGGAGAACGTCGAACGGATCGTCTCCCGGGTCCGGACCGCCGTCCCGGAGGCCCACGTGCTGGTCGCCGACGACAACAGCCCGGACGGGACGGGCAAGTTGGCGGACGGGCTGGCCGCGGACGACGAGCAGGTGAAGGTGCTGCACCGGAAGGGCAAAGAGGGCCTCGGCGCGGCCTACCTGGCCGGATTCCGGTGGGGCATCGAGAACGGGTACGACGTGCTGGTGGAGATGGACGCGGACGGCTCGCACCAGCCGGAGGAGCTGCCGCGGCTGCTCACCGCGCTGCACAGCGCGGACCTGGTGCTGGGCTCGCGCTGGGTGCCGGGCGGCGCGGTGGTGAACTGGCCGAAGTCGCGGCTGCTGCTCTCCAAGGGCGGCTCGACGTACTCCCGGCTGATGCTGAACGTGCCGATCCGCGACGTCACCGGCGGCTACCGGGCGTTCCGGAAGGAGACCCTGCTGGGCCTCGGCATGGACCAGGTCGCCTCGCAGGGCTACTGCTTCCAGGTCGACCTGGCCTGGCGGGCCGTCAAGGCCGGCTTCAAGGTGGCCGAAGTCCCGATCACCTTCGTCGAGCGCGAGCACGGCGCGTCCAAGATGAGCCGCAGCATCGTCGCGGAGGCCCTCTGGCGGGTCACCGCCTGGGGCGTCACCGACCGGGTGTCCCGACTCACCGGCAAGCGCTGAGCCCGGCCGCGGAAAAGCCTCCGCGGACCGGCGGCACCAGGTGCGACCGGCCCGCGGAGGCCTTCGAACAGTCCGGGCGGGCTCAGCCGAGGCGCAGCAGCCGGGAGCTGATGGACGGCGGGGCGAGGTCCGACCGGAGGGTCACCGGGACCTCGATCCGGTCGTCGCCGTCGCCCGCCGACAGCGTGCCGACCTGGGTGCCGGCCGGCAGGGTGTGGGCGATCTTGCCGATCGGGGTGAGGGTCAGGTGTGCGGTGATGCCGGACCAGCCCGCCACCGTGAGGTCCTTGGAGGCCACCACCGGGACCTTGCCGCCCACGCCGTCGTCGACGAAGCCGACCACGTCGCCCTGCTTGGCCAGGGTCTGCCCGGTCAGCGCGGACTGCGCGGCCACGTTGATCTTCTGGCTGACCGGCTGGGCCGCGTTCACCAGGCTCGGCTCCTCCTTGGTGGCCGGCTGGCCCAGGGTGACGCCGAGCAGGGTCCGCTTGACGCCGCCGATCTCCTTGACCGCCGCCCACATGAAGCAGGACTGCGCGGGAGTGGACGACCCGGTCTTGCCGCCGATCATGCCGTTCTTCCCGAGCACCTTGTTGGTGTTGTAGACCCGCTGGCCGTTGAACTTGGTGTCGGGCTCGGCGATGACCTGCCGGAAGATCTCGTCCTTCATCACCTGCTCGGCCAGCTTCAGCTGGTCCTTGGCCGTCGACTTGGTGTCGTTGTTGTACCCGGCCGGGTCGGCGTAGGTGGTGTTGGTCATGCCGAACTGCTTGGCGGTGTCGTTCATCTTCTTGATGAACGCCTCCTCGCTGCCGGAGTCCCAACGCGCCAGCAGTCGGGCCACGTTGTTCGCCGACGGCAGCATCAGCATCTCCAGCGCCTCGTACTGGCTGATCTGCTGGCCCTCCGTCAGGGTGACCTTCGACTCGTCGGCGTTCGACGACTCCTGCGCGGCCTGCTTGTCGACCGTGAGCATCGGGCCGCTCTGGCCCTTCTTCAGCGGGTGCGCCTGCAGGATCAGGTACGCGTTCATCACCTTGGTGACGGACGCGATCGGCACCGGCGTCTGCTCGCCGGACGCGCCCAGATCACCCACCCCGACCACCTCGGCCGCGGCCTGCCCCTTGGCCGGCCACGGAATGCTCAACTGCTCGCCCTGGAACGTGAACGAGTCGGCCAGCCCGAGCTTCGCCTTCGGCGCGGGCAGCGGACGCAGCAGCTGCACCGCCGCCAGCACGCCGAACACCACGACCAGGAAGACGCCCCAGATCACCACCCGCTTCATCGCCCGCCGGAACGGGGTCATCGGCCGGGCGCTCAGCGCCTTCAGCACCTCCAGCGCCTCGACGGTGCTCTCCGGCCCGACCGGCGCGGGTGCGGGCGCGGTGACCACCGGAGCCGCGACGGGGGCGGCCGCCGCGGGGGCAGCCTTCGGAGCGGGGGCGGGCTTCAAAGCGGGCTTGGGCTTCGGAGCGGGCTTGGGCGCGGACTCGTCCTTGGGCAGCCGCAGCATGACGGTCTGCTCGGGCCCGGCCGACGCCTCGTCGGCCTCGTCGGACTTCTCCGCCGTCTCCGGCTTCCCGATGCGCAGCGTCATGGTCGGCTCGGGCGCGGCCGGAACCGACTTCTCCTCCGCCTCCTCGACCTTCTCCATGCGCAGCGTCATCGTGGGCTCGGACACCGCCGGAGCGGACGCCTCCTCGGCCTCCGGCTCCTCCGCCTTCTCCGCCTTCCCGATGCGCAGCGTCATCGTGGGCTCGGGCGCGGCCGGAACCGACTTCTCCTCCGCCTCCTCGACCTTCTCGATGCGCAAGGTCATCGTGAGCTCGGACGCGGCGGGAACCGCCTCTTCGGCCTCGGGCTCCTCGGACTCCGGCTCCTCGGCCTCGGGCTCTTCCGCCTTCTCGGTCTCGGGCCCTTCCGCCTTCTCGGCCTTCTCGGTCTCGGGCCCTTCCGCCTTCTCCGACTTCTCGGCCTTCTCGGCCTCGGGCTCTTCCGGCTTCTCCGACTTCGCCGACTTCTCGACGCGCAGCGTCATTGTCGGCTCCGGCGCGGCCGGAACGGACTCCGCCTCGCCCTCGGGCGCGTCCTCGGCCTCGGCCGCCTCCGCCCCCTCCTCTTCCTTCTCCTTCCCCTTCTCTTCTTCCTTCGGCTTGGCGGCGGTGAGCGCGGCGCCGGCCTCCGGGAGGTCGAGGTCGGATTCGGGCGAGGTCGCGGGTTCGTCGGTGTCGCGGGCGCGGAGGTGCACGGTGGAGCCGCCCTCGCGAGGAGCTCGCTCCTCGGCCTCGGCCGGCCGCGTCCTGCCGTCGCGCGGCTCGCTCTGCGGGGACTCGCCCACGTAACCCACTCCTCCTCGTCCGCCCCGGCGGTTGCCGGTCCGATCACACAAGCTGGTTTTTTTCGGGCGGGTTCTCGACCCGCCCGGGTACCTGTACAGTCTCCGGCACCGTGGCCGCGATGGCCCGCCGCACCCCGCCCCACCGGCGGCTTTTCCTGCCTGCGCGGGCCGTTGCCGGGTCAGACGCGGGGGCGTCGGACGGCGGTTCCAGCCTGCCTGCTCAAGGTCACGATTCGGAGGCGTACTCGACAAGCCTGTGTGAGAGGCGTCACCCTGTCATTCATCCACGCGGGGAGGCTTGGATGGGCAGGAGCCGCAGAACTATTCCCGAGGAGCTGTTGCTGCTCGCACTGGACCCGGCCACGGGTACCACCGCGCAGCCGCAGACCCTCGACCTCGGACTTGCCGGGGCGCAGCTCGTCGAGCTGTCCCTGGCCGGAAGGATAGTCCCGGACGGGGACCGGATCGCCGTGGTGGTGCCACGGCCGACCGGTGATCCGACGTTGGACCATGCGTTGGAGCTGTTGCGCAGGCGCGGCAGTCCGGTGCGCGCCGCGCACTGGATCGGCGGGCCGCGCCTGGGCCTGAGGCAGACGTACCTGGCGCACCTGGAGCGGTGCGGCATGGTGACGGCGGTGCCGGGTCAGGTCTGCGGCGTGCTGCCGACGACCCGTTACCAGGCGTCGGACGACTGCACCAACGCGGCGATCAAGCAGCGGCTGGACACCGCGATCCGCACCGGCGTGCCGCCGGACCCGCGGACGGCGGCACTGGCGGCGCTGGCGCACGCGGTCGGTCTGGGAAAGCACCTGTACCCGGGCAACGAGGGACGGTCCTCACGTTCCCGGCTGCGGGACCTGATCAGGTACGACCCGCTGGGCGGGATGGTGGCCCATGCGGTGATGGACGTGCAGAACGGTCTGCCGGCCCAGCAGGGCAGGTCGGCGCCCGCGGGTTCGCGGGGTCCGGCCGGTCGGCCCGCGCCCGCGGGGCGGGGTGTGGCCAGTCGGGTGGGCGCGCGATGAGCGGCCTGCGCTGCTAGCTGGTGTGCGATGCGGTTCGAGGGCGGTCGGCCCGGTGCGATGCACCGGGCGGCCGCCCTTCACCGTTGGCGCCCCGGATCCGACGATCCGTCAGCTGCCGTGGGACGCACGGGATGCCCTTTAGCGTGTGGGGCTGGTGGTCCGCAAGGACCACCGTCCCCATTGGGTGATTTTCCGACGATCTGTTCTCACGCGCTGCCGCGATTCCCGGGCGTGGACGGCAGTTGAGGTGGCATGCTGCTCAGCGTCAGGGGGTTGGTACCAATTACCGCACTGTTGCCAGAAGTAGGGCCGGAGGTCCATGTGTCCGCCAGCGTGAATCCGACGGTCCGCCGCCGCAGGCTCGGCGCCGAGCCTGCGGCGGCTGCGCGAGCTCCGCGGCATGACCGCGGAGGAGGTGGCCGGCCGTCTGATGGTGTCCCAGTCGAAGATCAGCCGACTGGAGAACGGCCGCCGCTCGATCAGCCAGCGCGATGTGCGCGACCTGTGCGACGTCTACCAGGTCGAGGACGAGCGGGTCCGCAACGGGCTGATGGAGATGGCCAAGGAGTCGCGCCAGCGCGGCTGGTGGCACGAGTTCGGGGACATCCCGTACAGCGTGTACATCGGGCTGGAGGCGGAGGCCTCGTCGATCCGGGCCTACGAGTCCTCGTTCGTGCCGGGGCTGCTGCAGACCCCGGAGTACGCGGAGGCGGTGGTCACCGGCACCCAGCCGGACACCGATCCGGCGGCCATCCGCCGCCGGGTGGAGGTGCGGCTCAAGCGCCAGCACCGGATACACGGCGAGGACCAGATCGGCAGCCTGTGGGTGGTGGTCGACGAGGCGGTGCTGCGCCGGCAGGTCGGCGGGCCGCAGGTGATGGCGGCGCAGCTGTACCAGTTGGTCGAGCTCGGTGAGCGGCCGAACATCAATCTGCAGGTCATACCGTTCAGCCACGGTGCCCATCCCGGCATGACCGGGACATTTTCCCTGATGGAGTTCCCCGAGTCAGCGGATTCCACGGTCGTCTACTTCGAAGGAGTGACGAGCGATCTCTACCTGGAGAAGGAAGCCGACGTACGCCGCTATACCAATCTGTACGACCATCTGCGAGCCGCGGCGCTGAGTGTCACGGAGAGCCGGTCGATGATCACCCAATTGGCAGAGGAGTTCATGAAATGAGCAAGGCCATCGAGACCCTGACCTGGCGCAAGAGCAGCTACAGCGGCGGCAACGGCGCGTGCGTCGAGATCGCCGTCCCGTCTTCTGCCTCGATCGCGGTCCGGGACTCCAAGGACCCGCAGGGCCCGCAGCTGCGCTTCTCCAACGCGAGCTGGGCGGCTTTCGCGGCGGCCGCCGGCGCGGGCGTCTTCGGCGAGATCTGACCCGAGACCTGATCCACGGCACCCTCGTACCACTCCGGTGCCCGTCGCCTCCCCCGCGGCGGGCACCGTCGTACGGGGCGTCAGCCGCCGGTGGGGTAGCGGGTGTCCCAGCCGTCGGTGCCGTGCAGGGCGGGGCCGTGCAGCAGTTCCAGCACCAGGTCGTCGGCGAGCTCCAGGATCGTGCCGCGGCCTTCGAGTTCGGCGAGCAGCTCGGGCGGGAGCGCGGTCTCGCCGTGCAGGGCGCCCAGCAGGTTGCCGCAGATGGATCCGGTGGAGTCGCTGTCGCCGGAGTGGTTGACGGCCAGCAGCAGGCCGCTGCGGACGTCCTCGGCGACCAGCGCGCAGTACAGGCCGATGGCGAGCGACTCCTCGGCGGTCCAGCCCTCGCCCAGCCCCTCGACGCGTTCGGCGGACGGCACACCGGCCCGGACGGCGTCCAGGGCGGCGCGTAGCGCAGCGGTGGTCTCCTCGTGGCCGGGGCGCTCGGACAGCAGCGCCAGGGCGAGGTGGACGCCCTCCTCCAGGGTGCCGCCGCGGGCCACCGCGTGGACGATCACCGCGAAGGCCCCGGCGGACAGGTATCCGGTCGGGTGGCCGTGGGTCAGCACCGAGCATTCGACGGCGAGTTGGAACACCAGGGCGGGGTCCCAGGCGGTGAGCAGTCCGAACGGGGCGGCGCGCATCACGGTGCCGCAGCCCTTGGAGTTCGGGTTGCGCGGGTCGTCGAGGGTGGGCAGCGGCCCGTCCGCGGTGCCGGCCAGGCCGGACAGGCAGGCGTTGCCGGGGGCGCGGCGTTCGTACAGCCACTCCTCGCGGCCGAGCCAGCCGAGGTCCTTGCGGCGCTCGTCAG
>NZ_BMRI01000011.1:145702-150497 GCF_014648555.1 Kitasatospora griseola
GGCCCCAGTCCTGCTGGGTGGCGTACCAGCGCAGGTAGGCGCGGTGCACGTCGGACGGCGGGTGCCAGGCGCCGCTGTCGCGGCCGATGTGGGCGCGGATCAGGCCGTCGACGGTGAACAGGCTCATCTGGGTGTCGTCGGTGACGGCGCCGCGCCGCCCGTAGGCGGGGACGTAGCCGGTGACGCCGATCTCGCCGTGGTCGGTGCGGATCTGCTCCAGCTGTTCGAACTCGATGCCGGCGCCGAGGGCGTCGCCGATCGCACCGCCGAGCAGACAGCCCCGCACCCGGCTGCGGAAGTCCTGCTGCTGGGCGCGTGACCACAGGGGCATCACGGATGGGGGCCTTTCGGTCGGCGGCGTCGGACAGCAGACGCACTGTATTCGAAGGCCCGCTCGAAACCGCCGGGCTCCACCGAACATCCATCCGCCCGCCGCCGGGCGGGCCCGCTACTCAAGCACGGGCAGCAGCCGGGGCAGGTGTCCGTCGGAGGCGAGGGCCGACGCGCGGCGTTCGGCGGGGACCTCGCCGTAGTCGGTGGTGCGCTGGCGGGCGGGGCGGCCGGCCAGTGCGGCGATCGCCTCCAGGTCGCGGACCGACTTGTAGGAGCCCCAACCGGAGCCCGCCATCCGGGAGATGGTCTCCTCCATCAGGGTGCCGCCCAGGTCGTTGGCCCCGCTGCTGAGCATCTCGGCGGCACCCTCCGCGCCGAGCTTCACCCAGCTGGTCTGGATGTTGGGGATGTGCGGGTGCAGCAGCAGCCGGGCCATCGCCGTGACCGCCCGGTTGTCGCGCGCGGTCGGGCCGGGCCGGGCGATGCCCGCCAGGTACACGGGGGCGTTGGTGTGCACGAACGGCAGGGTGACGAACTCGGTGAACCCGCCGGTGCGCTGCTGGATCTCGGCCAGCAGCCGCAGGTGGCCCAGCCAGTGCCGGGGGGTGTCGACGTGCCCGTACATCATGGTGGACGAGGAGCGCAGGCCCAGTTCGTGCGCGGCGGTGACCACCTCCACCCAGGTCGCGGCGGGCAGCTTGCCCTTGGTGAGGATCCAGCGCACCTCGTCGTCGAGGATCTCCGCGGCGGTGCCGGGGATCGAGTCCAGGCCGGACTCCTTGGCCCGGGCCAGCCAGTCGCGGATCGACAGCCCGGTGCGGGTGGCGCCGTTGACCACCTCCATCGGCGAGAACGCGTGCACGTGGATGCCCGGCACCCGTTGCTTCACGGCCCGGGCGATGTCGAAGTAGGCGGTGCCCGGCAGGTCCGGGTGGATGCCGCCCTGCATGCACACCTCGGTCGCGCCGACCTCCCAGGCCTGCTCGGCCCGCTCGGCGACCTGGTCCAGCGACAGGGTGTACGCGTCGGCGTCGGTGCGGCGCTGCGCGAACGCGCAGAACCGGCAGCCGGTGTAGCAGACGTTGGTGAAGTTGATGTTCCGGGTGACGCAGTACGTCACCTCCTCGCCGACGGTGTCGCGGCGCAGCTCGTCGGCGATCCGGGTGAGCGCGTCCAGCGCGTCGCCGTCCGCCTGGAACAGGGCGAGGGCCTGGTCGTCCGTCAGCTTCGTCGGGTCGTCGGCGGCGGTGGACAGCGCGGCCCGCAGGTCGGCGGGCAGGCGGCGCGGGGCGGGGACGGCGGCCTGCTCGCGCAGCGACTCCCAGTCGCCGTACACCTCGTCGAAGTCGGAGCGGCGGTCGCCGGTGCGGCCCTCGGTGTCGACGGTGCGGAACAGGTCGGTGCGGCCGCCGCCGGTCATCGGCTCGTCGGGCTCCTGCCAGGGCAGGCCGGCCGGGCGGCGGCCCTCGACGGCCAGGCCGGTGGCCGGGTCGGCGAGCGCCCGCACGTGCGGCAGCAGGCGCGGGTCGAGCCACGGCTCGCCGCGCTTCAGGTACTCGGGGTAGATCGTCAACCGCTCGCGCAGGGTGAACCCGGCCTCGGCGGTCCGTTCGGCCAACTCTTCGATGTGCGGCCAGGGGCGTTCCGGGTTGACGTGGTCCGGCGTCAGCGGCGAGACGCCGCCCCAGTCGTCGATGCCGGCGCGGATCAGCAGCGCGAACTCGGCGTCCACCAGGTTCGGCGGGGCCTGGATCCGGGCGGCCGGGCCGAGCACCAGCCGGGCCACCGCCACCGCGGCCGCCAGCTCGGACAGTTCGGCGTCCGGCATGGCCCGCATCGCGGTGTCCGGCTTGGCCCGGAAGTTCTGCACGATCACTTCCTGCACGCCCTGGTAGGCGCGGGCCACCTTGCGGATCGCCAGCAGCGACTCGGCCCGCTCCTGGTGGGTCTCGCCGATGCCGATCAGCACCCCGGTGGTGAACGGCACGGCGCTGCGCCCGGCGTCCTCCAGCACCCGCAGCCGCACCGCCGGCTCCTTGTCCGGGGAGCCGTGGTGCGGGCCGCCGGGCTCCGACCACAGGCGGGTGGCGGTGGTCTCCAGCATCATGCCCATCGACGGGGCGACCGGCTTGAGGCGCTGGAAGTCCGTCCAGGACAGCACGCCGGGGTTCAGGTGCGGCAGCAGCCCGGTCTCCTCCAGCACCCGCACCGCCATCGCCCGGACGTACGCCAGGGTGTCGTCGTAGCCGTGCGCGTCCAGCCACTCGCGGGCCTCCGGCCAGCGGTCCTCGGGGCGGTCGCCGAGCGTGAACAGCGCTTCCTTGCAGCCCAGTTCGGCGCCCCGGCGGGCGATCTCCAGCACCTCGTCCGGGGACAGGTACAGGCCGTGGCCGTCCTTGCGGAGCTTGCCGGGCACGGTGACGAAGGTGCAGTAGTGGCAGCGGTCCCTGCACAGCCTGGTCAGCGGAATGAACACCTTGCGCGAGTACGTGACGACGCCCGGGCGGCCGGCCTGCTCCAGCCCGGCGTCCCGGATCCGCCCGGCGACCTCGCACAGCTGCTCCAGGTCCGCGCCGCGCGCCCGGAGCAGCACCGCCGCCTCCGCCGCGTCCAGCGCCACCCCGTCCCGGGCCCGGCGCAGCGCGCGCCGCATCGCGGTCGGGGTGGGGTACGAGGCTGCGGGCGCCGGAGGCTGGAGGCTCATGCGCCCGACCCTACGCGAGCCGTACGCCTGCGGGAGTACAGAACCCTGACGGCTTCTCAGGGTCGCAATGCTCCGGATACGACGGGAGACGTAGCGCGATCTGCTGCCGCGGGGCGACGCGCCGTCCGGGGCCGCGGGGCTTCAATGGACACTGACAGCAGACAAGCTCGGAAGGGGGCCGCAGTGGACCAGGAATCCACCGCAGTACAGGACTTGACGGCGACTCGGGCCGGACGGCGCCGCACCGCCGTCCGTTACGGCGTGCCGGTGGCGATCGCCGCCGCCGTCGCCACCGGCATCGGCCTGGTGCCCGCACTGGCCAGCGACGAGGCCCCGAAGCTGCCCGCCATCAGCGCCCAGGACCTGGTCGCCAAGGCGCTGTCGGCGAACACCGACACCTTCACCGGCACCGTCCGGGTCAACGCCGACCTGGGCCTGCCCACGGCGCTGACCGACGCCGCCACCGGCTCCGGCGCGATCGGCGACCTCGCCCGCAGCGCCGGCGCGCACACCGGCAGCGCCGACCCGCAGCTGAAGGCCGTCGAACTGCTCGGCGGCTCGCACACCCTGACCATCGCCGCCGACGGCCCGGACCGCCAGCGGCTCACCCTGTCCAGCCAGAAGTCCGGCTACGAGCTGGTCCACAACGGCGACCAGGTGTGGGCGTACGACCGCAGCTCCCAGCAGGCCCTGCACCTGACCGGCGCGGGCGCCGACGGCCACCGGCCGGACGGGAAGGCGGGGATCGGCTCCGTCACCCCGCAGGACATCGCCAAGCAGCTGCTGGAGCACTCCGCCGGCACCACCTCGGTGACGGTCGACGGCACCGAGCGGGTCGCCGGGCACGCCGCTTACAAGCTCAGCATCAAGCCCAAGCAGGCCGGCTCGACCGTCGCGGAGATCCGGGTCTCGATCGACGCCGAGAAGGGTTTGCCACTGGCCGTGCAACTGCGCACGGTGGACGGCGCGACCGCGTTCGACGTGCGCTTCGGCACGCTGTCCTACGCCAAGCCGGACGCCAAGACCTTCCAGTTCAGCGTCCCCAAGGGCGCCAAGGTGGTCGAGCGGCCCGGGGGCAAGCTCGCCGAGAACCCGATGCCGTCGATCCCGGGCCTGCCCTCGCTGCCGACCGGCGGCGGCGCGGACGGTGCCAAGGGCGGCGTCATCGGCGAGGGCTGGACGGCCGTCGCCCACGCCGAGACGGGCGCGGAAGCCGCGAAGGGCATCGCCAAGTTCACCGGCCGCCAGGTCAAGGGCGGCACCCTGGTGTCCACCCGCGTCGTCAACGCCCTGATCACCGACAGCGGCAAGGTCTACGTGGGCGCCGTCACCCCGGAGACGCTGGAGCAGGTCGCGGCCGCCGGGAAGTAACCACGATCGGTGCGCGGGGCCCCGGGGAACGTCTCCCGGGGCCCCGCGTCGTCGTTCGGGCCCGGCACGACTCTTGACGCGGGCTCGGCCGAACCGCTGGGATGGTGGGCCGCCGCGGACCGTTCGTCCGTTGTTCGCCCGCCCGTCCGCCCGCTGGGAGTACCGTGCCGATCCGCCGCCGTTCAGTCCTGCTGGGCGGGATCGCGGTCGCCTGCGCCACCGCCCTCGCCCGCTGCGGGCCCGCCGAGGCCAGCTCCGGCAACCACCCCGCCGGGCTGCTCGAAGTGACCTGCGACTGGACCTCCGGCCCCGACCGGAACGGCCTGCAGGCGCTGCTCGCCGCGCTCAAGGGCCACGCCCCGGACGTCACCTTCGTCACCGGCGACG
>NZ_BMRI01000011.1:150525-176239 GCF_014648555.1 Kitasatospora griseola
GCTCCACCGACGCCGACCCGCTCACCCGGCTCGCCACCGACCGACCGCCGGACAGCCTCCGCTGCGCCGGCGGCGCCGAACTCGCCGAACTGGCCCCGCACTTGGAGCCGCTCGACGGCCTCGCCCGGCGCCGCCGCTGGACCGCGGGACTGCCCGCCGGACTGCGACCCCGGCTGCGGGCCGGCCGCGCGCTGTACGGCGTCCCCGCGGGCGTGCGCCGCACCAACCTGCTCTGGTCGAACCCCCGGGTGCTGGCCGACGCCGCCGCCGACCCCGCCCCGGCGGACCCAGGCCTGCTCATCGCCCAGCTCCAGCGCGTCACCGCCACCGGCCGCCCCGCACTCGCCGTCGGCGGCCCCGCCGAAGTGCTCCAGCTGGCCGAGACCGCCCTGCTGGCCGCCCACGGCCCCGACGCCTTCACCGCGCTCTGGCAGCCCGACGGCCCGTGGCGCACCACCGCCACCGCCACCGCGCTGCGCGTCCTGGACGCCCTGCTCGCCCACGCCGCCCCCGTCACCCCCGACGCCGACTGGACGGACGCCGCCCGGCTGCTGGGCACCGGCCAGGCCGGCTACCTGCTCACCGGCGACTGGGCCGACGGCTGGCTGCGCGAGAACCTCGCCCTGCGGGCCGGCGCCGACTACCGGTGGGCCGCCGCCCCCGGCACCGCGGCGCTGTTCCAGTCCCGCGCCGACGTCTTCGTCCTCCCCCGCGGCGCCCACCACCGCGACGCCGCCCTCGCCTGGCTCGACGTCTGCGCGAGCCTCGACGGCCAGATCGCCCTCAACGGCGCCCGCGCCGCCGTCCCGGCCCGCACCGACCTGCCCGAACCCACCCGCGCCCTGTTCGGCCCCTACGCCCGCTGGTCACTGGACGAGTGGCAGCACGGCCGCCCCCTGGACTCGCTCGCCCACGGCGGCCTGCTCACCCCTCGCCGCCGAACCGCCGCGCTCGCCGCCGCCACCGCGTTCACCACCCACCGCGACAGCACCCGGCTGGCCCGCGACCTGGCGGCCGGCTAGCCGGCGACCGCCTCCGCGGGCACCGGCGCCGGCACGTTCCGCCGCTCGGCCCGGACCCGGCGCAGCGCGTCCACGCTCAGTACCGCCAGCGCCACCCACACCAGCCCGAAGCCCGCCCAGCGGGCCGGCGCCATCGACTCGTGGAAGACCGTCACCCCGATCAGGAACTGGAACACCGGCGCCAGGTACTGCAACAGCCCCAGCGTGGTCAGCGGCACCCGCAGCGCCGCCGCGCCGAAGCACATCAGCGGCACCGCCGTGACCACGCCGCTGGCCACCAGCAGCGCGGTGTGCCCCCAGCCGTAGTGCCCGAGGCTGCCCTCGCCGCGCACCCCCAGGTACACCAGGAACCCGAGCGCGAACGGGAACATCACCGCGCTCTCCACGGCCAGGCTCTCCGGCCCGCCCAGTGCGACCTTCTTCTTCATCAGCCCGTACGTCGCGAACGAGAACGCGAGCGTCAACGCGATCCACGGCAGCCGCCCGTACGCCACCGTCAGCACCGCGACCGCGGCCACGCCGATGCCGACCGCCGCCCACTGCGCGGTCCGCAGCCGCTCACGCAGCACCAGCACGCCGAACGCGATCGTCACCAGCGGATTGATGAAGTACCCGAGACTCGTCTCCACCACGTGCCCGGAGTTCACGCCCCAGATGTACACGCCCCAGTTCACCGAGACCGTGGCCGCCGCCACCGCGAGCAGCGCCAGCCTGCGCGGCTGCCGCAGCAGCGGGCGTATCCAGCCCCAGCGGCGGCGTACCAGCAGCAGTGCCGCGACCGCCACCAGCGACCACACCATCCGGTTCGCCAGGATGTCCACCGCCCCGGCCGGCTCCAGCAGCGGCCAGAACAGCGGGAACAGCCCCCACATCCCGTACGCCGCGAAGCCGTTCCACAATCCGACCCTGGCCTCCCGCGAACTCTCCGCCATGGCCTGCCCTTCACCCGCGCACGAAACGTCCTACGAAAGGTAGCGGTACGCGGGTGAAGGTGTCATCCCCAAAAAGGACTTTGGCTCCTGACAAGGGGCGGGCCCCTAGTCGGTCACCGTCCAGGTGCTGGATCCCGCCAGCAGGCCGGCCAGCTCGCCCCGTCCCTTCTGCTCCTCGGCAAGGGCCAGCTGGTCCGCCATCTGCACGTCGTAGACCTCCCGCCGCACGTCCCGCAGCACCCCGATCGGCGTGTGGTGCAGCAGGTCCGCGTCGGCCAGCCGGGTCAGCGCGAACGCCGCCGTCGGACTGCTCGCGTGGGCGTCGTGGACGAGCGCCGTGCCCTCGCTCCGCGGAACGATCCGCAGCTCGCCGTCCGCCCCCCGCACCACGTGCCGGTCCGCGCCGGCCAGGATCGGCTGCCCGTGCTCCAGCCGGATGAGCGCCTCGTCCCGGGTGCCGGGCTCCTTGAGAACCTCGAACGCGCCGTCGTTGAAGATGTTGCAGTTCTGGTAGATCTCCACCAGCGCGGTGCCCTCGTGCTGCGCCGCGGCCCGCAGCACCGACTGCAGGTGCTGCCGGTCGGAGTCGATGGTCCGCGCCACGAAGCTCGCCTCCGCGCCGATCGCCAGCGAGAGCGGGTTGAAGGGCGCGTCCAACGAGCCCATCGGCGTGGACTTGGTGATCTTCCCGACCTCGCTGGTCGGCGAGTACTGACCCTTCGTCAGTCCGTAGATCCGGTTGTTGAACAGCAGGATCTTCAGATTGACGTTCCGGCGCAGCGCGTGGATCAGGTGGTTGCCGCCGATCGACAGCGCGTCGCCGTCGCCCGTCACCACCCAGACCGACAGGTCGGGGCGGGACGCGGCCAGGCCGGTGGCGATCGCCGGGGCGCGGCCGTGGATCGAGTGCATCCCGTAGGTGTTCATGTAGTACGGGAAGCGCGAGGAGCAGCCGATGCCGGAGACGAAGACAGTGTTCTCCCGGCGGATGCCGAGCTCCGGCATGAAGGACTGGACGGCGGCCAGGATCGCGTAGTCCCCGCAGCCGGGACACCAGCGCACTTCCTGGTCGGTCTTGAAGTCCTTTACGGACTGCGGGCCGTCGGCCTTGGGGACGAGCCGCAGCGCGGGGAAGTCGGTCATCGGGTCGCCTCCGCGTCGAGCGTGCCGATCGCCGCGTGCAGCACGTCGGCGAGTTGGGCGGCCTTGAACGGCAGGCCGCGCACCTGGTTGTAGGACTGGGCGTCGACGAGGTACTTCGCGCGCAGCAGCAGGGCGAGCTGTCCGAGGTTCATCTCGGGGACGATCACCCGCTCGTAGCGGCGCAGCACCGTGCCGAGGTTGGCCGGGAAGGGGTTGAGGTGGCGCAGGTGGGCCTGGGCGACCTGGCCACCGTCCGCCCGTACCCGGCGCACCGCGGCGGTGATCGGGCCGTAGGTGGAGCCCCAGCCGAGCACCAGGACGCGGGCCTCGCCGCTCGGGTCGTCGACCTCGACGTCCGGCACCTCGATGCCGTCGATCTTGGCCTGCCGGGTGCGGACCATGAAGTCGTGGTTCGCGGGGTCGTAGGAGATGTTGCCGGTGCCGTCCTGCTTCTCGATGCCGCCGATCCGGTGCTCCAGACCGGGGGTGCCGGGCACCGCCCACGGGCGGGCGAGGGTGTGCGGGTCGCGCTGGTAGGGGCGGAAGGTGCCGTCGGCGCCGTTCGGCTCGGTGGCGAACTCCACGCGCAGGTCCGGCAGTTCGTCGACGTCCGGGATCTTCCACGGCTCGGAGCCGTTGGCCAGGTAGCCGTCGGAGAGCAGGAAGACCGGGGTGCGGTAGGTGAGGGCGATCCGGGCGGCGTCGAGCGCGGCGTCGAAGCACTCGGCGGGCGTCGCGGGGGCCACGATCGGCACCGGGGCCTCGCCGTTGCGGCCGAACATCGCCTGCAGCAGGTCGGCCTGCTCGGTCTTGGTCGGCAGGCCGGTGGACGGGCCGCCGCGCTGGATGTCGACCACCAGCAGCGGCAGTTCCAGCGACACCGCCAGACCGATGGTCTCCGACTTCAGCGCCACACCCGGACCGGACGTGGTGGTCACGCCCAGCGCGCCGCCGAACGCCGCGCCGAGCGCCGCGCCGATGCCCGCGATCTCGTCCTCGGCCTGGAACGTCCGCACGCCGAAGTTCTTGTGCTTCGACAGCTCGTGCAGGATGTCCGAGGCCGGGGTGATCGGGTACGAGCCGAGGAACACCGGCAGCCCGGACCGCTCCCCCGCCGCGACCAGGCCGTACGACAGCGCCAGGTTCCCGGAGATGTTGCGGTACGTGCCGGCCGGCAGCTTGGCCGGCGGGACCTCGTAGGAGACCGCGAAGTCCTCGGTGGTCTCGCCGAAGTTCCAGCCCGCCCGGAACGCCGCCACGTTCGCCTCGGCGATCTGCGGCTTCTTCGCGAACTTCTGACGGAGGAACAGTTCGGTGCCGTGGGTGGGCCGGTGGTACATCCACGACAGCAGGCCGAGGGCGAACATGTTCTTCGCCCGCTCCGCGTCCTTGCGGGCCAGCCCGCTGTCCTTCAGCGCCTCCAGCGTCAGCGTGGTCAGCGGCACCGGGTGCAGCCGGAACGCCTCCAGCGAACCGTCGGCCAGCGGGTCCTTGTCGTACCCGACCTTCGCCAGCGCGCGCTTGGTGAACTCGTCGGTGTTGACGATGATCTCGGCGCCGGCCGGCAGGTCCGCCAGGTTCGCCTTCAGTGCCGCCGGGTTCATCGCCACCAGCACGTCGGGGGCGTCACCGGGCGTCAGGATGTCGTGGTCGGCGAAGTGCAACTGGAAGCTGGACACACCCGGCAGGGTGCCTGCGGGGGCCCGGATCTCCGCCGGGAAGTTCGGCAGGGTCGACAGGTCGTTGCCGAACGCCGCCGTCTCCGAGGTGAAGCGGTCGCCGGTGAGCTGCATGCCGTCGCCGGAGTCCCCGGCGAACCGGATGATCACCCGATCCAGCCGTCGGATCGGCTTGGGCGCCCGCCCGGACCCGTCCTGCGGGCCCGAACGGGGCGAGGCCGGGCCCGTCCGGCGCTCGCCGCCCGGGCCGTCCACTGCCTCTGACTGATCGACCTGACTGGTCACTGCCGCGGACCTCCTCGAAGGGGAGCCAGCAGCGGGCGTGAGCCGTGTGCCCCGTCCGCCTGGCGCACCAAGGAAATCCTAAACAGCTGACGCACCGCTGATAGGCAACTCGCGAAGACCGAAAATCGCGGGTCCTGGCCGGTCACGACTCCAAATACGCCAGCACCGCGAGAACCCGCCGGTGATCCTGCTGGCTCTGTCCCAAACCCAATTTCTGGAAGATGTTCGACACATGCTTCTCGACCGCACCGTCGGACACCACCAGTTGCTTGGCTATCGCGGCGTTGGTCCGGCCCTCCGCCATCAGCCCCAGCACCTCGCGCTCACGGGGCGTCAGATTCGCCAGCGTGTCCACCTGCCGGCTGCGGCTCAGCAGCTGCTGCACCACCTCCGGATCCAGCGCCGTCCCGCCCTGTGCGACCCGGGTCACCGCGTCGGCGAACTCCCGCACCTCCGCGACCCGGTCCTTCAGCAGGTAGCCCACGCCGCGGGTCGAACCCGCCAGCAGCTCACCCGCGTACTGCTCCTCCACGTGCTGCGACAGCACCAGCACACCCAGCTGCGGATACCGCTTGCGCAACTCCACGCACGCCCGCACCCCCTCGTCGGTGTGCGTCGGCGGCATCCGCACGTCCGCCACCACCACGTCCGGCAACGCGCCGCCCTCCTGCAGCCCGTCCACCGCCCGCAGCAGCGCGTCCCCGTCACCGACCCCCGCCACGACCTCCATCCCCCGGTCCGTCAGCAACCGCGTCAGCCCCTCCCGGAGCAGCACGGAATCCTCGGCGATCACCACACGCAACATGGGACGAACCCTAGCGCGAGGCGCTGCGCGAGCGGACGGGCGCGAAAGCGGGCGCGAACCCAGGGGCGCGTGGGGGTACCTCCCGGCCCGCCAGGGCTGGGAGGTACCCCCCACGCGCCCCTGGTGGTGCTCTCCCTGCTCCTCGCACCTCACATGGTGCGGATGGCCACCGTGTCGCACAGCTCCTGCAGCGCCGCCTTCGCCGGCCCGGCCGGCAGCGGGTCGAGCAGCGCACGCGCTTCCTCGGCGTAGCGCAGCGTCTCGCGGCGCGCCCGCTCCAGCGCCGGGTGCCGGCGCAGCAGGCGCAGGGCCTCGGCGTGGGCGTCGTCGTCGGACGCCAGGTCGGTGTCGAGGAGCTCGCGCAGCCGCGCGTCCTCGGGGTCGGCCGGGTCGACCGGCATCTGACGCAGCAGCAGGACGGGCAGCGTGGGGACGCCCTCGCGCAGGTCGGTGCCGGGGGTCTTGCCGGACTCGTGGCCGTCGCTGGCGATGTCGAGGACGTCGTCGGCGAGCTGGAACGCGGTGCCGATGCGCTCGCCGTACTGGGTGAGCAGGTCGACGATCCAGGGCTCGGCGCCGGCCATCATGGCGCCGAAGCGGCAGGAGACGGCGATCAGCGAGCCGGTCTTGCCGGACAGCACGTCCAGGTAGTGGCGCAGCGGGTCGTCCTCGGGGCGGGGCCCCACGGTCTCCAGGATCTGACCGGTGACCAGCCGCTCGAAGGCGTCGGCCTGGACCCGGACGGCCTCGGGGCCGAGGTCGGAGAGCACCTGGGAGGCGCGGGAGAACAGGAAGTCGCCGGTGAGGATGGCGACCGAGTTGTCCCAGCGGCTGTTGGCGCTGGGGGCGCCGCGCCGCACGGGGGCCTCGTCCATCACGTCGTCGTGGTACAGCGTCGCGAGGTGGGTCAGTTCGACCACCACAGCGGACGGCACCACCCCGGACGCGCCGGGGTCGCCGAACTGGGCGGCGAGCATCACCAGCAGCGGCCTGAACCGCTTCCCCCCGGCCTCGATGAGGTGGCTGGCGGTCACCGTGATGAAGGGCACGTCGCACTTGACGGCCTCGATCAGGGCGGCCTCCACGGCCTCCATCCCGGCCTGGACGTCGCGGGTCAGATCGCGGTCCTGCACGCTCAGCCCGAAGGGCCCCACGACGGTCACGCTGACCACTCCTGTCCCTGGTCGATCCAGCGGGCCGGTCCCTCAGCGCCGCCGATGCACATACAAGGCAGCGTATCCGGTCCGGAGTGGATCACTGCACGGGCATGGTCCTTCCTCCCCTGGTGGCGGGAGGTGGGACCGGACCGGACCCGCCTCCCGCACCGGGGAACGATCAACGGATGAAGACCGAGGCCTTGGTGGCCAGGTCGAGGAAGTACTGCGGGAGCAGACCCAGGCCCAGGGTGACCAGCACGCCGAAGGCGATGGCAGTGGCGGTGAGGGTGCTGGGGACGGCGACCGCGGGGCCGGAGGGCTGGGGGTCGGAGAAGAACATCAGGACGATGACGCGGATGTAGAAGAAGGCGGCGATCGCGGAGGACAGCACACCGACGATGACCAGCGGGGTGGCGCCGCCGCCGGCCGCGGCCTGGAAGACGGCGAACTTGCCGGTGAAGCCGGAGGTGAGCGGGATGCCCGCGAAGGCCAGCAGGAACAGGGCGAACACCGCGGCGAGGAGCGGGGAGCGGCGGCCCAGGCCGGCCCAGTTGGACAGGTGGGTGGCCTCGCCCTTGGAGTCGCGGACCAGGGTGACGACGGCGAACGCGCCGAGGGTGACGAAGGAGTAGGCGAGCAGGTAGAAGAGGACGGCGGCGACGCCGCGCCGGTCGGTGGCGATCAGGCCGGTGAGGATGAAGCCGGCGTGCGCGACCGAGGAGTAGGCGAGGAGGCGCTTCACGTCCTGCTGGGTGACGGCGAGGATCGAGCCGACCACCATGGTGAGGATCGCGACGCCCCACATGACGGGCCGCCAGTCCCAGCGGATGCCGGGGAAGGCGACGTAGAACAGCCGCAGCAGCGCGCCGAACGCGGCGGTCTTGGTGGCGGCCGCCATGAACCCGCTGACGGGGGTGGGCGCGCCCTGGTAGACGTCCGGCGTCCAGGAGTGGAACGGCACCGCGCCGACCTTGAACAGCAGGCCGACGGCGAGCATGGCCAGGCCGATCAGCAGCAGCGCGTCGTTCTGGGTGGTGACGGCGAGCGCCGGGGTGACGGGGGCGGTGCCGGCGACCACGTCGGCGATCTCGCCGAGCCGGAGGGTGCCCGCGTAGCCGTAGACCAGCGCGGTGCCGAACAGGAAGAACGCGGAGGCGAACGCGCCGAGCAGGAAGTACTTGACGGCGGCCTCCTGCGAGAGCAGGCGGCGGCGCCGGGCGATCGCGCACATCAAGTACAGCGGCAGGGACAGCACTTCGAGCGCCACGAACATGGTGAGCAGGTCGTTGGAGGCGGGGAAGAGCAGCATGCCGCCGACCGCGAACAGGGTGAGCGGGTAGATCTCGGTGGTCCGCAGGCCCTCGCGGGTGGCTTCGCGTTCCTGTTCGCCGCCGGGGACGGCGGCGGCCTGCGCGGCGAACGCGTCGATCCGGTGGCCGTTGATGCGCGGCTCCAGCCGGCCCTCGGCGTAGGTGAGGACGGCGAGGACGGCGGTCAGCAGGATGACGCCCTGCAGGAACAGCGCGGGCCCGTCGATGGCGACCGAGCCCATCGCCAACAGGCCCGCCCTGGTGGAGGCGTGGCCCTGGGCGGCGAGCACCACCACGGCGACGAAGCCGCCGACCAGGCCGACCAGCGAGATGCCGAGCTGGGCGGCGGCGCGCAGCCGCCGCGGCAGGAACGCCTCGGCCAGGACGCCGACCAGTGCCGCGCCGAACACCACGAGCATCGGCGAGAGCTGGCCGTACTCGATGTGCGGGGCGGGGATGCTCGGACTGTTGCCGCCGACGGCGGCCAGCACGTGGGTGGAGATCACTTCTGCTCACCTCCGTTGGTGGCGGCGACCGGGTGGGCGGGCGCGGGATCGATGCGGTGGACCTGGCTGAGGGTGTCGTTCACGGCGGGGTTCACGATCCGGGTGAGCGACTGCGGGTAGACGCCGAGCAGCAGCGTGAGGGCCACCAGCGGGGCGACGACGGCGAGTTCACGGGCCTTCAGGTCGGGCATGCCCGTGACGGACTCCTTCACCGGGCCGGTCATGGTGCGCTGGTACAGCATCAGCGCGTACAGCGCGGCCAGCACGATGCCGAAGGTGGCGATGATGCCGATCACCGGGTAGCGGGTGAACGTGCCGACCAGGACCAGGAATTCACTGACGAACGGGGCCAGGCCGGGCAGCGACAGCGTGGCCAGGCCGCCGATCAGGAAGGTGCCCGCCAGGACGGGGGCGACCTTCTGCACGCCGCCGTAGTCGGCGATCAGCCGCGAGCCGCGGCGGGAGATCAGGAAGCCCGCCACCAGCATCCACGCGGCGGTGGAGATGCCGTGGTTGACCATGTAGAGGGTGGCGCCGGACTGGCCCTGGCTGGTCATCGCGAAGATGCCCATGATGATGAACCCGAAGTGCGAGATGGACGCGTAGGCGACCAGCCGCTTGATGTCCTTCTGGCCGATGGCGACCAGCGCGCCGTAGACGATGCCGATCAGCGACAGCACCAGGATCGCCGGGGCGAAGGTCTTGGAGGCGTCCGGGAACAGGCCGAGGCAGAACCGGAGCATCGCGAAGGTGCCGACCTTGTCGACGACCGCCGTGATCAGGACGGCGGTTCCGGCGGTGGACTCGCCCATCGCGTTCGGCAGCCAGGTGTGCAGCGGCCACAGCGGGGCCTTCACCGCGAAGGCGAAGAAGAAGCCGAGGAACAGCGCGCGCTGCACGGTCGGGTCGATCACCAGCTTGCCGGAGGAGATCGCGTCGGTCAGCGCGGGCAGGCTGAACGTCGCCTGCCCCTGGTCGCCGGCCACCACGTACAGGCCGATCACGGCGGCCAGCATGACCAGTCCGCCGAGCAGGTTGTACAGCAGGAACTTGACCGCCGCGTACGAGCGTTGGCGGGCCGAGTCGGGTCCGCCGGCCCGGTCGCCGAAGCCGCCGATCAGGAAGTACATCGGGATCAGCATGGCTTCGAAGAACACGTAGAACACGAACACGTCGGTGGCCAGGAAGGACACCAGCACCATCGCCTCGACGGCGAGGATCAGGGCGAAGAAGCCCTGGGTGCGGCGCTTGGACTCGAAGGAGCCCTCGGGCGCGGCCGGGTCTGCGTCGTGCCAGCCGGCCAGCATCACCAGCGGCACCAGCACGGCGGTGAGCAGCGCCAGCACGGTGCCGATGCCGTCCGCGCCGAGCGAGAAGCTGATCCCGAAGGACCGGATCCAGCTGTAGGACTCGGTCAACTGGTAGCGGGGGCCGTCGGGTTCGAAGGCGGCGGCGACCGCGATCGCCAGGCCCAGGGTGGCCGCCGAGACCGCGAGCGCGACGGCCTTGGTGGTGCGCCGCCGGGCCTCGCCGGTGCCGGCCGGGAGGGCAGCGGTGAGCACTGCTCCGGCGGCCGGGACGGCACAGGTGGCGGAGAGGAGGTAGCTCATCAGACCGACCTCATCAGGAGAGTGGAGGCGACCAGCACCAGCGTGCCGCCGAACATGGAGAGCGCGTACGTCCGGACGTATCCGGTCTGGATCCGGCGCAGCCGGCCGGACAGGCCGCCGATGGCGGCGGCCAGGCCGTTGACGAAGCCGTCCAGGCCCTTGCTGTCGAACCAGACCAGGGTGGCGGCGAGCGCCGAGCCGGGCCGGACCAGGACGGCGTGGTTGAAGTCGTCCTGCAGCAGGTCGCGGCGGGCGGCCCGGGTGAGCAGCGAGCCGACCGGCGCCTTCACCGGGACGGGGCCGCGGCCGTACATGACGTAGGCCAGGCCGACGCCGGCCAGCATGCAGACGGTGGCGATGACGCTGACCACGTACGAGTTGAACGGCGGGTGGCCCTCCTGGTGGCCGGTGACCGGCTCCAGGAAGTTCAGGAAGGAGCTGCCGAGGGTGAACAGGCCGCCGGCGAACACCGAGCCGAAGGCCAGCACGATCATCGGGATGGTCATGGTCTTCGGGGACTCGTGCGGGTGCGGCAGGTTGCCGTCCCCGTCGGGCTGCCAGCGCTTCTCGCCGAAGAAGGTGAGCAGCACCACCCGGGTCATGTAGAACGCGGTGATCACGGCGCCGGTCAGCGCGCACAGGCCGAGGATCCAGCCCTCGGCGCCGCCCTTGGCGAACGCCGCGTCGATGATCTTGTCCTTCGACCAGAAGCCGGACAGCAGCGGGAAGCCGATGAGCGCGCCGGTGCCGAGCAGGAAGGTCCAGAAGGTGACCGGCATGTACTTGCGCAGCCCGCCGTAGTGCCGCATGTTCACCTCGTCGTTCATGCCGTGCATGACCGACCCGGCGCCGAGGAACAGCCCGGCCTTGAAGAAGCCGTGGGTGACCAGGTGCATGATCGCGAAGGCGTAGCCGATCGGGCCGAGGCCGGCCGCCATGATCATGTAGCCGATCTGCGACATGGTCGAGCCGGCCAGCGCCTTCTTGATGTCGTCCTTGGCGCAACCGACGATCGCACCGAACACCAGCGTCACCGCGCCGACCACCACGACGGCGGTCTGCGCGTCGGGGGCCAGGTTGAAGATCGCCGCGGAGCGGGTGATCAGGTAGACGCCGGCGGTGACCATGGTGGCGGCGTGGATCAGCGCGGAGACCGGGGTCGGACCCTCCATCGCGTCGCCCAGCCAGGACTGCAGCGGGACCTGCGCGGACTTGCCGCAGGCGGCGAGCAGCAGCATCAGGGCGATCGCGGTGAGCTTGCCCTGGCTCGCGTCGCCGGCCGCGCCGAACACCGGGCCGAAGGCGAACGAGCCGAACTCGGCGAACATCAGCATGATCGCGACGGACAGGCCCATGTCGCCGACCCGGTTGACGATGAACGCCTTCTTGGCGGCCGTCGCGGCGCTCGGCTTGTGCTGCCAGAACCCGATCAGCAGGTAGGACGCCAGGCCGACGCCCTCCCAACCGACGTACAGCAGCAGGTAGTTGTCGGCCAGCACCAGGATCAGCATGGCGGCCAGGAACAGGTTCAGGTAGCCGAAGAACCGACGGCGGCGCTCGTCGTGCGCCATGTAGCCCACCGAGTAGAGGTGGATCAACGAGCCGACGCCGGTGATCAACAGCACGAAGACGATGGACAGTTGGTCGAGCTGGAAGGAGATGTCGGCCTGGAAGCCGTCCACCGGGATCCAGGTGTACAGCCGCTCGACGACGGCGCGGTGCTCGGCGTCACGGCCGAGCATGTCCGCGAACAGGGCGAGGCCGAAGGCGAAGGACAGCGCCGCGAGTGCGGTCGCGATCCAGTGCCCGAACCGGTCCAGGGCCCGTCCGCCGAGCAGCAGCAGGGCAGCGCCGGCCAGCGGCGCCGCGACCAGCAGCGGAATGAGAGAGTTCACTGAAGGGCCCTCCGCCTACAGCTTCATCAGGTTGCTGTCGTCGACCGAAGCGGAGTGCCTGGTCCGGAAGATGGAGACGATGATGGCGAGGCCGACCACGACCTCGGCCGCCGCGACCACCATCGTGAAGAACGCGAGGATCTGACCGTCCAGGTTGCCGTGCAGCCGGGAGAACGTGACCAGCGCCAGGTTCGAGGCGTTCAGCATCAGCTCCACGCACATGAACAGCACGATCGCGTTGCGGCGGATCAGCACGCCCGAGGCGCCGATGGTGAACAGCAGCGCGGCCAGGTACAGGTAGTTGACCGGGTTCACTCCGCCTCCTCCTTGGTCGGGGTCGGCACGGTCTCCAGTGCCTGGCGGGGCCCGGCCACCTGCGGGCGGGCGGAGGACGGCCGGCCGAGCCAGTCGGCGGTGGCCTCCTCCAGTTCGGCCATCCGCTGCAGCATCTCCTGGCTGACGTCGCGGATCTGGCCGCGCTCGCGCAGGGTGCTCATCACCGAGTCCTCGGCGACGGTGCCGTCGGGCAGCAGCGCCGGGATGTCCACCGCGTTGTGCCGGGCGTACACGCCGGGGGCGGGCAGCGGCGGCACCTGGATGTTGTCCTTGACGCGCTGTGCGGCCAGTTGACGCTGGGTCAGGCGCTCGCGGATCTTCTCGCGGTGGGTCAGCACCATGGCGCCGATCGCCGCGGTGATCAGCAGCGCGCCGGTCACCTCGAACGCCCACACGTACTTGGTGAAGATCAGCTTGGCCAGGCCCTGCACGTTGCCCTCGGCGTTCGCCTCGGACAGGCCGGTGAAGTGCGACAGCTTCGCGTTCGCCAGGCCGGCGATCAGCAGCACGCCGAAGCCCACGCCGCAGAGCACGGCGGCGACCCGCTGGCCCTTCAGCTGCTCCTTCAGCGAGTCCTCCGAGGAGACGCCGACCAGCATCACCACGAACAGGAACAGCATCATGATCGCGCCGGTGTAGACCACGATCTGCACCACGCCCAGGAACACCGCGCCCTGCGCCAGGTAGCAGACCGCCAGCGACAGCATGGTCGCGGCCAGGCAGAGCGCCGAGTGCACCGCCTTCTTCATCAGCAGCATGCCGAGCGCCCCGCCGACCGCGATCACGGCCAGCACCCAGAACTGCACGGCCTCGCCGGTGGAGGTCATGACTGCGCCTCCTTGTCGCGCGCGTGCTTCTCCTGCTGCACGGTGCCCGGCGCGGCGCCGGTGATCTCGCCCCGGTAGTACGCGCCCTCGTCGGCGCCCGGGAAGATCGAGTGCGGCGAGTCGACCATGCCCTCGGTCAGCCCGACCAGCAGCTGCTCCTTGGTGAAGATCAGGTCCTGCCGGCTGGAGTCGGCCAGCTCGTACTCGTTGGTCATGGTGAGCGCCCGGGTCGGGCAGGCCTCGATGCACAGCCCGCACAGGATGCAGCGGGCGTAGTTGATCTGGTAGACCGCGCCGTAGCGCTCGCCGGGCGAGTAGCGCTCGTCGTCGCGGTTGTCGGCGCCCTCGACGTAGATCGCGTCGGCGGGGCAGGCCCAGGCGCACAGCTCGCAGCCGATGCACTTCTCCAGGCCGTCCGGGTGCCGATTCAGCTGGTGACGGCCGTGGAAGCGCGGAGCGGTGGGCTTCTTGCACTCCGGGTACTGCTCGGTGAGCCGCTTCTTGAACATGGCCTTGAAGGTCACGCCGAAGCCGGCGGCCGGCCCGAGGATCGACTTCTCCGAGGATTCGTCAGACATGGCTGGGCTCAGCTCCCTTCGGAATGGTCGGCCCCGTTGAGGGCGTCCTGGAGTTGCGGGGTCCGGCGACGGCGGCGCGGGACGGGCGGCAGTTCCTGACCGGGCAGCGGCGGCACCGGGTAGCCGCCGGCCATCGGGTCGAAGGCCGCGGGCGGGGCGGCGGCGGGCGGCTCCTCGGGCTTCTTCCGCACCAGGTCGGCCACCAGCGCGATCACCAGGATCGCCGCCAGCGGGGCGCCCACGTACAGCAGCACCTTGGTGAAGTCGTAGCCCTCGTTGCGCAGCGCCCGCACCGCCGACACCATCACCAGCCACACCAGGGAGACCGGGATGAGCACCTTCCAGCCGAGCTTCATGAACTGGTCGTAGCGCAGCCGGGGCAGTGTGCCGCGCAGCCAGATGAAGAAGAACAGCAGCAGCTGGATCTTCAGCACGATCCACAGCATCGGCCACCAGCCGTGGTTGGCCCCCGCCCAGAAGGTGGAGATCGGCCACGGGGCCCGCCAGCCGCCGAGGAACAGCGTCGAGGCGACCGCCGAGACGGTGACCATGTTGACGTACTCGGCCAGCATGAACATCGCGAACTTCAGCGAGGAGTACTCGGTGTTGAAGCCGCCGACCAGCTCGCCCTCGGCCTCCGGGAGGTCGAACGGGGCGCGGTTGGTCTCGCCGACCATCGCGATGATGTAGACGATGAACGACACCGGCAGCAGCACCGCGAACCAGGTCGGCTGCTGCGAGGCGACGATCTCCGAGGTCGACATCGAGCCCGAGTAGATGAACACCGCCGCGAACGACAGGCCCATCGCGATCTCGTAGCTGATCATCTGGGCGGACGAGCGGATGCCGCCGAGCAGCGGGTACGTCGAGCCGGACGACCAGCCGGCCAGCACGATGCCGTAGATGCCCACCGAGGCGGTGGCCAGGATGTACAGCAGCGCGATCGGCAGGTCGGTGAGCTGCAGCGGGGTGCGGGTGCCGAAGATCGACACCTCGTTGCCGGCCGGGCCGAACGGGATCACCGCGAACGCCATGAACGCGGGGATCGCCGCGACGATCGGCGCCAGGATGTAGACCGCCTTGTCGGCGCCCTTCACCACCAGGTCTTCCTTCAGCGCCAGCTTCACGCCGTCGGCCAGCGACTGCAGCAGACCCCAAGGACCGTGCCGGTTGGGGCCGATCCGCAGCTGCATCCAGGCGACGACCTTGCGCTCCCAGACGATCGCGATCAGCACCGTCAGCACCAGGAACGCGAAGCAGAACACCGCCTTCAGCAGCACCAGCCACCACGGGTCGCGGCCGAAGAAACCGAGGGTGTCGTACGCGGCAGCGACCATCGTGGGCTGCTGCGAAGCAAAGTCCAGCATCACGATTCCTCCGCCGGGGCGATGGTGACCAGGTGGCCGAGCGTGGTGCCGAGCGTGCGGTGCGCGCCGCCGCCGGGCGTCGAGTTGAGCGGCAGCCAGACCGTGCGGTCCGGCATCGCCTCGGTGACCTCCAGCGGCAGGGTCAGCGACCCGGCCGGGCCGGAGATCCGCAGCAGCGCTCCGGTCGCGCCGATCTCGGCGGCGGTGGCGGCGGACAGCCGGGCCACCACCGGGTGCCGGGTGCCGGCCAGGTGCTGGTCGCCGTCCTGCAGCGAGCCGTTGTCGAGCAGCATCCGGTGCCCGGCCAGCACGGCCTGCCCGGTCACCGGGCGGGGCAGCGTGCCGGGGTGCGCGCCGGGCGCGGCCGGGCGGTCGCCCTGCCACGGGGCGAAACGGTCCAGCTCCAGCCGGGCCGCCCGGACGTCGGGCAGGCCGATCGGCTTCTCCAGCGCGTCCGCGACCATGGACAGCACCCGGACGTCCGAGTGCAGGTGGCGGCCCATCAGCTGGTCGGGCTTGATGGCCGGTTCGAACATCCGGACCCGGCCCTCCCAGTCCAGGAAGGTGCCGGCCTTCTCGGCGACGGCGGCGACCGGCAGCACCACGTCGGCACGCGCCGTCACCGCGGACGGGCGCAGCTCCAGCGAGAGCACGAACTCGGCGCTCTCCAGGGCCTGTTCGGCGAACGCCGGGTCCGGCAGGTCGTCCAGGCCGACACCGCCGACCACCAGCGCGTCCAGTTCGCCCGCGACGGCGGCGGCCAGGATCCGGCCGGTGTCGCGGCCGGGGGCGGCGGGCAGGTCGTCGACGCCCCAGTGCGCGGCGGCCTCGGCGCGTGCGGCGGGCACCTCGACGGCCCGGCCGCCGGGCAGCAGCCCGGGCAGCGCGCCGGCCTCGACCGCGCCGCGCTCACCGGCCCGGCGCGGCACCCAGGCGAGCTTCGCCCCGGTGGTCCGCGCCAGGCCCAGCGCGGCGGTCAGGCCGCCGGCGGTCTGGGCGAGCCGTTCGCCGACCAGGATCACCGCGCCCGGGGAGCGCAGCGCGTCCGCGCAGCGGCCCGCGTCGTCGGCGAGCACCTCGTCGCCCGCGAGCGCGCCGAGCCACTCGGCCTCGGTGCCGGGGGCGGCGGGCAGCAGCGCGCCGTGCAGCTTGGCGAGGCCCCGGGTGGCGTGCGAGGCGATCGAGAACACCCGCAGTCCGCTCGCCCGGTTGGCCTTGCGCAGCCGCAGGAAGACGATCGGCGCCTCCTCCTCGGCCTCCAGTCCGGCCAGCAGCACGGCCGGTGCGGCCTCCAGCTCGCGGTACGTCACGCCGCCGCCGTCCAGGTCCACGCCCTGCCCGGCGACGGCGGCGGCCAGGAACTCGGCCTCCTCGCCGCTGTGCGGGCGGGAGCGGAAGTCGACGTCGTTGGTGCCGAGCGCGAGGCGCGCGAACTTCCCCCAGCCGTAGGCGTCCTCGACGGTGACCCGGCCGCCGACCAGCGCCGCGGCCCGCTTGCCGCGCAGCCCCTCGGCGACCCGGGCGAGCGCCTCCGGCCAGGACACAGCGACGAGTTCGCCGTCCTGCCGGACCATCGGCGAGGTGAAGCGGTCACGCTGCTGCGCGTACCGGAACGCGAACCGGCCCTTGTCGCAGTTCCACTCCTCGTTGACCTCCGGCTCGTTGCCGGCCAGCCGCCGCATCACCTTGCCGCGCCGGTGGTCGGTGCGCTGCCCGCAGCCCGCCGAGCAGTGCTCGCACACGGACGGCGAGGACACCAGGTCGAACGGGCGGGAGCGGAACCGGTAGGCGGCGGAGGTGAGCGCGCCGACCGGGCAGATCTGGATGGTGTTGCCGGAGAAGTACGAGTCCAGCGGCTGGTCGTCGCCGGTGCCGACCTGCTGG
Source organism: Kitasatospora griseola (assembly GCF_014648555.1). Classification (GTDB taxonomy): domain Bacteria; phylum Actinomycetota; class Actinomycetes; order Streptomycetales; family Streptomycetaceae; genus Kitasatospora; species Kitasatospora griseola. Next base: position 167,862 of record NZ_BMRI01000011.1, read on the forward strand.
AGCGCGCCGCGCTCGACCAGGTCGATGAACGGGTCGCCGGCGATCTGCTGCGAGAACCGGGTGCAGCGCGCGCACAGCACGCACCGCTCGCGGTCCAGCAGCACCTGGGTGGAGAGCGGGATCGGCTTCTCGTACGTCCGCTTCACGCCCTCGAACCGGGACTCCGCGGCGCCGTTCGTCATCGCCTGGTTCTGCAGCGGGCATTCGCCGCCCTTGTCGCAGACCGGGCAGTCCAGCGGGTGGTTGATCAGCAGCAGCTCCATCACGCCGTGCTGCGCCTTCTCGGCGACCGGCGAGGACAGCTGGGTGCGCACCATCATGCCCTCGGCGACCGGGATGGTGCAGGAGGCGACCGGCTTGCGCTGTCCCTCGATCTCCACGATGCACTGGCGGCACGCCCCGGCGGGGTCGAGCAGCGGGTGGTCGCAGAAGCGCGGGATCTGGGTGCCGATCTGCTCGGCGGCGCGGATCACCAACGTGCCCTTGGGGACGCTGACTTCGACGCCGTCGATGGTGAGCGTGACCAGCTCGGTCTGGGTGGAGGAAGGCTCCGTGACCGTCACGCGTGCACCTCCCTCTCGGTGGCGGACTCGTGGACGGAGGCCCGGTCGGCCCAGACGGTGGAGGCCGCCGGGTCGAACGGGCAGCGGTGTTCGTTGATGTGCTGCTCGTACTCGGCGCGGAAGTGCTCCAGCGAGGAGACGATCGGGCTGGCGGCGCCGTCGCCCAGCGCGCAGAACGACTTGCCGTTGATGTTGTCGGCGATGTCCAGCAGCTTCTCCAGGTCGCCGGGCACGCCCTGGCCGGCCTCGATCCGCTTCAGCAGCTGGACCAGCCAGTAGGTGCCCTCCCGGCAGGGGGTGCACTTGCCGCAGGACTCGTGGGCGTAGAACTCGGTCCACCTGGTGACGGCCCGCACCACGCAGGTGGTTTCGTCGAACACCTGCAGCGCCTTGGTGCCGAGCATCGAGCCGGCCGCGCCGACGCCCTCGTAGTCGAGCGGGACGTCGAGGTGCTGGTCGGTGAACATCGGGGTGGACGAGCCGCCCGGCGTCCAGAACTTGAGGCGGTGCCCGGACCGGACGCCGCCGGTGATCTCCAGCAGCTGGCGGAGCGTGATGCCGAGCGGGGCCTCGTACTGGCCGGGGTTGGTGACGTGCCCGGACAGCGAGTACAGCGTGAAGCCGGGCGACTTCTCGGTGCCCAGCGACTTGAACCAGTCCTTGCCGCGGGCCAGGATCGGCGGCACCGAGGCGATCGACTCGACGTTGTTGACCACCGTCGGGCAGGCGTACAGGCCGGCGATCGCCGGGAACGGCGGGCGCAGCCGGGGCTGGCCGCGGCGGCCCTCCAGCGAGTCCAGCAGCGCGGTCTCCTCGCCGCAGATGTACGCGCCGGCGCCCGCGTGCACGGTGATGTCCAGGTCGACGCCCTCGCCGAGGGCGTCCTTGCCGAGGAACCCAGCCTCGTACGCCTCGGCGACCGCCGCCTGGAGGCGGCGCAGCACCGGGACGACCTCGCCGCGCAGGTAGATGAAGGCGTGGTTGCAGCGGATCGCGTAGGAGGCGATCGCCATGCCCTCGATCAGCGAGTGCGGGTTGGCGAACAGCAGCGGGATGTCCTTGCAGGTGCCCGGCTCGGACTCGTCGGCGTTGACCACCAGGTAGTGCGGCTTGCCGTCGTTCTGCGGGATGAACTGCCACTTCATGCCGGTGGGGAAGCCGGCGCCGCCGCGGCCGCGCAGGCCGGAGTCCTTGACCAGGGCGATCACCTCGTCCGGGGCCATCGCCAGGGCGGCCCGGAGGCCGTCGTAGCCGCCGTGCCGGCGGTAGGTGTCGAGGGTCCAGGGGCGGTGGTCGTCCCAGGACGCGGAGAGGACCGGGGAGAGCAGCTTCTCGGCCGGCTCGGCGGAGGTCATCACGCTTCCGTCCCTTCGTGCCGGGGGGAGACCACCTTGGCGCCCGGGGTGCCGGGCAGCGCCTCGCCCTTGGCCAGCCGCAGGCCGGCCAGCGAGGGCGCGCCACCGGCCCCGGACTCGTCGACCGCGCCCTCGCGCGGGTCGGCGAAGCCGGCCAGGATCCGGGAGGTCTCCTTGAACGAGCAGAGCTTCGCGCCGCGGGTCGGCCGGACCTCTTCGCCGGCCCGTAGCCGGTCCACCAGCTCCCGTGCGGATTCCGGCGTCTGGTTGTCGAAGAACTCCCAGTTCACCATCACCACGGGCGCGTAGTCGCAGGCCGCGTTGCACTCGATCCGCTCGATCGAGATGGCGCCGTCCTCGGTGGTCCGGTTGTTCTCGATCTCCAGGTGCTGCTTCAGCTCGTCGAAGATCTGGTCGCCGCCGAGCACCGCGCACAGCGTGTTGGTGCACACCCCGACGTGGTGCTCGCCGGCCGGGCGGCGGCGGTACATGGTGTAGAAGGTGGCGACCGCGGTGACCTCGGCGGTGGTGAGGTCCAACTGCTCGGCGCAGAACCGGATTCCGGTGGAGGAGACGTAGCCCTCCTCGGCCTGCACCAGGTGCAGCAGCGGCAGCAGCGCGGAGCGGGAGTGCGGGTAGCGGGCGATCAGTTCGGCGGCGTCGGCGGCCAGCCGCTGCGCGACCTCCGGCGGGTAGGGCTTGGCCGGCAGCGCCGGCAGGCCGAGTTCTGTGCTGCTCACCGGTCCACGCCTCCCATCACCGGGTCGATCCCGGCCACTGCCACGATCACGTCGGCCACCTGGCCGCCCTCGCACATCGCCGCCACCGTCTGCAGGTTGGTGAACGACGGGTCGCGGAAGTGCACCCGGTAGGGCCGGGTGCCGCCGTCGCTGACCACGTGCACGCCGAGCTCGCCCTTGGCCGACTCGACGGCCGCGTACGCCTGGCCGACCGGCACCTTGAAACCCTCGGTGACCAGCTTGAAGTGGTGGATCAGGGCCTCCATCGAGGTGCCCATGATCTTCCGGATGTGGTCCAGCGAGTTGCCCATGCCGTCGGGGCCGACGGCGAGTTGGGCGGGCCAGGCGATCTTCTTGTCGCCGACCATCACCGGTCCCGGCTTGAGCCGGTCCAGGCACTGCTCGACGATCCGCAGCGACTGCTTCATCTCCTCCAGGCGGATCACGAACCGCCCGTAGGAGTCGCAGCTGTCGGCCGTCGCGACGTCGAACTCGTAGTTCTCGTACCCGCAGTACGGGTCGGTCTTGCGCAGGTCGTGCGGCAGCCCGGTGGAGCGCAGGATCGGGCCGGTGGCGCCGAGCGCCAGGCAGCCGGGCAGGTCGAGGAAGCCGACGTCGACCAGGCGGGCCTTGAACACCGGGTTGTCGGCGGCGAGTTTGTCGTACTCGTGGGCCCGGGAGCGGAGCAGCCTGACGCTCTCGCGGATCTTGTCGACGGCGCCGGGCGGCAGGTCCTGGGCCAGGCCGCCGGGGCGGATGTAGGCGTGGTTCATCCGCAGGCCGGTGACCAGCTCGAAGATGTCCAGGATGACCTCGCGGTCGCGCAGGCCGTAGATCATCAGGGTGGTGGAGCCGATCTCCATGCCGCCGGTGGCGAGGGCCACCAGGTGCGAGGAGATCCGATTCAGCTCCATCATCAACACCCGGATCACGGACGCCCGTTCGGGGATGTCGGCGGTGATCCCGAGGAGCTTCTCCACGGCCAGGCAGTAGGCGGTCTCGTTGAACAGCGGAGTGAGGTAGTCCATCCGCGTCACGAACGTGGTGCCCTGCACCCAGTTGCGGAACTCCATGTTCTTCTCGATGCCGGTGTGCAGGTAGCCGATGCCGCAGCGGGCCTCGGTGACCGTCTCGCCGTCGATCTCCAGGATCAGCCGCAGCACGCCGTGGGTGGACGGGTGCTGCGGGCCCATGTTGACGATGATCCGCTCGTCGTCGGCGCCCGCGACGGCCTCGGCGACCTCGCCCCAGTCGCCACCGGTGACGGTGAACACCCGTCCCTCGGTGGTCTCCCTGGAGCCCGCTTCGTATTGTGTGCTGCTCATCAGGTGTACGACCTCCGCTGGTCGGGCGCCGGGATCTGGGCGCCCTTGTACTCGACGGGGATGCCGCCGAGCGGGTAGTCCTTGCGCTGCGGGTGCCCCAGCCAGTCGTCCGGCATCATGATCCGGGTGAGCGCCGGATGGCCCTCGAAGACCAGTCCGAAGAAGTCGTAGGTCTCCCGCTCGTGCCAGTCGTTGGTCGGGTAGACGTCCACCACGGACGGGATCCGCGGGTCCGCGTCGGGCGCGGTCACCTCGATCCGGATCAGCCGGCCGTGGGTGATCGACCGCAGGTGGTAGACCGCGTGCAGCTCCCGGCCCGCCTCGCTCGGGTAGTGCACGCCGCTGACGCCCAGGCACAGTTCGAACCGCAGCGCCGGGTCGTCGCGCAGGATCCGCACCGCCTTCAGCAGGTGCTCGCGGGCGACGTGGAAGGTCAGTTCGCCGCGGTCGACGACGGTCTTCTCGATCACGTCGTCGACGTCGAGGCCCTGCTCCTCCAGCGCGCCCTCGAACTCGTCGGCCACCTCGTCGAAGTAGCCCCCGTACGGGCGCTCGCTCGGGCCGGGCAGCACGATCGGGGCGTTCAGCCCGCCGAAGCCGGAGGTGTCGCCGGTGCCCTGCGCACCGAACATGCCCCGCCGGGTGCCGACCACCTCGACCGGGATCTCCCGCCTGGTCGCCGGGACTTCGGGCTTCTCGTTCTCGGCCTTGTCCTGCTCGCTCATCGCAGCAGCCCCCGCATCTCGCTGGTCGGGGTGGCCTGCAGCGCGAGGCGCTCGGCCTCCTCCTCGGCCCGGCGGCGGTTCACGCCGAGCTTCTCGTGCTGGATCTTGTCGTGCAGCTTCAGGATCGCGTCCATCAGCATCTCCGGGCGGGGCGGGCAGCCCGGCAGGTAGATGTCCACGGGGACGATGTGGTCGACGCCCTGGACGATCGCGTAGTTGTTGAACATGCCGCCGGAGGAGGCGCACACGCCCATCGAGATGACCCACTTGGGGTTCGGCATCTGGTCGTACACCTGGCGCAGCACCGGGGCCATCTTCTGGCTGACCCGGCCGGCCACGATCATCAGGTCGGCCTGCCGCGGCGAACCGCGGAACACCTCCATGCCGAACCGGGCCAGGTCGTAGCGGCCCGCGCCGGTGGTCATCATCTCGATCGCGCAGCAGGCGAGCCCGAAGGTGGCCGGGAAGACCGAAGCCTTCCGCACCCAGCCGGCGGCGGCCTCCACGCTGGTGAGCAGAAAGCCGCTCGGCAGCTTCTCCTCGATACCCATCAGTTCCCTCTCAATGCCTTCGAGTCCGGTGGCTTGTCCGCCAGTTCACAAGCGACGCAGCACAAACGACGCAGCACATACGGCGGCGGGGCGTGGTCAGTCCCACTCCAGGCCGCCGCGGCGCCAGACGTAGGCGTAGGCGACGAACACGGTGGCGATGAACAGGAGCATCTCGACCAGCCCGAAGATCCCCAGGGCGTCGAAGCTGACCGCCCACGGGTAGAGGAAGACGATCTCGATGTCGAAGACGATGAAAAGCATCGCCGTCAGGTAGTACTTGATCGGGAACCGACCGCCGCCCACGGGCTGCGGGGTCGGTTCGATGCCGCACTCGTACGCCTCCAACTTGGCCCGGTTGTAGCGCTTCGGGCCGGTGAGCGAGGCCATCACGACGGAGCCGACCGCGAACGCCGCGGCGATGGCACCGAGTACGAGGATCGGCGCGTAGGCATTCATAGCCCCGCTCCCTCCGTCCAGTCGTCCTTGACTGCAGATCGGAACCACCAGGTCACCAGCGGTGAACCGATGATCCACTTCGTGAGATCCGGCTCCATGTGAGGCAGTTCACAAAGCCAGGTTGGAGCGCATCCTATGCCCGTCTGCTTGTGATCTGCGACACGCAGTTCCCGACGATCTTTGTGACCTTCGCCACCCGACGAACCCGGACGGAGCAGGACGGGGCACCACTGTTCGACCCAGAGCAGGCACTTGGCCACATACAGTCGCAACTCACCGCGAAGCGGCTGCCGTTTGACCACGGCCTATATCAATTCTGCGGCGGATCAAGCAAATTTCGGAGTGATCCGGTTTACGTGATAGAGGACCTCACTCGGCAGGTGGACCCCGGTCGGCACCCGCTTGACCCTTCGTTCACAAGCTCTCGGGAACGGCCGCCCGACGCCGCCCCCACTCCGTCCCGGCCAGCACCGCCAGCGCCCCCAGCACCGCGAGCGGCCCGAGCCGGTCACCCGCCAGCGCGACCCCGAACACCGCCGCCCACAGCGGCTCGGTGCCCAGCAGCAGGCTCGCCCATGACGGCGACGTGGCCCGCACCGCCCACAGCTGCACGAAGAACGCGAACAGCGTGCACAGCAGCGACAGGTACAGCAGCAGACCCCAGCGCTGCCCGTCGAAGGACGCCGCCACCGACCACGGAGACGGCCCGGCGAACGGCGACGCCACCACGAACACCGCCGTGGCGAAAGCCAGTTGGATCCACGTCAGGGCCAGCGGGTCCACCCCGCGCACCGACCGCAGCCGAGCCGTCGCCAGCACGTTCACCGTCCGCGCGCCCGCCGCGCCCAGCACCAGCAGGTCACCCGCCGACGGCGCCCGCAGCCCGCCGTTCCCGGTCAGCAGCGCCACCCCCAGCACCGACAGGCCCGCCGCCGCCAGGAACGCCCCCGACGGCGCGCTGCGCCGCAACGCCGCCTCCGCGAGCGGCGTGAACACCATCGTCAGGCTGATCACCAGCCCCGCGTTGGTCGCCGAGGTGTGCACCGCCCCGTACGTCTCCAGCAGGAAGACCGCACCCAGCACCAGCCCCAGCAGCGCCCCGCCGCCCCACTGGCGCGCCGTGAGGACGCGCAGCCGGCCCCACGCCGCCGCTCCGAGCACCGGCAGCACCAGAGCGAACCGCAGTGCCAGTACGGCGACCACCGTGTCCGGCTCCGCGACCCGCTTCACCACCAGGAAGCTCGACCCCCACACCACCGCCACCGCCAGCAGCGGCAGATCACGCACGAAGCGGGGGCGGGCAGCAACGGATGCGACGGCCATGGCGGGACTCCCGGTGACGCGGTGGAGAGCCCGTGCACCGTCGAACGGGTCGAAGAACGCCGCACACCCTCCCGCACGCGAACGGCGGCGGGCAAGCGATTTCCGCCTGCCCGCCGCCGCTGTTCGGCCGCCCCCCGGATCAGGCCCGGGGAGCCACCTTCGCGAGGCCGTTGATGATCCGGTCCGCGGCGTCGCCGCCGGTCGGGTCGGTGAGGTTGGCCAGCAGCTTGAGGACGAACTTCATCAGCACCGGGTGGGTGAGGCCGCGCTCGGCGGCGATCCGCATCACCCGGTCGTTGCCGATCATCTTCACGAACGCCCGGCCGAGCGTGTAGTAGCCGCCGTAGGTGTCCTTGAGGATCTGCGGGTAGCGGGCCAGCGCCCGCTCCCGGCCCTCCGGCGTGATCCGGGCCATCGCCTGGACGATGACGCCGGCCGCGAGTTGGCCGGATTCCATCGCATAGGCGATGCCCTCGCCGTTGAACGGGTTGACCATGCCGCCGGCGTCGCCGACCAGCAGCAGGCCCCGGGTGTAGTGCGGCTGCCGGTTGAAGGCCATCGGCAGCGCGGCGCCGCGGATCGGCTCGGTCATGTTCTCCGGCGTGTAGCCCCACTCCTCGGGCATGCCGGCGCACCAGCTCTTCAGCACCTCGCGCCAGTTCAGGTCACCGAACGCGGGCGAGGAGTTGAGGATGCCGAGGCCGACGTTGGAGGTGCCGTCGCCCATGCCGAAGATCCAGCCGTAGCCGGGCAGCAGCTTCTTCTGGCCACCGCGGGTGTCCCACAGCTCCAGCCAGGACTCCAGGTAGTCGTCGTCGTGCCGCGGCGACGTGAAGTACGTCCGGTAGGCGACGCCCATCGGCCGGGACTCGATCCGGTGCAGGCCCATGGCCAGCGACAGCCGGGTCGAGTTGCCGTCCGCGGCGACCACCAGCGGCGCGTGGAAGGCGACTTCGCGCTTCTCCGGGCCGAGCTTGGCGGTCACGCCGGTGATCCGGCCGGTGCGGTCCTGGATCGGGCCGCTGACATTGCAGTTCTCGTACAGCCGGGCGCCGGCCTTCTGCGCCTGACGGGCCAGCAGCTCGTCGAAGTCCGCGCGCTTGCGCACCAGCCCGTAGTCCGGGAACGAGGCCAGCTCCGGCCAGTCCAGCTCCAGCCGGACGCCGCCGCCGATGATCCGCAGACCCTTGTTGGGCAGCCAGCCGTTCTCTGCGGACACGTCGATGCCCATGTCCACCAACTGCTTGACGGCGCGCGGCGTCAGACCGTCGCCGCACACCTTCTCGCGCGGGAACTCGGTCTTCTCCAGCAGCAGCACGTCCAGGCCCGCCTGGGCCAGC
>NZ_BMRI01000011.1:176273-182218 GCF_014648555.1 Kitasatospora griseola
CAGTACGCGGTGGTGGAACCGGCCGGACCGGCGCCGACCACGATGACGTCGGCGGTGGACTCCACGGCGGTCTCGGTCATTCGGCTCTCTCCTGAGCGCGTCGGGTCACGGGTGGTCGGGTCCGGACCCTCCGTCACCGAAGCGGTGCGGAGCGCCGAACCCTCGCAGTCTACGGGGCCTTGAAGCCGCGGTGGAGAGCCACGATCCCGCCGGTCAGGTTGCGCCACGCCACCTTCGTCCAGCCGGCCTGCTGCAACTCCGCGGCCAGCGCGGGCTGGTCGGGCCAGGACCGGATCGACTCCGCGAGGTAGACGTACGCCTCCGGGTTCGACGACACCTTGGTGGCCACCGGCGGCAGCGCCCGCATCAGGTACTCGGTGTACACGGTACGGAACGGCGTCCAGGTCGGCGTGGAGAACTCGCAGATCACCACCTTGCCGCCGGGCTTGGTGACCCGCAGCATCTCGCGCATCGCGGCCTGGTGGTCCTGCACGTTGCGCAGCGCGAAGGAGATCGTCACCGCGTCGAACGACTCGTCCGCGAACGGCAGCCGGGTCGCGTCGCCCGCGGTCAGCGCCAGCTCGGGGTGACGGCTCTTGCCCTCGGTCAGCATCCCGATCGAGAAGTCGCACGGAACCACGTCCGCGCCGGCCTCCAGGAACGGCAGCGAGGACGTGCCGGTGCCCGCGCCGAGGTCCAGGATGCGCTGGCCCGCGACGGCCCCCACCGCATCGGCCACCGCGCGGCGCCACAATCGGGCCTGGCCCAGCGAGAGCACGTCGTTGGTGCGGTCGTACTTGGCCGCGACGTCGTCGAACATGGCGGCGACATCGTGCGGCTGCTTGTCCAGATGGGCTCGGGTCACGCCCCCATTCTTAACCCAGCCCCACCGGCAACCGTCACCAGGGCTCACCGCAACGCGCGGCGGCCCCCCTTGCGACGTCGACGCGACCGCTTGCCCTGGGTCAGCGCGGGCATCCCCTCGGCCGCGAACGCCACCGTGAACCCGCCCGCCGCGGCCCGCCCGTCGGCCCGCTTGAGCTGCCGGATCCGGTACAGGCACACCAGGCACAGCAGCGCCGCCAACGGAACCGTGGTCTGCGCCAACCCGACCCCCACCGGCTGCGGATACCGCTTCCCGCACACCCGCACCGCACGCGCGTCGTCCGCCGCGTGCTCCAGGCAGATCGGATCGCCGAGCTTCGCCTCCTCCGGCAGCCACAGGTCCGCCGCCGTCAGCCGCCGCCCGTCCGCGACGTACGCGACCTGGCTGTACGTCCCGCTGCCACCCGGCAGTTGGGTCACCGTGCCCTCGATCCGCACCGGATGCGCGTTGATCCGGTCCGCCTGATCGGCCTGCCGCCACCCCAACAGACACATCGTGACGGCCACCACCGCACTCAGCACCGCCCCCACGTACCACCCCCGACCGGGCCTGGTCCGCGGACGATCGGAGGTGGCGGGTCGCATGCGTCCTGTTCCTGGCTCGGCGGAGTACTGAACCGGGATCGTATCCGCTGGTGGGGCGTCAGGTCACGGGGAGTCAGAACTTGTACGCGAACGGGCGAGGCCGACGGGTGCAAAACCAGGGGCTCGGGGAACGGCGAGGTCGAGTCTGCTGGTGATCAACAGGGCGCAAGGCGTTCCGCCGTTTCTGGTCCCCGTCTTTCACCCGCCGCAGCCATGACCAACCGCTGTCTCCGACCACCAGCAACAGGACCTCGCCGTTCCCCGAGCCCCTGACGGAGCCTTCACCGTCTGCGATGGAGCAGCCGTCCGCCCAGGACTGTCGCCAAGCAGCCCGCCCCTCGCTCCACGTCCTCAAGGGTCCGCGCGTCGAACACCGCGAAGTCCGCCGCCCCGCCCACCGTCAACGCCCGGTGCACGGCGGTGCCGAGCGGTCGGCCGTCCAGTGGGTCGAGTGCCCCCGGCGTCCCGTCGCCCGGCAGCACGTGCAGGCCGGATCGCGTCGCCGCCGTACGGACCGACGGCCGGTCGAACGGGCCCGTCACGGCTGTCGCGCCGAAGGCGAGCATGCGTTGGAGCCCCCGGCGGGCGCTGCCGCCCCACCGTTCGTCGGTCAACTCGTCGGGCGGCGCCAGGGGCTGGTCCCCCAACTCCTCGCGCGGGTCCGGGTGGTAGGCGCCCTCCAGCAGCCATCGCCCGTGCCGGTTGACGAGCCCGGGCACCAGCACGCCGTCCCACTCGCGGGCTCGTGCCGGGCTCCCGGCCAGCTCGGAGAAGGGCCCGATCTCCGCCACCGTCGCGTCGGCGACCAGCACCGCCCCGTCCACGAGGGGCGGGGCGGTGGGGTCGGCCAGCACCAGACGGGCCCGGTGCAGCGTCAGCACGGAGGGCTCAGTTCGTGGACAGGATGGTCAGCTCGGGGTGCGCGGTGCCGCCCTCGATCGCGGTGGAGGCGATGTGCGAGGCGACCCGCGGGTCGACCGGGTCGTTGGCCGGGTCGTCCAGGACGCGCAGGTGCTGGTAGGTGGTGGAGCGCTGCGCCGGAACGCGGCCCGCGGTCCGGATCAGGTGGATCAGCTCGTGCAGGTTGGAGCGGTGCTTGGCGCCGGCCGCGGAGACCACGTTCTCCTCCAGCATCACCGAGCCGAGGTCGTCCGCGCCGTAGTGCAGCGACAGCTGGCCGGCCTCCTTGCCGGTGGTCAGCCAGGAGCCCTGGATGTGCGCGACGTTGTCGAGGAACAGGCGGGCGATGGCGATCATCCGCAGGTACTCGAACACCGTGGCCTGGGTCGAGCCCTTCAGGTGGTTGTTCTGCGGCTGGTAGGTGTAGGGGATGAAGGCCCGGAAGCCGCCGGTGCGGTCCTGCACGTCGCGGATCATCCGCAGGTGCTCGATCCGCTCGGCGTTGGTCTCACCGGTGCCCATCAGCATGGTGGAGGTGGACTCCACGCCGAGGCGGTGCGCGGTCTCCATGATCTCCAGCCAGCGCTCGCCGGACTCCTTCAGCGGGGCGATCGCCTTGCGCGGCCGCTCCGGCAGCAGCTCGGCGCCGGCGCCCGCGAACGAGTCCAGGCCGGCCGCGTGGATCCGGGTGATCGCGTCCTCGATCGAGACGCCGGAGATCTTCGCCATGTGCTCGACCTCGGAGGCGCCCAGCGAGTGGATCACCAGCTCCGGGAAGCGCTCCTTGATCGCGGAGAAGTTCCGCTCGTAGTACTCGACCCCGTAGTCGGGGTGGTGCCCGCCCTGGAACATGATCTGGGTGCCGCCCAGCTCGACGGTCTCCGCGCAGCGGCGCAGGATCTCGTCGAGGTCCCGCGACCAGCCCTTGTCGCTCTTCGGCGGGACGTAGAACGCGCAGAACTTGCACGCCGTCACACAGACGTTGGTGTAGTTGATGTTCCGTTCGATGATGTACGTGGCGATGTGCTCCACGCCCGCGTACCGCCGCCGGCGCACCGCGTCGGCGGCCGCGCCGAGCGCGTGCAGCGGGGCCGAACGGTACAGCTCCAGCGCCTCTTCGGCGGTGATCCGGCCGCCCTCGGCCGCGCGGTCCAGAACGGCCTGCAGCTGGGCGGCGGAAAGGTTCTGCTCGGACACCTGGCGGGCCTGCTTTCATCGTCGGAGGGGCGTCCCGCCCAGCCTACGCCAGCGCTTTTCCGCCCCTGCTCAGCCCTGCTGCTGCTTCGCCAGGTCCCCTTCCGGGTCGGTGCCGAGCTGTGCCTCGGTGATGGAGACGTGCAGGCCGCCGCCGTCCAGCAGGGTGTACGTCTGCGTCTCCGACTCCAGGCCGCAGCCAGACTGCGGGCCGTCGAGCCGTTCGCGGAGGGTGATCGCCTTGGCGTCGATCGACACCAGGGTGAGCACGCCGCGGCAGACGGTGTTGCTGAACGACGAGGCGTTGCTGGTCCGTCCGACGTCCTCGCCGACCTTCCCGGCGGTGAAGGTGGCCGTGAAGGTGGACGGCAGCGGGACCACCTTGGTGGTGATGGTGCCCTTCCAGGTGCCGAGGAACCCGCCGGGGAGCGCCTTCCCCCCGCCCGTCGCGGCCGAATTCCCCGACCGGCTGCCGGACGGACTCGCGGGCGGGCCGCCGACGGCCGGGTCCTGGGCGGCGGGGTGCGTGGCGCCCGGTTCGGGCTGCCAGGGCAGCGTGCCGGTCGCGGCCAGTGCGCCGTACAGCGCGCCCAACAGCACCGCCCCGGCCGCCGCCGCGGTCCACGCCCGGCGCCGCCGTCCGCGTCCCCGACGTGCGGTCACCGCGTCGGCCGGCCCCCCGTCCAGTGCGGTGGGCACCCGGTCCGCGACGGCGGGCATCGCGGGGCCGGGCGCGCTGTCGGCCTCCAGGTCGAGCAGTTCGACGGCGGCGCGGCCGACGGCGGCGGCCAGCGGGCCGGGCAGCCAGGTCTCGGGGCCGACGGCGGCGGCGCCGGGGGCGAGCCGGGCCCGCAGCTCGGCGGGGGTGGGCCGGTGGGCCGGGTCCTTGGCCAGGCAGGCCGCCACCGCCTGACGCAACTCGCCGTCCAGGCCGCGTAGTTCCGGCTCCTCGTGGAGCACCCGGTAGAGCAGGACGGCGGCGCTGACGCCCTCGCCGAACGGGGCGGCACCGGTGGCGGCGAAGGCCAGCAGGGCGCCCAGCGAGAAGACGTCGCCGGCCGGTCCGACCGGCGAACCGGCGGCCTGCTCGGGCGACATGAACCCGGGCGAGCCGACCACGTACCCGGTGTGGGTGACCGAGGCGGCGGCATCCAGCGCCCGGGCCACCCCGAAGTCGATCAGCCGGGGGCCGTCCAGGGTGAGCAGCACGTTGGACGGTTTGATGTCCCGGTGCACCAGGCCCAGCGCGTGCACCTGTGCCAGGGCTTCGGCCAGCCAGGCGCCGAGGGCGTGCACGGAAGGCACCGGCAGCGGGCCGGCGGTGTGCACGGCGGCGCCGAGCGAGGGGCCGGCGATGTAGCCGGTGGCGACCCAGGGGCGGGGGCCCTCGGTGTCGGCGTCCAGGACGGGCGCGGTCCACCGGCCGCCGACCCGGCGGGCGGCGGACACCTCCTGGCGGAACCGGGCCCGGAACTCCGGGTCGTCGGCGAGCTCGGGGCGGACCACCTTGACCGCGACGGTCCGCCCGCCCGCCGTCCGCCCCAGGTACACCCGCCCCATGCCGCCGGCCCCGAGCCGCCGCAGCAGCCGGTGCTCGCCGATCGTCGACGGGTCGTCAGCCGTCAGCCGCTCCATGACCGTTCCCCCTCCGGCGCGGGCCGTCGCTCTTCGGCGGCGACGGGCCCTTCAGGACCGGTCCGATCATCCCAGGGCGGTCACCGGTCCGACACCGCCGTCCTCAGGCCGCCGCGACCGGTTCCGCCGCAGCCGGTTCCAGCAGCCGGATCGTCACGTCCGGTGCGAAGCCGCTGTCGTGCGCGACCCGCCGGGCGAACTCGGCCAGGCCCGCCAGCTGGCGCTCGCCCAGCGAGAAGTCCAGCGCCTCGCTGAAGTACCGCTCCAGCAGCGGCGCGTCGAACGCCTCCCAGCGGGCGGCCTGTTCGGCCACCATGGCGGCCTCGGCCAGCGAGAGGTCGCGGGACTCCAGGAACGCCCGGTGCACGGCGGCGGTCAGCTCCGGGTGCTGCTCGACGTACTCGCGGCGGGCGGCCCAGACCGCGAAGACGAAGGGCAGGCCGGTCCACTCCTTCCACATCGCGCCGAGGTCGTGCACGGCCAGCCCCTGCCGGGGGGCCTGCTCCAGCGAGGCGCGCAGCGCGGGGTCGCCGATCAGCACGGCGGCGTCGGCCTCGGCGAGCATCGCGTCCAGGTCGGGCGGGCAGCTGAAGTACTCGGGGCGCACTCCTTCGCGCTCCTCCAGCAGCAGCCGGGCCAGCCGGACGGAGGTGCGGCTGGTCGAGCCGAGCGCGACCCGGCGGCCGTCCAGTTCGTCCAGCGGGAGCTTGCTGACGATCACGCAGGACATCACCGGGCCGTCGCTG
>NZ_BMRI01000011.1:182253-185183 GCF_014648555.1 Kitasatospora griseola
CCCACCGCGATGTCGGGGAGGACCATCAGCCGGTCGGCGTTGCGCAGGTACTCCACACAGGTGATCGGGCCGATGTCGAGGTCGCCGGCCACCAGCCGGTCGCTCAGCTTCTCCGGGGTGTCCTTGGTGAGGTCGAGATCGAGCAGGTTCCCCGTGCGCGCCAGCCCCCAGTAGAGGGGAAGACAGTTGAGGAACTGAATGTGTCCGACCCGCGGCCTGACCGCCGCCGCCGGCTGTTCGGCTGCCCGACTGCTCACCGTGTGCTCCCTTGCCGTTGGTGCTCTCCCGGCAGGGTATGCCTGCTGCTCCGAGGGGTCCGCACCCGGTGCCCGACACACCGTTCGGGGGCCCTCCGACACGCTCTCCGACACGCTCTCCGACACCTCCGTCGGCCCCTGGTCGGGGCCGCCACCGCGTGCTACCGTTCACACCAGTTGCAGTTTGATTCCCCTTGCAGTACTTGGAGCCTGCGGAGCGTGTAACCGCAGGCTTTTTGTAATTTTTCAGCAGTATCAGGCATCAATTGAGCATTGATTGAGCACTGTGCGAAAAACTCCGGACTCGTCCGGAGGCAGGGCGATCAGCGCAGCGGACCCGGGCGCCACAAGGTGTGGTGTCCACTACGTCCCTTGCAAGGAGAACGGTATGGCGACCGGAACCGTCAAGTGGTTCAACGCCGAGAAGGGCTTCGGCTTCATCGCCCAGGAGGGCGGCGGCCCCGACGTCTTCGTCCACTACTCCGCCATCAACGCGACCGGCTTCCGCTCGCTGGAGGAGAACCAGGCGGTCAGCTTCGACGTCACCCAGGGCCCGAAGGGCCCGCAGGCCGAGAACGTCGTCGCTATCTGACATCTCTCACTTCTCTGATCGCTCACGGCCCCTCGGGTCCGTATGAGTAGCAGTTCCAAGGGGGCCCGCCGATCGGCGGGCCCCCTGCCTTTTCCCGCGCATTTCCCGACCCGCCGTTTCCGTCCGCATTCCGGACGGAATTCCGGGAATGCGCCGACCCCCACCTCGGCCGGGTCCGACCCCGCTCCCCGTGCCGCCGTCCGTCCGGGGGATCATCGAGGCATGCTCCGCGTCCGATCCGCCCACCGCGCCCTCGACCGCACGCTGCACCGGATCGGCATCGACGGCTATCTCCTGCTCCTGCTCGGCACCGTCCTGCTGGCCACCGTGCTGCCCGCCCGGGGCGCCGCCGCGAGCGCCGTCACCGGCGTCGTGCACCTCGCCGTCGGCCTGCTGTTCTTCCTGTACGGCGCCCGGCTCTCCCCGCAGGAGGCGCTGGCCGGGGCCCGGCACTGGCGGCTGCACCTGCTGATCCTCGGCTGCACCTTCGTGCTGTTCCCGCTGCTCGGCGAGGCCACCCGGCTGCTGCCCGACGCGGTGCTGCCGCCGGAGCTGTTCACCGGCGTGCTGTTCCTCACCCTGCTGCCGTCGACCGTGCAGTCCTCGATCGCGTTCACCTCGATCGCCGGCGGCAACGTCGCCGCGGCGATCTGCGCCGCGACCTTCTCCAGCCTGCTGGGCATCGTGCTGACCCCGCTGCTCGCCGCCTGGCTGCTCGCCGGCGCCTCCGGGGTCGCCATCGACGGCGGCCAGGTGCTGGACGTGGTGCTGCAGCTGCTGGTGCCGTTCGCCGCCGGGCAGCTGCTGCGCCGCCGGGTCGGGCCGTGGATCGCCCGGCACCGGCTGGTGACGCAGCTGGTGGACCGCGGCTCGATCCTGCTGATCGTCTACAGCGCGTTCGGCGAGGGCGTCCGCGAGGGCATCTGGGGCCGGGTCACGGCGGGCCAGCTGCTGGCGCTGGTGGCACTGTCGACGGCGCTGCTGGCCGCCGTCCTCGGCTTCACCCACGTCGCCTCCCGCCGGCTCGGCTTCGCCCGCCCGGACCGGATCACCATCCAGTTCTGCGGCTCCAAGAAGTCCCTGGCCAACGGCCTGCCGCTGGCCACCATCCTGTTCCCGGCCGGCGCGGTCGGGCTGACGGTGCTGCCGCTGATGCTGTTCCACCAGATCCAGCTGACGGTCTGCACGGTGCTCGCCCGGCGCTGGGCCCGCCAGTCTCCTGACGACTCGTCAACAGCTACGCTGCACAGGTGACTTCACTGCCGGACACCCCGCAGACCCGGGTCGGCGCGGCCGAACGCGACGCCGCCGCCGAACGCCTCCAGCAGGCCTACGCCGAGGAGCGGATCACCCACGAGGAGATGGAGCAGCGCCTGCAGCAGGCGCTCACCGCCACCACCCGCGCCGAACTCGACCTGGTCACCGCGGACCTGCCCGCCGACCCGCGCGGCGACGCCGACACCGCCACCCTCGCCGCCGGCGGCGGCCGGATCGTCCGCCGCGGCGCCTGGCGGGTGCCCCGCACCTTGAAGGTCGCCTCCGCGTTCGGCAAGATCCGGCTCGATCTGTCGCACGCGGTGATCGAGCACCCGGTGGTCGACATCGAACTCGGCCTGGGCTTCGGCCGCGCCACCATCACCGTCCCGCACAACGCCACCGTCGACGTGGACGGCGTCCAGGGCGGCTGGAAGGCGGTCCGCTACCGCCCCCCGCGCCACGCCACCCCCGGCGGCCCGCACATCCGCATCACCGGCACCTCGGGCTTCGGCCGCGTCCGCATCCGCCACGCCCGCCGGCGCTGACCGGCGGGCAGCTTCAGAACTCCGAGGTGCCCACCCGCACGCCGAACGGCTCCGGCAGGTCGACCGGCGCCCCGAACGGCAGCGGCCCCGTCGTCCGGGCGTACCCGGTCGGCTCCGGCTCCGCGTACAGCGTGCAGGCCCGGTCCCGGCGGTCGATCAGCAGGTAGAGCGGGGCCCCGTACTCGGCGTACCGGCGCGGCTTCACCGACCGGTCGGTGTCGCCGCTGGTCTCGGACGTCACCTCGACCACCAGCAGGGTCTGACCCGGGAGCAGCGCAC
>NZ_BMRI01000011.1:185214-194894 GCF_014648555.1 Kitasatospora griseola
CGCCGCCCTTGGTCAGCCGCGCGGGCACGACCGCCACGTCCGGGACGAACCAGTTGCTGGACCCGGGAAGATCGAGGTCGCCCGCGCCCATCAGACAGCCGAGTGCGTGGACCCGGTCGCTCAGTTGGCGGCGCACCCGGCCGGCCACCGCCTCGTGGTCCCACCCGAGCGTCATCGGCTCGATGACGCCTTCGACGATCTGGACACGCTCACGGGCGTGGTGGTGGATCGCGTACTTCAGGGCCTGTTCCGGATCGACGGCGTCGTACGGCAGTTCGCCGGGCAGAGCACTCATCGCCCCCTCCTTGCGTCGGCCCCACGCTACTGACCGGCCCGCCGCGCCCCAAGCAGTCTCACTCCAACGAGCGATGGCCCGAACCCCCGGAAGGGGTGCGGGCCATCGACGTGAGCGACCGTCAGGCGGCAGCCGGCACGGCGGCCGGGCGGTCCTCGGCGAGCAGGTCACCGGTCGGACGGTTGTAGGCGGCGAGGTCGAGGGTCTTCTCGCGGGCCGAGACCAGGATCGGGACGACGACCTGACCGGCCACGTTGGTGGCGGTGCGCATCATGTCGAGGATCGGGTCGATGGCCAGCAGCAGGCCGACGCCCTCCAGCGGGAGGCCCAGGGTGGAGAGGGTCAGGGTCAGCATCACGATCGCGCCGGTGAGGCCGGCGGTGGCCGCGGAGCCGATCACCGAGACGAAGGCGATCAGCAGGTAGTCCTTGATGCCGAGGTCGATGCCGTACACCTGGGCGACGAAGATCGCGGCGAGCGACGGGTAGATCGCGGCGCAGCCGTCCATCTTGGTGGTCGCGCCGAACGGGGCGGCGAACGACGCGTACTCGGACGGGACGCCGAGGCGCTCGGTGACGCGGCGGGTGACCGGCAGGGTGCCGACCGAGGAGCGGGAGACGAAGGCCAGCTGGATCGCGGGCCAGGCGCCCTTGAAGAAGTTCAGCGGGTTGAGGCCGCCGACGAAGCGCAGCAGCAGCGAGTAGACGCCGAACATGACGATCGCGCAGCCGACGTACACGTCGATGGTCAGGGTGGTGAAGGGCTTGAGCAGGTCCCAGCCGTACAGCGCGACGGCCTTGCCGATCAGGCCGATGGTGCCGAGCGGGGCGAGCCGGATGACCCACCACAGGGCGGTCTGGACGAGTTCGAGCACGCTCTCGGAGAGCTTGCGGACCGGGGCGGCCTTGTCGCCGAGCTTCAGGATGGCCGCGCCGACGACCACGCCGAGGAAGACGATCTGGAGGACGTTCACCTTCAGGAAGGCGTCGGCGATGTTGGTCGGGATGATGCCGGTCAGGAAGTCGATCCAGCTGCCGCCCTTCTCCACGCCCTTCACGCCGGCGGTGGAGATGTTCGCGCCCTTGCCGGGGTCGGTGAGCAGGCCGAGGCCGAGGCCGACGGCGACCGCGATCAGCGAGGTGGCGAGGAACCAGAACAGCGTGCGGGCGGCCAGCCGGGCGGCGTTGGTGACGTTCCGCAGGTTGGCGACCGAGACGATGATCGCGGTGAAGACCAGCGGCGGGACGGCCAGCTTGAGCAGCTGGACGAAGGTCTTGCCGACGGTGTCGAGGGTGGTCTTCAGCCAGGACACGTCGCCGGACCGGGCGATCCAGCCGAGCAGCAGGCCGAGGACGAGGCCGCCGACGATCTGGACCCAGAACGGGGTGCGTCGGATGCGTCCCAGCAGCGTGGGCGCGGTTTCGGGCGCGGTGGACATGGGTGTGCGACTCCGGGAGAGGCAGGGGTGGGGTGGGTGCGGAGGCGGCGGCACGCCGGACGCGGGGCCGGGTGGGGAGACCCGGGGGCCGACAGCGGAGCTGTCAGGGCGTCAGGAGCGGCGTGTCGCCCGCATACAGCCGCCGGAGCGACAGCGGCACGGGCCGTCCAGGGCGCCGGGCAGACGCGGGCAGCGGGACATGAGCGGAGTGCTCGTCCCTGCCTGGTGCGCGGCGTCTGCGGTGGTCATGGTCGGTAGATTAGCAGTAAACCTTTGAGATCTTCAAAGTACTTGTTTGAGGTCGTCCCCGAACGACCCTTATCTGACGGAGCATCAGCTCGAACGGCCCACACAGGCCCGCTTTGAGGTCGACTTTGACGCCCGTCCGGTTATACGTATAACTTGAGCCTCGTCGAGACCCCGCCGGAAGGACGCCCATGGGCTACGCCTCGCTGCTCCGAGCCCCGCACGTCACCCGGCTGCTGGTCGGCACCCTGATCGGACGGCTGCCCGCCGGCATGACCGCACTGGTGATCGCCCTCGCCCTGCGCGAGGCCGGCACCCCGTACAGCCGGATCGGCCTGGCCACCGCCGCGTACGCGATCGCCGCCGCGGTCGGCGGCCCCGTCCTCGGCCGGATCGTCGACCTCACCGGCCAGCCCCGCGTCCTGCTCGCCTCCGCCACCCTGGCCGGCGGCGGCTACGCGCTGCTCGCGCTCGCCCCGGGCTCCCCCGTCGCCGCCCCGCTCGGCGCGGCGATCGCCGGCCTGTGCATGCCGCCGCTGGAACCCTGCCTGCGCTCGCTGTGGCCGGACGTGGTCGAGGAGGAGCAGCTCGACACCGCCTACGCCTTCGACTCCGCCTCCCAGCAGGTGCTGTACGTCGCCGGGCCGCTCGCCGTCGCCGGCATCGCCGCCGCGTTCTCGCCGTCCACAGCCCTGTGGACAGCCGCCGCGCTCGGCCTGATCGGCTCGCTGGTGGTCGCCACCACCGCCCCCGCCCGCCACTGGCAGGCCCCGCCGCGCGCCGAGTCCGCCGGACTCCTCGGTCCGCTGCGCTCCCCCGGACTGGTCCTGCTGCTGGTCGGCCTGAGCGGCGCGGGCTGGACGGTCGGCGCACAGGCCGTGCTGTTCATCGCCTACGCCGAACGCCACCCGGGCGGCCTGCCCGGCGGCGGCGGCACCCTGCTGGCGCTGGCCGCCCTGGCCGGCCTGCTCGGCGCGCTCGCCTACGGCGCGGCCTCCTGGAAGGCCGACACCGCCACCCGCACCTGGGTGCTCGCCGTCGTCATGGCGGCCGGCTCGCTGCCGCTGCTGCTCCTGCCCGGCCCGCTGCCGATGGCCGCGCTCGCCTTCGTCTCCGGCCTGGGCCTGGCCCCGCTGCTGGCCGCCGCGTTCGTGCTGGTCGCCGAACTCGCCCCGGCCGGCACCGTCACCGAGGCCTTCGCCTGGCTGGTCACCCTGTTCGCCACCGGCAACGCGGCCGGCTCCGCGACCTCCGGCCTGCTGGTCGACACCTCGCTGCAGGCCGTCGCGCTGTGCTCCGTCGCCGGCATCGCCCTCGGCGGCCTGCTGCTGCTCGCCACCCGCTCCCGGCTGCGCCCCGCCCGGGTCGTGCTGGCCGCCTGAAACCGCTCGCCCGGACGGCCTGCGGCCTGCTTGGATGCGCCGCATGACGAACATCCAGCTGCCCGCGGGCTACACGGTCTCCACCGATCCGGCGCTCCTCGACCGGGAGTCGGTGCACCGCTGGCTCTCCGAGGACGCCTACTGGGCGCTCGGCCGGCCCCGCGAGAAGCAGGACCGGGCGATCGACCACTCCCTCAACTTCGGCCTGTACGAGCAGACTTCCGGCCTCCAGGTGGGCTACGCCCGGGTGGTCACCGACCACGCCACGTTCGCCTGGCTGTGCGACGTGTACATCGCCCCGCCGGCCCGCGGCCGGGGCCTGGGCACCGCACTGACCGCCGCCGTCCGCGACCACCTGGCCGAACTGGGGCTGCGCCGACTGCTGCTGGCCACCCGGGACGCGCACGAGGTGTACGCCAAGGTCGGGTTCAACCCGCTCGCGCTGCCGGAGAAGTGGATGGTGCTCGGCGAGCAGTAGCCGCGCTCAGGCCGGCGCGGTGGACCGCCGCACCACCAGAGAGGTCGCCAACGGGGCGGTCGGCGGCGGCAGTTCACCGCCCAGCAGGGCCACCAGGGTGGCCAGGCCGGTGCGGCCGAGCTGCTCGCCGGGCAGGTCGACGGTGGTCAGCGGCGGGCTGAGCAGCTCCGCCACCGGGATGTTGTCCATCCCGACCACCGACAGGTCGCCGGGAATCCGCAGCCCCGACTCGTCCGCCGCCTGGTACAGCCCGGACGCCACCACGTCGTCGTCGCACACCACCGCACGCGGCCGGTCCGGCCCGGCCAGCAGCTCCCGGGCCACCCGCGCCGCCTCCCGGTTGCCCTCGTTCAGGCTGACCGCCCGCTCCTGCACGACCAGCTCCGCGGACGCCGCCGCGAACGCCGCCTGCCGGACCCGGAAGGTGTACGCGGAGTGCACCGAGCGCAGGTAGCCGATCCGCCGGTGGCCGAGCTCCGCCAGGTGGTCGACGGCGGCCCGCATGCCCGCGGTCAGGTCCAGCTCGACGGTGGGGCGGCCGGGGTTGGCCGCCGGATCGGCGTCCAGGAACACCGCCGCGGTGTCGGCGGGCAGGCCGCCGAGCTGCTTGTCGTCCGGGGAGCAGATCAGCAGGCCGTCGAAACGGCCCGCGGCAGCGGCTTCGGCGAGCGTCGCCGCGTCCCAGCCGCTGGAGACCACCACCGAGAGACCGTGCCGGGCCGCCTCCTCGTGCACGCCCGTCAGCACCCGGCCGAAGAACGGGCCGAGCAGGTTCGGCACCGCCAGCAGCACCATGCCGCTGCGGCCCAGCCGCAACTGCCGGCCGGCCGCCTGCGGGCGGTAGCCCAGCTCCTGGGCGGCGTCGTGGATCCGCTGCCGGGTGGCGTCC
The DNA here is from genome assembly GCF_014648555.1 of Kitasatospora griseola. Classification (GTDB taxonomy): domain Bacteria; phylum Actinomycetota; class Actinomycetes; order Streptomycetales; family Streptomycetaceae; genus Kitasatospora; species Kitasatospora griseola. The sequence continues at coordinate 189,943 of NZ_BMRI01000011.1, forward strand.
GAGACCCGGTGCCCGGCGCTGCCGGAGAACACCAGCGAGACGGTCGCCTGCGACACTCCCGCCAGCCGGGCCACGTCCCGCCCGGTCGGCCGCCGTCGCGCCCCCTCGCCGGACCCGGAGTCCGACACGCCGTCAGCCGGCCTGCGCCTGCCGGGCGGCGGCCCGGGCCGCGTCGTCCGCCTCGTCCTCGGCGGCGTCCCGAACGGCGGTACGGACCTTGCGGTTCTCGATCCGGTCCGCGATCTGCGCCGACATCTCGTCGCGCTGCTTGCTCAGCACCACGTAGCTGATCGCCGCGGACGCCACCATCGCCAGCGCGAACACCAGGATCAGCCCCAGGTCGCCGACCACCGGGATCACCCCGAAATGGGCCAGCAGCAGCGCGACCAGCAGGCAGGCCAGGAAGATGCTCGCCCGCAGCGAGGTGTAGCGGAGCGTCGCGTTGATCTTGCTGCTCACCGGGGATCGTCCTTCACTGCCGGGTCGCGCCACAGGGCACGAGGGGGTAATGGCCCTCCCAGTGAAGCACGACCTCACACCGTCCGGGCCTCAGGGGCTCGTGGGGGCACCTCCCAGCCCGCCAGGGCTGGGGGAGAACGGCGAGGCCAAGCCTGCGGAGGATCAACAGGGCACTTTGCGTTCCGCCGTTGCTGGTCCCCGCCTTGAGACCCGCCGCAGCCATGACCAACCGCTGTCCTCGACCGTCAGCAACTCGGCCTCGCCGTTCCCCGAGCCCCTGAGGACCTGAGCGCGACACAGCACCCCACCGCCACCACGCACAACGCCCCCGCCGCGTACCAGGTCGCGTCGTAGTTCCCGAAGCTGTCCCGGGCCACTCCCGCCAGCCCCGCCACGATCGCCGCGCCGACCTGGTGCGCGGCCAGCACCCACCCGAAGACGATCGGCGCGTCCGCCCCGAAGTGCCGTCGGCACAGCGCGACGGTCGGCGGCACGGTCGCGACCCAGTCCAGGCCGTAGAAGATCACGAAGGCGAGGATCGGCGGCCGCAGGCTCTCCCCGAACAGCGAGGGCAGCATCGCCAACGAGAGCCCGCGCAGACCGTAGTAGGCGATGAGCAGCCGGGTGGAGTCGAACCGGTCGGTGAACCACCCGCTGGCGATCGTGCCGACCACGTCGAAGACCCCGATCAGGGCGAGCAGCGAGGCCCCGGTGGTGACGGGCATGCCGTGGTCGTGGGCGGCGGGGATGAAGTGAGTGCCGACCAGGCCCGCGGTGGTCGCGCCGCAGATCGCGAAGGACGCGGCGAGCAGCCAGAACGCCCGGCTGCGGGCGGCGTCGCGCAGCACCCGCAGCGAGCGGGCGATCGCCGAGCCGTCGACCACCGGCGGCGCGGGCGCCTCGGTGGCCCCGTACGGCAGCAGGCCGAGGTCGGCGGGGCGTTCGCGCATCAGGATCAGCACGGGGACGGCGACGGCGGTGGCGGCGAGCGAGATCACCACCACCGCGGTGCGCCAGCCGTGGTTCTCGACCAGGGCGGCGAGCAGCGGCATGAAGATCAGGTTCCCGGCGGCGCCGGCGGCGGTGAGCACACCGGTGACCAGTCCCTGCCGGGCCTGGAACCAGCGTCCGGAGATGGTGGTGGCGAACGCGCCGGCCATCGAGCCGCTGCCGAGTCCGACCAGGACGCCCCAGCAGAGGATCAGCTGCCAGGGGGCGGTCATCAGGACGGTGAGCCCGGCGCCGACGGAGATGGTGAGCAGCGCGCAGACCACCACCAGGCGGACGCCGAAGCGGTCCATCAGGGCGGCGGCGAACGGGGCGGTGAGGCCGTAGAGGGTGAGGTTGACGGAGACGGCGCTGGAGATGGTGGCGTGCGACCAGCCGAACTCGTTGTGCAGGGCGTCCATCATCAGGCCGGGCGCGGAGCGGAAGCCGGCGGAGCCGACCAGGACGACCAGCGAGACGGCGGCGACGATCCAGCCGTAGTGCAGGCGCGGGGCGGGACGGGGCGGGGCCGGGTCGGCGACGGGCGTGGTGGTGAGTTCGTTCACCCGCCGAGTCTGCGGTTCCCGGCCCCGCCCGCACGACGGGGTTTGCTGCCATCCGCCCGCAAGATCCGGACGACTTCAGTGCCCGCCGGCGACCGGTCCGGCGTCGGGGACCCGGCGCAGGCCGCGGATGGGCGGGCTGAGCAGCAGGGCGGCGGCGGTCAGCACGGTGACGATGCCGCCGACCACCAGGACGTGCTGGGCGCCGAAGGTCTCCATGGCGGGGCCGGCCAGCGCGGAGCCGAGCGGGAACATGCAGACGGATCCGGCCACTTCGTACGCGTGGATGCGGTTGAGGACCTCGCCGGGGACCTGGGTCTGCACGCTGGTGGCCCACATGACGCCCCAGAAGCTGATGCCGATTCCGGAGATCAGCATGGCCGCGCCGAGGACCGGCCAGGGCAGGTCGAAGGCGAGCGCGAACTGCTGGAGGGGGAAGACCAGGACGGCGAACGCGCCGGCGGCGAGCGGGCGGACGGGCTTGAGACGGATCGCGATCAGGCCGCCGATCACGGTGCCGGCGCCGAACATGCCGTTCAGGACGCCGAACACGGTGGCGCCGTGGGCGGGCACCACCAGCGAGCCCAGCAGCGGGGTGAGCGGGCCCCAGGAGAGCACCGTGAAGATCATCCAGATCACGATGACGCCCCACATCCAGCTGCGGGCGCGGAACTCGTGCCAGCCCTCGACCAGGTTCTTCCACAGGCTGTCGCCGGGCGGCGGCGCGGGGACCGGGCCCAGCCGCAGCGCCAGCAGCGTGCTGGCGCTGATCGCGTACATCACGCCGGCGATGACCATCACCCAGCCGGTGGAGGCGGCGGCCAGCAGGCCGGCCAGCGGCGGGCCGGCCAGGGTGGTGAGCGCCTCGGATATCCGCAGGATGCCGTTGGCGCCCTGCACGTCGCGGGCCACCAGCGGGACGGTGGAGGCGGCGCCGGGCTGGAACATGGCGGCGGCGGTGCCGGCCAGCGCGAGCAGCAGGTACAGCTGCCAGAGCTGGTCGATGCCGCGGAAGAACAGCACCGCGAGCAGGACCCGGGTGGTGAGGTTGAGCAGGTCGGCGAAGATCATCAGTCGGCGGGCGGTGAACCGGTCCGCGAGGACGCCGCCGACCAGCACCAGGCCGGCGAACGGGGCGAGCAGGAAGGCCATCGCGTAGCCGACCGTGGAGGCCGAGTGCCCGGAGGTGAGCAGTCCGGTGGTGACGGCCACGGGGAGCATCGCGTCGCTCAGCAGGCCGGCCGAGCGGGCGGTGAAGTAGAGCCGGAAGTTGCCCGACCAGATGGCGGGACCGGCGGGGATGCTGACGCGCGGGGTGGGGGCGGTGTGGAGTTCTGGTGCGGTCACGTTCGACAGTTTTGGTCCAGACCACCACTGGTTTCCAGTGATTTTGGGTCACGATGCGGCGTCCGACCGGCAACTGGTCGGACGGCGGCCCGCCGTGCGCGCCCCGAGCACGGCACGGCGGGCCGCCGTCCGGGTCGGCGTCCGGGCCCTGAAGCCGTGACGCCCGGCGTTCCGATCTCGCCGAGGTTCCGGGCGGAGCGGCCAACGACCCCCTGAGTGTCGGCACCGCCCGGACTCCCTCGGCGTCCCCTCGCAACGAAACGCCGCACCCAAGAGTGATCAGTCGGATACGTCACGTCAATGGGTTGTCGGAAATTCAGATGGATCACCCGGGGCGCGAACAGCGCACACGTGGCACACCCGAACCTGCCGACCCGCGTTCAGCGCGCCGAGGCGACCGGCTGCGCCGCCCGTTCGCACACCGCCACGGCCGGGCCGATCTCGCACCACACCCGCTTGCCGGAGCCGTCCGGGTACCAGCCCCAGCGCTCGCACAGCAGCTCCACCAGTTCCAGGCCGCGCCCGTTGGTGGCCTCCGCGTCGGCCCCGGCGTGCCGCGGGGCGGGGGCGGCGCAGCTGGCGTCCGCAACCTCCACCCGGAGCCCCGGCGGGGCGTCCGGGCCGGCCGGCATCAGCAGCCGCAGCACCGCCGGACAGCCGGTGTGCACCACCGCGTTGGTGACCAGCTCGGAGACCACCAGGACCAGCGTCTCGGCGACCGCCGAGTCCGGATCGAGCCCGCCCGCCTGCAGTCGGGCCCGCACCCAGCGCCGGGCCCGTGAGACCTCGGCCGGATCCGCCTGGACCGCCAGCTGTACCTGAAGTACCTGCACCGTTCCACCACCCGCACTCGGTATTCGGCCCGCTTGATCCCGCCGGTCCGGTCGGCCGCGCCTCGGGGAGGCCGCCGATCCGCACTGCCCATGGCATCGACACGAATACGCCCCAGAATGATTCCGGGACCAGGTCGCAGCAAGAGCTTCGGGCATATTCCAGCGTTCGGGGGATGTCTCGGTGCATACTGTCCCGCTCACCCTGCCGGGGTTCGCACGACCGGTCGGCGGCACCGCTGCCGCGGGTACTCCCGACCGTACTCCCCACGCCCCGTCACCACCGGGCCGCCACGAGCGGAACCACCCTTCCTACATATGTCCAGCGGCCCTCGAACAGCGCCGCCGGACACCCGCCGACCACCCGTCAGGCGAACACCACGGTCCGGGTGCCGTTCAGCAGCACCCGCCGCTCGCTGTGCCACTTCACCGCACGGGCCAGCGCCTGGCACTCGACGTCCCGACCGAGCGCCACCAGCTGCTCCGGCGTCACGTCGTGGGTGACCCGGGCGACCTCCTGCTCGATGATCGGACCCTCGTCCAGGTCGGCGGTGACGTAGTGCGCGGTCGCGCCGATCAACTTCACACCCCGGGCGTGCGCCTGGTGGTACGGCCGGGCGCCCTTGAAGCTCGGCAGGAACGAGTGGTGGATGTTGATCACCCGGCCGGACAGCTCCTTGCACAGCGCGTCCGACAGCACCTGCATGTAGCGGGCCAGCACCACCAGCTCGACCCGCTCCCGGTCGACCAGCTCCAGCAGCTGCTG
>NZ_BMRI01000011.1:194923-202333 GCF_014648555.1 Kitasatospora griseola
CTCGGCCTGCGCCTTGGCGTCCTTGGCGACCGGCAGGTAGTGGAACGGGACGCCGTAGGACTCGGTCAGCTCCCGGAAGTCCGGGTGGTTGGAGACCACCCCGACGATCTCCACCGGCAGCGCCCCGATCCGGGTCCGGAACAGCAGGTCGTTCAGGCAGTGCCCGAACTTGGAGACCATCAGCAGCACCCGCATCCGCTCCGCGGCCTCGTGGATCTGCCAGTCCATCCGGAACGAGGCGCCGACCGCGGCGAACGACGCCCGCAGCTTCTCCGCCGACACCGGCTCCTCGGCCGAGAAGTGCACCCGCATGAAGAACAGCCCGGTGCCGGCGTCGCCGTACTGCTGGCTGTCGATGATGTTGCAGCCGGTCATGAACAGGTAGCTGGAGACCGCGTGCACGATGCCCTGCTTGTCCGGGCAGGACAGCGTCAGAACGTACTGGGAGTGGGCAGTCTCGGCCATGTCTCGGGGTCCCGTTTCTCGGCTCTGGTGCGGACGGACCGCCCAGCCTGGCACAAATCCCCCGGCCGCGCGGTCACCGCCCGCCACCCGAGACCACGCTTCCGCCCCGGCGCTCAGCCGTGCGCGGTCAGTTGCCGCAACTCGGCCAGCGTGGACGGCGGCAGGTCCGGATCCGTGCCGTCGTTGGCGGCCAGCCGGTGGTGCGCCTCGCGCGCCGCCTGCACCGCCTCCGGCCACTCCTGGTGCCCGAGGTAGACGGCCGCCGGGGCGTCCTCGCCGACCTGGTGCACGATCCGCAGCACCCGCAGCACCGCGGCGTCCACCGCGACCGCCTCCGCGGAGTCCCGGAACACCGAGCCCACGTACTTCTCCGCCGACCAGCGGTCCAGCCAGCTGTCCTCGACCAGCCGGTACACCGCGTCGGAGAGATCCCCGTAGCCGCCCTGCCCGTGCCCGTCCAACCAGGCCGTCCGCTGGAAGCCGGGATCGGAAAGCATGTGCAACGCCGAACGGATCCGGGCGCGCCAGCGCCACCAAGGCAGGTCAGTCAGGGGCATGACGCCCATCGTGCTGGAGCGGCCGCCCGGACGAGAAGGGTTTCGGGCAGAACGGTACGGAGAATCCACGCTGTCGGACACGGGAGTCGATCGTACGTTCCTCCACCGACCCCGTTCCACACGCGTCATCACATCCACGCGCCCGGAGTTCCTTCCCCGTTGGCGGTCCGTTCACATCGCGTCCCTCTCGCCGTGTGCGGCCGCGACCACCCTTGACCCGCCGAACCTGCGCAACGGAGCACGGGTCAGTCCCCGCAGTGTCCAGGGAGGAACAGCGCACCATGACGCGGACCGGAACCCCCCACCCGTCACCCGCCGTCAGCGGCCGTCGCACCACCACCGCCGCTCTCGCCGCCGGCCTGGTGCTGCCCGCCCTGCTCTCCGCCACCGCCTGCGGCGGCCCGGCCGCCGCCGACTCCACCGCCCGCGACGTCACCGTGATGACCTTCGCCCCCGCCGGCACCGGCGCCGCCGACCGGCCGGGCATGACCGCCCTCGCCGAAGCCATCGGCCGCGACCTGAACGCGCACGACGGCCTGGGCGGCCGCAAGGTCCACATCCTCACCTGCAACGAGCACGACACCACCGACGGCGCCACCGCCTGCGCCGACCAGGCCGTCAACGCCCACGCCGTCGCCGTGGTCGGCTCCGCCAGCCAGTACGGCAGCAACTTCATCCCCGTCCTGGAAGCGGCCGGCATCCCGTTCATCGGCGGCTACGGCCTCTCCACGCCCGAGTTCAGCAGCCCGCTCTCCTACCCCGTCAACGGCGGCACCCCCGCCCTCGTCGCGGGCAGCGGACGCCAGCTGATCGAAGCCGGCTGCAAGCAGATCGCCCTGATCCGCCCCGACAGCCGGGCCGGCGACGCCCTGGTCAGCTACCTCAACACCGCCGTCAAGCAGACCGGCATCAAGGTCACCGACATCAAGGCCCCCGAGAAGTCCAACGACTACTCCCCCTACACCCGACGGGCCATCGGCGACGACCGCCCCGGCAACTGCGTGCTCTCCGCCCTCGGCGCCGAACCCACCGGCAACCTGCTCGACCCCTACCGCCGCGCCAACCCCAGGAACACCCAACTCGCCTCGGTCATCGGCTCCTTCCAGCAGTCCGTGGTCGACTCCACCGGCGGCGACAACGGCCCGCTGCGCGGCGCGTACGCCACCGGCTGGTTCCCCGCCGAGAGCTCCCCCGTCTGGGACAACCTGCGCGCCACCGTCCGCACCTACGGCAACGGCACCACCATCGACGTCTCCGACCCCGGCGTCCAGACCACCTGGGTCGCCTACACCGTCCTGCGCCAGGCCGCCGGCCGCGTCGACCCGTCCCGCCCGCTCACCGCGAAGGCCCTGCAGACCGTCCTCGACAGCGGCGACCCCATCGACACCGCCGGCACCACCCCGCCCCTCGGCTGGGGCGTCACCAACATGCTCCCCACCGCCGACTCCCCCCGGCTGGTGAACACCTCCGTCACCTTCCAGCAGGTCCGCAACGGCCGCCTGACGGAGCAACACCAGGGCTTCACAGACGTCCGCACGATCCTCGCCGGCTGAACGCGGGGAGCGCGAGACGCAGGCGGGGCGCGAAGACAGGGGCGCGTGGGGGTACCTCCCGGCCCGCCAGGGCTGGGGGAGAACTGCGCGCAGCGGAAGGCACCCGCCGCAAGATCGCGAGGCAGGCAATGACTTGCCATTGATCGCGACCTCACGGACAGGTTGGCGCTTGTCGCGCAGTTCCGCCCCCTCGGCTTCGCCCGGGGGTACCCCCAGCGCCCCTGTCTTCGCGCCCGCCTGCTCGCGCGAGTCTCCCCGCGCGCCCCGCTACAGCTCGCTCGCGCCCTTGTTCGGGAGCCCCGTCTTCGACGCGATCGCCCCCCACAGCCCCGCGGCCTGCTCCTTCGCCGTCGTGGCGGAGCCGCTCGCGGTGTTGCCGTTGCGGTAGTGGTCGTTGTCCTTCGCCTTGCCCGCATCGCACCCCGCGACCAGGTCCCCGGCCCACAGGGCGTATTCGGAGTCGGCGGTGGAGGACGCCTGCCAGGCCTTCTGCAGCTGCTCCACCAGCTTGGCGCCGTCGGCGAGCTGATCGACCTTCAGGTCGCCGAGCTTCTTCAGCAGGTCCTGCCGCTGCGAGGCCGCCGCCGTCAGCGCGGCCTGCGCGTCCGGCAGGGTCTGGCACTTGCCGACGGCAGTGACGGCGTTGACGACCGAGCTGCGGCTCGCACTCGCGGTGCCGAGCAGGTCGGACATCGCCTGCGCCTGCGCCTTCATCGCGGGGCTGACCGCGCCGTCCCCGCCGCCGGCCGGTGCGGACGGCTGCTGGCTGGTCGTGGTCTTGGCCTTGGACTGGTCCTTGGTCTTGTCGTCGCCACCGCCACCGCCACCGGCGAGCACGCCGATCAGCACCGCGATCACCGCGACACCGGCCACGCCCGCGCCGATCAGCACCTTGGTGTTGGGCTTGCGGCGGTCGCCGCCGTTCGCGGGCCCGCCGTACCCGGGCTCCGGCGCGCTCGGGTACTGCTGCTGCTGGGGCGGGACCGCGCCGTACGCGCCGCCGTAGCTCGGCTGCTGCACAGGGGCGGGCGTCGGGTACTGCTGCTGTCCGCCGAACGTCTGTGCGGCGTAGCCCTGTTGCGGGAATCCGAGCTGCGTCGGCGCGTTCGGCGCGGCGGCCACGGACGGGTCGCCGGCCGGGTAGGGCGGCAGGTACTGGGTGGCTCCGGCGTCCTCCTGCGGGACCGGAGCCGCCGGCGCCCCCGGCGCCGCGCCCCAGTACTCGGGGCTGCCGCTCTGCCCCAGCGGCGGGGCGGACTGCTGCTGCGGAACAGGGGGCTGCGGCTGTGGCTGGGCGTACGGGGGCTGCGCGGCCTGCACCGGGGTGCCCTGACCGTCCGTGGCGGGCTCCGGCCGGAACAGGTCGTCCAGATTGAAGTCGCCGGAGTTCGGATACGAGCGGCGCTGGCTCAACGCGATTACCTCACCTGTGCACGGCACCGGGATCCCGGGCCTTTCGGTTGCCCCGTCGGGGTTGCTGACGACGGACCACAACTGCGAGGCCACGCTACCGGTTCACCGGCACAGGTGACTACGCGGGCCGTTGTTCTGTGCTATTGCTTCACGAACGTCCGCCCCGCCCCGATCGTGCCGACCAGCACCGCCCGTACCCGCCCGCTACGCGGCCTCCCCGTCCATCCGGGCGTGGAACTCGCGGACCGCCCGGTGGCCCCGGTACGGCTCCAGCCTGGTGCGGAAGTCGTCCAGGTACTCCACGCCCCGGTTCGAGCGCAGCCCGCTGAGCAGCCGGACCGCCTCGGTGCCGGTCTCGCAGGCGCGTTCGAGGTCGCGCTGCTGGAGTTGGGCGGTGGCGAGCAGCACCAGGTCGACGGCGCGCCGGCGGACCCGGTGCGCGGGGTGCAGTTCGAGCGCGGTGCGGGCGTAGTGCTCGGCCCGCTCGCCCTGCTGGAGGTCCCGGTGACAGTGCGCCAACTCGTCGGCCAGGTAGGCCTCGTCGAAGTGCACGATCCAGTCCGGGTCGTCGACGGGGTTGCGGCGCTCCATCGCGGCGAGCGCCTTCGCGGCGACCGCCTCGCAGGCGTACGCGTCGCCGAGCAGGGCGTGTCCGCGGGCCTCGGCGGCGTAGAACATCGCCATCGCGGTGGGGGTGGCCACCGTGCGGGCGCCTTCCTGGGCGGCGCGGGCGAGTTGGGCGATCTCCCGGGGGTTGCCGAGGGTCGCGGCGAGGTGGCTCATCGAGGCGGCCAGCACGTAGCCGCCGTAGCCGCGGTCGTCGGCGGCCTGGGCGAGGCGCAGCGCCTGGATGTAGTAGCGCTGGGCCAGGCCGGGCTGGCCGGTGTCGACCGCCATGTAGCCGGCGAGTTCGGTCAGCCGGGCGACGGCGCCGAAGAGTTGACGGCCCGTCTCGTCGCGGTAGGAGCCGCCGAGGAAGCCGGAGACCACGCTGTTCAGGTAGTGCACCACGACGGGGCGGACGTGGCCGCTGCCGAACCGGTGGTCGAGGTCGACCAGCATCTGGGTGGTGGCCCGGATCGCCGCGACGTCGGCGAGGCCGACCCGGGTGCCGCCGGTGCGGGCGACCACCGGGTCGGGCGGGGTGATCAGCCAGTCCCGGCTGGGTTCGACCAGGGCGGAGGCGGCGACGGTGGTGCCGGCCAGGAAGTCGCGCTTGCCGACGTCGCTGCGCCACAGTTCGCAGATCTGCTCCAGCGCGGTGCCCAGGCTGGGCGCGAACTGGAGTCCGACGGCGGAGCTGAGGCTCTTGCCGTCGGCCATGCCGATCTCGTCCACGGTGACGCCGCGGCCGAGTTTGCGGCCGAGGGCCTCGGCGATGACGGCGGGCGCCTGCCCGCGGGGTTGTTGCCCGCGCAGCCAGCGGGCGACGGACGTCTTGTCGTATCGCAGGTCGAGCCCGTGCTCGGCTCCGCAGAGGTTGACCCGGCGGGCCAGGCCCGCATTGGAGCAGCCCGCCTCCTGGATCAGCTGCTGCAGACGTTCGTTCGGCTCTCGTGCGACGAGCGGTCTCGCGGCCATGGGATTTTTCCGCCTCCCCAACGCCGTCCGGACCCGACCGGAGGGCGACGACTGTGCAACACCATGCGGAATACCCACGGTGACGTACCCACTCCCCACGCGCCCTGATGAATGCCCCTGTGCGCCCCCACTGCGCCCGTTACCGCCCCTGCTGCGACGGGGGGTTCCGACCAGGATCACCGTCCCGGGTGACAACGTGCGCCCCGTTCGAATCGCTCGGCGGCGGCCCGTAACCCCCACTCACGGACGGTAGTTGTGCTCCACGTGGACAACGCCCCCCAAGACCCCCAACCCGATCCGACGTCCCTGCTGGCCGAGGCCGTCCGCTGTGCCGAGGAACGCCATTGGGAGGTGGTCCCAGGAACGTGGCTGCTCGACGGCGACGGCGCGGCCGTCCGCTGCTCCTGCGGCGATCCGGGCTGCGCGCTCCCCGGCGCACACCCGGTGGGCGCGGACTGGGGGCTGCTGGCCAGCGTGGGGTCCGCGGTGGTGCGCGGGTGGTGGACGGAGCGCCCGGAGGCCTCGATCCTGCTGCCCACCGGGCGGGCGTTCGACGTGCTGGACGTGCCGGAGGTGGCGGGCTGCCTGGCGCTGGCCCGGATGGAGCGGATGGGGCTGCCGCTCGGCCCGGTGGTGGCCGCGCCGGCCGCCCGGGGGCGCAGCGGGCGGCGGCTGCACTTCCTGGTGCTGCCGGGCGCGGTCGCCAAGCTGCCCGAGCTGCTGCGGCAGATCGGCTGCACCTCGGACGGGCTGGACCTGGTGGCGCGCGGCGAGGGCGACTGGCTGGTGGCGCCGCCGTCCCGGTTCGGCGGGCACGCCACCGCGCTGTGGGCCCGGCCGCCGACGCTGCTGAACCGGTGGCTGCCGGACGCGGTGGAGCTGGTGAGCCCGCTGGCGTACGCCTGTCGGCGCGACCCGTCGGCCCCGCGCCTCGTCCAGCGGGAGACCGCCGCCGTGTGAGGCCCGCCGACTGTCCGGAGCGTGATCTTCCGGAAACGAGTGGTCATACCCGCAGGTCAGCAGGACAAGCCCATCGATCGGGTGACGGCGCTCAAGGGTTGGCCGCGGTTGCCGGGGGGATCATCCTCAGCGTCGGCACAGGGTCGGTGGAGCGGGTCGGTGGAGCGGAAGGAGCGGTCGGGCCGAGAGCGTGGGGGGCTGCCGGGAGGGCGTTCGGTCGGGGAAGCCGAACGCGGCGGCACGGGGGATCAGGGAGGGACGGCGGGGGATCGGGGAGGGAACGGAGGGGAGTCGGGGGGAACGCGCGGGGCCCGGTGCGGGGACACCGGGCCCCGAGGCGCGTTCCGCACCCCCGTTCCGCGCCCCCGTTCCGCACCCCCGGGCGGGCGGGTCGGCTATGCCTGGGCGACGAACACGTGCGCGGCGATCTCCTTGCCGAGCTCGGCCGCGCCGTCGCCGGTGCCGACCAGCACGCCGCCGGCCGCCGGGGCGACCCGCACTGTCGCGCCGGGGCGGACGCCCGCACGGCGCAGGGTGCGCATCAGCTCGCCGTCGGTCTGGATCGGCTCGCCGATCCGGCGCACCACCACGTCCGCGCCGTCCTTGCCGGCCACCGACTCCAGCGTCACCAGCCCGGCGTCGTAGCCCTCGCCCTCGGCCTTGGTGTCGCCGAGCTCGTCCAGACCCGGGATCGGGTTGCCGTACGGGGACTGGGTGGGGTGGCCGAGCATGGCGAGCACCTTGCGCTCGACCGTCTCGCTCATCACGTGCTCCCAGCGGCAGGCCTCCTCGTGGACCTGCTCCCACTCCAGGCCGATCACGTCCACCAGCAGGCACTCGGCGATGCGGTGCTTGCGCATCACCCGCACGGCCAGCCGGCG
>NZ_BMRI01000011.1:202366-226887 GCF_014648555.1 Kitasatospora griseola
GCCGTCCTCGGTGAGTTCGAGGTGCCGGTCCTCGGCGACCTGGAGCAGGCCGTCGCGCTCCATCCGGCCCACCGTCTGGCTCACTGTCGGGCCGGACTGCTCCAGCCGCTCGGCGATCCGGGCGCGCATCGGGGTGATGCCTTCTTCCTCCAGCTCCAGGATGGTGCGGAGGTACATCTCAGTGGTGTCGATAAGCCCTGACATCGCCCCTGGCTCCGTTCTTCGGTGTCCTCACCGCCAATTCTGACGTACGGAGATGACAACCAGGTGCGCTGCGTCGTTGTGCCCGGGCCGCCGCGGGCCGTCGGACGCCCCGCGCGACGGTTGACAGCCGGGCGCGGCAGGGGCCACCGTGCACGCCGTAGCCTTCCCCCACCGCGGCCCGGGCCACCGGACCGCCCCCGCTCGGACGGAGCACGAGATGACCGAACTGGTCGGCCGGTACCTGGACGCCGCTGTGGCCCACCTGGAGCGGCTCCGCGCCGAGGAGGTCGGGAACATCGACGCCGCGGCCGAGCTGCTGGCCGACGCGGTCGAGCACGGCCGGCGGATCTTCGCGTTCGGCGCCGGGCACTCCTCACTGGCCGCCCAGGACGTGGTCTACCGGGCCGGCGGCCTGGTGGTGATGAACCTGCTCAACGTCCCCGGAATGACCGGCGTGAACGTGATGCCCGCACACCTGGGCAGTGCGCTGGAGCGGGTCTCGGGGCTGGCCACCACCACCCTCGACCTGACGCCCGCGCGCAGCGGCGACCTGCTGTTCCTGATCTCGCTGTCCGGCCGCCAGGTGATGCCGGTCGAACTCGCCCGGCACGCCCGCGACCGCGGCCTGAAGGTGATCGGTGTGACCTCGCTGGCGTATCCGGCCGCGGTGAGCTCCAACCACCCGTCCGGCACCTACCTCAAGGACAACTGCGACGTCGTCCTGGACAGCAAGATCGCCCCCGGCGACGGCGAGCTGGACCACCCCGGCGCGGGCGCCCCGTTCGGACCGGTCTCCACCATCGTGACCAGCGCGCTGATGCAGTCCGTGATGGCGTCCGCCACCGCCAAGCTCGCCGACCGCGGCATCACCCCGCCGCTGTTCCGCTCCGGCAACGTGGACGGCGGCACCGAGTGGAACAACAAGGTGATCGCCGACAACGCGGACCGCATCTTCTACGCCTGGTGACCGCCCGCCGACCGCTCCGCGCCCCCGGCGCAACCCCGCCCATTCGGCCAACTCCGGTGCCGGTCGCGTAAGTTCGACCGGCACTGGGAAGGACTCCCGAGACCGGTGAGACGGCGCTGCGGGGGCGGGAATGGCAACTGGAGCGGGGCGTTCGATCGGTTTCGTACGGGAGCAGGACCTGCTGCCGCGGCTGTTCTGGGCCGCCGACGGCGCGTCCCTGCAGGGCCAGGCCCGGGCGGTGGCGCTGTCCCGGTGGGAGCTGCTGCTGCTGGTCGGCGCGGCCTTCGCGGGCTCCGCCGACGGCCCGCTGTGGGCCTGGCTCGCCGCCGCCGCCTACCTCGGCGCGCTGCTCATCGCCGTCACCGTCGCCTGGCAGAACCCGCAGCGGCTCTGGTACGACGGCCGGGCGGTCGCCGAGTCCGTCAAGACCCTGGTGTGGAAGTACGCGGTGCGCGCCGACTCCTACCAGCCGCCGCCCCGCAAACTCCCCGACGCCGAACGCCTGTACGACATCCAACTCGCCAACATCCTCGGCGAGTTCGACACCGACCGGGTCACCCCGGGAGTCGCCGAGGAGCTCCGCACCTGGCGCGCCCCGGCCCGGCACCCGCAGATCACCGAGACCATGGAACGGCTGCGCGACCAGCCGCTGCCGGTCCGCCGCGAGATCTACCTGCGCGAGCGGGTGCACAGCCAGCGCGAGTGGTACCAGGCCAAGGCCATCCAGTGCCGCAACGCCACCCGCCGGGTCGGCCGGCTCGCCATCGTGCTGCCCGCCGCCGGCCTGCTGCTCGCCGTACTGCGCGCACTCGGCCAGTTCAGCTTCGACGCGCTCGGCGCGATCTCCGCCGTCGCCGCCTCCATCTCGGCCTGGGCCCAGCTCCGCCAGTACCGCCCGCAGGCCGCCGCCTACACCCTCGCTGCCGCCGAACTCTCCAAGGTCGAAGCCCAGTTGGCGGCCGTCGACCTGTCCGCCCCGGACGCCGAGGAGAACTGGGCGCGACTCGCCCGGGACGCCGAGGACGCCATCTCCCGGGAGCACACCACCTGGCAGGCGCGCCGCGAGGTGCGCAGCCTGGACATTCCCAGCTGACCTGGAGGCACCGCGTGGCCACCCGAAGGATCGACACACCGGACGGGGGCGTCCTCGCGGTGGAGACGTCCGGAGACCCCTCCGGCAGGCCGGTGTTCCTGCTCCACGGCACCCCCGGCAGCCGGGTCGGCCCCGCCCCGCGCAGCGCCGTCCTGGCCCGGATGCGGGTCCGGCTGATCTCCTTCGACCGCCCCGGCTACGGCGACTCCACCCGGCTGCCCGGCCGCCGGGTCCGCAACGCCGCCGACGACGTCGCCACCATCGCCGACGCCCTCGGCCTCGACCGCTTCGCCGTGGTCGGCCGCTCCGGCGGCGGCCCGCACGCGCTCGCCTGCGCCGCGCTGCTCCCCGACCGGGTGGTCCGGGCCGCCACCCAGGTCTGCCTCGCCCCGCGCGACGCGGACGGCCTGGACTGGTTCGCCGGCATGACCCCCTCCAACGAACGCGCCTTCCGCCAGGCCGAGTTGGGCCAACCCCGGATCGCCGGCCCGTTCCAGGTCCGCTCCCAGGTGATCCGCCGCGACCCCGCCCAGCTCATCCGCAACCTGGTCCCCGAACTCACCCCGCCGGACCGCACCGTGGTCGCCGACATCGGCATCCGCCGGATGCTCCAGTCCACCTACCGCCAGGCCTTCCGCTACGGCGCCGACGGCTGGATCGACGACGTCCTCGCCTTCATCGCCGACTGGGGCTTCGCCGTCGACGCCATCCGCATCCCGGTCCGCATCTGGCACGGCGCGGACGACAAGTTCTCCCCCGTCGGCCACTCCGCCTGGCTCGCCGACCACATCCCCGCCGCCCAGCTCTACCTGGAGCCCGGCGCCGCGCACTTCGGGTCCCTGAAGGAGATGACGGACGCGATCCGCTGGGCCGCGAGCAGCTGAACAGAGATGCACTGACAGGGGCGCGGGGAACTGTGAGGGTGCGAAACCGGGAGCGCTGGGGGTACCCCCAGCGCCCCTGTTTTCGCGCCCCTCGGCTTGCGCAGCCTAGAGCGGCTGCGGCTCCAGATCCCGGTTGCTGCGCTGCCAGCTGCGGGCCGCGACGACCGACGGGTGCTCCTCGCCGAAGAGTTCGACGAGTGCGGCCACCGCCTGCATCCGCAGGCTCTCCGCCTCGCTGCGGCGGCCGGCCGCGCGGAGGGTGACGGCGAGGTTGGCCTGGCAGACCAGGGTGTCGGGGTGGGTGGCCCCGTACCTCGCGGCGAGGCCGTCGTACGCGCTGCGGCCGAGCGTCTCGGCCTCGTCGAGCTGCCGGTTCTCGGCGAGCGCGTTGGCGAGGTTGATGACGGCGTTGAGGGTGAAGGGATGGTCGGCGCCGAGGACCCGGGTGAGTCCGTCGACGGCCGAGCGGCCGTGCTGGACGGCGCCGTCGGTGTCGCCGGAGCCGCGCAGGTAGATGCCGAGGTTGTTCTCGCAGGCGAAGGTGAAGGGGTGTTCGTCGCCGAGCAGCCGCCGGTGGCCCTCGTAGGCGTCGGTGGCGATGTCGCGGGCGGTCTCCTTGTCGCCGGCGGCGCTGAAGTCCGCGGCGAGGTTGAGCCGGCAGGCCAGTGCGTCGGGGAACTCGGGGCCGTACAGGTCGACGTAGCGTTCGTAGGTGCGTTCGGTGAGTTCGCGGGCCTCGGCGTACTGTCCGGCGCGGCGCAGCGAGACGGCGAGCGACTTCGCGTTGCGCAGTTCCTCGGGCAGGCCGGAGGCGTCGACCGCGGCGAAGGTCTCGGTGACTTCGCGGAGCAGTTCCGCGGAGCCCTTGTAGTCGCCCATTTCGCGCAGGTCGCGGGCCAGGTTGGACTTGGAGCTGAGGGTGTAGGGGTGGCGGGCGCCGAGGACGGCGGAGCGGCGTTCGACGGTGTCCTGGTCGAGGTCGCGGGCGGCGACGCTGTTGCCGACCAGGCGGTGGTCGATGGCGAGGTTGTTGGCGACCGACAGGGTGCGCGGGTCGTCCTCGCCGAAGAGTTCGATGAACTGGTTGAAGGTGTCCTGGTCCAGGGTGAGGGCTTCCTGGAAGCGGTTGAGGTAGCGCAGGTCGGCGGCCATCGAGTTGGCGGTCATCAGGGCGTACGGGTGGTGGTCGCCGAGGAGTTCGCGCTGACCGTCCAGGGTCTCCTGGTTGAGCGCCAGGGAGTCGTTGTAGAAGCCCTGGGAGCGCAGCACGTTGGCGACCTGGAAGCGCAGGCTGTAGATCTGGCGCCGCCACAGGCGCTGCTCGCCGGGGTCGGTCTCGGCTTCGGCCCGGCCGGTCCAGCTGGCGTCGAGCTGGCGGCCGAGTTGCAGGGCCTGGTCGAGGTCGACGCGCTTCCACAGGTAGCGGACGCGGTCGATGAGCATCTCGCGGACGTCCTTCTCGTCGCAGTCCTGGGCCCGGGAGGGCGTGAGGTGCGGCCAGATGGCTTCCAGGGTGGGCCAGTTGGCGGGGTCGTCGGTGTCGCCGCGGGACGGGCGGGCGTTGACCAGGATGCGGTGCACCTGGTGCATGGCGGTGTTGCGCTCGCTGTCGCTCATGCCGCTGCGGACGACGGCCTGGACCAGCCGGTGGACCTGGAAGGAGTCGGAGCCGGCGTCGGTCTTGGCGAGGGCGTAGCGGCTGACGGCGCGCAGCACCTTGCCGAGCAGGAAGGTGTCGGTGAGTTCCTCGTCGTAGGGGTAGAGCGCGAGGCGCATCTGCTCGGAGAAGAAGAACTGCTTGAGCGAGATCGGCTCGGGGGCGAAGAACGCGCAGAGTTCCAGCAGCCGGACGGCGGCGGGGGACTGTTCGCGGAGCCGGGTGATGGAGACGTTCCAGGTGAGGCCGACGGGGGTGGGGTAGTCGACGGGGGTCTCGCCGGCGGCGAGCACCTTGGTGGCCTCGGCCTTGAGCTGGCTGACGTAGGTGTCGACGGGGGTGCGGGTGGTCTCCAGCCAGGCGGCGGCGACCTCGACGGCGAGCGGCAGGTCGCCGACGGCGTCGGCGACCCGGTCGGCGTCGGCGCGGACCAGGCCGCGGACCCGGCGGGTGAGGTGGTCGACGGACTCGGTGCGGTCGAAGACGTCGACGTTGAGCACGCCGGCCTGCCCGGACCAGCCCTGGTTGCGGGAGGTGACCAGGATGTGGCCGGGGCCGTCGGGGAAGAACCGGCGGATCTCGCCGGGCTCGTCGGCGTTGTCGAAGATCAGCAGCCAGTTGGGCGTGGGCAGGCCCTGGCGGAGCGCGTCGCGGGCGGACTGGGCGGCCTCGTTGACGTTCTCGCCGACCCGCAGGCCGAGCCGTCCGGCGAGTTCGGCGAGGCCGACCGCGACGTTCTCGCTCTGCTCCGCGTCGATCCACCACACCAGGTCGTAGTGCGACATGTAGCGGTGCGCGTACTCCAGCGCGACCTGGGTCTTGCCGACGCCGCCGAGGCCGTACAGGGTCTGCGGCGGCGGCAGCACGGCGGTGGTGCCGCCGGCGAGTTGGGCGCGCAGGTCGTCGAGGACCTTGACCCGGCCGGTGAACGAGTGGTTGCGCTGCGGGACTTCCCAGTAGGTGGGCTTGGTGCCGGGGAAGCGCGGCGCGCCGGGGGTGCGGTCGGGCAGTTCGGTCTCGGTGCGGCCGAGGGCGCGCAGCAGGACGGTGGCGGCGGCCTGTTCGTCGCGGCCGATCAGGTCGACCGGGTTGCGGCTGTTGTAGGGCGCGTTGAGGCGCACGTCGGAGACCCGGACGGGGATGAGCTGGCGGCGGGCGCCGGCCGGGTCGGCGAGCACGGTGCGGTCCCACAGCGCCTGGGCCTGCGGGGACTGCAGGTAGGCGGCGGACAGCAGGGCGACGGTCCGGTACGCGGAGTCGATGCCGCGGCCGGTGGCCTCGCGCGGGTTGGCGCCGGCCCCGAGGTCGCGCGGCACGACGCGGTAGCCGGCGTCGGCGAGCAGCGCGGAGATCCAGTCCGCCCAGGCGCGGTCCTCGGGCACGTAGCTGAGGTACAGGTCGGCGGGGGCGGTGGGACGGCGGCGGGCGAAGCCGTCGAGGTGACGCAGTCTCAGGTCCTCGGGCATCGGCGGGAGTCCGGCGACCCGGCCCTGGGTGATCTCCCGGGTGAGGCGTTCGTTGGCGGCGAGCATGGAGCCGGGCAGGCCGGGCTGGTCGCCGAACGGCGCGAGGATCTCCTCGTACGCGTAGAACGGCCGGTAGGGGATCTCCACACCGGCCCAGTAGCGGGCCAGGTCGGGTTCGCCGAAGCCGGCGGGCAGGCCGCCGAACTTGATCCGGGCGAGCGCCCGGCCGGCGTCGGCCTTCTCCTTCTCGCCCTCGTCGATGCGCATCGGGACGGGCAGGATGCGGATGTCGCGGTCGCCGTAGCGGTCCTCGATGACCCGGGCGATCCGGGAGGCGCCGTCGATGGACTGGTCGCTGAGGGTGAAGCAGACCACCAGGTCGTCGGGCATCTCGACGGTACAGATGTCGGCGGTGTCGGTGAGCCCGGTGCGGCTGTCGATCAGCACGTAGTCGTAGCGGCGCTTCATGTCGGCGCGCAGCGACTGGATGAAGCGGCGGCCCTGGTAGCGCTCGTAGAGCAGGTCCCAGTCGAGGCGGGCGACGGAGTAGTCGCGGTTCTGCTGGCCGGCGGGGACGAGGTCGATGCGGCCGCCGCCGGGGAAGTGCGGCCAGGCGAGGGAGAGCGCGTGCGGGTGGATCCGGGCGAAGTCCTCGATCCAGTCGGGGTCGCGGTCGACCGGGCGGCGGGCCTCTTCGAGGTAGTCGGCGAACAGGTCCATGATGCCGGTGGTCGCGCCGACGATCTCGGGGTTGAGGAACGGCCGGAAGAACTGGCTCAGGCCGGGGGCCTCCAGGTCCCAGTCGACGACCAGCACCCGGTAGCCGTTGGCGGCCATGATCCAGGCGGTGTTGGCCAGCGCCATGGTGCGGCCGGTGCCGCCCTTGTACGAGTAGAAGGTGACGATCCGTCCGTGGCGGTTCTCCACGGTGGTGTCGCGACGGCGCGCCTGGATCTGCGGGCCCTTCGCCGGCCTCTCGGTCATGACGTTCCCTCCCCCGGGCCCTTGGTGCCCGTCGTGTTCCCGCACGCCGTGCCGCCGGACGGAGTCCCGACCGTCCGGCGTCCTGCTGTCCGCCCGCTCCCGTTCCCGGGGCGCGGGTCTAGGGTCCGATGCTGGGTCTGCGGTCCGTGGGCCCGTCGTCGGGGCGGTCGCGGTGGTGCTGTTCGTGGGCCGTGCAGGCCCGCATGACGGCGCGTTCCATCTCGCCGCGGAACTCCTCCAGGCTGCCGGGGGCGCCGGCCGCGGCGTCGTCGCGCAGGCTGGGTTTCTGCAGGGCGCCGCGGCTGACGGCGAGCACGCTGTCGCCGAGCTCGTTGAGCATCCGTTCGTGGTCGCGGCTCTGCTGGTCCTCACGGTTCCAGGGTTCGATGATGGCCACCGAGCCGAGGTTGCGCCGGTCGAGCCGGCGCACCGCCTCGACCCGCCGCGCGTCCAGGAACGCCCACCGGTCGACCAGCAGTACGCACGGCGCGGACGGGCGTTCGCCGGTCAGCAGGTGCTCCGCCTCCTCCTCGAACTCCCGTACGGTGGGCTGGAATCCCATGTTCCGGGCGACGTCGGCGGCGTCCTGGGCGAGCGGCCGGCTGGAGTCCGGCCGGAACGGCTGCCAGTCGGTGCGCTGCTCGCCGTACCAGGCGCCGCTGCGCTGCGGCGGCAGTTCCGGCTGGCTGTAGGAGAACACCGAGATCCGCACCTTGTCGGCGACGTCCGGCGGGTCGAACGCGGACGGCTGGGACTCGAAGTCGAAGACCTGTCCGGCCGGGATGACGGTCTGTTCGGCGACATCGACGATCCGCTGGGCGAGCCGCCACACCGCCGTGTGGTACTGCGAGCTGAACGTGGTGATCTTCATCAGCGCGTACAGGCCCTCGGCCGCGTAGTCGTCGCCGAAACTGTCGTGGTTGAACTGCAGTTCACCGGCCACCCGGGGCAGCGGGTAGTGGTCCATCGGCACCCACAGCGCCGGCACTATGCCGGTCATCCGCTCGGCCGTGGGGCGCCGCTGGTAGACCGAGCGCCGGGTGAACAGGTGCCACTCCCGGCCGCACGCCTCCGACTTGAAGTACCGCGGCGAGTACAGCGGAACGAACACCCGACAGCTCGCGAGCTCCCTCGACAGCCGCTCGGCCCACTTCTGGCCCTGGTGCATGGAGCGGTCCATGAACCCGATCGGATGCCCGGCGGGCAGGTCGGTGATCTGGAGTATCGCCTCGCACAGGTCCTGGTAGAGCTTCGCCACCCAGAGGTTCGGGTCCGCCGCACCCCGGGAGTTCACTCTCGGGGTGTGGGCGTAGCTGAGGAAGAAGTACGGCCTCGGCGCTTCCTTCCCCCGGACCGCTGGGCTGTTCACACGCGCCTCCCCCGAGCCCGCCTGTCACCTGTTCCCGAAAGGGACTCAAGTGTAGGAACGGCTGCCGCCGGAATGGAATAGGGCCTTGATCCGATGCTCCGTCAACTCTGCCCGCTCCTGAACCACTTGTCCGCCAGATCGACCGCTTCGCGGATCTGCATCAGGTAGCAGTGCGCGTCGCCGAGCGGCCCGGACTCCAGCGCGTCGCCGAGCCCGCCGGCCAGCACCTCGCCCATCGCCGGGAAGTGCTCGTCCTGCAGCCGGACGCCGGTGAAGCTCCGCCAGCGCCGCGCACCGCCCGGGGTGCGCACCACGCACCGGTACTGCTGCGCCTGCCGGTCCGGCTGCCAGTACTCCAGCAGGTGGAGCGGGGTGCAGCACCACACCGGGACACCGATCATCAGGCACCGCGCACCGCTCCGGTAGAGCCGCCCGGCGGGCGACTCCTCGCCGAGGTGGCTGCGCAGCAGGTGGCGCTCCGTCACCTGCCGGGCCTGCGGACCGATCGCGGTGAAGGAGGTCTGCGGGTGGCGGCTGCGCAGCGCCCCGGGCAGCAGCCGGACCTCCTCGGCGAGGCGCCCCATGGTGGGTGAGGCGGGGGTGGCGGCGGCGTCCCAGGCGGGCATGGCGGCATGGTATTTCCGCAGCTCGGCGGGGGTGAGGCCGGCGATCGCGGCCCGATAGTAGGAGGAGGTGCGGGAATTCTCGGGTGTAGCGGTGTACACGACCAGCGTGCCGTCCGCCCCGAGCGCCTCCCGGAGCGCCCGTACCACCCCGGATGCGCCCTCCGCGACCGGGCCGATCGCCCGCAGCGAGGCCTGGACCAGCAGCGTCTCCCCGGGTCGGACGCCGATCTTGTCGAGGTGCGTGACGAGCTCCGCAACGGAGTACATGAGGCCTCCCACAGCCACGGGTCGGAGCCGCCGACCCCCGACCGGGCGGCCGAACACACCGGATCCCTACCCGGCGTCCCGCCGGTCTCCCGACGTCAGGGGCGAATTCGGGCCACCTGCCGGTCAGTTGCCGCCGACGGCGGCCGCGCGGGCCTGCCACTGGGCGAGGTTCTCGGCCGCCGACTCACGGGCCGCGGTCTCGGCGGCCGCGCCGACCGGGACGGTGAGCCAGGGCTCGACGGCGGTGCGCATCCCGTCGGTGAAACGGGTGCCGAGGGGGGTGAGGGCGCCGGAGTCGGCGAGGGTGACGATCGAGGCGACGGTGTGGGCCCGCCAGGTCGCCAACTGGACCCGGGCGTGCTGGGCGGGGCCGTTGCGCAGCCCGTCGTAGGCGCGGACCCGGGTGGCCCAGAACTCGGTCACCGCGAGGTGCGCGTAGGTGCCCTGGAACAGGCCCTCCAGCGGACGCGGGTCGGGCCGCCACGGGGCGTGGAACAGGCGCGGGTCGGCGCGGTCGTACAGGTCGTGGAAGTCCAGCACCGCGCCCAGCTTGACGTGCTGGAACTCGTGCGCGATCAGCAGCGCGAGAGTGGGCGCGGTGGCGGGCCGGGCGATGCCGACCGCGCCGAAGGCCTGCCGGGCGGCGGCGGACACGTCGCGGCCGGCCGGGCCGCGCCGCAGCGGGGTGAGGGTGGACAGGCCGGCCCGGATGCCGGGCGCGTAGCCGGGCAGGTCGCGGCCGATCAGCTCCCAGGCCTCGCGCAGCGCCCCGGCCCAGGCCAGGTACTCGGCGTCCGCGAGCCGCTCCTCGACCGGCCA
This sequence comes from Kitasatospora griseola, assembly GCF_014648555.1. Lineage (GTDB taxonomy): Bacteria > Actinomycetota > Actinomycetes > Streptomycetales > Streptomycetaceae > Kitasatospora > Kitasatospora griseola. The sequence goes on from NZ_BMRI01000011.1 coordinate 212,703, forward strand.
CTGGTGGCTGTCCCGCTGCGGGTCGGTGTCCTCCAGCGCGGGCGTCCAGCCGCCGGCCAGGGCGGTGCGTCGCACCGGCTGCCAGTGCGCGTCGGCGGGAGTGTCCGGGCCGATCCGGCGGCCGCCGACGGTGAAGCCGTCGGCGTCGCCGGTCAGCACGGTCTCGCCCGCGCCGCCGACCAGCACCCGCCCGAGAGTGGGCAGGTGGACGGCGCCGCCGCGCACCGGCACCGGCAGCTCGAAGGCCCGCCGGGCGCGCACCGCGGCGGCGGCCGCCACCTCGGCCATCCCGCCGAGGTCCCCGCCGCCCTCGCCCTGCAGGCAGCGCACCGCCCAGGCCCGGGTGTACGGGTGGGCGAGCACCGCCTCCAGCGCGGGGGCGTCGTCGGCGTCCAGCGAAGTGACCAGCCCCCAGGCCGGGGAGGCGGCCCCCACGGCCGCCACCAGCCTTCGGGTGAGGCCCAGTTGGGCCCGGGCCAGGGTGCGGACGGTGTCGGCGCCGCCGTACCCGGCGGCGAGCTCGTCGAGCTGACGGTCGGTCAGCGCGGTGCCGGGCGCGTCCTGGGCGGGGACGACGGGGGCGGGGGCCATCCGGTCGCGGATGGTGGTGATCAGTCGCATCAGGTCACCGCAGTAGACGGAGGGATTGCGGAAGCCGGAGCCGTCGCCCCGGTAGCGGTGGGCGTACAGGCCGCCGCCGCACGAGCGGACCACGGGGCAGCCGCGGCACTGCTCGGCGAGCCCGGCCAGCCCGGACTGTCGCTCGACCATGCCGGGGTGCTCGGCGACCTGGTCGAGGGTGTGCTCGAACACCGTGAACCCGGTCTCCGGGGCCCCGTCGTAGGCCGTCTTCAGGCTGTCGGCCTGCTCGAAGGAGCCATCGGTCTCCACCACCACCAGGTCGGCGGGGTCGAGGCCGAGCGACTCGGTGAGGCTGGAGCGGCCGCGCAGCGTGCGGTGCACCGAGTCGAAGGTCCGCACCGGGACCGGCCGGCCGAGTTCCTCCCAGCGGCGGTAGACCGCCAGCAGCCAGTCGGCGTACGGGGTTCCGCCGAGGCCTGCGGGCCGTTTCGGCGGCTGCTCCCAGGTGGCGTGCGGGAGCAGGAAGTCCACCCGGGGCGGTTCCAGGGCGACCAGCGCGTCCAGCACCGCGACGGGGTCGTTCTCCACGTCGATGGTGCACAGCAGCCCGGCGTACAGGTGCCGGTAGGCGGGTCGGCGCAGCAGCTCGACGGCGGCGAGCACCTTGGCGTGGCTGCTGCGGCCGTCGGCGAACCGGCGGTGCCGGTCGTTGGCGGCCTTGTCGCCGTCCAGCGAGATGCCGACCTTGATGCCGTGGGCGGCGAACAGGTCGAGGAAGCGCGGGGAGAGCAGCACGCCGTTGGTGTGGATGCGCAGGTCGAGGGCGCAGTCGGCGGGCAGGGCGGCGCGCAGCAGTTCGGCGGCGCGGCCGAGCAGGGCGGGCCCGGCGAGCAGCGGTTCGCCGCCGTGCAGCACCACGTGGACGGCGGGGAGCCGGTGGGCGAGGGCATGTTCGGCGATCCGTTCGGCGGTGCGGGCGAGCACCGCCTCGCCACTGGCGCGGGCCTTGCCGCGCCAACTGGTGTCGGCGTGTTCGTACACGTAGCAGTGGTCGCAGGCAAGATCGCACCGGGCGTGCATCTTGATCACGAACTGCGAGAACGGCACCAGTGGGCGCGGCACGGGAATCGGAGGTGACGTCGCGTCGAATGCGCTCGGTCGTCCGGTCAGATGGAGGAGTTGAAGGCGGCGACGGCCACCAGGCCGGACTCACCGCCCGGGAGGGCTCGCGAGAGCTCGGCGACGAGCTCTTCGGTACCGAGGGAGGCCAGAGCTGCCAGAGAAGGAGCGGACTCCTCGACGCGCGCGCTGTCGGCGGGCTTGGTGGCGGCGACCATGATGACTCGTTTCTGCGCCTGTCGGCGCGAGACAGGCCTCGGCGTCCTGTGCCGAGAATTTCACCCGACTTGACCTTAGCGCCGGTACCCAGGTTTCAGTGGTCCAAACCACCAACTTTTTAGCCCGTCGGAGGGGCAGGTTGCTCCAGCTGGTTGACGTACCGGGCAACGAACTTGACATTCCGTCAGGGGCAGAGCCGCTCCACCCGCCACCCGTCGCCCTCGGCGACGAAGCGCAGCCGGTCGTGCAGCCGGTTCTCCCGGCCCTGCCAGAACTCGACGGTGCGCGGGACGACCCGGTAGCCGCCCCAGAACGGCGGCACCGGCACCCCTTCGCCCTCCGGGTAGCGGGCGGCCAGGTCCGCGTAGCGCTGCTCCAGCACCGCGCGGTCGGCCACCGGGCTGGACTGCTCGCTGGCCCACGCGCCGAGCTGGGAGCCGTGCGGGCGGGTGCGGAAGTAGGCGGCGGTCTCGTCCCGGCCGACCTTCTCCACCCGGCCGCCGATCACCACCTGGCGGGCCAGACCGATCCACGGGAACAGCAGCGAGGCGTTCGGGTTGGCGGCCAGGTCGGTGCCCTTGCGGGAGCCGTAGTTGGTGAAGAACACGAAGCCCCGCGGGTCGTAGCCCTTGAGCAGCACGGTGCGCGAGGACGGCAGGCCCTCGGCGTCGGCGGTGGAGACCACCATCGCGTTGGGCTCGACCACGCCCGCCTCGACGGCCTCGTGGAACCACCGGGCGAACTGCCGGAACGGGTCTCCGGCCAACTGGTCCTCGGCCAGGCCCTCGTGCTGGTAATGCCGGCGCATCACGGTCAGGTCCGGCACCGGCCGCTCCTCGGCCGGCGTGGACAGGGCGCTGGGGTGACTGTGGCGTTCCGCGGTAGGCACGCCAACATCATCCCGTACGACAAGCGCCGAGCGCCGCTGCGTCCGCGCAAACACCCGGCGATAGGGTGGCCCGCCACCGCAACCCGACCCCCTGCCCGGGGAATCGTCCGGTTTCCACCGGAGCGCCCCGGAAGATCCGCCGACGATGCCGGAGTCGACAGGGGTTCGAGCGGCCCATGGGGGAAACATCACCGTCGTGGTGTATGGCGCAATGCACTCCGTGCCTGCCACTCTGACACCGAGTGCCAACCACCATCGGTCACCGGCGTGCCGTCCCACCACGGCCGCACGCCGCGTCGGATCACTGAAGGAGCCGTTCTACATGTCGGACTTCGTACCCGGCCTTGAAGGTGTCGTCGCCTTCGAGAGCGAGATCGCCGAACCCGACCGCGAGGGCGGCGCGCTGCGCTACCGCGGGGTGGACATCGAGGACCTGGTCGGTCAGGTCTCCTTCGGCCACGTCTGGGGTCTGCTGGTCGACGGCCGGTTCGCTCCCGGCCTGCCCGCCGCCGAGCCGTTCCCGATCCCGGTCCACTCCGGCGACATCCGGGTCGACGTGCAGTCCGCGCTCGCCATGCTCGCCCCGGTGTGGGGCCTCAAGCCGCTGCTGGACATCTCCGCCGAGCAGGCCCGCGACGACCTCGCCCGGGCCGCCGTGATGGCGCTGTCCTACGTCGCCCAGTCCGCTCGCGGCCAGGGCCTGCCGATGGTCCCGCAGCGCGAGATCGACAAGGCCGGGACCATCGTCGAGCGGTTCATGATCCGCTGGCGCGGCGAGCCGGACCCGAAGCACGTCAAGGCCGTCGACGCCTACTGGACGTCCGCCGCCGAGCACGGCATGAACGCCTCCACCTTCACCGCCCGGGTGATCGCCTCCACCGGCGCCGACGTCGCCGCCGCGCTGTCCGGCGCGGTCGGCGCGATGTCCGGCCCGCTGCACGGCGGCGCCCCGTCCCGGGTGCTCGGCATGATCGAGGAGATCGAGCGCACCGGCGACGCGGCCGGCTACGTGAAGAAGGCCCTCGACAAGGGCGAGCGCCTGATGGGCTTCGGCCACCGCGTCTACCGCGCCGAGGACCCGCGCGCCCGCGTGCTGCGCCGCACGGCCAAGGAGCTCGGCGCGCCGCGCTACGAGATCGCCGAGGCGCTGGAGAAGGCCGCGCTGGAGGAGCTGCACAACCGCCGCCCCGACCGCGTGCTGGCCACCAACGTCGAGTTCTGGGCCGCCATCATGCTGGACTTCGCCGAGGTCCCCGCGCACATGTTCACCTCGATGTTCACCTGCGCCCGCACCGCCGGCTGGTCGGCGCACATCCTGGAGCAGAAGCGCACCGGCCGACTGGTCCGCCCGGCCGCCCGCTACATCGGCCCCGGCGCCCGCAAGCCGCAGGAGATCGAGGGCTGGGACCAGATCGGCCGCTGACACCCGATCGAATGAACAACTGACGAACCGTCAGCATCCTTGACGCCCCCACCGGGCGCGCGCACCGCCTCTGACCAGGGCAAGCGCGCGCCCCGGTGAGTGCTGTCCGGTGCCGGGAAGATCACGTCTCAGCGGCCGGACGGGCTTACAGCCGGGCAATTCGGAGCGATAGGCTGCGGGCGTGGCTCAGATTCAGATCCCCGCCGACAATCTGCCCAACGACGGCCGCTTCGGCTGCGGCCCCTCCAAGGTGCGCCCCGAGGCCCTGAGTGCCCTCGCCGCCACCGGATCCTCCCTGCTGGGCACCTCCCACCGTCAGGCCCCGGTCAAGAACGTCGTCAAGCGCGTCCGTGAGGGCGTCGCCGAGCTGTTCTCGCTGCCCGAGGGCTACCAGGTGGTGCTCGGCAACGGCGGCTCCACCGCGTTCTGGGACATCGCCGCGTTCGGGCTGGTGCGCGAGAAGTCGCAGCACCTGAACTTCGGTGAGTTCTCCTCCAAGTTCGCCTCCTCCGTGAAGGCCGCCCCGTGGCTGGCCGAACCGACCGTCATCAAGACCGAGCCGGGCACCCACCCGCTGCCGGTCGCCGAGGCGGGGGTGGACGTCTACGCGCTCACCCACAACGAGACCTCCACCGGTGTGGCGATGCCGATCCGCCGCCCCGAGGGCGCGGACGCCGGCTCGCTGGTGCTGGTCGACGCCACCTCCGGCGCCGGCGGCCTGCCCGTCGACATCCGCGAGACGGACGTCTACTACTTCGCCCCGCAGAAGTCCTTCGCCTCCGAGGGCGGCCTGTGGCTGGCCACCTTCTCCCCGGCCGCGCTGGAGCGCGCCGCGGAGATCGCCGGCTCCGGCCGGTACATCCCGCCGTTCTTCGACCTGCCGACCGCGATCGACAACTCCTCGAAGGACCAGACGTACAACACCCCGGCCATCTCCACCCTCTTCCTGCTGGCCGACCAGCTGGAGTGGATGAACGGCCAGGGCGGCCTGGACTGGGCGGTGTCCCGCACCGCCGAGTCCTCCTCGATCCTGTACGCGTGGGCCGAGAAGTCCTCGTACGCGCAGCCCTTCGTCGCCAAGCCGGAGGAGCGCTCGCAGGTCGTCGGCACCATCGACTTCGACGAGTCGGTGGACGCCGCCGCGGTCGCCAAGGCACTGCGTGCCAACGGCATCGTGGACACCGAGCCGTACCGCAAGCTCGGCCGCAACCAGCTGCGCATCGCGATGTTCCCGGCGATCGACCCGGCGGACGTCGAGAAGCTCACCGGCGCGATCGACTACGTGGTCGAGCACCTGAACGACTGACGCCCCCGTCGCCCCTCGAAGGCCCCGGTCCGCGGACCGGGGCCTTCGCTCATGCCGCGTTCGGGCCGAACCGGCCGAGGAAGCGGCCGGTGACCCGACCGGGCCTGACGCGCCGCCTACCAGGCGTAGGCCTCCGGCGCGGGGCCGCCGCCGTTCGGGCCGGGCGGCGGGAACAGCCGGTCCAGCTCGGCCAGCAGTGCCGCGTCCAGCTCCAGGTCGAGGGCGGGCAGGGAGCCGTCCAGTTGGGCCGCCGTACGCGGTCCGATGATCGGGCCGGTGACGCCCTCCTGGGCGAGCAGCCAGGCCAGGCCCACGTGCGCCGGGTCGGCCCCGGCCGCGACGCACAGCTTCTCGTACGCCTCGATGGTCGCGCCGTGCTCGGCCAGTGCCGCCGCCGAGTGCCCGCTGCCGCAGCGCGCCGCCGTCCCCTCGCGCCGCTTGCGCAGCACCCCGCCGAGCAGTCCGCTGTTCAGCGGGCCCCACGGGATCACGCCGATGCCGTAGTGCCGGGCGGCGGGCAGCACCTCCAGCTCCGCCCAGCGGGTCATCAGGTTGTACCGGGACTGCTCGGCGACCAGCCCGAGGAAGTGCCGCTCGCGGGCCGCCTCCTGGGCCTGCGCGAGGTGCCGGCCGGCGAAGTTCGACGAGCCGAAGTACAGCACCTTGCCCTGCTGCCGCAGGACGCCGAACGCCTCCCAGATCTCGTCCCACGGCGTGTGCCGGTCGATGTGGTGCATCTGGTACAGGTCGATGCGGTCGGTGCCGAGCCGGCGCAGCGAGTCCTCGCAGGCCCGCCGGATGTGCAGCGCGCTCAGCCCGCCCTCGTTCGGGCGGCCGCCGGTCGGGATGTACGCCTTGGTGGCCGGCACCGTCCGCTCGCGGCGCTCCGGCGAGCCGGCGAACCAGCGGCCGATGATCTCCTCGGTCGAGGTCTCCCCCGGCCGGGTGCCGTAGACGTTCGCGGTGTCGAAGAAGTCGATGCCGTGCTCGTGCGCCCGCGCCATGATCGCGTGGCTGTCCTGCTCGGAGGTCTCGGTGCCGAAGTTCATCGTGCCGAGCACCAGCCGGGACACCCTCAGCCCACTGCGGCCGAGCCGGGTGTACTCCATGGAAGTCCGCCCACTGCGTCGCGGCGGGCCCCACGGTCGGGCCCGCGTCGCGCCCCACCCTACGGATCGGCCGCCCGCGAACCGGGCGGGGCCTACTTCTGCACGAGGGCGCTGATGATCACCACGGCGAGCAGCAGGACGAACGCGCCGGTCACGATCCGCATACGGGTCTTCGGGTCCACGCTTCGAGACTAGTCGGTCGCCCGGCCTACCCCTGCCCCGGCCCCTGTCCGGCGGGCAGGGCATCGCCCCGGTACTCGCGCTGCCGGAAGACCGTCGGGGCGACGCCGACCCGGCGGGTGAACAGCCGGGTGAAGTACGCCGGGTCCTGGTAGCCGACCCGGCGGGCCACCGCGGAGACCGGCAGTTCGCTGGCCGCCAGCAGGTGCTTGGCCTCGTTCAGGCGGGCGGTGAGCAGGTACTCCTTCGGGCTGGTCGCGCCCTGGGCGCGCACCGCGCGACGCAGTTCCTCCACGCCCATGCCGACCCGCCGGGCGTGCTCGGCCACCGACAGCGGCAGGCAGGCGTCCCGGCGCAGCACCTCCATCACCGGCGCGCCCTCCGGGCCCAGGTCGGCCCGGTGCCGGTGCAGCTCCACCAGCAGCTCGTGGACCGCCGCGGACGCCTCCGCCCCCGCCGTCGGCCCGCCCCGGCGGCAGACCGCGGCGATCCGGGCGATCACCCGCTGCGCGGCCTCCGCGGAGTCCAGCGGCACCACCTCGGCCTCCGGCAGCAGCCCCAGCTCGGCGTACCCGGCGGTGCCCGCGCCGGTGAAGTCCACGAAGGACTCCGCCCAGCCGTCCCCGTCCGGCCCGTAGTGGTGCGGCACCCCCGGCCGCAGCCACAGCACCGCGGGCGCCGCCACCGGCAGCCGTCGGCCGCCCGGCAACGCGTACCAGCCGCGCCCCGAGCCGACCACCACCGCCACCCAGTGGTCCAGCACCCGCGGCCCGACCACCGGGAGCCGTCCGCGCTGCAGGCCCACCCCCAGGCACGCCAGGCCGGTGCCCAGCTGCGCCGGCCCGGGCGTCAGGTAGTGCCACCAGCGCTCCATCGTCCTCCGTCCTCGGGTTCCTTCGCGGACAAGTCCAACACGCCGTCCCGCTTTGTCCATGGTCCGGGCCGGTGCCTTCTTGCAGGCTGGGGGCATGCTCACCTACGACTCGACCGGCTTCCGCCTCGACGGCCGCCCGCTGCGCATCCTCTCCGGCGCGATGCACTACTTCCGCACCCGCCCCGAGCAGTGGCCCGCCCGCCTCGCCGCGCTGCGCGCGATGGGGCTGAACACCGTCGAGACGTACGTGCCGTGGAACCTGCACGAGCCCTCCCCCGGCCGCTTCGAGCGCCTCGACGAACTGGGCGCGTTCCTCGACGAGGCGCACCGCCAGGGCCTGTGGACGATCGTCCGGCCCGGCCCGTACATCTGCGCCGAGTGGGACAACGGCGGCCTGCCCGGCTGGCTGACCGCCAAGGTCGGCCGCCGGGCCCGCACCAGCGACCCCGAGTACCTGGCCGCCGTCGACGCCTTCTTCGACGTCCTGCTGCCGCAGGTCGTCGACCGCCAGTGGGGACGGCCCGGCGGCACCGTGCTGATGGTCCAGGTCGAGAACGAGTACGGCTCCTTCGGCAGCGACCGGGTCTACCTCGACCACCTGGCCCGCGGCCTGCGCGAGCGCGGCGTCACCGTCCCGCTGTTCACCTCCGACGGCCCCGAGGACCACATGCTCGGCGGCGGCACCGTCCCCGGCATCCTGGCCACCGTCAACTTCGGCTCCGACCCGGAGACCGCGTTCGAGACGCTGCGCCGCCACCGCCCCCAGGACCCGCCGTTCTGCATGGAGTTCTGGAACGGCTGGTTCGACCACTGGGCCAAGCCCCACCACACCCGGGACACCGCCGACGCCGCCGACTCCCTCCGCCGCATCCTCGCCGCCGGCGGCTCCGTCAACCTGTACATGGCCCACGGCGGCACCAACTTCGGCACCACCGCCGGCGCCAACCACGAGGACGCGCCGTTCAACTCCACCGACTGGACGCACTCCCCGTACCAGCCGACCACCACCTCCTACGACTACGACGCCGCCCTCGACGAACGCGGCCTGCCCAGCGCCAAGTTCGACGCGTTCCGGCAGGTCATCGCCGACTTCGCGGCCGAGAACCCCTCGCTGGTGCACTACTTGGACGACCGGGTCGCCGAACTGCCCGCTGCGGCTCCCGTCCTGGGCGGACGTGACGTCGCGCTCACCGAGATCGCCGAGCTGCCGTTCGGGGACGCCGTCGCCTCCCCCGTGCCGCCGCTGTTCGAGGAACTCGGGCTGGAGCAGGGCCTGGTCCGCTACACCACGACCGTGCCCGCCATCAGCGACGCCCAGCCGCTCACCGTCGAAGGCCTGCGCGACCGGGCCGCCCTCAAGGTGGCCGGCAAGCACGCCGCCTCGCTCGAACGCGGCGTCGCCGCGGAGAGCGTCACCGCGACCGGCGGCGACCAGGTCACCCTGCTCGTCGAATCGCTCGGCCGGGTCAACTACGGCCCGCTGGTCGGCGAGACCAAGGGCATCACCGGCGTCCGCCACGAACGCCAGTACCTGCACGGCTGGCACGCGCAGCCGCTCGCCCTCGACCCGCTGCCCCCCACCACCGCCTACGCGGCGGGCGACCCCGGCCCTGAGCTCCTCGCCCGCGGCACCCTCCACCTGGACGCCACCGGCGACACCTTCCTCGCCGTCCCCGACGGCGACCACGGCTACCTGTGGGTCAACGACTTCCTCCTCGGCCGCTACGACCGCCGGGGCCCCCAGGTCACCCTCTACTGCCCGCAGCCGCTCCTCCGCGAGGGCGCCAACACGCTCACCCTGCTGGAACTCGGGCAGGCGGCGCCGTCCCGCGTCGAGCTCCGCGAGGCACCCGACCTGGGGTGACATCAGGTGGGCACGGGGAACTACGCGACAAGCGCAAGGCCTGTCCGCAAGGTCGCGATCACGTGCAGGTCATTGTCCTGCGTCGCGATCTTGCGGCGGGATGCGTTCCCCTTCGCGCAGTTCTCCCCCAGCCCTAGCGGGCCGGGAGGTACCCCCACGCGCCCCCGGTTTGCCACCTCCGCGCCCCTGTTCTCCCATCCGCCAGCTCTCGACCACGGTGTAAAGGGCCGGGCCGAACCCCGTCTCGCTGCGCATCAGGTGGATCCGTCCAGCCTCCCACTCCGTCCCCCGGAAGTGGTTCATCGCGTCGGCCATTTCCCGCATCGCGCTCGCCCCGTAGCGGGCGCGGGCCAGGGTCAGGTGGGGGTGGAAGGGGTGGTCGTCCGTGATGTCGAGTGCGTCGCGGACGGCGTCGGCGAGGCGGCGCAGGGGGGAGGTCCCGCCCTTCACGCCGCACCAGAGGACGCGGTCGCCGAACGTCCCGCCGCCGGCCAGCCGCAGGCGGAGTCTCGGGTGGTCGGCCGCGACGGTCGCCAGCTTCTCGGAGAGCTGCGGGACTTCGTCCGCGGGTACGTCGCCCAGGAAGGCCAGGGTGAGGTGCCACCCCGCCGTCTCGCTCCAGCGCAGGCGGTCCGCTCCGGGAAGTTCTCGCAGCGAAGCCGTCGCGGCAGCGAGTTCCTCGATGGCGCGGGTGGGCGGGTTCACGGCGACGAAGAGCCTCATTCCGCCATCCTGCCCTACCGTCCGACGGCCGCCACCGGATAGAACAGGGGCCATGCGTATCCGCACCGGAGGTCCCGACTCCGCTCCCGCCCTGCTCGCACTCATCGACGGCGCGGTCGCCTGGCTGACCGCGCAGGGCCGTACCGGCCAGTGGGGGTCGGTGCCGTGGTCGCAGCGTCCGGAGTCGGTGGCGCGGGCCGAGCAGGCGTGTCGCGAGCAGTTGGTCCGGGTCGCCGAGCGGGCGGCCGGCGGGGGCGACGCGCTGGGGGTGTGCGTGCTGTCGGAGGAGGCTCCGTCGTACGCCCCGCCGGCGCCGGAGCGGGAGCTGTACGTGCGCTGGCTGGTCACCGACCGGGCGCACAGCGGGTCCGGCATCGGTTCGGCGCTGATCGCGGACGCCCTGCGGGAGGCCCGGGCCCGCGGCATCGAGCTGCTGCGGGTGGACTGCTACGCGGGCGGCGACGGCCGGCTGGTCGAGCAGTACGAGCGGCTGGGGTTCACCCGGTCCGCCACGTTCACCGTCGACCAGCCGGCCGGCCCGTGGCCGGGCCAGGTGCTGGAGCAGCGCGTCCCGCAGGATTAGCAGGCGGTCGCCAGGTCGTCCTTCTGCACCACCGAGAACACCCGGCCGCGGGCCCGCACCGGGTGCAGGTCGAGCCGGAGGCGCAGGCCGCCGATCCGGCCGAGGACCAGGGCGACCACGCCGGCGGCCGCGGCGGAGACCAGGCCGCAGGCGAGCAGGCCGAGGCGGGGGCCGTACTGGGCGGTGATCCAGCCGACCAGCGGGGCGCCGATCGGGGTACCGCCGGTGAAGACCAGGACCAGCAGGCCCATGACGCGGCCGCGCATCTCGGGGTCGGTGCCGAGCTGGAGCGCCGAGTTGACCGAGGTGTTGAAGGTCAGGCCGAAGACGCCGATCAGGGTCAGCAGCAGCGCGAACGTCCAGTAGCCGGGTGCGAACGCGGCCATGATCTCCAGCGCGCCGAAGGCCAGCGCCGCAAGGACCAGGCGGCGCAGCCGGGGTGCGCCGCGCCGTGCTGCGAGCAGCGCGCCGGTGAGCGAGCCGACCGCCATGGCGGTGTTGAGCAGGCCGTACGCGCCCGCGCCGACGTGGAAGGTGTCGTGCGCGAAGCCGGCGAGCAGGGTCGGAAAGTTGAACCCGAAGGTGCCGATGAAGCCGGCCAGCACCATCGGCCAGAGCAGTTCGGGCCGTTCCCGGACGTAGCGCAGGCCCTCGCGGAGCTGTCCGCGTTCGCGGGCGATCCGCTCGACGGGGCGCAGTTCGCTGCTGCGCATGGCGAGCAGGCCGCCGATGACCGCGGCGAAGGACAGTGCGTTGACCGCGAACGCCCAGCCGCTGCCGACCGCGGCGATCAGCGCGCCGGCCACGGCGGGGCCGACCAGTCGGGCGGTCTGGAAGTTGGCGGCGTTCAGACTGACCGCGTTGGCGAGGTCCTTGGCGGGGACCATCTCGCTGACGAAGGCCTGCCGGGTCGGGTTGTCGACGACCGTGACCAGGCCGAGCAGCAGCGCGAACAGGTAGACCACCCCGGCCGTGACGGCGCCGGTGACGGTGAGCAGGGCGAGGCCGGCGGCGAGCAGGCCCATCGCGCCCTGGGTGGCGATCAGCAGGCGGCGCTTGGGCAGCCGGTCGGCGAGGACGCCGCCCCACAGGCCGAGCAGCAGCATGGGCAGGAACTGCATGGCGGTGGTGATGCCGACCGCGAAGGGGCTGCCGGTGAGGCTGAGGACCAGCCAGTCCTGGGCGATGCGCTGCATCCAGGTGCCGGTGTTCGAGACGACCTGACCGGCGAAGTAGTACCGGTAGTTGCGGATGCGCAGGGACGAGAACATCCCTCCCGGGCGGGTGAACCGGCCCGGCGAAGCGGCGGGGGTCTCCGCCGCGGTGCGTTCCTCGGGGTCGTCGTCGCCGCTGCCCGGCAGGCCCGCGGGGGCGGGCGCCTTGCTCTGCGCGGTGGGTGCGCCGGTGGGCGCGGGTTCGGCGGAAGCCGTCTCGTCGGCGAACGGCTCGTCGGTGCGCTGCCCGGTGGGACGGGCGGTGATGCGTCGGGGGTCGGTGCGGAAGTCGGTGCGGATGGTCGCGGTGCGGATCGCGGCGGCGCGGGCGGCCGGCGGTGTCACAGTGGTCTCCCCTCGACGCGCCGCGACCGTTTCGACGGCCGCGGCGCGGTGTGTGGCGCTGGTGGGTGCTGCGGTGATGCGGTTCTCCTTCGTTCGCCCTGAGACGGTGGCCGGTCGGCCTACAGGTGGGCCAGTTTGTAGAGCACGGGCGCGGCGGCTCTCAGCCGCTCCCACTCGTCCTCGTCGAGGCCCTCGGCGAGCTCCGCCAGCCAGGCGTTGCGCCGCCGGCGGGACTCGTTGAGGATCTGCTCGGCCTGTTCGGTGCTGCTGACCACCACCTGTCGGCGGTCCTCCGGGTGCGGCTCGCGCCGTACCAGGCCCTTCTCCTCCAGCATCGCGATGATCCTGGTCATGGAGGGCGGCTGGACGTGCTCCTTGCGCGCCAGCTCGCCGGGCGTCGCCTTGCCGCAACGGGCAAGCGTGCCGAGCACTCCCATCTCGGTGGGGCTCAGCGACTCCTCGACCCTCTGGTGTCGCAACCGTCGGGCCAGGCGCATCGCGGACGACCGCAGCTGGCTGACCGCCACCAGGTCGTCCTCGGACATCTCGGGCATGTCCTTAGCCTACGTCATTACCAAAGCTAAAGAAAATTGATTTCGATCACGCCCGTCCGGGGCGGTCGGACCGTCCCGGCGGTCAGTCCGCGCTGAGTTGGAAGGCCAGCCTGCCGAAGCGCAGGCGGTCGCCGGGGCGGACGACGGTGCTGCCGGCCAGGCGGCGGTCGTTGACGTAGGTGCCGTTGCTGGAGCCGAGGTCGTAGAGCACCCAGTCGCCGCCCTCGAAGCGCAGTTCGGCGTGCCGACGGGAGACGGTCGCGTCGCCGAGGCGCAGGCCGGAGCCGATCATCCGGCCGATCAGCAGCCGGCCGACGGCCGGGGCGGGCAGCTGCAGGCGGGTGAGCTGCTCGGCCTGCCAGGTCTGCCGCAGCCGGACGTTCAGCGCGGAGACCTTGGCGACGCTGCGCAGCAGCAGTCGGGAGACCGGGCCGTAGGTGCGCAGGTCGGCGACCACCTCGGCGAGTTCGGCGCGGCTGCGGGCGGTGAGCACCAGCTCCATCCGGCGGATGAAGGTGTCGTGGGAGAGCCGGCCGCTGCCGACGCCGTCCCGCAGGACCTCCAGCGCGCTGTCCCGCTCGCCCTGCGAGGGGCGGGCCAGTCCGGTGCCGAACTCCTGAGCGCTCATGGCGCGATTGTCGGCCGGGCGGGGCGCGGCTGTCCAGCAGGTGGTGCGCCCCCGATCGTCACAGTCCTCAACTGCGCCCCCACCGGGCCCCTTTCGGCGAATTGACAGTCAACTCGTCCACCCGGCAAGGCCCCTCCTGGCAGGATCCGGCGCAGCACGATCCACCGCACGAGGGAGCACCGCCATGCCCGTGATCGCCGTGACCGGGCACATGGACCTCACCCCGGCCACCGCCCGCGCGGTGCGCGCCGCCCTCGACGCCCTCCTCGCGCCGTACCCGACCGGGGAGTTGACGGGCGTGTCATGCCTCGCGCCGGGCGCCGACAGGCTGTTCGCGGACGCCGTCCTGGCCCGCGGCGCCCGCCTGGTCGCCGTGCTGCCGGGCCCGTCCTACCCCGGCCCGGGGGCCGGGTCCGACTTCGCCCGCCTGCGGGCCGCCGCCGCCCGGGTGCTGGTGCTGCCCGCGGCCGTGCTCGACGACGCCGCCTACGTCGCCGCCAACGTCGAACTGCTGGCGCTGGCGGACGAGTTGGTCGCGGTCTGGGACGGCGGGCCGGGCAACGGCCCGGGCGG
>NZ_BMRI01000011.1:226915-246408 GCF_014648555.1 Kitasatospora griseola
GACGGCCGACATGGTCGCCGCCGCCCGGGCCGCGGGGGTGCCGGTGCGGGTGGTGTGGCCGTCCGGCGCGGCCCGCGCCGGACACTGAACCCGCCCGGGGGTTCCGGGCGGGTTCGGGCCGCACACCGAACGGCGAACGGCGAACGGCGAACGGCGTTACGGTTCCAGGCGGTTCGGGCCGCGGAACAGGAAGACCGCGTCCCGGATCGACGGCAGCCCGAGTGCCAGCATCAGCACCCGGCCGAGGCCCAGTCCGAAGCCGCCGTGCGGCGGCATGCCGTAGCGGAAGCAGTCCAGGTAGCGGCCGAGCGGGCCCTCCGGGCTCGCGTCCATGCCCTTCTCCCGGGCCTGCGCGACGAGTTGGCCGTGCCGGTGCTCGCGCTGCGCGCCGGTGGTGATCTCCACGCCCTTCCACAGCAGGTCGAAGGAGTCGGTGACGCTCGGGTCGTCGGCGGGCCGGCGGTGGTAGAACGGCCGCACCGAGGCCGGGAACCGGGTGACGAACACGAACTCGTGCCCGTACTCCTCGGCGACCAGCGCGCAGAGCAGCCGCTCGCCCTCCGGGTCCAGGTCCTCCCGGACGCCCTCCCGGTCCCAGCCGGCGGCCCGCAGCTTCGCCGTCGCCTGCGCCATGGTCAGCCGGGGGAAGGGGAGTTCGGGCACCACGACGCGGGCGCCGCCGTACTGCTCGATCTGCTCGCCGTGCCGTTCGGCGACCCGCTCCAGCACCCGGTGCAGCATCCGCTCCAGGAAGGACATCACGTCCTCGACGGCGTCGATCCACGCCAACTCGACGTCCACGCCGGTGAATTCGGTGGCGTGCCGGGAGGTGAAGGAGGGCTCGGCGCGGAACACCGGGCCGATCTCGAAGACCCGGTCGATGCCGGCGGCGATCGCCATCTGCTTGTAGAACTGCGGTGATTGGGCGAGGTACGCCGTCCGGTCGAAGTACCCGACCCGGAACACCTCGGCGCCGGACTCGGAGGGCGTGCCCATCAGCTTCGGCGTGTGCAGTTCGGTGCAGCCCTCCTCGGCCGCGACCTCGCGCATCGCCTGCTCGACGGTGGTCTGCACCTCGAACACCAGCCGCCGCTCCGGGCGCCGCAGGTCCAGGAAGCGCCAGTTCAGCCGCTGT
This sequence comes from Kitasatospora griseola, assembly GCF_014648555.1. Lineage (GTDB taxonomy): Bacteria > Actinomycetota > Actinomycetes > Streptomycetales > Streptomycetaceae > Kitasatospora > Kitasatospora griseola. Next base: position 228,051 of record NZ_BMRI01000011.1, read on the forward strand.
TCCGGCCCGGTCCCGGCGTCGATCGGCAGGCCGGGTTCGGCGGCCGAGACCACCTCGATCCGCTCCGGCACGATCTCCAGGCCGCCGAGCTTGACGATCGGGTTGGCGACCACCTTCCCGGTGATCTCCACGGCCGACTCCGGGGTCAGCCCGCGCAGCAACTCGTCCAGCCGGTCCCCGTCACCCCCGCGCCGGTGGGTCACCTGCACCATTCCGGTGTGGTCCCGCACCACCACGAACTGCACTCTGCTCTGCAGCCGCAGCGTGTGCACCCACCCCTTGACCGTCACCGTCGAGTCCACCGCGGACCCCAACGCACCGACGAGGGTTCGTACCATGATCAGCAACTCCCTGGGTTGCGGACGCGTTGTTCGCGCCACAAGAAGAGCGGTAAACAGCCGCCCGAGGACGCGCCCACGGTAACCGCCCGCCCACCCGCCACACCTCCGGTTTTTCCCGTCCGGGGCCTCTGCCCGGGCCCCGGACGGCCGTAGGATGGCCCGACTCGGCTGCGGCAAGGGGGAGTTGACGGCCGACCGGCGATACGCGTGCAGCTGGGGAGGTCGCCCGATGGGCGAGGACGCATGGGACCGGCCGACGGTGCGGCCGCAGACCCTGGAGGGGCTGATCGACCTGGTCGGCCACCAGGTCGAGGTGGCGACGCTGCCCCGGGCGCAGACGCCCGTCCGGCAGCTGGTGGTGTACGACCCGCTCGACCGGCCGATCGGCCGGGGCGACCTGGTGGTCGCCGCCGGCCTCGACTCGGACAGCACCGAGGCCGAGAGGCTGCTGCGCACCGCCGGGGCGGCCGAGGCCGCGGGCGTGGTGCTGCGCGAGAACCGCAGCCCCGACCGCAAGCAGCAGCTGGCGGCGCTCGCCGAACAGGCCGGGACGGCACTGCTGTTCCGCGCCACCTGGATGACCTGGCCGCGACTGATCAACACCCTGGGGACCGCCGCGGCGATCGGCCCCGTCCCCGACAGCGTCAATGTGCCGCTCGGCGACCTCGGCAAGCTGGCCCGGCTGATCGCCGCCCGGGTGCAGGGCGCGGTGACCATCGAGGACCCCGACTCCCGGGTCCTCGCGCACTACGCGGAGAGCGCCGAACTCGACCCGATCCGGATCCACACCATCTCCACCGGGCAGGTCCCCGAGGAACGGCGCCGGGCGATGACCGAGGACGGCTTCTTCAAGGAACTCTGGTCCAGCGAGAAGGTGTTGCACCGCCGCGCCACCGACCGGATCCCGGAGCGGATGGCGGTGGCGGTCCAGGTCGGCGACGAACGCCTCGGCTCGATCTGGGTCGCCGCGCTGAACGGGCGCACCCTCCAGGACAGCGCCGTCGACGCCCTGCAGGTCGCCGCCCGGCTGGCCGCCGCCCACCTGCTGCACCACCACTCCCGGCACCACGGCCGCAGCGAACTGCTCACCGAGGCCACCCGCGCGGTCCTCGACGGCCGCGGCTCCGGCGCCCTGCTCGCCCGGCACAGCGGCCTGCCCGCCGACAGCCGCTGCGCCGTCCTCGCCGTCGGCGTCGACGGCCCCCTCGACGACGACCTGCGGGTCCGGCTGGCCCGGCACGCCGGCTGGCACCCCGCCGGACCCGGCCGCAGCTCCCTGCTGCTCCCCGATGAGCGCGGCGTGCTGATCCTGCTGGCCGGCCTCGCCGCCGACCCGCCCACCGCCGAACTCCAGGTCGCCGGCTACGGCCGCCGCCTGGCCGCCGACCTGACCGCCCACCTGAAGACCCGCGTCCTCGTCGGCCTCGGCCCCGTCCAGGACCGCCTCGACCACGCCTCCCGCTCCCGCGAGTCCGCCGAACTCGCCCTCAGCGGCCTGCTGTTCGGGCGCGCCGCGCTCGACCACGCCACCGTCGACGAGGTCGCCAACGCGGTGGCCCTGTGGCACGTCCTGGAGACCCTGCGCGACCTGCCGCTGCCGGTCCGGACCTCGGTGTTCCGGCTGGTCGAGGACGCCGGGCAGAAGGGCGACCGCAGCCTGTTGGACGCGCTGCGCGCCTACCTGGAGAACTCCGGCGAACTCGGCCGCGCCGCCGACTCGTTGGGCGTGGCCCGGACCACCTTCTCCGACCGCTTCCACAAGAAGGTCCTGAAGATCGCCCGCCTGGACGTCGCCGATCCGGACGCCCGGCTGCTCGCCCACCTCCAACTGCGGCTGCTGGACCACGAGTCCGACCGGACCACCGCGCCCTGACACCGTTTCGGGCCGGCGAATCCGTGCCCGGACACCGATTCGCCCCCGCCCGCCCGCCGCCCGTCCGCCCGCACACCCCCGACCCGCCCGGACCGTCGCCCCGCACCGGCCCCACCCGAACGGGCACGGCCCGCGGTGCGCGCGCCCGTCGCACCCGCCGAAACCCGGCGCGGCGGGCACAGACACGGCGGCACCCCGAACCGCACGCTGGAACCACGGCCCGGAACGCCATCGGGCCCGGTCCCCTTCCTGCCGACCTCGCGCGGAGCGTGCCCCATGACCGACCACCAGCCCCTGATCGGCGCCGAGCGCCGCGAACTCATCCTCCGCGCCGCCGTCCGCGACGGCCTGCTCGACCCGGAGGACACCCCGCTGGCCGCCTTCCTCGACCTGGACGCCGTCACCGAGACCGTGGCCGCGCTGCACGCCGCGTTCCCCGCCCGGCTCGACGTGCTGCACGCGTTCGCCGCCAAGGCCAACCCGCTCGGACCGGTGCTGCGCCGGCTGCGCGGCCTCGGCATGGGCTGCGAGGTCGCCAGCCCCGGCGAGTTCGCGCAGGCCCTGGCGGCCGGCTTCGCACCCGACCGGATCGTGCTGGACTCCCCCGCCAAGACCCGCCGCGAACTGGCCCTCGCGCTGGACCTCGGCGTCGCCGTCAACCTCGACAACTGGCAGGAACTCGCCCGCGTCGACGAGCTGCTGGCCGGCCGCCCCACCACGTCCCGGATCGGCGTCCGGATCAACCCGCAGGTCGGCGGCGGCAGCATCGCGGCGATGAGCACCGCCACCGCCACCTCCAAGTTCGGCATCCCGCTCGCCGACCCCGGCAACGCCGACCGGTTGGTCGACGCCTTCCGCGCCCGCCCCTGGCTGACCTGGCTGCACTGCCACATCGGCTCCCAGGGCGTGGACCTGTCCCGGATGGCGGCCGGCGTCGGCGCGACCGTCGACTTCGCCGAACGCGTCAACCGGGAACTGGGCCGCCGCCAGGTCACCGGCATCGACCTCGGCGGCGGTCTGCCGGTCAATTTCGCCGACGACCGGATCACGCCCGGCTGGGAGGCCTACGTCGAGCAGCTCCGGCATCACGCCCCCGCGCTGTTCGGCGGCCACTACCGGCTGGTCACCGAGTTCGGCCGGTCCGTGCTGGCCAAGGCCGGCTTCCTCGCCTCCCGGATCGAGTACACCAAGACGGCCGGCGGCCGGGCCATCGCCGTCGGCCACGCCGGCGCCCAGGTCGCCACCCGCACCGTCTTCATGCCCGACAGCTGGCCGCTCCGGATCACCGCCCACTCCCCGTCCGGCGCCGCCAAGCAGGGCCCGCTCGTCCCGCAGGACGTGGCCGGCCCCTGCTGCTTCGCCGGCGACCTGGTCGCCCGCGCCCGCCCGCTGCCCCTGCTGGAGCCCGGCGACCTGGTCTGCCTCCTCGACACCGGCGCCTACTACGCCAGCCACCACTTCAGCTACAACTCCCTCCCCGAACCCCCCGTCCACGGCGCCCGCACCGACTCCACCGGCGCCGTCCGGTTCGAAACCCTCCGCCCCGCCCAGACCGTCGACGACCTGGTCACCCGCACCCTCGGCTGACCCACCGCCCGAAAGGAGAGCCGCCCATGCCCCGTACCCGTCCCTCCCCGCCCGCCCGCCCGCCGACCGCACCATCCTGATCGTCGTCGTCCTCGTCCTCACCGCCACCCTCCGCCTCACCGGCGACCTCGACCCCCTCCCCCTCCTCACCACCGCCGCCCTCCTCGCCCGCCGCCTCGCCCCACGCTGACCCGCCCCGGGGAGACAGCAGACGGCCCTCCCCCGCAGTCGCGGGAGAGGGCCGTCGGGCGACCCGGGGGTCAGAGCAGGCCGAGGGCCGGCATCAGGTAGTAGAAGGCGAAGACCGCGGCGACGCAGTACATCGGGATCGGGACGGTGCGGGCCCGGCCGGCCACCACGCGGAGGAGGCAGAAGGCGATGAAGCCGAAGCCGATGCCGTTGGTGATGGAGTAGGTGAACGGCATCATCGCGATGGTGAGGAAGGCCGGCATCGCGATGGTGTAGTCGGACCAGTCGATGTCCTTGATGGAGTTCGCCAGGATCAGGAAACCGACGGTGACCAGCGCGGGGGTGGCGGCCTGGGCCGGGACCATGGTCGCGAGGGGGGTGAGGAAGAGGGCGACCATGAAGAGCGCGCCGGTGACGACGGAGGCGAAGCCGGTGCGGGCGCCCTCGCCGACGCCGGCGGTGGACTCGACGAAGCAGGTGTTCGCGGAGGAGGAGGTCGCGCCGCCGGCCGCGGTGGCGATGCCGTCAATCATCAGGACCTTGTTGATGCCGGGCAGGTCGCCCTTCTCGTCGAGCAGGTGGGCCTCGTCGGCGACGCCGAGGATGGTGCCCATCGCGTCGAAGAAGCAGCTCATCAGCACGGTGAAGACGAACAGGATGCCGGTCAGCACGCCGACCTTGGAGAAGCCGCCGAACAGGCTGACCTGGCCGACCAGGCCGAAGTCGGGGGTGGCGACGGGGTTGCCGGGCCAGGCCGGGACGGTGAGGCCCCAGTGCTCGGGGGCCAGGTCCGCGAACTGCTGGATGATCACGGCGGCGGCGGTCATCACGGCGATCGAGATGAGGATCGCGCCGGGCACCTTGCGCACGACCAGCGCCATGGTGAGCAGCAGGCCGACGATGAAGATCAGCACGGGCCAGCCGTGCAGGTGGCCGCCGACGCCGAGTTGGAGCGGGACGGTGGTGTGGGCGGCGTCCGGGATGCGGGAGACGAAGCCGGAGTCGACCAGGCCGACCAGGGCGATGAACAGGCCGATGCCGATGGCGATGGCCTTGCGCAGCCCGAGCGGGACGGCGTTCATGACGCGCTCGCGCAGACCGGTGGCGACCAGCAGCATGATCGCGAAGCCGGCCAGCACCACCATGCCCATGGCGTCGGGCCAGGTCATCTTGGGGGCGAGCTGGAGCGCCACGATGGTGTTGACGCCCAGGCCCGCGGCGAGACCGATCGGAACGTTGCCGATGACGCCCATCAGCAGGGTGGTCAGGCCGGCGGTGAGCGCGGTGGCGGTGACCAGCTGGGCGCTGCTGAGGTGGGTGCCGTTCATGTCCGTGGCCGAGGCCAGGATGATCGGGTTGAGCACCAGGATGTACGCCATGGTGAAGAACGTGGCGACACCACCGCGGATCTCACGGGGCAGCGTGGAGCCGCGCCCGGAGATTCTGAAGTAGCGGTCCAGCGCGCCGGACGGGGGCTTCGGCGCGTTCTGGGAGGGCTCGGGCGACGCGGTGGTCGACTGGGCCTGAGACATTCGGGCGTCCTCGATCGGGTGAGGCAAGGGTGGGGGGAGTTTCAGTATGGCGATCCCCGTCGTGGACGCGCCATCTTCGCGCGTAGAGCGAGGCCCTTACGATCGGTGTCGATCGAATACGAAAGAGCCGCTGCCGGTCCCGGTCCGACCGGACCCCCGCCACCCGCCCGGACCCGCCCCGTACCCTAGGCGCATGCCCAAGACCGCGCTGCGCTCCGCCCCCCCGCCGCTAGAGGCGAACGACGTCGCCATTGTCGGCACCGGCACGGTGCTGTGGTTCGTCGCTTTCGTGGTGCTGCTGCCGTTCCAGGGCCGGCTGTCCGACCACGGCCACGGCAACTGGCCGTGGGTCTGCCTGTCCGGCGGCCTGCTCGGCCTGATCGGCCTGAAGTACTGCCGGGCCCGCCGGGACGCGATCCGCCGCGCCCGCGCCGCCGAGGCGGCGCAGACCACCGACGCCACGCAGTAGGCGGCGACCCGGGGACGGTGTGAGCTGCCACTCGTCCGGCACGAAACGGCCGAGGCGGGGCGCACTGCCCAAATCGCCCACCTAGAGTCGGTGCCATGACGCACCCAGCGGAAGGCACTGCTCCCGCGAGCCCCGGCTCGCACCCCTCCGGCGCGGGCGGGGCCTACCACCCTGGCCTGACCGGGGCCGAGGTGGCGGAGCGGATCGCCCACGGGCAGGTCAACGACGTGCCGGTGCGTTCCAGCCGCTCGGTGCGGGAGATCGTCCGCGCCAACGTGTTCACCCGGTTCAACGCGATCATCGGCGTGATGTTCGGCATCATCCTGGTGGTCGGACCGATCCAGGACGGCCTGTTCGGCCTGGTCATCGTCGCCAACACGGCGATCGGCATCATCCAGGAGCTGCGCGCCAAGAAGACCCTGGACAGCCTGGCGCTGATCGGCGAGGCCCGCCCGCAGGTGCGGCGGGACGGCGCGGCCGTCCAGGTCGCCACCGGCGAGATCGTGCTGGACGACACGGTGCTGCTCGGCACCGGCGACAAGGTCGTGGTGGACGGCACGGTCACCGAGGCGGACGGCCTGGAGATCGACGAGTCGCTGCTGACCGGCGAGCCGGACGCGGTGCACAAGCGCCCGGGCGACCACGTGATGTCGGGCTCGTTCGTGGTGGCCGGCGCGGGCGCGTTCACCGCGACCAAGGTCGGCCGGGAGGCGTACGCCGCCAAGCTCGCCGAGGAGGCCAGCCGGTTCACCCTGGTCAAGTCGGAGCTGCGCACCGGGATCGACCAGATCCTGCGGATCATCACCTACCTGCTGATCCCGACCGCGCTGGGCCTGATCGTCAGCCAGCTAGCGGTGCAGCGCAACGACTGGCAGGAGGCCGTCCGGCGGATGGTGGCCGGCATTGTGCCGATGGTCCCGGAGGGCCTGGTGCTGCTGACCTCGGTGGCCTTCGCGATCGGCGTGATCCGGCTGGGCCGCAAGCAGTGCCTGGTCCAGGAGCTGCCCGCGATCGAGGGCCTGGCCCGGGTCGACACGGTCTGCCTGGACAAGACCGGCACCCTCACCGAGGGCGGCATGGACCTGATCGACCTGCGTCCGATCGGCGACGCGTCCAAGACCCGGGTCGCCGAGGCGCTGGGCGCGATCGGCGCGGCCGACACCCGCCCGAACCCGAGCATGCAGGCCGTCATCGACGCGTACGGGCCGCCGGAGGAGGGCCGCTGGCGGGTGCTGGAGGCGATCCCGTTCTCCTCGGCCCGCAAGTGGAGCGGCGTGCAGCTGCTGGAGCCCGACGGCGCCGAGGGCAGCTGGCTGCTGGGCGCCCCCGACATCCTGCTGCCGGCCGGGCACCCGGCGCTGGCCGAGGTCGACGAGCTCGGCGCGAAGGGCCTGCGGGTGCTGCTGCTGGGCCGCAGCCCGCTGCCGCTGGACGACCCCGACCCGGCCGCGCAGCTGGAGCCGCTGGCCCTGCTGGTGCTCCAGCAGCGGGTGCGCGAGGACGCCGCGGACACCCTGCGCTACTTCCGCTCGCAGGACGTCCGGGCGAAGGTGATCTCCGGCGACAGCGCGGTGTCGGTCGGCGCGGTCGCCGCGCACCTGGGCCTGCCCGGCGCGGAGACCGCCGCCGACGCCCGGACGCTGCCCACCGACCCCGAGCAGCTGGCCGAGGTCGCCGACCGCACCGCGGTGTTCGGCCGGGTCACCCCGCAGCAGAAGCGGGCGCTGGTCGGCGCGCTGCAGTCGAAGGGCCACACGGTGGCGATGACCGGCGACGGCGTGAACGACGTGCTGGCGCTGAAGGACGCGGACATCGGCGTGGCGATGGGCACCGGCTCGGACGCGACCCGGGCGGTCGCGCAGATCGTGCTGCTGGACGACCGGTTCGCCACCCTGCCGTCGGTGGTCGCCGAGGGCCGCCGGGTGATCGGCAACATCGAGCGGGTGGCCGGGCTGTTCCTGGTGAAGACCGTGTACTCGGTGCTGCTGGCGCTGCTGGTGGTGTTCACCCAGGTCCCGTACCCGTTCCTGCCGCGGCACTCGACGGTGCTGTCCTCGCTGACCATCGGCATCCCGGCGTTCTTCCTGGCACTGGCGCCGAACAACGAGCGGGCCCGCACCGGCTTCGTGCGGCGGGTGCTGCGGCTGGCCGTCCCCGGCGGGATCATCTGCGGCACCGCCACCTTCGTGGCGTACGCGCTGGCCCGCGCCGACCACGACACGGCGCTGAAGGCGGACACCTCGGTCGCCACCCTGACGCTGTTCATCACCGCGATCTGGGTGCTGGCGATCGTCGCCCGCCCCTACACCTGGTGGCGGCTGCTGCTGATCGGCACCATGGCCGGCGCGTTCTCGCTGGTGCTGGTGGTGCCGTGGCTGTCCGACTTCTTCCAGCTCCAGCTGGTCGGCTGGCGCGACCCGCTGATCGGCGTGGCGATCGCCGTGGTCGCCGGGTGCCTGCTGGAGGTCACCTCGCGGGTGTTCGTCGAGAAGAAGGAGGCCGACGCGGCGGCGTAGGCCTCCCTCTCCCGGGGCGTCACTCGTAGTCGCGCGCCGCCAGCAGCTCGTAGGCCCGGTCGGGCTCGGTGAGCGCGGCGAGGATCTCGAACCGGCGGTGCCACTGCTGGACGGACCAGGCCAGGCCCGCGGCCAGGCCCTCGGGCGTGGCGGCGTGCAGCAGACCGGGCACCGGCGGGACGTCGAACTCTCCCCCAGCCCTGGCGGGCTGGGAGGTGCCCCCACCCTCGTCCCACTCCTCGACGTCCTCGGGGTCGTAGGGCAGCTCGGGCGCGGTGGCGGCGGTGTCCCAGCGCCAGTCCACCCGGGCGTCCTCGCCGTCGGGGCCGACCACCAGCAGTTCCTCGTGCTCCTCGTACACGGCGGGGCAGCCGGGCAGCAGCTCGCGGACCACGGCGGGCGTGCGGTGCAGGGCGCCCTCGGAGAGCACCCGGCCGCCGGCCACCTCGCTGGCGAGCGAGACGTGCAGGCGTTCGGCCAGGGCGGGGGCGAGCGCGGGGTGGACCGGCAGCACCGGGTGGTCGTGCAGCAGCTCGACCAGGTCGGGGGCGTCGGCGACGACCGCGGCGGTGGCGTCGACGATCACGGTGCGGTCGTCCCGGCGGCCGGTGCCGTCGTCCAGCGGGGCCAGCGCCCGCACCACGTCCAGGGCCTCCACCCGCTCGGCCGGGAGGGCCGCCAACGCGCTGTAGATGCCGTGCAGTTGACGGTGGGTGACGTCGGACAGCGGGTCGGTGAGGCGGTCGATCAGCTCCTCCGGGCCGTGCGGCTCGGCGAGCAGCGCGGCCAGCGTGGTGCGCACCCCGAGGGCGTGCAGGAACTGCGGGTCCAGGTTCGTCCGGGCCTCGTCGTAGAGGCCGCGCAGCAGCGGGTCGGCGCCGGCCGCGCGCAGGCCGGCGGGCTCCCGGCCGTCCAGCACGGGGTGGTCGCGCAGCCACCAGGCGGTGTACGGCGGCAGGTCGGTGTAGGTGCCGTCGGGCAGCAGGGTGCGGACGGGCGTCACCACCGCGTCCCGGTACGGCGGACGGGCAAGCAGCGCCAGTGCCTGGGGCCAGGCGTCGTCGGCGACCAGGTCGAGGTCGCGGACGGCCAGCAGTTCGGCGGCCACCGGCGGGACGCCCAACTCGGCCGCGTCGTCGGCGTGCAGGGACTCCAGGGCGTCCTCGCACCAGTCCGCGAGCCCGTCGGGGGCCTCGTCGATCAGCCCGGTCGGGGCGCCGCCGGCCGCCCGGTCGGCGGGGGCGGTCGGGTCGAGCCGCTCCAGGTCGTCGGGGTCGAGCACCACGTCCTCGGCGCGCACCAGCGTGAACGTGGTCAGCACCCCGGCCGCGGCCAGCACCTCCGGGCCCCAGCGCTCCAGCAGGTCCTCGTCCACGAACGCGGCCTCGTCATCGCCCGCCAGGTTCGCCAACGGGCTGTCGGGGAGCAGCAGTTCGCCCGCGCGGGCGAGTTCGCCCTCGTCGTCGGGGAGCGCCAGCCGGGCCAGCCACGGGTGCTCGCCGGGGGCCGGCTCGGCGGCCTTCACCAGCGCCAGCACGGCGTCCGCGAGGTCCACCGCGGCGTCGTAGTCGTCCTCGCCGAGCTCCAGCGAACGAGCGACGGCGGCCCGCAGCTCGGGGGTCTCCAGCAGGCCCGCGGGGGTGGCGGTGGCGGCGCCCAGCTTGGCCAGCAGCGGGTGCGCGGCCTCGGGGTGGGCCAGGCGCAGGTCCAGCAGGTCGAGGGCCTCGGCCAGCGACTCGGGGTAGCCCTCGAAGCCGGCCCAGTCGGCGGCGTCGGACGGCAGCAGGACCCGGCGCGGGCCGGTCACCGTACGGCCGTCGGCCAGCGGGACGGGCAGCGCGCCGAGCGCCTCCGGGTCGGCGCCGGCCAGCGCCGCGTACAGGCTCCGCCACCACGCGGGGTCGCGCTCCAGGCCGCCCAGCTGGTCGACCACCTCGGCCAGCGGGACCCGGCGCACCCGCAGCGTGCGCAGCTCGGTGCGGCGCTCCAGGCCGGCCGGCAGCAGGCCGGGGAAGATCGGGGCGAGCGCCTCCACCACCGAGTCGTCGGCGCCCTCCAGCAGCACCGCGTCCTGCGGGCGCAGCGCCGGGGTGCCCTCCTCGGTGCCGCGCGGGTGCGGCATGAACGGCGTCCCGGGCAGGCGGTCCAGGATCGCGGTGCGCAGCGCGTTGTCGAGCGCGCCCCCACCCAGCGGGGACGGCACCAGGTCCAGCGAGTGGACGTCCGCGCCGCGGGTGCGCAGCAGCTCGACGTACGCCTCGGCGGCGCGCTCCACCAGGAAGTCGGTCAGCGGGCCGGGCGCGACGTGCCGGCGGGTCGGGTCCAGCGGGAACGAGGCGATCAGCAGCGCCGGCACCCCGAGCGGCTCCTCGCTCGGCGTCGGCGCGTGCACCACGGCGGCGGTCCCGGGCCGCTGCGGACGCCCCTTGCCGTCCACCGGCACCGCCCAGGTCAGCGTCCACTGCGGCCGGGCCCGCTCCTCGGTGGTGCGGTCGGCCAGCAGCTCCGCCGACGCCGTGCCGGACGCGCCGACGGTCTGCCAGACGGTGCTGCGCTCCCCGTCGGTGACGGTGACGGTCGGCAGCTGCTCCGGCCGCGGCGGCTGCGCGCTGCGGGTGAGCGTGCGCACCCCGTCGGCGGTCTCCACGACCACCTCGGCCAGGCCCGGCAGGGTCAGCAGCAGCGCGTCGTCGATCGCCGCCAGCAGCCGGGCCGTCAGGTCCTCGGCGGCGCTGTCGCGCAGTGGCAGCACCACCACCGTGTGGTAGCCCTCCGGGGCCCGCCCCTCCGTCGCGAACGGCAGTCGGAGCAGCGGCACGTGCCCCTCACGGCGCGTCAACTCCTCGGCCAGCTCCGGCCGTTCCTCGACCAGCGCGCGCGCCTCGGCCAGCGACCAGCGCACCCCGCCGGAGTGGCTCAGCACCGCGGGCTCGTCGCTGACGGCCAGCACCGCGGAGAACCCCACTCCGAACCGGCCCACCACCGGCCGCTCGTCCCCCCGCTTGGCGGACGCCCGCAGCGTGGACAGCGACTCCACCGCCTCGGCGTCCAGCGGCGCACCGGTGTTGGCCGCCGCCAGCACCCCGTCCCGCAGGGTCAGCCGGAGCCGGCCGACGACTCCCGCGCGGGCCGCCGCATCCGCGGCGTTCTGCGCCAACTCGACGATCAGCCGGTCCCGGTACCCGCCGAGCGCGAGCTCCTCCTCGGCGTTCGCGTCCTCCCGGAATCTCGCCGGTGCAGCCGTCCACGCCGCCAGCACGGTGTGCCGCAGCCGGGCCGTGTCGAAGACGTCCGGGCCCTCGGGGGACGCCGCGCTGCCGATGATCCGAGACTCCACGTGCCGAGCCGCCCTTCGCGTGGTCTGCGTACGAGTCGGCATTCTGCCAGGGCCGGAGGACACAACCGGCGGGCGCGCGATCAGGGGCGCGTGGGGGTACCTCCCGGCCCGCCGGGGCCGGGGGAGGACTGCGCGAAGCGGAAGGCACCCCACCGCAGGATCGCGACGCGGGCAATGCCTTGCCGTTGCTCGCGACCTTGCGGACAGGTGTGCGCCTGTCGCGCAGTCCGTCCCCGGTTGCGGGCTTACGAGTGCCCGAGCTCCTCCGCGGGCGCGTCCGGTTCGACGGAGCCCGAGGTGCGGTCCGGGTGGATGTGCAGCGGCTCGACCACGGTCTCGTCGAGGATGAGCTCGGAGGGGACCGGCGGGGCCGGGAGGACCGCGGCCTCGGAGTGGGCGCCGCAGCCGTAGGCGAGCGAGACGACCTGGCCGTCGGCCGGGCCGAATTCGTTGCCGCAGACGCCGAAGGCCTGTCCGAGCGAGCCGCCGATCGGGATCAGGAAGCCGCAGGTGTTGCAGGAGGCGGGGGCGGACTGCGCCATGGGCGTCTGCGCCCCGTACGCGGTCTCCCAGCGTTCGGCGGCCTGGTGCAGGCCCTTCCGGGAGAGCACGCGGGGGCGGCCCAGGCCCAGCTCGTCGGCCACGGCGCCGATCTCGGCGCGGGCCGGCGGCGACTGGATGGCGCTCTCGGCGATCACCAGCTCCTCCTCGGCGGCTTCGACCAGCGCCGAGTTGGGGGCGGGCTCGTCCTCGCCGGTCCAGCCGGGCTCCAGGCGCTGGTCGTCCGCGCCGGTGGGGAGCAGGTCGCCGGGGCCGAGGTCGCCGGGCAGCAGGCGCTCGCTCCACGGCACCCACTGGGGGGCGAGGACGGCGTCGGCGCCCGGCAGCAGTGCCAGTTCGTCGAGGGTGACGTTCTTGGCGCGCGGGGCGCGGGCCACGGTCACCGCCCAGTGCCAGCCCCGGTAGGCCGGGTCGAGGCACTCGAAGGTGTGGGTGACCAGGCGCTCGGCATCCGCGTTCGCCTTCACGTGGGAGCCGACGACGGACTCTCCGACGCTCTCCACGACTGCCTGGCGGGCGAGATCGACGGCCTCGGCACAGAGCCGGTCAGGGGTACGGCTTCGCATCGCAGCACTCACGGCGTCGGTTCTCTCCCAGTCCTGTCATTCTGCGGTCTGTCCCGAGACGGCCCCCGCTGGGCGGGCTCGCACCGGTTGCCGCTGCCACGTCTCCAGAGCAACCCCCGCGGACGCGGGACCGATCCATTCTGCTCGACCGGGGACCGCTCCGTGGCCGGGCCGCGCCGCCCCGGTCCGCCACCCCCTGCGCTGGCCGGGCAGGCGCGTAGTGCAGGCTACCCGCCGGTCGGCGGTGGAGCACAGTCCGGGGCCGTGGACGCGGGCGCGCCGTGCCGCGGGCAATCACTCGTACGGCGTGCGTTTGTCGGGCAGGATGGGCTTGTGGCGGAGGAGAACCCGCCGCAGCACGGACTGCGCCCCGGGCAGGACGAGAGTCGGCCGGAGCCGTCGGACGAGCCGCGGCAGCATCTCGCAGCCCCCGGCGAGCCGGAGGCGGGCGAGCCGCGCCCGACGGCCGATCAGGACGGTTCGGAGCCGCCGACGGTGCGGACGCGCGGGGTGTGGGCGCGGGGCGCGTCGGCGGCGGGGGCACGCACGGGGCGGGTGGTGCACGGCACGGGGCGGCGGATCCGGCGCGCGACGTCCGCGGAGGGCGCGGGCGAGTCGGGCCTGGCGAAGCTGATCGAGCTGCACGCGCTGAATTCGTTCGGCGACATGCTGATCACGGTGGCGCTGGCGTCGACCATCTTCTTCTCGGTGCCGACCGGCGAGGCGCGCGGCCGGGTGGCGCTCTACCTGGTGATCACGATGGCGCCGTTCGCGCTGCTGGCGCCGGTGATCGGCCCGCTGCTGGACCGGCTGCCGAACGGCCGGCGTTCCGCAGTGGCGATGGCGATGCTGGCCCGGGCGGTGCTGGCGTGGGTGATGGCGGGTCTGGTGCCGGGCGGCGGGCTGGCGTTGTACCCGGCGGCGCTGGGGGTGCTGGTGGCGTCGAAGGCGTACGGGGTGGTGCGCAGCGTGGTGGTGCCGCGGCTGCTGCCGGCCCAGTTGTCGTTGGTGAAGGCGAATTCGCGGGTGACGCTGGCGGGCCTGGTGGCGACGCTGGTGGCGGGCGGGGTGGGCGGGCTGCTGCACCTGATCGGTCCGGGGTGGCCGCTGCGCGGGGCGTTCGCGGTGTTCGTGATCGGCACGCTGATGGCCTTTCACCTGCCGCCGCAGGTGGACTCGGCGAAGGGCGAGCAGCGGGCGGAGCTGCACGCGGAGCCGTCCGAGCCGCGCCCGAAGGGGGTGCTGCGGGCGGTCGGGCCGTCGGTGATCATGGCGCTGCGCGGGGTGGCGGGGCTGCGGTGGCTGGTCGGGTTCCTGGTGATGTTCCTGGCGTTCCTGATCCGCAAGAACCCGCCGAACGGCCTGCCGGAGACGGTGGCGCTGGGCATCGTCGCGGCGGCGGCGGGCCTGGGCAACGCGCTGGGCTCGGTGCTGGGTTCGTGGCTGCGCACCCGCGGCTCCGAGCTGACGGTGACGGTGATGCTGCTGCTGGCGACGCTGGCGGCGAGCGCGGCGGCGCTCTGGTACGGCGTGGTGACGGTGACGGTGGTGGCGGCGACGGCGGGCATGGCGGCGTCGTTGGCGAAGCTGGCGCTGGACGCGCTGATCCAGCGGGACGTGCCGGAGGCGGTGCGCACCTCGGCGTTCGCCCGCTCGGAGACGGCGCTGCAGCTGAGCTGGGTGGTGGGCGGCGTGGTGGGCATCTCGCTGCCGCTGAACGCGGTGCTGGGGCTGTGGCTGGCCGCGGGGGTGACGGCGGCGATGCTGCTGTGGACGTTCCGGTCGCTGCTGCGGGTCGGGCCGCACCGCTCGGCGGCGCGTCCGCGCGTGGCGTAACCTCGCGCGACTCGGGCACCCCGTTGTCATGTGATCACGGAAGGCGAGTAGCCTCTTGCGCATGAGCCTCAGCACCAGCGTCACCGCCGGACTCGCCGCCGCCGCCGTCGTCGGCGCCGGTCTTGTCGGTTTCGGCGTCTTCCAGGCCGTGGACAACGGCAAGCCCCCCACGAACGAGGCCACGCTGGTCGTCGGCACCTCGTCGGTCCGCGCCGAGCCGACCTGCTACAACGGCGGCAAGGCGATCGCCGAGGCCGATCTCGCCAAGTGCGCGCAGCAGGCGGCGAAGGACTCCGAGGACAAGAAGCTCGCCAACCTGGACGTGCGGGCCAGCGACCGGGTCGGCGTGGGTGTGCCGAAGGACCTGGCGGACAAGGGCTGGTACGCGTTCACCGGCCAGGGCCAGAACCGCACGCCGATCATCGCCGGCGCCAGCGGCACCACCTACTCGCTCTCGCAGGCGGCCGCCGGCCTGATGAGCAGCGACGAGCGGACCATGGTGACGGTCGCCGCGGTCGACAAGGACACCAACGAGTACTACGCGGTGTGGTTCTTCAACATGAACAACCAGAAGAGCTGACGCACCGGTCGATGACCGCTGAGCGCCTTCCCGAGCAGTCCGGCCCCGCCGCCGGACTGCTCGTCGTCGTCGCCGTGCCCGCGGAGGCCGAGGCGGTCCGCCGCGGGCTGGGCGAGAACGCGTCGGTCGAGGTGCTGGCGGCCGGCGTCGGCCCGGCCGCGGCGGCGGCCGGCACGGCGGCGGCGCTGGCCCGCGGCCGGTTCCGGCTGGTGCTGTCGGCGGGCATCGCGGGCGGTTTCGCGCCCGCCGCGCCGATCGGGTCGCTGGTGGTGGCGGACGCCCTGGTGGCGGCCGATCTGGGCGCCGAGACGCCGGACGGTTTCGCCGACGTCGCCGAGCTGGGCTTCGGCACGGTGCGGCACGCGGTGCCGGACGGCGTGGTGAAGCTGGTCGCGGCCGCCACCGGCGGGGCGGTCGGCGAGGTGCTGACGGTGTCCACGGTGACGGGTTCGGCGGCGCGCGCCGAGCAGCTGAGGTCGCGTCACCCGCGGGCGCTGGCCGAGGCCATGGAGGGGTTCGGGGTGGCCGAGGCGGCCGCCCGTTCCGGGCTCGCGGCGGGGGAGCTGCGGGCCGTGTCCAACGCCGTCGGGCCGCGCGACCGCGCGGCGTGGCGGATCGGCGAGGCGCTGGCGGCCCTGGAGCGGGCCTTCGCGGCGCTGCCGGTGTCCCGTCTGCTCCAGGAGGTCTGACCGATGGCCGAACCGCTGAGTGTCGCCTACTCGCCCTGCCCGAACGACACCTTCGTCTTCCACGCCTGGGCGCACGGCCTGGTGGCGGGCGCGGATGCGCCCGAGGTCCGGTTCGCGGACATCGACATCACCAACGGGCTGGCCGAGCGCGGCGAACTGGACGTCCTGAAGATCTCCTACGGCCAGCTGCCGTGGGTGCTGGACGAGTACGCGCTGCTGCCGTGCGGCGGGGCACTCGGCCGGGGCTGCGGGCCGCTGGTGCTGACCGCGGGGCCCGTCGAGGCGGCCGGGCTGGCGGGTCGCCGGGTGGCGGTGCCGAGCGAGCGGTCCACCGCGTACCTGCTGTTCCGGCTGTGGGCGGCGGAGGCGGTGCCGGGCGGGTTCGGCGAGATCGTGGTGCTGCCGTTCCACGAGATCATGCCGGCGGTGCGGGACGGCCGGGTGGACGCCGGACTGGTGATCCACGAGGCCCGGTTCACGTACCAGCAGTACGGGCTGCACTGCCTGGCCGACATGGGCGAGGCGTGGGAGGCCGCGACGGGGCTGCCGATCCCGCTGGGCGCGATCGTGGCCCGGCGCTCGCTGGGCGCCGAGCGGCTGCGCGAGCTCGCCGCGACGGTGCGCTCCTCGGTGCGGCAGGCCTGGGCGGACCCGGCGGCCTCCCGGGAGTACGTGCTGGCGCACGCCCAGGAGATGGACCCGGCCGTCGCCGAGCAGCACATCGGGCTGTACGTCAACGAGTTCACCGCCGACCTCGGCGAGGACGGCTACGCGGCGGTGCGCGGGCTGCTCACCCGGGCCGCCGAGCAGGGACTCGTCCCCGCTGTCGACCCGGGCGCGCTGGCGTTCCCCTGAGCCGGGGTCACACGTCGAACTGGTCGGCGATCGCGCGCAGCACCATGGCGATCTTCTGGCCCTCGGGCTTGCTGGGGTAGCGGCCGCGCTGCAGGCCCGGCAGGACGCTGTCCAGCTTGGTGATCAGGTCCTGCACGATCGGGGCCATGTCGTCGGCGCTCTTGCGCTGGTTCGCGGCCACCGACGGCAGGGCGTCCAGCAGAGTCACATTCATCGCCTGGTCGCCGCGGTGGCCCGCGGCGATGCCGAACTCGACGCGCTGCCCCGGCCTCAGGGTGGTGACGCCCCCGGGCAGCGCCTTGGTGTGGACGAAGACCTCGCCGCCGTCGTCGCGCGACAGGAAGCCGTAGCCCTTCGTCTCGTTGAACCACTTGACCTGGCCGGTGGGCATCTCGAAAAGTCCTCGGTGTCGGGTGCGAGCGACCGCGTCGGGTCGCGGATGGATGTGCGGCTCGGCCGCCGGAACGGGCGGTCGGTGCCACTCAGTGCGGCAATGATCCCTCAGCGTGCGCCTCAGCGGCGACGGGATTCCGGGCCGGAGCGTGGCCGTGCCTCGCGCCTGTCGCGCCCTCCATCGGCCCACACCCCCTCATCGGCTCCGGGCGGGCATCTCGTGGACCAGCCGCTGGTCCGCCCGCGCGATGGCTGCATACCCGGGGTCCACGCGGGTCGAAACTCTTCGCGCGCACCGAGTTGCGCGCTGTGACGCCTGGCCGGTCAGGAGGGGTCGGCGAGGTGCCCGCCGAGCCAGCCCAGCGAGGCCGGGAGCATCCGCGACCAGGTGTTGAAGTTGTGCCCGCCGGTGTCCAGGGTGATCGCGGAGACGGTGGTCGCGGTGCCCTTGGCGGCAGCCCGGAACCGCTCGGTCTCGGTGAAGTAGTCGCCGTCGCCCTCCCGGCTGCCGCCCACCAGCAGCGCGGTGCCCGGGGCCGGCAGGTGCGCCAGGCGCCAGCTCAGGTCGGCCTGCTCGCGGCGCTGCGCGTCCCCGCCGAACAGGTCGCCGGTGGTCGGGTCCTCGGCCGCCTTGTAGTAGCCGGACAGCGACACCGCGGCGGAGAACACGTCCGGGTGACGCATCGCCAGCTTCAGCGCGCAGTACCCGCCGGTGGAGTTGCCGATCACGCCGAGGCTTCCCGGGCCCTGCGCGATCCGGTACGAGGAGCGCAGCGCGGACGGCACGTCCTCGCTGAAGTAGCGGTCGGACTGCGGGCCGCCCGGCACGTCCTCGCACTCGGTGTCGCGGGGCATCGCCGGGGACGGGCGCATCAGCACCAGCACCGTCGGCTTGGTCTTGTTCTCGACGGTGAGCTTCAGCTGCACCGCCGGGTAGTTCAGCTTGGTGATCAGGTTCTTGGCGTCGCCGGGGAAGCCGGTGATGGCGATCGCCGCCGGGAAGCGCTTGTCCTGGAAGGCCGCCTGGAAGTACT
>NZ_BMRI01000011.1:246431-252613 GCF_014648555.1 Kitasatospora griseola
GCGGCGGCAGGTACACGTAGCCCTCGGTGGACAGGCCGGTGGCCGCGCCGGGCAGCCGGACCTTCTCCAACCGGCCGACCTGCGCCGGGTCGCGGCCCAGCGCGCCGGTGTCGCGGACGTTCTCCGAGCTGATCCGCTCCACGCCCTTGGTGCGGCCGAGCAGCTGGTTCTGGATGGTCACCGGACCGTCCTCGTTGGTGCCCAGCAGGTCAGCCCAGCTGCTGTAGAAGGCGAAGTAGTTGTTGGCCACCAGGCCCAGGGTGCACATCACGGCGAGCTGGGTGCCGACGATGGTGACCAGCCGCCCCAGCACCGCCCGCCAGCTGCGCCGGGCCAGCCGGGGCCACACCCAGACCGTGCCCGCCACCATCAACACGGAGAACAGCGCCGACAGCGCCAGTACCTTGTGACTGGTCAGACCCATACCGCCGCGCGCCCTCGCTCCCCGCTGAATCCCCCCGAAAGAATCAGCATGCCTGAGAGGTTCCTGGGAATTCTGAGCGTTCAGGTGGAACGCAGGCGGCCGCGCCCCCGCCGATCGGCGGGGGCGTACGTGGGAAACTGGCACAAAGTCCGCGCGAAGGAGTGCAGAAGTGACCCGTCAGTCCCGCGATGCCGGTGAGATCCTGGTCCGCGTCGGCGGAGTGGTGTTCGTCCTCGGCACCCTCGCCACCATCGCGACGATGGTGCCGCTCTTCCTCGACCTGCCGCGGCTGCCGTCCATCGCGTGGGGGCTGTCCATGCTGATGCCGCTGGGCCTGCTGGTCGCGCTGACCGGACTGTTCACCACCGCCCGCGCCGAGTCCCGCCGCCGGCGCGCCGCCCGGGAGGCCGCCGCGAACGCCTGACGCGCCGTCAGCCCAGGTGGGCGGAGAGCCAGTCGGGGAACTCGGTGAGGTCGCGCAGCACCACGTCCGCGC
The DNA here is from genome assembly GCF_014648555.1 of Kitasatospora griseola. GTDB lineage: Bacteria > Actinomycetota > Actinomycetes > Streptomycetales > Streptomycetaceae > Kitasatospora > Kitasatospora griseola. The sequence goes on from NZ_BMRI01000011.1 coordinate 247,352, forward strand.
CCGCCGCGGCCAGCTCGGCGGCGCTGTACGGGCCGGTGGCCACGCCCACCGCGACGGCGTCGGCGGCCCGGGCGCCCCGGATGTCGCCCAGGTGGTCGCCGACGTAGACGTCCGCGCCGTGCGCGCGCAGCGCCTCGCCCTTGCCCTCCGCCCACAGGTCGCCGAGCAGCACGTCCACCTCCAGCCCGATGCCGTCCAGGTGCCGGCGCGCGTTCGGCTCCCACTTGCCGGTGATCACCAGCACCCGGCCGCCGACCGCCCGCACCGCCGCGACCGCCGCCAGCGCTCCGGGCAGCTCCAGCGACCCCGGCACCGCGTGCTCCACGTACAGCTCCCGGTAGCGGGCGACCATCGCCTCCAGCCGCTCCGGCGGGAACCAGTACCCCAGCTCCTGCGTGAGCGGCGGCCCGAGCCGGCTCACCGCCAGCTCCGAGTCGATGAAGGTACCGGTCTCCGCGGAGAGCACGTCGTAGGTGTCCTTGATGCCCGGACGGGTGTCGAGGAGGGTCATGTCGAGGTCGAAGCCGACGGTCAGAGCCATGCCACCCAGCCTAACCAGCCGCGGTTTCCCGCCGGAAAAGCCGGACGGACGACCACATTGCGGACATACTGCTGGAGTCCGACCGTGCCACCGGAGCCGGAGGTCCCAGGTGCCGCCCCCGCTCTCCCGCCGTGCCGCCCTCGCCGGGCTGGGCGCCGTCCTGCTCACCGGCTGCGGCCCGCCCGAACCGCCCGCCGAGCTGCCCGCCGGGCCGACCCTGCCGCCGACCGCCTCCGGGGCGCCGCCGCCCTCGCCCACCCCCAGCCCGACGCCGAGCGTCACCGTCAACGGCGCGGACGGGCCGGTGGCCGTCCCCGGCGGGGCGACCCGGGTGATCGCCCTGGACACCGCCGAGCTCGACTCCGCGATCACCCTCGGCATCCCGCCGGTCGGCGCCGCCAAGGCCCCGCTCGACCCCGGCCTGCCCGACTACTGGCCGGACTCCTGGCGGGCCCGGATCTCCGTCGTCGGCGACATCGCCGCCCCGCCGAACCCGGCCGCGATCACCCGCCTGCACCCGCAGCTGATCCTCTCCAACCGCACCCGCGACGCCGCCCACCTGGACGTCCTGCGCGGCCTCGCCCCCACCGTGCTCACCCAGACCACGGGCGCGCCCTGGAAGGAGAACTTCCAGCTGCACGCCGCCGCCCTGGACCGCCACGAACAGGCCGCCGCCGTGGTCGCCGCCTACGCCCGCCACCTCGGCCAGGCCACCCGGGCACTCGACTCCGCCGGCCTCGCCGGGCAGCACATCAGCCTGGTCCGCTTCGTCGAGGGCTCCCCCACCGTCCGCCTGTACGCCCGCCAGAACTTCCCCGGCAGCGTCCTCACCGACCTCGGCCTGCCTCGGCCCGACCCGCAGAACACCGACCAGTTCACCGTCGAGACCGCCCCCGACCAACTCGCCCACGCCGACGGCGACCTGCTCCTCTACTCCGGCTACGGCGACCCCGACGCCAACGGCCTCAACGCCGCCCTCGCCTCCCCCGCCTGGGCCGCCCTCGGAGCCGTCCGCGCCCACCGGGCCTTCCCCGTGAACGACCAACTCTGGTTCCAGGGCATCGGCTACACCGGCGCCCACTTCCTGATCGCCGACCTCCTCCACCTCCTCGGCGCAGGCTGAGCCCGACCGCCCCACGCGGGTCGGGCCGCTAGGCCTTGCGGCGGCGCAGCGTCATCGCCAGCAGGAACAGTGCCGTCAGTACGGCCGCCACTCGCAGGACGCCCGGGGCGGCCGCCCAGGTGGCGTGGCCGGCGTCGGTGCCGGGGGTCAGGGCGGTGCCCCAGCGGCCTTTCTCGCGGCCCCAGTTCCACACCGTCAGTCCGGCGACGGTGATCAGCGGGATGCCCAGGACGGCGAACTTCTTCAGCAGGTCGGACAGTCCGCTCGACAGGTAGGCCAGACCCCAGCCGAGCAGCATCGCCAGCAGTGAGCCGGTCGCCGCGCCGCCGATCAGCACCAGCGCGCCGAGCAGCAGCAGCGGCGCGGGCCGCCGGGCCCCGCCGGCGGCGGCCGGGGCCTCCGGGGCGGGTTCGGGGGTCGTCGGCTGCGGTCGGCCGAACAGGGCGCGCAGCGCTCGCGCCGCAAGGCCCGGGCGCGGCTCCGGCGCCGGGGGTTCCGGTTCGGGCTCGGGCTCCGGGTCGGGTTCGGGTGCGGCCTTCGGCTCCGGCTCCGGTTCCTCCGCCGGCAGGTCGAAGTAGACCTCCGTCCAGCCGGGGAACACCGAGGTGACGTCGGCGCGGCCGCGCCCCTCGGCCCACTGCGCGGCCCGGTCCACCTCGGCGGGGGACGGCCCGGGCGGCAGGTCGAACTCGACCGGGGGGATCGCCGGTTTGCCGAAGTCGACGGGCTGCCGGGCCGGCGGCACGCTCGGCTCCGGTGGGACGGCCGGCTGTTCCGGCGGCGGAGCGGGCACATACACGCTCTCCCCGCTGTCCGAGCCGTCCGCCGACCCGCCCTCGCGCCACCACGAGCCGCCCGCCATCGCCCCGCCACCCGCCCTCACGTCGTACGTCCCGCCGCACCGAGACGGTACCCATCCGCACCCGCTCGAAGCGAGCCCCGGCCGGCGGTCGTCGATGCCCCCTCGGGCAGTTTCGCCGGGAGTTCGTCCCCCGTTCTGGGCCTCGGACGGGAGCGTTGACTAGGCTGGACCGGATGAGCGCACCGCAGAGCGCACCGCGCGCCACCCGCGCAGGCGCCCCCCGCACGCTGGCCGAGGAACTCCGCGGCCGGGAGGACGACGCTGTCGCCGCGCTGCTCCGGGCCCGTCCCGATCTGCTCAACCCGGTGCCGACCGACCTCACCCAGCTGTCCGCCCGGCTGTCCAGCCGGGCGTCCGTGCTGCGTGCGCTGGAACGGCTCGACCGCTTCACCCTGCAGACGGCGGAGGCGCTGGCCGCCGCCCCCGAGGGCGCGTCCGAAACCCTGGTGCGCAACCTGCTGGCCGGGCCGGCCCGGGTCAAGCCGCACTCCGGCGCGGACCCGGTGGACCGTGCCGCCGTCACGGCCGCGCTGCCGGGCGCGCTGGCCCGGCTGCGCGAACAGGCCCTGATCTGGGGGCCGGACTCGTCGTTGCGCCTGGTCCTCGCCGTCCGTGAGGCGCTCGCCCCGAGCGCCGCCAACCCGGGCCGCACCGGTCTCGGTCCGACGCTCGCCGAGGCCACCGCCGGGATGTCGCCGGCCCGCCTCCAGCACCTGCTGGCCGGCGCCGGGCTGCCGGCCACTCCCGACCCGGTCACCGCCGTCGCCGCGCTCACCGCGCTGCTGGGCGACCGCAAGCGCCTGGCCGCGCTGCTCGACCAGGCTCCGCCCGCCGCCGTCGGACTGCTGGAGCGCCTGGTCTGGGGGCCGCCGACGGGCACCGTCCCGGACGCCGCCCGGCAGGTCACCGCCGAGGAGGCGCACAGCCCCGTCGAGTGGCTGCTGGCCCGCGGTCTGCTGCTGCCGTCCAGCCCCACCTCGGTGGTGCTGCCGCGCGAACTCGCCCTGCACCTGCGCGGCGGCCGTACGCATCGCGCCGTCGAACCCGCCCCGCCCGCCGTCGCGCCCGTCGTCGAGCGCGACCCCGCGACGGTCGACCGCACCGCCGCCGGGCAGGCCGCCGCCGCCGTCCGGATGCTGGAGGAGCTGCTCGAAGCCTGGGGCCTCACCCCGCCGCCCACGCTGCGGGCCGGCGGGCTGGGCGTCCGCGACCTCAAGCGAGCCGCCCAACTGCTGGAGAGCTCCGAGTCGGACGCCGCGTTCTGGCTCGAACTCGCCTGGACCTCGGGCCTGTTGGCCCCCGACGGCGAGATCGACGAGGTGTGGGCCCCGACGCCCGCGTACGACCAGTGGCGACAGCAGGACACCGCCGACCGCTGGACGCTGCTGGCCCGCGCCTGGCTCGCCGCCACCCGGGTCGGCCGGCTGACCGGCACCCCCGACGGCAAGGGCCGGCCGCGCGCCGCGCTCGGCCCCGAGCTCGACCGCACGCTGGCCCCGTCCGTCCGCCGCGCCACCCTCACCCGGCTCGCCGAGCTGCCCCCGGGCGCCGCCGCCGGCGCCGACGCACTGCTGCCCGCCCTGCGCTGGCACCGCCCGCTGCGCGGCGGCCCCGTCGGCCCGGACGGCCACGACCTGCGCGAGACGCTCACCGGCTGGACGCTGCACGAGGCCGAGCTGCTCGGCGTCACCGGCCGCGGCGCGCTCGCCGCCCCCGCCCGCGCGCTGCTCGCCGGCGCCGACCCGACGCCGGTGCTCGCCCCGCTGCTGCCCGAGCCCCTCGACCACGTCATCCTGCAGCCCGACCTGACGGCGATCGCCCCCGGCCCGCTGCTCACCCCGCTCGCCCAGGCGCTCGCGCTCTGCGCCGACATCGAGTCCAAGGGCGGCGCGACCGTCTACCGCTTCACCCCGGAGTCCGTCCGTCGCGCCCTCGACGCCGGGCGCACCGCCGCCGACCTGCAGGGCTTCCTGGCGCAGCACTCCCGTACGCCCGTCCCGCAGCCGCTGGCCTACCTGATCGACGACGTCGCCCGCCGGCACGGCGTCCTGCGGGTCGGCGCGGCCTCGTCCTACCTGCGCTGCGACGACCCCCGGCTGCTCGGCGAGGTGCTCGCCGACCGGCGCGCCGCGGAGCTGCGGCTGCGGCTGCTCGCCCCGACCGTGCTGGCCGCGCAGGCCCCGCCGGACACACTGCTCGCCGTGCTGCGCACGATGGGCTACGCGCCCGCCGCGGAGTCCGCCGAGGGCGATGTGGTGATCACGCGCCCCGACGCCCGCCGGACTCCGCCGCGCACCGCGCCCGTTCCCGTGCCCGACGGTCCGGCCCGCCCGGACGACGTCCTGCTGGCCGCCGCGGTCCGCGCCGTCCGGGCCGGCGACCGGGCCGCGACCGCCCCGCGCAAGGACACCGTCGCCGGCCCTGCGGGCGCGGCCGTCCCGCGCACCGCCGCCGCCGACACCCTCGCCTCCCTGCAGACCGCCGTCCTGCTCGGCGAGCGCATGTGGATCGGCTACATCAACGCGGAGGGGCTCTCCTCGCAGCGCGTCATCGACCCGGTCAAGGTCGAGGGCGGGTTCGTCACGGCCTACGACCACCTCTCCGACGAAGTCCGGACGTTCGCCCTGCACCGCATCACCGGTGTGGCCGAGGTCGACGACTAGATGATTGATGCCAAGGGTTAGTGGTCGTAGGCGGTCAGCGAGCGCTTGACGGGTTGGCCGGTGTGGTCGTTGT
>NZ_BMRI01000012.1:0-16397 GCF_014648555.1 Kitasatospora griseola
GAAGCTAAGCCTCACAGCGCCGATGGTACTGCAGGGGGGACCCTGTGGGAGAGTAGGACGCCGCCGAACAATTTTTCTGGAGAAGCCCCCTGACGGGATGTCAGGGGGCTTTTCTGTTGTAAGGTCAATTCCGCACACTTTGTCGTTGGTACCACAGGAGGCTCCGCACAGTGGAGGTCCAGGAGACGCGCGTCCAGACCGACCGGGTCCTTACGATCCCCAATCTGCTGAGCATGGCTCGGCTGGTGGGCGTACCGATCTTTCTCTGGTTGGTGTTGTGGCCGGTCTTCGGGGGGCCGAAGAATGACGGGTGGGCGATTGTCGTCCTGATGCTGAGTGGGGTCAGCGACTATCTGGACGGGAAGCTGGCTCGGCGGTGGGGGCAGGTAAGCCGGCTGGGGCAGTTGCTGGATCCGGCGGCGGACCGGCTGTACATCGTGTCGACGCTGGTGGGGCTGACGTGGCGGGAGATTCTGCCGTGGTGGCTGACGGCGTTGCTGGTGGCCCGGGAGGCGTTCGTCGGGGTGGTGCTGCTGCGGCTGAACCGGGCGGGTTACGGGCCGTTGAACGTGAGCTTTCTGGGGAAGGCGGCCACGTTCAATCTGATGTACGCGTTTCCGCTTCTGCTGCTGGGGGTCGGCGACGGGTGGGTGCACCAGGTTGCGAAGGTCGTGAGTTGGGCGTTCATCTGGTGGGGGACGACGCTGTACTGGTGGGCCGGCGCCTTGTATGCCGTGCAGGCTCGGCAGATCCTGCAGGCGGAGCGTTCGGCTGCCGTTTGAGATCAGCCTGAGACGTTTCACACGGCCTCCACGGTGAGTCGGATCATTTCTTCCGGGTAGACATGCGTCGGACCGGTTTGATGGACCCGCAGGGGTTCACCACCGCGAAGGAGGACGCACCCGTAATGAAAGCCGTTGTGATGGCGGGCGGGGAGGGCACTCGACTCCGCCCGATGACTTCCAGCATGCCCAAGCCGCTGTTGCCGGTCGCCAATCGGCCGATCATGGAGCACGTGCTGCGGTTGCTGAAGCGGCACGGCCTCACTGACACCGTGGTGACTGTGCAGTTCCTGGCGTCGCTGGTGAAGAACTACTTCGGCGACGGTGAGGAACTGGGGATGCACCTCACCTATGCCAACGAGGAAACACCGCTGGGAACGGCCGGCAGCGTCAAGAACGCCGAGGACGCGCTGCGGGACGATTCGTTTCTGGTGATCTCCGGTGACGCGCTGACCGACTTCGATCTTTCCCGGTTGATTGACTTTCACCGGGAGAAGGGCGCACTGGTGACGGTGTGCCTGACCCGGGTGCCGAATCCGTTGGAATTCGGTATCACCATCACGGACGACGAGGGCAAGGTCGAGCGCTTCCTGGAGAAGCCGACCTGGGGGCAGGTGTTCTCGGACACCGTGAACACCGGTATCTACGTGATGGAGCCGGAGGTCTTCGACTACGTGGCCGCGGGGGAGTCGGTCGACTGGTCGAGCGACGTGTTCCCGCAGTTGCTCAAGGAGGGCAAGCCGGTGTTCGGCTATGTCGCCGAGGGCTACTGGGAGGACGTGGGCACCCACGAGAGCTACCTGAAGGCCCAGGCGGACGTGCTGGAGGGGAAGGTCCAGGTCGAGCTCGACGGGTTCGAGATCTCGCCGGGCGTGTGGGTGGCCGAGGGCGCCGAGGTGGACCCGGAGGCGGTGCTGCGCGGGCCGCTGTACATCGGTGACTACGCCAAGGTCGAGGCCGGCGTGGAACTGCGTGAGCACACCGTGCTGGGCTCGAACGTGGTCGTGAAGCGCGGGGCGTTCCTGCACAAGGCGGTGGTGCACGACAACGTGTATGTGGGGCCGCAGTCGAATCTGCGCGGGTGCGTGGTCGGGAAGAACACCGACGTGATGCAGGCGGCGCGGATCGACGAGGGGGCGGTGATCGGTGACGAGTGCCTGATCGGCGAGGAGTCGATCATCGCGGGCAACGTCCGGGTCTACCCGTTCAAGACGATCGAGGCCGGCGCGTTCGTCAACACCTCGGTGATCTGGGAGTCCCGCGGCCAGGAGCACCTGTTCGGGGTGCGCGGCGTGTCGGGCATCCTGAACGTGGAGATCACGCCGGAGCTGGCGGTGCGGCTGGCGGGGGCGTACGCCACGACGCTGAAGAAGGGCGCCACCGTCACCATCGCGCGAGACCACTCGCGGGGTGCGCGGGCGTTGAAGCGGGCGATGATCTCGGCGCTGCAGACCAGTGCGATCGACGTCCGGGACTTGGAGAACGTGCCGATGCCGGTGGCCCGGCAGGCGACGGCGCGGGGGAGCGCGGGCGGGATCTTCCTGCGGACCACGCCGGGGGTGCCGGACTCGCTGGACATTCTGTTCTTCGACGAGCGCGGCGCGGACCTGTCGCAGGCCGGGCAGCGGAAGCTGGACCGGGTGTACGCGCGGCAGGAGTTCCGACGGGCGTTCCCGGGCGAGATCGGCGACCTACTGCACCCGGCGAGCGTGTTCGACTCGTACGCGACGAACCTGCTGCGGGAGGTGGACACCACCGGGGTGCGGGAGGCCGGGCTGAAGGTGGTGGTGGACGCCGCGCACGGCAGTGCGGGGCTGGTGCTGCCGAGCATCCTGGGCCGGCTCGGGGTGGAGACCCTGACGGTGGCCGGCGGCCTGGACGAGGCGCGGCCGACGGAGGGCGCGGACGAGCGGCGGGCGGCGCTGGCCAGGCTGGGCGAGCTGGTGGCGTCCTCGCGGGCCGCGTTCGGGGTGCGGTTCGACCCGGTCGGTGAGCGGGTGTCCTTCGTGGACGAGCTCGGCCGGGTGATCGAGGACGACCGGGCGCTGCTGGTGCTGCTGGACCTGGTGGCGGCGGAGCGGCGGGCCGGGCAGGTGGCGCTGCCGGTGACGACGACGCGGATCGCCGAGCAGGTGGCGGCGTACCACGGCACCCAGGTGATCTGGACGACGACCTCGCCGGACGACCTGGCGAAGGCCGCGGCGGCGGACGGCACGATCTTCGGCGGCGACGGGCGCGGCGGTTTCGTGGTGCCGGAGTTCTCCGGGGTGCTGGACGGCGCGGCGGCGTTCGTGCGGCTGGTGGGCCTGGTGGCGCGCACGCAGCTGACGTTGAGCCAGATCGACGCGCGGATCCCGCAGGCGCACATCCAGAAGCGGGACATCGCGACGCCGTGGGCCGCCAAGGGCATGGTGATGCGTTCGGTGGTGGAGGCGGCGGGCAACCGCAAGCTGGACACCACGGACGGGGTGCGAGTGGTCGAGGCGGACGGCCGGTGGACGCTGGTCCTGCCGGACCCGGCGGAGGCCGTGACGCACCTGTGGGCGGAGGGCCCGGACGACGAGGCGACGGAGCGGCTGCTGGACGAGTGGGCCGCGGTTGTGGACGGCGCCGGGAGGTAATGCGGAGACGTTAGGTGGGGGCGGGCCTGCGGGTCCGTCCCCTCCGGTCGTTTGTCACGATCGTGTGCCGAAAGGGTCCTGCGGGCCCGGGGGCTGGTCGTGGGCCGCTGTACGGTCGTGAAACGATGTGGCGCATGCCAGCAACGCCGACGCCGAGTGACCCGAACGGGCGGTTCCGCCGTCCGGACGCCTCGATGTCCCTGCTGACCACGGTGATGGACCATTCGCTGGACGACGGGTACGCGGAGGCGGCCCGGGCGCGCGGGGCGGAGGGCCGGTCGCGGCTGCCGGCGACGGCGAAGGGGCGGCTGGTGCTGGCCCTGGGGCTGGCGCTGGCGGCGACGGTGGTGACGGTCGGGGCGGTGAACACCCAGGAGGCGGCGCCGGTCCTGGCGCAGGAGCGGGACGCCCTGGTGAGCCGGGTGAACGACGCCAACAAGGCGGCGGACGCGTTGCAGCGGCAGGTCGAGAAGGACCGTGACAGGGTCGCGGACGCGCAGGCGCAGGCCCTGCAGTCGGGGGACGACGGCGGGGTGGCGCAACTGGCGGCGCAGGCCGGGACCGGGGCGATCACCGGGCCGGGGATCAAGCTGGTGATCGAGGAGGCGTCCGGCGTCGGCTCCGGCGGCAATGTGAGCGACCCGCGGAACGCGGAGGGCTTCGCCAACAAGGGCCGGGTCCAGGACCACGACCTGCAGTACGCGGTGAACGGCCTGTGGCTGGCGGGCGCGGAGGCGGTGTCCGTGAACGGGCAGCGGCTGACGGCGCTGTCGGCGATCCGGGCCGCCGGTGACGCGATCCTGGTGGACAACCGGCCGCTGGTGCCGCCGTACACGCTGCTGGCGATCGGGGACGGGCCGCGGCTGGCACAGGCGTTCCAGGACAACGAGGGCGGCCACTACCTGAAGGTCGTCCAGGACAGCTACGGGATCCGGTCGACGGTGTCCGCGCAGAAGTCGTTGACGCTGCCGGCCGCGCTGGGCGTGACGCTGCGGGTGGCCGGGACGCCGTCGCCGGAGCCTTCGCCCGGGCCGTCGCAGCCGCCCGCGCCGCCGTCGTCGCAGGCCGCGAAGTCGCCGTCCCCGTCGTCGGGGGCGTCGAAGTCCCCGCGTTCGACCGTGAAGTCCACTCCCTCCGGAACAGGAGCAGCTACACCGTGATTGCCGTACTGGGTCTCGTGATCGGCGTGGTCGTCGGCGTGTTCGTGCAGCCGGAGGTGCCGAACGCGGTGGTGCCGTATCTGCCGATCGCGGTGGTGGCGGCGCTGGACGCGGTGTTCGGCGGCGTGCGGGCGATGCTGGACGGGATCTTCGACGACAAGGTCTTCGTGGTGTCGTTCCTTTCGAACGTGGTGGTGGCGGCGCTGATCGTGTTCCTGGGTGACCAGTTGGGCGTGGGTTCGCAGCTGTCCACCGGCGTGGTGGTGGTGCTGGGCATCCGGATCTTCTCGAATGCGGCGGCGATCCGTCGGCACGTGTTCAGGGCTTAGGGGATCGGTTGTGAGCGAGGAGAAGAAGTCGCAGGAGCCGGAGCGGCCGGGCGAGGCGGAGGCCGAGGAGCCGAGGGCGCCGGAGCAGCCGGAGGCCGTCGAGCCCGCGGTCGTGCCGGAGTCGGAGGCCGTCGAGCCGGCGGTGGAGCCCGCGCCGGCGGTCGAGGAGCCGGTGACGGACCGTCAGAGTGCCCCGATACCGGTGGCGTTGCCGTCGGACGGGCGTGAGCGGCTGAAGGCGGCGCTGTGGCCGCCGAGGGTGTCCCGCGGTCAACTGGTGGTGGCGCTGCTGCTGTTCGCGCTGGGGCTGGCGCTGGCGATCCAGGTGCGGTCGACGAACGACCACAGCCAGTTGCGCGGCGCGCGGCAGGAGGACCTGGTGCGGATCCTGGACGAACTGGACGGCCGCCAGCAGCGTCTCCAGTTCGAGAAGACGCAGCTGGAGCAGAACCTGGCGCAGTTGGAGAACTCGTCCAACCAGGCCAAGGAGGCGCAGGAGCAGACCAGGAAGAAGGCGGCCGAGCTGGGCGTGCTGGCGGGGACGGAGAAGGCGGCCGGTCCGGGGATCGTGCTGACGATCGATGATCCCCAAGGGCAGGTGAAGGCGGATATGCTGCTGGACACCCTGCAGGAACTCCGAGCGGCGGGGGCGGAGGCGATTCAGATCAACGACGTGCGCGTGGTGGCCGGGACGTATTTCACCGACAACGCGTCGGGCGGCGGTGTGCGGATCGACGGGAAGAGCGTGTCGCAGCCGTTCCGTTTCACCGTGGTGGGCAACCCGCAGGATCTGACTCCGGCGCTGAACATTCCCGGTGGTGTGGTGCGCAGCTTGGAGAAGCAGCAGGCGCGGGCGACCATCGTCCAGCAGCAGAAGGTGGTGGTGGACGCGTTGGCCACCCCGCGGCCGTTGCAGTACGGCAAGCCGGCGGCGAAGTGACGGGGCGCGCTCCGTACGGTTCGTCAGCTGCGGGTCGCCCCCGGTGGTGGGTGCCCGCAGGGCGTCGGCGACACTGGGTCTTGTCGATCGTCAGTTTCCGGCCGGATGCCGGGCTTACCGCCACACCGAGCCCTGAACCCTGCCCCGCGGGCGGTTCTGTCACACGCAAGGGGATTCGCCCGTGAGTTTTTTCTCGAAGCTTTTCGGCCGTAACAAGAAGGCGGCGGAGGCGCCGACCGCCCAGTACCGGCAGGACGACGCCGGGGTGCCGCCGATGCGTTCGTCGGCGGACGGGCAGCGTCCGCTGTACCGGGAGGACGTGACCCAGGGGGCCGGCGTGCCGACCGGGCAGTTCGACGCGGGTTACGGCGCGTCGGTTGATTCCGCTGGCAACCCGCGCATAGGTTTCCCGTCAGGACCCTCAACCTCCGGTGGAGGGTTTGCCCCGGACACCTACGCCGGGCACCCCCAGTCGGGTGTGCCGCGCCAGGAGGCTGTGAACATGGCTGGCACCAGCCCGTGCCCGCGGTGCGGGAACCAGAACCCGGCGCAGGCCCGGTTCTGCTCGAACTGCGGCACTCAGCTGCGTGGCGGCGGTTTCCCGGAGGGCGCGGCGGAGACCACGTCGACCATTTCGATCTCCGGCATCGAGTCGTACGACCCGACCGCGACGTCGACGGGCGCCACGCCGACCCTGTCGGCCGAGGTGATGGCGGCGATCGACGCGCTGCCGCCGGGCTCGGCGCTGCTGATCGTGCAGCGCGGCCCGAACTCGGGCAGCCGGTTCCTGCTGGACTCGGACGTGACCACGGCGGGTCGGCACCCGCAGGGTGACATCTTCCTGGACGACGTGACGGTGTCGCGTCGGCACGTGGAGTTCCGTCGGCAGCCCGACGGCGGCTTCTCGGTCGCGGACGTGGGCAGCCTGAACGGCACCTACGTGAACCGGGAGCGGATCGACGAGGTGCTGCTGAGCAACGGCGACGAGGTGCAGATCGGTAAGTACCGGCTGGTGTTCTTCGCCAGTCACCACCGGGGGTACTGACCACTTCTCCGTTTGGAGCCCGAGTGACCCCACAGACTCCGACCCCGTCCCTCGGGTCCTCGCCCGTGCCGGCTTCGCGCCGCGCGGGCGAGGCGCGCCGGCGGGGTGACGAACTGCTGTCCATCGGCGCGGTGCTGGCCTTCCTGCGGGACGACTTCCCGGAGGTGACGATCTCGAAGATCCGCTTCCTGGAGGCGGAGGGCCTGGTCGAGCCGCAGCGCACCCCGTCCGGCTACCGGAAGTTCTCGGCGGCGGACGTGGAGCGGCTGGCGTACGTGCTGCGGATGCAGCGCGACCACTATCTGCCGTTGCGGGTGATCCGCGAGCACCTGGACGCGATCGAGCGCGGCGAGCAGCCGCCGGCGCTGCCGGGTGCGGAGGCGCGCCCGGGGCCGCTGGAGGAGGCGGACCGGGAGCTGGCGGGGTCGTCGGCGACGGGCGGGGTGCGCCTCGGCCGGGCCGAGCTGATCGCGGCGGCGGAGGCGCAGGAACGCGAACTCGTCGAGTGGGAGGCGTACGGGCTGGTGCAGCCCGGGCCGGACGGCGGGTACGACGGCGAGGCCCTGCAGATCGCGCGGCTGGTGGCGGAGCTGGGCCGGTTCGGTCTGGAGCCGCGGCACCTGCGGGCGGTGAAGGCGGCCGCGGACCGCGAGGTGTCGCTGGTGGAGCAGGTGGTGGCGCCGCTGCGCCGGCACCGCAATCCGCAGACCCGGGCGCACGCGGAGGCGACGGCCCGGGAGCTGGCGACGCTGTCGGTGCGGTTGCACGCGGCGATGGTCCAGGCGGGGCTGCGGGCGCTGTCCTGAGCCGGCGGCCCGCGATCGGCGTCCGGATCGCGGCGGCCGCTGCCTGCTGCGCTTTCCTATCGGGGGCGCGCGCCATAGGGTTGCTGGTGTGAATGAGCTCGACGTCGTGGGTGTCCGGGTGGAGATGCCCTCCAACCAGCCGATCGTGCTGCTGCGGGAGGTCGGCGGTGACCGCTACCTGCCGATCTGGATCGGGCCGGGGGAAGCCACCGCGATCGCTTTCGCCCAGCAGGGCATGACTCCGGTGCGGCCGCTGACGCACGACCTGTTCAAGGACGTGCTGGAGGCGCTCGGCCAGCAGCTGACCGAGGTGCGGATCAACGACCTGCGGGACGGTGTGTTCTACGCCGACCTGGTGTTCTCGGGCGGCGCCGAGGTCAGTGCGCGCCCCTCGGACGCGATAGCGCTGGCGCTGCGCACCGGCACGCCGATCTTCGGGAGCGAGGAGGTGCTGGCGGAGGCCGGCATCTCGATCCCGGACGAGCAGGAGGACGAGGTCGAGAAGTTCCGGGAGTTCCTGGACCAGGTCTCGCCGGAGGACTTCGGCGGTGGCCCGCAGTAGTCGGCCGTTGTCGTCCCGGCCTGTCGCTGCCCGCACCCGTCCTGTCCCCGTCCCGGGCGACCACCGGTGACCGGTGGCGGACGCTCTGCTAGCGGGGCAGGCCGTGGGCCGCAACTCGGCTGTGGTAGAAATCCATTCCGCTACCCGCACTTGGGGCACGAATAACCACTCGATGGGGTGAAGTTTGTGCGAGGCCCCGGCGTGGCGATCGTTGACGGTGCTCGGGCGACTGCCTACCGTCAGGTGATGGCCCGCCGGACGGGCCGCCCGCAGCCTGGGCCCGCCGGGTCCGTGCGGGGCCATGGGGGCCTTGAGGCGGAATGGACGGAGGTTGGCGATGAGCGGCACCGGCGACGAGACGCGTTCCGGAGCCCTGTGCGCGGTGCACGTGCCGCGCGCCGGCCGCGGTCCGATCGGGCGGCCCTGGCGGCCCGAACCGGACGGTGACGAGCTGCCCCGAGTCGGCCGGTTCCCGGCCGTCCAGCCCGGGCAGCCCGCGATCGAACGGCTCACCCCCACCTCCGCACTGGTCGGCTACCGCGGCCCGACGGCCTGCGCGGCCGCCGGCATCACCTACCGGCAGCTCGACTACTGGGCCCGCACCGGCCTGCTGGAGCCCTCGGTGCGCTCCGGGCACCCGGCCGGTGCGCAGCGGCTGTACAGCTTCCGGGACATCCTCCTGCTGAAGATCGTCAGGCGGCTGCTGGACGCAGGCGTGTCGCTGCAGAACATCCGGGTGGCCGTCACCCACCTGCAGTCCGCCGACCAGGCCGGCCTGACGGGGCTGACCCTGATGTGCGACGGCGCGACCGTCTACGAGTGCACCTCTCCGCAGCAGGTCGTCGACCTGCTCAACGGCGGCCAGGGCGTGTTCGGCATCGCGGTCGGCGCGGTCTGGCAGGAGTTGGAGGCCACGCTCGGCCGGCTGCACGGCGAGCGCACCGACACCGGCGAGACGTTGGTCGGCCACGACCCGGGGGACGAGCTGGCGCAACGCCGCAACCGCGCGGTCTGACCGCCCGCCGACCGGCGGGAACCGGTCGGGCGGGCGGATCGTCAACTCCCCTGTGTGGACGATCATGCAGGGGCTCGGGCGGCGCTGGCGGTGGCTGCTGACGCGGCGGCCGCCCGGCTGGGGCAGCAGACGCGGGCAGCGCCGCTGGTTCCAGGCGCTGGCGGTGTGCGCGGCCCTGGGAGTGACCCCCGACGCCTGGCTGTTCGTGACCCAGGCCCACAAGATCGGCACCGTGCAGAGCGTGCCGGCCGCGCCGGTCGCGGTGGTGTTCGGCGCCGGCCTGATGGACGGCAGACCCTCCCCATACCTGGCGCACCGGCTGGACGCCGCGCTGGAGCTGTACCGGGCGCACAAGGTGCAGGCGATCCTGGTGACCGGCGACAACGGCACCCGTGAGTACGACGAGACCGACGCGATGCGGGCGTACCTGATCGAACGCGGGGTGCCCGGGGTGCGGGTGGTCGGCGACTACGCGGGCTTCGACACCTGGGACTCCTGCACCCGCGCGCACCGCGTGTTCGGCGTCGACAGGGCCGTGCTGATCAGTCAGACCTTCCACGTGCGCCGGGCGTTGGCGCTGTGCCGGGCGGCCGGGATCGACGCGTCCGGCGTCGGCGTGGAGGAGTGGCACGACACCACCTGGCACTACGGCGAGGTGCGGGAGATCGGCAGCGCGGCGAAAGCCTTCCTGAACGTGGTGGTGCGACCCGACCCGACGTTCCTCGGCCGGCACGAGGACGGGGTGGCGAAGGCGCTGGCGGACGCGGCGCGAGGCTAGGGCCGGGATTGTCGGTGGTGCGCGGGATGATCGAGCAGTGCGATCCGTGCCGAGCATCATCCATCTCGACATGGACGCCTTCTTCGCGGCGGTGGAGCAGGCGTCCAAACCGAGCCTGCGCGGGAAGCCCGTCATCGTCGGCGGCCTCGGCGGGCGCGGCGTGGTCTCCACCGCCTCCTACGAGGCCCGGAGGTTCGGCGTGCACTCGGCGATGCCGATGGCGCAGGCCCGGCGGCTCTGCCCGAACGCGGCGTTCCTGACCGGCCGGTTCGAGGCGTACCGGGCCAACAGCGAGATCGTCATGAGCCTGCTGCGGGAGCGGTCCCCGCTGGTCGAACCGCTCAGCCTGGACGAGGCGTTCGTCGACCTGGAAGCCGGGCCGTACGGGCCGGCGCTGGCCGCCGCGACGCCCGCCGAGGGTGCGCAGCTGGTGCTGGCGCTCGCCGAGGACCTGCGGGCGGACATCGTGGAGCGCACCGGGCTGACCGCCTCGGTCGGCGCCGCCGCGTCCAAGCTGATGGCGAAGATCGCCTCCGAGCAGGCCAAACCCGACGGGCTGGTGCTGATCGAACCCGGCTCCGAGAAGTCCGTGCTCGCCCCGATGCCGGTGCGCGCGCTGCCCGGCATCGGGCCGGCCACCGAGCAGGCGCTGCGCCGGGCCGGGCTGACGAGCGTCGCGGACCTGGCGGAGGCCGGGTTCGAGGAACTGGTCGGACTGCTGGGGAAGGCGCACGGCGCGGGCGTCTTCCAGATGGCGATCGGGTGGGACGAGCGGCCGGTGGTGCCGGACCGGGACGCCAAGTCGGTCTCGGTGGAGGACACCTTCGAGGTCGACCTCGCCGACCGGGACCGCATCCTGCGCGAGATCGACCACCTGGCGGCGCGGTGCGTACGACGGCTGCGCGCGGCCGGGCGCTCCGGGCGGACGGTGGTGCTGAAGGTCCGGCGGTTCGACTTCTCGACGCTGACCCGGTCGGAGACGCTGGGCGGGCCGACGGACGAGCCCGAGGTGATCGCCGCGACGGCGCGGCGGCTGGCGATGCAGGTGGACACCACGGGCGGGGTTCGGCTGCTGGGGGTGGGGGTCACGCAGCTCGCGGACTACACGCAGGAGGACCTGTTCGCGCAGCTGGAGCGGGAGGAGAAGGGGGAGGCGGACGGAGAAGGAGAAGGGGAGGGGGAGGACGGGACCGAGGAGGCGGAGGCGGTTCCCGGGGAGCCTGCTGTTCGGCGGTGGTGGCCGGGGCAGGACGTGACGCATCGTGAGTTCGGGCCGGGGTGGGTGCAGGGGAGCGGGGTCGGCCGGGTGACGGTGCGGTTCGAGACGCCGTACTCGGAACGGCCGGGGCGGGTGCGGACGTTCGCGGTGGACGACGAGGAACTGGCGGCTTCGGGGGCGCTCCCGCTCAGGCCTCCGGCGGGTGAGGGGTGAGCCGCCTGCTCCGGGCGGCTTCGGGGGCGGGGGCGGGGTGGCGGTGGGGGGCTGGGCGCGCAGTTCCTCGCGCCCCCGGTTTCGTACCCGCTCGCCTGGAAATGACGGACACCCCCCGCCGATGCCCGTGGCGGGGGGTGTCCGTGGTGACTCGCGTGTGTCCAGTACGCGAGGGGACGCCGTCAGGCGTCGGTCTTGGCGAGGGCCGGGGTGGGCTGCTCGGCGGGGGTGGTGGCGGGGATGGTGCGGCGGATGGCGAAGGGGACGACTGCGGCGACCAGGCACATGGCTCCGGCGACCCAGAACGCGTTCTGGTACGCGTTCAGGGTGGGGAGGTGCACCGGGATGGGGAGCTTGAGGGTGTCGCCGGTGAGGATCGCGGCCATCACGGCGGTGCCGATGGCGCCGCCGACGGTGCGCAGGACGGCGTTCATGCCGTTGGCGATGCCGGACTGCTCGGCGGGGACGGCGCCGTTGATGTAGGCGGGCATGGCGGCGTAGGCCAGGCCGACGCCGAGGCCGAAGACGGCGGAGGAGAAGTAGATGTCGAACTCGGCGCTGTGGCGCAGGGCCAGGTAGGCCATGGCGACGGCGCCGAGCAGGCCGCCGAGGACCAGCGGGAGGCGGGGGCCGCGGCGGGCGATGAGCAGGGCGCCGACGGGGGCGGCGACCATGGAGCCGATCGCGGAGGGCAGCAGCATGATGCCGGCGTGCAGGACGGTGGCGGTGAAGCCGTAGTGGGTGAGCTTCTCCGGGGTCTGCGCGAAGTTGCTGATCACCATGAACGAGCCGTACATGCCGAAGCCGATGAGCAGGCCGGAGACGTTGGTGAAGGCGACGGCGGGGCGGGCCATCATCTTCAGGTCGACCAGCGGGTGGGCGACCTTGGACTCGACCAGCAGCCAGATGAGGGCGACGACGGCGGCGACGGCGAACAGGCCGAGGGTGCGGGTGGAGCCCCAGCCCCATTCGTTGCCGCGGCTGACGGCGATCAGCAGGGCGGACAGCCAGCCGGCCAGGGTGAGCGCGCCGAGCGGGTCGGCGCCGCCGTTCTTGTCGACGACCGGGTCGCTGGGCACCCGCAGGACCACCAGCGCGACGGCGGCCAGACCGAAGACCAGGCCCATCCAGAAGATCGACTTGTAGTCCCAGTGCTCCAGCAGCAGGCCGGTGGCGACCAGGCCGAGGCCGGAGCCGACGCCCATCGAGGCGGAGATGGCGGCGACGCCGGCGGTGACCTTCTGCTTCGGCAGTTCGTCACGGACGATGGCGATCGCCAGCGGCAGCACGCCGCCGCCCGCGCCCTG
Source organism: Kitasatospora griseola (assembly GCF_014648555.1). Lineage (GTDB taxonomy): Bacteria > Actinomycetota > Actinomycetes > Streptomycetales > Streptomycetaceae > Kitasatospora > Kitasatospora griseola. The sequence continues at coordinate 12,778 of NZ_BMRI01000012.1, forward strand.
GAGCACCCGGGCGACGACCAGCAGGCCGAAGGAGTGGGTGCAGACCGCGAGGCCGGAGCCGAGCACCAGGCCGGCCAGCGAGATCAGCAGCACGGGCTTGCGGCCGCGCAGGTCGCCGAAGCGGCCCAGCAGCGGGGTGAGGACCGCCGCGGAGAGCAGGTTGGCCGTCATCAGCCAGGTGATGTCGGAGCCCGACACCTTCAGCTCGGCGGCCAGGCTCGGAAGGATCGGGACGACCGCGGTCTGGACCACGCTGTAGGCCAGCATGGCGAGGATCAGCGCGGGCAGGACCCTGGCGCTGGTGGGCTTGGCGGCCGCGGCGGTGGGCTGTGGTGCCTCACTCACGGGAAATCCTCCGGTTGCTTCATACGGCGATAGTGCAGGAACTGAAGTAACGATCCAGGGAGATGCTTCAATCTGTCAAATATCTAATGGTGAAGCTTTGGCAAAGTCGAAGCCCCGGCCCGCCGAGGCGGACCGGGGCCGGGAGTTGGCGAACCGTCAGACCGGAGAGGTCGCCGGGGACGACGGCTGCGCGTTCCACGGCGGCTGCTGCTGCGCGGCCGCGCCGTCCGCGATGACGTCCGCGCCGTCGGTCGCGCCGTGCACCTGCACCTGCTCGCGGCGCAGCTCCTCGCGGATCACCTGCTCCTCGGTGTACCGCTCCACCACCAGCCGCACCCGCTCCACCGGGACCAGGTACTTGCGGACCACCGGACGCTCCTCGCGCAGCGTCACCTCCTCCATCGCCTCGGCGATCTCCTGGTCGCTCAGCGCCTCCCGCTCCGCGTCCGACACCGGGATCCGCTCCACCCGCACCCGTTCCCGCACCACCGGCACCCGCCGCTCCACCACCTCGGTGGTCACGTACTTGCGCAGCCGGGTGGTGCCGGTGTTGTGCCACTGGGTGGTGATGTCCAGGCGCTCCTCGCGGCAGGTGATCTCCAGCGCCTTCTGCCGGTCCGCCCGGGCGGCGGGCGGCTCGACGGGCCGGGCCGCGGGCCGTTCGGGGATCGGGTCGGGCCGAGTGAAGCCCAGGGGCGCGGGGGCCGGGCCCTGGACCGGGCCGGGGGAGGAGGCGACCTCGCCGAAGTCGCGGTCGGCCACCTGCTCCGAGTGCACCTTCGGGGCCGGCTCCGGGGCGGGCTCGGCGATGAACCGGACGGACGGCTCCTCGTCGCCCGAGGTGTTCAGTCCGTAGTAGCGGTACAGCTCCAGCTCCTGCTCCGGGGAGAGGTGCTGGCCCACGCCGAAGTCCGGGGACTCCTTGATCAGCGACTTGTCGTACGGGACGTGCAGCTCGTCGCCGGAGAACTCGCTGGTGGCCAGCGGGACGAAGGCGTCCCGGCCGAAGATCCCGGTCCGGACGGCCGCCCACTCCGGTTCGCCGGTGGCGTCGTCCAGGTAGACCTCGTCGACCGTGCCGATCTTGTCACCGTTCCGGTCGACCGCCTTGTGTCCGATCAGATCGCGCGGATCGATATCGGTCTGCACGCTGTCCTCCCGCCGCTGCTCCTGGGGGACCCGTCGGGGGAGCGGCCGGAGGAGCGTGCCGGGCCGCTATTCCACACCAAAAGCCACGTAACGGACGGTGTCGTCCCGGGTGCCGCCGTCCGGGGTCGATCGCAGGGCCGTCACGGTGATCGACCAGGTCGGCGCTGGTACCCTGGGCGGCGACCGCCGAGCCCGCTCGGGAGAGTCCCGGCCCCTGATCAAGGGGGTTGCGGGACGCCGAAGGAGCAACCCCTCCCCGGAATCTCTCAGGCATCCGTACCGAGTGGGACCAGGTCACTCTGGAAAGCAGGGCAGGACCGTCGGCACCGAAGCCATCGGACGCTGCCCTCGCCGACGGTGCAAGCCGACCGGGGCACCACCCGGGCGCGCGAAGCTCTCAGGTACCGATGACAGAGGGGGAGGCTGACGGGTTCGTGCGCCCCGACGCTCCCACAGCGGCCGGCCGGCGTGCGTACCACCGCCGGTCCGCGACCAGGAGGCCCGACCCCCATGAACGCCCAGCCGACGCTCACCGAGCTTGAGCAGGCCAGCCCCTTCGAGCACCGCCACATCGGCCCCGACAGCGACGCCCAGCAGAAGATGCTGGCCCAGGTCGGCTACACCTCGCTGGACGAACTGTCCGACGCGGCCGTGCCCGACGCCATCCGCAGCCTCACCGCGCTCGGCCTGCCCGCCGGCCGCAGCGAGGCCCAGGTGCTCGCCGAGCTGCGCGAGCTCGCCGGCCGCAACCAGGTCCTCACCTCGATGATCGGCCTCGGCTACTACGGCACCTTCACCCCGCCGGTCATCCTGCGCAACGTCCTTGAGAACCCCGCCTGGTACACCGCGTACACCCCGTACCAGCCGGAGATCTCGCAGGGCCGCCTGGAAGCCCTGCTCAACTTCCAGACCATGGTCGCCGACCTGACCGGCCTGGCCACCTCCGGCTCCTCGCTGCTCGACGAAGGCACCGCCGCCGCCGAGGCGATGGCCCTGGCCCGGCGCGTCACCAAGGTCAAGGGCGGCGTCTTCCTGGTCGACGCCGACACCCTGCCGCAGACCCTCGCCGTGATCCAGACCCGCGCCGAGCCGACCGGCGTCGAGGTCGTCACCGCCGACCTGTCGAACGGCATCCCCGCCGAGATCGCCGAGCGCGGCGTCTTCGGCGTGCTGATCCAGTACCCGGGCGCGTCCGGCGCGGTCCGGGAGATCAAGCCCGTCATCGAGCAGGCCCACCAGCTCGGCGCGATCGTCGCCGTCGCCGCCGACCTGCTCGCCCTCACCCTGCTGCGCTCGCCCGGCGAGCTCGGCGCCGACATCGCCTGCGGCACCTCGCAGCGCTTCGGCGTCCCGATGGGCTTCGGCGGCCCGCACGCCGGCTACCTCGCCGTCCGCGCCGAGTACGCCCGCAACCTGCCCGGCCGCCTGGTCGGCGTCTCCGTCGACGCCGACGGCAACCGCGCCTACCGGCTCGCCCTGCAGACCCGCGAGCAGCACATCCGCCGCGAGAAGGCCACCTCCAACATCTGCACCGCGCAGGTGCTGCTCGCCGTGATGGCCTCCATGTACGCCGTCTACCACGGCCCCGACGGCCTCGCCGACATCGCCCGCCGCACCCACCGCTACGCCGCCGCGCTCGCCGCCGGCCTGCGCGCGGGCGGCGTCGAGCTCGCCCACGACGCGTTCTTCGACACCGTCACCGCCGTGGTGCCGGGCCGCGCCGACGAGGTCGTGGCCGCCGCCCTGGCCGGTGGCGTGAACGTGCACCGGGTGGACGCCGACCAGGTGTCGGTCTCGTGCGACGAGACCACCACCCGTGAGCACCTGGCGGCCGTGTTCGCCGCGTTCGGGATCTCCGCGGAGATCGCCGAGGACGCCGACGCGCTGCCCGCCGCGCTGCTGCGCGAGGACGAGTACCTCACCCACCCGGTGTTCCACAGCCACCGCTCCGAGACCGCCATGCTGCGCTACCTGCGCCGCCTGTCGGACCGGGACTACGCGCTCGACCGCGGCATGATCCCGCTGGGCTCCTGCACCATGAAGCTCAACGCGACCACCGAGATGGAGCCGATCACCTGGCCCGAGTTCGGGCAGCTGCACCCGTTCGCGCCGGTCGACCAGGCCGA
>NZ_BMRI01000012.1:16407-36701 GCF_014648555.1 Kitasatospora griseola
TTTTTTAATGATACGGCGACCACCGAGATGGAGCCGATCACCTGGCCCGAGTTCGGGCAGCTGCACCCGTTCGCGCCGGTCGACCAGGCCGAGGGCTTCCTGACCCTGATCCGCGGGCTGGAGCAGCAGCTGGTCGAGGTCACCGGCTACGACGCCGTGTCCATCCAGCCGAACGCCGGTTCGCAGGGCGAGCTGGCCGGCCTGCTGGCCGTCCGCGCCTACCACCGCGCGAACGGCGACACCCAGCGCGACGTCTGCCTGATCCCGTCGTCCGCGCACGGCACCAACGCGGCCTCGGCGGCGATGGCCGGCATGCGGGTCGTCGTCGTCAAGACGCTGACCGACGGCGACGTGGACGTCGAGGACCTCAAGGCCAAGATCGAGCAGCACCGCGAGCAGCTGGCCGTGCTGATGGTCACCTACCCGTCCACCCACGGCGTGTTCGAGACCCAGATCACCGACATCTGCGCGCTCGTCCACGAGGCCGGCGGCCAGGTGTACGTCGACGGCGCCAACCTGAACGCGCTGGTCGGCCTCGCCAAGCCCGGCAAGTTCGGTGCGGACGTCTCGCACCTGAACCTGCACAAGACCTTCTGCATCCCGCACGGCGGCGGCGGCCCCGGCGTCGGCCCGGTCGCGGTGCGCGAGCACCTCGCGCCGTACCTGCCCAACCACCCGCTGCAGGCCGAGGCGGGCCCCGCGACCGGCGTCGGCCCGATCTCGGCCGCGCCGTGGGGCTCGGCGGCGATCCTGCCGATCTCCTGGTCGTACGTGCGCCTGATGGGCGGCGAGGGCCTCAAGCGCGCCACCCAGGTGGCCGTGCTGAACGCCAACTACATCGCCAAGCGGCTCGCCCCGCACTTCCCGGTGCTGTACACCGGCCCCGGCGGGCTGGTCGCGCACGAGTGCATCATCGACCTGCGCCCGCTCAGCAAGGAGACGGGCGTCAGCGTCGACGACATCGCCAAGCGCCTGATCGACTACGGCTTCCACGCGCCGACCATGTCGTTCCCGGTGGCCGGCACGCTGATGATCGAGCCGACCGAGTCCGAGGACCTGCACGAGATCGACCGGTTCTGCGAGGCGATGATCGCCATCCGCGGCGAGATCGCGAAGGTCGGCGCGGGCGAGTGGGACGCGGACGACAACCCGCTGCGCAACGCCCCGCACACCGCGGCGATGCTGACCGGCGAGTGGGCGCACGCCTACACCCGCGAAGAGGCCGTCTTCCCGGCGGGCGTCAACCCGGCGGACAAGTACTGGCCGGCGGTGCGACGCATCGACGGCGCGTACGGCGACCGGAACCTGGTGTGCTCGTGCCCGCCGCTCGATGAGTACGACGCGTAATTTGCAGTAGCACGGCGAAGCCGCCCGTCGGGGGAGTTCCCTCGGCGGGCGGCTTCGGCGTGGAGGTCTTCCGCTGCGCGCAGTTCCCCGCGCCCCTGACGGGGCGGGGGATGGGGACGCATAGCGAAAGCCGCCCGCCGAGGGGGGTTGCCTTCGGTGGGCGGCTTCAGATTTGGCGCCGTCCGCTGCGCGCAGTTCCCCGCGCCCCTGGCGGGGCGGGGGAGGAGGCGGGCGAGAGGCGAAGGTGCCTGTCGCGGGGGCCTGCGGGGCGCGCGGGGGCGGGTGGGTCAGGAGTAGACCGGGCCCGTGAACTTCTCGCCGGGGCCGGAGCCCGGGGCGTCCGGGATCAGGGAGGCCTCGCGGAAGGCGAGCTGGAGGGAGCGGAGGCCGTCGCGGAGGGGGGCGGCGTGGAAGTTGGAGATCTCGGGGGCTCCGGCGGTGACCAGGCCGGCCAGGGCGGTGATCAGCTTGCGGGCCTCGTCGAGGTCCTTGTCGGCCTCGCCGCCCTCGGCCAGGCCGCACTTGACGGCGGCGGCGCTCATCAGGTGGACGGCGACGGTGGTGATGACCTCGACGGCGGGGACCTCGGCGATGTCGCGGGTCAGGTCGTCGAAACCGAGGGCCTGGTCGGACTCGGACGAGTGGTCGGGCTGGCTGGTCAAGGTGTCACTCCGGGGTGCTGGTGCGAAAGCGCAGTACAAAGGGAGCGTACAAGGCGGGCGGAGGCGGGCCGGAATACCGGTCGGCCCCGGAACGCTGGTATGCTTCGAGACTGACCGGCCAGGAACCCGATTCGGGTGCCCGGCCAGCAAGTGGAGGCTCCACTCCAGGAGGCCCGAGAGGGCAACTGCGACAGTCTCCCACCCGAGCGGCCGAAGGGCCGACGGGTCCGGTCCGTGGCGAGCGCCGCAAGGAATGCTTGCTGCCAGTGGTGTCCGACAGGGCACCCCGGAACGTGTGGAGCCCCGCCTGTACCGTGCGGGGCTTTTTTCGTGCGTTCGGTGCTTCTGCCAGACGGCAGAGGGGCAGCGAAGCATGAATGAAGCCCCGCCCAGTGGTCGAAACCACTACGTGCGACCGCCGTCCGACGGCCGCATCGAAGAAGGTGCAACCGAGGAGGCCCCATCAGCACCGAGCCCCGCATCAACGACCGGATTCGCGTCCCCGAGGTGCGACTCGTCGGTCCCAGCGGCGAGCAGGTCGGCATCGTCCCGCTCGCGAAGGCGCTGGAGCTTGCCCAGGAGTACGACCTGGACCTGGTCGAGGTCGCCGCCACGGCGCGCCCGCCGGTGTGCAAGCTCATGGACTACGGCAAGTTCAAGTACGAGTCGGCCATGAAGGCCCGTGAGGCGCGCAAGAACCAGGCGCACACGGTCATCAAGGAGATGAAGCTCCGGCCGAAGATCGACCCGCACGACTATGACACCAAGAAGGGTCACGTCGTCCGGTTCCTCAAGCAGGGCGACAAGGTCAAGATCACGATCATGTTCCGCGGTCGTGAGCAGTCCCGCCCCGAGCTGGGCTTCCGACTGCTGCAGCGGCTCGCGGAGGACGTCCAGGAGCTCGGCTTCGTGGAGTCCGCGGCCAAGCAGGACGGCCGAAACATGATCATGGTTCTCGGCCCGCACAAGAAGAAGACCGAGGCGATGGCCGAGGCCCGCGCCGCCGCTGACGCCCGCAAGGCGGAGCGGCTCGGCCGCGGCCCGGCCGCGGAGCAGGCGGACGACGAGGTCGAGGTCGACGAGACCGAGGCCGCCGAGGTGGAGCAGGTCGAGGAGACCGAGACCGCCGCCGAGACCGCCGAGGTCGAGCAGCCCGCCGAGACCGCCCAGGACGCCTGAGCCTTCGGGCTCGGATTCCGGACGGGATCGGCACCGGACCCGGGGCATCCGTCCCGGAGACGAGATCCATCCAGTTCCGGCCCGCACCCCCGGGGTGCGGGCCGCGAACGGACCGACGAGGAGATACGGCGACATGCCGAAGCAGAAGACGCACAGCGGCGCCAGCAAGCGCTTCAAGATCACTGGCTCCGGGAAGGTGCTGCGCGAGCGTGCCGGCCGTCGCCACCTGCTTGAGCACAAGCCCTCGACGCTGACCCGCAAGCTGGCCGGCAACGCCGAGATGGCCCCCGGCGACGCCAAGAAGATCAAGAAGCTTCTCGGCAAGTGATCGCCCGCCCGCGGCCGCGCCGCGGGCACAGCTGATCCTTACCGACCGAATCGAATAACGGACCGGCGGCACGAACCCGGGGTCCGGAACCAAGGAGTAATGAAGTGGCACGCGTCAAGCGGGCAGTGAACGCCCACAAGAAGCGCCGGGTCATCCTGGAGCGCGCCTCCGGCTACCGTGGCCAGCGCTCGCGCCTGTACCGCAAGGCCAAGGAGCAGGTCACCCACTCGCTCGTTTACAACTTCAACGACCGTAAGAAGCGCAAGGGCGACTTCCGTCAGCTGTGGATCCAGCGCATCAACGCCGCTGCCCGCAACAACGGCATGACCTACAACCGCTTCGTGCAGGGCCTGAAGGCCGCCGGCGTCGAGATCGACCGCAAGATGCTCGCCGAGCTCGCGGTCAACGACACCGTCGCGTTCGCCGCCCTGGTCGAGGTTGCCCAGAAGGCGCTGCCGGAGGACGTCAACGCCCCCAAGGTCGCCGCCTGATCCAGGCCGTGCCCTGACTGCTTTTCCCGGACCCGCAGGCCGCCCGGCCTGCGGGTCCGTGCGTTGTGCCCCCGGCACGCCCTTGTCCTCCCGCCCCTCCGTGACGAAGAACGTGAGCATGAGCATCGAGACCCCCCTGCTGACCTCCCTGCGTTCCCCGCGCGTCGTCGCCGCCCGCCGCCTGGCCAAGCGCAACCAGCGGAGCAAGGAGCGGCGGTTCCTGGCCGAGGGCCCGCAGGCCGTGCGGGAGGCGGTGGCGTTCGGGCGGCTGGCCGGCGGGGAGCACGCCGTGGTGGAGGTGTACCTGACCCAGGAGGCCGCCGAGCGGCACGCCGAGATCGTGACCACCGCGCGGGCCGAGGGGCTGCCGGTGCTGACGGCCACCGAGGAAGTGATCGCGGAGATCTGCGACACCGTCACCCCGCAGGGCATCGTCGCGCTGTGCCGGTTCATCGACACCCCGTTCGAGCAGGTGCTGGCGGCCCGGCCGAAGCTGGTCGCGGTGCTGGCGCACGTGCGCGACCCCGGGAACGCGGGCACCGTGCTGCGCACCGCGGACGCGGCGGGCGCGGACGCGGTGGTGCTGACCGACGCGTCGGTGGACCCGTACAACCCGAAGGCGGTGCGGGCGTCGGTGGGCAGCCTGTTCCACCTGCCGTTCGCCACCGGGGTGCCGGTCGAGGAGGCGGTGGCGCGGCTGCGGGAGGCCGGGGTGCGGGTGCTGGCCGCGGACGGCGCCGGGCAGCGCGACCTGGACCAGGAACTGGACGAGGGCACCCTGCAGGGGCCGTGCGCGTGGGTGTTCGGCAACGAGGCGTGGGGCCTGCCGGAGGAGACCCGGGAGCTGGCGGACGAGGTGGTGCGCGTCCCCATTCACGGGCACGCGGAGAGCTTGAATCTCGCCACGGCCGCCGCTGTGTGCCTGTACGCCTCCGCGCGCGCCCAACGCTCCCCCGGCGGGTGTCGCGGCACGGCCTGAGCGCGCTAGGGTCGGTCCTCAAAGCCGGTGCGGGGCGGGGGAGGACACCCATGGGCGGCGACGACGGCTTGGCGACCCTGGATCCGGACGACCTGCCGGACGGGCTGGTGGTCGCGGACGGACAGGGCCGGGTGGTGGTCTTCAACCGGGCCGCCGAACGGCTCACCGGCCGGTCCGCGCACTGGGCGATCGGCGTGGCGCTGGAGCAGGCGCTGCCGCTGGAGGACCTGGACGGGCGGCGCTGGTGGCAGCTGACCGACCCGTACGGGGGCCTGGCGGTGCGCAGCGGGCAGCCGGAGCGGAACCTGCTGCTGCCCGGCGGCCGCGAGGTGCTGGTGTGCGTCCGGTACGTGCGGGAGCGGCCGGGCGGGACGGTGCGGCGGGTGGTGGTGACGCTGCGCGGCACCGAGGCGCGCCGGCGCACCGAGCGCAGTCACGCCGAGCTGATCGCGACCGTCGCGCACGAGCTGCGGTCGCCGCTGACCAGCGTGAAGGGGTTCACGGCGACGCTGCTGGCGAAGTGGGAGCGCTTCAACGACGGTCAGAAGCGGGTGATGCTGGAGACCGTCGACGCGGACGCGGACCGGGTGACCCGGCTGATCGCGGAGCTGCTGGACATCTCGCGGATCGACGCGGGCCGGCTGGAGATCCGCCGGCAGCGCCTGGACCTGGCGGCGGCGGTGCGCCGGCACGTGGAGGGGAAGGTCGCGGCGGGCATCCCGGAGGAGCGGTTCGACATCCGGGTGGCGGGGCCGCTGGGCGAGCAGTGGGGCGACCCGGACAAGATCGACCAGGTGCTGGCGAACCTGCTGGAGAACGCGGTGCGGCACGGCGAGGGCACCGTGACGATCGAGCTGGGCCCGGCCAACGACGTGGTGGAGGCCGCCGGTTCGCCGCCGCGGCCGATCGAGGGCACCGCCGTCACCGTCAGCGACCAGGGCGCGGGCATCGCGGAGGAGGCGATGCCGCGGGTGTTCACCCGGTTCTGGCGGGGTTCCAAGCGCGGCGGGACGGGTCTCGGCCTGTACATCGTGAAGGGCATCGTGGAGGCGCACGGCGGGGTGATCCGGATCAGCCGGGCGGAGGGCGGCGGCGCCAGGTTCCGGTTCGTGCTGCCCGCGGGGATTCCCGACTTCATGCTGTGACCCCGACTTCCTGCGCCGAGGGGGCCCGCTGCGCGGTCGCCCAGCGTGGCCGGTCGCGGCCTGCGACTACACTCGACCCTTGGCGTTCTCGCGGACGCCCGGCGAGGCAGCAGACCTGATCACGAGCAGGAGCACGGGAAGCATAGAGATGTCGGCACCCAACAAGTCGTACGACCCGGTCGAGGTCGAGGCCCTCAAGCCCGAGGTGGTGGAACAGGCGCGGGACGAGGCGATCGCCGCCTTCGCCGCCGCCGCCGACCTCGACGAGCTCAAGCAGGCGAAGGTCGCGCACACCGGCGACCGTTCCCCGCTCTCGCTCGCCAACCGTGAGATCGGCGCGCTGCCCCCGCAGGCCAAGGCCGCGGCGGGCAAGCTGATCGGGCAGGCCCGCGGAGCGGTGAACCAGGCCCTCGCCAAGCGGCAGACCGAGCTGGAGGCGGAGCGCGACGCCCGGGTGCTGGTCGAGGAGGCGGTGGACGTCACGCTGCCCTACGGCCGGGTCCCGCGCGGCGCCCGGCACCCGCTGACCACGCTCGCCGAGCGCATCGAGGACACCTTCGTCGCGATGGGCTACCAGGTGGCGTCCGGCCCCGAGGTCGAGGCGGAGTGGCTGAACTTCGACGCCCTGAACCTGCACGCCGACCACCCGGCCCGCTCGATGCAGGACACCTTCTTCGTCGAGGCGCCCGACGGCACCGCCGACTCCGGCATGGTGCTGCGCACCCAGACCTCGCCGGTGCAGATCCGGGCGATGCTGGCCGGCGAGCCGCCGCTGTACGCGGTCAGCCCGGGCCGGGTGTACCGGACCGACGAGCTGGACGCCACGCACACCCCGGTGTTCCGCCAGGTCGAGGCGATCGCGGTGGACGAGGGCCTGACCTTCGGCCACCTGAAGGGCACCATCGAGGTGCTGGTGGAGAAGCTGATCGGCGGCGGCCTGGAGCTGCGCTGGCGGCCCTCGTACTTCCCGTTCACCGAGCCCAGCGCCGAGATCGACCTGCAGTGCTTCGTGTGCCGCGGCGCCTCGGTGGGCAACCCGGACCGTCCGTGCCGGACCTGCTCCTCGGAGGGCTGGATCGAGCTGGGCGGCTGCGGCGTGGTCAACCCCCGCGTGCTGGTCGCCGCGGGCATCGACCCGAACCGCTACAGCGGATTCGCGTTCGGCCTGGGCCTGGAGCGGATCCTGATGAACCGTCACAACGTCGCCGACATGCGCGACATGGTCGAGGGTGACGTCCGCTTCACCCTCCCGTTCGGGATGGAGATCTGATGCGCGTCCCGCTTTCCTGGCTGCGCGAGTACGTCGACCTGCCGGCGGGCGAGACCGGACGCGACGTCGCGGCCCGGCTGGTCCGCGCCGGCCTCGAGGTCGAGACGGTCGAGCAGCTCGGCACCGACATCAAGGGCCCGCTGGTGGTCGGCGAGGTCCTCTCCATCGAGGAGCTGCCCGGCTTCAAGAAGCCGATCCGGCACTGCTTCGTCAACGTGGGCGCCGCCAACGGCACCGGCGAGCCGCAGGAGATCGTCTGCGGCGCGACCAACTTCCAGGTCGGCGACAAGGTCGTGGTGATCCTGCCCGGCGGCGTGCTGCCCGGCCCGTTCCCGATCTCCGCCCGGCAGACCTACGGCCACACCTCGGCCGGCATGATCTGCTCCGCCCGCGAGCTGGGCATGGGCGACGACCACAACGGCATCATCGTGCTCCCGCCGGAGTACGAGGCCGGCACCGACGCGATCGAGCTGCTGCAGCTGGTCGACGAGGTGCTCGACATCGCCGTCACCCCGGACCGCGGCTACTGCCTGTCGATGCGCGGCGTGGCCCGGGAGGCCGCCGCCGCGTACGGCCTGCCGCTGGCCGACCCGGCGCTGCTGGACGTGCCGCCGGCGAACTCCTACGGCTACCTGGTGAAGGTCGCCGACCCGGTCGGCTGCGACCGCTTCGTGGCGCGCACCGTCACCGGCGTGAACCCGGGCGCGCAGTCGCCGATCTGGCTGCAGCGCCGCCTGCAGAAGTCCGGGATCCGCCCGATCTCGCTGGCCGTGGACATCACCAACTACGTGATGCTGGAGGTCGGCCAGCCGCTGCACGCGTACGACCGGGAGCGGGTGGACGGGCCGATCCAGGTCCGCCGCGCCGCCGAGGGCGAGACGCTGACCACGCTGGACGGCGTCAAGCGCAAGCTGTCCGCCGAGGACCTGCTGATCTGCGACAACTCCGGTCCGATCGGCCTGGCCGGTGTGATGGGCGGGGCGACCACCGAGATCCTGGAGCCGGTCACCGACCCGGAGACCGGCGTCGTCACCGGCACCACCGAGATCATCGTCGAGGCCGCGCACTTCGAGCCGGTCGCGATCGCGCGTTCCGCCAAGCGCCACAAGCTGCCCTCCGAGGCGTCCAAGCGCTTCGAGCGCGGCGTCGACCCGGAGGCCGCCCGGGCCGCCGCGCAGCGCGCCGTGGACCTGCTGGTGCTGATCGCCGGCGGCACCGCCGAGGCCGGGGTCACCGACATCGCCGCCCCGCGCCCGGTGCGCACCATCGCCATCGACGCCGGCCTGCCGGACCGGGTGGCGGGCGCCGAGTACGGCCGCGAGACCGTCACCCGCCGCCTGCAGGAGGTCGGCTGCTCGGTCGTCGGCGCGGACGTCCTGGAGGTCACCCCGCCGTCCTGGCGGCCCGACCTGACGGACCCGTACGACCTGGTCGAGGAGGTCGTCCGGCTGGAGGGCTACGACAACGTCCCCGCCCGGATGCCGGTCGTCCCGCCGGGCCGCGGCCTGAGCGAGGCGCAGCGCTTCCACCGCCGGGTGGGTGTGGCGCTGGCCGGCGCCGGCTACGTGGAGATCAACGCGTACCCGTTCGTCGGCGAGGCCGCGTTCGACGGTCTCGGCCTGGACGCGGACGACGCGCGCCGGCGCACCGTGAAGCTGGTCAACCCGCTGAACGACGCCGAGCCGGCGCTGCGCACCACGCTGCTGCCGGGTCTGCTGGGCGCGCTGCGCCGCAACGTGGGCCGTGGCAACACCGACCTGGCGCTGTTCGAGACGGGCACGGTGTTCCTGCCGAAGGCGGAGCCGAAGGTCGCGCCGCGGCTGCCGGTGGACCGCCGTCCGACCGAGGAGCAGCTCGCCGAGCTGAACGCGGCGCTGCCGGACCAGCCGCGCCGGGTCGCCGTCGCGCTGACCGGCGAGCGGCTGCCGTCGGGCTGGTGGGGCAAGGGCGCGCCGTCCGGCTGGGCGGACGCGATCGAGGCGGCCCGTACGGTCGCCGCGGCCGCGGGCGTGGAGCTGACGGTCCGCCAGGCGCAGTACGCGCCGTGGCACCCGGGCCGCTGCGCGGAGCTGCTGGTCGGCGAGGTCGTCGTCGGTCACGCCGGTGAGCTGCACCCGCGGGTCGTCAAGGCGCTGCACCTGCCGGAGCGCACCAGCGCGATGGAGCTCGACCTGGACCTGGTGTTCGAGGACGGCCGCCGGGTGTCCGGCCCGCCGGTCTCGGCGTACCCGGTGGCGACGCAGGACGTGGCGCTGATCGTGGACGCGGGCGTGCACGCGGCGGACGTGGAGTCGGCGCTGCGCGAGGGCGCGGGCGAACTGCTGGAGTCGCTGCGGCTGTTCGACGTGTTCACGGGCGAGCAGGCCGGTGCGGGCCGGAAGTCGCTGGCGTACACGCTGCGCTTCCGTGCCGCGGACCGGACGCTGACCGCGGACGAGGCGTCGGCGGCCCGCGAGTCGGCGGTCGCGGTGGCCGCGGAGCGCACCGGCGCGGTGCTGCGCGGAGCCTGACGGTACGACCGGAGCCCCGCCGGGCCCCGGACCTTCGGGTCCGGGCGCGGCGGGGCTCCGTCGTGTCAGGGCGTCACTTGCAGTTGGCCTTCACCGCGGTGACGATCCGGTCGCCCTGCTGGGGGGTGAGGCCGCTCTTGAGTTCGGCGAACTTGGTGACGGCGACCTGTCCGAGGCCCGCGCTGTCGCTGCTGGGCTTCTGGATCTCCTTGCAGAGCTCGGCGGCGGCGTCGATGGCCTTCTGCTGGTCGTCGATCAGGTGGGGGTCGATGTCCTTCAGCGCGCCGAGCATGGTGATCTCGGCGTCGACGGCCTGGTCCCAGTTGTCGTCCTCGGAGGGGGCCGCGGTGGCGGCGGGCTTCTTGGCGTCGCTCTTGGAGCCGCCCGGGAAGTCGCACGAGCTGAGGGTGAGGGCGACACCGAGGGCCAGGCAGCCGAAGGCGGTTCGCGTGATGACGGATCGCATGGGGGACACTGTGCCAGACCGCCGACGGGCGGCGGGCTCGGTCCCGAAAAGGTGTGCGGGACGCCACGGTTGACGCTTCGGGCGGCCGTGCTGCTATGGTCCACCGGTCAGCCTTCGAACGCGCCCGCGGCAGCGTCGGAGGCTTTTTTCATGACTTCTGACACGGTGTGGGGTGCGGGGGGCGGCGGTTCCGCCCGTCCGGTGGGCTACTCGGCGTTGCTGCGGCAGCGGGAGTTCGCCGGGCTGTACGCGAGTTTCTCGCTGACGGCGGCGGCGGGGACGCTGTCGGGTTTCGCGTTGGGTTCGCTGGTGCAGGCGCGGACCGGGTCGCCGCTGCTGACGGCGCTGAGCATGTTCGGGTCGTCGTTCGCGGCGGTGGCGGGCGCGGTGACGCTGATGTCGGTCGCGGACGGCGGCCGGCCGCGGCGGACGCTGGTGGCGCTGCACGGCCTGTCGCTGGCGGCGGTGGCGGCGCAGGCCGTGCCGGGGCTGCCGTTGGCGGCGCGGTTCGGGCTGCTGCTGGTGGTGGGGTTCTTCCAGTCGCTGGGCACGGGGGCGCGGATGGGGCTGCTGGCGGAGATCGTTCCGGCCTCCGGGTACGCGCCGGCCAGGTCGCTGATGAACATCACGGCGGGCGGCGCCTCGGTGCTCGGGTTCGGGCTCGGCGGGGCGCTGCTGGCGGTGCTGAGCCCGTATCAGGTGTTCGGCCTCGCCGGGGTGTTGGCGGCCGCGGCGACGGTGGTGGCGGCGACGGTGCGGGAGCGCTCGGTGCGGGCGGCGCGCCGGCCGGGGGTGCGGGAGACCTGGCGGGGCAACGTGGCGCTGCTGGGCCGGCCCGGGCGGCGGGCGCTGCTGCTGAACCTGTGGGTGCCGAACGGGCTGGTGGTGGGCTGCGAGGCGCTGTTCCTGCCGTACGCGCCGGGCTGGGCGGGCGTGCTGCTGGCGGCGGGTTCGGCGGGGCTGCTGCTGGGCGACCTGGTGGTGGGCCGGCTGCTGGACGAGGCCGGGCGGGCCCGCTGGGCGTATCCGCTGCGGCTGCTGCTGGCGGGGCCGTTCCTGCTGTTCGCGCTGCATCCGCCGATGGCGGTGGCGGTGTGCGCGGCGGGTGCGGCCGGGGCGGGGTTCGCGGCGACGCTGCCGCTCCAGGAACGGCTGCTGGCGTTGACGCCGGACGCGGAGCGCGGCCAGGTGCAGGGCGTGGAGTCGGCGGGGCGGATCACCTGGCAGGGCATCGGTGCGGCGCTCGGCGGTGCGCTCGCCCAACTCGTGGAGCCGGGTTGGGCGATCGCGGTGCTGGCGGCGCTCTCGCTGGCGGTGACGGCGGCCTCCCGCCGGGCGGTGCGGCGGGAGGCCGGGGCCGTCACAGCGGGCGGTGCATGATGTGCAGCCCGACCGGGCCGTGCACGGGGTGGCGGAAGCCCTCGGGGACGGTGCCGAGGACGCGGAAGCCGAGGGACTCGTACAGGTGCACGGCGGGTGCGTTGGTGGCGACGACGGCGTTGAACTGCATGGCGTGGAAGCCCTGTTGGCGGGCCCACTGGAGGGCGTGCTCGCACAGGGCGCGGCCGGTGCCGCGGCCGGTGCGGTCGGGGTCGACCATGAAACTGGCACTGGCGATGTGCGCGCCGTTGCCCCACTGGTTGTTGTTCATCTTGGCGGTGCCCAGGACCGTGCCGTCCTCGTCGACGGCGACGACGGTGCGGTTGGGGGCGGTCAGCAGCCACCAGTCGCGGGCGGTGTCGGCGGCGAGGTCGACCGGGTAGGTGAACGTCTCGCCGGCGCGGACGATGCGGTGGAAGAACGGCCAAATGGCCGGCCAGTCCTCGGGGGTGGCGTCGCGAATCATCATCCGGTCCAGCTTGGCGGGCCGGGCGGCGGTGGGCCAGCGGTTTTCCGCCGGAAATTCTGGCGAGTACCCGTCAGATGCGGTCGGACGTCTTGCGGGGCTGCGCGGCGGACGCTTCAATCCCTGTTAGGAAACTTTCCTAACCCTCTCCTGCGGGCATCCTCGTGCCCGCAGCCGGCCGACGGAGCGTCAGATGCAGACCAAGCACCGCACCACCCGCGCCGCCCTCGCGATCCTGTTCGCCGCCCTCCCGCTCACCCTGGCCGCCGCCGGGACGGGCACCGCCGCCGCGGCGTCCGTCGGCCTGGACGACGCCCACAAGAAGGAGATCGCCATGGAGCTGGTCTCCTCGGCGGAGAACTCCTCGCTCGACTGGAAGGCCCAGTACAAGTACATCGAGGACATCGGCGACGGACGCGGCTACACCGCCGGCATCATCGGCTTCTGCTCCGGCACCGGCGACATGCTGGACCTGGTGCAGCACTACGCCGACCTGAAGCCCGGCAACGTGCTGGCGAAGTACCTGCCCGCGCTGAAGAAGGTCAACGGCAGCGACTCGCACTCCGGCCTCGGCACCGCCTTCGTCAACGACTGGAAGACCGCCGCCAAGGACACCGTCTTCCAGACCGCGCAGAACGACGAGCGGGACCGGGTGTACTTCAACCCGTCGGTCAAGCAGGCCAAGTCGGACGGGCTGCGGGCGCTCGGCCAGTTCGTTTACTACGACGCCATCGTCATGCACGGCCCCGGCAACAGCTCCGACTCCTTCGGGGGCATCCGCGCGGCCGCCATGAAGAAGGCCAAGACGCCCGCCCAGGGCGGCGACGAGGCGACCTACCTGAACGCCTTCCTGGACGCCCGCAAGGTGATCATGAAGCAGGAGGAGGCGCACGCCGACACCAGCCGGGTCGACACCGAGCAGCGGGTGTTCCTGAACGCCAAGAACTTCGACCTCAACCCGCCGCTGAAGTGGAAGGTCTACGGCGACCCGTACCAGATCAACAGCTGACCGGCCGCCCGCGGCGGCGCCCGGCTCCCGCTCCGTGCGGGGCCGGGCGCCACGGCGTTGTCGATCGTTCGTCAACACACTTGCTGCGCACCGTTATTACAACTCGGACACAATCGGGACGCCGTGCCCCGGCCGGTCGATAACCTCGGCCTCGACCCGCGCCCGTTTCCGAGGGGGAGCCATGCGCATCCGAGCGACCGTCACCGCCGCCTGCCTGGCCGCCGTCCTCGCGGCGGGCGGCTGCGCACCGGCCGCCGACAGGTACGGCCTGGCGTTCGACTCCGACCGGGGCAGCGGCGACGTCGAACTGACCGCCTGCGGCGTCGACGACCAACTGCACTGGCCCGCCGCCACCGTCAGGATCACCAACCACTCCGCCACCACCAGCAACTACGTGGTGCAGGTCGCCTTCCTCGACCGCGCCGGCCGCCAGGTCACCGAGGGCGTCGCCGCCGCCAGCACCCTCGCCCCCGCGCAGGACGCCCTCGAACAGGCCCAGGGCACCGCCGACCCGGGCGGCCCGGTCAGCTGCCGGGTCGTCGACATCGCCCGCTACGCCACCCCCTGAAACGCCTCCGGCCGCCCCCCGCGCGAAGCAGGGGACGGCCGACGGGCGGTGACGGAAGGTCAGGCTGTGTAGTCGTAGAAGCCGCGGCCGGACTTGCGGCCCAGCAGGCCCGCGTCCACCATTCGCGACAGCAGCGGCGGCGCCGCGTACAGCGGTTCCTTATATTCTTCGTACATCGACTCGGCGATCGACACGATGGTGTCCAGGCCGATCAGGTCGCACAGCCGCAGCGGGCCCATCGGGTGGGCGCAGCCGGCCTCCATGCCCTTGTCGATGTCCGCGGCCGTCGCCACACCCGACTCGAACATCCGCACCGCCGACAGCAGGTACGGCACCAGCAGCGCGTTGACCACGAAACCGGCCCGGTCGCGGGCCCGGATCGGCTCCTTGCCGAGCGCCTCGACGGCGAACTGCTCGGCCCGGGCGGTGGTCTCCGCCGAGGTGGTCAGCGTCGGGATGACCTCGACCAGCTTCTGCACCGGCGCCGGGTTGAAGAAGTGCAGGCCGATGACCTGCTCCGGGCGGCTGGTCGCCGCCGCCAGCTTCACGATCGGGATCGAGGAGGTGTTCGACGCCAGGATCGCGTCCCGGCGGGCCACCACCTGGTCCAGCGTCTGGAAGATCTTGACCTTGATGTCCTCGCGCTCCGCGACCGCCTCGACCACCAGGTCCCGGTCGTGGAAGTCCGCCAGGTCGGTGGTGAACGCCAGCCGCGACAGCGCCTCGTCGCGCTGCTCCTCGGTCAGCTTGCCGCGCCGAACAGCGGTCTCCAGCGAGTTGGTCAGCCTGGTCCGGCCGAGCTCCAGCGCCTCGCCACTGGCCTCCGAGACCAGCACGTCCAGGCCGGAACGGGCGAAGACCTCGGCGATGCCCGACCCCATGAGGCCGCAGCCGACTACTCCGACACGCGCGATGTCACTCACTCAGATGCCCTTCACGTGGAGCTGGGGGTCACCCAGCCGGTGGTGTCACGGCCGCCACGCCCCGGTCGGGGCCGGACGGTCCGCCCGGACGACGGTACTACCTGCCTTAACGCTCGTTCACCTCGGACCGGTCCCGACATCTATCACCCGAACGGGTGAGCCTCGGCGGGTGCGCCCGCCCCCGCTCCGCGGCCGGCACCAGAATGCGAACGTCCAGCCACAGGAGGGAGCAGGCAGATGGGATCCGGATCACTCGACGGTCAGGTCGGACTGGTCACCGGTGCCGGGCGGGGCATCGGACGGGAGATCGCCATCGGCCTCGCCGCCGAAGGCATGGCCGTCGCCCTGATCGGCCGCACCCAGCAGACGCTGATCGACACCCTCAAGGAGTGCGTCCACCACGGTGCGCGCGGCGTCGCCGTCACCGCCGACGTCAACAACCCCGGTGCCATCCGCGAAGCCGTCCGGGCCGTCGAACGCGACCTCGGCCCCGTCGACCTGCTGGTCAACAACGCCGGGCAGATCGACCGCGCCGAAGCCCCGATCTGGGAGACCGACCCCGTCCAGTGGTGGCAGGTCGTCGAGACCAACCTGCGCGGCCCCTACAACCTGCTGCGCCACGTCCTGCCCGGCATGGTGGAACGCGGCCGCGGCCGCGTCGTCAATCTCAACAGCGGCTTCGCGCTCCGCCCCGACGGCCGCTACACCGCGTACGCCACCTCCAAGGGCGCGCTGCTGCGGCTGTCCGACAACATCGCCGACTCGGTCGCGCCGCACGGCATCGTGGTGCTCGACATCAGCCCCGGCGCCGTCGAGACCGACATGACCGCCGACCTGCCGATGTTCCGCGGCAAGAAGGACTGGGCCTCCCTCCCCTACATGGTCGCCGTCACCGTGGAGGCCGCCCGCGGCCGCTTCGACGCCCTGCACGGCCGCTTCCTGCACGCCGGGCGCGACGACCTGGAGACGCTGGTCGGCTCCGCCGAGGCCATCCGCGCCGCCGACGCGCGCACGCTGCGCCTGCGGCCGTACGGGCCGGACGATCCGATGATCTGACGATCAGTCGGTTGCGCGGTGCTGGAGGTCGAGCAGGGCGGCGAGGTCGGCCTCGGGGAGTGAGCCCGCCGGGCGGCCCTCGCGGGCGAACGCCCCCGACAGTTGCTGCAGGGCGGAGTTGAGCGGCGTCGGCACGTCGTGCAGGCGGCCGAGCAGCACGATCTCGCCGTTCAGCCAGTCCGTCTCGATGTCGCCGGTGCCGCGGGTCAGGCTCTGCCAGGACGAGCCGCCGCCGCGCTCGACGCCCTCCAGCGGGATCAGCGTCACCCGGTCGCCGCGCAGGGCCCGCTGCTCCTCCGCCGACGGGTACTCGATCCCCGCGGCCGCCAGCACCGCCCGGCCCTCCTCCTGGACGCGCTCCCACAGCGCCGTCCGCAGCTCGCCGTCGATCGGGCCGCCGACCGCCTCCAGCGCGTTGCCGAGATTGCTCAGCAGCTTCGCGTACTTCCACTCCATCACCCGGTCGGTCACCGGCGCGTCGAAGAACGAGGCGGTGAGGTCGGCCGAGAGCTGCTCCACCAGGCTGTCCGTCCCCTGCGGGTAGCGGCCCACGTGCAGCACGCCCGAGCGCGGCGCACCCGCCGCCGAGACCCGGCCCGGCTCCAGGTGCGTGCACGGCAGCCAGACGCGCATCCCGTACACCCGGGCGAAGCGGCGCAGCGCGAGCCGCTCGTTCTCCACGCCGTTCTGCGCGCACACCAGCGGCAGCCGCTCACCGGCCGTGCCGCCGCCCGCGACCGGGCGGGGCGCCCACTGGTCGAGCAGCGCGGTCGAATGCTGGGTCTTCACCGTCAGCACCAGCACGTCGTCCGGCCGCAGGTCGATCTCCTCCGGCCCGCCGATCGCCGGGACGGGCAGCAGCCGCGCGCCGTCCGGGGTGGTCAGGTGCAGGCCGTCCTTGCGCAGCGCCGCGAGGTGCGGGCCGCGGGCGACCAGGACCACCTCGTGGCCGCTCTGGTGGAGACGTCCGCCGATGGTGCCGCCGACCGCGCCGGCGCCGAGGAAGAGGTAGCGCATGGGGTCGAGCATCGCACGGGGGAGGGCCGGGAGTTGAGGGCGGATCGGAAACGGGGGCGCGGGTCTGCTGCGGGCAGAGCGGCGGGCGGGCGGAGCCGCTGGGGCCAGAGCGGCGGCGGGCGGGGCTGCTGGGCCGGGAGGGGGCTGCTACGAGCAGAGTTCGGAGGCCGTCACCGCGTGCAGGCCCTTGGCGTCCAGGCCGTCGAGGATGGCGGGCAGGGCCGTCACCGTGTCCTGGTGGCCCATGTGGAGGGCGACCACGGAACCGGCCGCCGCGGACTTCAGCACCCGCCTGGTGATGGTGTCCGCGCCCGGGTCGGTGTAGTCCAGCGGATCGATGTCGAACGAGAGTATGTGCTGGTAGCCGACCTGCTGGGCCTGGTCCTTCACCATCTGCGTCGCGTACTGCGCGGCCGAGGGCCGGAACCAGCGGCCCATCGACCCGGTCAGGCGCTCCAGTCGCTGGGCGCACTGGGCTATCTCCTCGCGCGCCTGGTCCGGACGCATCGCGGATATGTCCAGGTGGTTCTGGGTGTGGTTGCCCAGCTCGTGACCGCCGTCGAGGATCCGCCGCGCCATCTGCGGCTGCTCGTCCAGCCAACTGCCCACCACCAGCACGGTCAGCCGCGCCCCGCGCCGCTCGGCCGCCGTCAGCAGTGCCGTCGCGACCGCCGGGTCGCCCTGCCCGTGGAACGTCAGGGCGAGCTGCGGGCGGCTGTGCGGGCCCGTCACCACCTCCAGCGGGGTGTCCGGGGCGAGCGGCGGCTGCGACGGCGTGGACTGTCCGGCAGACGGTTCGGACTCCTCGGGGGACGGACCCGAGCCCGGATTCGTGCTCGGGTCCGTGCCCGGATTCGTGTCCGGATTCGTGCTCGGGTTCGGGTTCTCGGCGAGGTGGGAGGGCTGCGAGCGGGCCGCGACGGAGGCGTCCCCGGGCCGGTCGCCGTCGGTGGCGGCGCTGCACGTGGCGGTAAGGCCCACGGTGGCGGTGAACGCGGCCAGGCGGGCGGCGGAACGCAGAACACTGCGGCGGTCGAGTGTCATCGCGGCCACCCTATGCGGACCCCTCGGCGACGCGACACCGGCCAACAGCCGGACGAGTGGGGCCCCGCCGCCTCAGGCCGGATCGGTGCGGCCGGGACCGAGGACGAGGGCGGCGGTGACCAGCGTGGCGCCGACCAACTGGAGCGGAGTGGGCGCGGTGGAGGTGAGAACCGCGCCCGACAGGGTGGCCGTGAGCGGGATCAGACCACCGAACAGGCCGGCGTGCTCCGGGGCGAGACGGCTCAACGCCGAGTACCAGAGCAGGAAGGCGACACACGTCATCAGCAGCGACAGGAACAGCAGGGCCAGCAACTCGGCGAGGGTCGGCAGACGCAGGGGAGTGGGGCCGACCGCGGCCGTCACGGCGAACATCGGCACCGCGAGGGCCGTGGTGTACGCCGAGACCCGGACCGGCCCCAGCCGGGGCAGCAACGGCACCGCGAGCAGCGAGAACGCGGCCTCGCAGAGCAGCGTCCCGGCCGCGCACACCAGGCCGACCGTGTCCCCCGAGCCGAAACCCTGAGTGAGCGCCGCCCCGACCACGACCAGCCCCGCCGCCACCAGCAGCCGGACGGCCGGCCGCCGACGGGCCAGCAGCGGACCGAGAACCCCCAGCAGGAGCGGCGTGCAGCCGACGATGCTGCCGACCACGGCCGGGTCGGTGTGCCGCAACGCGGTGATCATCAGCAGGTTGAACGCGAAGAGGCCGGCGGCGGCGAGAGCGAGCAGGAGCGCTGCATCGCGGGCGGTCAGGCGGGTGAAGAGCTTCTTCTGACGGCGGGCCAGGGGAAGGAGCACCGCAGCGGCGATCGCGTAGCGGAGGGCCTGGCCGGCGGCGACCGGGTACGAGGAGAAGGTGGCGGTGACGCCGGTGGAGCAGCCGAGCAGGGTCATTGCGGCGGCGGCCTGCAAGGTGCCTGCGGCGCGAGCGGGAGCGGGCGCGGCGGTGGTGGTGGACATGAGGGCGACGCTAGAAGGGAAGTGGTTCGGATCCCAGGGCCACTGACGGGCTGCTGGAGAGGACCAATAGCTGGGAGGTGCGAATTCGGGGGTGGGATTTTAGGGGCTCGGGGAACGGCGAGGTCCTGTTGCTGGTGGTCGAGGACAGCAGGTGGTCATGGCTGCGGAGGGTCGAAGACAGGTACCCGAAACGGCGGACCGCCTTGCGCCCTGTAGATCGCTCGCAGACTCGGCGCCGCCGTTCTCCCCCAGCCCTAGCGGGCCGGGAGGTGCCCCCACGGGCCCCTGATTTTGCGCTCGCCTGCCTTTGCTTCGCCATGATGACCCCATGCGTGAGTTGCTGATCGAGCTGGGAGACGGGCCGGGAGGCCTCGCGGGGCGGTTGACGTGGGGGTTGCGGGCGGCGGTGCGGGACGGGCGGTTGGGGGTGGGGGAGCGGTTGCCGGCGAGTCGGGTGCTGGCGGCGGAGTTGGGGGTTTCGCGGGGGGTGGTGGTGGAGGCGTACGAGCAACTCGTCGCGGAGGGCTACCTGGTGGGGCGTCGCGGGTCGGGGACGCGGGTCGCGGCCGGGGTGGTGGCGGTGGGCCCGGGGCGGGTGTCGCGGGTGGCGCCGGCGGAGGTGAGGTACGACCTGAAGCCGGGGACGCCCGATCTCGGGGCGTTTCCGCGGGCGGCGTGGGCGGCGGCCGTACGGCGCGCGTTGCTGGGGGCGGCGAACAGCGATCTGGGGTATCCGGATCCGGCCGGACTTCCGCAGCTGCGTGGGGAGTTGGCGGCGTACCTGGGCCGGGTGCGGGCGGTGGTGGCGCGGCCGGAGCGGGTGGCGGTGGTCAGCGGGGTGGGGCAGGGGCTGGCGCTGCTGGTGCAGGTGTTGGCGGCGGGCGGGCGGCAGCGCATCGCGGTGGAGGACCCGGGTTCGCCGGGCGCGCTGGAGTTGCTGCGGGCGCACGGGGTGCGGCCGATCGGCGTCCGGGTGGACGAAGAGGGTTTGGTGGTGGGGGAGTTGGCGGCCAGTGGGGCGGACGCGGTGCTGGTCACCCCGGCGCACCAGTATCCGACGGGCGTGGTGCTGTCGGCGCGGCGGCGGACCGAACTCGCCGCCTGGGCGCGGGCCGGGGGGCTGGTGATCGAGGACGACTACGACGCCGAGTTCCGCTACGACCGTGAACCGCTGGGCGCCGTCCAGGGGTTGGCGCCGGAGCGGACGGTGTACCTGGGTTCGCTCAGCAAGACGTTGGCGCCCGGGCTGCGACTGGGCTGGGCCGTCCTGCCGGACCACCTGGTGGAGGAGTTCGCGCAGGCCAAGCTGTACGCCGATCTGGGGACCGGCGCGATCGACCAACTCGCCTTCGCCGCCCTGCTGGAGAGCGGCGGCTACGACCGTCACCTGCGCACCGTCCGCCCCCGCTACCGGGCCCGCCGCGACGCCCTGGTGGCCGCGCTGCGCCGGCACCTGCCGGGGGCCGAACTGCGGGGCGTCGCCGCTGGGTTGCA
>NZ_BMRI01000012.1:36731-57608 GCF_014648555.1 Kitasatospora griseola
CCTGTGCGCGGACCTGCCGGACGGCGTGGACGAGCAGGCGGTGGCGGAGGCGGCGCTGCGTCGCGGGGTGCGGGTGGCGACGGTCGGGCCGGGTCGGCTCGTCCCCGGCCGGCCGTCGATCGCGCTGGGTTACGCGGGAGTCGCCGAGCAGCGGCTGCAGGACGCGGCGGCGCTGCTCGGCGAGGCGGTGCGGGAACTCGACTGACGCTCCGTCAATTGCCGGTCAGGTGACCGGTGGCGGCGTATATCAGGGTGGCGAGCAGGAGCAGGACGGCGGACAGGAGGATCGTCTGGACCAGGCCGCGCTGCTCGCGTGGGGCGTGGGCGATGGCCGCGCCGGCGGCGATGCCGGTGAGCATGCCGCCGAGGTGGCCCTGCCAGGAGGCGAAGGTCCCCGAGACGACCATCCACACCAGCAGGGTGACCATCATCTGGTTGCCGCCGAGCGGGTCGTAGCCCTGGCGGCGGCTGAGGATCCAGTAGCCGCCGGCCAGGCCGAAGATCGCGCCGGACGCGCCGACGGTCAGGGTGTGCGGGGCGATGAGGTAGACCAGCGTCGAGCCGCCGAGCGCGGACAGCAGGTACAGGCCGAGGAAGCGCAGCACGCCGAGGCGGTCCTCGGCGACCCGGCCGAGCGACCACAGCCAGTACATGTTGAACACGATGTGGACGACCGCCATCGGGCCGAGGAAGGTGTCGGAGTTCGGCGACAGGTGCAGGAACGTTCCGGTGAGCAGCCGGTACCACTCGCCGTGCGCCACGCCGGCCTGGTGGAACAGCATCGGCATGTCGTACGGGTCGCTGTTCGGGTTGTCCGGCAGCATCGCCGAGCCGAGCATGCCGAACTGCTGGACGGTCTCCGGTCGGACCACCTCGACCACGTACGCGGCGATGTTCAGCGCGATCAGCACGAGGGTGGCGTACGGCCGGGAGGTGATCCGTCCGCCGAACGCGGTGCGGGCCTGCCGGACGCTCTGGTGGCCGGACTTGACGCACTCCACGCACTGGTAGCCGACGGCCGCGTCGCGGCGGCAGTCCGGGCAGACGCTGCGGTCGCAGCGGCTGCAGCGGATGTACGACTCGCGGTCGGCGTGCCGGAAGCAGGTCGGCGACGGGGCCGCGGGAGCGGGGGCTCCCGAGGCGGGTTCTGCGGCGTCCAAGACGGCCCTCCCTGAGCGGTGGTGCTCGGCCGCGACGGCGTCCACGGCGATGATCCACGGCGAAACGGCGCTCACCCTAGAGCACGGCTCGGACGGGCCGCACGTCAGCCCTGCCCGGCCTCCCGGCGTCCGCTCCGCCGGGCGCACCGGTCGGTGCGAGCGGTAGCTGCTGCTGGCGGTCCGCACCTCGGGCCGGCCCCCGGCGCGGGCACGCGACTGCTGGTGCGGCGAAGCCGGGCGAGGGTGGACTGCCCTTTCTCGTAAGGCAGTTCACCCGTGGTGTCGTCGGCCCCCGGGCTCGTTCGCGGCGTGGCCGGGTCAGCGGCGGGTCGCGCTGAGGACGGTGAACTTCGGACTGCCCGCCACCGTGCGGCAGTTGCCGAAGAGGCGGCGGAGCTTGACGTGGTAGGCCAGGTGGCGGTTGCCGACCACGCGCAGTTCGCCGCCGGGGCGCAGGACGCGGCGGGCGCCGGTGAACATGCGCCAGGCGATGGCGTCCGTGGTGGCCTGGTGGGAGTGGAACGGCGGGTTCAGCAGGACCACGTCCACCGAGGCGTCCGGGACGTCCGCGAGGGCGTCGCCGACCAGGAACTCGGCGCGGGCGTCCGGGCCGAGGGCGGTGCGGAAGGTCTCCTCGGCGGAGGCCACCGCCTGGAACGACTCGTCCACGAAGAGGAGTTCGGCGTGCGGGGCGGTCAGGGCGGCGGCGGTGCCGACGATGCCGTTGCCGCAGCCGAGGTCGACCACCCGGCGGGCGTCGCCCAGGTCGGGCAGGTGCTGGAGGAAGAACCGGGTGCCGATGTCGAGGCGGTCCGCGCAGAACACGCCCGCCTGGTTGGCGACCTGACGGCCCGACAGGACGCCGATGCCGTCGGGGAGCCGGTAGCGCAGCGGCCACGGGTTGGTCGGGCGGTCGAGCGCCGGGCGCGGGGCGGTGTGGATCAGGCGGGCCTTGCGGACCGCCAGCGAGGTGCGGGTCGGGCCGAGGATCCGCTCGAACAGCTGCAGGGTGGAGGTGTGGATCTCGGTCACCATTCCGGTGCCGACCACCACCGTGCCCTCGTGCAGCGCGGGCGCCAGGCGGTACAGCTGGTCCTCCAGCAGCGCCAGGCTCTTTGGCACCCGCACCAGCAGCACGTCGATCCGCGACGGCGGCTCCTGCTGCGTGGTGCGGACGTCGACCGCCTCCGGGTCCAGCCCGTTGCGGGCCAGGTTCGCGGCGATCGCCCGGGAGGCCAGGTACGAGTCGGTGATCGCCGTCAGCGAGTCGGCCGTCCCCGCGAGCGCCGTCGAGACGGCGCCCCACCGGTCGCCCAGCACCACCACCGCGCCGTCCAGCGCGACGGGGCCGCCGCTGTCCGGCTCCTCCTTCAGGTACCGCAGCAGGTACTCGTCGGCGGCGTCCCAGGCGCGCAGCTGCTCACGCGGGTTCTCCGGGAACCGGGCCAGCTCGAAGGCGCCCCAGGCGGTGGTGAAAGAGTCGTTCATCGTGCCCCCAGGCTATCCGAGGGGACGGGGGCCGCCGGACGGCGGCGGAACGGGAGGAGACGGCATGCGACGACGGGACAGGGTGGTCGGGGCGGTCCTCGGGTCGGCGGTCGGCGACGCACTGGGCGCACCGTTCGAGTTCGGTCCCGCGGGGGTGTTCGGAAAGCGCTTCCCGAACAGCCCCGGAATGCGCTTTCCGTACGCTGCGTCGATGTGCGGAGGCGGCGGCTGGGAGCCGGGCGAGGCCACCGACGACACGCAGCTGGCCGTCCACCTCGGCGAATCGCTGCTCGACGCGGGAGGCCTCGACCTGCCGGGGATCTTCGAACGGTTCCGGGCATGGGCCGCCGCCGACCCCAAGGACATCGGCATCCTCACCGAGTGCGTCCTCGGCAGCGGCCTGCCCTGGGACCTCGCCGCGCAGATCCACTTCCAGACCGAGGGCCGGGCCGCCGGCAACGGCGCCCTGATGCGCGCCGTCACCGCCGCCGTCCGGTTCGCCCCGCTGGGCCGGGCGGCCACCATGGACGCCGCCCGTCGGATCACGGCCCTCACCCATGGCGACGGCGCGGCCTGGGAAGGCACCGCGATCCTGCACGAACTGCTGCGCCGCGCGCTCGACGGCGAGGACCCGCTCGCCGCGCTGCCGTCGACGCTGGCCGCCGTTCGGGCCGAGCACCGTGAACGCTGGGCGCGCGTCCTCGCCGAGGGCTGGCACCCTGCCCTCGCCGCTGAGAGCAACGGCGCGGTCTGGCCCTGCCTGGGCTCCGCGGTCTGGGCGGTGCGCACCACCGGGGGCTTCCCGGACGCGCTGCGCGCCGTCGTCGACCTCGGCGGCGACACCGACACCACCGCCGCCGTCACCGGGGCCCTCGCGGGTGCCGTGTACGGCGTGGATGCGATCCCCGAGGAGTGGCTGACGCCGCTGCACGTCCCGCTCCCGCCGACCGAACGGGTGCTGCGGGACGGGGAGTTGACGGCGCTGGCGGAGGCGCTGGATGCGGCGGGGCGTTCGGCGGCGGACGGGGCACCGGAGCGGTGACGGGGTGACGGCGTGACGAGGTGACGGGGCGACGGCGCGGTGGCCTGCAATGCGCGACAGCCGGCTCCCGCTGGCCGGGCCCGCGGTTGCCCGCGGTCGGTCAGCTTTCGGTGAAGACCAGGCTCGCGTTGTGGCCGCCGAAGCCGAAGGCGTTGGTGAGGGCGGCTTCGGCGTGGACGGTGCGGGCGGTGGCGGTGACCAGGTCGAGGTCGGCGGCCGGGTCGGGGGCGGTCAGGTTGCGGATCGGGGGGACGAGCTGGTCGTGCAGGGAGTAGGCGGTGGCGAGGGCGGCGAGGGCGCCCGCCGCGCCGAACAGGTGGCCGGTCATGGACTTGGTGGCGGTGACGGCGGGGCGGTGCGGGCCGAAGACCCGGGCGAGGGTCTCGGCCTCGGTGAGGTCGCCCTTGGGAGTGGAGGTGGCGTGGGCGTGCACCATGCCGATCCGCTCCGGGGTGACGCCGGCCTCGGCGAGGGCGCGGCGCACGGCGCGGGTCTGGCCGTCCGGGTGGCCGGCGGTGATGTGGTGGGCGTCGGAGGTGACGGCGGCCCCGGCGAGCGTCGCGTAGGAGTGGCGGCCCGGGCGCAGCGAGGCGCGCTCCAGGACCAGAACGGCCGCGCCCTCGCCGATGACGAAGCCGTCGCGGTCCAGGTCGAACGGGCGGGAGGCGTGCTCCGGGTCGTGGTTGCGCAGCGAGTGCGCGCGGGCCTGGGCGAATCCGGCGAGCGGCAGCGGGTGCAGGCAGGCCTCGGTGCCGCCCGCGATCACCACGTCGGCGCGGCCGAGGCGGATCAGGTCCAGGCCGAGCGCGACGGCCTCCGCGCCGGACGCGCAGGCGCTGACCGGGGTGTGGGCGCCGGCCTTGGCGCCGAGGTCGATCGACACCCAGGCGGCGGGGCCGTTGGCCATCAGCATAGGCACGGTGTGCGGCGAGACCTTGCGGACGCCGGAACGCTCCAGCACGTCGTCCTGGTCCAGCATGGTCACCGCGCCGCCGGTGCCGGTGCCGATCACCACCGCCAGCCGTTCGCCGTCCACCTCGGGCCGGCCCGCGTCCGCCCATGCCTCGCGGGCCGCGATCAGCGCCAACTGCTCGCTGCGGTCGAGGCGTCGGGCCTCCACGCGGTCCAGTACCTCGGACGGTTCGACGGCGAGCTGCCCGGCGATCCGGATCGGCAGTTCGACCATCCAGTCCCGTTCGATCGCCCGGATGCCGTTCCGGCCCTCCAGCATCGCCTGCCAGGTGGCGGGGGCGGTGCCGCCGAGCGGGGTGGTGGCTCCCAGGCCGGTGACCAGGACGCGGTCGGTGACGCCGCCGGTGACGCTGTCGGATTCCGTGCGCACGGTGGAACTCCCTTTGTGATGAGGGCACAACGAATGCCGCCCCGGCGGTCGGCCGGATCGGTCGGTGATGGCCACTCTGCCAAGCGGTGATAGGGAGTTCAGGTACTGGACGGGACTGATTCACGTCCGCGCGTTTTGGAGGGATCGGACAGATTGATCTGACGGTCCGTCGGGAAATGCCGGGCGTCCGGACGGTCAGGGGAGCAGCGTGCGGGCCTGCGTGAGCAGGGCGGCGAGGGCCAGTTCGAAGGCGGTGTCGGCGCGGGACGGCCCGGCGGCGTCCATGGCCTCGGCGAGCAGCGGGGTGTCGGCGTCGGTGTCCCAGACCGTGGCGGGTGCCGCCAGGTCGAGCGCCGAGCCCAGCACCAGGTTCTCCACGGCGGTCAGCAGGGGCATCACCGCGGGCAGTGGGAAGCCGGCCTCGCGCAGCAGGGCGACCGTGCGCTCGTAGTGGACCAGCACCTCGGGCGCGGCGACCTGACTGATCGTCAGCAGCGGGATGGCGCGCGGGTGGGCGGCGAACGCGGCCCGGTAGGAGCGCGCCCAGGCGTCCAGGGCGACGTCCCACGGGCGCAGGTCCAGGGCGGTGAGGTCCATGGCCGCGGAGACCTGGATGCGCAGGAGTTCGACGATGCCGGTGCGGCCGTCCACGTGGTGGTAGACGGAGGCGGTCTGCACGCCGAGCCGGCGGGCGATCTGCGGGACGCTGAAGTCGCCCTGCTCGTCGACCAGGGCGAGCGCGGTCGCGCCGATCCGCTCGCGGTCGAGCAGGGCCTTGCTGGGGCGTCCCACCGGTGGGCCCTCCTTGTCGGGTGCGTCGCGGCCGGCGCAACTGCCGTCCTGACCTCGGAAATCGCTGCGGACGGGTGCGAAATCGGGTCTTCCCAGAGGGTAGTCGGCCGGGCTATGGTGCCGAAACCAACGGAAACCATCAACCTTTAGGTTTATGGTCCCCGGAGCCGGACCCCCCCACCATCCGGCCGCGCGAAGGGCTCCCCCCATGACCGAATTCCCCACTGCCGCGCCCACCCTGCGCAGCGGCAGTCTCGGCACCGCCGACATCGCCTTCTTCGTGGTCTCCGCCGCCGCCCCGCTCACCGTGATGGCCGGCGTCGCCCCGCTCGCCCTGCTGATCGGCGGCACCGGCGCCCCGGCCGGCTACCTGGCCGCGGGCGTCACGCTCGCCGTCTTCGCGGTCGGCTTCACCGCGATGAGCCGACACGTCCGCAACGCCGGCGGCTTCTACGCCTACATCACCCGGGGCCTCGGCCGGCCCGCCGGATTCGGCGCCGCCCTGCTCGCCCTGCTCGGCTACCTCGGCATGAACATCGGCGTGTACGGCCTGCTCGGCACCGCCACCCACGACACCGTGAAAGCGCTTACCGGGTACGACGTTCCGTGGCTGCTGCCCGCGCTGCTCGGACTGGTCGTCATCTGGTACGGCGGCTTCCGCTCGATCGACTTCGGTGCGAAGGTGCTCGGCGTCCTGCTGCTCGCCGAGACCGGAATCCTGGCGCTGCTGGCCGCCGCCGTGCTGCTCAAGGGCGGCGCGCACGGCCTGAGCCTGCAGGCGTTCGCCCCCGGGAACGTGCTGACCGACGGCACGCCCGGCGTCCTGGCGCTGGCGTTCGCCGCGTTCACCGGCTTCGAGTCCACCGTCATCTACCGCCGCGAGGCCCGGAACCCGGACCGCACCGTCCCGCGCGCCACCTACCTGGCCGTCGCCTTCCTCGGCCTGTTCTACGCCTTCGTGGTGTGGACCGTCATCCAGGCCTACGGCGACGCCGAGGTGGTCGCGGCCGCCGCCGACGACCCGGGCGGGCTGTTCTTCACCGCCATCGACCAGTACGTCGGCGGCTGGGCCGCGGACCTGATGCACGTGCTGATCGTCACCAGCATCCTGGCCTCGCTGCTCGCCTTCCACAACGCCACCAGCCGCTACGGACTCGCCCTCGCCGAGGAGGGCCTGCTGCCCCGCGCGCTCGGCCGGATCCACCCCCGCCACCGCTCCCCGTACGTCGCCGGCCTCGCCCAGACCGGCCTCGGACTGCTCGTCGTCGTCGCGTTCGCCGCTACCGGGGCCGACCCGTACACCCAGCTGCTGCTCTGGGTGAACACGCCCGGCATGCTCTCGCTGGTCGCGCTCCAACTGCTGGCCGCGATCGCCGTGCCCTGCTGGTTCCGCCGCCGCAGCCACGGCGAGGGCGTGCTGCGCACCGTGGTCGCCCCCCTCGCCGCCGCCCTGCTGCTGGCCGGTGCGCTCTGGCTGGTGGTCGACCACATCGAGCTGCTCACCGGCGCGTCCCCCGCCGTCAACCGGGTGCTGATCGCGATCGTCCCCGCCGTCTTCGCGGTCGGCGTGCTGTACGCGCTGCGCACCCGCGCCCGGCGCCCGGAGGTCTACGCGGCCTTCGCCGCCGAGCCCTCGGAGGAGCCCGCCGGCCACGCCCCGGCGCAGTCCGCGGACGCGCCGCCGACCCTCGACTCCCCGGTGCACAGCGCCGCCTGACCCAGACTCGGACCACATCCCCGTACCACCAGGAGCCCACCGTGTCGCCCGACACCATCGTCCTCGCCCGCACCGTCCACACCCTGGACGCCGCGCACCCCGCCGTCACCGCCGTCGCCGTCGAGGACGGGCTGATCACCGCCGTCGGTGACGCCGCCGACGCCCGCGACTGGGCCGGGCCCGGCACCGAGACCGTCGACCTCGGCGACGCCGTCCTCGTCCCCGGCCTGGTCGACGGGCACAGCCATCCCGCGTTCGGACTCGAACTCTCCGAAGGCGTCGACCTGTCCGACGTCCAGGACCTCGACGGGCTGCGGGCCGCCCTCGCCCGCGCCGAACGCCTCGACGGCTGGCTGCTCGCCTGGAACCTCGACCACAGCGTGTTCGGCGACCGACCCGTGCACCGCGCCCTGATCGAGGACGTGCTCGGCCCCGACGTGCCCGCGTTCATCCGCCTCTACGACGGCCACTCCGCGCTCGCCACCGGCGCCGCCCTGCGCGCCGCCGGCATCACCGGGCCGCGCCGCTTCGCGCAGCGCGCCACCGTGGTCTGCGACCCCGACGGCACCCCCACCGGCCACCTGATCGAGTTCGCCGCGATGGACCTGGTCGCCTCCGTCATGCCCAGCCGCCCGCTCGCCGAACGCCGGGACGCCCTGCACGCGTTGCTGCTCGACATGGCCGCCGGGGGCCTGGCCGGCGCGCACGTGATGGACGCCGGCGGCGACATCCTCGACCTGGTCCGCGCCATCGAGGCCGACCGCCCGCTGCCGCTGCGACTGCGCATCGCCCCCTGGTGCATGCCCGGCGCGAGCGCCGCCGACCTGCGTCAACTCGCCGACCTGCAGGGCGAGTCCGGCCGCAACTGGCTGGTCGGCGGAGTCAAGCTGTTCATGGACGGCACCGTCGAGGGCGGCTCCGCCTGGCTGGAACGCCCCGACTGCCACGGCGAGGGAACCGCCGCGCTCTGGCTCGACCCCGCCGAATACACCGACGTGGTCCGGCAGTTGGACGCCTACGGGGTGCGCACCGCGACCCACGCGATCGGCGACGCGGGCGTCCGCCACGTCCTCGACACTATCGCCGGCCTGCCGTACACCGCCCGGGGCCGGCACCGGATCGAGCACATCGAGACGCTCAGCGACGAACAGGCCATGCGCTTCGCCGAGTTGGGCGTCCACGCGTCCATGCAGCCCACCCACTCCGCGTACACCCGGGCCGACCACACCGACGCCTGGTCCACCCGCCTCGGCGTCGAACGGGCCGAACGCGCCTGGATCTGCCGCACCCTGCGCGACAGCGGCGCGACCCTCGCCCTCGGCTCCGACTGGCCGATCGCCCACCACGACCCGCGCGGCGTCCTCGCCTACGCGCAGCTGCGCCGCCACGCCGGCAGCGACACCCCGCCCGTCGCACCCCAGCAGGCGCTCACCCCGCTGATGGCGCTGGAGGGCTACACCACCCACGCGGCCCGCGCCGCAGGCGAGTTCGACCGCACCGGCCGCATCGCGCCCGGCCTGCGGGCCGACCTCACCGCCTTCGCGCTCGACCCGCTGACCACGCCGGCCGACGAGTTCGCCACCACGGCCGTGCCGCTGACCATGTCCGGCGGCATGGTGACGAATCGTCAGGTCTGAGCGCCCTCGGCATGGTCGAGGTAGGAGTGGAGGGCGGCCGCGCCCGAGAGCAGGGCGCGGCCGCGGGCGGTGAGGCGCTCCTGCCAGGCGGCCAGGGTGGGGCGGACGGCATCCGGGTGGCCGGCCGTGCGCAGGCGGTGCAGGATCTCGGCGGTGCGGGCCAACCCGTGGCCACCGCGCCGCAGTTGCTCGGCGATCAGCAGCTCGCGCACCTGGTCCGAGGTGTACGTCCGGTAGCCCGTGCGGGCGTCCCGGGACGGGGTGACCAGCCCCGCGCGCTCCCAGGCGCGCAGCGTGGCCGGGCGCAGTCCGAGGCGGTGGGCGACCGGGCCGATGCTGGTGAACTCGGCACCGGCGATGGCCGGTTGGGGCGGAGGAAGGTGCTCCAGGGCGGTGCGCACCGCGTCCAGGGTGCGGCGGTCCTCGGCGAGCAGGGCGTGACTCTCGTCGATCAGCCGCAGTGCGACGTCCGGCTCCCCGCCGTTCACGGCGCTCAGGATCGCGGTGGCCGCGCGGTGGCCGTGGCCCGGCAGCAGGGCGAGGAACGCGCGGAGCGCGGCCGCGTGCCGCTCCCCGTACTGCCGGTACCCGTGCGGGGAGCGATCGGCGGGCGGCAGGATCCCCGCCTCCTCGTAGTTGCGCACCGCCTGGGTGGACAGGCCGTGCTCCCGGGCCAGATCGATCGGCCGCAGCGCCATGATTGAGACTTTTCTGCTCGATTCTCGGGTGGAGAGCAGAAAAGTTTACACCGTCACTTCGGCGATACGGTAGAAGTCATGACTGTCTCGCGCTCACTCCGGGATGCCGCTCGTCCCTTCTCGCCGTCCGCCGTCACCGACCTGCTCCCGCCCCGGACCCGGGTACTGGCCCTGGGCGAACCCACCCACGGCGTCGAGGCCTTCCTCGACCTCCGCAACGAGCTGTTCCGGTACCTGGTCGCCGACCACGGCTACCGCTCGGTCGCGGTCGAGAGCGACTGCCTGGCGGCGCTCGCCGTCGACGCCTACGTGGGCGGCGCGACGGACGGTGAGCTCGACGACGTGGTGCGGGAGGGGTTCGGCCACGGCTTCGGCGAGTTCGCCGGGAATCGCGAACTGGTGCGATGGATGCGGGAGTTCAACAGCGGATTGGGGGAGGGGGAGGAGCGGCTGCGGTTCTACGGTGCGGACGGACCGCTGGAGATGGCGGGTGCGGCGGCGCCCGGGCCCGCGCTGATCCGGCTGCGGGACTTCCTCGGAGAGCACCTTCCGGTCGAACTCCTGCCGTCGGAGGGCGAGTTGCTGCGGCTGTGCGGGCCGGAGGACCGATGGACCGAGCCGGCGGCGGCGTTCGATCCGGGGCGGTCGGTGGGGCGATCGGCCGATGCCGTCCAACTGCGCCTGATCGGCGATGAGTTGGCGGTGCTGCTGGCTGCGCACGAGCCGCAGTTCGCGGCCGAGGCGGACCCCGAGGCGTACTGCCGGGCGCAACTGGACGCGCGGACCGCGACCGGGCTGCTGCGCTACCACGCGGCGATGGCGGACACCGGGCCGGACCGGTTCAACTCGCTGATGCGGCACCGGGGTCTGATGATGGCCGACAACCTCGAAGCGATCACGCGGCGCGAGGCGCGACGAGGTCCGACGCTGGTCCACGCCCACAACCGCCACCTCCAACGCGAGGCCGGCCACCTCCCGCTCGGCGCCCACCACCTGCGCTGGTGGACCACCGGCTCCCTGCTCGCCACCCGCCTCGGCGAGGGCTACGCCTTCATCGCCACCACCTTCGGCCACCGGGCCCCTGACGACCACCCCGACCCCGAGACCTTCGAGGGGCACCTCGCCGCGCTTCCCGAGGCCTGCGCCGTTCTCGACCCGCGTGTGCTGGCGCAGACGCCGGCGGGTCGGGCGAAGCCGCGGGTCCCGGCGGACCACACGTACTTCGGGATCGATCCGGGGGCGTTGGGGCTGATGGACGGGGTGGTGTTCGTACGGGAGATCCCGCGGCAGGCGGGGGCGTTCGGCGGCGAGTGAGCAGACGCCTGGTGGCGGCGGGCGCGGGGGGACGCCGGCCGGGGTGATGGCGGGTGGTTGCTGGGGGGCCTCACGCATGGCGGGGGCGGTCCGGGAAGCGCGGTCGCTCGGGGGCCGAGCCGCCTTCGCGGGTCCGCCCGCCGTTGCCGGCGAACCGGTCGGGCCCGGCGCGGAGCGTAATTCGCGGTGGGGCGGGGCGTGTTCGGGGAGGATGCGGGGATGCGTCGTCATGTGTGGGCCGGGTTGGCCGAGAATCCTGCGCTGCCGGTGGAGGCCGTGGACCGGTTGGTGGCGATGCCGGAGCTGTCGATGGAGCTGGCCGGGCGGGTCGGGCTGACGGAGCAACAGGTCGAAGTGTTGGCCGGGCGCGGCGTCGTGGAGGCCAGGGGTCTGGCGGCGAGCGGGCTGCTGACCGTCGAGCGGGTCGACCCGGCGCGGCAGCCCGTTGCGGCGCTCGGGTTGCTGTGGGCCGGGCTCGCGCCCGTGGAGTGGGCCTGCACGGTGCTCGA
This sequence comes from Kitasatospora griseola, assembly GCF_014648555.1. Lineage (GTDB taxonomy): Bacteria > Actinomycetota > Actinomycetes > Streptomycetales > Streptomycetaceae > Kitasatospora > Kitasatospora griseola. The sequence continues at coordinate 48,431 of NZ_BMRI01000012.1, forward strand.
ACGGCCGGAACTGCGCGCGGAGTTGGCGGCCTGCCCGGTGCTCCCGGCCGAGGTGTCGCGACGGCTGGCGGGTGACGCCGATCCCGCCGTTCCGATCGCGCTCGCCGGGGCGACGACCGATCCGGAGATCGCCGCGCTGCTGGCCGCCCACCCGTCGGAGCACGTCCGCGCGGAGCTCGGGTTCAACGAGGGCACGCCGTCCGCCGTGCTGGCCGACCTCATCAACGACCGGCCGCCGCTGGCTGGTTGTGAGGTCTGTGTGCGCCACGCCGTCCCGTGGGTCCACCCGCCGGACTGTCCGGACCGGGACTGCACCCTGCCCGGCGGGGCGGCCTGCGACGGGAGCCACCAGTACGCCCGGCAGGGGATCCTGCAGGCCGTCCTCGGTCACCCGGCCGCACCCGTCGTCGACGTGCTCCGCCACCTCGACACCCCGTCACCGCTCCTGCGGGCCCAACTCGCCCGGCGCACCGACCTTCCCGCGTCCGCGTACGCCGCACTCGCCGTCGGACCGGAGAGCTGGGCGCGGGAGGAGTTGGCGGGCAATGCCGCGATCGGGGAGGAACTGATCCGGCAACTGGCGGCCGACCGGTCGGACGAGGTGCGGCGGAGTGTCGCCCGGAATCCGCAGGTCCCGCTGGACGTCCTCGACCAGGTGTGCGGCGTCGTCCGGCAGTTGCCGCCACGGATCGCCGCCGCCACCCGCGCCGAACTGGACGCGCTCGCCACCGCCGCCAACCCGGAGCTGCGCCGTGTCGCCGCGCTCCACCGCGACCTGCCCGCCCCCGTCCGCGACCTGCTCGCCGACGACCCGGTCGCCAAGGTCGCCGCCGCCGTCGCACCCCACCCCGGCCTGGGCGAGGGGCAGCTGCGCGCCATGCACCGGCACCACGGACGCGCCGTCGCCGCCGGAATTGCCGCCAACCCGGACGCCACCCCCGCCGTGCTCGCCGAACTCGTCCGTGCCGACCACAACGTCGCGACCCTGCGCGCCCTCGCCACCCACCCCGCCGCCGACGGCCCCACCCTCACCGCCTGCCTCCGCGACACCCGAGCCCGCCGCAGCGTCGCCTCCCATCCGGCACTTCCGCTCGACCGACTCCGTTCCCTGCTTGAGGATTCGGACCCGGTCACCGTCCAGCGGGCCGCAGCGAACCCGGCACTGCCGGTGGCGGACCTGCTGCGCCTGATGCCACCGGGGCAGTCGAGCAGGGGCCGCTGACGCAGAGGGGCTCGGAGTGCTCGGCCGGGCGGGCGAAGCGCATCCGGCAAGCACCGAGGGGGCCCGGTCGGACGCTCCGAACGTGCTGCCGTCGGGTTCCGGAGACTCCCGAGTCGATGTCCGGCAGCGCCTGAGACTGCCAATTCCGTTCTGCGGCAGGGACCATGACCTCCATGAGTCCTCAACTCCAGAACGACGACGTCGCCGACCGGCTCGCCCATGTGCGGTGGATCGTCGGTGGCTGTGGGGCAGGGAAGAGCACGGTGGCGCGCGCGTTGGCCGAGCGGTGCGGGGCCGAGGTCTACAACGGCGATCGTGCGGAGCACAGTTGGCTCGCGCGGTGTACGCCGCAGCGGCATCCGCGCCTGGCCGCGCTGCGGGGGACGGCGGCGGGCGGGATGTGGGAGGGGCGGACGTCGGAGCAGGTGTTCCGGTCGATGGCGAGTCTGTACGGGGAGACCGCGGGCTTTCTCGCCGAGGATCTGCGGACCGGGCCGGGCGACCGGGTCGTGCTGGTGGACTATTTCGGGATCCTGCCCCGCGACCTCGTGCCGCTGCTCGCCCGGCCCGAGCATGCGGTGTTCCTGCTGCCCACTCCGGAGTTCCGCGAGGCCGCCCTCCGTGCGCGCTACGCGGATCGAGGCCGTGCGCAGGCCACTTGGGGCAGCGGCGACCTGGCGGGCATGCTGGCGCTGCGGCTCGGCCGTGATGCGCTCTGGGACGAGGAGGTCCGCCGCCAGGCGGAGGAGCACGGGCTGGATGTCGTCACGGTGGACGGCACCGTCCCGGTGGCGGACCGGGTCGAGCAGTTGGCTGCGCGCTTCGGACTCGGCCTGGGTGGTCGGGCGGAGGACGCCCCGGCCGAAGCGCGAACCAGGCTCACGGCCCGTGAACCACACCGATGATCGACAATTCCCCGCTGCCCTTGCCGCCGCGTTGGCCGTGCCGTTCGACTACGACGGCGGGGACGGGATCGACTTCGAGCCCTTCCCTGCCTTCCGGTCCGCCGAGGACACCGCCTTCTGGTGGCGGGCCTGGACGGGCAACGAGGAGGCGGACGGCGAGGAGTTCCGGCTGTTCGGACAGGACGGCTCGGGCGGGTGCGCGGCGTTCTGGCTGGTGCGGCCGGGGCGGTCGGTGTCGATCAGCCGGTGGTGTTTCTCGGCTCGGAGGGTGAGACCGCGGTGGTGGCCCGTGACCTGGGGGCCTTCCTGTGGCTGCTGGCCGACGGGTGCGGTCCGGGCGAGGCCGCCACGGCCGGGCGGCGCGGTGGGTGGACGGGCCGGCCGCGGGGCGAACTGTGGGCTGTCGCCGAGGAGTTCGCCGCGGAGTGGCGGCAGTCGGCGGCCGAGGTGATCGAGGACGCTGCCGCAGAGTTCCCCGAGTTCGAGGACACCGTCATGGAGTTCTGCCGCTGACGGTGCGTCCCGGGCGGTCGGCAGTCAGCGGTCAGTGGTGGGCGGTCAGTGGTCAGTGGTGGCGGCGGGCCGGCGGGTCGGCGGGACGAGCAGGCGGGTCGTCAACTGGCGGGCGGCGGCGCGGTGGTCCTGGCGGGGGTAGGGGATGCGCGGGCCCTGGAGGCGTTCGTCGGGGACGGAACGGCCGAGGGCGGCCGTCCAGTCGGGGTGCTCCAGGACGACCACGTGGGCGTCGTGGTGGGCGGCCTCGTCCTCGTCGTCGTCGTGCGGGGCCAGGTGCAGGCGCAGTCGGGTCCGGTCCAGCCACTGGGCGGCGAGTACCTGGCGGCCCCAGGTCTCGGCGAACATCGCCCGCTCGGCGGCGTTGTCGAGGTTCACCAGCAGCAGTTGGCCCTCGAAGTGGTAGCCGCCGTCGTAGTCGCCGACGCCCACCGCGAGCAGCGGACTGCTCGGGTGGAACGCCAGCGCGTTGACGTGCTGCGGGCAGTCGATCCGCCGCAGGAGTCGGGGGCGGTCACCGGTCTCGAACAGGCCGAGCGTCGTGGCCTCGCCGTACGGGCCGGCGCACGCCACGGCGAGCAGCCGGCGGGCGGGGTCGGCGACGGCGAGGACGGGGTCGCCGAGGGCGGCGAGCTCGGAGACGGCGGTCATGCGGGGTGAACTCCGTTGGTGCGGTGGGTCAGCGGGGTGCCGAGCCGGCCCAGATGACTTCCTTGCGCTCCATCCGGGTGCCGTGGGTGAACTGGAGCGTGAACGGGTCGGCCGAGGCGTTCGACAGGGCGAACTCCTCCAGCGCGGTGGCCTCCTGGCCCGGGCCGAGGGTCTGCGGGAGCATCTTGAACTGGTCGCCGCTGAACACCGGACGGGCGAGGCTGCCCCGGGAGTCCTTGACGATGAGCGAGCCCGAGCCGTACAGCGACAGTTCGGCGGAGCCGGTGTTGACCACGGTCACCTGGACCAGGATGAACGTCGTGTCCGGCGGGAACGTGACGCCGCTGCTGCGGCTCGGCGGCGAGGCGGGGGTCGGTGCGGCCATGGTGACCTTCAGGCCGTCGGGGTACGTGTAGCTGCCGCCGAAGGACAGTCGCCGGGCCTTCTCGTCCGCCTCCCGCGCCGCCTGCTCGGCGGCGGCCTTCTTCGCCCGCTCGTCCGCCAGGCGCCGCCGCTCGGAGTCGTCGCGCTCCTGCTGCTTCACGGTGCGGCTGTGCTCCCGCATGTCGGAGCTCAGGTCGGCGATCAGGAGGACGCCGGTGCTGAGGGAGGCCAGCAGGCCCACGACGCCGAGAACGGTGCCGGTGAGCGCCATCGCCCGGTTGGTGGCCAGGCGCTTGCGGACCAGGCTCAGGCCGACGCCGCCGAAGCAGACCGCGAGCAGGGCGGGCAGCCAGGAGAGCCAGAACAGGAACAGCGGCAGGCAGAGCACCACGCCCACGATCCCGAGTACCAGGGCCGTGATGCCCACGCCGTTGCGCGGCTCCGGGGTCGGAACGGGGTACTGCGGCCAGTACATGCCGTTCGGGTACTGCCCGGGGGCCGGGAACGGGCCGGGAACCGGCCCCGGCATCGGCGGGGGAGCCGCCGGCGGCACCGCGTTCGGGTCCGGTGCGGCCCACGGGTTCTTGGCGGGCGCCGGCGCATCCTCGAACACGGGCGCGGACGACGGCGCGGGCACGGGCGCTGACGACGGCGCGGGCACGGCCTTGGCCTCGGGTGCGGCCTCGGGCCGGGCCGTGGCTTCGGCCTCGGACGCGGGCCGAGCCTCGGACTCGACGGGGGCCGCGGCCGCGGTTTCGGGCTCGGGACGGTCGGGCGGGACGGGGACGGTCATGCGGCACCTTGGGCTTCGGGAGGGCGGTGATCGGCGCATCGATCGCGACCAGGAAGTCTCTCCTGAAGGACCGTCGGGAGGCGAACCGATTTCCGTATCGTCCCACGGGCGGTGGCGCGTGCTGAGGGAGGGTCAGGCCGGTCCGAGGTAGGTGTGGACCACGGCGGGCTGCCCGGCGGCCGTCAGCCAGTCTCCCGGGGCGGTGCCGACGCGCCGCCAGCCGGTGCGCTCGTACAGCGCGATGGCGCCCGCGGCGTCCGACTCGACCTCCAGCACCGGCCGGCGCCCGTCCGCGACCGCGGCCTGCACCGCCCGGGCCAGCAGTGCGTCGGCCAGTCCGGTCCGTCGGGCCGAGACGTCGACGAACAGCCGTGCCACGGCGGCGAGTTGCGGGGCCGGTCGGCCGACTGTCGCCGCCAGGTCGGGGCCGGTGCGGGTGAGGGCCACGTGGCCCAGCACGGCCGGTCCGTCGACGGCGACCCACACACCGAGCAACTCCCTTGGCGTCAACCAGCGTTCGGTCTCGGCCGACCACACCGCCGGATACCCGTCGACCCGGTGGACGGCGGCCAGCATCCGGACGCAGGCGGGCAGATCGTCGTCGTGTCGCGGGCGGATCACCGGTTCGGCCATGGCCCGATCATGGCACGGGGTGGCCCGCCCGCCTCAGGTGGTGCAGGAGAGGACGCGGCCGTCGATGGTGCCGAGCAGCAGGCGGCCGGGGCCGGGGACGGTGAGGGCGGTCGCGACCACCGAGACCCGGCCGACGGTCAGCGGGCCCCGTCGCCGGACGGTGCCGTCGGTGGCCGACAGGGTGACCAACTCGGCGTCGTCGTACGCCAGATGGACGGCGTCCCGGTCGACGTCGAGGTCCAGCGCGGTGGCCGGCCGGTCGGTGCGGAACACCCACCGCGGCGTGCCGTCGGCCGGGCCGCGGCGGACCACGAAGGAGCCGCCGGGCTGCAGGCCGCGGCCGTCGTGGACGGTGCCCGCGTACACCAGGCTCCCGTCGGGGAGTTCGACGCCCGGGCCGGGCAGGTGGGTCTGCGCCGGGTCCCAGGACAGCGGAAAGCAGCCGCGGTACCGGTCGGACGGCCGGTACGGCCGGTCGTCGGCGGGCAGTTGCGAAGGGTCGGCCGCCACCAGCCACTGCTCGGACTGCGAGGGACGGCGGTGCGGGGCGGTGTACACCAGTCGGCCGCGCCGGATCCGCAGGTCGCCGTACCGGAACGGGACGAGTGCCGGAAGGCCGTCCGCACAGGCCAACAGCGTGAAACGGCCCAGGAGTTCACGTCGCGCGAGAAGGGAGCCGTCGGTGAGGGAGTGCTCGGCGACCGACGGCGGCTCGGCACCCCGGACGAAGACCGACCGTCGGCCGGCGGCGACCGCGAACTCGCCGCCGTAGCCCTCCCGTCGGAGCGACCAGGCGACGGTGTCGGACGGCGTGCGGCACTCCACCGACACCTCGGGCATCGCCAACAGCAGTCGCCCGTCGGCGAGTTCCTCGACGGCGCCGATCGGGCCGCGCGGCTCCCAACCGCTGTGCAGGCCGTCCAGCAGGAGGCGGGCCGCCGCTGCGCCGTCGGGGCGCGGGACGGCGAGGCGTGGCCCCGCCAGCTCCGTGGGCGGGACGGACGCCGGGGCGACGGCGCGCCAGTCGTCCCGGTGCAGCTCGGCCAGGTGTCCCTCCTGCCGCGCGGCGCGGTCCTGCCAGTCGTCCGGCGGGGCGAGCAGCAGCCGCAGCGACCGCCCGTCCAGCCACTCCAGGCCGAGTACCTGACGGCCCGACGAATGCTCGAACAGTGAGACGGCGGCGCCGGATTCGAGGTCGAGCAGCAGCAGCTCACCGTCGAAGAAGTAGCCGCCGTCGTAGCTGCCGGTGCCGATCGCGAGCAGCGGCAGGTCGGGGTGGAAGGCCAGCGCGTGCACGGGGAAGCGGCTGCGCGCCAGGGTTACGCAGGCCAGGTCGGCGGTGCGGTACACCGCGACCTGCTGCGGCCACGGGCCGACAGCCCGGCCCGCCACCGCGAGCAGGCCGCGGCGCTCGTCCGGCACCGCGAGCACGGGGTCGCAGGCCTCGGCGAAGGGGCGGTCGGCGAGGACGCGGTCGATGCGGAAGGCGCTGGTCACAGTGGTGATCCTGGCAGCTCGTCCGAGCCGGGAATCTTCGTGGGGGAACGACAGTTGGGATCCTCGGTCGACGGACGGCCGGATCGGACAGTCGGGGGAACGGCGATGGCCCATCAGGGCGAGGCGGCGCAGTTCGGGGCGACACCGGGCGGGGCAGCGCAGGTCGATGCGGTGCGGGGCACCGTGGCGGCGGGGTTCGAGGGCGTGCGGGACGAATTCGCCGCTGTGCTGGGCGAGATGCACGAGTCGCCGGAGGCGCAGCTGGTGGTGCACGTCGGCGGGCAGCGGGTGGTCGACCTGTGGGCCGGCGGCGGGACGGACGCGGACACCCTGATGAGCGTGTTCTCGATCACGAAGGGCGCGACGCACCTGGTCACGGCGCTGCTGGTGCAGGACGGTGTGCTCGACCTGGATCGCGAAGTGTCCTCGTACTGGCCGGAGTTCGGCGCGCACGGCAAGGAGCGCCTGACGCTGCGCGAGCTGCTCGCGCACCGCTCGGGCGTGCCCGGGGCGGACGGCGGCTTCACCGACGAGGAGCTGGCCGACGACCGGGTGATCGCCGCCCGGTTGGCGGGTCAGCGGCCGTTCTGGGAGCCGGGATCGGCGTACGGTTACCACGCGTTCGTGATCGGCGCGCTCACCGGCGAGGTGGTGCGACGGGCGACGGGGCGTTCGATCCAGGAGATCTTCGAGGAGCGGGTCCGCGCCCCGTACGGGCTGGACTTCTACCTCGGCCTGCCCGAGGAGTTGGAGGCCCGCCGGGCCAAGACGCTGCCGCTGCGGCCGACGCCGGAGCAGGCCGAGCGGCTCGCGGCCAGGACGGTCGACCCGACCAGCATCCTCGCCGTCGCGGGCAACCGGAACGGGCCCACCCCGACCGACCTGGTGGAATTCGCCAACAACCGCACCGTGCGGGCCCTCGGGCCGACCTCGGCCGGCGGCGTCGGCACCGCCCGTGGCGTGGCGGCCATGTACGCGGCGGCGATCGGGGAGGTGGACGGCCGGGCCGCGCTGCTGAAGCCGGAGACCATCGTCGAGTTCGCCCGTCCGCAGTTCCACGGCACCGACGTGATCACCGGGAACGAGGACGTCTTCGGCCTCGGCTTCGAGGAACTCACCGCCCTGTTCCGCCCGTTGGGCCCGGACGCGTTCGGCCACAGCGGCGCCACCGGCTCCCTGGGCTTCGCCGATCCCGGCAGCGGCCTGGCCTACGCCTACACCCGGCGCCGCTTCGGCCTCCCGTCCCGCTACGGCGCGGGCCCGGAGAACCACCGCCTGATCGCGGCCGTCTACGCGGCGCTCCGGGCGTCCTGACGCCGCGTCGGAGCCACGTGTCGCAGGCCGGCTCCCGTGGGGGTGGGAGCCGGCCTGCAACGGGCGGGGGCGTGCGGTCAGTGGCGGGCGGCCTCGTCGCGGCTCTCGACCTGGACGGCGGGCTCCAGCGGGGAGGCGATGTCCTGGGGCTTGCTGCGGGAGGCCCAGTCGCGGATGCCCATCAGCACCATGACGAAGAAGATGCCGTAGACGATGCCCGAGAAGTACAGCTCGGAGTGGATGGCCAGCGGCACGCCGACCAGGTCGACGGCCAGCCAGACGAACCAGAACTCGATGTAGCGGCGGGCCTGGCTGTACATGGCGAGGATCGAGCCGATGAAGATCCAGGCGTCGGCGAGGACCATCCACCACGGCGCGCCCGGGTAGAACGAGGCGTCGGTCCACTTGAGCAGGCCGCCGAACGCGGCGGTGCCGAACACCATCGCGCCTATCAGCAGGGCGCGTTCGCTCCCGGTCGCCCAGCGGACGTTGATGGCGCCCTCCTGCTCGCGGCTGCGCTTCCAGGTGGCCCAGCCCCAGGTGGCCGACACGATGATCACGACCTGCCGGGCGGCGTTGCCGCCGAGGTGCACGTTCAGGCTGGCGATCAGCAGGAAGACCGAGCCGAGGATCTGCACCGGCCAGGCCACCAGCGAGCGGCGCAGGGCCAGCCAGACGGTGGCGAGCGCCAGGATGTTGCCCAGGAAGTCGGACCAGTAGACGGGGAGCCCGAGGAAGCTGAACTGCTCGTTCAGCCAGTGGAATGCGCTCATTACTCACACCTTTGTTCGTTCGGAGCGAGGCGGGGAGGGAGCGGCCGGCCCCGCGGGGAGAAGCGGGGGAGCGGGGCCGGCCGGGCACGCGGGCGTTGGGCGCAGACGTGGGTGTGGGGTGGGGGTGCGTGCCGTACGGGAAAGGAGGGGGGAGGGGAAGGGGAGCGGGGCGGGGAGGGAGCGGCCGGCCCCGCGTCGGGGGAAGCGGGGGCGGGGCCGGCCGGGCACGCGGGCGTTGGGCGCAGACGTGGGTGTGGAGTGGGGGTGCGTGCCGTGGGGGAGAGGGTCGGTCGGCCCCGCAGGGGGAAGCGGGAGAGCGGGGCCGACCGGGCTTGTGGGAAAAGGAAGATGATGGTGCGTCAGTGGAAGGCGGCGGCCAGGACGTCGCGGCCGTGCGCGGAGTCCAGCAGCGCCTCCGAGCGGCGGACGTCCGCCCGGGCGGCGAGCAGCAGCTCGTCGACCGAGGCGAACCTGACGGTGTCCCGGATCCGGG
>NZ_BMRI01000012.1:57634-74993 GCF_014648555.1 Kitasatospora griseola
CGACGAACCAGAGCGAGACGCGTTCGCCGTACAGGTCCTCGGAGGTGTCGTGACAGTACACCTCGGTGTGGATCCGCGGGCCGTCCTCGAAGGTGGGGTTGGTGCCGATGCTGATCGTCGCGCGGTGCACGGCGCCGGTGGCCGGGCGGGTCAACCAGCCGCTGTAGACGGCCGGTTGCGGAACGTCCGAACCGGGGTCGGGGGAGATGTTGGCGGTCGGGAAGCCCAGCCCCCGGCCCCGTCCGGCACCGTGGACGACGGTGCCGGACAGGCAGGTCGGCGAGGTGTCAGGCATGAGGGGACAGCTCGCGGAACTGGCTGGTGTGGAACACCAGCGGCTCCACGCCGGGGAACAGCTCGGTGGTGAGCAGCTCCATCAGGACGATCTCGTGGTCGCCGCCGTCGTACACCGCGCCGACCCGGGCGGTCAGCCACAGCGCGGCGCCCTCGATCAGCACCGCGCCGTCCGCCGTCGCCTGCCAGTCGGTGCCCTCGAAGCGGTCGCCCGCCCGTGAGGCCAGCTGCCGGCAGAGTGAGCCCTGGCCGTGGCTGAGCACGCTCAGCCCCAGCACCGGCAGGTCGGCGAGGCGCGGCCAGGTGGTCGAGGTGCGGGCCACGCTGACCGCGATCATCGGCGGCTCCAGCGAGATCGACACGAACGAGCTCGCGGCGAACCCGTCCGGTGCGCCCTCGCGCAGCGCGCCGATCGCGACCACGCCGGTGGGGTACGCCCCGAAGGCCCGGCGCAGCGCGTCCGCGCTCAAGTCCTCGGCGGTCGTGGGGTGGTGGGCGGGAATGGCCATGGCCGTCGCCGTCCTCTCGTCGCGAATGGCGGGGGTGGGGTGGGGTCAGTGGCGGTACCGGGCGGCCGGGTGGCTGGCCGGCAGCGCCCGGTCGTCGGCGCCGGTCAGGCGCTCGCGCAGCGACTCGCCGTCCTCGTACTCGCCGCGGAACACGCCGCGCTCGCGCAGGATCGGCAGCACCGACTCGACGAACTCGACGGTGGAGTGCGGCTGCACGGGCGGCGAGAGCAGGAAGCCGTCCAGGTCCGCGCCCTCGGCGAGCGCGCAGATCTCGTCGGCGATCTCCTCGGCGGTGCCGACCACCGGGCGGGCGCCGACGCCGTGGGTGTGCCAGTCGGCGAGCACGTCGCCGACGGTCTTGTCCGCGAACCGGGCGACCTGGGTCTGCGACATCTCGGTGGACAGCGCGCTCATCGGGGTGTCCGGCGCGTACGAGGACAGGTCCAGGCCGGTGAACATCGCGTACGAGGCCACGGTGACCTCCGGGCGCTGCGCGTCCAGGATCCGCTGCCAGCGGCGCTCGGCGTCCTGGGTGGTCGCGCCGACCACGCAGGAGAACGCCGACATGATCTTGACCTGGTCGGCGGCGCGGCCGGCCTTCACCGCCTCCTCGCGGATCGCCTTGGTGTGGCCCGCCAGCTGCGCGACGCTGCCGCTGCCGACGAACATGCACTCGCCGTGCCGGCCGCCGACCCGGCGGCCCGCCGGGGACGCGCCGGCCTGGAACAGCACCGGAGTGCCCTGCGGGGAACGGGCCGTGTTGCCGTAGCCGTGCGAGCGGAAGTACGGGCCCTCGTGCTCGACCAGGTGCACCTTCGCCGGGTCGGCGAACCGGCCGGCCTTGTCCTTCTCCAGGGCGTCCGGCTCCCAGGAGCCCTCCCAGTACTTGTAGACCAGGTCGAGGAAGTCCTCGGCCATCGCGTACCGGTCGTCGTGCGCCACCATGTCCATCCCGAACGCCTTCACGGCGGTGTCGGCGGTGCCGGTGGTGACGATGTTCCAGCCCAGTCGGCCGCCGGACAGCTGGTCCAGGGTGGCCAGGCGGCGGGCGAACGCGTACGGCGGCTCCACCAGCACCGAACCGGTCACCACCAGGCCCAGGTCGGTGGTCGAGGCGAGCAGCGCCGAGGCGATCACGAACGGGTCCAGGCGCGGCAGGTCGAGGGTCTCCTCGGTGGCGATCGGCGGGCGCACCCCGTTGATCTCCGACCAGCCCCAGGCGTCCGCCAGGAACAGGAAGTCCAGCTTGGCGTCCTCGCAGAGCTGCGCGACCTCGCGCCAGTAGCCGAGGGTGTCGAACAGGTGGCGGCGGCTTTCGGGGTGGCGCCAGGTGGCGGTGCCGCTCGCGTTGGTCTGGGCGTTCTCGAACAGTCCGAGTTTGAGGCTGCGCATGGGTGTTCTCCGTTGAACTGGGGGTGCCGGGGGAGCCGACTGATCGTCAGGAATCGCTGACGGAAGGCGAGTTGAATCCCGTGCCGCCAAGAACCGAAAACGGTGCGGGAGTTGGTGCTGCGGGTGGTCAGGAGTCGTCGGCGGCGGGGGAGTCGAGCTGCGCCGCGGTCGGCATGGAGGACTGGGCGCCGAGCCCGGTGACGGCCAACGAGGCCGCCCGGACGGCGCGTTCGGCGGCGGAGAGCAGGTCGCCGCCGCGGGCGAGGGAGTCGGCGAGCGCACCGCAGAAGGTGTCGCCGGCGCCGACGGTGTCGACGGCGTCCACCACCGGTGCGGGCAGGTGGACGGCCGGGCGGCCCGGTTGCTTGACCAGCGCTCCGTCCGCGCCGAGCGTCACCACGACGGCCCCGCACGGCAGTTCGGCCTTCTCCAGCAGGTCGCGCGCGCCGTCCGGGCCGGTCGGCCGTGCGACGTCGAGCAGGGTGGCGAGTTCGCCGAGATTGGGGACCAGGACGTCGACCGCCGCCAGCACGTCGGACGCGACCGGCCGGGCCGGCGCCGGGTTGAGGACGACCGTGCCGCCCTGCTCCCGGGCCCGCAGCACCGCGGCGGCGACCACCTCGGGGGCGATCTCGTGCTGCACCAGCAACACCTCGCCCGCGCCCGACAAGTGCTCCGGCAGGTCGGCGACGGTGAGCGCCGCGTTCGCGCCCGGGTTGACCACGATGGTGTTCTCGCCCGCCCGGTCGACGACCACCGAGGCGATCCCGGTGCTGGCGTCCGCGGCCGGGAGCACCGCGGTGACGTCCACGCCCTCGGCGGCCAGCGCCCGCAGGATCGTCTCCGCGTCCGCCCCGACCCGGGCCACCAGCCGGACCCGGGAACCGAGCCGGGCAGCCGCCACGGCCTGGTTGGCGCCCTTGCCGCCGACGCCTTCCACGAAGCGCTCCGCAAGCACGGTCTCGCCAGGTCGCGGCAGGTCCTGAACGGTCAGCACAAGATCGCGGTTGACCGAACCGACGACGGTGATGGACGACATCTGCGCTCCTTGGGAGCTCCTCGGGAGATCGATTTCCCACACTCTGGCCCAGCCCTCGCCGACCGTCAAGTACCCTCGTGCTGCGCATTCCGCCGGCTCGGACATCCCGGCCTGCGGCCGTCCGATCCGAGACCGCGCCGACACCGTTTCGACACCGGACCCGCCTCGGCGCCGCAACCGACACCGCTTACGACAACGCCTTCTGGCACCGTTCCCGACCGGGGAGGACCCCCACGTGACAGCGCCCCGACTCCTCGACGTCGCCGCCGCCGCCGGCGTCTCCCGCGCGACCGCCTCACGCGTCCTGGCCGGCACCCCGCGCAATGTCGACCCCGAACTCGCCCGCCGCGTCGAGGACGCCGCCCGCGAACTCGGCTACCGCACCAACCACTCCGCGAGGGCGCTGCGCACCGGCACCACCGGCACCGTCGGCGTGGTCGTCCCCTCTCTCGCCAACCCCTACTTCGTCCAACTCGCCGACGCCATCGCCCAGCAGGTCCGCGCCGCCGGCGGACAGCTGGTCGTCTCCGACGCCGCGAACTCGGTGGAGATCGAGGCCGAACAGATCGAGACCCTGCTCGGCGGACGGGTCGACGGGCTGGTCGTGGTCCCCGTCTCCGCCGCCGCCTCCGGCCCCGCCGTCCGGGCCGCCGCCAAACGGGCGCCCCTGGTCCTGTTCGACCGCTGGGCGAGCGGCTCCGGGACGGTCGCCGTCACCCTCGACAACGCCGCCGCGATGCGCCTGCTCCTCGACCACCTCGACACCCTCGGCCGCCACCGGATCGCCCTGGTCGCCGCCGACCAGGCGTCCTCCTCCGGCGCGGAACGCCTCGCCGCCTTCACCGAGGCCCGCGGCACCGGCGCCGCCACCGTCCTGCTCCCCAGCTTCACCACCGACGCCGGCCGCACCGCCGCGCGACGGATCGCCGCACAGCGCAACGAGATCGACGCCGTCGTCTGCGGAGCGGACGTCCTCGCCGTCGGCCTGGTCTCCACCCTGCAGCGCTCGGCCGTGTCGGTGCCCGGGGAGATCGCCGTCACCGGCTTCGACGACACCGAGATACTCGAACTCCTCGACCCGCCGATCACCTCCATCCGCCACCCGCTCACCGCGATGGCCGAACGCACCCTGACGCTGCTTCAGGCCCCCGCCAGGGAACGGGCGGAGAGCGTGGAGCGCTTCGCCCCGCAACTGGTCGTCCGGGCCTCGACCGACGCGAACGCCTGACGGCGCGCCGGGCGGGCGCCCGCCCGGTCGAACGGCGGTCACCTCCCCGGCGGGCCGAACACCGGTGGACCCCGATGCGGCCGCCACCCTCGTGCTCGCCCGCCTGCGCGCCGGCCGCCGTCCTCGGCGCGTCCCGGCCCGGGCCGACGTCCCGGATCAGGCGGACGTCCCGGATCAGGTCAGCGGACCGGGGTGGCTGAAGTGGCCGGCCCTGCGGTGGATGCGGTGGGCCTGCTGCCGGAGGCGGGGTGCGCGCGGCGCCTCCGCGGTGGCGGGGCGGGAGAAGAACCACCGCTTGACCCCCTCGATCAGCACGAGGTAGACGACGACCATCGTCACCAGGGCGAGGAAGAAGGCGGGCGGGAGAGCCGTGAATCCCAATGTCGCGGCCACGGGCGAGAACGGGAGCGCGACGCCCAGGGCCACCACGCCGAGCGACGCGGCCAGCAGCGGGATGCTCGGGCGGCTGCGCAGGAACGGGATCCGGTGGGTGCGGATGGCGAAGATCACCAGGGCCTGGGTCGCGAGGGACTCCACGAACCAGCCGGAGCGGAACAGTTCGGGCCCGGCGTGGAAGACGCCGAGCATCACCCAGAAGGTGAGGAAGTCGAAGAGCGAGCTGACCGGGCCGAAGCACAGCATGAAGCGGCGGATGAAGGCGATGTCCCAGTGCGAGGGGGCGTGCAGCTGCTCGTCGTCGACCCGGTCGGTGGGGATGGTGAGCTGGCCGCTGTCGTAGAGGAGGTTGTTGAGCAGGATCTGCGAGGGCAGCATCGGCAGGAACGGCAGCACCAAGGAGGCGCCGGCAGCGCTGAACATGTTGCCGAAGTTGCTGGAGGTGCCCATCAGCACGTACTTGATCGTGTTGGCGAAGATCCGTCGGCCCTCGGCGACGCCCTCGGCGAGCACGCCGAGGTCCTTCTCCAGCAGGACGGCGTCGGCGGCGTCCTTGGCCACGTCGGTGGCGCTGTCCACGGAGACGCCGATGTCGGCGGCGTGCAGGGCCAGCGCGTCGTTGACGCCGTCGCCGAGGAAGCCCACGGCCCGGCCGCTGCCGCGCAGGGCGCGCACGACGCGGGCCTTGTCGTCCGGGGAGACCCGGGCGAAGACGGTGGCCCCGGCGGCGGCGTCGGCCAGTTGCTCGTCGCTCATGGCGGAGACCTCCCGGCCGGTGAGGGTGGTCCCGGCGGGCAGCCCGAGGTCGGCGCACACCTTCTCGGCCACCACCGGATTGTCGCCGGTGCAGATCTTGACGGTGATGCCGAGGTCGGCGAGCCGGCGCAGCGACTCGGCGGCGCCCTGTTTGGGCGGGTCGCGGAAGACCAGGAACCCGGCCAGCTCCAGCCCGCTCTCGTCCGGCACCGCGATCGCGTCGAGGCCGCCGGCGTCCTTGGCCGCCACCGCGACGACCCGGTGGCCGGCGGCGAAGAGGCCGGCCAGTACGGGGGCGGCGTCGGCGGGGACGGCGGCACAGCGGGCCAGCACGGCCTCCGGCGCGCCCTTGGTGACGAGCACCCGGGTACCGTCGGGCCGCTGGAGGAGGGCGGAGGAGAGCTGACGCTCGTGGTCGAAGGGAAGGCCGGCCAGCCGCAGGTGCCCGGCCGTCAACCCGGCGGCACCGGGGGCCTGCCAGAGAGCGGTGTCCAGGGGGTTGTCGCCCAGGTGGTCGCCGTCCAGGTCCCCTTCGGTGGCGAGCAGCCCGAGCAGCAGCACGTCCTCCCCGGCGGCGCCGGCGGGGTCGAGGGCGCTCTCGAAGGTGATCCGGCCCTCGGTGAGGGTGCCGGTCTTGTCGGTCACCAGGATGTCCATGTCGCCGAGGTCCTCGATGCACACCAGGCGCTTGACCAGGACCTTGCGGCGGGCGAGGCGGCGGGAGCCCGCTGCCAGGCTGGTGCTGACCACGGCGGGCAGCAGCTGCGGGGTGATCCCGACGGCGATGGCCAGCGAGAACAACAGCGCGTCCAGCAGCGGCCGGTGCAGCACCGTGTTGATCACGAAGATGCCGGTGGTGAGGACGGCGGCGACCTGGAGCAGCAGCACCGAGAATCGGCGCAGGCCGACCTGGAACGCGGTCTCCGGCTGCCGGTCCCCGAGACCGAGCGCGATCCGGCCGAACTCGGCGCGCCCGCCGGTGGCGACGACCACCCCGGTGCCGCTGCCCGCGTGCACCACCGTGCCCATCAGCGCGCAGCACGACAGTTCCGCCAGCTCCGGTTCGCCGTCCACCGCTGCCAGGTCCTTGTCCACCGGGGCGGATTCGCCGGTGAGGATGCTCTCGTCGCACTGGAGGCCGGTGCGCTCCAGGACCCGCACGTCGGCGGGCACGATCCGGCCGAGGGCCAGCCGCACCACGTCGCCGGGGACCAGGCCGGTGACGTCCACCTCCTGCTCGTGGCCGTCGCGCAGCACCACGGCGGTGCGCCGCACCTGCGAGTGCAGGGCCTGCGCGGCCCGCTCGGCCCGGTACTCGTTGGCGAAGCCGAGGGCGACGCTCAGCAGCAGGATCACGCCGATGATCACCGCGTCGGTGCGCTCGCCGAAGAAGAACGACACCACCGCGGCGGCCAGCAGCAGGAGCAGCAGGGCGCTGCGCAGCTGGCGGCCGAGCACCGCCAGGGCCCGCACCCGGTGGGTGCGGACCGCGTTGGGGCCGACGGCGGCGAGCCGCCGCCCGGCCTCCGCGCCGGACAGCCCGGCGCGGGTGCTGTCCAGGCGGGCGAGCACCTGGGCGGCGTCCTGCGTGGCGGCCTGGCGGGCGGGCATCCCGGCGGCGGCGTCCTGCTGCTCGACAACCGGACGCACCGGGTCCGGCCGGGTGAGGGTCCGGTGCATCGGCTGGAACTCCTGTCGGTCAGGGGTACGGGTCACCGACCGGCGGCCGGCACGTCGGCGTGCTCGGCGCGGGCGGTGTCCTGGGGCGCGGTGTCGTGGGCGGTGTCCTGGTGCGCGGTGTCCCGGACGACGACGACCGGGCAGGTGGCGTGGTGGACGCAGTGCTGGCCGACCGAGCCGAGCAGCGCCCCGGTGAAGCCCCCGTGGCCGCGGCTGCCGATGACCAGGAGTTCGGCGCCCTCGGCGGCGTCCAGCAGGACGCGGGCCGCGTTGCCGCGTTCCACCCGGCGGCCGATCTCGACCGGGTGGGCCGGGTCGCCCTCCTCCTCGACGACCTGGGCGAGCGTCTGCTCGGCCGCCGTGCTGAAGTCCGCGTCGCTCAGCGGCATTTCCCAGCCGTAGACGGCCGGATACTCCCAGGTGGTCACCGCTTCCACGGTGGCACCCGTCAGAGCCGCCTGGCGTACGGCCCAGCGCAGCGCGGACCGGGACGACTCCGAGCCGTCCACCCCCACCACGATGCGCCGCTCGGCCGTGCTGCCGGTCCCGTTCATGCCGTTGTCCTTCCGATCGATGGGTTGTCGGGTTGCGCGGTGCGGTTCGGGCGCGCAGGTCGCCGGGCTGCACCGGCCGGTCGCCGCGGGCGGCGTGGATGTCGGTGCGGCACAGGTCCATCACACCGCCCGCGCCCGCCGTCCACAGGGGTCGAGCGGGGCATGCGCGGCGGGCAGAAGGTCCCCGGCCGCTCCGGGCCGCTGGTCACCGGCGCTGCGCCGCGTCGTGCGGGACGACCGCCACCGGGCCGTGGGCGTGGTGGACGACCGCGTGTGCCAGGTGTCCCAGGTGCGGCGCGGCCAGCGGATGCGCGGGGGCGCGCCGGCCCAGGACCACCAGGGCCGCGCCGCGCGACGCCTCCAGCAGTGCCCGGGACGCGCCCCAGCCGGTCACCTCCGCCACCGTGCGCACCTCGGGGAACTTCTCCTGCCAGGGGGCCAGCGCGTCCTGCAAGCGGACCGTCTTCGCCTCCACCAGCGACCGCCGGACCTCCGCCGGCCCGATCGGGGCGTCGGTCCGCAGCGGCCCGTGCGATTCGGCCCCGCCCTCCAGGGCCCGCAGTACGGCCCCGCGCCGGGCGGCCTCCTCGAAGGCGAACCCGAGGACGGCGCCGGACGGCCGCTCGCCGCTCGCACCGACCACGACCTCGCCGGAGCCGTCCGGGTCCGCGGCGCCTTCCGGCACCAGGACGACCGGGCACCGCGCCTCCGCGGCCGTGCGCAGCGCGACGGAACCGAGGAGCCGCCCGGCGAGCCGGCCCGAACCCCGGGAACCGAGCACCAGCAGCCACTGCTTCTCACCGGCGGCGGCCAGCACGGACCACGGCTCACCGGGGATCGCCTCGCACGAGACGTCCAGCCCCGGCAGGGCGTGCACGAGCTCGGCCCGGAGCGTCGTCGCGAACTCCGGCAGTCGGTGCCCGGCCGGTTCACGGTGCCCGAAGGCGCTGCCCGACGGTGACACCACGGTCACCAGCCGGAGGGCGACGCCGCGCCGGAGCGCGTCGGCCGCCGCCCAGCGGGCCGCTGCGGCGCTCTCGGCCGAGCCGTCGACGCCGGCCACGACGGAATCGCACATGGGTGGACCTCCAGGGGGTGCGGATGGTCCGGGCGGCGGTTCGCCCGGCCTCGTGCTCCCAACAGCGTCGCCGCAGCCCCGGCCGTCCGGACAGAGGTCGGAAGTCTCCGGCCGGTTCCGAAGGTCCCGCAGGCCGTCGCCCATCCGGGACGGCCTCGCCGGACGGCCCGCACCGGTTGTCCCGACCGGCCGGGACCATGGGCCCGGACCATGGGCCGGGCAGGCCCTCGCCCCGGAGAGCGCGCCCCGGCCAGGATGGCTGCAGGCCCCCGGCGACCGCGCCCGGGGCCGCCCCGAGCAACGGAGAGCAGGGACACCGCCATGGGCACGTTCGTTCTGGCCGGCACCGACGGTTCGGCCGAGAGCACCGCCGCAGCGCACTGGGCGGCCGACGAGGCGCTGCGCCGCGGCCTCGCCCTGCGCCTCGTCCACGCCTGGACCTGGGAGGACGACCTGCACGCCGATCCCAGCCAGCCGGCGTCCGTGCGCACCCTGGCGGAGCGCATGCTGGCCGACACCGCGAAGCAGGTGCGCGACGCCCATCCCGGGCTGGAGCTGCACACCGGCCTGCTGACCGGCGGCGAGCCCGCCGCCGACCTGGTCGCCGCCGCGGCCGACGCGGAGCTGCTCGCCGTCGGTTCGCTGGGCTTGGGCCGCTTCGAGGGCCTGCTGGTGGGGTCGATAGGCCTCGACGTCGCGGCGCGCTGCGAGGTGCCGGTCGTGCTGGTGCGGGCCGCGCAGCCGAAGCCGGGCGAGGCCCCCGGCGAGGTGGTCGTCGGGATCGACACCCGTGCCCCGGCGGACGCCGTCGTCGATTTCGCCTTCCGCGCGGCCGAGGCCCGCGGCGCGGTGCTGCGCGTGGTTCACGGCTGGACTCCGCCCCCGGTCTGGGGCTACGCGGGCTGGGTGGCGCCGGAGACCGAGGCCGAGCAGTTCCGCGTCCTTGAGGCGGAGCTGCTCACCCAGGGGCTCGGCGCGTGGCGGGCCAAGTACCCGCAGGTCACGGTGGTCGAGGACAGCCGGATCGGCAGCGGTGCCGGGGCGGTGGTGGACGCTTCCGCCGGCGCCGCCCTGGTGGTGGTCGGCCGCCGCCGCCACCGCCTGGGCCGGGTCGCCCACGCGGTCAGCCACCACGCCAAGTCGCCGGTCGCCATCGTCCCGCACGACTGACCCGACGCACCTGCCCGCCGGTCACCACCGTGCCTTGGATCCGGAGCCGGGCCGGCCTGACGGCACGTCAAACGGACCGGCGGCCGGGCGAACAGCGCGAGCACCGGTGAACCGGCCGGGGGCGGTCCGGCAGGTTGGCAGGACGCCCGGCAGTTCGGCATGACGTCCGAGGACTTCGCCGAGCTGCTCGGTGACCGGATCCCCGCCCGCAGGGCGCTGTCGGCCGTCACTACCGCGCCCCGCCCGCATCCGCGCCGGCACCCGGAACCGGTCGGGCCCCGAACCGGTGACTTGAGTACCCGTACTCAAGCGAGTGCTGTCAGTGCCGGATGAGACTGTTCGGGCACGTCGGGACTTCGGGGCCCGGTGGTGACGGAGGGGAGAAACAGATGAGGCGCGCGACTTTCGCCTGGGTGGCCGCAGCGGCGGCCGTCGTGGTGGCGGCGGGGCCGGCTGTCGTGGTGGCGGCGGGGCCGGCGATGGCCGGGCAGAGCGGGGAACCCGAGTACGGCACGCCCGGGACGGGGGAGATCCTGCCGCACCCCGGGCCGGACGGATTCATCTGGATCCCGGACTGGATCGGCAACGGCGGCGCGGTCGGCGCCGGCCTCAACATGTCCGGCCCGCCCGTCACCGTCACGGTCGGCTGCCAGGGCGGCAGCGGCGGAGCGGGCGAGGTGCACGTCAGCTTCGGCGGCGGCACCACCCCGGTCGAGTTCACCGTGGCCTGCCCGGCCGACACCATCGGCCGCGGCTCCGCCGTGGTGCCAGTCGACCGGATCTCCTCGCTCAGCGTCGGCGTGGAGACCTCGGCCCCCGACGTGCACTGGGGCCTGACGATCACCCAGCCGGATTCCTGACCGTTCCGTTCGCCGGGCCGTGCCGAGACGCTTCTCGGCGCGGCCCGGCGAACTGCGTCACGGCAGGGGCCGGCCGGCCGCCTCGGCGGCGTCGGGGTCCTCGGACTCCCAGATCCCGGAGCCGTCGGTGTACACCAGGTGCTCCTCCAACTCGCCCGCCGGCGGCACCTCTTCCGTTCCCGCCAGGAACACCGTGACGTCATCCACCGCTTCGGGGGCGGGAGTTGCGGGCCCCGCCGACAGCAGGGCGAGTGCGCCGTCCGCGTGGGCGACCAGCAGGTCGCCGCTCGCGGTGGCGGTCAGCGCGGAGATCGGGGCGCCGGCCGGGGACGGGTGCTCGACGGTCTCCCGCGTCTCGACGTCGAGTTCGAGCAGTGAGCCGGTCGGGGTGCCGATCCACAGCACACCGGGCCGGACGCCCCAGGCGAGGTTCTCGTCCGGCCACCGCTGCGCGTCGTCCTCGGCGAGCGTCCTCGTCAGGACCCTCCGCAGGGAGGGGAAGGCGAAGACGTCCAGCGAGTCGACGTACGCGTTGCCGCGGACGGCGAGGTGCCGGCCGTCGGCGCTGAACAGCGGAGTGCCGTAGCCGTCGGCGGCCAGGACCAGCGCGTGCCGCAACTGCCGCATCGCCGCCGGGGGTTCGGCCCTGGGCCGGGCGAACAGGCAGAAGGTGGCGGACTGGTCGCTGACCAGGGTGGCGACCAGCTCGCCGGACGGGTGGACGGCGACACCCGTGTCCCAGTAGGGGGCCGGGACGGCGCTGCCGGTGGCGAGGTCGAGCGCGTCCGAGGAATCGCCGGACGGCTTCGCCCACAGGGTGCGGCCGTCGGGGCTGAACGCCAGATGGAGGTAAGCGGCCGAGACCTGCTCGGGCGCCGCCGGGCCGTCAGGCGTCCACCGCGTCAAGGTGTCGCCGTCGGCGACGACCAGCAGCGGCTGCTCCGGGTGCCACGCCACCGGCGGAGCAGTCTCGGAGCGCCACCACTCGGCGGGGTCCGGCTCCCGGGCCGGCCCCAGGTCGACGGGCGCGAGCTCGCGCAGCCGCCCGTCGCCGCAGTCCCAGACCCGGACCAGCCGGCTCTTCGCCGCGGTGCCGGCCACCAGCGGGAGCCGGGGGTGGCGGACGAGCTGTTCGACGGGGTACTGGGAGTCGGCCGACAGGCGGGCCAGCACGGCGAGTTCGGTCATGGCGGCACCGTAGCGGCGGGGTGTGACGACGTCAGGTGAGGGCGCAGGGCGGACGTGCCGTCCTGACGGACCGGCGTCAATGCGGGGCCAGCACGCAGAACTCGTTGCCCTCGGGGTCGGCGAGCACCGTCCACGGCACGTCGCCCTGGCCGACGTCGAGATCGGTCGCGCCGAGGGCCCGGAGGCGGGCGACCTCCGTGGACTGGTCGTCGCCGGGCTGGGGCAGCAGGTCGAGGTGGAGGCGGTCGGAGGCCGTGCGGGCGTCGGTGGAGCGGAGGAACTCCAGGTAGGGGCCGGTACCGGCGGGGGAGCGCAGGGTCGCCTGGTCGTCGGCGACCTCGTGGACCGTCCAGCCGATCGCCTCGCCCCAGAAGCGGGCCATCCCCCGGGGGTCGGCGCAGTCCACCACGATCGCGGCGACCGGGCCGGTGTCCCGATAGATCTCACGGGGCTCCAGCACGCAGAACTCGTTGCCCTCGGGGTCGGCGAGCACCGTCCACGGCACCTCGCCCTGCCCCAGGTCGACGGGCGCCGCGCCGAGCGCCAGCAGGTGGGCGACCAGTTCCGCCTGGTGGGCGGGGGAGGTGCTGGCGAGGTCGAGGTGCATGCGGTTCTTGGCCGGTCCCTTGCCCTCCGGGACGGGCACCAGGTCGAGGCCGACGGCGACCGGGTCCGGCCAGACCAGTTCGCCGGGCGGGGCGACGTACGTGGTGACGCCCGGATGGTGGGCGGTCCAGCCGAGCGCCTGCGCCCAGAACCGGCCGACCGCCACCGGGTCGAGAGCCTTGATGATCACATGAGCGGGTCGCAGCGCCATGTCGGCGATCCTATGCACCGCGACCCGCCACCCGGGCCGACCAGGCCGTACGGGCCGCGCCCGTACGGCCTGCGGCGGCCACCGCCCTGCCGTCACCCCTGGTGGCCGCGGTCACCCGCCCCGACACCGAACCGGTCGGCGTCGCGCGTCCAGGTCATCGACGGGGACGCGAATCGACCGGCGCGGTGTCAGGTCGCCCGAACGCCCCGGGCCCGGTTGAGGGCGGCCTGGAGCTGCAGCCAGGTCGGATCGCCGGAGGAGGTTCCGGTCACCATGGCGAGGTCGGCGCCGGTCCAGGTGCGAGTGCCGTCGGTGGTGGCGAGGTGCCCCTCCAGGTCGTCCTCCTGCGGCACCTCCTCCGTTCCCGCGGGGAACCAGCGGTTCTACGGCAGGGCCGAGAATGCCCCGCCCGGGTCGGTCCCGGACGGGCGAGGGGGTTCTGCTTCGCGGTGCGGTGGTGCGGGACGGCCCAGCGGTCACGCGACCGGAACCGGGTGAGCCCGTCGGTCCGCGGTCGGCAGTCGTTCGGCGTACGGGGGGAGTGGCGGACCGCGTAGCAGGCTCCGACGAGGATCTGCCAACGGGGCCGGACAGGCGGGGTCAGGCTCGGACGAGTTCGGCAGCGCGCTGCCCCAGGTCCGCGGCGCCCGGGATGCCGCGTCGGGCCCAACTGGTCATTGTGGTACGGACTTTGTGAAGGTGCTTCTTGTGTCGGTCCGAGGCGACTCCGTCCATGAAATCCAGGGACTGACCCCAAATCCCCACAGCCTCGTCGTGGCGGCGCTGGGCAGCGACGGACCGCGCCAGGTTCCCGAGCGTCAGGGCGTGAATGCGCCGGAACGCCTCGGGGTCACGACCGGCGAGAGCGGTGCGGTGGTGGCGTTCGGCCGCCTGGTGGTCTTTCAGCTCGACCAGGGTTTTGGCGGTGTGAGAAGCGACGGTTGCCGCTACCGGCCCGGTGGCGGCCGTGAAAGACGCCGGCGGAGCCCGTGGTGTCCAGCATGGCGTCCTCGGCCGCCAGTAGCGCCGCTGCGGCGCTTCT
Source organism: Kitasatospora griseola (assembly GCF_014648555.1). Taxonomy (GTDB): domain Bacteria; phylum Actinomycetota; class Actinomycetes; order Streptomycetales; family Streptomycetaceae; genus Kitasatospora; species Kitasatospora griseola. The sequence continues at coordinate 71,638 of NZ_BMRI01000012.1, forward strand.
TGGCGGAGAACCTGCTCCACGAGGGAACGCACCAGTCGATCAGCTTCCACGTCCTTCAGCACCAGGTCTTCGCAGACGGGTACTCGTCCAAGGAGTCCCCGAAGATCGAGATCAAGTGGCGAGCGGGTCAGGGCGTCGCGCGCAACCAGTTCTGGGAGGTGGGCCGGGCCTTCCACGCGACCGGTGTCTACAACCAGCTGCTGAGGTTCCGCCGCACCGAGCTGGACCGCGACGACCTGACCGCCAACGAGCGCGCGTGCTTCCAGGCCGCCTACGACGAGGGCCTTCCCGCTGTCCGCTACCTCATGCGCGAACTCGAACTCCTGAGTGAGAACTTCACCCCGCACGGAGTGGAGCTGCTGGCCGACCTGCGCCGCCAGACCGACCGGCTGTAGTGCCACCCTGAGCAGAACCGAACGAGGAGGGTCCGGTGCTCCAGCACCTCATCACACAGGACGCCGGCCTGCGGATGGTCCCGACCGACCGGGGCAAGTTGACGACTGCGGTTGGCCAACTCCATGAAGATCTAAGGGCCTTGCCCGATGGGGCCGACCCAGCCCGTGTCCGGGTCCTGACCAGATGGATCGGCGTCGGTCAGATGTGCCTGGGTCACCACGAGGAGGCCCTTTCGTTCCTGCGGCAGTCGCTCGACTTGGCCGCAGCGAGCGGCAACACCCGAGCGGTCGTCGCCACCGGGCTCAACCTCGGCGACGCCCACCGCTACGCCGGTGACATGCGGACTGCGGATGCGCTCTACCGCAGCGCCCTGGGCACTGCGCGAAGCCAACACCCGGAACTGGTGGACTTCGCGCTCCAGCACACCGGCAAGTATCTGATGGAGCGCGGTGACCTCGCCGGCGCCGAGGCCCACCTCCGGGAAGCGCTGCGTCTGCGGATCGCCAAGGGGGACACCGAGCTGATCGGGTCCACACGGGCAGCACTCTCGCAGGTGGAGCTGCTGATCGAGCAAGCCGCCGCGCCGGGGGCGGACAACGTCGTGCCCCGTCAGTGGAGCGGCCGGTGGACTTCATGGCTCCAGTCCAACACCACGGCCCGGACCCCGGACCGGTGGGCAGAAGACTTCCCGGCCATCCGGAGCGTCGTGCGCGGGCTGACCGTGCATCAGCGGGTGCGCCCGCGCCACCTGCGCGACCAGCCGTTCCCGGTCGAGCTGATCGCCGCTATGGCGCAGGAGGCTGAGGAGGCCCTGACCGCCGACGGATACCTCCACAACGGCAAGTGGAACGCGGCCGTGGGCGACGCCGCGAACCGCTTCGCCGGGCAAGTGGATCTCGCCGCAGTCGTCGCGGAGTCCACCGGCCTGGAGGTGGAGCAGCCGCACAACGGCGTCTACATCGCCTATCTGGAGGAGGGGCAGTTCCTCGACTTCCACGTGGACGAGTTCGGGTTCGGTGAGGCCAATCTGATCCTGTGTCTCAAGCACGAGCGTCCCGCCGCGGCTTCCACTGTGAGCACTACCGTCTTCATCGGCGCTGACGGCTACCGTGCGTGCGATCTCGCAGCGGGCGAGTGCGTTGTGTTCGATGGGGCGATCACCCCGCACGGAAGGACTCCCCTCGGCGCCGGAGAGCGCGTGGTCCTCATCAGCTTCGGATTCCGTGCGCGTGATGCGGCCAAGCGTTCGGCTGCTCACCTCCCGGCGGCCCCGCGCTGAGTGGGGTGAGCGCCTGCGCTTTGCGTTGACGTTGGCTCGATCTCCCTGAATGCCCCGGGGTGTCACCGTAGGTCAGGGCCTCTGCGGGGAAGTCTTCGTGGCCCGGGGTGCGGGCCAGTGCTGCGAGTTCGGTGATGGCCGCAGGTTAGGGCCCGGAAATGACAGTGGGCAGCCAGGAGCAATCTTGCATGATTTTGCTGCGCTGCGTATATTCATGCTGGGCCTTCAGGAAGGAATGCCATGGTATTGCGAGTTGCCGTCGCCGGAGCGAGCGGGTATGCGGGCGGCGAGGTGCTGCGCCTGCTGCAAGGGCATCCGGAGGTGGAGATCGGGGCGCTGACCGGCGGCTCCAACGCGGGGCAGCGCTTCGGTGCGCTGCAGCCGCACCTGATCGGGCTGGCCGACCGGGTGCTGGAGCCGACGAACCCGCAGACGCTGGCGGGGCACGACATCGTGTTCCTCGGCCTGCCGCACGGCCAGTCCGCCGAGCTCGCCGCCCAGCTCGGCGAGGACGTCCTGGTGGTGGACCTCGGCGCCGACCACCGGCTGAGGTCGGCGGCCGACTGGGAGCAGTTCTACGGCTCCCCGCACGCCGGCACCTGGCCCTACGGCCTGCCCGAACTGCCGGGCCACCGTGACGCGTTGAAGGGCAGCAAGCGGATCGCGGTGCCGGGCTGCTACCCGACGGCCGTGACGCTCGCGATGTTCCCGATGTTCGCCGCGGGCCTGGCCGAGCCGGAGGCCGTGATCACCGCCGCGTCCGGCACCTCCGGCGCGGGCAAGGCCGCCAAGTCGCACCTGCTGGGCAGCGAGGTGATGGGCTCGATGAGCCCGTACGGCGTCGGCGGCGGCCACCGGCACACTCCGGAGATGGCGCAGAACCTGACCCCGCTCGCGGGCGAACCGGTCACCGTCTCCTTCACCCCGACGCTCGCGCCGATGCCGCGCGGCATCCTCGCCACCTGCTCCGCCAAGGCGAAGCCCGGCACCACGGCCGAGAAGCTCAGGGCCGCGTACCAGGAGGCGTACGGCGACGAGCCGTTCGTCCACCTGCTCCCCGAGGGCCAGTGGCCGCACACCTCGTCCGTCTACGGGTCGAACGCGGCCGTGCTGCAGGTGGTGCTGGACGAGCACGCCGGGCGGATCATCGCGATCAGCGCGATCGACAACCTGGTGAAGGGCACCGCCGGCGGCGCGGTGCAGAGCATGAACATCGCCCTCGGCCTCCCCGAGGAGCTCGGCCTCCCGCTGAACGGAGTCGCACCATGACGGACACTCAGAACCTCGGCGTCACCGCGGCGAAGGGCTTCCGCGCGGCGGGCGTCACCGCCGGCCTCAAGGCGTCCGGCGCCTCGGACCTGGCGCTGGTCGTCAACGACGGCCCGCTGCACGCCGCGGCCGGCGTGTTCACCTCCAACCGGGTGCACGCCGCGCCGGTCAAGTGGTCCCGGCAGGTGCTGAAGGACGGCGAGCTGGCCGCCGTCGTCCTCAACTCCGGTGGCGCGAACGCCTGCACCGGCCCCGAGGGCTTCCAGGACACCCACGCCACCGCAGAGAAGGTCGCCGCCGAGCTCGGCGTCGGCGCGATCGAGGTCGCGGTCTGCTCCACCGGCCTGATCGGCGTCCGACTGCCGATGGACAAGCTGCTGCCCGGCATCGAGCAGGCCGCCAAGGCGCTCAG
>NZ_BMRI01000012.1:75022-86754 GCF_014648555.1 Kitasatospora griseola
CAGCACCGGCGGCGAGGCCGCCGCGATCGCCATCAAGACCACCGACACCGTGCACAAGACCGCGCAGGTCACCAGCCCGGCCGGCTGGACGGTCGGCGGCATGGCCAAGGGCGCGGGCATGCTCGCCCCGGGCCTGGCCACCATGCTGGTCGTGGTCACCACCGACGCCGTCGTCGAGGCCCCGCAGCTGGACGCCGCGCTGCGCGACGCCACCCGCACCACCTTCGACCGGGTCGACTCCGACGGCTGCATGTCCACCAACGACACGGTGCTGCTGCTCGCCTCCGGAGCCTCCGAGGTCGCCCCGGAGCAGGCCGAGTTCGCCGAGGCCGTGCGCGCCGTCTGCGCCGACCTGGCCCGCCGGCTGATCGGCGACGCCGAGGGCGCGTCCAAGGACATCCGGATCGACGTCGTGAACGCCGCCACCGAGGACGAGGCCGTCGACGTCGCCCGCACCATCTCCCGCAGCAACCTGCTCAAGTGCGCCATCCACGGCGAGGACCCCAACTGGGGCCGGGTGCTGTCCGCGATCGGCACCACCTCCGCCGCCTTCGACCCGGACCAGCTGGACGTCGCCATCAACGGCGTCTGGGTGTGCCGGAACGGCGGCGTCGGCGAGGACCGCGAGCTGGTCTCGATGAAGGGCCGCGAGGTCGTCATCACCGCAGACCTGAAGGCCGGCCGGGCCGACGCCAGCATCTGGACCAACGACCTGACCGCCGACTACGTCCACGAGAACAGCGCCTACTCCAGCTGACCCGGGGGAATCGACACAAGCCATGCAGATCGCACCCAAGGGCGAACAGGCCCGCAGCAACGCCGCCCTGCCCAAGGCCCGCACCCTGATCGAGGCGCTGCCCTGGCTGGAGCGCTTCCACGGCAAGACCGTCGTCATCAAGTTCGGCGGCAACGCCATGGTCGACGAGGACCTGAAGGCCGCCTTCGCCCAGGACGTGGTCTTCCTCCGCTACGCCGGACTGCACCCCGTCGTGGTGCACGGCGGCGGCCCGCAGATCAGCGCCCAGCTCGACAAGCTCGGCCTGGAGTCCTCGTTCACCGCCGGCCTGCGCGTCACCACCCCCGAGACCATGGACGTGGTCCGGATGGTGCTCGCCGGGCAGGTCCAGCGCGAACTCGTCGGCCTGCTCAACGCGCACGGCCCGTTCGCCGTCGGCATGACCGGCGAGGACGCCCACACCATGACCGCCGTCAAGCGCTACGCCGTGGTCGACGGCGAACAGGTCGACATCGGCCTGGTCGGCGACATCGTCAACATCGAGGCCGGCGCGGTCAAGGCGCTGATCGCCGACGGCCGGATCCCGGTGATCTCCTCGATCGCCCGCGGCGCCGACGGCCACATCTACAACATCAACGCCGACACCGCCGCCGCCGCGATGGCGGTCGCGCTCGGCGCGGAGATGCTGGTCGTGCTCACCGACGTCGAGGGCCTCTACAAGGACTGGCCGAACTCCGACGACGTGATCAGCCAGCTCAGCGCCTCCGAACTGGAGGAGATGCTGCCGACCCTGGCCAGCGGCATGCTCCCCAAGATGGAGGGCTGCCTGCGCGCCGTCCGCTCCGGCGTCGGCACCGCCCGGGTGCTCGACGGCCGGGTCCAGCACAGCCTGCTGCTGGAGATCTTCACCGACGAGGGCATCGGCACCATGGTCGTGCCCGACGACGAGACCACCGTCCTGGGGGGCCTGGCATGAGCGACGAACCGACCGGCAACGCGGCCATCACCGCGCGGTACCAGCACACCCTGATGCACAACTACGGCACCCCGCGGATCCCGCTGGTGCGCGGCGAGGGCGCCCTGCTGTGGGACGCCGACGGCAACGAGTACCTCGACCTGGTCGGCGGCATCGCCGTCAACGCGCTCGGCACCGCGCACCCCGCGATCGTCGAGGCCGTCACCGGGCAGATCGCCACCCTCGGCCACGTCTCCAACCTGTTCATGGCCGAGCCGACCATCCAACTCGCCGAGAAGCTCGTCGAGTTGGCCGGCCGACCGGCCCGGGTGTTCTTCTGCAACTCCGGCGCCGAGGCCAACGAGGCCGCCTTCAAGATCTCCCGGCTGACCGGCCGCACCCACCTGGTCTCCGTCCAGGGCGCCTTCCACGGCCGCACCATGGGCGCCCTCGCGCTGACCGCCCAGCCCGCCAAGCAGGACCCGTTCAAGCCGCTCCCCGGCGACGTCACGCACGTCCCGCTCGGCGACGTCGAGGCCCTGCGGCAGGCCGTCACCACCGACACCGCCGCCGTCTTCCTGGAGCCCATCCAGGGCGAGAACGGCGCCGTCCCGCTGCCCGAGGGCTACCTGCGGGCCGCCCGGGAGATCACCCGCGCCACCGGCACCCTGCTGGTCCTGGACGAGATCCAGACCGGCATCGGCCGCACCGGCCACTGGTACGCCCACCAGGCCGAGGACGGCGCCGACCCGGACATCGTCACCCTCGCCAAGGGCCTCGGCGGCGGCCTGCCGATCGGCGCCGTCCTCGCCTTCGGCGACACCGCCGAACTGCTCGCCCCCGGCCAGCACGGCACCACCTTCGGCGGCAACCCCGTGGTCGCCGCCGCCGGCCTCGCCGTGCTGCGCACCATCGAGGAACAGGGCCTGCTGGAGCACGCCGCGAAGCTCGGCGAGCGCCTGCGTCACGGCATCGAGGCGATCGGCGACCCGCTGGTCGCGCAGGTGCGCGGCAAGGGCCTGCTGCTGGGCATCGTGCTGACGCAGCCCGTCGCCGGCCAGGTCCAGGCCGCCGCGCAGGACGCCGGCTTCCTGGTCAACGCGGCCGTTCCGGACGCCGTCCGGCTGGTCCCGCCGCTGATCCTCACCGAGGAACAGGCCGACCGCTTCCTCGCCGCGCTGCCCGCGATCCTCCGAACGGTCCGCGAAACCGCCCCCGGCGCGAACAGCTGAGCGTCTTTCAGGAGAATCTTCAGTTATGACCGAACCCCGCCCCGAGTCGCCCACGGCAGGCCCCACGCCGCAGGTCCCGCAGACCCGCGCCGCACGCCACCGCCGGATCGTGGACCTACTGACCCGTCAGCCCGTCCGTTCCCAGAGCCAGCTGGCCAAGCTGCTCGCCGACGACGGACTCGTGGTCACCCAGGCCACCCTCTCCCGGGACCTGGACGAACTCGGTGCGGTGAAGATCCGCAACCGGGACGGCGCGCTCATCTACGCCGTCCCGGCCGAGGGCGGCGACCGCACCCCGCGCGCCCCCATGGGCGAGTCCGCCAGCGAGGCCAAGATGGCCCGACTGGCGGGCGAGCTGATGGTCTCCGCGACCGCCTCCGGCAACCTGGTCGTGCTGCGCACCCCGCCCGGCGCCGCCCAGTTCCTGGCCTCCGCGATCGACACCGCCGAGGTGTTCGAGATCATCGGCACCATCGCCGGCGACGACACCGTGCTGCTGATCAGCCGTGACGCGGCCGGCGGGCAGGCGCTCGCGGACCACCTGATGCAGCTCGCCCAGGCCAAGTCGCAGTAGCCCCCCACCTCTTTCTCGTCCCACTGAGTGCCACCGGTTTGGCAATGCATACGCACTCGTGCATACTTATGCCTAACGCCGCATGAAACCTGTACTGAAGGAGAAAGCCGTGACTGAGCGCGTCGTACTCGCCTACTCGGGCGGTCTGGACACGTCCGTCTGCATCGGCTGGATCGCCGAGGAGACCGGCGCCGAGGTCATCGCCGTCGCGGTCGACGTCGGCCAGGGCGGCGAGGACCTGGAGGTCATCCGCCAGCGCGCCCTCGACTGCGGCGCCGTCGAGGCCGAGGTCGCCGACGCCCGCGACGAGTTCGCGAACGAGTACTGCCTGCCGGCCCTCAAGGCCAACGCCCTCTACCAGGGCCAGTACCCGCTGGTCTCCGCGCTGTCCCGCCCGGTGATCGTCAAGCACCTGGTCGCCGCCGCGCAGAAGCACGGCGCCACCACCGTCGCCCACGGCTGCACCGGCAAGGGCAACGACCAGGTCCGCTTCGAGGTCGGCATCCAGTCGCTGGCCCCGAACCTGAAGTGCATCGCCCCGGTCCGCGACTACGCGATGACCCGCGACAAGGCGATCGCCTTCGCCGAGGCCAAGAACCTCCCGATCGTCACCACCAAGAAGAACCCGTACTCGATCGACCAGAACGTCTTCGGCCGCGCCGTCGAGACCGGCTTCCTGGAAGACATCTGGAACGCCCCGATCGAGGACGTCTACGAGTACACCCAGAACCCGGCCACCCCGCGCGAGGCCGACGAGGTCGTCATCACCTTCGACGCCGGCGTCCCGGTCGCCATCGACGGCCGCAAGGTCTCCGTCCTGCAGGCCATCGAGGAGCTGAACAAGCGGGCCGGCGCCCAGGGCATCGGCCGCCTCGACATGGTCGAGGACCGCCTGGTCGGCATCAAGTCCCGCGAGATCTACGAGGCCCCCGGCGCGATCGCCCTGATCACCGCCCACCAGGCCCTGGAGAACGTCACCGTCGAGCGCGAACTCGCCCGCTACAAGCGGCAGGTCGAGCAGCGCTGGGCCGAGCTGGTCTACGACGGCCTGTGGTTCTCCCCGCTCAAGCGCGCCCTGGACGGCTTCGTCAACGAGGCCAACCAGGCCGTCTCCGGCGAGATCCGGATGGTCCTGCACGGCGGCCGCGCCGTCGTCAACGGCCGCAAGTCGGACCAGTCGCTGTACGACTTCAACCTCGCCACCTACGACACCGGCGACACCTTCGACCAGTCCATGTCCAAGGGCTTCATCGAGATCTTCGGCATGTCCTCGAAGATCGCCGCCCGCCGCGACCTGGCCTGATCACCCCCGTTCCACCCGCCCCGGCCGCAGTTCGCGGCCGGGGCACCGCCACAGCACTTGAAGGAGCCCACGCGATGACCGCCTCCCAGCCCGCAGACGTCCGCCTCTGGGGCGCGCGCTTCGCCGACGGCCCCTCCGAGGCCCTCGCCAAGCTCTCCGCCTCCGTCCACTTCGACTGGCGGCTCGCCCCCTACGACATCGCCGGCTCCAAGGCCCACGCCCGGGTCCTGCACAAGGCGGGCCTGCTCAGCGAGGACGAGCTCACCGGCATGCTGGCCGGACTCGACCAGCTGCTCGCCGACGTCGAGTCCGGCGCGTTCGTCGGCACCGTCGCCGACGAGGACGTGCACACCGCCCTGGAGCGCGGCCTGCTGGAGCGCCTCGGCGCCGACCTCGGCGGCAAGCTGCGGGCCGGCCGCTCGCGCAACGACCAGATCGCCACGCTGTTCCGGATGTACCTGCGCGACCACGCCAGGACCATCGGCGCGCTGATCCTCGACCTCCAGCACGCCCTGGTCGGCCTCGCCGAGGCCCACCCGACCACCGCGATGCCCGGCCGCACCCACCTCCAGCACGCCCAGCCCGTGCTGTTCGCCCACCACGTGCTCGCCCACGTCCAGTCGCTGGGCCGGGACGCCGAGCGGCTGCGCCAGTGGGACACCCGCACCGCCGTCTCCCCGTACGGTTCGGGCGCGCTGGCCGGCTCCTCGCTGGGCCTCGACCCGCAGGCCGTCGCCGCCGAACTCGGCTTCGAGCGCGGCTCGGTGGGCAATTCCATCGACGGCACCGCCTCGCGCGACTTCGTCGCCGAGTTCGCCTTCGTCACCGCGATGATCGGCATCAACCTCTCGCGGATCGCGGAGGAGATCATCATCTGGAACACCAAGGAGTTCGGCTTCATCACGCTGCACGACGCCTTCTCCACCGGGTCGTCGATCATGCCGCAGAAGAAGAACCCCGACATCGCGGAGCTCGCCCGCGGCAAGTCCGGCCGCCTGATCGGCAACCTGACCGGCCTGCTCGCCACCCTGAAGGCGCTCCCGCTCGCGTACAACCGCGACCTCCAGGAGGACAAGGAGCCGGTCTTCGACTCCTGCGACACCCTCGAGGTCCTGCTCCCCGCCTTCACCGGCATGATCGCCACCCTCACCGTGCACCGCGAGCGCCTCGAGGAGCTGGCCCCGGCCGGCTTCTCGCTGGCCACCGACATCGCCGAGTGGCTGGTCAAGCAGGGCGTCCCGTTCCGCGTCGCCCACGAGGTGGCCGGCGCCTGCGTCAAGGTCTGCGAGGCCGAGGGCATCGAGCTGTCCGACCTGACGGACGAGCAGTTCGCCGCCATCTCCGCCCACCTGACCCCGGCCGTCCGCAGCGTCCTCTCCGTCCACGGCGCGATCGCCTCCCGCAACGGCCGCGGCGGCACCGCCCCCTCGGCGGTCGCCGTGCAGCTCAGCGAGATCAAGCAGGACCTGGCCGTCCAGCAGGCCTGGATCGGCTGAGCACCTCGCTGCCGGGCGGGCTCCTCGGGACGTGGAGAGGGGGGCCATGACGACCCGGGCGGCCTACGGCACGGTGTCCGGCCTGCTGATGGCGGGTGAGGCGCCGGCTCCGGGGGAGAACCCCGGCGGCGACGGGCCGGCGGGGCTGGTCGTCGCGGCCCTTGACCGGCTGGGCCGGACCATCGGCCTGGCCGTGCTGGTCACCCTCGCCGGGGCCGCGTGGAGGTGGGGTCCGGTGTCGAAGGCCACCGGCCGGGAGCGGCGCCGGACGCGCTGACGCGGTGCCGTCCCCGCCCCGCGGCACGCCGGGATTCCCGGCGAAGACCGTGTACGGATCACCGGGTCCGCGCAGGCCCTGCGGCGGGAGCGCGGGTGGCGTGCGTCACCCGGTGGCCGGTCCACGCCGGGGCGGGCCGGGCGGGGCGGCCCTAGGCTGAGTCCATGGCCGACGCAGCCGTGGCGCTTGCCGAGGGGTTCCGGGGGCAGATCGTGGTGCCCGGGGACGAGGAGTACGACCGGGCGCGGGGGGTGTGGAACGCGGCGGTGGACCGCCGGCCCGACGTGATCGCGCGGTGCACCGGCGTCGCGGACGTGCTGCAGGCCGTCGCGGTGGCCCGGGAGCACGGCCTGCCGGTGGCGGTCCGCGGCGCGGGGCACAGCGTGGCGGGGCTGGGGACGGGCGAGGGCGCGATGCTGATCGACCTGTCCGGCCTCACCGGGGTGCGGGTGGACCCGGAGCGCCGGACCGCCCGGGCGCAGCCGGGGGCGACCTGGGGCGGGTTCGACCACGAGACGCAGGCGTTCGGGCTGGCCACGCCCGGCGCGCCGTACTCGGCGGCGGGCATCGCCGGGACCACGCTCGGCGGCGGCATCGGCTGGCTGACCCGGACGTACGGCCTGACCTGCGACAACCTGGTGGAGGCGGACGTGGTGACCGCCGAAGGCCGGCTGCTGACGGCGAGCGCGGCCTCGCATCCGGAGCTGTTCGCGGGGCTGCGCGGCGGCGGCGGGAACTTCGGGGTGGTCACCTCGTTCACGTACCGGCTGCACCGGGTGGGCCCGCACGTGCTGTGCGGGGCGCTGTACCTGCCCAGGGAGGCGCTGGCGGCGACGGTGGCGGCGGTGCGGGACTTCATGGCGCAGGCCCCCGACGGGCTGACGGTGGCGTGCGAGTTCGGCCGTCCCCACGGGGTGCCGGAGCTGCCGGCCGGGACTGCGGTGCGGATCGGCCTGTGCTGGGCCGGCCGGGCGGACCGCGGCCGGGAGGTGGTGGCGCCGCTGCGCGCGCTGCCGGGCGTGGTCGCGGACACCGTGCAGACCCGCCCGTACACGCTGTGGCAGCAGATGCTGGACACCGGCCGGGGGCCGGGGGCGGGGGTGTTCGGCCGGTCGGAGTTCCTGTCGGTGCTGGACGGCGCGGCGATCGACCGGCTGGCGGAGCAGGTGGCCGCGCTGCCCTCGCCGGACGCCCACGCGCAACTGGCGTTCCTGGGCGGCGCGGTGGCCCGGGTGGGCGCGGAGGACAGCGCGTACACCTACCGGCAGGCCCCGTACCTGCTGAGCGCGGTGGGCCGCTGGACGACCGGCCCGGCGGAGCCGCAGGTGGCGTGGGTGCGGCAGTGCCTGGAGGCGATGCGGCCGTTCTCCTCGGGCGGGGCGTACGTGAACCTGATGGGCCTGGAGGGGCAGGGCCGGGTGGTGGAGGCGTACGGGCTGGCGAAGTACGAGCGGCTGGTGGCGCTGAAGGACCGCTACGACCCGGGGAACCTGTTCCGGGTGAACCAGAACATCCGTCCGAGCGGCTGACGGGTGGTCCGGGCGGTGCGGGCGTGACGCTCGCCACGTCGGCGTCCGGGAGGTTGAGAAGAGTGGTCGCCTGGGTAGAGCGGTGGCGAACGTCTCTCTTGACGGTCGCCCGACCGCCCGGATACTGACCGTGAGCGCGTCGGTTCCGGCCTCTCGGACCACCGTCCGGTGGGACGCGTCGCGCTTTTCCCGGGCCGGGCCGATCCCCGTCCGGGCACACCTCGGACAAGGCCGGTGCCAGACCCTCACTCGCGTGCGCCGGGCGATTGACGATGGAGGCCCCATCCATGGGCATGAGTGTGATCATCGCAGCGGCACGACCGGATGAAGCGGAGCAGATCCTCAAGCTCCAGTACCTCGGCTACCAGAGCGAGGCGGAGCTCTACAGCGACTGGGCGCTCGAACCGCTGACCCAGAGCCTGGAGAGCCTCCAGGCCGAACTCGCCGAGCACCGCTCCCTGGTGGCCCGCCTGGGCGACGAGGTGGTCGGCGCGGTGCGCGGCTGGGTGGACGAGGCCGGCGTCGGCCAGATCGGCCGCCTGGTGGTGCACCCGCGGATGCAGCGGCACGGCCTGGGCCGTCGCCTGCTGACCGCGCTGGAGGCGAAGCTCGCCGAGGACGGCGCCACCCGTTTCGAGCTGTTCACCGGCCACCGCAGCCTCGGCAACCTGCGGCTGTATCGCAGCCTCGGCTACCACGAGACCGACGTGCGCGAGGTCTCCCGCCGGCTGTCGATCGTCACCCTGGCCAAGCCCGGCGAGGCCTCGCTGGCGGCCTGAACCACCCCCGCGGCACCCGGCCCGGACACGGGTCGGGTGCCGCAGTGCTTGTCCCGCAAGGGTCGTGTCCACATATCGGACAGCACGTCCTGGGCATTGGGACGTTCACCAAATGTCTGATTTACTGGGTTCCATGACCACGACGACGACATGCATCCCCACCGGCGCGACGCCGGCAGGTGAGCGAAGCATGCGCCGTCGAATGTGTTGTCGCTGAGAGCTCTGCCCAGCCCCCGCTGACGTCCCGTCCGCCCGATGACCCGTCCAGGCCGCGCCCCGCGCGACCCGGTCGGCCGGCGGCCGTGACCGACACGACGCCAGCCCCCGATCTTCCTCCCGGCACCAGGTGCCGTTCCCTGCATTGGCGCGGATGCCCGCACGGTCGTCCGCCGACGAACAAACGGAAGCAGCTGTGATCACCACCAAGGACCTGACCAAGGTCTACCGTTCCCGGGGCCGCGACGTCCTGGCGCTGGACAGCGTCGACCTGCACGTGCAGGAGGGCGAAGTGTTCGGGGTCGTCGGCACCAGCGGCGCCGGCAAGTCCACCCTGATCCGGTGCGTCAACCTGCTGGAGCGCCCCACCTCCGGCACCGTCACCGTCGACGGCGTCGAACTGACCGCGCTGTCCGGCAGCGAGCAGCGGGCCGGCCGCGAACTGCGCGAGGCCCGTCGGCGGATCGGCATGGTCTTCCAGCACTTCAACCTGCTCTCCTCGCGCACCGTGCAGCAGAACGTCGAACTGCCGCTGGAGATCATCGGCCTGGACCGGCACGACCGCCGCCGCAAGGCCGCCGAACTGCTCGACCTGGTCGGCCTCGCCGACAAGGCCGGCAGCTACCCCGGCCAGCTGTCCGGCGGCCAGAAGCAGCGGGTCGGCATCGCCCGCGCCCTGGCCGGCGACCCCAAGGTGCTGCTCTCCGACGAGGCGACCAGCGCCCTCGACCCGGAGACCACCCGCTCGATCCTGCAGCTGCTGCGCGATCTCAACCAGCAGCTCGGCCTCACCGTGCTGCTGATCACCCACGAGATGGACGTCATCAAGTCGGTCTGCGACTCCGCGGCGCTGATGCGCGGCGGCAAGGTCGTGGAGAGCGGCCGGCTCACCGACCTGCTCGCGGACGGCCACTCGCGGATCGCCCGCGACCTGTTCCCGCTCGGCGACTTCGGCTCCGGGCAGGCCGATCGCACCGTCCTGGAGATCACCTTCCAGGGGGACGCGCCCGCCCAGCCGTTCGTCTCCCAGCTGGCCCGCACCTACCAGATCGACATCAACATCCTCGGCGCCGCCGTGGAGACCATCGCCGGCCGCCTGGTCGGCCGGATGCGGGTCGAACTGCCCGGCAGCCACACCGACAACGTGGTGCCGATCGGCTACCTGCGCCAACAGGGACTCCAGGTGGACGTCCTCGACCTGTCGAACGGAGTGGCGGCATGACCTGGGAACGGATGCAGGAACTGATGTGGCCCGCCACCTGGGAGACCCTCGGCATGGTCGGCATCGCCGGCCTCGCCACCCTGGTGATCGGCCTGCCGCTCGGACTGCTGCTGGTGCTCACCGACAAGGGCGGCCTGCTGCAGAACGTCGCCGTCAACCGGGTGCTCGGGGTGATCGTCAACGTCGGACGCTCCATCCCGTTCATCATCCTGATCGTCGCGGTGATCCCGTTCACCAAGCTGTTCACCGGCACCTCGCTCGGCTGGCAGGCCGCCACCGTCCCGCTCGCCATCGGCGCCATCCCGTTCTTCGCCCGGCTGGTGGAGACCGCGCTGCGCGAGGTCGACGGCGGTCTGATCGAGGCGCTCAAGGCGATGGGCGCCGGCACCGGCGCCATCGTCCGCAAGACCCTGCTGCCGGAGAGCCTGCCCTCGCTGGTCTCCGCCGTCACCACCACGCTGATCGCGCTGATCGGCTACTCCACCATGGCCGGCGTGGTCGGCGGCGGCGGGCTCGGCGACCTCGCCGTCCGCTACGGCTACCAGCGCTTCGAGACCGCCTTCATGTGGGTCATCGTCGCCGAACTCGTGATCATCGTCACCGTGCTGCAGCTGCTCGGCGACCTGACCGCCCGCCGGCTCTCCCGCCGCGGCGACTACCGCAGCCCGCTGAGCCTCTTCCGCCCGCGGAAGGCAGCGAAGGCCGCGCCGCGCGCCGAGAAGACCGAGGCGGTCGAAGAGGACCTCGTCTCCTCCCCCTGACCACCGCTCCCCACCAGGAGCGGTCCCCGGCCCACCAGGGCCGTTCGCACCCGCAGAAAGGCACTTTTCGTGCGTAAGTTTCTGAAGACCACCGTCCTGACCGCCACCGCCGCCGGGCTCGTGGTCGGCGTCACCGCCTGCTCCAGCGGCAGCTCCGACTCCGGCGCCGCGGCCGACCCGAACAAGCCCCTCGTGGTCGCCGCCAGCGCCACCCCGCACGCGCAGATCCTCAAGTTCGTGCAGGACAACCTGGCGTCCCAGGCCGGCCTCAAGCTGGACGTCAAGGAGGTCAGCGACTACGTGACCCCCAACACCTCGGTCCAGGACGGGTCCGCGGACGCGAACTTCTTCCAGCACCAGCCGTACCTCGACGACTTCAACAAGAAGAACGGCACCGACCTGGTCTCCGTCGAGACCGTCCACCTGGAGCCGCTCGGCGTCTACTCCAAGAAGGTCAAGAGCCTCGCCGACCTCAAGGACGGCGCCCAGGTCTCCGTCCCCAGCGACGCCACCAACGAGGCCCGTGCCCTCAAGCTGCTGGCCGACAACAACCTCATCACCCTCAAGGACGGCGCCGGCACCGCCGCCACCGCCGACGACATCGCCTCCAACCCCAAGCACCTGAAGATCAAGGAGCTGGAGGCCGCCCAGC
>NZ_BMRI01000012.1:86782-100561 GCF_014648555.1 Kitasatospora griseola
TGCCGCGCTCGCTGGACGACGTCGACGCCTCCGTGATCAACGGCAACTACGCGCTCGGCGCCGGCCTCAAGCCGGCCAGCGACGCGCTGGCGATCGAGAAGGCCCAGGGCAACCCGTACGCCAACATCCTGGCCGTCAAGAAGGGCCACGAGAGCGACCCGCGGGTCAAGAAGCTCGCCGAGCTGCTGCACTCCGACGCCGTCAAGAAGTACATCGCCGACAACTTCCAGGGCGCCGTCATCCCCGCGTTCTGAGCCGCACCCTGAATCACGCTCAGCCCCCACGGTGCCCCCGGCCTCCCCGCCGGGGGCACCGCGCTGACGAGCCGTGAGAGACGGAACAGGTACGCTGACACGCCCGATCAAGGGCGGGCGTACGGTGTGTCCACGACCCGGCGAGGAGAGACGGCAATGGTTGCGAACTTCCCCGAGACAGCCATCAGCACCGACCGGCTGCTGCTGCGCGCCCTTGAGGAGCAGGACGCCCCCGGCCTGACCGCGATGCTCTCCGACGAACTCGTCCAGACCTGGACCGGACACCCCTGGCCCTACACCCGGGCCGACGCCGAGGACCTGATCGGCCGTCAGGCGCCGGAACGCCGCGCCCTCGGGCGCGGAATCGTTTTCGCCGTCACCGAACACCTCACCCAGCGCCTGGTCGGACTCCTCGAACTCGACCGCACCGACTGGCACCTGCGCGCCACCGAGATCCGCTTCGTCACCGCCCCCTGGGCCCGCGGCGAGGGCTACGCCCCCGAAGCCGTCCTCGGCACCGCCCAGTGGCTGTTCGAGGACCGCGGCTTCCAGCGCCTCGAACTGCGCACCGCCGCCGGCAACACCGCCGCCCAGCAGGTCGCCCAGAAGACCGGAGCGATCAGCGAAGGCGTGCTGCGCAACGCCGCGATAGTCCGCGGCGGTGAATGGGGCCCCGGGCCGGAGGAGCACACCGACCTGATCGTGTGGAGCCTGCTCCCCGAGGACCTCGACCCGCCCGAACCCGCCCACCCCGCCGACCAGCCCCACGCCCTGCGCCACTGAACGCGCCCCGGGCGCGCGCCACTGCTCCGCACCACCCCCGCCAGGCGGTAGCCTCTGCCGAGGGAACGCCGACGAACGCGATCGGCTTCCACCAGGGGCGGAACACGGCATAGGGAGAACAGCCGCAGATGGCTGACCGGATCACGGTCATCGGGTGGGACGGCACACCACTGACCCAGGCAGCCGCCGGCGCACTCGCCGCAGCCACCCTGGTCGCCGGAGCGGGCTACCAGCTCGCCGCCCTCCCCGTCCCGGAACGCGCCGAACGCATCGGCCTCGCCGACCTGCGGGCCGCCGCCCGCCGCCTCGCCGACCACCGCGGCACCGCCGTCGTCGTCGCCGAGGGCGACCCCGGCTTCTTCGGCGTCGTCCGCACCCTGCGCAGCCCCGAGTACGGCCTCGAACTCGAAGTGCTGCCCGCCGTCTCCTCGGTGGCGGCCGCCTTCGCCCGGGCCGGCATGCCCTGGGAGGACGCCCAGGTGGTCTCCGCGCACGGCGGACGACTGCGCCGCGCCGCCAACGTCTGCCGCGCCCATCCCAAGGTCGCCGTCCTCACCACCGCCGACGCCGGACCCAGCGAACTCGCCCTGATGCTCCGCGGCGTGCCCCGCACCTTCGTGGTCTGCGAAGCCCTCGGCACCCCCGAGGAGGACGTCACCGTCCTCACCTCCGAACGCGTCCCCGACCACGACTGGCGCGACCCCTCCGTCGTCCTGGTCATCGGCAACGTCCCGCCCGCCGAGGCCGCCGCCGGCTGGCTGGCCGGCAAACCCCTCGACCACCCCGGACCGCAGCGCGGCTGGGCACTCCCCAACCGGGCGTACGCCGGCGCGGACGCCGACACCAGGCGCCCCCGCGCACTGCCCCCGCACGTCCGCGCGCTGGCGCTCGCCCGCCTCGCGCCCACCCCCGGCGACCTGCTGTGGACCGTCGGCGCCGGCGACGGCGCCCTCGCCGTCGAGGCCGCCCGGTTCGGCGCCGCCGTGGTCGCCGTCGAGGCCGAACCCGCCGACTGCGTCCGGATCACCGCCAACGCCCGCAAGGCCGGCGTCGAGATCGAGACCGCCACCGGCACCGGACCCGACGTCCTCGGCGTCCTCCCCGAACCCGACGCCGTCGCCGTCGAACACGGCGGTCCCGCCATGGTCCGCGCCGTCGTCGCCCGCAAACCCGAACGCGTCGTCGCCGTCGCCCGCAGCCTCGCCGAAGCCGGCGAGACCCGGCAGATCCTCGACACTGCCGGCTACCGCACCGACGGCCTGCTGCTCCAGTCCGCCCCCCTGCGCGCCGAACCGGCCGGCGGCGCCGGACCCTCCTTCGGGCGCGGCGACTACACGCTGCTGATCTGGGGCGAACCGCAGGACTGACCGCGGGACGGACTCCACCCCCGCGACCGTGGCTGGTACCCGCCCGCACCCGCCTGCCCGCGGACCGCACACGACTGACCGTCAGACCTCGACGGTACGGTGATCCCCGTCGCATCCGGACACGGTTTCGAGAACGGTCCGGCCGCGGCCGGTAGGGTTTCCCCGGGGCGCAATCCGTCACGGCAGCACCGTGTCCGATTCGGCATGAATACCACCGATTTGACGCGCTGCAACCCGAACAGCCCGCTTCGCGGGCATTCGACGTGGTGCGCACCCGCCCGGAAGAATGCCGTGAGGGTCCGAAAGCGGCCGCGCCGTCGTGCCGGTTGCCCGGGGCTGTCGTTGTTTCTGATGGCACGCCACCCCTGAGGGTGACGACCGATGGAGTACGGGACGGGTCGGTGCGGCTCCGCCCCGGCGAAGTGGGCGGGACCCTCCGGGACACCCGCCGAGGACGCGCAAGCGGCCTGGAAGGAGCATTGACATGACCGACGGCGGCCACGCCCCCCACGCCGGTCCCCTCGCGCCCGAAACCGGGCCCGGCGGACCCGTCCCGGAGCACCACCTCGGCGCGCCCCTTCCGCCTGCCGCAGCCGGATGGCACGGCGAACAGCGGCCCGCGTACACCTTCCTCGACCAGCCCGACGGCGACGAGGACGACGACGTGCTGCTGATGCCCGCCCCGCAGACCGCCTGGGGCGACGCCGTGCACGGCACCGTCGAGGCCGCGGAGCAGGCCGACGCCGACGCTGCTGCCGCCGGTGACGCCGGGCAGGCTGCCGAGCAGCCGCCCGGCACCCCCGTCGCGCCGTCCTGGCCGCCGCTCGCCCCGCCCGTGCTGACCACGGAGCCGGCGGCC
Source organism: Kitasatospora griseola (assembly GCF_014648555.1). GTDB lineage: Bacteria > Actinomycetota > Actinomycetes > Streptomycetales > Streptomycetaceae > Kitasatospora > Kitasatospora griseola. Next base: position 90,046 of record NZ_BMRI01000012.1, read on the forward strand.
GAGCAGGCCGTCGAGGCGCCCGCCGCGACTCCGGTCGCCGCGCCGGCGGCGGAGAGCGCCCCGGCCGTCGGCGTCCCGCAGGCGCAGCCCGCCGCCGCGCCGCTCCTGACGCCTCCCCAGCAGCGCCGACCGCTGCACGCCGGGCCGCCGATCCCGGACCCGTCGCTGATGACCGGTCACGTCCCGGTCCGCTCGCTGGCCGACCGCGGCCCGTCCACCCCCGGCGGCACGCCCGCGTTCGGGGTGCCGATCGTCACCGCCGAAACGGTGCAGCAGTCGCAGCCGGTGCAGCCGCAGGCCGCGCCGGCCCCGCAGGTCCAGGCGGCGCCGACCGCCGTGCAGGCCGTGCCGGTGCCCGCGCCGGTGCAGCCGCAGGTGGTGGAGGCCGCCGCAGCCGCGGCCGTCGCCGAGACGGCTGCGCCCGCCGCGCCCGTCGAGGACGCGCCCGCAGTGGCTGCTGCCGAGCCGGAGGCCGCCGCCGCGCAGCCGATCGCCGTCGAACCGGTGGCCGCCGAGCCGATCGTGGTCGCTCCCGTGGTGGCCGAGTCGGCACCCGCCGCCGGTGAGGCCCCCGTGGAGCCGGAGGCTGTCGTGGTCGCCGCGCCCGCTGCGCCCGCCGCCGGCCTGATGCCCGTCTTCGTGGAGCCGGTCGAGCCCGCCGCCCCCGCGCCCGTCGCTGAGGCTCCCGTCGCTGAGGCTCCGGTCGCAGAGGCTCCGGCAGCGGAGCAGCCCGTGGTGGCCGAGCCCGCCGCGGCCGAGCCGGTGGCCGAGGCACCCGCCTCCGACGCACCCGCCGCCGAGCCGGCTCCGGCGGACCCGCCGGCTGCCGAGGCGCTCGTCACCGAAGCGCCGGTCGAGCCTGCCGCAGCTGTGGCGGAGACGCCCGCCGTCGCCGAGCCCGAGGTCAAGGCCGAGGTCCAGGCCGAGGAGCCCGTCGCGGCCGAGCCGGTGGCGGTCGAGCCGGTTGTCGCCGAGGCGGCCGACGCGCCGTCGGAGCCGCAGGCCGAGACCGCTGCCGCCGTTGACGTCCCGTCGGCCGAGCAGCCGGCGGCCCCGACCGTCGAGCAGCCCGCCGAGCAGCCTGCTGAGCAGTCCGCGCCGCAGGCGGCCGAGGCGGAGACGCCCGAGGGCGAGGCCGCGGCACAGCCGATCCCCGCGCAGGCCACGAAATCGGCCGGTCGGGGTGCGCACCGCCGCATCTCGGCGTTCCTCGCCGCGCCCGCCGGGCTGCCGATCCTGGAGCCGCAGACCGTCGCCGAGTCGCAGCCCGCTGCCGAGGCCGCCGAGCCTGCCGAGGTCGTCGAGCCTGCTGACGTCACCGAGGCCGCCGAGGTCGTCGAGGAGGCGAAGGCCGCCGAGCCCGTCCAGGCAGCGGAGGCCGAGACCCCGGCCGCGACCGCCGTCGAGACGCCGGAGCCTGCCGTCGCCGAGGCCCCCGCTGAGCCCGAGGCCACGCCGCAGCCCGTCGAGGCCGAGGCCCCTGCCGAGCCGACCGAGGCCGAGGCCCCTGCCGAGCCCGAGGCCGAGATCGACGCAGCCGCCGAGCCCAAGGCCGCAGCCGACACCGAAGCGGACGCCGACACCGAAGCCGCCGTCGCGGAGAACCCCGAGACCCCCGACACCCCCGACGCCCCCGAGGAGGACCGCGGCCCCGCCGCGCCCGGGTACGACGAGGCCGGGCGGGACGCCGTGCACCAGGTGATCCGGGAGCGGCGGGACATCCGCAACGGCTTCCGGCCGGACCCGATTCCGCACGAGGTGCTGATCCGGGTGCTGGAGGCGGCGCACACCGCGCCGAGCGTCGGCTACTCGCAGCCGTGGGACTTCGTGGTGATCCGGTCCGCGAAGACCCGCCGGAAGATGCACGAGCTGGCGGAGCGTCAGCGCGAGGCGTTCGCGGACTCGCTGCCCAAGGGCCGGGCGAAGCAGTTCAAGGAAATCAAGATCGAGGCGATCCTCGAAACGCCGGTCAACATCGTGGTGACGGCCGACCGCACCCGCGGCGGCCGGCACACGCTGGGCCGGCACACCCAGCCGCAGATGGCCCCGTACTCGGCGGCCCTCGCGGTGGAGAACCTGTGGCTGGCCGCCCGCGCCGAGGGGCTGGGCGTCGGCTGGGTGAGCTTCTTCGACGAGGAGGAGCTGGTCCGCGAGCTCGGCCTGCCCGAGCACCTGGAGGTCGTCGCCTACCTGTGCGTCGGCTTCGTGGACGCGTTCCCGGACGAGCCGGAGCTGGAGCAGCAGGGCTGGGCGAAGAAGCGCCCGCTGTCCTGGGTGGTGCACGAGGAGCAGTACGGCAACCGCGCGCTGCCCGGCGAGGAGCCGCACGACCTGCTGTCCGACACGCTGCGCGGCATCCGCCCGCTGGACGCCAAGGCGCTCGGCGAGGCGTGGGACCGGCAGAAGCGGATGACCAAGCCCGCCGGCTCGCTCGGCGTGCTGGAGATCATCGCGGCGCAGCTGTCCGGTCTGGCCCGCAAGTGCCCGCCGCCGATCCCGGAGCCGGGCTGCGTGGCGGTCTTCGCCGGCGACCACGGGGTGCACGCCCAGGGCGTGACGCCGTGGCCGCAGGAGGTCACCGCGCAGATGGTCGGGAACTTCCTGGCCGGGGGAGCGGTGGTCAACGCGTTCGCCGCGCAGATCGGCACCGAGGTGTGCGTGGTCGACGTCGGCGTGGCCGCCGAGCTGCCGGACGCCATCCAGCAGGGCCGCACCACCGGCCTGCTGCCGCGCAAGGTCAAGCCCGGCACCGACGACATGACGCAGGGCCCGGCGATGAGCCGGGACGAGGCGATCCGCGCCATCGAGGTCGGCATCGAGACCGCCCGCGACCTGGTCGCGGCCGGCAACAAGGTGCTGATCACCGGCGACATGGGCATCGCCAACACCACCGCCTCCGCCGCGCTGATCTCGGTGTTCACCGACACCGACCCGGCCGAGGTGACCGGTCGCGGCACCGGCATCGACGACACCACCCACGCCCGCAAGGTCGAGGTGATCCGGCAGGCCCTGGAGCTGCACAAGCCGGACCCGGCCGACCCGATCGGCGTGCTCGCCGCCGTCGGCGGGCTGGAGCACGCCGCTATCGCCGGCTTCCTGCTCGGCGCGGCCTCGCTGCGCATCCCGGTGATCCTGGACGGCGTGATCGCCGGCTCGGCCGCGCTGGTCGCCAAGGCCATCGCGCCGGAGGTGCTGGCCGCCTGCATCGCCGGGCACCGTTCCGCCGAGCCGGGCCACCAGGCCGCGCTCGCCAGGCTCGGCCTGCGCCCGCTGATCGACCTGGACCTGCGGCTCGGCGAGGGCACCGGTGCCCTGCTCGCCCTGCCGCTGGTGCAGAGCGCCGCCCGGGCGATGCACGATGTAGCCACCTTCGACTCCGCCGGAGTCACCGAGAAGGCCTGATCCACCGGCGTCCGACCCGTCCCCGCTGCCGAAGCGGGGGCGGCCCGCCCGACGTCCCGTAGCCGGCCCGAGGGCGGGCCGGCTACGGCGCTCCCCGCACCGCCGCCCACCCAGGAGCTGCTCCCGATGACCGCGCCGCACCCGCACCCGTCCACCCAGGGCCTCACCCCGTACCCCGTCGGGCTGCTGCTGGCCGGCCGCCGCGTCGTGGTGATCGGCGGCGGCCAGGTCGCCCAGCGCCGACTGCCCGCGCTGATCGCCGCCGGCGCCGACCTGCACCTGATATCCCCGGCCACCACCCCCGCCGTCTCCGCGATGGCCGACGCCGGTGAACTGACCTGGCACCAGCGTCCGTACGCGGACGGCGACCTGGCCGACACCTGGTACGTGCTGGTCGCCACCGACGACCCGGACGTCAACACCGCGGTCTCCGCCGAGGCCGAACGCCTGCGGGTGTTCTGCTCCCGCAGCGACGACGCCTCCGCCGCCACCGCCTGGACGCCCGCCTCCGGCCACGACGCCGGCGCGACCGTCGCCGTGCTCACCGGCGACCCCCGGCACTCCGCCGCCCTCCGCGACTCCATCGTCGCCGGCCTGCGCGACGGCTCCCTCGCCGCCCGCCAGTACCGCGCCCGTGGCGCGGGCGTCGCCCTGGTCGGCGGCGGCCCCGGCGACCCCGACCTGATCACGGTGCGCGGCCGCCGACTCCTCGCCGACGCCGACGTGGTGGTCGCCGACCGGCTCGCCCCGCGCGAACTGCTCGCCGAACTCCCGCCGCACGTCGAGGTGATCGACGCCTCGAAGATCCCCTACGGCCGGTACATGGCACAGGAGGCGATCAACCAGACCCTGATCGACCACGCCAAGGCCGGCAAGTTCGTGGTCCGCCTCAAGGGCGGCGACCCGTACGTCTTCGGCCGCGGCGGCGAGGAACTGCTCGCCTGCCTGGACGCGGGCGTGCCCGTCACCGTCGTCCCCGGCATCTCCTCCTCGATCAGCGTCCCGGCCGCCGCCGGCATCCCCGTCACCCACCGCGGCCTCACCCACGAGTTCACCGTCATCTCCGGCCACGTCGGCCCCGGCGACCGCTCCCTCACCAACTGGCAGGCCGTCGCCGGCATGACCGGCACCCTGGTCCTGCTGATGGCCGTTGACAAGATCGCCACCATCGCCGCGGAGCTCATCGCCCACGGCCGCCCCGGCGACACCCCCGTCGCCGTCGTCCAGGAGGGCACCACCAGCGCCCAGCGCCGCATCGACGCCACCCTCGCCACCATCGGCGAGACCGTCCTCACGGAGGGCATCAAGCCGCCGGCGGTGATCGTCATCGGCGACGTGGTGAACATCCTGGGCTAGAGGCTGAGGGATCAAGGGAGCCCGACAGGGGCTCGGGGAACGGCGAGGCCGGGTCCGCGGTTGGTCATGGGGGCTCAGTGCGTGCCGAAGTTTCGGGCCCCGCCGTAAGGCCCGCCCTCGCGACTCCCCCCACGTGCGAAAATCGTCCAATGTCCGAGCCCATCACCGTCACCGACGCCGCCGACCCCCGGCTGAGCGACTACACCGACCTCACCGACGTCGAACTGCGGCGTCGGCGCGAACCGGCCGAAGGCCTTTTCATCGCGGAGGGCGAGAAGGTGATCCGCCGCGCCCTCGCGGCGGGCTTCCGGATGCGGTCGATGCTGCTCACCGCGAAGTGGCTGGGCGTGATGGGCGACGTGATCGCCGAGACCGACGCTCCCGTGCACCTGGTGGAGCCGGCCCTCGCCGAGCAGGTCACCGGCTACCACGTGCACCGCGGCGCCCTCGCCTCGATGGAGCGCAAGCCCCTCCCGACGGCCGCCGAAGTCCTCGACGGCGCACGCCGGGTGGCCGTGCTGGAGGGCCTGGTCGACCACACCAACCTCGGCGCGATCTTCCGCTCCGCGGCCGCTCTCGGCATGGACGCCGTGCTGCTCTCCCCGGACTGCGCCGACCCGCTCTACCGCCGCGCCGTCAAGACGTCCATGGGCGCGGTGTTCTCCGTCCCGTACGCCCGCCTCGACCCGTGGCCGGACTCGCTCGCCGCCGTCCGCGCGGCCGGGTTCGAACTCCTCGCCCTCACCCCGTCCGGCGCCGAGGACTTCACCGTCGCCAAGTCCCACCTGCTGCCCCGGGCGGCCCTGATGCTGGGCGCCGAGGGCGACGGCCTCACCCCGAAGGCGCTCGCCGCCGCCGACCAGCGGGTGCGCATCCCGATGGCGCACGGCATCGACTCGCTGAACGTCGGGGCCGCCGCCGCGATCGCGTTCTACGCGGTGAACCACGGCTGACTCCCGCCCCCGCCAGGGGAGTTGAGACTCGGCGCGGATCTGCGGTAGACATGCCGCCATGATCACCGACCGCACCGTGGCGCTGCGCCGCCTCACCCTCCCCGGCTACCGGGGCCCACTGCTGCTGGCCGCCCTGCTGGCCGTCCTGGCGGTGAGGCCCGACGGTGCGCTGCACAGCGGGGTGGCCGTGGCCGGTGCCATCGGCGGCATGATCGGGTCGGTGCTCGTGATGGTCCCGCCGATGGCGGTCATGTTCCTGCCGGTGGCGCTCCCGTTCCTGCTGGTCGGTGTGCTGGTGGTCGGTGCGACGATCACCAAGCCGTTCACCTGGCCGCACCGCCCCGGCACCAGCGCACTGCTCGGCCTTGCGCTGGGCTGCGCCGCCGTCATAGTGGGTCTCAGCGTCCCCGGCGAGGACTACGCCTTCCTCGGTGCCGGCGGGTTCACGCTGGTCGGCCTGCCGCTTGCCTGGCTGCTGTGGCACCAGTGGCCGGTCGCCCGGGACGGCGCCAACCCTGCGGGCCGTTGGCGTTGGGCGGTCGCTCCGCTGCTGGTCGCCGCCACCGTGCTGACGGCCACCCAGACCGACCCCACCGAGGCCCGTTTCGCGCTGGCCCGCCCGGCCCTGACCGACTGGGCCGAGCACGCCCTGGCCACCGGCACGGCCGACCCGGACTGGGTCGCGGGCTACCTGCTCACCGAGACCGAACTCGCCGACGGCGGTGCGAAGTTCGCCATCGGCGGCGGCGGCCTGTTCGGTGACCACGGCTACGTGTACTTCCCGCCCGGCACCACCCCGCCCGCCTCCCGGTACTATCACTCGCTGGGCGACGGCTGGTACAGCTGGGACGACAGCGACCACTTCTAGAGAGCCGCCAGCACCGCCTCGTCGGCCCCGTCCAGCACGAACCCGTTGTCGAAGCGCACCCGGACCGACAAGCGCGGCCCCCGCACCTGGAACGCCTCCCAGTGCGGCGTCAACTTGGCGATCTCGCCCTCCAGTTGCTTGAGGCTCTCGGCGGGCATGGTGTGCCCGTAGTCGTCGTGCAGCGCCCGCAGCCGCTCGTACTCGCGGACCTCCTCGGGCGCCGCCACCTCCCCGACCACGTGCTCGACGGTGCCCTCGACGCCCGCCCCCAGCAGCAGGACGCCCACGGGCTCCCCGCTCCCGGACGCGTCCCCCAGCTCCACGTCCACCACCAGCTTGACGCGCACTCCCGCGACCAGCGTCATCGCTCCGTACCTCCCGGTCTCGCCCGATTTTCCGCGGATCATTATCCGCCGTGACCGGCCGATGACCCGTCAGGCTGCCCGGCGGGCCGCCGCCGGCGGCGATATCGGCTGCGGGGCCGGCCGCCGCGGATCGTGGTGGCGACGGCCCGTCAGGTCGCCGACGCGCAGCACCAGATCGGGGGACGGGGGAGCGGGCCAGATCGTCAGGCGGTGCTCCTCGACGGCGCGGGCGGCGGTGTCGGTCTCCCGGCCGCGGTCGCGGCCCCGGGTCTGCACCCGGACCCGGTACCAGCCGCGGCCCGCGTGCGCGAGGTTGCCGGCCTCGGCGACGTCCACGCCGTCCCAGGCGCGCAGGTGCAGCTCGCCGCTGCTGTACAGGGAGAGCTCCACCGCGCTCTCCCACTCCGGCCCGGGCTCCGCGGGCCGCTCGGCCGCGCGCTCCACGCCGAGCCGGATCAGGCCGGTGTGGGTGCCGCACAGCACCGTCAGGTGGTCCGGGCACCCGGCCGCCACCCCGTTGCCGTGGAAGAGCCGGGCCAGCGCGTGCGCGTCCCAGCCGTCCGGCAGCTCCGGGCCGTACAGGAAATACTGGCAGTACGCGACATGCATCGCGTCGGTCGTCCACATCATGCGGCACATGCTCCCGCCGGGCACTGACAGACCGTCACCGGCAGTTGAGCTCGGGCCGGATCCCTCAGTTCCCGGACACGCCCGAGCCCGGCCAGGACTCCTCCAGGCCGCCGTCCGGGCGGACGGTGTAGCGGGTCGAGGAGACCGCGCCGGTGCGGTCCACCCGCTCCTCGCGGATCAGCGCGCCGTTCTCCACCCGCCACACCGCTCCCGCCTCCGGGTTCGCGGTGGACGCCCGGCCGGCGATCAGCACCGGGGCGTCGCCGGTGAAGCCGTACAGCTGCACCAGGTCGACGGGGACGGAGCCCTCCACCCGGCGCAGCACCACCAGTGCCGCCGGGGCGTCCCGGAAGCGGGCGGGCAGCACCGCGGACAGCGTGACGGGCGCGCCCGCGTCGGTCGAGCGGCCGTCGTGGAGCTGGATCGCCGGGCCGCCGGACGGGTCCGGGTAGCTGCGGTTGGGCCAGTCCGCGGCGGGCGGGCTGCCGAGTGCCGGGCCGAGGCCGGAGCCGCTGCGGCCGACCGTGTTCAGGCTGTCCACCGCCAGCGTCGCGCCCGTGGTCGGCTTCACCGGGGCGGTCACGGTCGGCTGCGGAAGGCCGTGGGTGGAGCGGTTCTCGCAGCCCTGCGCGATCGCGATGGCCAGCGCCACACCGAGCGTGACGGTGACGAACACCACCAGCCGCTGGCGCATCAGCCGCTGACGGGCCGTCGGCCGGGCAGGGCCCGCGGGACGCCCGGGCGGGGGAGTGCGGTCGCGGCCGGGCAGCGGGGTGCGCTCCCGCCCGGCGGGGGCGGCGGGCCGACGCTCGCGCACCGTGTCGCCGTCCCGGACCGGACGCCGCACCCGCTCGGTCCGGGCCTCCGGGTGCACCTCCTGCCGGGGCATCGCGGACGCGGCCGCCACAGGCCGTCCGCCCGGGGCCGCCGGCGCGCCGTCGGCAGCCGGCGCCGGCACCGGGCGGACGGCGGGGCGGACGGGCGGCGCACCGGCCGCAGCGCGCGGGCTGTCGGCGGCCGGTCGCCGGACGGCGCCGGGCACCGGGGCGCCCTGCGGGCCGGCCGCGCGACGCGGCGGAGCACCGTCCGGTCGGGCACCCGCCGCGCCCTCGGCCGGGGCGGCCTGCGCGGACCGCTCCTCGGCCCGGGCCGCGGCCCGGGCGGCCCGGCCGCCGACGCCGCGTGCGGCGAGTTCGCTCAGGCGCTCGTGCAGGGCGGCGGCCGGCGGGCGTTCGGACGGCTCCTTGGCCAGGCAGGCCCGCACCAGCGGCGCCAGCACCGGCGGAATCCCGGACAGGTCCGGCTCCTCGTGCACCACCCGGTACAGCATCACCTCGGACGAGGCGCCCGACCCGAACGGCGACTCCCCGGTCAGCGCGAACGCCAGCGTGGCCCCGAACGCGAACACGTCGGTGGCGGGCGTCACCGCCGCGCCGCGCACCTGCTCGGGCGCGAGGAAGCCCGGCGAGCCGACCGCCGTGCCGACGTGGGTGAGCGTGGACGCGCCGCGCGACCAGGCGATGCCGAAGTCGATGATCCGCGGGCCCTTGGGGGAGAGCAGGATGTTGGACGGCTTGAGGTCGCGGTGCACCACCCCGGCCTCGTGCACCTTCACCAGCCCGTCGGCCAGCGCCGCGCCGATCCGCGCGGCGTCCGGCCAGGCCAGCGTGCCCTCCTCGGAGACCTGCTTGTACAGCGACGGCCCGGGCACGTACGCGGTGGCCAGCCACGGGCGGTCGGCCTCGATGTCGGAGCCCATCACCCGGGCCGTGCAGCCGCCGCGGATCCGGGAGGCCGCCGCGATCTCCCGGGCGAACCGGGTGCGGAACTCGGCGTCCTCGGCGAGTTCGGCGCGGATCAGCTTCAGCGCGACCCGCTGCCCCTTCCGGTCCGAACCCAGGAAGACCACGCCCATCCCGCCGGCGCCCAGCCGCCGGTGCAGCCGGTACGGGCCGACGATGCGGGGGTCCTCACGCCGCAGCCGCATCATTGCCATTTGCCCGTACCCGTTCCCGTTCCGTCAGCCTGTGGGGTGAGGCCCCGTCGGATTGGGGCATCGTCAGACAACTGTCTCGGCACAGCTTACGGACAGGCGGCGGCCCCGTGCTGACACGCAACACACGAACCGCCGGTCGGATGGTCAGATCGCAGGTGTCGGCGCACCGTCAGACCCCCTGCCCCGCAGGGAATTCGGCCACCCCCCAAGGGGTGCTGTCAGGGTCGCCTAAGGGGTCCGCGCACTCCGGTGTCCGACTCCAGGTGTACGTCACCCCGCTCCTCCTCCTACCAGCGGAGGCGATCGGAACGGTACGACGGCATGACGACCCGGACAGCCGCCCCGCCTACCGTTGTTCACAGCGAGGACGGCCCCGCTCGTCCCCCGAGAAGAACCGTCCTCGCTGCCAAGCAGCACGACCTGTTCCCCGACCCGACCGCAGCACCGCAGCCCGCAGGAGCACAGCAGACATGGCACCGCTCGACCGAGCCCTTCGCCGCCGGCCCCTGTCCCCGCACTCCGCGGAGACCCGGCACCCGATGGTCGCCCTTGCCATCGCCCTGCCCTGCGCGATCCTGCTGATGGCCCTGTTCGGGGCGTGGGACCAACTGGCGACCCAGACCCAGGCGGTCGCCGATCTGATCGGGCGCTGACCCCCCATGGGGTAGGGGTCTTCGCGCCGGCCCGGAGCAACCCTCATCACGTCGTGGACGGACGAAATGAGTGGCGCAGGCTGCAGCTCCGGCCAACCCGGTGGCCGGGAACGACACGTCGGTGAGGGCGTGCCGTTCCCGGCCACTCCCATGTCCGCCCTGCCCCCGACATGCGAAGAGCCGCCGTCCGAAACCGGACGGCGGCTCTCAACTGTGGTGCGCGATACTGGGATTGAACCAGTGACCCCTACCGTGTCAAGGTAGTGCTCTCCCGCTGAGCTAATCGCGCGGGG
>NZ_BMRI01000012.1:101056-106732 GCF_014648555.1 Kitasatospora griseola
GGACCCCGGGTCGGAACCAGGGGTACCTCTTGGAGGTGGAGACGGGATTTGAACCCGTGTACACGGCTTTGCAGGCCGTTGCCTCGCCTCTCGGCCACTCCACCAGGCAACTGCGAAGAACGATCCTACCTGTTCTCCGTCGAGCGGACGACGAGATTCGAACTCGCGACCCTCACCTTGGCAAGGTGATGCTCTACCAACTGAGCCACGTCCGCCTGTCTCCCTGGAAGCTCTTCCGGTTTTTCCCGGCTGCGCTCCCTGGCGACGTGTTGAACTCTAGCGGATTCCTGGCCCAGCTGAAAAATCCGTTCCCGCAGCGTGGCGCGGGGGTGGCCGCCCGATGCCCAACCGCCGGGGCCGCCCGGACCGTTCCGACGGGCCTCCGACCTAGACTTTCACTACCGGGGCGATCCCCCGGCGCCCACGCCCGCGCCCGCGCGGGCGCAACGGGCAGCACCGCAATCCGCGAATCCGCGCAGGAGAACCGTGTCCGGCCGCACCGCCCCGCTCAGCCCCCACCAGCCGATGGCCCGCTTCGCCGGACGCCTCGCCACCGGGCTGCGCGAAGTCACCCACGACCCCGCCGCCCTCGACCGGGGCGGATTCTGGGCCGTCGCCCACGACTTCGAGGGCCGCCTCACCTGCGCCCGGTTCGACGAGGTCCGCCCCGACCCGGCCCCGCCCGCCACCCACGGCTGGCGCGGCCCCGCCCCCGACAGCTGGCACAGCTCCCTCGACGCCGATGCCTACCGCGCGGGAGTGCGCCGCATCCGCGAGCACATCGCCGCCGGCGAGGTCTACCAGGCCAACCTGTGCCGGGTGTTGAGCGCGCCGCTGCCCGACCCCGACCGCACCGACATCGACGCCCTCACCGGCCTGCTCGCCGCCCACAACCCCGCGCCGTACGCAGGAACGATCCGGCTCCCCGAGCACGGCATCGAAATCGCCACCGCCTCGCCCGAGCTCTACCTGAGCCGCCACGGCCGCACCGTCCGCTCCGGCCCGATCAAGGGCACCGGCCGCACCGAGCACGACCTGCTCGACAAGGACCACGCCGAGAACGTGATGATCGTCGACCTGGTCCGCAACGACCTCGGCCAGGTCTGCGACACCGGCACCGTCACCGTCCCCGACCTGTGCGCCGTCGAGAAGCACCCCGGCCTGGTCCACCTGGTCTCCACCGTCGAAGGACGCCTGCGCGCCGACGCCGGCTGGCCGCAGCTGTTCGACGCGACCTTCCCGCCCGGCTCCGTCACCGGCGCCCCCAAGAGCAGCGCGCTGCGCATCATCCGCGCACTGGAGACCGCCCCCCGCGGCCCCTACTGCGGCGCCATCGGCTGGGTCGACGCCGACCGCGGCCTGGCCGAACTCGCCGTCGGCATCCGCTCGTTCTGGATCGAACGGGACAGCGGCCGTCCCGTCCTCAAATTCGGCACCGGCGCCGGAATCACCTGGGACTCCGACCCGGACCGCGAATGGCGCGAAACCGAACTCAAAGCCGCCAGGCTGGTGGCGATAGCCTCCACCGGCACCCCCGCCTGACCGCAAGGAGCACGACGCCGATGATCTGGGTCAACGGAACCCTCACCGCCGAGGACGACGCCACACTCTCCGTCCTCGACCACGGACTGACCGTCGGCGACGGCGTGTTCGAGACCGTCAAGGCCGAGAACGGCGAACTGTTCGCCCTCACCCGCCACCTCGACCGCCTCACCCGCTCCGCCCGCGGCCTCGGCCTCCCTGACCCCGACCACGACCTGGTCCGCGAGGCCTGCGCCGCCGTCCTGGCCGCGCAGCCCATGCCGCTCGGCCGCCTGCGGATCACCTACACCGGCGGCCGCGCCCCGCTCGGCTCCGAACGCGGCGACGCCGCACCCACGTTGGTCGTCGCCCTCGGCACCGCGAACCGCCGCCCCGACACCACCGCCGTCGTCACCGTCCCCTGGCGCCGCAACGAGTACTCTGCCGTGACCGGCCTGAAGACCACCTCCTACGCCGAGAACGTCATCGCGCTCGCCGCCGCCCACCGCGCCGACGCCAGCGAGGCCCTGCTCGCCAACACCGCCGGCCTGCTCTGCGAAGGCACCGGCTCCAACGTCTTCCTGGTCCTCGACGGCCGCCTCCTCACCCCCACCCTCGCCTCCGGCTGCCTGGCCGGCATCACCCGCCGGCTCGTCGTCGACTGGACCGGAGCCGAGGAGACCGACGTCCCCCTCGAAGCCCTCGCCGACGCCGAGGAGGTCTTCCTGACCTCCACCCTCCGCGACGTCCAGGCCGTCACCCGCGTCGACGCCCGTACCCTCCCCGGCATCGGCCCGGTGACCCGCAAGGCGATGGAGATCTTCGCCGACCGGGCAGCCCGGCACAGCGACCCCGTCTGACCATGGCGGGGAGCGCGGGCGGCGTGGGACGGTAGAACCCTGATGGGGAGGGAAGGGGGCCGGTATGACTACCACGTTGCGGCCGGACGGTGCCGAGGAAGCCGCGGCCAACAAGGGGCGGACGCGGCGCTGGCACATCATGGTGAACGGACACCCGGTGGGCGGCCTGCGGACCACCGCGTGGCCCCGGGACGGGTTCTGCCCGGGCGAGATCGCCGAGCTGGAGGTCACCGAGGGCCGGCGGCGGGGCCGGGGCACCGTCGCGGTGCTCGCCGCCGAAGAGGTGCTGCGCTCCTGGGGCTGCACCCGGGTCGACGTCACGGTGCCCGCCGAGGCGGAGGCCGGCCTGCAGCTGGCCCGCGCCCTCGGCTACACCGAGCGGATGCGCAACATGATCAAGCCGCTCACCGAACTCCCGCAGCTCCCCGAAGGACTGACGGACCGTCGGATCGGTCCGGAGCAGTACCCCGACTGGGAGCGGGCCGCCGTCGAGGGCTACCGGCAGGAGCTGATCGACTCCGGCGTGGACGCCGCCGAGGCCACCGCGAAGTCGGAGCACGACCACCGGCACGCCCTGCCGGCCGGCCCGGACACCCCGGACACCGTGCTGCGGCAACTCCTCGACACCGACGGGAACGTCCTCGGCTGCATCTGGGTCGCCCTCCGCCAGGCCACCATGCCGGACGGCCGCCCGCTGGCGTGGGTGATGCTGGTGGAAGCCGCCCCGGAGCACCGCGGTCGCGGCCACGGCCGCACCCTGATGCGGATCGCCGAACGCGAGTGCCTCGCCGCCGGCGTCCACGACCTCGGGCTCAACGTGTTCGCCGACAACGGCGTGGCGATCCGCCTCTACGAGTCGCTCGGCTACCGGGTCACCCGGCGCGTGCTCAGCAAGCCGCTGCTCTGAGGCCTCCCGACCGCCCCGCCGCCACCGGCAGCGGGGCGGTCAGCCGCCCAGCAGCTCCACGATGCGCTCCAGCAGCCCGTCCTGGGACTTCCCGCCGTCCAGCCGCTCGCCGGCCACCACGTACGTCGGGGTGCCCGTGACGCCGATCGCCCGGCCCTCGGCCACGTCCGAGTCGACCAGCAGCATGTGCCGGCCGTCGATCAGCGCGGTGTCGACCTCCTCCGCGTCCAGCCCGGCCGACCCGGCGATCTCCACCAGCGTCTTCGCCCCGCCGCGCTCCACGTCCTCCAGCCGGGCCAGCAGCGCCTCGACGAACTCCCAGCCGCGCCCCTGCTCGAACGCCTCGGTCGCGGCCTCCGCCGCCGGGTACGCGAACTTGTGCTTCTCCAGCGGGAAGTGCCGCAGCTCGACGGTCAGCGCGTCACCGAAGCGGGCGCGCAGCGCGTGGACGTCCGCCAGCGCGGTACGGCAGTCGGGGCACAGCAGGTCGCACCAGAACTCGACGCGGGGCAGGGGGGAATCGCTCATGCCCCAAGTCTCCCAGGTCCGCCACCCGACCCCGACCGGCCCGACCCCGACCGGCCCGGCCTCGACCGATCGGCCCGCCCCCGACCGGCGGCGCTCGGCGGTCAGCGCCCGGCCGCCGCCACCGCCTCGGCCTCCGCCGAACGCTGCCGGGCCCGGTACGCGGCCACGTGCAGCCGGTTCCCGCAGGTGCGGCTGTCGCAGTAGCGGCGGGAGCGGTTGCGGGACAGGTCGACGAAGACCCGGGCGCAGTCCGGCGCCTCGCAGCGGCGCAGCCGCTCCAGCTCGCCGGCCATCACGATGAACGCCAGCGCCATGCCCAGCTCGGCGGCCAGGTGCCGACCGATCGCGGCGTGCGGCGCGAAGTAGTGGATGTGCCAGCCGTGGTGGTCGTGGTTGGTCAGCCGCGGCGTGGTGCCGGCCTCGGCGACCAGCGCGTTGACCAGCTCCGCGGCCCGCTCGACGGTGTCCGCCGAGAACACCTCGCGCAGCCGGTCGCGCAGCTGGTGCACCGCGGCCAGGTCGGCCGGGCCGAGCGAGTCGATCTCGCTGATCTCCTGACCGACCACGAAGGCGCTCAGCGCCGCCACGTCGGGCAGCTGCTCGCTGCCGCAGGCCTCCGGCGCGGTGTTCAGCAGCTCCACCAGGATGCTCAGCGCGCATTCGGTGTCATGGGTGATCAGCACGTGGGAACCCCTCACGCGGCGGCGGCCCGAGGACCGTCGCGTCGGTCAAAGCGGGGCCCGACTCTACCGGCCCGGGACGCCGTACGGGCCAGGGCGGACCCGGACGTGGCTTAGCCCCGGGCGTCCGCTCCGACGGGAGGGAACGCCCGGGGCCGGGCCCCGAGGCCGCCGGCAGGCGGCAGTGAACTGCGACCGTGCCCCCGAGTAGGACGGTGCGCATCGAGGCGATCCCGCCGCCGCGCGACGGCGGGCCTTGACTCGTTCGGTTCAGCTCTCGGCGAGGATGTGAGACAGCTCCCGGTCGAGGTCGAAGTGACGGTGTTCGGTGCCGGGCGGCACCGCGGCGTCCGTCCGCTTGAGGAAGGACTCAAGCGCCCGGGCCGGGGCCTCCAGCAGTGCCTCTCCTTCCGGAGAGCTCAGGGCGATGCAAACCACGCCTTGACCGTGGCTGCGGGACGGCCACACCCGGACGTCGCCGGTACCGGTCGGTCGGTGCAGCCCCTCCGCGAGGAGGTCGCGGGCGAACACCCACTCCACGGTCTCGTCTGCTCCGGTGTGGAACGTCGCATGCACGGCATAGGGGTCGGCAGTGTCGTAGCGCAGGCCCGCGGGGACGGGCAGTGAGGACTCGCTGGACACGATGAGGCGCAGGTGCAGCTCGCAGCTGACCGTGGTGTTCATAAGCGCCAGGGCCTTTCGCTCAGTGTGCGCTCGGGGAATCGCACGTCGGCGAACGGACCATCCCACCTGAAAGCCCGGTGTAAACCCGTCTGTCCCGATTCCGGTGCGAGTCGTACCCCTTCCGGCGCATTGCGGAATCCCCCGAACGGCCCGACCTGCCGCCGACCGGCCCGGTAACGGCACGGATTACCGGCGGTCGCACCGGACCGGTGCCCGGACGACTGGAGGAACGCACGAAGCTGCCGCCGCCGGACCCGCCCCGGGGCGGCGCCCCGACCGCGATGCTCCCGGCCGGCCCGCCGACGCCGCTGGTCGGGGCCGTCGGCCGGACCGGGGGCACAAGCCGGGCGCGGACCGGGCACGACGAGGGGCGGGGGTGGTCGGAGCACCCGCGCGGATGGGGTAATGTTCTTTCTGCACCCGGGCGATTAGCTCAGCGGGAGAGCACTTCGTTCACACCGAAGGGGTCACTGGTTCGATCCCAGTATCGCCCACC
>NZ_BMRI01000012.1:106769-107052 GCF_014648555.1 Kitasatospora griseola
GAATGCAAAGGCGTAGGGCCTCGACTTGTTTATCAGGTCGGGGCCCTGCGCCTTTTCCGCGTTCCCAGCCCGAGTTCTGACGGGCATTCAACAGGCCTGCCCCGCCCGGGAGTCATTCAACGGACCTGCTCGGCACGGGATCTGGGGGGCCGTCGGGGAACGGATTGGATACCGGGGCCCAAGTGGTGCTACTGTTCATCTCGTTGCCCGGGCGATTAGCTCAGCGGGAGAGCACTTCGTTCACACCGAAGGGGTCACTGGTTCGATCCCAGTATCGCCCACC
>NZ_BMRI01000012.1:107084-113258 GCF_014648555.1 Kitasatospora griseola
AGCACAACGCGGAAGGCCCCGACCATCAGGTCGGGGCCTTCCGCGTTGTGGCGTCCCGGCGGCCCGTCAGGCCGCCAACTCGCAGGCGTGGCCCGGCTCCAGGCGCGCGCCGCACCGGCAGCGGGCCGGCCGCAGCGGCCACGCCGTGTCCACCCGCTCCGGCGTACCCGCCCGCTCGAACCAGCGCTCCAGCCCGCGCGCCTGAGCCGCGTGCCACACCGCCTGCCGCAGGTGCAGCTCCGCCGGCGACAGCCCGCCCAACCGCTCCGGGTGCCGGGACGCCACCGCGCGCACCAACTCCATTGCCGCCAACGCGTCCGCCGCCGCGTCGTGCGCACCCACCAGCGGGACGCCGTAGTGCCCGCACAGGTCGGTCAGGGTGCGGCGGCCCTTGCGGTAGCGGTCCACCTGCTTGTCCAGCACCCGCGGATCCAGCACCAGCAGCTCCGCGCCGCCCAGCACCTCCGTCAGCGAACCCGCCCCGTGCCGGCGCAACTCCCGGTCCAGCAGCGTCAGGTCGTACGGGGCGTTCATCACCACCAGCGGCACCCCCGCGCGGGACTGCTCGGCCAGCGCGAGCGCCACCTCCACCGCCACCGTGCGCGGCGGCCGGCCGTGCGCCCGCACCCGGTCGTCGGAAATGCCGTGCACGGCCCGGGCCTGCTCCGGAATGGGCACACCGGGATTGGCCAACCAACTGCGGACGGCCGCCGCCCCGCCCGCGGCGGACTGCACCACCAGGGCGGCCGAGACGATCCTGTCCTGCTCGACGTCCACACCCGTGGTCTCGGTGTCGAACGATGCCAACGGACCGTGGAACCAGGAACGGAGCTGCTGCATGACGCCCCCTCAGACGCCGCGCGAACCCTTGCCGGGCGGCGCTGCCACCGAGGACCAGCGGAGCGCCGCGCCGTGTCCAAGTGATACCGCAGTTGACGGGAGGTCAACCGTCCCGCGCGACCTCTTGTGGCAGAAAGTGACCGAACGATCACCGCGGCCGCCCCGGGCCTTGGCGACGGGGACCTGGCCCGGCTCGGTACCATGCACAACGCAGCGGTTGTGCTGCGCCCCATAGCCAGAACGTCAGGAGAGACCGGTGACGGACGTCCGGATCATCATCAACCGCGAACCCGATCGGGAAGAGCGCGTGGTGACCACGGGCACTACGGCCGCCGAGCTCTTCGCCGACGACCGCGCCGTGATCGCCGCCCGGGTCGGCGGCCAGCTCAAGGACCTCGCCTACGCCGTCCAGGACGGTGACGAGGTCGAACCCGTCGAGATCTCCAGCCCCGACGGCCTCGACATCCTGCGGCACTCCACCGCGCACGTGATGGCCCAGGCCGTCCAGCAGGTCTTCCCGGAGGCCAAGCTCGGCATCGGCCCGCCCGTCCGCGACGGCTTCTACTACGACTTCGACGTCGAGAAGCCGTTCCACCCGGACGACCTCAAGACCATCGAGAAGAAGATGCAGGAGATCATCAAGCGGGGGCAGAAGTTCTCCCGCCGCGTGGTCACCGACGAGGCCGCCCGCGAGGAGCTCGCCAAGGAGCCCTACAAGCTGGAGCTGATCGGCCTCAAGGGCTCCGCCGCGACCGCCGGCGACGGCGCCGACGTCGAGGTCGGCGCCGGCGAGCTCACCATCTACGACAACGTCGACCCGAAGACCGGCGACGTCTGCTGGGGCGACCTCTGCCGCGGCCCGCACCTGCCCAGCACCCGGCACATCCCGGCGTTCAAGCTGATGCGCTCCGCCGCCGCGTACTGGCGCGGCAGCGAGAAGAACCCCATGCTGCAGCGCCTCTACGGCACCGCGTGGCCCACCAAGGAAGAGCTGAAGGCCCACCTCGACTTCCTGGAGGAGGCCGCCAAGCGCGACCACCGCAAGCTCGGCACCGAGCTCGACCTGTTCTCCATCCCCGAGCAGATCGGCTCCGGCCTCGCCGTCTTCCACCCCAAGGGCGGCATCATCCGCCGCACCATGGAGGACTACTCGCGCAAGCGGCACGAGGAAGAGGGCTACGAGTTCGTCTACACCCCGCACGCCACCAAGGGGAAGCTGTTCGAGACCAGCGGCCACCTCGACTGGTACGCCGACGGCATGTACCCCCCCATGCAGCTCGACGAGGGCACGGACTACTACCTCAAGCCCATGAACTGCCCGATGCACAACCTGATCTTCGACGCGCGCGGCCGCTCGTACCGTGAACTGCCGCTGCGCCTCTTCGAGTTCGGCACCGTGTACCGGTACGAGAAGTCCGGCGTGGTGCACGGCCTGACCCGCGCCCGCGGCTTCACGCAGGACGACGCGCACATCTACTGCACCCGCGAGCAGATGGCCGACGAGCTGGACCGCACGCTGACCTTCGTGCTGGACCTGCTGCGCGACTACGGTCTGAACGACTTCTACCTGGAGCTGTCCACCAAAGACCCGGAGAAGTTCGTCGGCAGCGACGACGCGTGGGAGGAGGCCACCGCGGTCCTCGCCAGCGTGGCCGAGAAGCAGGGTCTGCCGCTGGTGCCGGACCCGGGCGGCGCGGCCTTCTACGGCCCGAAGATCTCGGTGCAGGCGCGGGACGCGATCGGCCGCACCTGGCAGATGTCGACCATCCAGCTCGACTTCAACCTGCCGGAGCGCTTCGAGCTCGAGTACACCTCGGCGGACGGCTCGCGGCAGCGGCCGGTGATGATCCACCGTGCGCTGTTCGGCTCGATCGAGCGCTTCTTCGCGGTGCTGCTGGAGCACTACGCGGGCGCCATGCCGCCGTGGCTGGCCCCCGTCACCGTGACCGGCATCCCGATCACCGACGAGCACGTGCCGTACCTGCTGGAGGTGGCGGCCGAGTTGAAGAAGCACGGGATCCGGGTGGACGTCGACACCTCGGACGACCGGATGCAGAAGAAGATCCGCAACGCCCAGAAGTCGAAGGTCCCGTACATGCTGATCGCGGGCAACGACGACGTCGAGGCCGGCGCGGTGTCGTTCCGCTACCGCAACGGCGAGCAGAAGAACGGCGTGCCGCGTGCCGAGGCGATCGCCGAGATCGTCGAGGCGGTGCGCAGCCGGGTGCAGGTCTGACACCGATAGAGCGATGTGACGTGCGGGGCGGTCTCCTTCGGGAGTCTGCCCCGCACTGCTGGTTTCACGAGGTGCGGAGCATATGCTGGCGGGCATGACGAGTGAGCCGGAACTGCAGCGGGGCGTGGGGGAGCCGGACGGCTTCCGTCGCCTGTGGACACCTCATCGGATGGCGTACATCCAGGGCGAGAACAAGCCCACCGGGCCGGCTCCGGACGACGGTTGTCCGTTCTGTTCGATCCCGAAGCTGAGCGACGAGGACGGGCTGATCGTGCAGCGCGGCGAGTCGGTGTTCGCGGTGCTGAACCTGTACCCGTACAACGGCGGGCACTTGATGGTGGTGCCGTACCGGCACGTCGCGGACTACACCGAGTTGGACGGGCCGGAGACGGCGGAGCTCGGGGAGTTCACCAAGAAGGCGATGACGGCGCTGCGGGCGGCGTCGGGGGCGCACGGGTTCAACATCGGGATGAACCAGGGTGCGGCGGCGGGGGCCGGGATCGCGGCGCACCTGCACCAGCACGTGGTGCCGCGCTGGGGCGGGGACACCAACTTCATGCCGGTGGTGGGGCACACCAAGGTGCTGCCGCAGCTGCTGGCGGACACCCGGAAGGTGCTGGCCGAGGTGTGGCCGGTCTGATTCGGTGACGGGCGGACGGCAGGGGCCGTGCGGGAGGTGTTCCCGCACGGCCCCTGCCGTTGGTGCGTCCGGGGTCAGCCGGCGTCGTACTTGTCGGCGCGGAACGGGCGGCTGCCCTGCATCTCGGCGCGGATGACGTTGGCGCGGTTGGCGATCCGGTCGGTGGCGACGTCGTGCTCGTCGAGGAACTCGACCACGGCGGCGTGGATCAGGCCGACCACGGGGGTGGGGATGTACAGCGCGTCGTCGGACTTGAAACGGCTGTTCCAGGCCGGGTCGGCCCAGGCCTGGCGCAGGCACAGGGGCTCGGGGAGGCCGATGGAGCCGCCGAGCCACTTCTGCAGGCCGGGGATCTTGTGAAGGGGGGCGCGGACGGCCTGCCGGACGATCTCGTCGTCGGTGACGACGGGGAGTTGGACGGTGCGGTTCTCCCAGAACCGGAGGGTCTTGGGGACGTCCTTCTCGGGAGTCTTGGGCTTGGCGCCGAAGTAGCCGGCGATCGGGCCGAGCGCGTGCGCGGTGGCGGTGACCTGCAGGCTGTGCGAGAGGACCATGATGCTGACCACCACGGTGGTGACCAACTGGCCCTTGTGCAGGACGAACTGGACGGCGATCCGGTGCCGGGTGTCGGTGCCGACGCTCTGCTTGTTGGCGAGCTCCGAGACGGCGAAGTCGCGCATCCGGTCGCCGTCCATCTCGGCGCCGGAGGGGCGGCCGATCTCGTCGGCGCCCTCGCCGGTGTCGAGCACCACCCAGTGGCTGATCTGCGGCTTGGGCAGGCCCCCGTTGGGGACTTCGGAGCCGGAGAGCGCGCCGAGGCGGTCGGAGATCCGGCGGGCCAGGTCCCAGACGTGGAAGGTGCGGAAGTCGGGGTGGCCCTCGGCGGGGCGGAGGTCCTCGCGCAGCGACCACTCGGCCCAGCGGGCGCCGATGCCGAGGATGCCCTTGGGACCGGCGTAGTGCTGGACGTTGGTGTTCTGCTCGCGGGTGAGGCGATCGAGGCCGGCCCGGAGCTCGTTGGCCTTCTTGTCGAGGTCGTCCTTGGGGACGGCCTTCGGGACGACGGCGGCGACGGCGCTGCCGCCGACCAGGTCGCCCCAGCGGGCGCGCTGCTGCATGACGGAGGCGACCACGGTGCGGCGGGCGAGGTACCAGCCGATGACGGGGCCGATCATCACGATCCGGCAGTAGAGGCCGAGCAGGCCGTCGGCCGGCGGGCGGATCGCCAGGAACAGGGTGAGGCCGGCGGCGAGCAGCAGGGCCAGCGTGCCGATGAAGCCGTCCCGGGCGGCGGACTTCTTGGCGCCGAGCCAGGCGCGGGCCTGGTACGCGGCGAGCCAGATCAGCGTGCCGGGCAGGAAGAGCAGGCCGCAGACCACGCTGAGGATGGCGAGCCGGCGGTCGCGGGCCTCGCGCAGGTCCTGGGCGGCGAGGCAGTGCTCGACGACCATCCGGACGTCCGTGCCGTGCGAGGGCACGATGGGTTTGCGGCCGCCGCCGAGGGTGCGGTCGATCAGGGCGCGGCTGAACGCCTCGCCGGCGCTGGGCCGGAACAGGGCGAACTTGCCGGGCTTGACCGAGATCCCGGCGAGCGCCCCGAGTTCGTTGTAGTCGCCGGTGCGGTAGGCGGCGGAGGAGAACGCCTGGGTGACCGCGGTCTGATGACCGACGTCCGTCCGTGGTACCTGCGCGCCCGGCGTCATGTCGAGCTGAGTCACCTGAGCAGCTCCTCCTCCCCTGATGGTCTGTGGCAGGTTACCGCGTAGCGGCCCGCCCGTGCGGATCATCAACTGATCCTGGGTCACATCTCGGCCGCGCGAACCGGTTTCGGGGAGATGTTGCCCCGCCACGGGGACTTCGACGCACGGGTTTAGGATCGCGCCATGACGAGTGCGTTCGCACCGGGGCCGGTGCTGGTTTTCGACGGTGACTGCGCGTTCTGTTCGAGCTGCGTGCGGTGGGCGGAGCGCTATCCGCGGCAGAGCCTGTCCTCGGCGGGGTGGGAGGCGGTGGCGTTCCAGTTCGCGGATCTGGAGGCGCTGGCCGAGTTCACCGGCGGGCAGGTGTCGGAGGAGCGGGCGTCCCGCGAGGTGCTGTGGATCACGCCGGACCGCAAGGTGTACGGCGGCGCGCAGGCGGTGGCGCGGCTGCTGATGCGGTCGGGCGGGCCGTGGGCGTGGGCGGGCGGCCTGCTGGCGCTGGCGCCGGTGCGCCCGCTCGCCGGCGTGGTCTATCGCTGGGTGGCGCGCCACCGGGACCAGATGCCCGGTGGCACGAAGGCGTGCGCGCTGCCGCGCCGTTCCTGAACGCCGTCAGCCCGCCGTGGCGTACTGGGCGGCGAGGTGCGCGGGCATCGGCGAGTGGCGCAGGTAGCTGCGGGTGAACTGGCCGGTTCCGTGCGACAGCGAGCGCAGGTCGAGCGGGTAGCGGGCGAGTTCGAGTTCGGGGACCTCGGCGC
>NZ_BMRI01000012.1:113281-122189 GCF_014648555.1 Kitasatospora griseola
GGACCAGGCTCAGACCCGGCCCGCCGATCTCGGTGCCGAGGACATGGCCGCGGCGGGCGGACAGGTCGGTGAGGACGGCGCCCTGGTACTCGTCGGGCAGCAGCACCCGGACTTCGTCGACGGGTTCCAGGACCCGGACGTCGGTGTGGTCGGCGGCTTCCCTGAGGGCGAGCGCCGCGGCGGTCTGGAAGGCGGCGTCGGAGGAGTCGACGGAGTGCGCCTTGCCGTCGGTGAGGGTGACCCGGACGTCGGTCATCGGGTGGCCGTGCAGGCCGTGGGCGAGTTGGGCGCGGACGCCCTTCTCGACGGACGGGACGAAGTTGCGCGGGACGGCGCCGCCGACGACCCGGTCGACGAATTCGAAGCCGCCGCCGGGCAGCGGTTCCACGGTGAGGTCGCAGATCGCGTACTGGCCGTGGCCGCCGGACTGTTTGACGTGCCGTCCGTGGCCGCTGGCGGGGGCGGCGAAGGTCTCCCGGAGGGCGACCTCGTAGGGGACGGTCTCGACGTGGACGCCGTGCCGGTCGGTGAGCCGGTCGAGGGTGACGGCGAGGTGGGCCTCGCCGGTGCACCACAGGACGAGCTGGTGGGTGTCGGGGTTCTGCTCGACACGCAGCGCCGGGTCCTGGGCGGTGAGCCGGCCGAGGGCCTGCGAGAGCTTGTCCTCGTCGGCCTTGGAGCGGGCTTGGACGGCGGTGGGCAGCAGGGCCTCGGGCAGCGGCCAGGGCGGCAGCACGGCGCCGTCGGTGGTGAGGGTGTCGCCGGTGCGGGCGGCGGTGAGCTTGGCGACGGTGACCAGGTCGCCGGCGACGGCCTGCGGGACGGGGCGCAGCTGGTGGCCGAACGGGCTGTGCAGGGCGGTGAGGCGTTCGTCGGTGCCGTCGGGCAGGTGGGCGGTGGTGTCGGGGCGGAGGGTGCCGGTGAAGATCCGCAGCAGGCTGAGGCGGCCGAGGTAGGGGTCCTCGCCGGTCTGGACGACCTGGGCGGTGAGCGGGGCGTCGGGGTCGGCGGCGGGGAGGTCGTCGGCGCGGTCGGCGGGGGAGGGGAAGGCGGCGGCGACCAGGTCGAGCAGGGCGTCGCAGCCGGTGCCGTCGGGGGCGGTGGCGAGGACCGGGTGCAGGGTGCCGGCGAGGAACTCGCGGCGCAGTCCGGCGGTGAGCGCGGCGGTGTCGAGGTCGGCGCCGTCGAGGTAGCGCTCCATCAGGGTGTCGTCCTCGCCGGCCAGCGCCTCGACCAGGCGGGCGCGTTCGGCGGTGAGGTCGCCGGGGGCGTCGGGTTTGCCGTAGGCGCGGCCGGTGAGCAGGTCGGTGCTGCCGTGCAGGTGACCGTCGCGCAGGTCGGGGTGGTGCAGCAGGCGGACGGTGTCGGGGGTGCCGAGGGTGTCCTGGAGCATCCGCAGGACGTCGTCGAGGCGGACCCGGGCGGTGTTGAGGTGGGTGAGGGCGAGGGCGCGCGGGAGGTGGGCGGCCTCGCAGCTCTGCCACAGGGCCCGGACGGGGCGGGCGACGGTCTCGTCGGCGGCGGAGTGGACGAAGACGGCGGCTTCGGCGGCGCGCAGGGCGGCGTGGAGCTCGCCGGCGAAGTCGGCGTAGCCGGGGGTGTCGAGCACGTTGACGGTGAGGTCCTGCCAGGGGAGCGGGAGGAGCGCGAACTGGACCGAGCGCTGCTGCTGGTGCTCGATGTCCTCCCAGTCGGCGACGGTGGTGCCGTCGGGGACGGTGCCGGGCCTGGTCAGGGCGCCGGCGGTGAGGGCGAGGGCCTCGGCGAGGGTGGTTTTGCCGGCTCCGCCCGCCCCGACCAGGGCGAGGTTGCGGAGCCGGCCGGGTCGGTCGGCGGGTGTGGCGGGGGAGTGGGCTGTCCGGTCCGGCATGGCTGGCCTCCTGCCGCTCGATCAGCGTGGATACCATTGTCCAGCCGGGCGGGGCCATCCGCGCGGCCGCCCGGCGGGCAAGCGGCTCGCGGGCGCCAACCGAGGAGCGGAGCGGACCGGAAGGCCATGCTCAACAAGTACGCGCGTGGCTTCTTCACACGTGTCCTCACCCCGTTCGCGGCGATGCTGCTGCGGTGGGGTGTCAGTCCGGATGCGGTCACGCTGATCGGTACAGCCGGGTCGGTGGCGGGCGCCCTGGTGTTCTTCCCGCGCGGGGAGTTCTTCTGGGGCACGATCACCATCACCCTGTTCATCTTCTCCGACCTGGTGGACGGCAACATGGCCCGCCAGGCGGGCCGGTCCAGCAAGTGGGGTGCGTTCCTGGACTCCTCGCTCGACCGGGTCGCCGACGCGGCGATCTTCGGCGGTCTGGCGATGTGGTACGCCGGCAAGGGCGACAACGACGTCCTGTGCGCGGTGTCGATCTTCTGTCTGGCCAGCGGCCAGGTGGTGTCGTACACCAAGGCGCGTGGGGAGTCGCTGGGCTTCCCGGTGAACGTGTCGGGTCTGGTGGAGCGGGCCGAGCGGCTGGTGATCAGCCTGGTGGCGGCCGGTTTCGCGGGCCTGCACAAGTTCGGGGTGCCGTACATCGAGTGGCTGCTGCCGGTCGCCCTGTGGGTGGTCGCGGTGGGCAGCCTGGTGACGGTGGCCCAGCGGATGCTGACGGTGCGCCGGGAGGCGGCCGAGCTGGAGGCGGCGGGCGCCGCCGAGGGGGTCGAGTGAAGGAGCGGTTGGTCGACGCGGCCTATGCGGCCGGTTGGGCGGGGCTGAAGCACCTGCCGGAGCCGGTGGCCCGCGGCCTGTTCAACACCATCGCCGAGGTGGCGTGGCGACGGCAGGGCAAGGGGGTGCGGCAGCTGGAGGCCAATCTGGCGCGGGTCCACCCGGATGCGGACGCGACCCGGCTGCGGGAGCTGTCCCGGGCCGGCATGCGGTCGTACATGCGGTACTGGATGGAGTCGTTCCGGCTGCCGACCTGGAGCCGGGAGCGGGTCGCGCAGGCGATAACGGTGAAGAACCTGGATCAGCTGAACGAGGCGATGGCGGCGGGGCGCGGCGCGGTGCTGGCGCTGCCGCACATGGCGAACTGGGACCTGGCGGGCGCGTGGATCGCGTCCGCGGGCGGGTTCCCGTTCACCACGGTCGCCGAGCGGTTGAAGCCGGAGTCGCTGTTCGACCGGTTCGTGGCGTACCGGGAGAGCCTCGGCATGGAGGTGCTGGCGCTGACCGGCTCCCAGGTGTCGGTGGTGGGGACGCTGGCGCGGCGGCTGCGCGAGGGCCGGCTGGTGTGCCTGGTCGGCGACCGGGACCTGTCGGAGGCGGGTGTCCAGGTGGACTTCTTCGGCGAGCCGACCCGGATGCCGGCCGGCCCGGCGGCGCTCGCGCAGCGCACCGGTGCGGCGCTGTTCCCGGTCACGCTCTGGTACGACGGGCCGGTGTTGCGCGCGGAGGTGCACCCGGAGGTGGTGCCGTCCGGCGTGGGCGAGCGGCAGGAGCAGGTCGTGGCGATGACGCAGACGATGGCCGACGTGTGGGCGGAGTCGATCCGGGAGCACTCGACGGACTGGCACATGCTGCAGAAGCTGTGGCTGGCCGACCTGACGCCGCGGAGGGCGGAGCGGTGAGGATCGGCGTGGTCTGCCCGTACGACTGGGACGTGCCGGGCGGTGTGCAGTTCCACATCCGGGACTTGGCGGAGCACCTGATCCGGCTGGGTCACGAGGTGTCGGTGCTGGCCCCGGCGGAGGACGAGGACGCGCTGCCGCCGTACGTGGTGTCCGCGGGGCGGGCCGTCGCGGTGCCGTACAACGGGTCGGTGGCGCGGCTGAGCTTCGGCATCCTGTCGGCGGCCCGGGTGCGGCGGTGGCTGCGCGAGGGCCGGTTCGACGTGCTGCACGTGCACGAGCCGAACTCGCCGTCGCTGTCGATGCTGGCGGCCTGGGCGGCGTCCGGGCCGATGGTGGGGACGTTCCATACCTCGAACCCGCGGTCGCGGGCGATGATCGCGGCCTCGCCGATCCTGCAGCCGGGCCTGGAGAAGATGTCCGGCCGGATCGCGGTGTCGGAGTACGCCCGGCGCACCCTGGTGGAGCACCTGGGCGGCGACGCGGTGGTGATCCCGAACGGCGTGGACGTGCGGTTCTTCGCGGACGCCGAGCCGGACCCGAAGTGGCAGGGCGGCGCCGCCGACGGCGGGCCGGGCACGATCGGCTTCATCGGCCGGATCAACGAGCCCCGCAAGGGCCTGCCGACGCTGCTGGCGGCGCTGCCGCGGATCCTCGCCGAGCGCCCCGGGGTGCGGCTGCTGGTGGCCGGCAAGGGCGACGAGGAGGAGGCGGTGGCGGGCCTGCCCGCCGAGGTGCGGGCGCAGGTCGAGTTCCTCGGCATGGTCTCGGACCGCGACAAGGCCCGGCTGCTGCGCAGCGTCGACCTGTACGTGGCGCCGAACACCGGCGGCGAGTCGTTCGGCATCATCCTGGTCGAGGCGATGTCGGCGGGTGCGCCGGTGCTGGCCAGCGACCTGGACGCGTTCCGCCAGGTGCTGGACGGCGGCGCGGCCGGCGAACTGTTCCCGGTGGAGGACGCGGACGCGCTGGCGGCCGCCGCGGTGAAACTGCTCGGCAGCCCCGAACGGCTGCTGGCGCTGCGCGAGGCCGCCTCCCGGCACGTGCGGCGATTCGACTGGGAGACCGTCGGGGCGGAGGTGCTGTCGGTGTACGAGACGGTCACCGACGGTCGTCCGCCGGTCGCCGAGGCCGAACCGTCCGGCTGGCGCACGCGTCTTGGTCGCTGAACCACCCTGCTCGCGAGAGGTACCACCATGCCGCTGATCACCGTCGACTACACCGACCGGCTCGCCGACTGCTTCGACCGGCGCGGATTCGGGCTGGCCCTGAACCGGCTGGCGGTGAAGCTGATCGACGCCAAGCCGGAGGCCTGCAAGACCCGTTTCCGGCGCACCGAGGAGGCGGTGGTCGGCGCGGACGCCGAGACGTACGCGCTGGTGGCGGTCGAGTTCGAGATCTTCCCGGGCCGGTCGGCGCAGGCCAAGGCGGCGCTCGCGGAGGCGACGGTGGCGGCGCTGCCGGAGTACCTGGGCGCCGACCCGGGGGCGGTGCAGGCCGCGGTGTCGGTCACCGAGACCGACCGGGACTCCTACCGCTCGGCGGTCTTCGGCGGCTGAGCCGGGTACCGTAACGCCCCGTGACTACCTGGATCTGGGCCCTCGCGGCCGTCGTACTGTTCGCCGTCTACCTGAGTTGGACGGCGGGCAGGCTCGACCGGTTGCACGCCCGGATCGACGCCGCCCGGGCCTCGCTGGACGCCCAGCTGTTGCGCCGGGCGTCGGTGGCGATGGAGCTGGCCACCTCCTCGCTGCTCGACCCGGCCGCGTCGATCCTGCTGCTGGAGGCCGCGCACGCGGCCCGGCAGGCGCAGGACGAGCAGCGCGAGGTGGCGGAGAGCGAGCTGAGCCTGGCGCTGCGCGCGGTGCTGGACGAGCCGGAGCAGGTCGCGGCGCTGCGGGCGGCCCCGGGCGGCGAGGACGCGGTGCGCGACCTGGTGGAGGCGGTGCGCCGGGTGCCGATGGCACGGCGGTTCCACAACGACGCGGTGCGGGCGGCGCGGGCGGTGCGCGAGCACCGGCTGGTGCGCTACTTCCGGCTTGCGGGGCGGGCGCCGTTCCCCATGGCGTTCGAGATGGACGACGAACCGCCGACGGCGCTCACGCCCGAGGGAGCGCCCGCGTAGGCTGGGCGCTGATTTCTCGCCCACTGTCACCCGTCCGTGGTGCTCTGGCCTGATTGTCGTATGCCGTTGGTGACGCTGGACCATGTGGCGTATGGGTCCCCACCCCCGCAGGCCTACGATAGGTCGATAGCACCGGTTCATCCCTGAGTGAGGTCTTACGTGTCCACCACCCCCACCACCGCAGACCAGCCGCAGATCGGTACCGCCCGGGTCAAGCGCGGCATGGCCGAGCAGCTCAAGGGCGGTGTGATCATGGACGTGGTCAACGCCGAGCAGGCGAAGATCGCCGAGGACGCCGGCGCTGTCGCCGTCATGGCGCTGGAGCGGGTGCCCGCCGACATCCGCAAGGACGGCGGCGTGGCCCGGATGTCCGACCCGAACATGATCGAGGAGATCATCGAGGCGGTCTCCATTCCGGTGATGGCCAAGTCCCGCATCGGCCACTTCGTCGAGGCCCAGGTCCTGCAGTCGCTCGGCGTCGACTACATCGACGAGTCCGAGGTGCTGACCCCGGCCGACGAGATCAACCACTCCGACAAGTGGGCGTTCACCACCCCCTTCGTCTGCGGCGCCACCAACCTGGGCGAGGCCCTGCGCCGGATCGCCGAGGGCGCGGCCATGATCCGCTCCAAGGGCGAGGCCGGCACCGGCAACGTGGTCGAGGCCGTCCGCCACCTGCGCCAGATCAAGAACGAGATCGCCAAGCTGCGCGGCTTCGACAACAACGAGCTGTACGCCGCCGCCAAGGAGCTGCGCGCCCCGTACGAGCTGGTCCGCGAGGTCGCCGAGCTCGGCAAGCTGCCGGTCGTGCTGTTCTCCGCCGGTGGCGTGGCCACCCCGGCCGACGCCGCGCTGATGCGCCAGCTGGGCGCCGAGGGCGTGTTCGTCGGCTCCGGCATCTTCAAGTCCGGCGACCCGGCCAAGCGCGCCGCGGCCATCGTGAAGGCCACCACCTTCTTCGACGACCCGAAGGTCATCGCGGACGCCTCCCGCAACCTGGGCGAGGCCATGGTCGGCATCAACTGCGACACCCTGCCGGAGTCGGAGCGCTACGCCAACCGCGGCTGGTAAGCACTGCCGGGGAGCGGATCGGACCGACGGTTCCGGTCCGCGTCCCCCGGTCCCGGCCCGTCGCGCGAGCAATCGGCGCGGCGGGCCGCTCCGTGGGCTTTCCCGGCCCGTAGTTCGAGATGAAGAGGTAGTGACACCGTGAGCACCCCCACCATCGGCGTCCTCGCCCTCCAGGGCGACGTCCGTGAGCACCTGGTGGCGCTGGCCGCCGCCGACGCGCTGGCCCGTCCGGTCCGCCGCCCCGAGGAGCTCGCCGAGGTCGACGCCCTGGTGATGCCCGGCGGCGAGTCCACCACCATCTCCAAGCTGGCGGTGCTGTTCGGCCTGATGGACCCGCTGCGCGAGCGGGTCCGGGCCGGCATGCCGGTCTACGGCACCTGCGCCGGCATGATCATGCTGGCGGACAAGATCCTGGACGGCCGGGACGACCAGGAGACCGTCGGCGGCATCGACATGACGGTCCGTCGGAACGCCTTCGGCCGGCAGAACGAGTCCTTCGAGACCGCCATCCCGTTCGAGGGCATGGCCGAGCCGGTCACCGGCGTGTTCATCCGCGCCCCCTGGGTCGAGTCGGTCGGCGCGGGCGTCGAGGTGCTGGCCGAGGTGCCCGCCGCCGACGGCCCGGACGCCCGGATCGTGGCGGTCCGCCAGGGCAACCTGCTGGCCACCTCCTTCCACCCGGAGCTGACCGGCGACCACCGCGTCCACGAGTACTTCGTGCGGATGGTCGAGGCCGCCGCGCGCTAGGCGCGGCGCGGTGACCGTGTGCCACCCCGCAGTGCGGCACCGGTAAGATCTCCCCTGTTCATTTCCCATTGGCGACGAAAAGGAGCTGGCGATGTCCGGCCACTCTAAGTGGGCTACCACCAAGCACAAGAAGGCCGCGATCGACGCCAAGCGCGGCAAGCTCTTCGCCAAGATGATCAAGAACATCGAGGTGGCGGCTCGTACCGGCGGCGGCGACCCCGCGGGCAACCCGACGCTCTACGACGCCATCCAGAAGGCGAAGAAGAGCTCCGTCCCGATCGACAACATCAACCGGGCCGTCAAGCGCGGCTCCGGTGCGGAGGCCGGCGGCGCCGACTACTCGACGATCATGTACGAGGGCTACGGCCCGAACGGCGTGGCCGTCCTGATCGAGTGCCTCACCGACAACCGCAACCGCGCGGCCTCCGACGTCCGCGTCGCGATGACCCGCAACGGCGGCAACATGGCCGACCCGGGCTCGGTGTCCTACCTGTTCAACCGCAAGGGCGTGGTGATCGTCCCCAAGGCCGACGGCGTGGACGAGGACAAGGTCCTCGACATCGTCCTGGACGCCGGCGCCGAAGAGGTCAACGACCTCGGCGAGGCCTTCGAGGTGATCTCCGAGGCCACCGACATGGTCGCCGTCCGCACCGCGCTGGTCGACGCGGGCGTCGACTACGACTCCGCCGACGCCAACTTCGTGCCCAGCATGCAGGTCGAGCTGGACGCCGACGGCGCCCGCAAGATCTTCAAGCTGATCGACGCGCTGGAGGACAGCGACGACGTGCAGAACGTCTTCGCCAACTTCGACGTCTCGGACGAGATCATGGCCGAGCTGGACGCCTGAGTCCTTCGTTCTCGGCTCCTCCGCCCGGTGACCGCTCGCGGCCGCCGGGCGGAGGCGTGTCCGGGGACGGTTGTCCGTGGTCAGGGGTAGCCTTCCCGGGTCGGAGAGAGGTGGGGCAGGGCTCGTGCGAGTGCTGGGTGTGGACCCTGGGCTGACCAGGTGCGGCGTCGGAGTCGTCGAAGGGCTGCCCGGGCGGCAGTTGACGATGCTCGGCGTGGGCGTGGTGCGGACGCCGCCGGGGGACGACCTCGGGCCGCGACTGCTCGCCGTCGAACGCGGGCTGGAGGAGTGGCTCGACCGCTACTCGCCCGAACTCGTCGCCGTCGAGCGGGTGTTCGCGCAGCACAACGTCCGCACCGTGATGGGCACCGCGCAGGCCTCCGCCGTCGCCGTGCTCTGCGCCACCCGGCGGGGGATCCCCGTCACCCTGCACACCCCGAGCGAGGTCAAGGCGGCGGTCACCGGCTCCGGCCGCGCCGACAAGGCCCAGGTCACCGCCATGGTCACCCGCCTCCTGCGCCTCGACGCCCCGCCCAAGCCCGCCGACGCGGCGGACGCCCTGG
>NZ_BMRI01000012.1:122220-147313 GCF_014648555.1 Kitasatospora griseola
CGCTGGCCATCTGCCACATCTGGCGCGGCGGCACCACCAACCGCCTGACGGCGGCGATCAAGGCGCACACCGCCGGCGGCACCTGGCACGGCACCCCGGCCGCGGAGCCGTCCGAGCAGCAGAGCGGCGCGCCCCGGGCGGCGTACGGCAGAGTGCCCGGCCGGCCGCGCAACTCCACGCGCCCCTGACGGGGCGCACCCCCGCAGGTCCCGAAAGCTCCCACCTTCGAAAGGAA
Organism: Kitasatospora griseola; assembly: GCF_014648555.1. Taxonomy (GTDB): domain Bacteria; phylum Actinomycetota; class Actinomycetes; order Streptomycetales; family Streptomycetaceae; genus Kitasatospora; species Kitasatospora griseola. The sequence goes on from NZ_BMRI01000012.1 coordinate 122,456, forward strand.
ACGACTTCACCATGATCGCCTTTGTGCAGGGCCCGGTTGCGGTGGTGGGGGCCGGGGTGGCCGTGGTGGAGGTCGGGGGCGTGGGGATGGCGGTGCAGTGCACGCCGTCGACGTTGGCGGCGCTGCGGGTGGGGGAGGTGGCGCGGCTGGCGACGTCCCTCGTGGTGCGGGAGGACTCGTTGACGCTGTTCGGGTTCGTGGACGACGACGAGCGGGCGACGTTCGAGGTGCTGCAGGCGGCGCCGGGGGTCGGGCCGAAGCTGGCGCAGGCGATTCTGGGGGTGCATTCGCCGGAGGCGCTGCGGGTGGCGGTGGCGAGCGGTGACGAGAAGGCGCTGATCGCGGTGCCGGGGATCGGCAAGGCGAAGGCGGCGAAGCTGCTGCTGGAGTACAAGGACAAGCTGGGCGTCCCGCACGGGACGGTGCCGGCGCAGAAGCCGGTGGCGACCGGCCCGGCGCCGTGGCACGAGCAGCTGCATTCGGCGCTGGTGGGCCTGGGCTACGCTCCGCGGGAGGCGGACGAGGCGGTGACCCGGGTGACGCCGGACGCCGAGGCGCAGGCCACGCCGGACGTGGGCGCGCTGCTGCGGCTCGCGCTGCGGGGTCTGAACCGGGCCCGCTGAGCATCGCCGAAGCAATCTGACGATCCGTCACCAAATCGACAATGGGGAGCCGTTTTCCGATGAGTCCGTACGAGTCCGAGCCCGTTGACCGCCTGGTGACGGCGTCCGCCGACGGCGAGGACCAGGCGGTGGAGGCGGCGCTGCGGCCGCGGATGCTGGAGGAGTTCATCGGCCAGGAGCGGGTGCGCGAGCAGCTCTCGCTGGTGCTGCAGGCGGCCCGTCAGCGCGGTGCGGCGCCGGACCACGTGCTGCTGAGCGGCCCGCCCGGGCTGGGCAAGACCACGCTGTCGATGATCATCGCGGCGGAGCTGAACGCGCCGATCCGGATCACCTCAGGCCCGGCGATCCAGCACGCCGGCGACCTGGCGGCGATCCTGTCCTCGCTGACCGAGGGCGAGGTGCTGTTCCTCGACGAGATCCACCGGATGTCCCGGCCCGCCGAGGAGATGCTGTACATGGCGATGGAGGACTTCCGGGTCGACGTGATCGTCGGCAAGGGCCCGGGGGCGACCGCGATCCCGCTGGAGCTGCCGCCGTTCACGCTGGTCGGGGCGACCACCCGGGCCGGTCTGCTGCCGCCGCCGCTGCGCGACCGGTTCGGGTTCACCGGCCACATGGAGTTCTACGCGCCGGCCGAGCTGGAGCGGGTGGTCCACCGTTCGGCGGGGCTGCTGGACGTGGAGATCGACCCGGCGGGCGCGGCGGAGATCGCCGGCCGCTCGCGCGGCACGCCCCGCATCGCCAACCGGCTGTTGCGCCGGGTGAGGGATTTTGCGCAGGTCCGCCACGACGGTCTGGTCACCCGGGAGATCGCGGCGCGGGCGCTGGAGGTGTACGAGGTCGACGCGCGCGGACTGGACCGGCTGGACCGCGCGGTGCTGGAGGCGCTGCTGAAGCTCTTCGGCGGCGGACCGGTCGGTCTGTCCACCCTGGCGGTCGCCGTGGGGGAGGAGGCGGAGACCGTGGAGGAGGTCGCCGAGCCCTTCCTGGTAAGGGAAGGACTGCTGGCGCGTACCCCGCGCGGGCGGATCGCGACGGCGGCGGCCTGGCAGCACCTGGGGCTGACCCCGCCGCAGTCGACCCGGGCGCCGCGCGGGCCGCAGCCCGAACTCTGGGCGGACGGCCAGGCGTAACCGGGTTGCCTTATCGGCGGTTTATGTCCATGCCAAGGCTCGCCACTTTCGGCGCCACACTGGCATGCTTGGCGTTGTCCGTTCAGTGCGGGTCGCCTAGACTCCGCCGGACCGCCCCTCTCGCCCGACGGGCCGACGTACACGCACTGGCCGCCCGGTGGGCGGCCGACAAAGGACCCTGGCTGTGAACTACATCATCCTCCTCCTCCCGCTCCTGGCGATCTTCCTGATGTTCCGCTCGCAGAAGAAGCGGCAGGCGCAGATGCAGACCATGCAGTCCGCTCTGCAGCCGGGTTCGGGTGTCCGCACCATCGGCGGCATGTACGCCGTGGTCAAGGCGGTCAACGACGAGACGATCGAGCTCGAGGTCGCTCCCGGCGTGGTGGCGCACTACACCAAGGGCGCCATCGCGGCGGTCCTGGAGCCGCTCGAGTACGACGCGATCATCAACGGCCGTCCCGCCGAGGACGAGTCGGAGGAGGACGCGGTCGAGGCCGTCGAGGGTACGGACGCCGACGAGAAGCCGCTGAGCCTGTCCAAGGACGAGGCGAAGGCCGGCGCCGAGGCTCCCGAGAGCAAGTAGTACGGCCGGGGGGGCCTCTCTTCCCCGACCAGCGGCATCCGCCGCGAGCCCACAGGACCTCTTGGGCCGCCGTGCGTCCGTCTCTTCCGGGCCCCGCCCTGTGCGGGGCCCGGGGTCGGCCGCCGAGCGGCATGGACAGGGAGAAACGAACAAGGTGGCAACACCCAAGTCGCGGTCGCGCGACGGATACCCGGGGCGGGCGCTGGCGCTCATTCTGGTGGTCACCGTCGGCCTGGTGGCCCTCATGTTCGGGACGGGCTACACCAAGCCGCGTCTCGGTATCGACCTCGCCGGTGGCACCAGCGTCACGCTGACCGCCAAGTCGGACGATCCTTCCGCGATCAACAAGGCAAACCTCGACACCGCGGTCGGCATCATCCAGAAGCGCGTCAACGGCATGGGCGTCTCCGAGGCGGAGGTCCAGACCCAGGGCAACAGCAACATCATCGTCAACATCCCCGACGGTGGTAACACGCAGGAGTCCATCGACAAGGTCGGTGACACCGCGAAGCTGTACTTCCGCCCGGTGCTGGCCACCGCGCCGACCGGCATCAGCGCCCAGCCGCAGCCGAGCAGCGCGCCGTCGACGGCGCCCAGCGGCTCGGCCAGCCCGGCCGCCTCCGGCAGCGCCTCCGCGCCCGCCTCGCCGAGCTCCTCGGCCACCAAGGCCGGCCGCGCCCTGTCCGGCGCCCTGCAGGCCGACCCGAGCGGTTCCGCCTCGGCCCCCGCCACCGGCTCCGCCGCCCCGAGCGCCCCGACCACGCCGACCAACCCGGCCGACGTGAGCGCCGCGCTGACCCAGGGCACCGTCCCGGCCGAACTGCAGCAGCAGTTCAACGCGCTGGACTGCTCGGTCAAGGAGCAGCGGCAGAACTACCAGAAGGCCAGCGACCCGTCCGCGCCGGCCGTGGCCTGCTCGTACGACGCCGAGCAGAGCATCTGGTACAAGTTCGCGCTCGGCGGCGTCGCCGTGAACGGCCAGGACGTCACCAAGGCGCAGGCCGTCTACGACACCCAGTCCGCCAAGGGCTGGATGGTCGACCTGTCGTTCAACGACGCCGGCTCGAACGCCTTCGCGTCCACCACCGGCAAGCTCGCCACCCAGCCGGCCCCGGCGAACCAGTTCGCCATCGTGCTGGACGGCCAGGTGGTCTCGCACCCGTACGTGAGCGAGTCGATCACCGGCGGCAGCGCGGTCATCTCCGGCACCTTCACCCAGGACGACGCCAAGTCGCTGGGCAACGTGCTCAGCTACGGCGCGCTCCCGCTGGACTTCGTGAAGAGCGACGTCACCACCGTCTCCCCGCAGCTCGGCTCCGAGCAGCTGGAGGCCGGCCTGATCGCCGGTCTGATCGGCATGGTGCTGGTGGTCATCTACTCGCTGGTCTACTACCGCGGCCTGGGCCTGGTCTCGATCGCCGGTCTGGCGGTCTCCGCGGTCCTGACCTGGTCGATCATGAGCCTGCTGGGCGCCGGCGTCGGCTTCGCGCTGAACCTGCCCGCGGTCTGCGGCGCCATCGTCGCGATCGGCATCACCGCCGACTCGTTCATCGTGTACTTCGAGCGCATCCGGGACGAGGTCCGCGAGGGCGCCCAGCTGCGGCCCGCCGTGCAGCGGGCCTGGCCGCGGGCCCGGCGCACCATCCTGGTGTCGGACTTCGTGTCGTTCCTGTGTGCCGCGGTGCTGTACCTGGTGTCGGTCGGCAAGGTGCAGGGCTTCGCGTTCACGCTGGGTCTGACCACGCTGCTCGACGTCGTGGTGATCTTCCTGTTCACCAAGCCGCTGATCACGCTGCTGGCCCGCACCAAGTTCTTCTCCAGTGGTCACCCGTGGTCCGGCCTGGACCCGAAGCGGCTCGGCGCCCGTCCGCCGATCCGCGGCTCCCGCCGCCGTCCCGCCCCCTCCCAGCAGACCCAGGAGGTCTGACCCATGTCGCTCCGCAACATCGGTCACCGCCTCTACCAGGGCGAGGTCTCGTTCGACTTCGTCGGCAAGCGGAAGATCTGGTACTCGATCTCCGCGGTGATCGTCCTGGTGGCCGCGATCGGCCTGGCCATGGGCCTGCACCTGGGCATCGAGTTCAAGGGCGGCTCGGTCTACACCGTGCACAAGCCCGGGCTGTCGGTGTCGCAGGCGAAGGACACCGCCAACAAGATCACCAACTCCAACACCGCGCTGGTGCAGACCACCGACAAGGGTGACGTCCGGATCCAGATCAGCGCCGAGGAGTCGGTGTCGGCGGCGACCTTCACCAAGGAGTTCTCGCAGGCCGTCGGTGTCGAGGAGAAGGACATCAACGCCCAGGTGATCGGCCCCTCCTGGGGTGCCGACATCTCCAAGAAGGCGCTGACCGGCCTGATCATCTTCATGGTCCTGGTCACCGTCTACCTGGCGATCGCCTTCGAGTGGCGGATGGCGGTGGCCGCCCTGGTCGCCCTGATCCACGACCTGCTGATCACCATCGGCGTCTACGCCCTGGTCGGCTTCGAGGTCACCCCGGGCACCGTGATCGGCTTCCTGACCATCCTCGGCTACTCGCTCTACGACACGGTCGTCGTCTTCGACACCGTGAAGGAGAACACCCGGGGCCTCACCAAGCAGTCCCGCCGCACCTACAGCGAGGCCGCCAACCACGGCCTCAACCAGACCCTGGTGCGTTCCATCAACACCACGGTCGTGGCGCTGCTGCCGGTCTCCGCGCTGCTGTTCATCGGCGGCGGCCTGCTCGGCGCGGGCACCCTCAACGACATCTCGCTGGCCCTGTTCATCGGCCTCGCGGCCGGCGCCTACTCCTCGATCTGCGTCGCCACCCCGCTGCTCGCGCAGCTCAAGGAGCAGACCCCGGAGATGAAGGCGCTGACCAAGCGGGTCGCGCAGCGCCGGGCGTCCGAGGCCAAGGCGGCCGAGGAGGCCGCCGAGCGCGGCGAGGACGTGATGATCGACGAGGAGGTCCCGGCAGGTATGGTCGGACAGCGTAACCAGCCGACCAGCCGCACCCGGGGCAAGGGACGGCCGTCCGGCAAGCGCTGAACCCCGCGTCGTTAAGGAACCCCCGTGACCTCCACCATCGACCCCGCCCTGACCGAGCTGCTCAACAGCCGGATCCGGGACGTGCAGGACTACCCGAAGCCGGGCGTCCTGTTCAAGGACATCGCCCCCCTGCTGGCCGACGCCGAGGCGTTCGGCGCGCTGACCCGGGCGCTGGCCGAGCGGGCGAAGGAACTCGGCGCCACCAAGGTGGTCGGCCTGGAGGCGCGGGGGTTCGTGCTGGCCGCGCCCGCCGCGGTCGCGGCCGGACTCGGGTTCGTCCCGATCCGCAAGAAGGGCAAGCTGCCCGGCGACGTGTTCTCCCGCTCGTACGACCTGGAGTACGGGTCGGCGACGCTGGAGGTGCAGTGCGACGCGTTCGCCCCCGGCGAGAAGGTGCTGGTGGTGGACGACGTGCTGGCCACCGGCGGCACCATCGCCGCCTCGCTGGACCTGGTCCAGGAGGCCGGCGCCGAGCTGGTGGGCGTCGTGGTGCTGATGGAGCTCGGTTTCCTGACGGGCCGTGAGCGGCTCGTCCCGCACCTGCACGGTGCGCCGCTGGAGACCCTGGTCGTGGTCTGACCGATCCGATCGCAGGTGGGCCGCCCGGGAACAGATTCCGTTCCCGGGCGGCTTTCGCTGTAGGGGGTCGGCCGAACGCGGAAGCCTGTCGCGCCGCCGGTACGATGAAGGTTGATCCGTCCGCACGTAGGAGTGTCCTTGCCCGACGAGGTTGTGCCCACGGCTGCGACTGCCAGCTCCCGCCCTTCGCCCGGCGGCATGCGGGCTCGCCTGGCCCGGCTGGGCGGACAGCGCAGTTCGATGGTCAACCCGGTGCTGGAGCCGCTGTTCCGGACCATCCGGGCCAACGACCCGAAGGCCGACCCGGCCCTGCTCAAGGACATCGAGCGGGCGTACGCGGTGGCCGAGAAGTGGCACCGCGGGCAGAAGCGCAAGAGCGGCGACCCGTACATCACGCACCCGCTGGCGGTGGCGACCATCCTGGCCGAGCTGGGGATGGACGCGCCGACGCTGATGGCGGGCCTGCTGCACGACACCGTCGAGGACACCGACTACGGCCTGGAGACGCTGCGGCACGACTTCGGCGACTCGGTGGCGCTGCTGGTCGACGGCGTCACCAAGCTGGACCGGGTGAAGTTCGGCGAGGCGGCGCAGGCGGAGACCGTCCGCAAGATGGTCGTCGCGATGGCCAAGGACCCGCGGGTCCTGGTGATCAAGCTGGCCGACCGGCTGCACAACATGCGCACGATGCGCTACCTGAAGCGGGAGAAGCAGGAGAAGAAGGCCCGCGAGACGCTGGAGATCTACGCCCCGCTGGCGCACCGGCTGGGCATGAACACCATCAAGTGGGAGCTGGAGGACCTGGCGTTCGCCATCCTCTACCCCAAGATGTACGACGAGATCGTCCGGCTGGTGGCCGAGCGCGCCCCGAAGCGCGACGAGTACCTGGCGACCGTGATCGACCAGGTGCAGGGCGACCTGCGCGGGGCGCGGATCACCGCGCAGGTGACGGGCCGACCGAAGCACTACTACTCGGTCTACCAGAAGATGATCGTCCGGGGCCGGGACTTCGCCGAGATCTACGACCTGGTGGGCATCCGGGTCCTGGTCGACACCGTCCGCGACTGCTATGCGGCGCTGGGCACCATCCACGCGCGGTGGAACCCGGTGCCGGGGCGGTTCAAGGACTACATCGCGATGCCCAAGTTCAACATGTACCAGTCGCTGCACACGACGGTGATCGGCCCCGGCGGCAAGCCCGTCGAACTGCAGATCCGCACCTTCGACATGCACCGCCGCGCCGAGTACGGCATCGCCGCGCACTGGAAGTACAAGCAGCGGGCGGTGGCCGGCGCGTCCAAGGTGCGCACCGACACCCCGACCCACAAGCGGCAGCACGACAAGGCCGACGCGGTCAACGAGATGGCCTGGCTGCGGCAGCTGCTGGACTGGCAGAAGGAGACCGAGGACCCCAGCGAGTTCCTGGAGTCGCTGCGCTTCGACCTGTCCAGCAACGAGGTCTTCGTGTTCACCCCGAAGGGTGACGTGATAGCGCTGCCCGCGCAGGCCACCCCGGTGGACTTCGCGTTCGCGGTGCACACCGAGGTCGGCTGCCGGTGCATCGGCGCCCGGGTGAACGGCCGGCTGGTGCCGCTGGAGTCGACGCTGGAGAACGGCGACACGGTCGAGGTCTTCACCTCCAAGGCGGAGAACGCCGGCCCGTCCCGGGACTGGCTGAACTTCGTGAAGTCGCCGCGGGCCCGGAACAAGATCCGCGCCTGGTTCTCCAAGGAGCGCCGCGAGGAGGCGATCGAGCAGGGCAAGGAGGCGATCGCCCGGACCATGCGCAAGCAGGGCCTGCCGATCCAGCGGATCCTCACCGGGGACTCGCTGGTCACGCTGGCCCACGAGATGCGCTACCCGGACATCTCCTCGCTGTACGCGGCGATCGGCGAGGGCCACGTCGCCGCGCCCGCGATCGTGCAGAAGCTGGTCCAGGCGATGGGCGGCGAGGACGGCGCGGTCGATGACCTCGCCGAGACGGCCACCCCGTCCCACCAGCCGCGTTCGATGCGCCGCCGGGCCAAGGGCGACCCGGGCGTGATCGTCAAGGGCGTGGACGACGTGTGGGTGAAGCTGGCGCGCTGCTGCACGCCGGTGCCCGGCGACCCGATCGTCGGCTTCATCACCCGCGGCAACGGCGTCTCGGTGCACCGCGCGGACTGCGTCAACGTCGAGTCCCTGCAGCAGCAGCCCGAGCGGATCATCGACGTCGAGTGGGCGGCCACCCAGTCCTCGGTGTTCCTGGTGGCCATCCAGGTGGAGGCGCTGGACCGCTCCCGGCTGCTGTCGGACGTCACCCGGGTGCTCTCCGACCAGCACGTCAACATCCTGTCCGCGGCGGTGCAGACCTCCCGCGACCGGGTGGCGATGAGCCGGTTCACCTTCGAGATGGGCGACCCCAAGCACCTCGGCCACGTGCTGAAGGCCGTCCGCGGCGTCGAAGGCGTGTACGACGTGTACCGGGTCACCTCGGCCCGCAACAAGTAGCACTCCGGGTGCAGGCCGCCCCCACCCCGCCGACACTGGCCGGGTGGGGGCGGCCCGCTGATTCCCGGAGGCACCGTGCACACGACTCGGACGATGACGGCGGTGGCGGGCGCGGCGGCGGCCGTCGCCGCCCTGACGGCCGGCTGCGGCGGCTCGGGCGGCTCCACCGGACCGGCCGCCGCGGCGAGCCCCGCGGCGGCCACCGCGACCGCCGGCACGCCGGCCCCCGGCGTCGACAACGGGGTGGCCGGGCTGTCGGCCGCCGAGATCCTGCAGCGCTCCGCCCAGGCGCTCCGGGACGCCCGCTCGGTGCGGGCGGTCGGCACCATCGCCGGCGGCGGGCAGCCGATCACCATGGACCTGCGGCTGGACACCGACGGCAACTGCACCGGCACGCTCAGCCAGACCGACGTGGGCGGCTTCCAGGTGGTCAAGGCCGGGCATCAGCTGTGGGTCAAACCCGACCAGGCGTTCTGGCAGAGCCACGGCGGGTCCGCGCTCGCCGACCAGGTCGGCGACCGGTACCTGAAGACCACCAGCGACGACCCGGACTTCGGCGAGATCGGCACCCTGTGCGACCTCGGCGGCCTGGCCGACCAGCTCGGCGCCGCCACCAGTGACCTGACCAAGGGCGCCACCACCACCGTGCAGGGCCGCCCGGCCGTCCCGCTGGCCCGCAGCACCGACACCGGCACCGCCACCCTGTACGTGGCCGCCCAGGGGCCGCCGGTGCCGCTGCGGCTGGAGCAGGACGTCGGCGCGGTCGACTTCGGCGAGTTCGGCACCCCGGTGCCGTCCGCCACCCCCGGCCCCGACCAGAGCCTGGACATCGACCGGCTCCAGCAGCCCGAGGCCACCCCGACCACGGTCTGAGGGCGGGTACGACGAAGGGGCCCGGTCGCCGTACGGCGACCGGGCCCCTTCAGTGACGCAGCGTCAGGAGGTGAACTCCTGCAGCGACTTCTGCGCCTGGTCGAGCAGCGCCTGACGGCCCGCCAGCTCCGCCTCCAGCTTGGCGGCCTTGGACGCGTTGCCGGCCGCGCGGGCCTTGTCCAGGTCGGCCTGCAGCTTGTCGACAGCGGACTGCAGCAGCGCGGTCATGCCGGTGGCACGGGCCCGGGCCTCCGGGTTGGAGCGCTGCCACTCGGCCTCCTCGGCCTCGCGGACGGCGCGCTCCACCGTGGCCAGCCGACCGTCCAGCTTCGGACGGGCGTCGCGCGGGACGTGGCCGATGGCCTCCCAGCGCTCGGCGACCTCGCGCAGCGCGGCCTTGGCGGCCTTCAGGTCGGTGATCGGCAGGATCGCCTCGGCCTCGACCAGCAGCGCCTCCTTGGCCTTCTGGTTCTCGCCCTGCTCGGCGTCGCGCTCGGAGAACGCGGCGGACCGGGCCTGGAAGAAGACGTCCTGGGCGCCGCGGAAGCGGGCCCACAGCTCCTCCTCCGCCTCGCGCTGGGCGCGGCCGGCGGCCTTCCAACGGGTCATCAGGTCGCGGTAGGCGGCCGCGGTCGGGCCCCAGTCGGTGGACTCGGCGAGCTGCTCGGCCTCGGCGACCAGCTTCTCCTTGACCGTGCGGGCGTTGTCGCGCTCCGAGTCCAGGGCCGCGAAGTGCGCCTTGCGGTGCTTGGAGAACACCGACCGGGCGTGCGAGAAGCGGTGCCACAGCTCGTCGTCGCTCTTGCGGTCCAGGCGCGGCAGCGCCTTCCAGCTGTCGACCAGGGCGCGCAGCCGGTCGCCGGCCTCCCGCCACTGGTTGGACTCGGCGAGCTGCTCGGCCTCGGCGACCAGCGCCTCCTTGGCGGCGCGGGTCTCCTCCTGGGCCTTCGCCCGGGCGGCCTTGCGCTCGCTCTGCCGGGTCTCGATCTCCCCGGCCAGCGTGTCCAGGCGCTTGGCCAGCGACTCCAGGTCGCCGACCGCGTGCGCCTCGACGACCTGCGCGCGCAGGTGCTCCAGCGCGACCTGCGCCTCCTTGGCGGCCAGGTCGGTCTTGCGCACCCGGTGCTCCAGGAGGGCGGTCTCCGCCTCCAGGCCCTGGAACTTGCGCTCGAAGTAGGCGAGGGCCTCCTCGGGAGAGCCGGCCTGCCAGGAGCCGACCTGGCGTTCGCCGTCGGCCGTCCTCACGTAGACGTTCCCCTGCTCGTCGACACGGCCCCACGGGTCGCTGCTCACAGCGCCTCCTCCACATGACGCCACGCCCACGGGCGGGAGCGTCGTCCACAGTTGATGTGCGGCGGACCGATGGAGTCCGCCGTCCCGAGCCGTCGTTGTCGTGCCGAGGGTGACGGCCGACGGTCTGGGCACCCTATACAACAGCAACATAGGCGACCAGCGCCGGTGCTGTCCGCATCCGGCGCCGGTCGATTTTCGCGGCGGGTCAGCCCTTGGCCGCGGTGATGCTCTTCACGTCGACCGGGGTGGCCGGCGGGCCGTCCGTGCCGCCGCCCTTGACGCCGGCCTGGGCGAGCTTCTGGAGCGCGTCCAGGCCGCCGGTGATCTTGCCGAACGGGGTGTAGCTGGGCGGCAGTTGGGTGTCCTTGTAGACCAGGAAGAACTGGCTGCCGTTGGTGTTCGGGCCGGCGTTGGCCATCGCCACGGTGCCCGCCGGGTAGGTCGCGCCGGTCAGGTTCTCGTCGGTGAACTGGTAGCCCGGGCCGCCGGAGCCGGTGCCGGTCGGGTCGCCGCACTGGAGCACGTAGATGCCCTCGGTGGTGAGCCGGTGGCACTTGGTGTTGTCCCAGAACTGCTGGCCGGCCAGGAACACGAAGGAGTTGACGGTGTGCGGGGCCTTCGCCGCGTCCAGCGAGAAGGTCACCTTGCCCGCCGAGGTGTCCAGCGTCGCGGTGTACGGCGCCGCCGTGTCGATCGACATGGCCGGCTCGGCGGCCCACTTCTTGCCCTGCGACGACGGGGTCGGGGCGGCGGACGCCTTCTTGTCGTCCTTCTTGTCCGAGCTGAACACACCGGCCGCGGCCGCACCGACGCCCGCCAGCACCACCAGGGCCGCCACCGAGGCGACCACGGCGTTGCGCTTCTTGCGCTTGGCCGCGGCCGTGGCGCGCGCCTCCATCTGGCGCTTGTACTTCTCGCGGGCGAGCTCCCGCCGACGCTGTTCGCTGCTGACCACCGGGCGTGTCTCCTACTGCGCTGTGGGGAGTCGGACTTGTGACTGTCGGGTGCGCATCGTCGCACCTGTCGGCGGCCAAGTGTAGGGACCCCCCGTGTCAGCTCGGGATCAACGCCACATGAGAAAGGCCTGAACGCGCCCGGGAACCGGTTCGCCCGCGGCCCGGTGCCGCCGGTAGGCTGCGGGGGAAAGAAGACCGCCACCGCATGAAACGAAGGACTCGCGTGTTCGTCGCCGGATTCCCCGCCGGGGCCTGGGGCACCAACTGCTACCTGGTCGCACCCGCCGCCGGCGAGGAGTGCGTGATCGTCGATCCCGGGCACGAAGCGGCAAGCGGCGTCGAGGAGTTGATCCGCGAGCACCGGCTCAAGCCGGTCGCGGTCCTGCTCACCCACGGCCACATCGACCACGTCGCCTCGGTGGTCCCGGTCTGCGGCGCCACGGGCGTCCCGGCCTGGATCCACCCCGAGGACCGGTACATGATGGCCGACCCGGAGAAGGCCCTCGGCCGCTCCCTCGGGCAGCAGCTGATGGGCTCCCTCACCGTCGGAGAACCGGACGACGTCCGTGAGTTGACCGACGGCAGCGTGCTCGACCTGGCCGGCCTGCAGCTCACCGTCGACCATGCGCCCGGCCATACCAAGGGGTCGGTGACGTTCAGGACGCCCGCTGCGGAGGCCACCTCCTCAAGTGAGTGGTGCCCGCCGGTGCTGTTCTCGGGCGACCTGCTGTTCGCCGGCTCCATCGGGCGTACCGACCTCCCGGGCGGAGACAGCGGCGCGATCATGCGCTCGCTGGCCCGGGTGTGCCTGCCCCTCGACGACGCGACCGTGGTGCTCTCCGGCCACGGCTCCCAGACCACCATCGGCCGAGAGCGCGCCACCAACCCCTACCTCCAGCAGGCAGCGCGGGGTGGCGGCCCCGCCGAAAGCACAGCCTTCCCGCGACGAGGAATGTGACGGAAGAGAAGTTGAGCACCTTCACCGCCCCCAAGGGCACCTACGACCTGCTGCCCACGGTGAACTCCGCGGCCTACCTGGCGATCCGCGAGCGGCTGTCCGCGCCGCTGCGCCGCGCCGGGTACGGCTACGTCGAGACCCCCGTGTTCGAGGACGTCAAGCTGTTCTCCCGCGGTGTCGGCGAGTCCACCGACATCGTCACCAAGGAGATGTTCACCCTCGCCAGGCGCCCGGAGAGCAGCGAGGACCTCGCGCTGCGCCCCGAGGGCACCGCCTCGGTGGTCCGGGCCACCCTGGAAGCCAACCTGCACAAGCTCGGCAACCTGCCGGTCAAGCTCTGGTACTCGGGCAACTTCTACCGCTACGAGCGCCCGCAGAAGGGCCGCTACCGGCAGTTCTCGCAGGTCGGCGCGGAGGCGCTCGGCGCCGAGGACCCGGCGCTGGACGCCGAGCTGATCATCCTCGCCGACGACGCCTTCCGCTCGCTCGGCCTGCGCGAGTACCGGCTGCTGCTGAACTCGCTCGGCGACCAGCAGTGCCGCCCGGTCTACCGCGCCGCCCTGGTGGAGTTCCTGGCCGGCCTCGACCTCGACGAGGACACCCGCCGCCGGGCCGAGATCAACCCGCTGCGCGTCCTGGACGACAAGCGCGAGGCCGTGCAGGCCCAGCTGGTGGACGCGCCCAAGCTGCGCGACTACCTGTGCGAGGACTGCAAGGCGTACGACGAGAAGGTCCGCGAGCTGCTCACCGCCGCCGGGGTCGCGTTCGTCGACGACCCCAAGCTGGTGCGCGGCCTGGACTACTACACCCGCACCACCTTCGAGTTCGTGCACGGCGGCCTCGGCTCGCAGTCCGCGATCGGCGGCGGCGGCCGCTACGACGGCCTGTCCGAGATGCTGGGCGGCCCGGCGCTGCCCTCGGTCGGCTGGGGCCTGGGCGTGGACCGCACCTTCCTCGCGCTGGAGGCCGAGGGCATCGAGCTCGACCTGCCCGTCACCACCGAGGTGTACGCGGTAGCGCTCGGCGAAGAGGCCAAGAACGTGCTGTTCGCGAAGACCGTCGAGCTGCGCCGGGCCGGTGTCGCCACCGACCTCGCGTTCGGCGTCAAGAGCATCAAGAACGCCATGAAGTCCGCGAACAGGTCCGGGGCGCGCTTCGCCCTGATCGCGGGCGACCGGGACCTCGCCGAGGGCGTGGTCCAGCTCAAGGACATGGAGTCCGGCGAGCAGACCCCCGTCTCCCTGGAGGCGCTCGTCACCACCCTGAAGGAGAAGCAGCTGTGATCCGCACGCACGACGCGGGCACGCTCCGACCGGAGCACGCCGGCACCACCGTCACCCTGGCCGGCTGGGTGGCCCGCCGCCGTGACCACGGCGGCGTGGCCTTCATCGACCTGCGGGACGCCTCCGGCACCGTGCAGGTCGTGGTCCGCGACCTGGAGTCGGTGCACGGGCTGCGCTCCGAGTACTGCGTGAAGGTGATCGGCGACGTCCGGGTCCGCCCGGAGGGCAACGAGAACCCGGACATCCCGACCGGCGCCGTCGAGGTCGTCGTCGAGTCCATCGAGGTGCTGTCCGAGGCCGCGCCGCTGCCGTTCCAGGTCGCCGAGTACGAGCCCGGCTCGGTCAACGAGGAGGTGCGGCTCCGCTACCGCTACCTCGACCTGCGCCGCGAGGGCCCGGCCCGCGCGCTGCGGCTGCGCTCGAAGGTCAACCACATCATCCGCACGGTGATGGAGGAGAACGACTACCTCGACATCGAGACGCCGTACCTGACCCGCTCCACCCCCGAGGGCGCCCGCGACTTCCTGGTCCCGGTCCGCCTCCAGCCCGGCCACTGGTACGCGCTGCCGCAGTCCCCGCAGCTGTTCAAGCAGCTGCTGATGGTGGCCGGCATGGAGCGCTACTACCAGATCGCCCGCTGCTTCCGCGACGAGGACTTCCGCGCCGACCGGCAGCCGGAGTTCACCCAGCTGGACATCGAGGCCTCGTTCGTCGACCAGGAGGACATCCTGGCCCTCGGCGAGAAGATCATCGCCGCGATCTGGCGCGAGGTGCACGGGTACGAGATCCCCAACCCGCTGCCGCGGATGACGTACGTCGACGCCATGTCCCGCTACGGCTCCGACAAGCCGGACGTCCGCTTCGGCCAGGAACTCACCGACCTGACCGACTACTTCAAGGGCACCGAGTTCCGGGTCTTCCAGGCCCCGTACGTCGGCGCGGTCGTCATGCCCGGCGGCGCCTCGCAGCCCCGCAAGCAGCTCGACGCCTGGCAGGACTGGGCGAAGGCCCGCGGCGCCCGCGGCCTCGCGTACGTCCTGGTGGACGCCGAGACCGGCGAGCTGCGCGGCCCGGTCGCCAAGAACCTGTCCGAGGAGCACCTGGCCGGCCTGGCCGCCGCCGCCGGCGCCAAGCCCGGCGACGCGGTGTTCTTCGCGGCCGGCAAGAAGACCGCCTCGCAGGAGCTGCTCGGCGCGGCCCGCCTGGAGATCGGCCGCCGCTGCAACCTGATCGACGAGTCCCAGTGGGCCTTCCTCTGGGTCGTGGACTTCCCGATGTTCGAGCCGATCGAGGACGACAAGGGCGAGTTCCAGGGCTGGCACGCGGTGCACCACCCGTTCACCGCGCCCACCGCCGAGTCGCTCGCCACCTTCGACACCGACCCGGGCAGCGCGCTCTCCAACGCGTACGACCTGGTGCTCAACGGCTCGGAGCTGGGCGGCGGTTCGATCCGTATCCACCAGCGCGACGTGCAGAAGCGGGCGTTCGACGCGATCGGCCTGTCCGAGGAGGAGGCGGCCTCGCAGTTCGGCTTCCTGCTGGACGCCTTCAACTACGGCCCCCCGCCGCACGGCGGCATCGCGCTCGGCCTGGACCGCGTGGTCACCCTGCTGGGTGGCTACGACACCATCCGGGACGTCATCGCCTTCCCGAAGACCTCCACCGGCGGCGACCCGCTGACCGGCGCCCCCACCCCGATCACCCCGGCCCAGCGCCGGGAGGCCGGCGTGGACGCCAAGCCGAAGGCCAAGGACGCCGCCAAGGCGGAGGCCGAGCCCACCGCCTGACGCACCGTCGGCAACTGACGGCACATCACAAA
Organism: Kitasatospora griseola; assembly: GCF_014648555.1. Taxonomy (GTDB): domain Bacteria; phylum Actinomycetota; class Actinomycetes; order Streptomycetales; family Streptomycetaceae; genus Kitasatospora; species Kitasatospora griseola. Next base: position 138,077 of record NZ_BMRI01000012.1, read on the forward strand.
GATCACGATTCGTTCCGGCCCCGGTCGGTGCGCGCCCACCAGGAGTAGGCTCGCACCGCCCGGGGCCGGATCACTGCACGACGGGGTGCAGGGCGCAAGAGGGGTCAAGGATGACCGTACGAACCAGAGTTGAACTCCCCACCGACACCGCCGAGACCCGGCGCGTGCACATGGCGGCCTTCCCAGGCCCCGAAGAGGCGGACCTGGTGGACGCGCTGCGCCGCGACCCCGCCTGGCTGCCCGAACTCTCCCTGGTCGCCGTCGACGACCGCGAGGTCGTCATCGGCCACGCCCTGCTCACCCGGCTGAAGATCGGCAGCGGCAAGGGGCTCGCCCTGGCGCCCGTCGCCGTCGCCCCCGAATGGCAGCGCAAGGGCGTCGGCAGCGCCGTCGTCCGGGCCGCGCTGACCGCCGCCGCGGAGGCCGGCGAGCGCGTCGTGGTGGTCCTCGGCGAACCCGGCTACTACGGCCGGTTCGGCTTCGAGCCCGCCTCGGGACACCGCATCAGCGGCCCGTTCGACGTCCCCGACACGCACTTCCAGGCACTCGTGCTGCCCGGCGCGGACCGCGCCCCGCACGGCATGTGCCGCTACGCCGCGCCGTTCGACGAGGTCTGACCCGCTCCGTTCGCCAGTGGCCGCCGGCCGACCTGCGTCGACCACCGGCGGCCCGTAGCCTGAGTGATCATCATCAGCGCGGTGGTCGGAAGGTGTGCGAAGTGGCGAACCCCAAGCGTGGCAAGAAGGCCGGCGGCGCCAAGGGCGTCCAGCGGGTTCCCAAGCGGATCTACGAGGCCGAACTGCTCCGGCTCCAGCAGGAACTGGTCAAGATGCAGGAATGGGTGCGCAGCGAAGGCATCCGGATGGTCGTGATCTTCGAAGGCCGGGACGCCGCCGGCAAGGGCGGTGCGATCAAACGCGTCACCGAGTACCTCAACCCCCGCATCGCCCGGATCGTCGCCCTCCCCGCCCCCACCGAACGCCAGCGCGGCCAGTGGTACTTCCAGCGCTACGTCGAACAGCTCCCGGCGGCCGGCGAGATGGTGCTGTTCGACCGTTCCTGGTACAACCGGGCCGGCGTCGAGAAGGTCATGGGCTTCTGCACCGAGGAGGAGTACTGGCAGTTCCTCCACCAGTGCCCCACCTTCGAACGGATGCTCATCGAAGCGGGCATCGTGCTCCGCAAGTACTGGTTCTCGGTCAGCGACATCGAACAGGAACGCCGCTTCCGCGACCGCCTCGACGACCCCATGCGGCAGTGGAAGCTCTCACCGATGGACGTCGAATCCATCACCCGCTGGGAGGAGTACTCCCGGGCCAAGGACGAGATGTTCGTCTACACCGACATCCCCGAATCCCCGTGGAACGTCGTCGACAGCGACGACAAACGCCGCGCCCGCCTCAACATGATCGCCCACCTGCTCTCCACCGTCCCGTACCGCGAGGTGGTCCGCCCCGCGGTCACCCTGCCGGCCAGGCCCGAACCGCGCGGCTACCAGCGGCCGCCGCGCGACCTCCAGAAGTACGTTTTCGACCACACCGCGACGCTGCTCGCGCAGTGACCGCCCCCGGTTGACCGGTGCGGTTCGGCGGGCGTGCGATGGAGGAGATCCCGCAACGGCTGGAGGCACTCCATGTACGTCCGCACCGTCTACGCGACCGGCGACCCGGCCCTGCTGGAGGACAGCCTCGACGCACTGCGCGGCGAATCCGTCGAACTCCTCTCCGGCCAACCCGGCTACCGCGGCTACGGCCTGTTCGCCAACCGCCAACTCGGCACCCTCACCATGGGCTCCTGGTGGGACACCCCCGAGCACGAGGCCGCCAGCGACACCGCACTGGCCGACCGCCGCGACACCCTGCTCGTCCCCTTCGCCGCCACCGTCGCCGTCAACCGCTGGGACGTCGCCGCAGCCGAACCCGGCCCCGCCGTCGAGAACGGCGGCTTCCGGCTCACCCGCTTCGCGTACGACCCGGCGGCCGTGGACGGGGTCGTGAAGGGCTTCGAGGAGAGCGGCCTGCCGGCGATCAGGGAGATCGACGGGTACGTGGGGGCCGCCATGCTCATCGACCGCGAGCGGTCGGTGGGCGTGGTCGGCACGATCTTCGCCGACCGACAGGCCTTCGCCGCCTCCCGCGCGGCCCAGGCGGCGGTGCGGTCGGCGGCGAGCAAGGCGTCGGGGACGGTGATCTACGGGATGGAGGAGTTCGACGTGGTCCTGCTGCACAGGTCGCAGTAGCGCCCCTGTTCGTGTCCCCCCTCCCGTATAGGCTCTCGTACTGTGGACGAGCCCGACCTTTTCACTCACGCAGCCGAGGAACGCCAGAACACCGAGCCGGGGCGCGCCCCACTCGCGGTGCGGATGCGGCCGCGGACGTTGGACGAAGTGGCCGGGCAGCAGCAGCTGTTGAAGGAGGGGTCGCCGCTGCGGCGGCTGGTCGCGGGGGCGAAGGGGCCGGCGGCGACGAGCTCGGTGATTCTGTGGGGGCCGCCGGGGACGGGGAAGACCACGCTGGCGCACGTGATCAGCCAGGCGGTGGAGGGCAGGTTCGTCGAACTCTCGGCGATCACGCACGGGGTTAAGGAAGTCCGCGCGGTGATCGACGGCGCCCGGCGGGCGGTCGGGATGACCGGTCGGGAGACGGTGCTGTTCCTGGACGAGATCCACCGGTTCTCCAAGGCGCAGCAGGACTCGTTGCTGCCCGCCGTGGAGAACCGCTGGGTGACGCTGATCGCCGCGACCACCGAGAACCCGTACTTCTCGATCATCTCGCCGCTGCTGTCGCGCTCCCTGCTGCTCACCCTGGAGTCGCTGACCGACGAGGACATCCGCACGCTGCTGCGCCGGGCGACCACGGACGAGCGGGGCCTGGGCGGCAGCGTGGAGCTGAGCGAGGACGCCGAGGACCATCTGGTGCGGCTGGCCGGGGGCGACGCGCGGCGGGCGCTGACCATGCTGGAGGCGGCAGCCGGGGCGGCGCTGGAGCAGGGCGGGGGCGTGCTGACGCTGGCGGCCACCGAGACGGCGGTGAACCGGGCGGCGGTGCGGTACGACCGGGACGGCGACCAGCACTACGACGTGGCGAGTGCGTTGATCAAGTCGATCCGGGGCAGTGACGTGGACGCCACGCTGCACTATCTGGCGCGGATGATCGAGGCGGGGGAGGACCCGCGGTTCATCGCCCGGCGCTTGATGATCTCGGCCAGTGAGGACATCGGCCTGGCCGACCCGACGGCGCTGCCGACGGCCGTCGCGGCCGCGCAGGCGGTCGCGCTGATCGGGTTCCCGGAGGCGCGGATCATCCTGTCGCAGGCGGCGATCGCGCTGGCGCTGGCGCCGAAGTCGAACGCCGCGTACCTGGCGATCGACGCCGCGCTGGCGGACGTCCGGCAGGGGTTGGCGGGCGCGGTGCCGGCGCACCTGCGGGACGCGCACTACGGCGGGGCGAAGAAGCTCGGGCACGGCAAGGGCTACCAGTACCCGCACGACCTGCCGGAGGGCATCGCCGCGCAGCAGTACGCGCCGGACGCGGTGCACGGCAAGGAGTACTACCGGCCGACCCGGCGGGGCGGGGAGGCCCGGTACGCGGAGATCGCGGAGTGGACCAGGGCCCGGCTCAAGGGCGAGTGAAACCCGGGCGGTCGCAGCCTGTAGACTGTCCGCAGTGTGTCCCGGGTCCGGGGTTCCGCGAGGAACGACCGGCCGCACCAGCGGGGCAACCAACGGAGGCCTCCCGCAAGGGAGTTCTCCAGGAGCGGTGCGCACCGGTTTTCGGTGTCGCGGGCAGCCCACCACCTTTCCCGGTCGGTGGGCCTCTCGTGTGCAAGCACATAGTGCCCGGTCGCGGAGAGCGGCTGACCATCCGGCGACGGACGGTTTTTCTCCGGGCCGCGAGAAGCGTCCTCCGTCAACACCTGGTGACAGCCGTATCTGAACAGGAAAAGGAAACATGGCGAACCAGAAGCGCCCCAAGGTCAAGATCGCCCGTGCTCTCGGCGTTCCGCTGACCCCGAAGTCCGTCAAGTACTTCGAGGCCCGCCCGTACCCGCCCGGCCAGCACGGCCGTGGCCGCAAGCAGAACTCTGACTACAAGGTCCGTCTGACCGAGAAGCAGCGTCTGCGCGCGCAGTACGACCTCAGCGAGAAGCAGATGGCGCGTGCCTTCGAGGCCGCCAAGAAGGTCGAGGGCAAGACCGGTGAGGCGCTCGTCGCCCTGCTGGAGGTCCGCCTCGACGCCCTGGTTCTGCGTTCGGGCATCGCCCGCACCATCTACCAGGCCCGCCAGATGGTCGTGCACGGTCACATCGAGGTCAACGGCTCGAAGGTCAACAAGCCGTCGTTCCAGATGAAGCCGGGCTACGTCGTCACGGTGAAGGAAAAGTCCAAGGAGAAGGTCCCCTTCCAGGTGGCTCGCGAGGGCGGCAACGCCGGCGAGGGCCAGACCCCGAAGTACCTCGAGGTCAACCTGAAGGCCCTGGCCTTCCGCCTGGACCGCGCGCCGCAGCGCCGCGAGGTTCCGGTTGTCTGCGACGAGCAGCTGGTCGTCGAGTACTACTCGCGCTGACCCGCGAGCGGAACGCCCCCTCGGTCCTCGGACCGCGGGGGCGTTTCCCGTTCTCCGGGCGGTGGCGGGCGTCAGGGGCCGAGGGCGCGGCGGACGGCGGCGTCCAGGTCGAGGCGGGCGCCGAGGCGGAAGGCCTCCTCGTACTGCTGCTCGGTGAGGGCGGCGCGGGCGCGTCGTGCGCAGGCGAGGTGGGGGCCGCGGAAGGTGCGGGAGCCGAAGAACGGGGTGCCGACGGAGGTCCAGAGCCGGTGTGCGGCGCCCTGCAGGACGCGGGCCTCGTACGGGTCGGGGGCGGGGTCCTCGGCGGCGAGCAGGGCCAGCAGGTCGATCGCGAGGACCAGGCCGAGCGGGTCGCGCAGCGGGTGGGTGAGCCGGATCGACTCGCGGGCGAAGCCGCGGGCGGCCCGCGGTTCGCCGGACTGGCGGCGGGCCCAGGCCATCGCGTACAGGCCGTAGCCGTGGGCCCACTGCTCGCCGTGCTGTTCGCAGCTGTCGCGGACGCGCTCCGCCCAGGCGGTGCCGCCCGGTTCGTCGCCGAGGAACAGGTGGGCCAGGGCGAGCCCGACCATGGCCAGCAGGACGTGGGAGTCGAGCTCGCCGAGGGCGGTGTAGTGCCGCAGCGCCTCGCCGAGGAGTTCGGCGGCGCGGGCCGGGTCGTCGCCGATCAGGGCGGCGGATCCCTGGCGGTGGACGGCGTGCGCGAGGGCCCGGGCGTCGCCGGTGTCCAGGGCCAGGCGGCGGCACTCCGCGAGGGCGGGGCGGGCCCGGGCCGGGTCGCCCTGGAGGGTGGCGAGGTGGCCGGTGACCCAGAGGGCCTTGGCACGCGCGTCGGTGGGTTCGGGGGCGCGGGCGAGGGCGCGGTCCAGCCAGTGCCGGCCCTCGCCGAGCCGGCCGGTGCCGAGCCAGAAGTACCAGAGGGCGCCGGCCAGCGAGAGGGCGGGCTGCTCCTCGCCGGGTTCGGCGAGCGAGAACTCCAGGGCGGCGCACAGGTCGGGGTGGGCGAGCCGGGTGCGTTCGGCGGTCTCGGCCTGCTGGGGGCCGAACCATTCGACCTCGCCCCAGGTGGCGACGGACAGGTACCAGTCGCGGTGGCGGCGCAGCAGCCGCCGGTGGTCGTCGCCGGCCCGCAGCCAGTGGGTGCCGTAGTCGCGCAGGGTTTCGAGCATCCGGAACCGGACGGGATCGCCGTCGAGGCGCTCCAGCACGGACTTGTCGACCAGCGCGTCGAGGAGTTCGAGGACGTCGTCGAGCTCCAGGCCCCGGCCGCCGCAGACGTATTCGGCGGCGTCCAGGTCGAAGCCGCCGGCAAAGACGGACAGGCGGGCCCAGAGTAAACGTTCCTGCATGGTGCAGAGTTCGTGGCTCCAGCCGATCGCGGTGCGCATCGTCCGGTGCCGGGCCGGGACGGTGCGGCCGCCGCCGGTCAGCAGCCGGAACCGGTCGTCCAGCCGGGCCACCAGCTGCTCCACCGACAGGGCGCGCAGCCGGACGGCCGCCAGCTCCAGGGCCAGCGGGAGGCCGTCCAGACGGCGGCAGAGCAGCGCCACCTCGGCGCGGTCGGCGCCGTCCAGCCGGAAGCCCGGCCGAACGGCGGCGGCCCGGTCGGCGAACAGCAGCATCGCCTCCGAGTCGGCCCGGCCCGGCGGCGGCTCGACCGGCAGCGGGGCGAGCGGCAGCAGGTGCTCGCCGGCCGCCCGCAGCGACTGCCGGGAGGTGGCCAGCACCCGCAGGCCCGGCGCGGCCCGCAGCAGCTCGTCGACCAGCGCGGCGCAGGCCTCGACCAGGTGCTCGCAGCCGTCCAGCACCAGCAGCAGGCGGCGGTCGGCGAGCGGACGGGCTCCGAGGTCGCCCTGGCCCAGCGCGGCCAGCACGGCGGGGCCGAGCAGCAGGGGGTCCCGCACCGGCCCGAGCTCGGCGAGGCGCGCGCCGTCCGGGAAGCCGGCGGCCAGCCGGGCGGCGGCCCGCAGCGCCAACCGGGACTTGCCGACGCCGCCCGGGCCGGTCACGGTGACCAGCCGGGAGCGGCCCAGCAGCTCTGCCAGGGCGTCGAGTTCGGCGGCCCGGCCGATGAAGCGGGTGACTTCGGCGGGCAGCCGGCCCGGCCCGCCCGACGCTGCCGCCATGCTCTCCACGAGACGCCCCCGTCGCTAGTGCCTGCCCGGCGGATCCTGCCGGACGCGCGACCGACAGGATCGACCGGACCGGCCCTGGAACCCGTCCGACCCGCCGGCGCGTACTCCGCGAGTCACCTCCCCCAACGAGGCGACCGGGCGGTAGGTTACGCGCGGTGTTCGCACATCCGACCGGTTCGGACTCGGGCGTACCTGCCGATATCCGGTCGGGGAGCGGTCGGCAGTCACGGTAGGGTTCAGGCCTGGGATTGCACCCCGGAATTGCACGAGTGTGACTGGGACAGGCGAGGGAGCGCGCGAAGGTGTCCGTGGGAGAGCTGGCCGGTCTGCTGGTCGCCGTCTTCTGGGCGGTCCTGGTCACCCTGCTCGCCGTGGTGCTGGTCCGGCTGTCCAAGGTGCTGCGGGAGGCCACCGTCCTGGTCTCCGCCGTCACCGAGCAGGCCGTGCCGCTGCTGCAGGACGCGAACGCCGCCGTCCGCAGCGCGCACGAGCAGCTGGAGCGGGTCGACGAGATCACCGCCAACGTCCAGGACGCCGCGGCCGACGCCAAGGCGCTGTCCTCCACGGTGGCCGCCACCGTCGGCGGGCCGCTGGTGAAGCTGGCCGCGTTCAGCTACGGCGTGCGCCGGGCCGTGAACCGGCAGCAGGCCGGGCTCGCGGTACCGCAGCAGAGCGGCGAGCGGGAGGAGCTGGCCCGGCTGGTCCGGGCCGAGGTACGGGCCGCGACCGCACCGCGCGGCGGGCTGCTGTCCCGCGTGCGCCGGGCCGTGAAGGGCTGACGGCGATGGTGCGCAGAATCTTCTGGATGGCGGTCGGCGCGGGCGCGACCGTCTGGGCCATGAACAAGGCCAACGAGGCGGTGCACCGCCTCACGCCCGACTCGCTGTCCGGCACCGCCGCCCGCGGCGCGCTCCAACTCGGCGACGCCGCCCGGCAGTTCGCCCGCGACGTGAAGACCGGCATGGCCGAGCGCGAGCAGCAGCTGCGCGCCGACCTCGGCCTGGACGGCACCGCGGTCGTCGAACCGCCCCGCCGTCGCACGCTCAGCGGCGCGGCCGGCTCCGGCGGGGACCGAGCTATCTCGGCGGCCCCGGGCTCCCCGGCCGCCGCCCTGCCCACGTCTCGCGGCACGCGCCGCACCACCCCCCAAATCGTTGCCAAGCCCCGTCAGCGCGAGCTGCCGGGCCGCACGACCGATCGGAAGGACCCCCACTGATGGAGTCGGCAGAGATCCGCCGCCGCTGGCTGCGCTTCTTCGAGGAGCGCGGCCACACCGTCGTACCGTCGGCCTCGCTGGTCGCCGACGACCCCACCCTGCTGCTGGTCAACGCCGGCATGGTGCCCTTCAAGCCGTACTTCCTCGGCGAGGTCAAGCCGCAGTTCTCGCGCGCCACCAGCGTGCAGAAGTGCGTCCGCACCCTGGACATCGAGGAGGTCGGGAAGACCACCCGGCACGGCTCGTTCTTCCAGATGTGCGGCAACTTCTCGTTCGGCGACTACTTCAAGGAAGGCGCCATCAAGTTCGCCTGGGAGCTGCTCACCGGCTCCGTCGCGGACGGCGGCTACGGCCTGGACCCCGAGAAGCTCTGGATCACCGTCTACAAGGACGACGACGAGGCCGAGCAGATCTGGCGGGACGTCATCGGCGTGCCGTCCGAGCGGATCCAGCGCCTGGGCATGAAGGACAACTTCTGGTCGATGGGCGTTCCCGGCCCGTGCGGCCCGTGCTCGGAGATCAACTACGACCGCGGCCCCGCGTACGGCGAGGAGGGCGGCCCGGCGGTCAACGGCGAGCGCTACCTGGAGATCTGGAACCTGGTCTTCATGCAGTACGAGCGCGGCCACGGCGACGGCAAGGACGGGTTCGAGATCCTCGGCGACCTGCCGAGCAAGAACATCGACACCGGCCTCGGCCTGGAGCGCCTCGCCGCGGTCCTGCAGGACGTCGACAACCTGTTCGAGATCGACACCAGCCGGATGATCCTCGACCGCGCCGCCGAGCTCACCGGCCACACCTACGGCGCCGACCACAAGTCGGACGTCTCGCTGCGCGTGGTCACCGACCACTTCCGCACCGCGCTGATGCTGGTCGGCGACGGCGTCACCCCCGGCAACGAGGGCCGCGGCTACGTGCTGCGCCGCATCCTGCGCCGGGCGATCCGCAACATGCGCCTGCTGGGCGCCACCGGGCAGGTCGCCAAGGACCTGATCGACATCTCGATCAAGGCGATGGCCCCGCAGTACCCGGAGCTGGAGACCGACCGCAAGCGCATCGAGACGGTCGTGGTCGCCGAGGAGAACGCCTTCCTGCAGACCCTGCGCTCCGGCACCAACCTGCTCGACGCCGCGGTCACCGAGACCAAGGCCGGCGGCGGCGTGGTGCTCTCCGGCGAGCAGGCGTTCAAGCTGCACGACACCTACGGCTTCCCGATCGACCTCACCCTGGAGATGGCCGAGGAGCAGGGTCTCCAGGTCGACGAGGCCGGCTTCCGCCGCCTGATGCAGGAGCAGCGGGACCGCGCCAAGGCCGACGCCAAGGC
>NZ_BMRI01000012.1:147341-155182 GCF_014648555.1 Kitasatospora griseola
GAAGAAGATGGGCCACGCCGATGTCGCCGCGTACCGCGAGGTCGCCGACAGCGCCGGCGCGTCCGTCTTCACCGGCTACACCGCCACCGAGGGCGAGGCCACCGTGGTCGGCCTGCTGGTGGACGGCGTCCCCGCGCCGGCCGCGAGCGAGGGCGACGAGGTCGAGCTGATCCTCGACCGCACCCCGTTCTACGCCGAGGGCGGCGGCCAGCTCGCCGACCACGGCCGGATCCGGCTGGACTCCGGCGCGGTCGTCGAGATCCGCGACGTGCAGCAGCCGGTGCCGGGCGTCATCGTGCACTCCGGCGGGGTGCTGTTCGGCGAGGTGGTGCTCGGCGCGTCCGCGTACGCCACCATCGACACCGAGCGCCGCCGGGCCATCGCCCGCGCCCACTCGGCGACCCACCTGACCCACCAGGCGCTGCGCGACGCGCTCGGCCCGACGGCCGCCCAGGCCGGCTCCGAGAACGCGCCGGGCCGCTTCCGCTTCGACTTCGGCTCGCCTGCCGCCGTGCCCGGCAGCGTGCTGGTCGACGTCGAGCAGAAGATCAACGACGTGCTGACCCGTGAACTCGACGTCACCGCCGAGGTCATGACGATGGACCAGGCCCGCAAGCAGGGCGCCATCGCGATGTTCGGCGAGAAGTACGGCGACGCGGTGCGCGTGGTCACCATCGGCGACTTCTCCAAGGAGCTGTGCGGCGGCACCCACGTCGGCAACACCGCCCAGCTGGGCCTGGTGAAGCTGCTCGGCGAGTCCTCGATCGGCTCCGGCGTGCGCCGCGTGGAGGCGCTGGTCGGCGTCGACGCGTACAAGTTCCTGGCCCGCGAGCACACCGTGGTCTCCCAGCTCACCGAGCTGGTCAAGGGCCGCCCGGAGGAGCTGCCGGAGAAGATCTCCGGCATGCTCACCAAGCTCAAGGACGCCGAGAAGGAGATCGAGAAGTTCCGCGCCGAGAAGGTGCTGCAGGCCGCCGCGGGCCTCGCCGAGGGCGCGGAGGACGTCCGGGGCGTGGCGCTGGTCGCCGCCCGGGTCGCTGACGGCATCGGTGCGGACGAGCTGCGCAAGCTGGTGCTGGACGTCCGCGGCCGGCTCGGCAACCGCCCGTCCGTGGTCGCCGCGTTCACCGTCGCCAACGACCGCCCGCTGACCGTCATCACCACCAGCGAGGACGCCCGCGCCCGCGGCATCAAGGCCGGCGAGCTGGTCCGCGCCGCGGCGAAGGCGCTCGGCGGCGGCGGTGGCGGCAAGGACGACATGGCGCAGGGCGGCGGCAGCAACCCGGCCGCCGTCGGCGAGGCGATCGAGGCCGTCCGGGCACTGGTGGCCGAGCGCGCGTGAGCGAGGAGCACAACATCGAGGAGAAGGTCTTCCGGCGCGGCCGGCGGATCGCCGTGGACGTCGGCGACGCCCGGATCGGGGTCGCGGTCTGCGACCCCGACGGGCTGATCGCCACGCCCGTGGAGACCGTCCCCGCCGGGGGCCGCTCGCAGGCCAGGCTCAAGGCGATCGTCGAGGAGTACGACGCGATCGAGATGGTGGTCGGCCTCCCGCGCTCGCTGAGCGGCAAGGAGGGCCCGGCCGCGGCCAAGGTCCGCGACTACGCGGGCCGGCTGGCCGCGCTGGTCGCCCCGGTCGGCGTGCGGCTGGTGGACGAGCGGATGACCACCGTCACCGCCGCCGCCGGGCTGCGCGCCTCCGGCCGGTCCTCGAAGAAGGGCCGCTCGGTGATCGACCAGGCCGCGGCCGTGGTCATCCTCCAGGCCGCGCTTGAGACCGAACGGGTGAGCGGCCGCGCACCCGGTGAGAGTGTCGAGCCGGTGGTCTGACCAGTCAGGTCTAGGTTCCGATCGGGGCCCGTGCGGACGCGCGTCCGCACGGGCCCCGATCGCATGCCCGCCGCCGGAGGCCCCGCCGTGACCGACCCGTACACCGCACCCGGACTGACGCCCGGTCACCTCGGCGCCCCCGTGCTCGAACCCGAGGGCGCCCCGCCCGGACTGCCGTACGGCGTCGAACCGCCCGACCCGGGACGGCTGCGCACCGGCGCGGCCTGCTGCCTCAGCGTGGCCGGTCTGCTCGGCGTGGCGATGGCCGCCGCCGTCGCGCTGTTCCTGGTCTGGCCCGAGGGCAAGAAGCCCGCCGCCGACTACGTGGGCAGCGGCACCGGCCGGGTGCAGGTGTCGGTGGCCCAGGGCGCCAGCATCACCCAGATCGGCAGGACCCTGACGGCCAAACACGTGATCGCCTCCACCCGGGCGTTCACCGAGGCGGCCGCCAAGAGCCCGGCCGGCAACCGGATCCACCCCGGCACGTACACCCTCAGGGAGAAGATGTCGGCGGCCGCCGCGCTCAACGTGCTGCTCGACCCCGCCAACGCCAACGCCCTGACCATCCCCGAGGGCTGGCGCACCACCAAGGTCTACGCCGCCATCGACACCCGGCTCGGCCTGCCCGCCGGCACCACCAAGGCCGCCGCCGAGGAGCACCTCGCCGACCTCGGCCTGCCCCCCGACGCGACCGGCCACCCCGAGGGCTACCTGTTCCCGGCGACCTACCCCATCACCGGCGAGAGCACCCCGCTCGGCCTGCTCCAGGAGATGGTGAAGGAGGCCACCGGACGGCTCGACGGCGCCACCGTCAACGAGGCCGCCGCCAACAACAACGTCACGCCCTACGGCCTGCTCGTCATCGCCAGCCTCGCCCAGGCCGAGGCCGACAACCCCGAGGACATGGCCAAGGTCGCCCGGGTCGTCTACAACCGGCTCGCCAAGAACATGCCGCTGCAGCTCGACTCCACCATCAACTACGCGCTCGGCCGGTCCACCCTCACCACCACCGTGACCGACACCAAGCTCGACTCCCCGTTCAACACCTACGCCCACCCCGGCCTGCCGCCCACCCCCATCGGCAACCCCGGCCGGGACGCGCTGCGCGCCGCCATCCACCCCGCCGACGGTGACTGGCTGTACTTCGTGACCGTCCAACCCGGTGACACCCGGTTCACCGACAGCTCCGACCAACACCGGAAGAACGTCGACGAGTTCAACGCACACCGTGCACAGAACCCGTCCTCTAGCGCCGCCGGCCCCTCACCGGACGTCCCCTGAACAACAGGCAGTGACGCCCGGTGGCTACGCTGCGGTACGGTAACGTCTCCCAGCAGAGGCGGCACTAGTACGCCGGTTCGACGGACACCCTGGACGCGGTAAGGGGATCGATGACTGATCAGAGCGGGCGCTACGGTGCCCAGGGCGACCAGGCGTGGTTCCCCGGCGAGCAGCAGCAGCCCCCGCAGTACGGTCAGCAGGACCTCGGTCAGCAGTACCCGCAGGGGTACGTGCAGCAGCAAGGGGTGCCGCCGCAGGGCCAGGGCATGGTGCCGCCGCAGGGGATGCCCCAGCAGCAGATGCCGCAGCAGGGCATGCCGCAGCAAGGGATGCCGCAGCAGGGTTATCCGCCTCAGCAGCAGATGCCGATGGGCGGCCAGGGCTATCCGCAGCAGCAGTTCGGCCAGCAGCAGCCGCAGGGTTACCCGCAGCAGCAGTCCGGACAGCCGCAGGCGATGCCCCCGCAGGGCATGACGCAGGGTGGCCAACAGCCGTTCGCACAGCAGCAGTTCGGCCAGCAGCAGGGCTTCCCGCCCGGGCAGGCGGCGCAGCAGCAGCAGATGCCGATGGGCGGCCAGGGCTATCCGCAGCAGCGCGGCGCGAGCCTGGGCGGTCAGCAGCAGTTCGTCCAGCAGGGGATGGCGCAGCCGATACCGCAGGGCATGCCGCAGCAGGCGATGCCTCAGCAGGCGATGCCTCAGCAGGGTGTGTCGCAGCAGGGCATGGCGCAGCAGGGTGTGCCTCAGCCGGTGCAGCCCCAGGCCGCGCAGCCGCAGGCCCGGCGGGCCGAGCCGGTCGGCGGGCCCGGTCCGGACGGGATCGACTGGGAGGCGGAGGCGGCTGCGCTCGACAACCCGGCGGCGGTGCCCGCGCCGGCCGAGCCGGACAGGTACGACGAGCACGCCGACGAGTCCGAGCAGTGGGCCGAGGACGAGTACGCCGAGGAGGAGCGCAGCTCGTTCCTCTCCGAGCAGGACAACTCCCGCGAGGCCGAACGCAAGCGCAAGGAGAAGGGCAAGAAGTCGGGCCGCCGCAACAGCGGCGCCTGCCTGGTGGTCGCCCTGGTCCTGCTCGGCGCGACCGGCGGCGCCGGCTGGTGGGGCTACGGCCAGTACCAGCAGCGCTTCGGCCCGCCGCCGGACTTCAAGGGCGAGGGCACCGGCTCGGTCAACATCACCGTCGCCTCCGGCGCGGGTGGCGACGCGATCGGCAAGACGCTGAAGGACGCCGGCGTGGTCAAGAGCATCAAGGCGTTCAGTGCCGCGTACGAGAAGGACCCCAAGGGGCGGGGAATCCAGCCCGGCGTCTACACGATGAAGCACCAGATGTCCGCCGCCGCGGCGTTCAAGGTGCTGCTGGAGTCGAACGGCGGCAACGCGCTGATCATTCCAGAGGGTCTGAGGGCCGCTGACATCTACGTCAAGATCGACGAGAAGCTGAAGCTCGACAAGGGCGCCACCGCCAAGGTCGCCAAGGAGCAGGTCGGCAGCCTGGGCCTGCCTGCTTACGCCAACAACAACGTGGAGGGCTTCCTCTGGCCGGCCCGCTACTCGGTCGCCGACGGCATGAAGCCCGAGGAACTGCTGAAGCAGATGGTGGCGAACGCCGTCAAGCAGTACAGCGACCTCAAGCTGGACGAGGCGGCGCAGAAGATCGGCCTGAGGAACGCGTACGAGGTGGTGACCGAGGCCAGCATCCTGCAGGCCGAGGGCAACAACTCGGAGGACTTCGGCAAGATGGCCCGTGCCATCTCCAACCGGCTGACCACCAACGTCACCCAGCACAAGCTGGCCGTGGACACCACCCTCCAGTACTCGTTGGGCCGTACCAAGCTGACTGCGCAGGAGATCAACGACGGCTCGAACAAGTACAACTCGTACATCAACCCGGGCCTGCCGCCGACGCCGATCGGCAACCCCGGCGAGGAGGCACTCAACGCCGTCCTCAACCCGACGCCGGGCGACTGGGTGTTCTGGCTGGCCGTCTCGCCGCAGGAGACCAAGTTCGCCGCGACCGGCGCGGAGCACGCCAAGAACACCGAGGCGTGGTGCATCGGCAGGGGCTTGAAGTACAACGCCAAGTCCGTCACCTGCGACTCCTGACCGCGGAACACCGACGGCCCGTCCGGCAGGCGATACGGCTTTGCGGACGGGCCGGGTCGGGCCGGTAGCGTGAGCGGCATGGAGACGTCCCAGAACCCGGAGTACCCGGCCGGAGTGCCGTTGCTGGAGGCCGCGCAGGTCGATGTGGTGCGCGGCGGCCGGTACCTGCTGAAAGACGTGTCGCTGACCGTCCGGGCCGGCGAGCACTGGGCGGTGCTCGGGGCGAACGGGGCGGGCAAGAGTACGTTGCTGTCGTTGCTGGGGGCGGTCGAGCATCCCACTGCGGGGGCGGTGCGGGTGTTGGGGCGGCAGCTCGGCAAGGTCGATGTGCGGGAGTTGCGGGCGCATCTCGGGCATGTGAATCCGCGGCACCCGTTGCGTTCGCCGCTGACGGTGCGTCAGGTGGTGCTGACCGGTGTCACGCAGTCCATCGAGCCGGATCCGTTTCGCAAGCCCACGGCCGAACAGCTCGACCACGCCGAGGAGTTGATCCACACGCTGGGCGTCGCGCACCGCGCCGACAGTGCCTGGACGACGCTGTCGCAGGGCGAGCGCGGCCGGGTGCTGATCGCTCGCGCGCTGATGCCCGAACCCCGGCTGCTGCTGCTCGACGAGCCCGCCACCGGCCTCGACCTGACGGCGCGCGAGCAGCTGCTGGAGAGCCTGGACGGGCTGCGCCGAAGGTTCCCCGAGGTCGCCTCGGTGCTGGTCACGCACCACCTGGAGGAGCTGCCGGAGACCACCAGCCACGCGCTGCTGCTGCGCGACGGCCTGGTCACCGCCGCCGGGACGGCCGGCGAGGTGCTCACCACCGAGCTGGTCTCCGACTGCTTCCGCCACCCGATCCGGATCGGTCACAGCGAGGGCCGCTGGACCGCCCGCACCCGCCGAGACGCTCCGTGACGGTCGGGTCCTGGACGCTGCGTCCCGCCACCGACGCCGACCTGGAGCCGCTGGTCGAGCTGCGGGCGGTGGCGATGCGCCCCGACCTGGAGCGTCTCGGCCGGTACGACGAGCACCGGGTCCGGCAGCGGATGCGCGACGGGTACCGCCCGGCGCACACCTCGGTGCTGGAGGTGCCCGGCTCCCCGCCGCCGGCCGGCTGCCTGGCGCTCCGCCCGGACGAGCACGGGCCCGACGCCCTGGTGCTGGAGCACTTCTACCTCGCCCCGGCGCTGCACGGCCGCGGTCTCGGCACCGCCGTGCTGCGGGCCGCGCTGGACGACGCCGACGCGGCCGGGCTGACCGTCCGGCTGACCGTGCTGCAGGGCAGCCCCGCCCGCCGCTTGTACGAACGGCACGGCTTCGCCCTCGCGTCCGAGGACCCGATCGACGTCCACCTGCACCGAACTCCCCGAAGGATCGTGTCGTGACCAACCCGCACCGGGCCGCCGTCCTCGGCTCGCCGATCGCCCACTCGCTCTCGCCCGCGCTGCACCGGGCCGGTTATGCCGCGCTCGGGATGGCCGGGTGGCGCTACGACCGGTACGAGATCGACGAGGCCGGTCTGGAGGCGTTCGTCACCGGGCTGGACGCCGATTGGGCGGGCCTGTCGCTGACCATGCCGCTGAAGCGGGCGATCCTGCCGCTGCTGGACACCGTCAGCGACACCGCGCGGTCCGTGGACGCCGTCAACACCGTGGTGTTCGGCCCGGACGGGCGGCGGCACGGCGACAACACCGATGTCCCCGGACTGGTCAACGCGCTGCGCGAGCGCGGTGTCGGTCGGGTCGGGTCGGCGGCGGTGCTGGGCGCCGGGGCCACCGCCTCGTCCGCGCTGGCCGCGCTCGGCCAGATCTGCGACGGCGAGGTCACGGTGTACGTGCGCAGTGCCGAACGGGCCGCCGAAATGCGGGAGTTGGGGGAGAAGCTCGGGGTGGCGGTGCGCACCGCCGACTGGGCGGACGCGGCGCGGGCGCTGGCCGGTCCGCTGACCGTCTCCACGACGCCGGTCGGTGCCACCGACGGTTTCGCCGCGCAGTTGACCGGTGCTCCCGGGGTGCTGTTCGACGTGCTGTACCACCCGTGGCCGACCGCGCTGGCCGCGGCCTGCCTGGAGCGTGGCGGCACGGTGCTGGGCGGGCTGGACCTGCTGGTGCACCAGGCGGTGCTCCAGTTCGAGCGGTTCACCGGCGTCGGGCACGGCCCGCTGGCGGCGATGCGGGCGGCCGGCGAGGCGGCGCTGGCGTCCTCGTCCTGAGACGGCGCCCGCGCCCCGGGCCGTCGCGGGCACCGCTGAACTGCGGCTTCGCCGGTCCGTTCGGGCGTCGGCGGCGGACGCTCACTGTCCGCCACGCGGACCGTGCCTCCGACGGCCCTCCGGACGTGAAAGGATCGGTGCTTGCCCCGCCGCGTTCCGCGGCCGGGCAGGACGAGACGCCGGACCGGCCGCCGTTCACGGCGTGCGGGCCGCTGACGAAGGAGCTTTTCGGTGGGTAGCTTGCGCTGGCTGACGGCGGGGGAGTCGCACGGCCCCGCTCTGGTCGCGACGCTGGAGGGCCTGCCGGCCGGAGTGCCGGTCACCACCGCCATGGTGGCCGACGCGCTGGCCCGCCGGCGGCTCGGCTATGGTCGCGGCGCGCGGATGAAGTTCGAGCAGGACGAGGTGACCTTCCTCGGCGGTGTCCG
>NZ_BMRI01000012.1:155222-159625 GCF_014648555.1 Kitasatospora griseola
GCACGGCGAGACCATGGGCTCGCCGGTGGCGGTCATGGTCGGCAACACCGAGTGGCCGAAGTGGGAGCAGGTCATGTCGGCCGACCCGGTCGACCCCGAGGTGCTCGCGGGCCTGGCCCGCAACGAGCCGCTGACCCGGCCCCGCCCGGGCCACGCCGACCTGGCCGGCATGCAGAAGTACTCGATCGACGAGGCCCGGCCGATCCTGGAGCGCGCCAGCGCCCGGGAGACCGCGGCCCGGGTCGCGCTCGGCGCCGTCGCCCGCTCCTACCTGAAGGAGACCTGCGGCATCGAGATCGTCAGCCACGTGGTGGAGCTGGCCGCCGCCAAGGCCCCGGCCGGGGTGCTGCCGCTGCCCGCCGACGAGGCCCGGCTCGACGAGGACCCGGTGCGCTGCCTGGACGCCGACGCGTCGAAGGCGATGGTCGCCGAGATCGACCAGGCCCACAAGGACGGCGACACCCTGGGCGGTGTGGTCGAGGTGCTGGCCTACGGCGTGCCGGTCGGCCTCGGTTCGCACGTGCACTGGGACCGCCGCCTGGACGCCCGGCTGG
Organism: Kitasatospora griseola; assembly: GCF_014648555.1. Taxonomy (GTDB): domain Bacteria; phylum Actinomycetota; class Actinomycetes; order Streptomycetales; family Streptomycetaceae; genus Kitasatospora; species Kitasatospora griseola. Next base: position 155,777 of record NZ_BMRI01000012.1, read on the forward strand.
CCGCCGCGCTGATGGGCATCCAGGCGATCAAGGGCGTCGAGGTCGGCGACGGCTTCGAGCTGGCCCGGATCCCCGGCTCCCAGGCGCACGACGAGATCCTGCCGACCCCCGAGGGCGTCAAGCGCGCCAGCGGCCGCTCCGGCGGCACCGAGGGCGGCCTGTCCACCGGCGAGCTGCTGCGCGTCCGCGCCGCGATGAAGCCGATCGCGACCGTCCCGCGCGCCCTGCAGACGCTGGACGTGCGCACCGGCGAGCCCGCCAAGGCACACCACCAGCGGTCCGACGTGTGCGCCGTCCCGGCGGCCGGCATCGTCGCGGAGGCGATGGTGGCGCTGGTGCTGGCCGACGCGGTGGCGGAGAAGTTCGGCGGCGACAACGTCTCCGAGACCCGCCGCAACGTGCAGTCGTACCTCGACAACCTGATCGTCCGATGAGCACCTCACCTGTGGTGGTGCTGGTCGGCCCGCCCGGCAGTGGCAAGTCCACCGTCGGGCGGGTCCTCGCCGAGCGACTCGGCCTGCCGTTCCGCGACACCGACGACGACATCGAACGGACGGCCGGCAAGCCGATCCCGGAGATCTTCGTCGACGAGGGCGAACCGCACTTCCGGCAGCTCGAACGCGAGGCCGTCGAGGCCGCCGCCGCGAGTCACCCCGGCGTGCTCGCGCTCGGCGGCGGCGCCGTGATGGCCCCCTCCACCCGTGAACTGCTCGCCCCGCTGCCCGTGGTGTTCCTGGAGGTGGCGCTCGCCGACGCGGTCAAGCGGGTCGGCCTGGACGCCCCCCGCCCGCTGCTCGCGGTCAACCCCCGGGCCCGCTGGCGCGAGCTGATGGAGGCCCGCCGCCCGCTGTACCTGGAGGTCGCCACCGCCGTGGTCGACACCCAGGACCGCACGCCCGAGCAGGTCGCCGACGCCGTACTCGAAGCACTGGAGTTGAAGAACCCTCATGACTGACCAGATCGTCCGCATCCAGGTCGCGGGCAGCGACGGCCACGCCCCGTACGAGGTGCTGATCGGGCACCAGCTGCTCGGCGAACTCGTCCCGCTGATCGGCCCGCAGGCGAAGCGCGTCGCGATCATCCACCCGGAGGCGCTGGAGGCCACCGGCGAGGCGATCCGCGAGGACCTGGTCGACCAGGGCTACGAGGCGATCGTCCTCCAGGTCCCGAACGCCGAGGACGCCAAGAGCGTCGAGGTCGCCGCGTACTGCTGGTCGGTGCTCGGCCAGACCGGCTTCACCCGCAGCGATGTGATCATCGGCCTGGGCGGCGGCTCGACCACCGACCTGGCCGGCTTCGTCGCCGCCACCTGGCTGCGCGGAGTGCGCTGGATCTCGGTGCCCACCACGCTGCTCGGCATGGTCGACGCCGCGGTCGGCGGCAAGACCGGCATCAACATCGCCGAGGGCAAGAACATGGTCGGCGCCTTCCACCCGCCCGCGGGCGTGCTGGCCGACCTCGGCACCCTGGAGACCCTCGGCAAGCACGACTACGTCTCCGGCCTGGCCGAGGTGATCAAGGCCGGCTTCATCGCCGACCCGGTCATCCTCGACCTGATCGAGCAGGACCCCGCGGCCGCCACCGCCCCCTCCGGCCCGCACACCCTGGAACTCATCCGCCGGGCCATCCAGGTCAAGGCCGACGTGGTCTCCGGCGACCTCAAGGAGTCCGGCCGCCGGGAGATCCTCAACTACGGCCACACCCTCGGCCACGCCATCGAGCGCAACGAGCGCTACAAGTGGCGGCACGGCGCGGCGATCTCCATCGGCATGGTGTTCGCCGCCGAACTCGGCCGCCTCGCCGGACGGTTGGACGACGCCACCGCCGACCGGCATCGCACCGTGCTGGCCTCCGTCGGCCTGCCGCTCAGCTACCGGGCGGACGCCTGGCCGAAGCTGCTGGACGCCATGAAGATCGACAAGAAGTCCCGCGGCGACCTGCTGCGCTTCATCGTCCTCGACGGCCTCGCCAAGACCTCCGTCCTGGAGGGCCCCGACCCGTCGCTGCTGGTGGCCGCGTACGCAGAGGTCTCCGGATGACCGCCCCCGTTCCGGTCCTGGTGCTGAACGGGCCCAACCTGGGCCGGCTCGGCTCCCGCGAACCCGACGTGTACGGCTCCACCTCGTACGCGGGGCTGGTCGCCCGGTGCACCGCGCTGGGGCTCGAACTCGGCCTGGACGTCTCGGTACGGGAGACCAACTCCGAGGCGGAGATGGTCGGTTGGCTGCACGAGGCGGCGGACGCCAAGACCCCGGTGGTGATCAACCCCGGCGCGTTCACCCACTACTCGTACGCGATGCGGGACGCCGCCGCGCAGCGCACCGCGCCCCTCATCGAGGTGCACATCTCCAACCCGTACACCCGCGAGACCTTCCGCCACACCTCGGTCATCGCGGCCGTCGCCTCCGGCACCATCGCGGGCTTCGGCCTCGGCTCCTACGAACTCGCCCTGCGGGCGCTCGCCGAGCAACTGACCACCCGCTGAGCGGCCCCCGGCCCGGTGGCGGACTTGTGCCCGCCACCGGGCCGACGTGTACATTCGGCGCAGGGAGGTGACGGTGAGCCAGTACGCGCAGAGCCACCAGCCGGGGGGCCACCAGCCGGGAGGCCAGGTGCCGGGAGGACAGGGCACGCCTCCGTTTCCGACGGCCCCTCAACAGCCGTACCCCGCAACGCCGCTGCCCGCCACCACCCAGGCCATCCCCACCCTCGGACCGACCACGCCCCGACCCGACCGGCCGACCGTCCCGCTCAAGGCCGTCGCCCCCGTCGCCCCCAGCGGCACCGGATACTTCGTGCTCGCCAGCGGCGGGGCCGTCCAACTCCCCGCCCCGCCACCGCCGATGCCCGCGCTGCCCGCCCCCCTGCCCACCGGCCCGATCGCCGTCCTCCTGATAGGCCCCGCCGGCGCCGGCAAGACCACCGTCGCCCGCCACTGGGCCGAACGCCGCCCCACCCCCACCGCGCACATCAGCCTCGACGACGTCCGCGAATGGGTCCAGGCCGGCTTCGCCAACCCGCAGTCCGGCTGGAACACTGCCTCCGAGGCCCAGTACCGCCTCGCCCGCCGCACCTGCGGCTTCGCCTGCCGCAACTACCTTGCCAACGGCATCTCCTGCATCATCGACGACGCCGTCTTCCCCGACCGCCCTGCGATCGGCCTCGGCGGCTGGAAACGCCACATCGGCCCCGGCATGATCCCCGTCGTCCTGCTTCCCGGCCTCGACCGCGTCCTCACCCGCAACGCCGAACGCTCCGGCAACCGCCGCCTCTCCGACGACGAGGTGGCCCGCATCCACGGCCGCATGGCCGGCTGGCGCACCTCCGGCCTCCCCATCATCGACAACTCCAACCTCACCGTCCCCGAAACCGCCGCCGCCCTCGACCAGGCCATCCTCACCCGCCTCCACCAGCGCTGACCCCACCCGGAACGCCCGGCGGGCCTTCGCCGTTCACCGCCTGGGCCCGGGCCTCTGGGCCTGGTCCGCTGCGCGGGGCTGTGCTGCGCTTGCCTTCCCGCTGCGCGGGGCTGTGCTGCGCTTGCCTTCCCGCTGCGCGAGAGTGTCCCTCGTCTGACCTGCAGGTTTCCGCTTTGCCGCTTGCGCCCGTGGCTGCGGGAGGCGGGGCTTTGGGCTCTGTCGGGGTGTCGGTGGGGGCTGGGAGAATGGGGGTGTTGGACGGGAACGGATGAGGAGTTGACGCGGGTGCCCGAGGGGCATGTGGTGCATCGGTTGGCGGGGCTGAACGGGGAGCTGTTCGGGGGGCGGGTGGTGGGGGTTTCTTCGCCGCAGGGGCGCTTCGCGGAGGGGGCGGCGCTACTGGACGGGCGGGTGTTGGATGTCGCGGAGG
>NZ_BMRI01000012.1:159662-190244 GCF_014648555.1 Kitasatospora griseola
CGCACGGGAAGCATCTGTTCCTGGGGTTCGGGGACGACTGGCTGCATGTGCACCTGGGGTTGTACGGGAAGTACGAGTTCGGGGTGGGGGAGGCGCCGGCGCCGGTCGGGCAGGTGCGGTTGCGGATGGTGAACGAGAGCGGGTTCGCGGATCTGCGGGGGCCGACGGCGTGCGAGGTGATCACGCCGGGGGAGAAGGCGGCGTTGCACCGGCGGCTCGGGCCGGATCCGTTGCGGGCGGGGGAGGTCGGGGACGCGGCGTGGGAGCGGATTTCCCGGAGTGGGACGTCGGTGGCCGCGTTGTTGATGGACCAGAAGGTGCTGGCGGGTGTCGGCAACGTGTACCGCGCGGAGGTGCTGTTCCGGTTGGGGATCAGTCCGCACCGGGCGGGGTGGGAGCTGCGCCGGGCGGAGTGGGACGCGATCTGGTCGGAGCTGGTGGCGCTGATGCGGGAGGGTGTCGCGGCGGGGCGGATCGACACCGTCCGGCCTGAGCACACGCCGGAGGCGATGGGGCGGGCTCCGCGGGTGGACGACCACGGTGGTGAGGTGTACGTGTACCGGCGGCAGGACCAGCCGTGCCTGGTGTGCGAAACCCCGGTGCGGACGGAGGAATTGGCGGCCCGGAACCTGTTCTGGTGCCCCCGCTGCCAGCAATCCTGACGCTCCGTCACCAAATCGGGTTGCGGGGAAGCCTTGACGGAAGGTTGACCGCTCCTTGGGCGAGGGCCCCGGAGCCCGCTCCTATTGTCGGGTTCATGTCCGCACAACCGTTCCGAGGGGCGCGTCCGGCCCCGGTCCTTCCGGTCCTGCCGTACCGCAAACCCACCAAGGGTCGTGATTACTGGGTGCTGGACGACGTACTGCCGGATCCGGACGCGGTGCGCGCCCGGCACCTGGCCCGTACCGACTGGGACGAGGGGTATCCGCACAAGCCGGAGTCCTGGCCGGGGCTGCGGGGGATGCCGGGCCTGGAGCCGGACGAGTTGGCGTACGTCGAGAAGCTGGTGCGGGAGACCGTGGGGGCGTCGCGGATCTGGGCGCTGAGCGAGGCCGAGGGCGGGACGTTCAACCACAACTGCGTGCAGGTGGTGGGGGAGGGGGAGTGCGAGCCGCGTCCGCACACCGATTCGCGTTCGCTGTGCCGGTACGCGGCCGTGCTGTACCTCAACCCGAACGTGCCGAAGCGGTGCGGGACCAGTTTCTACCGGCAGAGCCTGCCGGGCGGCCGACTCGGCGGGAACACCGTGGTCGCGCCGCACAACAACCTGGTGGACGCACTCGGCACCCGTTTCGTCCCGCCGGACTCGTTCACCGAGGACCTGGCCGTCCCGCACCGCTACAACCGGCTGCTGCTGTACACCGCCAACCTGATGCACACCGCCACCGAGTACTACGGCACCACGCTGGACGAGAAGCGGATGACCTGCGTGTTCTTCTGGATGGCCTGACCCGCCGTCACCTCGCGGGGCGGGGTGATCTGCGACACCTCCGGAGGGGTCCGGTCTTGCCGCTGCGCCCGGGACGGTTCTACGGTGGACGCGCCGTGGTGTTCGGGAAGCCGGTGCACTGTGCTCGTCACAGGAGTCCGGAGCGGCCCTCGCCACTGTGATCGGGGAGTCGTCGGCTCCCACCTCGTGCCACTGGCCGTTCGCGGCCGGGAAGGCCGGGCGCCGACGCCGAACACCCCGTCAGCCAGGAGACCGGCCACGGCATCTCACGAAGTGATCCACGAGGTGCTGGAGCGTGATGCGCGGATGACCGCGTCCGATTCGACCATGCCCGGAAACGTCCCGGGCTCCCCTGTTCCTGCTTTCCGCTGGCGCCGCGAGGACACCTGGCGCACCGCCGGCCTGATGGCGGTGATCCTGGCCCTGCACGTGGCGGCGTTCGGGACGCTGCTGTTCCTGGTGGTGCCGGAGAAGTACCAGGTGGGTACCCAGGTGTTCGGCGTGGGCCTGGGCATCACGGCCTACACCCTGGGCATGCGGCACGCCTTCGACGCCGACCACATTGCGGTGATCGACAACACCACCCGCAAGCTGATGGCGGACGGCCGCCGGCCGGTCTCGGTGGGCTTCTGGTTCGCGCTCGGGCACTCCTCGATGGTGGTGCTGATGGCCGCGATGGTGGCCGGCGGGGCCGCGTTGGCGGGCACGCTGATGGACGAGGGTTCGACGACCCATCAGGTGCTGGGCACCATCGGCACCACCGCCTCGGGGGCGTTCCTGTACCTGATCGCGGCGCTCAACCTGGTGGCCCTGCTGGGCATCCTGCGGGTGTTCCGGGCGATGCGGGCCGGCCAGTACGACGAGGCCGAGCTGGAGAAGCACCTGGATTCCCGGGGCTTCCTGGCCCGGGTGCTGAGCCGGGCGACCCGGTCGATCACCCGGCCCGGTCAGATGTTCCCGGTGGGCATGGTGCTGGGCCTGGGCTTCGACACCGCCACCGAGGTCACCCTGATGGTGATGGCGGGCTCGGGCGCGGCGTCCGGTCTGCCCTGGTACGCGGTCGTCTGCCTGCCGCTGCTGTTCGCGGCCGGGATGAGCCTGTTCGACACCCTGGACGGCACGTTCATGAACTTCGCCTACCAGTGGGCGTTCTCCAACCCGGTCCGCAAGGTGTACTACAACCTGACCATCACAGGTCTGTCGATCGCGGTGGCCTTCGTGATCGGCACCATCGAGCTGGTCGCGGTGCTGCACGACAAGTTCGGCCTGGACGATCCGGTGTCCGGCTGGATCGCCGGACTCAGCCTGGACAACGTGGGCTTCGTGATCGTCGGCCTGTTCGTGGTGGTGTGGGCGGCGGCGATCGGCTACTGGCGGATCGCCCGACGGTCCAAGGCGTTCTCCGGAGTCGGAGCAACGTGAGTCGAGACGGGGTGACAGGGCGTCAACTGGCGGCCAGGATCAGCGTTCCGGCCACGGCCAGCCCGGCGCCGACCACCTGTACCCGCAGCAGTCGCTCCTTGAGCAGGCCGCGCGCCATCAGCGCCGTCACCACGGGGTAGAGCGAGGCCAGCGCCGCCGCCACCGCGACCGAGCCCAGGTGGGTGGCGGCGGCGTACAGGCCGTTCGCGGTCACGTCCGCCACGCCGACGGCGGTCAGCGACGGCAACGAGCGGGCCGCGCCGCGCAGTCCGAGCGGCTCCCGGCGGGCGGCGGCGGCCAGCATGCCGATGCCGACGACGGCGTTGGTCAGTCGTTGCACGCACAGCGTCAGCAGCAGTCCGCCGACGGCGCTGGCGTGCGCGATCAGGGCGAGCACCGCGCCGAACGCGAGCGCGGCGGAGAGGGTGAGGACGAGCACCTGGCGGCTCACGGCCGGTCCGCCGCGCTGCGGGCCGCCGGCCAGCGCGACCCCGGCGATCGCCACCAGGATCCCCAACGCCTGGACGAGGCCCGGCCGTTCGCCGAGGAACAGGCCGACGCCGATCGGCACCAGGACGCCGACGGTGGCCAGCGGCGAGACCACGCCCATCGGTCCGAGGGCGAGGGCCCGGTAGAAGGCGAGCAGGGCGAACGGCCCGATCACGCCGGCCGCGACGGCGTACCAGAGCGCGGGCCCGGCGTCCGCCCAGCCGCCGGTGGCGGTGACGGCCACCGCGAGGACCAGGGCGGCCGCGGTCTGCGAGAGCACCACGACGCCGAGTGCGGGCAGCCGGCGGGTGATCGTGCCGCCGCCGTAGTCGGCGACGCCCCAGAGCAGGCTGGCGAGCAGGGCGAAGCCGGCGCTCATGAGAGCGCGGGAGGGGTCAGCATGGTGGACTCCGCAGTACAGTCGGTGGACCTGTCGTGCGGTCGCAGCATAGTTCACCCCCCTGAACCGACCCAATCAATATATTGGACTCAAGCGTGCCGGAACCCGATCTCGTCACCCAGGCCCTCGCCCGCAACCTCAAGCGGCTGCGCACCGAACGCGGCCACACCCTGGACGCCCTCGCGGCCCGCTCCGGCGTCAGCCGCGGCATGGTGGTCCAGATCGAGCAGGCCCGCACCAACCCCAGCGTCGGCACCGTGGTCCGCCTCGCCGACGCCCTCGGCGTCTCGATCGCCCGGCTGCTCGACTACGACGAGACCTCGGTGGTGCGGATCGTCCCCGCCGAGGAGGCCGTGCGGCTGTGGAGCGGCCCGGACGGCGGCAGCGGCGTCCTGCTGAACGGCGTCGAGGCCCCCGGCCCGCTGGAGCTGTGGAACTGGCACCTGCACCCCGGCGAGACCCACGCCTCCGACCCGCACCCGGCCGGCACCGTCGAGATCGCCCGGATCGACGAGGGCGAACTCACCCTGGTGCTCGACGGCCGCGCCCACCGCATCCCGGCCGGCTCCACCGCCTCCTACGAGGCCGGCACCGCCCACAGCTACCGCAACGAGGGCGACGTCGACTGCCGCCTCACCCTGGTGGTCTCCGTCCCCCCGCCGCCCGGCAAATGAGGCCGGCCGGTACGTGAGCAGCCCGGCCGGGGCATGGGCGAAGGGCCCCGGGAGACTCCCGGGGCCCTTCGCCCGCCGGCTGTCAGAGGCCGTACCTGCGGCGGTACAGCTCCACCCGGCCCGCAGTGTCCAGCAGGCGGGCCTTGCCGGTGTAGAACGGGTGGCTCGCGGAGGACGTCTCGACGTCCACCACCGGGTACGTCCGCCCGTCCGTCCACTCGACCGTCCGACCGCTCGACGCGGTGGAGCGGGTCAGGAACGACAGGCCGCCCGTCTTGTCCCGGAACACCACCGGACGGTACTCGGGGTGCACTCCCTGCTTCATCTGCTCCTCCTTCTGCAAGCCCTCGAACTGCTCAATTCCGTTGAACGTCAACGGGTTTCGCGGAACTCCACGTGCCGCCCCACCACCGGGTCGAACTTCCGCAGCACGATCCGGTCCGGGTTGGTCCGGCGGTTCTTGCGGGTCACGTAACTGAAGCCCGTGCCCGCCGTGGACCGGAGCGTGATCACCGGTCGCAGCTCGCTGCGCGCCATCTCGAACCTCCCAATCCCGGCAACGATTGCCGTTTTCATGTGGCCACAACACGGCCCCGCCCCGCCGCATTCCCGCCCACCGATCGGGCCCGTCCCGACGGGCGGCCCCCCGGACCCGTTCGTAGGCTCGGAGACATGTCCGACGCGCACGCCGCCCGACGCGAACGCCTCCGCGAGTACTGCAGCGCCTCCGGGGCCGACGCCGCGCTGATCACGCGCGCCGCGAACGTCCGCTACCTCACCGGCTGCCCGCCGTGCGGCGCCGCGCTGCTGCTCACCCGCGAGCGGGCGGTGCTCGCGCTGCCGGAGGACGTGCCGCCCGAGGAGGCGGTGGAGCGCGAGGTGGACGAGGAGGTCACCCGGCTGCCGGTGCCCGCCGAGACCGACGCCGCGGTCGCCGCCGCCGAGGCCGCGGCCCGGCTGCGGGTGGCGGACCTCGCCGTCGAGGAGCACGACCTGACGGTCGACCGGCACCGCGCCGTCGGCCGGCTGGCCGCCCCGGCCAGGCTGCTCGACCTGGACCGGGCGGTGGAGCGGCTGCGGGTGGTCAAGGACGAGCACGAGCTCGCCGACCTGCGGATCGCCGCCGAGATCGCCGACCAGGCGCTCGGCGAGCTGCTCGAATCGATCCTGGTCGGCCGCACCGAACGCCACCTGGCGATGGAACTGGAGCGCCGGATGATCGACCACGGCGCCGACCGGGCCGCCTTCCCGGTCTCCGTGGGCACCGGCAGCCACTCCGGCCTGGAGCGCCACCAGCCCACCGACCGCCGGGTCGAGGAGGGCGACTTCCTCACCGTCGCCCTGGGTGCGCAGTACCGCGGCTACGGCATCTCCACCGCCCGCACCTTCGTGATCGGCGCCGCCCCGGCCGCCTGGCAGGTCGAGCTGCACCGCCTGGTGTTCCGGGCCCAGCGGGCCGGTCGGGAGGCGCTCGGGCCGGGCGTCGAGCAGCACGTCCCGGACGACGCGGCCCGCTCGATCCTGCAGGCCGCGGGCCGCGCCGAGCACGCCGTCCACCCGCTGGGACACGGCATCGGCCTGGAGATCAGGGAGGCTCCGCGCCTCGGCCCCGCCGACATGGGTAAACTGGACAATCGCGTGCCGGTCACCGTCGGTCCAGGAGTGCATCTCCCGGGTCGCGGCGGAGTCCGGATCGAGGACACGCTCGTGGTGCGGCCTCCCGAGGAGGGCGGGCCCGAGCTGCTCACCATCACCACCAAGGAGCTCCTCGCGCTGTAGTCCCACAGGCTGCGGCGGCGCACTGCTTGGTGTTCTTTGACAGCGGACATATCAGGAGTAAGTGCGCCCGTGGCTACCACGAACGATCTCAAGAACGGCATGGTCCTCAAGCTGGACGGCGGCAAGCTCTGGTCCGTCGTCGAGTTCCAGCACGTCAAGCCCGGCAAGGGCCCGGCCTTCGTTCGCACCAAGCTGAAGGAGGTCCTCACCGGCAAGGTCGTCGAGAAGACCTTCAACGCGGGCATCAAGGTCGAGACCGCCAACGTCGACAAGCGGACGATGCAGTACTCGTACCGCGACGGCGAGACCTTCATCTTCATGGACATGGACACCTACGACCAGGTCCCGGTCGACGCCGCCACCGTCGGCGACGCCGCCAAGTACCTGCTGGAGGGCTTCGAGGCCCTGGTCGCGCAGAACGAGGGCGTCCCGCTGTACATCGAGCTCCCCGCCGCGGTCGAGCTGGTCATCTCCGAGACCGAGCCGGGCCTGCAGGGCGACCGCTCCACCGGTGGCACCAAGCCCGCCACCCTGGAGACCGGCGCCGAGATCCAGGTGCCGCTGTTCGTCACCACCGGCGAGAAGGTCAAGGTCGACACCCGCGACGGCAGCTACCTCGGCCGGGTCAAGTAATCGTGGCCTCTGCTCGCACCAAGGCCCGCACCCGGGCCTTCCAGATCCTGTTCGAGGCGGACCACCGCGGCGTGTCCCCCGAGCGGGTGCTCGCCGACTGGGTGGCGCGCTCGCGCGACCCCCGTCCGGACGAGGGCATTCCGCAGGTCGCGGAGTACACCATGCAGCTGGTCGAGGGCTACGCGCAGCACGCGCGCACCATCGACGACCTGATCTCCACCTACGCGGTGGGCTGGACGCTCGACCGGATGCCGATCGCGGACCGCAACGTCCTGAGGCTCGGCACGTACGAGCTGATCTGGGAGGACGGCACCCCCGACGCGGTCGTCCTGGACGAGGCCGTCGAGATCGCCAAGGAGTACTCCACGGACGAGTCGCCGGCCTTCGTGAACGGTCTGCTCGCCCGGTTCCTGGAGCTCAAGCCGACCATTCGGCGCTGATTTTTTCGCCTGACCTGCATGTGGACACATCGTTGAGTCCACATCACGTGGGCGTCGCGAAGGCCGTCGGACCTGTTGGTCCGGCGGCCTTCGCGCGTAAGCTACCGGCAAGTAATGAGTTTCGCGCCTGCGCAGAAGGGCCTCAGCCATGCCGGAGACCACCAGCGAGTTCGACCGGGGCATCGCGCTCACCCCGCACCCCGACGAGCCCGGCCGCTACGACGGTGAACTCGGCGACGGCTGGCAGATCGGCGGCGGCGTCAACGGCGGACTGCTGCTCGCCTTCGCCGCGCACGCCCTCGCCCTGGAGGCCGGGCCCGGCCACCCGCACCCGCTGACCGTCAGCGGCACCTACATCTCGCCGTCCCGCCCCGGGCCGGCCACCGTCCGCACCGAGATCATGCGCCGCGGCCGTACCCTGGCCACCGGCAGCGCGATCCTCTCCCAGGACGGCGAGGAGCGGCTGCGGGTCACCGCCGCCTTCACCGACCTCGCTGCCCTCGACGGCGAGGTCGCCACCACCGCCGTGCCGCCCGTGCTGCCCGCCCCCGAACAGTGCATAGGGATCGAGCACGCGCCCAAGGAACTCATCTCCCAGGCCGCCCTGTTGCAGCGGATGGACCTGCGCCTCGACCCGGCCACCGTCGGCTGGGCGCTCGGCCAACCGTCCAAGGAGGGCCGCATCCAGGGCTGGTTCAAGCTGGCCGACGGCCGCCCCGCCGACCCGCTGTCGCTGCTGCTCACCGCCGACGCGCTGCCCCCGGTCACCTTCGACCTGGGCCGCCCCGGCTGGGCCCCCACCATCGAACTGACCGTCCACCTGCGGGCGTTGCCCGCCGACGGCTGGCTGCGGGTCTCGCACGCCACCCGCAACGTGGCCGGCGGCTACTTCGAGGAGGACTGCGAGATCTGGGACGAGGACGGCCGCCTGGTCGCCCAGTCCCGCCAGCTCGCCAAGACCCCGCGGCAGGACCGTTCCTGACGGTCGGTTGCAGAGTTGTGACAGCCCGTGTGTGTGGGACGGGTGCGGATGGGGAGAAGTGGGTCAGCAGTTGCTCGACCGAGATCCCCGGGAGCCACCGATGTCCAGGAACAGCCGCCGGCCGCGCCGTTGCGGTGCCGAGCCCTCGCGCCGCAGCGACGAGGCCTTCGTCACCGGGATCCTGACCGACGAGGCCGACTTCGCCCGGGCGCGGGAGTGGCAGCTCACCGACGCGCCGGACTACGACACCTACCTGCGGGAGGCCGCCGGGCTGCTGGCCGAGGCGGTCGACGGGTACGCGACCGTCCGGGCCCGGATGTTCCACCCGGACGACTTCGCGGACTACTGCCTGCTGCACGGCGTCGACCCCGGCGACCAGGCCGCCCGGGACGGCTACCTGGTCAACCCGCCGCTGCAGACCCAGCTGGTCACCTACCGCGGCGAGGACCTGGCCGACTTCGTGCCGCGCCTGGTCCGGGCCCGCGAGGGCGGCCTGACGCTGCGCCACGCCGACCTGGTGATGGACGGCGCGCTGTGCGAGGCGGAGCTGGCCGCCGCCGACCCGCGGGTGCGCTGGACGTACCAGCAGGCCTCCGAGGTGTTCCGCCGGGTGCTGGTCGGCGCCGGCTGCGGCGCGTACGAGTTCCGGGTCGCGGTGGACGCCCCCGGCGGGCCGCTGGAGGCGCACGCCCGGGTGCTGCACTGGGAGGACGGCGCGGTCCGGATCCACGACGAGGACCTCGACCTGATCACCGCGGTGCTCTGCGCGGGCCTGTACGGCGAACTGCCGGGCGTCGCGGTGCTGCACGGGACGCAGGGCTCCGGCGCGGTGTGCGGCGAGTACCGGCAGGTCGCGTGGGCCTGGCGCAGCACCGGCTTCGACTGGTCGCCGGCCGAGCTCGCGGTGGACGGCGTCCCGGCCGGTCCGGGGTTCAGCCTCGGCACCGTGGTCTGAGCATGCGACAGCGGGGCGGGCCGCCGGAGAACCGGCGGCCCGCCCCGCTGTGACGTTTCTTCAGAACTTTTCGGAGCGCGCAGGCTCAGCTCGCGTCGTCCTCGCGGACGGCGCGCCGCGCGTCCGGGTTCAGCACGCCCCAGCTGATCAGCTGCTCGGTGAGGATCGAGGGGGACTGGTCGTAGATCACGGCCAGCGTGCGCAGGTCGTCCTGGCGGATCGAGAGCACCTTGCCGTTGTAGTCGCCGCGCTGCGACTGGATGGTCGCGGCGTAGCGCTGCAGCGGGCCGGCCTTCTCGGACGGGACCTGGGTCAGGCGCTCCAGGTCGAGCACCAGGCGCGGCGGCGGCTCGGCCGCGCCGCCCGGGGTGCCGCCGGGCAGCAGCTCCTGCACCGGGACGCCGTAGAACTCGGACAGCTCGGCGAGGCGCTGCACCGTGACGGCGCGGTCGCCGCGCTCGTAGGAGCCGACGACGACAGCCTTCCAGCGACCCTGGGACTTCTCCTCGACGCCGTGCAGGGAGAGACCCTGCTGAGTGCGGATCGCCCGGAGCTTGGCCCCGAGCTGCTTCGCGTAGTCGCTGGACATGGATCTCCCCGGACGAGATTGCGCGTGCGCTGAAATGGGAGTGACGAGCGCCCACGACGGGGCACCTTCGTAACTCACTGTGAGGTTACGTAGAGTGAGGGTGGCGCGTCAAGCCGAATGGGGCACTCGTGCGAACGCGTGTCGAACGGGTCGAGATCAGCGCACTGCTACGATGAGCGAAGTTCTGGCTGCGGCCGGAAACCCCTTTAGACATCCTTTAAGGCCCGTCCCGTGAGGCGGGGAAGGAGGTCCGCTTCGGCATGACCACTCCCAGTTCTGCTCCGCGCGCCCCGCACCAGGTGCTGGACGCCACCGACGTCGCCCGGGTCGTCACCCGGATCGCCCACGAGATCGTGGAACGCGCCAAGGGCGCCGAGGACGTCGTGCTGCTCGGCATCCACACCCGCGGCGTCCACCTGGCCCGCCGGCTGCGCGCCAAGCTCACCCAGATCACCGGCCGGGAGATCCCGTTCGGCACGCTGGACATCACCATGTACCGGGACGACCTGCGGCTGAAGCCCGCCCGGGCCCTGGAGCACACCGAGATCCCCGCCGACGGCATCGACGGCAAGCTGGTGATCCTGGTCGACGACGTGCTGTTCTCCGGCCGCACCATCCGGGCCGCCCTCGACGCGCTCGGCGACATCGGCCGCCCGCGCGCCGTGCAGCTCGCCGTGCTGGTCGACCGCGGACACCGCGAACTCCCGATCCGCGCCGACTACGTGGGCAAGAACCTGCCCACTTCGCTGCGCGAGGCCGTGCAGGTCCAGCTCTCCGAGACCGACGGCCGCGACGCCGTCCTGCTCGGCGACCGCGACTACGCCGCGCGCTCCTCCCAGGCCCTTGCCGCCGATCCCCAGCTCCCGGAGTAAACCCGCGTGAAGCGCCACCTCGTCTCCGCCGCCGACCTCAGCCGCGACGACGCGCTGCTGATCCTGGACACCGCCGAGGAGCTCGCCCAGCTCTCCGGTCGGGCCGTCAAGAAGCTCCCCACGCTGCGCGGCCGCACCGTCGTCAACCTGTTCTTCGAGGACTCCACCCGCACCAAGACCTCCTTCGAGGTCGCCGAGAAGCGGCTGTCCGCGGACGTCATCAACTTCTCCGCCAAGGGCTCCTCGGTCTCCAAGGGCGAAAGCCTCAAGGACACCGCGCTGACCCTCCAGGCGATGGGCGCCGACGCCGTGGTGATCCGTCACCACGCCTCCGGCGCGGCCGCCCGGCTGGCCGGCTCCGACTGGCTGCACGGCAGCGTCATCAACGCCGGCGACGGCACCCACGAGCACCCCACCCAGGCGCTGCTGGACGCGTTCACCATGCGCCGCCACCTCAACCCGGGCCTCGGCCGCGACCTGGCCGGCCGGAAGATCGCCATCGTCGGCGACATCCTGCACAGCCGGGTCGCCCGCTCCAACGTGCACCTGCTGACCACGCTCGGCGCGGAGGTCACCTTCGTCGCCCCGCCGACGCTGCTGCCGATCGGCATCGACACCTGGCCCTGCCAGGTCTCCTACGACCTGGACGCGGTCCTGCCGAAGGTCGACGCGGTGATGATGCTGCGGGTGCAGCGCGAGCGGATGAACGCCGCCTTCTTCCCCACCGAGCGCGAGTACTCGCGCCGCTACGGCCTGGACGGGCTGCGCCTCGCCACCATGCCGGAGCACGCCATCGTGATGCACCCCGGGCCGATGGTCCGCGGCATGGAGATCACCGCCGACGTCGCCGACTCGCCGCGCTGCACCGTGGTCGAGCAGGTCGCCAACGGCGTCTCGGTCCGCATGGCCGTCCTGTACCTGCTGCTCGGCGGCGCGGTTTTCGCCGACGGCTCAGCCGACTCCGCCCGCACCACCGACACCCCGGAGGCCGCCCAGTGACCACCTACCTGATCCGCAACGCCCAGATCCTCGGCGGCGCCCCGCAGGACATCCACCTGGCCGACGGCGTGTTCGCCGCGATCGGCGAGCAGCTCGACGTCCAGGCCGACATCGAGATCGACGCCACCGGCCTGGTCGCCCTGCCCGGCCTGGTCGACCTGCACACCCACCTGCGCGAGCCCGGCCGCGAGGACGCCGAGACGGTGCTGACCGGCACCCAGGCCGCCGCCATGGGCGGCTACACCGCGGTGCACGCGATGGCCAACACCTTCCCGGTCGCCGACACCGCCGGCGTGGTCGAGCAGGTCTGGCGGCTCGGCCAGGAGTACGGCTACTGCGACGTGCAGCCGGTCGGCGCCGTCACCGTCGGCCTGGAGGGCAAGCAGCTCGCCGAGCTCGGCGCGATGCACGACTCCGCCGCCGGGGTGCGGGTGTTCTCCGACGACGGCAAGTGCGTCGACGACGCGGTGATCATGCGCCGCGCGCTGGAGTACGTGAAGGCCTTCGACGGCGTCGTCGCCCAGCACGCCCAGGAGCCGCGGCTGACCGCCGGCGCCCAGATGAACGAGGGCCTGGTCTCCGGCGAGCTCGGCCTCGGCGGCTGGCCCGCCGTCGCCGAGGAGTCGATCATCGCCCGGGACGTGCTGCTGGCCGCGCACGTCGGCTCCCGGGTGCACATCTGCCACCTGTCCACGGCCGGCTCGGTGGAGATCGTCCGCTGGGCCAAGGGCAAGGGCTGGAACGTCACCGCCGAGGTCACCCCGCACCACCTGCTGCTCACCGACGAACTCGTCCGCAGCTACGACCCGGTGTACAAGGTCAACCCGCCGCTGCGCACCGCCGCGGACGTGGAGGCGCTGCGCGGCGCGCTGGCCGACGGCACCATCGACGCCGTCGCCACCGACCACGCCCCGCACCCGTCGGAGGACAAGGACTGCGAGTGGGCGGTCGCCGCGATGGGCATGGTCGGCCTGGAGACCGCGCTGTCGGTCGTCCAGCAGACCATGGTCGAGACCGGCCTGCTGAACTGGGAGGGCGTCGCGGACCGGATGTCGCACCGCCCGGCGCGGATCGGCCGGCTGGCCGGCCACGGGCGTCCGGTCTCGGTGGGCGAGCCCGCCAACCTGGTGCTCTTCGATCCCGCGTACCGTGGAGTCGTGAACCCCGACACCTTCGCCACGCGCTCCCGCAACAGCCCCTACAAGGGCATGGACCTGCCCGGACGGGTGCACGCCACCTTCCTGCGCGGCGAGGCCACCGTCCTCGCGGGCGAACTGGTCGAGCGCTGATGCTGCTCGCCACCGAGAAGGGCCGGGTGACCGACTGGCCCGGGTACATCGGTGCGACGGTCGGCCTGCTGATCCTGGTCGCGCTGGTCTACTGGCTGATGCGGCAGGGCTGGAACTGGCGGCGCACCCTCCAGTCCGACCTGCCGGAACTGCCCGCCGCGCCCGAGCAGCCGGGTGAGGCCCTGCTGGCCGGCCCCGGCCGGTACCACGGCTCCACCAGCGCCGGGAACTGGCTGGACCGGGTCGTCGCCCACGACCTGGGCACCCGCAGCCTGGCCGAGCTGACCCTCACCGAACAGGGCCTGCTGGCCCGCCGCCCCGGCGCGGCCGACCTGTGGATCCCCGCCGGCGCCCTCACCGGCGCCCGCACCGACTCCGGCATCGCCGGCAAGGTGGTCCCCTCGGGCCTGCTGGTGGTCGGCTGGACGCACGGGGACAGCGAACTGGAAAGCGGTTTCCGGTTGGATTCCGCAGCCGAGCACGACGCCTGGGTCGAGGCCGTCGGGGCACTGGTAACACGTACGAGCACGAAGAAGACGGAAGAGGCCGCGACATGACCGCACCTGCCCCCACCACGCAGCGCACCAGGCGGGAGCGAGTGCCCGCCGTGCTCGTCCTGGAGGACGGCCGGACGTTCCGCGGCCAGGCCTACGGCGCGATCGGCGAGACCTTCGGCGAGGCGGTCTTCAACACCGGCATGTCCGGCTACCAGGAGACCCTGACCGACCCGTCGTACCACCGCCAGGTGGTCGTGATGACGGCCCCGCAGATCGGCAACACCGGCTGGAACGACGAGGACGACGAGTCGCAGCAGATCTGGGTCGCCGGCTACGTCGTCCGCGACCCCTCCCGGGTCGCCTCCAACTGGCGCTCCCGGCGCTCGCTGGACGAGGAGCTGGAGCGCCAGGGCGTGGTCGGCATCAGCGGGATCGACACCCGCGCGCTGACCCGCCACCTGCGCGAGCGCGGCGCGATGCGGGTCGGCATCTTCTCCGGCCCGGCCGCGGACGACCCTGCGGCGCTGCTCGCCAAGGTGCAGCAGGCCCCGGAGATGAAGGGCGCCGACCTGTGCGCCGAGGTCGCCACCAAGGAGGCCTACGTCGTCCCCGCGATCGGTGCGAAGAAGTTCACCGTCGCCGCCGTCGACCTCGGCATCAAGGGCATGACCCCGCACCGGATGGCCGAGCGCGGCATCGAGGTGCACGTGCTGCCCGCCAACTCCACCGCCGAGGACATCTACGCCGTCCAGCCCGACGGCGTGTTCTTCTCCAACGGCCCGGGCGACCCGGCCACCGCCGACCGCCAGGTCGAGGTGCTGCGCGAGGTGCTGGCGAAGAAGACCCCGTTCTTCGGCATCTGCTTCGGCAACCAGATCCTCGGCCGGGCCCTCGGGTTCGGCACCTACAAGCTCAAGTACGGCCACCGCGGCATCAACCAGCCGGTGCAGGACCGCACCACCGGCAAGGTCGAGGTGACCGCCCACAACCACGGCTTCGCCGTGAACGCGCCGCTGGACAAGGTGAGCGACACCCCCTTCGGGCGGGTCGAGGTCTCCCACGTCTGCCTCAACGACGACGTGGTCGAGGGCCTGCAGGCACTCGACATCCCCGCCTTCAGCGTGCAGTACCACCCCGAAGCGGCAGCCGGCCCGCACGACGCCGCCTACCTCTTCGATCGCTTCGTCAGCCTTATGGAGGCCCAGCGTGCCTAAGCGCACCGACATCAAGTCCGTCCTGGTGATCGGCTCCGGCCCCATCGTCATCGGCCAGGCGGCGGAGTTCGACTACTCGGGTACGCAGGCCTGCCGGGTCCTCAAGTCGGAGGGGCTGCGGGTCATCCTGGTCAACTCCAACCCGGCGACCATCATGACCGACCCGGAGATCGCCGACGCCACCTACGTCGAGCCGATCACCCCGGAGTTCGTCGAGAAGATCATCGCCAAGGAGCGCCCCGACGCGCTGCTGCCGACCCTGGGCGGCCAGACCGCGCTGAACACCGCGATCTCCCTGCACAAGGCCGGCACCCTCGACAAGTACGACGTCGAGCTGATCGGCGCTGACGTCGAGGCGATCAACAAGGGCGAGGACCGCGAGCTGTTCAAGGGCGTGGTCGAGGCCGTCAACGCCAAGATCGGCCACGGCGAGTCCGCCCGCTCGGTGATCTGCCATTCGATGGAGGACGTGCTCGCCGGCGTCGACACCCTCGGCGGCTACCCGGTCGTCGTGCGCCCGTCCTTCACCATGGGCGGCGCCGGCTCCGGCTTCGCGCACGACGAGGAGGACCTGCGCCGGATCGCCGGCCAGGGCCTGACCCTCTCGCCGACCACCGAGGTGCTCCTGGAGGAGTCCATCCTCGGCTGGAAGGAGTACGAGCTGGAGCTGATGCGCGACAAGAACGACAACGTCGTCGTGGTCTGCTCGATCGAGAACTTCGACCCGATGGGCGTGCACACCGGTGACTCGATCACCGTCGCCCCGGCGATGACCCTCACCGACCGCGAGTACCAGATCCTGCGCGACATCGGCATCGCCGTGATCCGCGAGGTCGGCGTCGACACCGGCGGCTGCAACATCCAGTTCGCGGTCAACCCCGAGGACGGCCGGGTCATCGTCATCGAGATGAACCCGCGCGTCTCGCGCTCCTCCGCGCTCGCCTCGAAGGCCACCGGCTTCCCGATCGCCAAGATCGCCGCCAAGCTGGCCGTCGGCTACACGCTGGACGAGATCCCCAACGACATCACCGAGCAGACCCCGGCCTCCTTCGAGCCGACCCTGGACTACGTGGTCGTCAAGGTGCCCCGGTTCGCGTTCGAGAAGTTCCCGTCCGCCGACGCCACGCTGACCACCACCATGAAGTCGGTCGGCGAGGCCATGGCGATGGGCCGCAACTTCCCCGAGGCGCTGAACAAGGCGCTGCGCTCGCTGGAGAAGAAGGGCTCGCAGTTCGCCTTCACCGGCGAGCCCGGCGACAAGGCGGAGCTGCTGGCCAAGGCCGTCGTCCCGACCGACGGCCGGATCAACACCGTCATGCAGGCGATCCGGGCCGGCGCCACCCCCGAGGAGGTGTTCGACGCCACCAGGATCGACCCGTGGTTCGTCGACCAGCTCTTCCTGATCCACGAGATCGCCGTCGAGCTCGGCGAGGGCGACAAGCTCGACCCGGAGCTGCTGCGCCACGCCAAGCGGCACGGCTTCTCCGACCAGCAGATCGGCGAGATCCGCGGCCTGAAGCCCGACGTGGTCCGCGAGGTGCGGCACGCGCTCGGCATCCGCCCGGTGTTCAAGACCGTCGACACCTGCGCCGCCGAGTTCGCCGCGAAGACCCCGTACTTCTACTCGTCCTACGACGAGGAGAACGAGGTCGCGCCGCGCACCAAGCCCGCCGTGATCATCCTGGGCTCCGGCCCGAACCGGATCGGCCAGGGCATCGAGTTCGACTACTCCTGCGTGCACGCCTCCTTCGCGCTGGCCGACGCCGGGTACGAGACCGTGATGGTCAACTGCAACCCGGAGACCGTCTCCACCGACTACGACACCTCCGACCGGCTGTACTTCGAGCCGCTCACCCTGGAGGACGTGCTGGAGATCGTCCACGCCGAGCAGCAGGCCGGCCCGCTGGCCGGCGTCATCGTGCAGCTCGGCGGCCAGACCCCGCTGGGCCTGGCGCAGTCGCTCAAGGACAACGGCGTGCCGGTGGTCGGCACCTCGCCCGAGGCGATCCACCTCGCCGAGGAGCGCGGCGCGTTCGGCCGGGTGCTGAAGGACGCGGGCCTGCCCGCGCCCAAGCACGGCACCGCCTTCTCCTTCGACGAGGCCAAGGCCATCGCCGACGAGATCGGCTACCCCGTGCTGGCCCGCCCGTCCTACGTGCTCGGCGGCCGCGGCATGGAGATCGTCTACGACGAGGCCTCGCTCGCGTCCTACCTGGAGCGGCACGCCGGTCTGATCTCCGAGCACCCGGTGCTGATCGACCGCTTCCTGGACGACGCGGTCGAGATCGACGTGGACGCCCTGTACGACGGCGAGGAGCTGTACCTCGGCGGCGTCATGGAGCACATCGAGGAGGCCGGCATCCACTCCGGCGACTCCGCGTGCGCGCTGCCGCCGATCACCCTCGGCGGGTACGACATCAAGCGTCTGCGGGCCGCCACCGAGGGCATCGCCAAGGGCGTCGGGGTGCGCGGTCTGATCAACATCCAGTTCGCGCTGTCCGGCGACATCCTGTACGTGCTGGAGGCCAACCCGCGCGCCTCCCGCACCGTGCCGTTCACCTCCAAGGCGACCGCCGTGCCGCTGGCCAAGGCCGCCGCCCGGATCTCGCTCGGCGCCACCGTCGCCGAGCTGCGCGCCGAGGGCATGCTGCCCCGGGAGGGCGACGGCGGCACGCTGCCCGCCGACGCGCCGATCTCCGTCAAGGAGGCCGTGATGCCGTGGTCGCGCTTCCGCGACGTGCACGGCCGCGGCGTCGACACCGTGCTCGGCCCGGAGATGCGCTCCACCGGCGAGGTCATGGGCATCGACCGGGTCTTCGGCACCGCCTACGCGAAGTCCCAGACCGGCGCGTACGGCGCCCTGCCCACCAGCGGCAAGGTGTTCGTCTCGGTCGCCAACCGCGACAAGCGCAACCTGGTCTTCCCGGCCCGCGCGCTGGTCGAGCTCGGCTTCGAACTGCTCGCCACCACCGGCACCGCCGAGGTGCTGCAGCGGGCCGGTATCCCCGCCACCGTGGTGCGCAAGCACTCCGAGGGCGAGGGCGCGGGCGGCGAGAAGACCGTCGTCCAGCTGATCCACGAGGGCGCCATCGACCTCATCATCAACACCCCGTACGGCACCGGCGGCCGGATGGACGGCTACGAGATCCGCACCGCCGCGGTCTCCCGCGGCGTCCCCTGCCTGACCACCGTGCAGGCGATGGGCGCGGCCGTGCAGGGCATCGACGCGCTGCTGCGCGGCGAGGTCGGCGTGATGTCGCTGCAGGAGCACGCGGCGCTGATCAACTCCGGCCGCAACTAGGTCGACAACCGTGGGGGGCACACCGCACGTCGGGTGCCCCCCACGTCCATGCCCGAGCCCAGCCGTCGGAGGCCTTTGGTGTACAAGCTGCTGTTCAACCTGCTGTTCAAGAAGATGGACCCGGAGAAGGCCCACCACCTGGCGTTCTTCTGGATCCGGCTGGCCCACTCGGTGCCCGGCCTGCGCTCGCTGGTGCGGGCCGTCCTCGCCCCGCGCGACCCGAAGCTGCGCACCGCCGCGCTCGGCCTGGACCTGCCCGGCCCGTTCGGCCTCGGCGCGGGCTTCGACAAGAACGGCATCGGCATCGACGGCCTGTCGATGCTCGGCTTCGACTACGTCGAGATCGGCACCGTCACCGGCGAGCCCCAGCCCGGCAACCCCGCGCCGCGACTGTTCCGCCTGGTCGAGGACCGGGCGCTGATCAACCGGATGGGCTTCAACAACCAGGGCTCCGCCCGGGTCGCCGCCCGCCTCGCCGCCCGCGCGCACACCAGCAACACCCCGGTGATCGGCGTCAACATCGGCAAGACCAAGGTCGTCCCCGAGGACGAGGCCACCGCCGACTACCTGAAGTCCGCCAAGGCGCTGGCGCCGTACGCCGACTACCTGGTCGTCAACGTCTCCTCCCCGAACACCCCGGGCCTGCGCAACCTGCAGGCCGTGCAGGTGCTCGGCCCGCTGCTGTGGGACGTCCGCAAGGCCGCCGACGAGGTGACGACGCACCACGTGCCGCTGCTGGTGAAGATCGCCCCCGACCTCGCCGACGAGGACATCGACGAGATCGCCGACATGGCGCTGCACCTCGGCCTGGACGGCATCATCGCCACCAACACCACCATCGGCCGCGAGGGCCTGCGGACGCCCGCCGCGCGGATCGAGGAGATCGGCATGGGCGGCCTGTCCGGCGCCCCGCTGAAGGCCCGCTCGCTGGAGGTGCTGGAGCGGCTGCGCAAGCGCACCGAGGGCCGCCTGACGATCGTCTCGGTCGGCGGCATCGAGACCGCCGAGGACGCCTGGCAGCGCATCCTGGCCGGCGCCGACCTGGTCCAGGGCTACTCCGCGTTCATCTACGAAGGCCCGTTCTGGATGCGCAAGCTCCACAAGGGCCTGTCCGCCCGCCTGCGCGCCGCCGGCTACGCCTCGATCGGCGAGGCGGTCGGCAAGGGCATCCGCTAGATCCTGTTCGGACGGCGACCACATTCTTGAGACTGAGGAAAGACACCGATGACTGACATCACGCCGTTCGGCACCCGCCTGCGGACCGCCCTCGACACCCGCGGCCAGCTCTGCGTCGGCATCGACCCGCACGGCTCGCTGCTCACCGCATGGGGGTTGAACGACGACCTGGCCGGCCTGGAGAGCTTCTCGCGGACCGTGGTGGAGGCGCTGGCCGACCGGGTCGCCGTGCTGAAGCCGCAGTCGGCGTTCTTCGAGCGGTTCGGCAGCCGCGGCATCGCGGTGCTGGAGCGCACCGTCGCCGAGGCCCGGGAGGCCGGCGCGCTGGTGCTGATGGACGCCAAGCGCGGCGACATCGGCTCCACCATGGCCGCCTACGCGGAGACCTTCCTGTCGCCGGACAGCCCGCTGTTCTCCGACGCGCTCACCGTCAGCCCGTACCTGGGCTTCGGTTCGCTGCAGCCGGCCGTCGACCTGGCGCACCGCAACGGCTGCGGCCTGTTCGCGCTGGCGCTCACCTCCAACCCCGAGGGCCACGAGGTGCAGCGGGCGGTCGGCGCGGACGGCGAGAGCGTCGCGCAGGCCGTGCTGCGGCGGCTCGCGGCGGAGAACTCCGGTGCGGCGCCGCTGGGTTCGTTCGGCGCGGTGGTCGGCGCGACGCTCGCCGACGCGGGCGTGGACCTGGCGATCAACGGCCCGCTGCTGGCCCCCGGCGTGGGCGCGCAGGGCGCCACCGCGCAGGACCTGCCGCGGGTGTTCGGCGACCAGGTGCGCAACGTGGTGCCCAGTGTGAGCCGTGACGTGCTGAAGCACGGACCGTCGGTGGCGGCGCTGCGACAGGCCGCGCAGGTGTTCGTCGATGATGTGAGGGCCGTCACAAACGCGTGAGTCGAGGGTGGCCAACTCGGCTGATTTGCCCGGATAAGTCCCGGGTCAGCACCTGCTGACCTGGACTTTTCGTGTTCTTTTCCTGACGCGGCGGCCCAAGTTGGGTAGTGTCCGGCGGTAGGACGCCAGTTGGCGGTGGTTCCGGCCACCGTCGCAGGTCAGAGCCTGTGGCGTCCGGGCACAACCCAGTCATGGCTCATCCCTTCCATCCACACCTGAGGTGAACGGCGTGGCTCTTCCGCCCCTTACTCCCGAACAGCGCACCGCCGCGCTCGCCAAGGCCGCCGAGGCTCGCCGGAAGCGTGCCGACGTCAAGAACCGGCTGAAGCACTCGGGCGCCTCGCTGCACGACGTCATCAAGGCCGGCAAGTCCGACGACGAGGTCATCGGCAAGATGAAGGTCTCCGCTCTGCTGGAGTCCCTGCCGGGTGTCGGCAAGGTCCGCGCCAAGCAGATCATGGAGCGCCTCGGCATCTCCGAGAGCCGTCGTGTGCGGGGCCTCGGTACGAACCAGATCGCCTCCCTGGAGCGGGAGTTCGGCGGCGCCACCTCCTGAACGGAGGCCGGTGTCGGAGAAACCTCCGCGATCCGGGATAATCGGTACATGAGTGAGCGTCCGCGGCTGACCGTGCTCTCCGGCCCCTCCGGGGTCGGCAAGAGCACGGTCGTCGCTCATATGAGGAAGCAGTTCCCCGAGGTCTGGCTGTCGGTGTCGGCGACGACCCGTCACCCGCGCCCGGGCGAGCGCGACGGAGTGCAGTACCACTTCGTCGACAACGAGCAGTTCGACAAGCTGGTCGCCAACGGCGAACTGCTGGAGTGGGCGGTGTTCGCCGGCAACCGGTACGGGACCCCGCGCCAGGCGGTCGTCGAGAAGCTCGACAAGGGCGAGCCGGTGCTGCTGGAGATCGACCTCCAGGGCGCCCGGCAGGTCAAGGAGTCGATGCCCGAGGCCCAGCTGGTCTTCCTGGCCCCGCCGAGCTGGGAGGAGCTGGTGCGCCGGCTCACCGGCCGCGGCACCGAGTCGCAGGACGTCATCGACGAGCGGCTGGCGGCGGCCCGGATCGAGCTGGCCGCCGAGGCGGAGTTCGACACGACGCTTGTCAACACCTCCGTCGAGCAGGTAGCGGCCGAACTGCTAGCCTTGCTCGGTGTAGCCTGACCGGATCGGCTGCATCCAGCCAATCCATGAAAACCACTTCGGAAGGTTCAGCGTGTCCTCTTCGATGACCGCGCCCGAGGGCATCATCAACCCGCCGATCGACGAGCTGCTCGAGGCCACCGACTCCAAGTACAGCCTGGTGATCTACGCGGCCAAGCGGGCCCGCCAGATCAACGCGTACTACTCCCAGCTCGGCGAGGGCCTGCTGGAGTACGTCGGCCCGCTGGTCGACACCCACGTGCACGAGAAGCCGCTGTCGATCGCGCTCCGCGAGATCAACGCCGGCCTGCTCACCGCCGAGGCGGTCGAGGGCGTCTGAGCCCCCGCGTCCCGTTCGAAGGCCCGTCCGACGCCCTGTGCGTCGGGCGGGCCTTCGGCATGTGCGGGCCTGTGCGGGGGTGCGCAGGCCCGTGCGGCCGGGTGCGGGCGGGGCTTGTGCGGGCGCGGAGGCGGGTGGGCATGTGCGCGTCGACACGTCGCAGCGGTCCGGCGGCGGGTCGTAAGGTGGGCGGGTTGACCCGTCGTTAGGAGAATCGACCGCCATGACCGCGCCCCGTGTCGTCCTCGGTGTCAGCGGCGGGATCGCCGCCTACAAGGCCTGCGAACTGCTGCGCCGGTTCACCGAGTCCGGGCACCAGGTGCAGGTGGTGCCGACCGCCGCCGCGCTGCACTTCGTCGGCGAGGCGACCTGGGCGGCGCTGTCCGGCCGGCCCGCCGCCACCGAGACGTGGGAGCGGGTGCACGAGGTCCCGCACGTGCGGATCGGGCAGCAGGCCGACCTGGTGGTGGTCGCCCCGGCCACCGCGGACCTGCTCGCCAAGGCCGCGCACGGCCTCGCCGACGACCTGCTCACCAACACCCTGCTGACCGCCCGCTGCCCGGTGGTGTTCGCGCCCGCCATGCACACCGAGATGTGGGAGCACCCCGCCACCCAGGAGAACGTGGCCACGCTGCGCCGCCGCGGCGCGATCGTCATCGAGCCCGCCGTGGGCCGGCTGACCGGCGTGGACACCGGCAAGGGCCGGCTGCCCGACCCGGCCGAGATCTTCGCCGCCTGCCGGCGGGTGCTGGCCCGCGGTTCGCTGACGCAGGACCTGGCGGGCCGTCACGTGGTGGTCTCGGCGGGCGGCACCCGGGAGCCGCTGGACCCGGTGCGCTTCCTCGGCAACCGCTCGTCCGGCAAGCAGGGCTACGCGCTGGCCGCCACCGCCGCCGCCCGGGGCGCCCGGGTCACCCTGGTCGCCGCGAACACCGCGCTGCCCGACCCGGCGGGGGTGGACGTGGTCCGGGTCGGCACCGCGCTGCAGCTGCGCGACGCCGTGCTGAAGGCCGCTGCCGAGGCCGACGCGGTGGTGATGGCCGCCGCGGTCGCCGACTTCCGGCCCGCCGAGTACGCCACCGGCAAGATCAAGAAGGTGGACGGGGTCGAGCCCGCGCCGATCGTGCTGGTCCGCAACCCCGACATCCTGGCCGAGATCTCCGCCGACCGGGCCCGCCCCGGGCAGCTGGTGGTCGGCTTCGCCGCCGAGACCGACGACGTGCTCGCCAACGGCCGCGCCAAGCTCGCCCGCAAGGGCTGCGACCTGCTGGTGGTCAACGAGGTCGGCGACGGCAAGGCGTTCGGCCAGGACACCAACAGCGCCGTGCTGCTCGGCGCCGACGGCTCGGAGGTCCACATTGCGGACGGTCCGAAGGAGGTGCTGGCCGACGCGATCTGGGACCAGGTCGCCGCCCGGCCGGCCGACCCGGCCGACCGGTCGGCCGGCTGAGTCCCCAACGCCCGGCACAGTCCCGGCAGTTGGGTCCGGCTCGGGGTGTTCCGGCAATGTTTCCGCCGGTTTCACCCCGATGTGATCCGTATCGCGGACACGTTCGAAGCGCACGGAGAGTGTCCGTGATCGGTAGCCGACCGTTACACTCCACAGCAGGAATCAAGTCTTTCCGGATGCCTCGGGACTTCCGAGCGCATTCAGTCAGCAGCCGCTGCAACCCCAGGGAGCGCTGTGTCTCGCCGCCTGTTCACCTCGGAGTCCGTCACCGAGGGCCACCCCGACAAGATCGCTGACCAGATCAGCGACACCATTCTGGACGCCCTCCTCAAGGACGACCCGACCTCCCGCGTCGCCGTGGAGACCCTGATCACCACCGGCCTGGTGCACATCGCCGGTGAGGTCACCACCAAGGCCTACGCGCCGATCGCCCAGCTGGTCCGGGAGAAGATCCTGGAGATCGGCTACGACTCGTCGAAGAAGGGCTTCGACGGCGCCTCCTGCGGCGTGTCGGTGTCGATCGGCTCGCAGTCCCCGGACATCGCGCAGGGCGTCGACACCGCCCACGAGCACCGGGTCGAGGGCGATGTCGAGGACGAGCTGGACCGCCAGGGCGCCGGCGACCAGGGCCTGATGTTCGGCTACGCCTGCGACGACACTCCCGAGCTGATGCCGCTGCCGATCACCCTGGCGCACCGGCTCTCCCGCCGCCTGACCGAGGTCCGCAAGAACGGCACCATCCCGTACCTGCGCCCCGACGGCAAGACCCAGGTCACCATCGAGTACGACGGCGACCGCGCCGTGCGCCTGGACACCGTGGTGGTCTCCTCGCAGCACGCCTCGGACATCGACCTGGAGTCGCTGCTCACCCCGGACATCCGGGAGTTCGTGGTCGAGCCCGAGCTCAAGGCGCTCGCCGACCAGGGCATCAAGCTGAACACCGAGGGTTACCGCCTGCTGGTCAACCCGACCGGCCGCTTCGAGATCGGCGGCCCGATGGGCGACGCCGGCCTCACCGGTCGCAAGATCATCATCGACACCTACGGCGGCATGGCCCGCCACGGTGGCGGCGCGTTCTCCGGCAAGGACCCGTCCAAGGTCGACCGCTCCGCCGCGTACGCGATGCGCTGGGTGGCGAAGAACATCGTCGCCGCCGGCCTCGCCAAGCGCGCCGAGGTGCAGGTCGCGTACGCGATCGGCAAGGCCGAGCCGGTGGGCCTGTTCGTGGAGACCTTCGGCACCGAGACCGTCCCGGTGCTGACGATCCAGGAAGCCGTCAGCAAGGTCTTCGACCTCCGCCCGGCCGCGATCATCCGCGACCTGGACCTGCTGCGGCCGATCTACTCCCAGACCGCCGCGTACGGCCACTTCGGCCGCGAGCTGCCGGACTTCACCTGGGAGCGCACCGACCGGGTCGACGCGCTGAAGGCCGCCGTCGCCGGCTGATCGTTTTCTCGACGACGCCGCCCGTCGAGGGGATTCCCCCTCGACGGGCGGCGTCGTCGTTGTGTCGGCGGCGTCCGCTAGGTTGGGGGGCGTGAGCAGCGCGGACGGGGCCGGGGAGCAGTTGGCGTTCATCCGGGAGACGGTGCGCCGGGCGAAGCCTCGGGCCGCGCGCGGCGTCGTTCCGGCCGAGCGGCAGCCGGTGGCCCGGGTGCTGGTCGACAAGGGCGTGCTCAGTCTCGACCAGTACTTCGACTACGCGGTGCCCGAGGCGATGTCCGAGGACGCCCGGCCCGGCGTCCGGGTCCGGGTCCGCTTCGGGGGGCGGGTCGGCGCACACGGCCGGCGCGAGGGCGGCGCACTGCACGACGGGTTCATCGTCGAGCGCCGGGACGACTCGGACTACGCGGGCCCGCTGGCGCCGCTGGCCCGGGTGCTGTCGCCCGAGGTGGTGCTGACCCCCCGGCTGCTGCGACTGTGCCGGGCCGTCGCCGACCGGTACGCCGGCACCCTGGCCGACGTGCTGCAGCTGGCGATCCCGCCGCGGCACGCCGGAGCGGAGGGCGAGCCCTCGCCGCGGCCGCTGCCGCCGCCCGGGCCGCCGGCGGTGGGGAGCTGGGAGCGGTACGCGCACGGGGCGGACTTCCTGGCCTCGCTGGCGGGCGGGCACGCGCCGCGCGCCGTCTGGACGGCGCTGCCCGGCCCCGAGTGGCCGTTCGAGATCGCCCGGGCGGTCGCCGCGACGCTCGCGTCCGGGCGCGGCGCGCTGGTGGTGCTGCCCGACGGGCGCTCGGTGGCGCGGGTCGACGCCGCGCTGCGGGGCGTGCTGGGGGAGGGCCAGCACGCGGTGCTGGCCGCGGAGGCCGGGCCGCAGGAGCGGTACCGGCGGTGGCTGTCCGTCAGCCGGGGCTCGGTGCACGCCGCGATCGGCACCCGCGCGGCGGTGTTCGCGCCTGTGAGCGACCTCGGGCTGGTGGTGGTGTGGTCGGACGGCGACAGCAGCCACAGCGACCCGAACGCGCCCTACCCGCACGTCCGGGACGTGGCGCTGCTGCGGGCCGCCGAGGAGGGCGCGGCGATGCTGCTCGGCGGCGTCTCGATGACGGTCGAGGCCGCGCAGCTGGTGCGCAGCGGGTGGGCGCGGCCGCTGGCCGCGCCTCGTGAGGTGGTCCGGCAGGTCGCGCCCCGGGTGCGGACGGTGACCGAGCAGGACCAGGCGCGGGACGCCGCCGCGCAGGCGGCCCGGCTGCCCTCGGTGGCGTGGGAGACGGCGCGCGAGGCGCTTTCGCGCGGCCCGGTGCTGATCCAGGTCCCGCG
Organism: Kitasatospora griseola; assembly: GCF_014648555.1. Lineage (GTDB taxonomy): Bacteria > Actinomycetota > Actinomycetes > Streptomycetales > Streptomycetaceae > Kitasatospora > Kitasatospora griseola. Next base: position 185,403 of record NZ_BMRI01000012.1, read on the forward strand.
ACGGGGCTACGCGCCCCGGCTGGCGTGCGGGCGCTGCCGCGAGCCGGTGCGCTGCCGTGCCTGCGGGGGGCCGCTGGAGTCCCCGGCGGCGGACGCGGCACTGGTGTGCGCCTGGTGCGGCGCCGAGGAGCACGACTGGCACTGCCTGGAGTGCGGCTCGTTCCGGCTCCGGGCGCAGGTGGTGGGCGTGCGGCGGACGGCGGAGGAGCTCGGGAAGGCGTTCCCGCGGGTGCCCGTGCGGACGTCCGGGCGGGACGCGGTTCTTGCCACCGTGCCTTCGTCGCCCGCGCTGGTGATCTCGACGCCGGGCGCGGAGCCGGTGGCGGAGGGCCCCGGCTACGCGGCGGCGCTGCTGCTGGACGGGTGGGCGCTGCTGAACCGTCCCGACCTGCGGGCGGGGGAGGAGACGGTGCGGCGGTGGCTGACGGCCGCTTCGCTGGTCCGTCCGGTGGGGGAGGGCGGGACGGTGGTGGTGGTCGCGGAGGCCGCGGCGCGAGCCGTGCAGGCGCTGGTGCGCTGGGATCCCGCCGGGCACGCCGGGATGGAACTCGACGAGCGGGAGGAACTCCGCTTCCCGCCGGTGTCGCGGATGGCGTCGGTGACGGGGCCCGCGCAGGCGGTCGAGGACCTGCTGGGGCTGGTGCGGCTGCCGGAGGGCGCGGACGTCCTCGGGCCGGTGCCCGTGTACGGCGGGCCCAAGGGGGAGACGGCGGAACGGGCGCTGGTGCGGGTCGCTCCCGGGCAGGGGGCCGCGCTGGCCTCGGCGCTCAAGGCGGCGCAGATCGCCCGGCTGGCGCTCCGCGGGGCGGAGACGGTGCGGATCCGGGTCGATCCGACGGACATCGGCTGAGCGGGCCCCGGCCCCGCCCGGCCACGTCCCGACCCCGGCCCGGACGGGGCCGGGGCTTTTGTGCGCCGCCGTCAGCTCGCGAAGCCGCCCTTGGGCTGGATGATCTCCAGGTTGGTGCCGTCCGGGTCGTTGAAGTACGCGACCCTGGTGCCCAGCGCGGCCTCCGGGGTGACCTCGCCGGCCAGGAAGGTGTAGTCGTCGCCGAGGAACTCGTACCCGGCGTCCTTCATCCGGCGGTGCACCGCGTCGAAGTCGTCGACCCGGAAGCACAGGTGCATCGAGCCGGGGCGGTTGGCCGCGCCGTTGGTGCGGTAGCCGATCGGGTGCTGGAACTCGATCAGGTCGATGCCGAGACTGTTGTCGAGATTGATGGTGGCGTAGCGGAGCTTCGCCGTCGGCAGGCCCTGCGAGACGCCGAACGGGACGCTGTGCATGGTCTCGTCGGCGACGACCGGCTCGCGGCCGGTCAGGGCGCGGTAGAACGCGATCGAGGTGTCCAGGTCGGAGACGGAGATGCCGACATGGGCGGCACGGGTGAGGTTCATCGGGGTGTTGGCCACGGCCATGGGATCGATCCCTCTCGTCGGCACAGGATGGCGTGCGAGATCGATTCTTCGGCGGGAGCGGGAGGGGGACAAACGGGGCCCGTGGGCTTCTGCGGCCAGGTGGGCGCACAACCGGGTGGGCGCCCGAACGCAGGCGGGCGCGAAAGCAGGGGCGCTGGGGGCACCCCCAGCGCCCCTGTCTGTGCGTCCCTGGTTGCGCTCTTCTGCCTACCGGGTGCGCTGGGACATCAAGGGGCTGGCCTGGCGGGCCTGGGGGATCGGGGGGCGGGGGGCGGGGGGCGCCGGGGGCGCCGTCTCGGTTTCGCGGGGGGCGGGGAGGAGTTCGGTGGTGGGTCGGCGGACGCCGTAGCGGCGGTGGACGGCCTGCTTGGTGACGCCGAGCGCGGAGCCGACGGAGTCCCAGGAGAAGCCGAGGGCGCGGTCGAACTCGACGGCGGCGGCGACCAGGGTCTCGACGCTCTCGCGCAGCTCCTGGGCGAGTCGGACGGTGGGGGCGGGGGCCCGGCCGTAGACCACGAAGCCGGCGGAGGTGCTGGGGCGGCGGGGGCGGTAGACGTTGCCCAGTTGGGCGGTGAGCGTGCGCAGGGCGTCGACCTGGCGTCGGACCCGTTCGATGTCCCGCACCAGCAGGTGCAGGGACGCCCTGGCCCGGGCGTCGTGGTTGATCTGCTCGGCCATGGCCTGGTTGCCACCTCTCGGTCGGGTCGCGTGCTCGGGGCGCTCGCGCGTCCCGGTCAATTCGCATTGACCAACGCACGTCGGGTCGTTGGGTCACGCCCGGAGTGCGAGTCGGGATTTGTCGGTGACCGTTCCGAACGGGTGGCGGGCATTGCATAGACTTCCCGGTAGGTCGTTGTTTCCGTCCCGTTCGGGTGGCAGAGGGAGTCGCAGTCTTGGCAGTTCAGCCGATCCGGATCTTCGGTGACCCGGTGTTGCGGTCGACCGCGAAGCCGGTGGTCACCTTCGACAAGGAACTGCGCAGGCTGGTGAAGGACCTCACGGACACCATGCTGGGGGCGCCGGGCGCGGGCCTGGCCGCGCCGCAACTGGGCGTCTCGTTGCGGGTGTTCACGTACAACGTGGACGGTGTGGTGGGGCATCTGATCAATCCGGACCTGTCGTTGACCGAGGAGGAGCAGGACGGCCCGGAGGGCTGTCTGTCGCTGCCCGGGTTGCGGTTCGACACCAAGCGGGCGTTCGGCGTGGTGGCGAAGGGCTTCAACATGTACGGGGATCCGGTGACGGTGGAGGGCACCGAGCTGCTGTCGCGGTGCATCCAGCACGAGACGGACCACCTGGACGGGATCATCTTCATCGACCGGTTGGACGGGGAGACCCGGAAGGCGGCGATGAAGGCGATCCGGGAGGCGGACTGGGGCGGGGCTCCGGCGCCGACGGTGAAGGTCTCGCCGCATTCCACGTTCGGCGTGATTCGCTGACGGACCGTCCGTTCCCGCGCTGTGTTTCGGTGGGATTGTCGGAGGGGCCGATGAGCCGAAGGCCCGATCGGACGACGATCATTTTCCGGCAATCCGATGTTCTGATCAGGGTGACTTCCTGCTGATCAGTTGGACTTCAAGAAAGGCCCATGCCCGTGCGTCTCGTCTTCGCCGGTACCCCCGAGGTCGCCGTTCCCGCCCTGGACGCCCTGCTGGCCTCCCGGCACGAGGTGGTCGCCGTGGTGACCCGCCCCGACGCGCCGGCCGGGCGCGGGCGCAAGCTGGTGGCCAGCCCCGTCGCGCAGCGCGCCGAGGAGGCGGGCATCGAGGTGCTCAAGCCGGCCCGCCCCAGTGAGCCGGAGTTCATGGCCAGGCTGGCCGAGATCGCCCCCGACTGCTGCCCCGTGGTGGCCTACGGCGCGCTGATCCGGCCCGGCGCGCTGGAGATCCCGGCGCACGGCTGGGTGAACCTGCACTTCTCGCTGCTGCCCGCGTGGCGCGGCGCGGCCCCCGTCCAGCACTCGATCATGGCGGGCGACGAGGTGACCGGCGCGTCCACCTTCCGGATCCAGGAGGGCCTGGACGACGGCCCGGTGTTCGGCGTCCTCACCGAGACGGTGAAGCCCACTGACACCAGCGGCGACCTGCTCGGCCGGCTCGCGTTCGCGGGCGCCGAACTGCTGGTGCGCACCATGGACGCGATCGAGGACGGCACCGCCCGGCCCGAGCCGCAGCCGGTGGACGGGGTGTCGCCGGCGCCGAAGATCACCGTCGAGGACGCCCGGATCGAGTGGACCCACCCCGCGCTGCGGGTCGACCGGGTGGTGCGCGGCTGCGCGCCCGCGCCCGGCGCGTGGACCACGTTCCGCGGCGAGCGGCTCAAGGTGACCGGCCCCGTGCGCCTGCTGCCCGGTGAAGCCGCCCTCGCCCCGGGCGAGTTGGCCGTCAGCAAGAACAGCGTCCGGGTCGGCACCGGCAGCCACGAGGTGGAGCTCGGCGAGGTCCGCCCGCAGGGCAAGAAGGCGATGCCGGCCGCCGACTGGGCGCGCGGCGCGCGGATCGAGTCCGGCGAGCGCTTCGAGGGCTGAGGCCCGTCGGATGCCGGGTTCGGCCGGGTCTCACCATAGAATTCACGGTGAGGCCCGGCCGCGCTGCCGGGTCGGACCTGATCCGCAGCACTTTGTTTCGAGGCACCCGTTGAGCACCCCCGCCGGCGCCAAGCGCGCCCCCCGTCCGCACCGCCGCCCCAAGAAGGACCCGGCCCGGATCGTCGCGTTCCGCGCGCTGCGCGCCGTCGACGAGCGCGACGCGTACGCCAACCTGATCCTGCCGTCGCTGCTCCGCGAGGCCGAGCGCAAGGGCATGGAGCGCCGCGACGCCGCGCTCGCCACCGAGCTGGTCTACGGCACGCTGCGCGGCCAGGGCACCTACGACGCGATCATCGCCGCCTGCGTGGACCGCCCGCTGCGCGAGGTCGACCCGCCGGTGCTGGACGTCCTCTCGCTCGGCGCGCACCAGCTGCTCGGCACTCGCATCCCCAGCCACGCCGCGGTCTCCGCGACCGTCGAACTCGCCCGCGTGGTGCTCGGCGACGGCCGCGCCAAGTTCGTCAACGCGGTGCTGCGCAAGATCAGCGCCCAGGACCTCGACGGCTGGGTCGCCCAGGTCGCCCCGCCGTACGAGGACGACGCCGAGGACCACCTCGCCGTCGTGCACTCGCACCCGCGCTGGGTGGTCTCCTCGCTGTGGGACGCGCTCGGCCGCTGGCAGCCCGAGGACTCCGGCCGCGCCGCGATGGAGCGCCTGCTGGACGCCGACAACGCCCGCCCCGAGGTGACCCTGGTCGCCCGCCCCGGCCGCTCCGACGTCGCCGAACTCCGCGAGGCGCTGCCGGAGGCCGAGGACGGCCGCTGGTCCCCGTACGCGCTGCGACTCGCCGAGGGCGGCGACCCCGCCGGCCTCGACGCGGTCCGCGAGAACCGGGCCG
>NZ_BMRI01000012.1:190287-196029 GCF_014648555.1 Kitasatospora griseola
GCGTCCAGGACGAAGGAAGCCAGCTGGTCGCCCTCGCCCTCGCCAACGCCCCCGTGGACGGCCCCGACCGGCTCTGGCTGGACGGCTGCGCCGGCCCCGGCGGCAAGGCGGCGCTGCTCGGCGCGCTGGCCGCCGAGCGCGGGGCGGCCCTGGTCGCCTCCGAGAAGCAGCCGCACCGCGCCCGCCTGGTGGCCCGCGCCCTGAACGGAAACCCCGGCCCGTACGCGGTCATCACCGCCGACGGCACCCAGGGAGCCTGGCAGCAGGGCGCGTTCGACCGTGTGCTGGTCGACGTCCCCTGCTCGGGCCTGGGCGCGCTGCGTCGCCGCCCCGAGGCGCGGTGGCGCCGCCGCCCCGAGGACATCGCCGGATTCGGGCCGCTGCAGCGGGAGTTGCTCCGCAACGCGCTGGACGCGGCGCGGGTCGGCGGCGTCGTCGGCTACGCGACCTGCTCGCCGCACCTCGCCGAGACCCGCGCCGTGGTGGACGACGTGCTGCGCGGCCGCGAGGACGTGGAGTGGGTCGACGCCCGCCCGCTGCTCCCGGGCGTCCCGGAACTGGGCGACGGCCCGGACATCCAGCTGTGGCCGCACCTGCACGGGACGGACGCGATGTACCTGGCGCTGCTCCGGCGCACGGCCTGACGTCCGAGGGGGCGCGTAAGCAGGGGCGGGTGTGGGCGCCTTCCAGCCTTGGCGGGCCGGGAGGCGCCCCCACCCGCCCCTGGCGGTTCAGGCGCCGACGAGGACGGTGAGGAGGCGCTGGAGGTCGCGGTCGAAGACGGTGTCGGGGGCGGTGGGGGTGCTGCTCTGGGCGAGGGCGGTGGCGAGGTGGGGGTACTGGCCGGTGGCGGTGACGGTCTGGAGGTAGCGGATCAGGTCGCTGAGCCAGAGGTCGCCGGCGGCGGTGGCGCGTTGCTGCCAGTCGGTGAATTGGCAGACGAAGCCGGTGAGTTGGGCGAACGCCTCCATCTTCGCGGTGCCGTCCAGCGAGGTGTCGGCGAGTGCGGCGAGGTGGTACTCGGTCACCCGTAGGCCGTTCGGGCCGAGGCCGGGGCGGTGGGTGATCAGGGTGGTGGCCCAGCTGTGGCGGGCGAGGACGGTGCGCAACCGGTTGGCGAGCAGGGTGAGGTCGGCCCGCCAGTCGCCGCTGGGTTGTTCCGGCAGGTCGTACTCGCCGGCCAGCAGGTCGAGCATCAGGTCGAACAGGTGCTCTTTCTTCGGCACGTAGTTGTACAACGACATGGTGCCGGCGCCGAGTTCGGCCGCGACCTTGCGCATCGTCACGGCGTCGAGGCCTTCGCGGTCGGCGAGGTCGACCGCCGCCCGGGCGATCGACACCCGGCTGTGTGCCGGACGCGGCCCGCGGCCGGAGTACTCCGGGCGCAGCCAGATCAGCTCGGATTGCTCGCCGGACGCCATCGTTGGATCACCTCGGTGGTCAGTCTACGCAGGTGGCGGCGGTATTCGGCTGCGAGTGGGAGGGGCGGCCGCCTACGGTGGTGCACGCCGGTACGGCAGAACGTGGAAAGAGGGATCGGGTATGGACATTCCGCTGGTGGACGCGGTGGCGGCGGTGCGGGACGAGCTGTTGGCGGCGGCCCGCGCCGGGGGTGAGCACCCGGATCTGGTGTTCGCGGTGGGGCCGGTGGAGATGGAGTTCGAGGTCGAGTTGCGGGCAGACGCCAAGGCGAAGGCGGGCTTCAAGATCTTCGCGGTGGGCGCGGAGACCGAGGCCGGGGTGTCCCGCGGTCGTACCCACCGGGTCTCCTTCGCGCTCACTCCGCGCGCCGCGAACGGCGCGGATCTGCTGGTGCACGGCGATCCGGCCCGTCCGTCGGGCCCGGGCGACACCTCGGACCGCATCGCGGACTGACGCCCCGTCGGGGTCGGGGGGATCTGCCGGAAGCGGCGGGTCCCCCTTTTGCCTGCCTGCGAGCCTTTTCTACGTACGACGTACCCAGTAGTGTGGTGCGCAGCACTACTACGTACGATGTACCTAGAAAGGGCCTGCCATGAGCGACCCGGTCATTGCCGTTCGCGGCCTGGGCAAGACGTTCGGCGCCACGCGCGCGCTGGACGGACTCGAACTCGACGTCCCGGAAGGGGCGGTGTGCGGTCTGCTCGGGCCCAACGGGGCGGGGAAGACCACGTTGGTGCGGATCCTGGCGACGCTGGTGCGGCCGGACCGGGGGGAGGCCCGGGTGTGCGGGCACGAGGTGGGGCGGGAGGCCGCGGCGGTGCGGCGGGCGATCGGACTGGCCGGGCAGTACGCGGCGGTGGAGGAGGGGATCACCGGCCGGGAGAACCTCGAACTGCTGGGCAGGCTGCACCACTTGGGGGCGGTGAAGGCCAGGGCGCGGGCGGCGGAGCTGCTCGCGGAGTTCGGCCTGGAGGAGGCCGCCGACCGCCTGGTGCGCGGGTACTCGGGCGGGATGCGCCGCCGGCTGGACCTGGCGGCGAGCCTGCTCACCCGGCCGCGGGTGCTGTTCCTGGACGAGCCGACCACGGGGCTCGACCCCCGCAGCCGGCGGGAGATCTGGTCGGCGGTACGGGAGTTGGCGACGCAGGGCTCGACCGTGCTGCTGACCACCCAGTACCTGGACGAGGCGGACCGGCTGGCCGACCGGATCACCGTGCTGGACCGCGGGCGGGCCGTCGCCGACGACACCCCGCAGCGGCTCAAGGCCGCCATCGGCACGCTGGTGGAAGTCACCCTGCCCGAGGACGCCGACCTGGAACGGGCCTGCGCCGTGCTGGCCGTGCTCACCGGCGGCGCACCGGCTGTCGACGCCGGGCAGCGCCGGGTCGGCGCCGTCTCCGACCCGGCCCGGCCGCTCGCCCTGCCGCGCCTGGTACGGGAGTTGGACGCCGCCGGGGTGGTCGCGCTGGACGTGGCGCTGCGCACCCCCTCGCTGGACGACGTGTTCCTCGCGCTGACCGGCGCGGGCGCTGCGGAGAAGACGGAGGCGGCCGCATGAGCGCGATGACGATGCCCGTGGACGCCGCCGCGTCGGCCCGGCGGATCCTGCTGGTGTACCGCCACTCGCCCGGGCTGCTGGCGTCCTCGCTGCTGGTGCCGGTCGCCATGGTCGGGGTGTTCGGGTACGTGTTCGGCAGTGCGATGAACGTGCCGGGCGGCGGCTACCGGGAGTTCCTGATGCCCGGTCTGTTCGCCCTGGTCGCGCTGAACGCCGTGATGCCCGCCATGGTCGGCGGCGCGCGGGACGCCGGGCGGGGCGTCACCGACCGGCTGCGGTCGATGTCGGTGTCCCGGTTCGGCCTGCTGACCGGGCAGGCGCTGGCGGACCTGCTGGTGGCCGCCGTCGTGCTGGCGCCGACCGCGCTGGTCGGCCTGGCGGCGGGCTGGCGGATCCGGCACGGGCTGGGCCCGGCGCTCGGCGCGTTCGGCCTGCTGCTGCTGTTCCGGTTCGCCTGCGGCTGGGTCGGCACCGCGCTCGGCCTGGCCGTCGGCAAGGAGGACACGGCCGGTCAACTCGCCGTCCTGACCATCCCGTTCTCGATGCTCACCAGTGCGTTCGTCCCCACCGGCGGCATGCCGGGCTGGCTGGCCGCGATCGCCGAGTGGAACCCGGTCAGCGCCGTGGTGGAGGCCGCCCGGCAGCTGTTCGGCAACCCGTCCGCGCCCGGGAGCGCCTGGCCCGCCCAGCACCCGGTGGCCGCCGCGCTCGGCTGGTGCGCGCTGCTGCTGGCGCTCGCGGTGCCGCTCGCCGTGCGGAACTTCGCCCGCGCCGGTCGCTGACGGTCCGTCAACACGACTCCGGGCGTTAAATGCTGGACAACTCGGCCGGTGCGGCAGAGGGTTGGGCGTCATGGAGTACACCCACCTCGGCCGCACCGGCCTGTCCGTGTCCCCGCTGTGCCTGGGCACCATGAACTTCGGCGTGCACACCGAAGAGGCCGACGCGCACCGCATCATGGACGCCGCGCACGGGCACGGCATCAACTTCTTCGACACCGCCAACGTCTACGGCTGGGGCGAGAACAGGGGCCTCACCGAGACGATCATCGGCAACTGGTTCGCCAAGGGCGGCGGCCGGCGCGAGCGCACCGTGATCGCCACCAAGCTCTACGGCCCGATGGGCGACTGGCCCAACGAGGGCCGGCTCTCCGCGCTCAACATCCGCCGTGCCGTGGACGCCAGCCTGCGCCGCCTGCAGACCGACCACATCGACCTGTACCAGATGCACCACATCGACCGGGACACTCCCTGGGACGAGATCTGGCAGGCGATGGAGGTGCTCACCCTCCAGGGCAAGATCATCTACGTCGGGTCGTCCAACTTCGCCGGCTGGCACCTCGCCCAGGCCCAGGAGGCCGCCCGGGCCCGGCACTTCCTCGGCCTGACCAGCGAGCAGTCGATCTACAACCTGATCGAGCGGACCGTCGAACTCGAAGTGGTCCCCGCCGCCCAGCACTACGGCCTCGGCCTGATCGCCTGGTCGCCGCTGCACGGCGGCCTGCTCGGCGGCGTGCTGCGCAAGGAGCGCGAGGGCGTGCGCCGAACCCAGGGTCGGGCCGTCGACACCCTGAACGAGCGGCGCGAGCAGATCCAGGCGTACGAGGACCTGTGCGACGAGCTCGGCCACGAGCCCGGCGACGTCGCGCTCGCCTGGCTGCGCACCCGTCCGGCCGTCACCGCGCCGATCGTCGGCCCCCGCACCGAGGAGCAACTGACCGCCGCGATGCGCTCGTTGGACGTCGAGCTGGACGCCAAGACGCTGGAGCGGCTGGACGAGATCTTCCCCGGCCACCGCACCGCGCCGGAGCACTACGCCTGGTGATCCGCCGCCCCCGGGCGCTCGCCGCGCCCGGGGGCAGCGCCTCGGCGGCCGGTCGGCCGGCCGCAGGGGGCGGCGGTCACTGGGCGGCGGTCACTGCACTGGCGGTCACTGTGCGGTCGGGAGTGGCGCGGCCGGAGGCTCGGCCGGGGTGCGGGTGAGCAGGTGGTGGCCGGCGCCGTCCGGGTCGCCGATGAAGACGAACAGCTCCAGTCGGTGCTGCCGGTCGCGCTTCAGGTGGAAGCGCCAGCGGTAGGCGGTGGGCGGCTCGGTGTGCGACAGGGAGCGGCGCGCGTCGGGGCGGGTGTCGAGGGCCGTGCGGGTGGTGAGGTCGAGGACGAGCCGCTGGCCGGCGACCTCGTCGGTGAGTTCCCAGCGGCCGGTGCCGGACAGTCGCCAGCCGTCCTCGTAGGCCCAGTCCTGGCCGTCCAGCCGTTCGACGGTGGCGGTGCCGTCCTGGTGGAGCGTCAGGTGGGCCTGCTGGTCGCCCTCCCAGCTGCCGACGGCCTCGGCGGCGGTGGCGTCGTGCAGCCCGGTGCCTTCGTAGTACTGCGCGACGCCGGCGCAGCCGGTCAGCAGCAGCGCGACGGCCGCGAGGACCGCCGTCCGGGGGCGGTGGCCGCGCATGGTTCGTTCCCCTCCCATGTTCCCCTCCCAAGGGTGACGGGCTCACCCTGCCAGAGAAGTTGAACGCGTTCAAGTTTCTCGCGGGAGCGGGCGTCGCCGCAGGTGGGAGGGTGGTCGGCGGTGTCGCGGGCGAGGGTGCGGGAGAACGGGATGAAAATACGTCAGGATGACCGGGTGAAGCCGATCAGCCATGCGGTGCCCTACTACTCCCAGTGGGAGTCGCCCGAACTCGTGCCCGACATCCTGGACGGCACGCTGCGGGCCGCCGACGATCCGCTGTGGGAGCGGTCGGGCGCGGCCGACGAGGCCGAGTA
>NZ_BMRI01000012.1:196065-207384 GCF_014648555.1 Kitasatospora griseola
CGAGTACTGGTCGTGGCGGCTGTGCGGAATGGCCTGCCTGCGGATGGTCCTCGACCACTGGTGGGGCGTCGCCCCGGCGCAGGTCCGGCTGGCCGAGGAGTGCGAGCTGGCCGGCGCGTACATCCGGCACCCCGACGGGCGGCTCGACGGGCTGATCCACTCGCCGTTCGCCGCGTACGTCCGGGCCCGCTGGGGCCTGGACGCGCAGGCGGTCAGCCCGCTGCCCGTGGAGCGGCTGCCGGAGGAACTCGCCCGGGGCGTGCTGCCGATGATCTCCGTCCACCCCGCGATCCGGACCCTGGCCCCCGAGGTCCCCCGCCCCGGCGGACACCTGGTGCTGGCCGTCGGTGCGGACGACGACGCGCTGTACATCCACAACCCGTCCGGCTTCCCCGACGGCTCCCAGCGCGCCGCCCGCGTCCCCTGGGCGGACCTCGACCGGTTCTACGCCGGCCGTGGCATCCTGCTCGGGCCGCCTCCGACAGGTTGAACTGTGCTGTGGCGGACGGCTGTTGACGTTTCGTCGGCCCGGGTCCCCGCCGGTCGGTCCGGCGGGGACGTACCGGGCCGGAGGCGGCGTCAGGAGGCGTTCGGCAGGCCGATCGGCGTGGTGGGCGGCAGGTCGGCGCGACACGCGGTGGAGATCGGGCGGAGCGCGTCGGCGAGTTCGTCGAGCTCGGTGCGGTGGAAGTGCGTCCAGACCCGGGACGCGGCCAGGTCGGTGGCGGCCTCCAGCGCGACGTGGCGACGACGGCCCTCGGTGGTCAGCGACCCGTCCGGGTTGAGCCACTGACGCTCGATCAGGCGGGCCGTCGCCTCGTCCCACTCGGCGTCCGTCCACCCGCGGTGCGGCTGCATGGTCTCCCGGCGGGTGTCCAGCGCGCAGCGCACCACCAGCGCCTCGCAGCCGTCCAGGCCCTCCGCGACCAGCGCCGCCACGTGCCCGTCGCCGCGGTGCTCGCGCAGCACCGTGGTGGCCTGCCACAGCCGGGCCAGCCGACCGTCCTGGGCGGGCAGCGCGGCGTTCGCGGCGGCCAGCACCCGACCCGCGCAGTCCAGGCCCTCGACGGCGCGCTCCAGCAGCTCCACCGAACGGTCGATCAGATTCGGCTTCACCTCCGCGAGCACCCGCCCGAGCGCGCCGGTCGCCCCCTCGACCCGCGCCTGCAGGGCCTGTTCGGGCATGGCCCGGCCCCAGATCTCCGGCAGCGCGCGCTCCACCATCTTCGGCGCGAAGTTGAAGAACGCGGCCACCACCGGCGCGGCCTCCACCGCCCCCAGCGGCGCCGACCGTCCACCGAAGTAGCCGCGCCAGTACCCGCGCAGGCCCGCCGCCTCGTACGCGGCGCGGGCCTCCGGGGAGAAGTAGGTGAGCGCGTGAACGGGTTCGAACAACCACCACAGGGCACGTGCGGGGTGGACGACCTGGGTCATCGGATGCCTTTCGGTGAGGGTCGAGCTGAGGGTCCCACTGCTTCGTGAGCCTGCCAGAGCGGATCGGCGGCGGGAAGGGAAGATGTTGCGGCCGTGTGAACATCCCGGCGCCCCGGCGGGCGCCTGATCAGCGGTTCGTGCGACGCGGGTGGGCTCCCGGGGGGCGGGGTCGCCGGGGTGCTGCGGGCGACTACCGTTCCACGGGCGGCGTGGTCGCCGGGGTGCTGCGGGCGACTACCGTTCCACGGGCGGCATCGCGAGCGGGTTGATCGGCATCAGCTCCCGGCAGATCGCCGCGATCGGCCTCAAGTCGGCCGTCAGGCGGTCGAGTTCGTCGGGCGACCACCCCTCCCAGACACGGCCGGCCGCCAGGTCGGTGGCGGCCTCGACGGCCCGGTGCCGGACCAGGCCGAGCTCGGTGACCGCCCCCTGCGGCGTCAGCCAGCCCCGCTCGACCAGCCGTCCCGCGGCGGCCTCCCACTCCTCGTCCGTCCACCCGCGCATCGGCTGGAGCACCTTGCGGTCGGCGACCAGCGTGCAGTGCAGCACCGGCGCCTCGCAGCCGTCCAGCCCGGCCGCGACCAGCGCGGCCACGTGGCCGTCCCCGCGGTGCTCGCGCAGCAGGTTCGCGGCGTTCCACAGCCGCCCGTGGACGTCCGCGGGCCGGGGCAGCGCGGCATTGGCGGCCGCCAGCACCCGGCCGGCGCAGTCCAGTCGTGCCACCGCCTCCTCCAGCGCGGCCGTCGCCGACTCGACCCGCGCGGGCTCCACCGACTCCAGCAGCCGGGCCAGCGCCGCCGCCGAGCCCTCGGCCCGGGCGGCCAGCACCTGCGCCGGGCCCGCCTGCGACCACACCTCCGGCAGCGCCCGCTCCACCCGCCGCGGCGCGAAGTTGAAGAACGCGGCGATCACCGGCGGCGCGTCCGCCGCCCCCAACGGAGCGGCGCGGGCCGCGACATAGCCGCGCCAGTCGGCCTCCAGCCCCAGCGCCCCGAGCGCCGCCCGGTTCTCGGGCTGGAGGAAGGCGACGGCGTACACCGGCTCGAACAGCTGCCACAGCGCGCGGGCCGGGTGGACGGGAGCGGACATCGGGAGACCTCCCACGGAGACCTTGCCGGCCGGGCGAGCCGGGTGGGCTCTCGCGGCCAACTCGGGCGGACGGCAACTTGGTTGGACGAGGGTGATCCCGGTGGGGGCCGGAGATCGTCCACGTGCTGATGACCTTAGCGACGGCCGGGCAACCCCGGCCGGGATGTGATGACGATCACCCGGCGGCCGGGGCGTGCGGTAGCCGGTGACGCGGCGCGGGATGATGTGACGAGGCGCCCGGTTCCTGCGGCGCCGCCACCCCTTGCTCACGCTCTCGCACTCTCGCACGAAGGTAGTCGGTCATGGCGCAGATCAACCCCAGCATCCTGTCCGCGGACTTCGCCCGCCTCGCCGAGGAGGCCGAGGCGGTGCGCGGCGCGGACTGGCTGCACGTCGATGTGATGGACAACCACTTCGTCCCCAACCTCACGCTCGGCGTGCCGATCGTCGAATCCCTGGCCCGGGCCACCAGCACCCCGCTCGACTGCCACCTGATGATCGAACAGCCCGACCGCTGGGCCCCGCAGTACGTGGAGGCCGGCGCCGGCTCGGTCACCTTCCACGTGGAGGCCGCCGCCGCGCCCGTCCGCCTCGCCCGCGAGATCCGCGCCAAGGGCGCCCGGGCCTCCATGGCACTGAAGCCCGCCACCCCGATCGAGCCCTACGAGGACCTGCTCCCCGAACTCGACATGCTGCTCATCATGACGGTCGAACCCGGCTTCGGCGGCCAGGCCTTCCTCGACATCATGCTCCCCAAGATCCGCCGCACCCGACAGCTGATCGACAAGCACGGCCTCGACCTCTGGCTCCAGGTCGACGGCGGCGTCGCCCCCGCCACCATCGAGGCCTGCGCGGAAGCCGGCGCGGACGTCTTCGTCGCCGGCTCGGCGGTCTACGGCGCGGCCGACCCGGCCGAGGCGATCCGGGCCCTGCGGGCCCAGGCCGAGACGGCGACGGCGGCGGCCGGGTGGGGTTGCCGGCACTGAAGTCGCCGCGAGGGCGGGGCGGTTGCTGCAACTGCGGTGCGGGCGGGGCGGTCGGCAGCCGATCGTTCAGGGTGGACTCCCGCTGGCGGACTCTCGGTGGTGGGCGTTCGGTGGCGGACGTTCGGGGCCGGGTTGAAACCGGAGCGTGTCCGGGCGGCGTCACGTGAGGGGTCCGGCCTGTCGTCGGGCGGCGTCATGTGAGGCGTCCGGCCTTTCGTCGGGCAGCACGGTCATGGTGGAGCGGAGCAGGGGTGGGGGCAGAGGTGCAGGTGGCGGAGGAAGTCGAGGGTGTGGGGGAGCAGGGGCCGGAGACGGCGGTGCCGAGTCTCGGGCGGCGGCGGTTGCTCGGGGCGCTGGCTGTCGCCGTGGTCGGTGCGGGGGCGGTCGGTGGGGCGATGGTCGAGGACGTGCTGCCCGGGGGTGCGCGACTTCGACGGGCGTTCGGGATGACCGGTCGGGACGGTACGGTGCCCGGCTTCGCGGCCGGGGCGGTGCGGACCGGGACCGAGCACTCCCGGGCCCGCGGCCGCGATGTTCAGCTCGTCGTCATGGACCCGCCCGGCGCGGACCGTCACGACCTGCCGGTCTGCCTGGCGCTGCACGGGCACGGCAGCGATGCGACGGCGTTCGTCGATCTCGGGGTGCCGCAGTTCCTGGCGGCCGCAGTGGCCGCGGGCGTCCCGCCGTTCCGGATCGTCGCGGTGGACGGCGGTGACGTCTACTGGCATGCCCGCAGTGTTGCCGACGACCCGATGGCGATGCTCACCACCGAACTCCCGGGCTGGCTCGCCGCCCGCCAACTGGCCGAGCCCACCCGGGTCATGGGCATCTCGATGGGCGGCTCGGGCGCCCTCCAGTACGCCCGTGCCCGGCAGGGCGGGGTGTCCGCGATCGCGCTGCTCAGCCCCGCGCTGTTCCGCAGCTGGGAGGACGCCCGCACCGTCGACGCCTACCGCGACCGGGCCGACTGGCGCGAGCACGAGCCGCTGCAGCACCTCGGCGAACTCGGCCGGGTCGGGCGGATCGGCGTCTGGTGCGGCACCGAGGACCCGTTCTGCCCGGCCGCCCGCAAGCTCTCCGGCGCGCCCGGCGTCCAGACGCACTTCCCGCGCGGCCTGCACACCGGCGGGTTCTGGCGGCGCGTCATGCCGGACGCGGTGGCGCTGCTCGGGGCCCGTTGACCGTTCGGGTCACCCCGGTCTGTCGCTACGGGGGACGGCGGGGGCGGCGGCCGATACTGGCCGCCATGAGCAACCTCGATCTCAAGCCCGCCCCGGCGGTCTGCGGGCAGCAGGCGACGACCGGCCCGGTCAAGGATCTGCTGACGGGACGTCAAGTGCCGCTGGGGGAGTCCACGGTGGTGCGGCGGCTGCTGCCGAACCTCGGGCGGCGGATGGTCGGCGCCTGGTGCTTCGTCGACCACTACGGGCCGGACGACATCGCGGACGAGCCCGGCATGCAGGTGCCGCCGCATCCGCACATGGGTCTGCAGACCGTCAGCTGGCTGCACGAGGGCAGCATCCTGCACCGCGACAGCCTGGGCAGCCTGCGGACCGTCCGCCCCCGCGAACTCGGCCTGATGACCTCCGGCCGGGCCATCTCGCACTCCGAGGAGTCCCCGCGCGACCACGCGCCGCTGCTGCACGGCGCCCAACTCTGGGTGGCCCTGCCCGACACCCACCGCCACACCGCGCCCGCCTTCGAACACCACCCCGAACTCCCCGTCGTCACCGCCGACGGCCTCACGGCCCACCTGATCCTCGGCACCCTCGACGGCGCGACCTCCCCGGGCACCACCTACACCCCGCTCACCGGCGCCGACCTCACCCTCCGCGAGGGCGCCGCCCACCGCCTCCCGATCGAGGAGGACTTCGAGTACGCAGCCCTGTCCATGTCCGGCAGGGTCGAGATCGACGGCGTCCCACTCGAACCCGGCTCGATCCTCTACCTCGGCTGCGGCCGCCACGAACTCCCCCTCCGCGCCCGCACCGACGCCGCCGTCCTGCTCCTCGGCGGCGAGCCCTTCGACGAACGCCTCGTCATGTGGTGGAACTTCATCGGCCGGACCGGCGAGGAGATCGTGCAAGCACGAAGTGACTGGGAGAAGGGGGTTCGGTTCGGCGAGGTCCAGGGCTACCTGGGCGACCGACTGCCCGCGCCGGAGCTTCCGAACGTCGCCCTCAAGGCGCGAGGAAACCGCGCCTGACCTGCACCTATACCGCACTCGGCGGTCGCGGCGACCAGGCCCTGCGAGGTGGCCCGCGACCGCCTTCGGCTCTGGACGAGACGCCGGCGAGCGTCGCCGGCAGAGCTCCCGGCAGCAGTCCCGGAGACCTTGCCGATTCCCACCTGCGGGTGGGTTTTGCATGCTGTGGGTGGATGAGTGCTGACCTTTTGCTGGCTTATCTGACGAACCGCCAGTAGGGGGATGAGCTGTTCGCGCAGGTGGCAGACATGGGGCTGGCTGCTTCGCCGCTCCATCACCCGGGCGATCCGACCCGTTCTCGGCAGACCCCCGCTCGCGCGGGGAGGAGGCGGGCGGGACGGCGGTCGGCATCCGAATAGGCGTACACGCGCAGCCGCCTGCACCGCGCCGTGGTGATGATGGCCCTTGTGACGCCGCCGACGTGCGGGTCCCCGCGAGCCGCCCCGGTCGAACCGGCCGTACGGGCCCTTCCCCCCATCCACGGAGGACATCATGACCATGCTGCTGATCCAGGGCTCCTTCGACGAGGCGTGAGGGAGCCCGCCATGAGCGACGCCACCGACTTCCTGGCGCTGTCCGAGCCGCTGACCGGCGAGGCCTCCTTGGACGCCACGCGCTCCGACGCAGCACCTGGAGGACACCGCCCGTGCCACCGCGGTCGAGCCCCTGCAGGCCGACCTGCGCTTCCTCGGCGCCGGCCACCTCATGGGCACCATGCGCAGGGGCACCGACAAGAGCACCTCGGTGTGGACGCCGCCGACCGGTCCCACGACCACCCGGGCGTCTGGGTCGCCGGCTCCTCCGCCTTCCCGACGGCCGGGACCGCCAACCCCACCCTCACCCTTGCCACCCTGACCCTCCGCACCGCGGACGCCCTCGCCAACACCCTGTGACCGGGAGGTACACATGTCCATGCTGCTCATCACCGGCACCTACCGGATCACCGGTGACTCCCCCGACGGCGACACCGTTCGCTTCTACCCGGACGACGCGGCGTTCTGGTGCGACGTCCCCGGCATGCACAAGGTCAAGCGGAACGAGTACGGCGGGGTCTCGATCCGGCTGGACGGGATCGACGCCCTCGAAACCCACTACCCGGGCGTCGGTGACTTCGTGCACCAGCCGCTCGGGCTCGGTGCGCACGCCGCCCGGAACGAACTGCTGACGTGGCTGGGCTTCACCGAGGTCGTGCGCGACGACAAGGAGGAGGAGCGAGTCCGCTCCTCGAAGCCCGGGGCCGTGCCGGGCTACATCCTCACCAGCGGCGCCGACGTCTACAACCGCTGCATCGCACTGGTCGGCCGGGGCGACGCGCCCAAGATCGACACCGACCCGGATCCCGCGCGCAGCGGCACCCACCTCAACGTCACGGTCGACATGCTGCGCGCCACCGCCAACCACCACCTGCTCTCCCTCGGGCTGGCCTACCCGACCTTCTACAAGAACCTTCCCCCCGACCTGCGGACGGACATGACCGCCACCGCGCAGCAGGCCCGGAAGGACAAGGCCCCCGACAGCGTCTGGCTGAACGACAAGACCACCAGCGGCGCGAAGATCGAGAACCTCGAATCGCTCACCGACGACCTGGTCATGCTGCCCAAGCTCTTCCGCCACCTCGTCGACTACGTCCGCGTCTTCGGCCCGGACCTGGGCGGCGTACCCGCCTTCCTGGCGGGCAGCGCCGACGAGTACACCCTCCCCGAGGACCGCAAGAAGAGGATCTTCGGCCTCCAGCACGTGGTCCAAGTGACCGACGGCACCCTCCGCATGACCCGCCCGATCGAGGACCTCATCTTCGCCGAGAAGTAGCACCAGCAAACACCCGGCGCGTCCGCGAGCCACCCCGGCCCGCGGACGCGCCGACCGCCTCCGTGGCGACGGTAGGGGCACGGCGCGGGCTCGCAGGCCGCCGCACCAGCCGCCGCCCGCACCCGCCGGCCTGGTTGACCGGGTTCCGTGGTGTGTGGTGGAGCTTCATCGGCCGGTCCGGCGAGGAGACCGCGCCGGCGCGGAGCGACTGGGAGCAGGGTTCACGCTTCGGTGAGGTGCGCGGCTACGACGGGGCCAGGCTGAGAGCTCCGGCGTTGCCCGGTACGCCGTTGAAGCCGCGTGGTCGGGCGCGCTGAGCTGCGGTGGTGGGAGGGTGTCGTGGCCGGGCCCCTGATCCGTTGGTGGTCGGGTGCGGGGGGATCGGGGGTCCCGGCGGGCTGGGGAGGGGGGTGTCACAAAGTGACGGGCAGTGACTGGAGGCCGCGGAAGACGAGTTCGGGTACGTAGGTGAGCTCGGATTCGTCGACGGCGAGGCGCAGGTTCGGGTAGCGCTTCACCACGGAGCCGATCGCCAACCGCATCTCGCGGCGGGCCAGTATCGCGCCGAGGCAGAAGTGCGGCCCGTGGCCGAAGGCGAGGTGCGCGGCCGGGCCTTCGCGGGTGATGTCGAAGCGGCCGGGGTCGGGGTACACGGCGGGGTCGTGGTTGGCGGCGACGATGACCGGCAGGACCGGTTCGCCCGCGCCGATTTCGACGCCTTCCAGTTCGACGGGCTCGGTGGTGACCCGGACCTCGGCCGAGGTGAAGAGCCTGCTGTAGCGCAGCAGTTCGTCGACCGCCGGTGCGATCAGGTCCGGTGACGAGCGCAGCAGCGCGAGCTGGTCCGGGTGGCGCAGCAGGGTCAGGAAGGAGTTGCCCAGCTGGTTGACGGTCGTCTCGTGGCCGGCGATCAGCAGGCCTTCGAGGTTGGCCAGCAGCTCGGGTTCGGTGAGGTGGTCGCCCTCGTCGTTGGCGGCGACCATCGCCGAGATCAGCCCGTCGTCCGGCTGCGCCCGCTTCTGGCGGACCAGGTCGGCGAGCCAGGCCTGCATCTCGCCCTGCGCGGCCTGCAGTTCGTCCGGAGTGATGTTCGTGACGAACAGTCGCCTGGTCCACCTGCGGATGGCCTCCGCCTCGGAGTAGGGCACGCCGAGCAGCTCGCAGATGACCATCAGGGGGAGTGGTGCGCAGAGGCCCGCCACCAGGTCCGCGGTGGGATCGAGGGAGTCGAGCAGGGAGTCCACGACGGACTGCACGCGAGGTTCGAGCTGGTCGACCATGCGGGGGCTGAACGCCTGCGACATCAGCTTGCGCAGGCGGGCGTGGCGCTCGCCGTCCAGGCTGGTGATCAGGAGCGGGTCGGTGGCGACGGACAGTTTCAGCGGGCTGCCCGGAAGTGTGGCCGCCTCCCGGCTGAACCGGCTGTCGCTCAGTACCTGGCGCACCGCCTGGTAGGAGAGGGCGAGCCAGACGTTCGCCGGACCGATCGTGGCGCGGACGACCGGGGCCTGCGCGAGCAGGGCCTCGGCCTCGGGCTCGTTGTCGAGGTGGTGCGGTGTGGTGAAGGGGAACGTGGCTTGCATCGCTGCCTCCTGACTGGGTGTCACCGGGCCCGGCCACCGGGCGCCGGGCGCGAACGGCCGGGACCGATGCGCGGATCGGTGACAGCTGGTTGGTGTGCCGCCGGGCGGTGGCGGTTCGCGATCGTCTCGAAGTCGGTGGTGGTCGAACGGTTCGGCCGGTGCTGTCGGCGGCGCCGGTGGTCGGTTCGCCCGAACCGGGTGGTGAGCGCCGTGCGGAGGTGTTCCCGGGCGGCCGGACGATGGTCGAGGACGTTCTTCTGCGCGAGTGCGGACGGGAGTCTAGGGCGTTGTCACCGGCGGCGTCGACGGGTTCCGGTGAACCCGGCCCGGTCGTGGCGGCGCAGGGCGCGGACGCACTTGCGCGACCGGGCCGGAAGGTCCATTGGCGGATTTGCGACGGGTGGCCTGTGAGGAACGACGCGTTTCATGGGGCGCACGGGACGGATTCCGCCACAGCGCCCGCTGCTTCGCAGGCATATGACGGTGTGATGTGCTCCGTTTGAGACAGCCTGTGATCGACCTATGGCGATGGTGTGACGTTGCTGCCATGCTCATCTGCGCAGCCGGACGATCATCGCCCCGGCCGCTGCGCCCAGCGCTCAGCTCACCAGTGCTTTTTCCTCGAAGAGCGTCGCAGCGCTGTCACTTTCGAGGTCCGCTCCACTGATCCAGACGCTCGAAGCGCGGTCGGGTCCGGGTTCGAACACCACCGGGTCGCCGACTGCCCGTGCGCTCGATGATCCGGCCTCGTGCGCGGCCGGAGCCGCGGCATCGGGACTGCTACGGGAAC
The DNA here is from genome assembly GCF_014648555.1 of Kitasatospora griseola. Classification (GTDB taxonomy): domain Bacteria; phylum Actinomycetota; class Actinomycetes; order Streptomycetales; family Streptomycetaceae; genus Kitasatospora; species Kitasatospora griseola. Next base: position 205,963 of record NZ_BMRI01000012.1, read on the forward strand.
ACCCCGCCTTTCTCCATCCCTCCGGCTCACGAGGTGTCGATGTGATGCGCTTCCCCTTGGACTCGGACGCCGATCGTGTCGCTGTCATCGGCATCGCGGGCAGGCTGCCGAAAGCCCCGGACCCGGCGGCGTTCTGGCGACTGCTGTGCGACGGGACCGACGCGATCACCGCGCCGCCCGAGGGCAGGCAGGGCGCACGGCGCGGCGGCTACCTGGACCGGGTGGACGGCTTCGACGCGGCGTTCTTCGGCATCTCGCCCCGCGAGGCCGCCGGCATGGACCCGCAGCAGCGGCTCATGCTCGAACTCGCCTGGGAGGCCCTGGAGGACGCCCGGATCGTGCCGGGCACGCTGACGGGCGGCCCGACGGGGGTGTTCGTCGGCTCGATGTGGGAGGACTACACGTCCCTGACCTACCCCGGCCACATCACGCCGCACACGCTGACCGGCACCAGCCGGGGCGTCATCGCCAACCGCGTCTCGCACTTCCTCGGGGTGCGCGGACCGAGCATGACGGTCGACACGGCCCAGTCGTCGGCGCTGGTCGCGGTGCATCTGGCGGTCGAGAGCCTGCGCCGCGGCGAGTCGGCGCTCGCCCTGGCCGGCGGCGTGAACCTCAACCTGACCGCCGCCCGCGAGGAAGGGGTGGAGGAGTTCGGCGGCCTGTCCCCGGACGACCGCTGCTTCACGTTCGACGCCCGGGCCAACGGCTTCGTCCGCGGTGAGGGCGGCGCCTTCCTGGTCCTGAAGCCGCTGGACCGGGCCGTGGCCGACGGGGACCGTGTCTACGGCGTCATCCGGGGCAGCGCGGTCAACAACGACGGCGCCACGCAGAGCCTGACCGTGCCCAGCGGGCAGGCCCAGGAACAGGTCATCCGCGAAGCCCTGGCCCGGGCCGGCGTGCGTCCCGCGGACGTGCAGTACGTGGAGCTGCACGGCACCGGCACCGCCGTCGGCGACCCCGTCGAGGCCGCCGCCCTCGCGGCGGCCTACCGCGACCCGGCCGAGTCCGGCGACGCCGACAGCGCCCTGCGGGTCGGCTCCGCCAAGACCAACGTCGGCCACCTGGAAGGCGCCGCGGGCATCGTCGGTCTGCTCAAGACCGTCCTCAGCGTGCACCACCGCGCACTGCCGCCGAGCCTGAACTACGAGACCCCCAACCCCGGCATCCCGCTCGACGCGCTGGCGCTGCGGGTCCAGACCGCGCTGACCCCGTGGCCGCGGCCGGACGCGCCCCTGCTCGCCGGCGTGTCGTCGTTCGGCATGGGCGGCACCAACGCGCATGTGATCGTCGAGCAGGCGCCCGACGCGGCCGCGCCGGCCCGGCGGCCCGCCCCCGAGGCCCGGCCGGCGCCGTGGATCGTCACGGCGCGGACCAAGCAGGCGCTGCGGGCGCAGATCGCGCGCCTGCACGAGCACGTGC
>NZ_BMRI01000012.1:207412-214145 GCF_014648555.1 Kitasatospora griseola
GCAGCCACCCGGACCTGACCGGCGCCGAGGTCGCGCACGCGCTGGCCACCACCAGGACCCGCTTCGCGCACCGCGCGGTCCTGCTCGACTCCGTCCAGGTCGCCGCCGACCGGGCCGGCGCCCCGGGCCGCACCGTCTTCGTGTTCCCCGGCCAGGGCGCGCAGTGGGCCGGCATGGGCCGGGAGCTGTACGCCGAGTACCCCGTCTTCCGGGCCGCCATGGACGAGTGCGCCCGGGCGCTGGCCCCGTACACCGACTGGTCGCTGGCCGAGGTGCTGGACGGCGCTCCGCTCGACCGGGTGGACGTCGTGCAGCCCGCCCTGTTCGCGGTGATGGTGTCCCTGGCGGAACTGTGGCGCTCCTTCGGCGTCGAGCCCGACGCGGTGGTCGGGCACTCGCAGGGCGAGATCGCCGCGGCGTACGTCGCGGGCGCGCTGTCGCTGTCCGACGCGGCCCGGATCGTGGCGCTGCGCAGCCGCGCGCTGGTGGCGCTGACCGGCCGGGGCGGCATGGTGTCCGTGGCCCTGTCCGCCGAGCGGGCCGAGGACTACGTGTCGCGCTGGGGCGGCGCGCTGACGGTCGCCGTGGTCAACGCCGCCGGCTCGGTCGTGGTGTCCGGCGACACCCAGGCCCTGTCCGAGCTGGTCGCCGCCTGCGAGGCGGACGGTGTCCGCGCACGCGTCGTCCCGGTGGACTACGCCTCCCACTCCGCGCACGTCGAGGCGATCCGCGAGCGGCTGCACACCGAACTGGACGGCGTGCGGCCGCAGCAGGGCACTGTCCCCTACTACTCCGCGGTCACCGGCGGTCTCCTCGACGACACCACGGTGCTGGACGCCGACTACTGGTACCGCAATCTGCGCGAGCCGGTCCGCTTCGACCTGGCCACCGCCGCGCTGCTGGCGGACGGGCACGACGTCGTGGTCGAGGTCAGCCCGCACCCGGTGCTGCTGCCCGCCATCGAACAGAGCCTGGAAGAGGCCTGCGAGCGGACCGGCGCGTCCGGCGTCGCCACCGGCACGCTGGGCCGCGACCGGGGCGGACCGGACGCCTTCCTGACCGCGCTGTCCCGGCTGTTCGTGGCCGGTGTGCCGGTCGACTGGTCCCCGGCCGTCGCCGGGGCCGCGCCGGTCGACCTGCCCACGTACGCCTTCCAACGTCGTTCGTACTGGCTGCCCGGAGCGACGGCCGGGCAGGGCGGACGGACCCCGGCCGACCCGGGGACGCACGCGGCGGGGACCGCCGCGCCCGGCCGGGCGGACGGCGGCCCGGAGACCCATGACACCGGAGCGGGCGACACCGAGTCGGCCGACCCGGTCGACGTGGCCGCCGTGGTCACCGCGCAGATCGCGCTCGTGCTGGGTCACGAGGACCCCGCGGAGATCGATCCCGCGCTCACCTTCAAGGAGCTCGGCCTCGACTCGGTCACCGGGCTCGAACTGCGCAACCGCCTGGCCGGCGCCCTGGACCGGAAGCTCCCCTCCGGTCTGATCTTCGACCGCCCGACGCCCGCGGAGCTGATCGACTGGCTGCGCACCGGCCCCGGCGACCGGTCGGCCCCCGCCGCCGCGGCCGCCCACGACGACGACCCGGTCGTCATCGTGGGGATGGGCTGCCGCTTCCCCGGCGGGGTGGCCTCGCCGGACGACCTGTGGCGGCTGGTCGCGGACGGCGTGGACGCGATCGGCGACTTCCCGGACGACCGCGGCTGGGACCTGGGCCGCCTGTACGACCCGGAACTGCGCGGCGCGGGCACCACGTACATCGACCGGGGCGGGTTCCTGGAGGCGGTGGCCGGCTTCGACGCCCCGTTCTTCGGCATCTCGCCCCGCGAGGCGCTCGCCATGGACCCGCAGCAGCGGCTGGTGCTGGAGACGGCCTGGGAGACCTTCGAGCACGCCGGGATCGACCCGGCCTCGCTGCGCGGCAGCCACACCGGCGTGTTCACCGGCGTCTGGTCGTCCGGCTACGCGACCGGGCCGGGCCTGCCGGAGGACCTGGAGGGCTACCTGTTCACCGGCGTCGCGACCAGCGTCACGTCCGGCCGGGTCGCCTACCACCTCGGGCTGCGCGGTCCGGCGCTGTCCGTGGACACCGCCTGCTCGTCGTCCCTGGTCGCCGTCCACCTGGCCGCCCAGGCCCTGCGCGCGGGCGAGTGCTCGCTGGCGCTGGCCGGCGGCGTCACGATCATGGCGACACCGTTCGGCTTCACCGAGTTCTCCCGCCAGCACGGCCTCGCGGCGGACGGCCGCAGCAAGCCCTTCGCCGCCGCGGCCGACGGCACCAGCTGGGCCGAGGGCACCGGCCTGGTGCTGCTGGAACGCCTGTCGGACGCCCGCCGCAACGGCCACCGGGTGCTGGCGGTCGTCGCGGGAAGCGCGGTCAATCAGGACGGTGCGTCCAACGGCCTGACCGCGCCGAACGGTCCGTCGCAGGAACGCGTCATCCGGCAGGCGCTGGCGAACGCCGGGTTGGAGCCGTCCGAGGTGGACGCGGTGGAGGCGCACGGCACCGGCACCACCCTTGGCGACCCCATCGAGGCCCACGCCCTGCTGGCCGCCTACGGTCAGGACCGGGACGAGCCGCTGTGGCTGGGGTCCGTAAAGTCGAACATCGGCCACACCCAGGCCGCCGCCGGCGTCGCGGGCCTGATCAAGATGGTCATGGCGATGCGGCACGGCGAACTGCCGCGGACCCTGCACGTGGACGCGCCCTCCCCGCACGTCGACTGGGCCTCCGGCGGCGTCCGGCTGCTCACCGAGGCCCGGCCGTGGCCGGACCACGGCCACCTGCGCCGCGCCGGCGTCTCGGCCTTCGGCGTCAGCGGCACCAACGCCCACCTGATCATCGAGCAGCCCGCCGAGCCGGACCCCGGCCGCCGCCCCGAACCCGCCGGACAGGCCGCCCCCACCGCCTGGCTGCTGTCCGCGAAGACCGACGCCGCGCTGCGCGCCCAGGCCGAGCGGCTGCACGCGTACGCGACCGCCCACCCCGACGTCCCGGCCGCCGCGATCAGCCGCGCACTGGCCGCCCGCACCCGGTTCGAGCACCGGGCCGCGGTGGTCGGCGCCGACCGGGACGACCTGCTGTCCGGCCTGGCCGCGCTCCCGCCGGGACTGCCGACCCGTACCGGCGGGACGGTGTTCGTCTTCCCCGGACAGGGGGCGCAGTGGACGGGCATGGGACGTGACCTGTACGAGCAGTCCGAGGTCTTCCGCGCCGGCATCGACGCCTGCGCCGCCGCCCTGGACCCGTACACCGACTGGTCGCTGGTCGACGAACTGCGCCACGGCTCGCTGGACCGCGTCGACGTGGTGCAGCCGGCCCTGTTCGCCGTCATGGTGGCGCTGGCCGACCTGTGGCGGTCCCACGGCGTGCAGCCGGACGCCGTGGTCGGCCACTCCCAGGCGGAGATCGCCGCCGCGTACGTCGCCGGCGCGCTGTCGCTGCGGGACGCCGCCAAGGTCGTGGCGCTGCGGTCCAGGGCGCTGGCCGCCATCGCGGACCGGGGCGGCATGGTGTCCCTCGCGCTGTCCGTCGAACAGGCCGCCGACTACCTGGCCCGTTGGGGCGAGCGGCTGACCACCGCCGTGGTGAACGGACCCGCGGCGGTCGTGGTGTCCGGCGACCTCGACGTGCTGGACGAACTGGGGGCCGCCTGCAAGGCCGACGGCGTCCGCTTCCGCCGCCTGCCCGTCAACTACGCGGCGCACTCGGCGCAGGTCGAGGCGATCCGCGAGCAGCTGCTCGCCGAACTGGCCGACATCACGCCCCGGTCGGCGGCGATCCCGTTCTACTCCACGGTCACCGGCGAGCCGGTCGACACCGCCGGCCTCGACGCCGGCTACTGGTACCGCAACCTCCGCGAACCCGTGCGGTTCGACCTGGCCACCGCCCGGCTCACCGCCGACGGCCATGACCTGTTCCTGGAGGTCGGCCCGCACCCGGTGCTGGTGCCCGCGCTGGAGGACGTCGCCGCCACCGGAACACTGCGCCGCGACCACGGCGGCCTCACCGAGTTCCTCGCCGCGGCGGGGCGCCTGCACGCCGCCGGGGTCGACGTCGACTGGACTCCGGTCCTGCCCCGCACCGCACCCGCGGCGGACCTGCCCACGTACGCCTTCCAGCGCGAGCCCTACTGGGTGACCGCGACCCCGCCGGCGCCCCGCGACGACTGGCGGTACCAGGTGGCCTGGGCGCCGACGAGCGGCACCGCGGCCCCGGTGGACCCGGCGCGCTGGCTCGTCCTCGCCACGACCGGGCACCCGTGGGCCGAGGCCCTGCGCGCCCGGGGCTTCGCGGTGGCCGACAGCTGGGACGCGGCCGACACCGGGGACGCCCGGCCGGACGGCGTGCTGTCGCTGCTGGCGCTGGACGAGGCGCCGCACCCCGACCACCCGGTGCTCCCGGCGGGCCTGGTCCGCACCCTCGACCTGGTCCGCACCCTGGATCCGGCTCGCAGCCCGGACCCGGCGAGGCCGGCGGCCGTTCCGCTGTGGTGCGCGACCAGCGGCGCCGTGAGCACCTCGGGCGCCGACCCGGTCACCAGCCCGGCCCAGGCCCTGGAGTGGGGCGCCGGCGCGTCCGCGGCGCTGGAGTTCCCGCACGGCTGGGGCGGCCTGGTCGACCTTCCCGCCGTGCCCGACGCGGACAGCGTGGACGCGCTGCTCGTCGTGCTCGCCGGCACGGGCGAGGACCAGGTGGCGATCCGCGGCGCCCGGCGCTTCGCCAAGCGGCTGCGCCGCAAGGCCGCATCGGGCCCGGCCGCGCAGCCCTGGCGGCCGCGGGGCACCGTGCTGATCACCGGCGGCACCGGCGCGCTCGGCGGACACGTGGCCCGCCGCCTCGCCCGGCAGGGCGCCGAGCACATCGTGCTGGCCGCCCGCCGCGGCCCCGACGCACCCGGCGCGGCCCGCCTGCGCGACGAACTGGAGGCAGCCGGGGCACGGGTGACCGTGGCGGCGTGCGACGTGGCCGACCGGGACGCCCTGCGGGACCTCGTCGAGCGCGTCGGCGACATCCGCGCCGTCTTCCACACCGCCGGCGCGATCAGGGCGACCAGGCTGGCCGACACGACAGCCGCGGAGTTCGCCGACGTCGTCACGGCCAAGGTCGCCGGGGCGCAGAACCTGGCCGAACTCCTGCCGGACCTCGACGCCTTCGTCCTGTTCTCCTCGACCGCGGGCGTGTGGGGCGACGGCCACGGCGCGGCCTACGCCGCCGGCAACGCCTTCCTCGACGCCCTGGCCGCACAGCACCGCGCCCGGGGCCGCGCCACGACCTCCGTCGCGTGGGGCATCTGGGCCGACGGCGGCATGGCCGCCCTGGAGTCCGTGCAGCGCCAGCGCACCCTGCTCGGCCTCGGCGAACTCGACCCGGGTCGGGCACTCGACGCCCTGCAGGACGTCCTCGACCACGACGAGGCCCTCGCGGTCGTCACCGAGGCCGACTGGGCGCAGTTCGCCCGCGCCTACACCCACGCGCGGCCGAGCCGGCTGCTGCGGGACCTGCCCGAGGCCCAGAGCCGGCCGCAGGCCCCCCCGCCCGCGCCCGCCGCCGGCGGCGCCGACCTGCTGGAGCTGATCACCACCCACGCCGCCGGGGTGCTGGGACACGCCACCCCCGAGCGGATCGACCCCCGGCAGGCGTTCAAGGACCTCGGCTTCGACTCGCTGACTTCGGTGGAACTGCGCAACCGCCTGACCGCCGCGCTCGGGGTGAAACTGCCCGCCACCCTGGTCTTCGACCACCCCACCCCGGCCCGGCTGGCCGCCCACCTGTCCGGCGAGCAGGACGCGCCGCAGGCCCCGGCCGCGGTCGCGACGGACGAACCGATCGCGGTCATCGGCATGGGCTGCCGCTACCCCGGAGGCGTCGACACCCCCGAGGACCTGTGGCGGCTGGTCGCGGACGGCGTGGACGCGGTCGGCGAGTTCCCGGCCGACCGGGGCTGGGACATCGACCGCCTGTACGACCCGACGGGGAGCCGGCCCCGCACGTCGAGCACGTCCAAGGGCGGCTTCCTCGACGCCGTCGGCGACTTCGACGCGGCGTTCTTCGGGATATCGCCCCGCGAGGCGCTCGCCATGGACCCCCAGCAGCGCATCCTGCTGGAGACCGCGTGGGAGACCATCGAGTACGCCGGCATCGACCCGACCACGCTGGAGGGCACGTCCACCGGCGTGTTCACCGGCATCTGGCCCACCGGCTACGCCGCCGGGCCGATCCCCGACGACCTGGAGGGCTACCAGGTCACCGGCATCGCGTCGAGCGTGGGATCGGGCCGGCTGGCGTACCAGCTGGGCCTGCTCGGCCCGGCGCTGTCCCTGGACACCGGCTGCTCGTCGTCCCTGGTGGCCCTGCACCTGGCCGCCCAGGCGCTGCGCTCGGGAGAGTGCTCGTTCGCCCTGGCCGGCGGCGTCACCGTCAACTCGGCGCCCACGCTGTTCACCGAGATGTCCCGGCAGGGGGCGAGCGCGCCCGACGGCCGCTGCAAGTCCTTCGCCGCCGCGGCCGACGGCGCGGGCTGGGCCGAGGGCGCCGGCCTGCTGCTGCTGGAGCGGCTGTCGGACGCCCGGCGCAACGGCCACGAGGTGCTGGCGGTCGTCCGGGGCTCCGCCACCAACCAGGACGGTGCGTCCAACGGCCTGACCGCTCCGAACGGCCCCTCCCAGGAGCGGGTGATCCGGCAGGCGCTGGCCAATGCCGGGTTGGAGCCGTCCGAGGTGGACGC
>NZ_BMRI01000012.1:214186-214390 GCF_014648555.1 Kitasatospora griseola
CCATGGCACCGGGACCACGCTCGGCGACCCGATCGAGGCTCAGGCTCTCCTGGCCACGTACGGCCGGGACCGGGTGGAGCCGTTGTGGCTGGGTTCGGTGAAGTCGAACCTCGGCCACACCCAGGCCGCCGCCGGCGTCGCGGGCCTGATCAAGATGGTGATGGCGATGCGGCACGGCGAACTGCCGCGGACCCTGCACGTGGA
>NZ_BMRI01000012.1:214423-215069 GCF_014648555.1 Kitasatospora griseola
CGCGCCCACCTCGCACGTCGACTGGGAGTCCGGCGCGGTCCGCCTGCTCACCGAACCGGTCGCCTGGCCCGGGACCGGGCGTCCCCGCCGGGCCGGCGTGTCGGCGTTCGGCATCAGCGGCACCAACGCGCACGTCGTTATCGAGCAGAGCATTCTCGAACAGCCCGCCGAGGCCGACTCCGCCGCACCCGCTCCCCGGGGCCGCGCGGACGACCAGGTTCTCTGGCCGCTGTCGGCCAAGTCCGAGGCGGCGCTGCGGGAGCAGGCGCGTCGGCTGGCCGCGTTCACTGCCGCACATCCGGAGGTGGGTCCGGCGGCGGTCGGGGGCGCGTTGGCCGCCCGCACCGTGTTCGAGCACCGGGCCGTGGTGGTGGGCGACGTCGCAGCCCTGGACGCTCTCGCCGAGGGCGGCACGGTGCCGGGTCTGGTCACCGGGGTCGCCCGGCCGTTGGGTCGGTCGGTGTTCGTGTTCCCGGGGCAGGGTGCCCAGTGGGTCGGCATGGGGGGGGGAGTTGTACGGCTCGGAGCCGGTGTTCCGGGACGCGATCGATGCGTGTGACGCGGCGCTTGCGCCGTACACCGATTGGTCGTTGGTGGAGGTGTTGACCGGCGGGGGTTCGCTGGACCGGGTCGATGTGGTGCAGCC
>NZ_BMRI01000012.1:215097-219203 GCF_014648555.1 Kitasatospora griseola
CTGTTCGCGGTGATGGTGGCGCTGGCGGAGCTGTGGCGCGCGCACGGTGTGGAGCCCGACGCGGTCGTCGGGCATTCGCAGGGCGAGATCGCGGCGGCGTACGTGGCGGGCGCGCTGTCCTTGGAGGACGCCGCCAAGGCGGTCGCGCTGCGCAGCAAGGCCCTGGTCGCCCTGGCCGGACACGGCGGCATGGTCTCGGTCGTGCTGTCCGCGGACGACGCCGCCGACTACCTGAGCCCCTGGGGCGACCGGATCACCGTCGCGGTGGTCAACTCCGCCTCGACCGTCGTCGTCTCCGGCGAACGCGGGGCGCTGGACGAACTGCTGGCAGCCTGCGCCAAGGACGGCATCCGCGCCCGCGCCATCCCCGTCGACTACGCGGCGCACTCGGCGCAGGTCGAGGCGATCCGCGAGCAGCTGCTGACCGACCTCGCGGACATCCGGCCCCGGCCTGCGGCGATCCCGTTCTACTCCACCGTCACCGCGGAACCCGTCGACACCGCCGGCCTCGACGCCGACTACTGGTACCGCAACCTCCGCGAACCCGTCCGGTTCGACCTGGCCACCGCCCGGCTCACCGCCGACGGCCACGAGGTGTTCGTGGAAGTCAGTCCGCACCCGGTGCTGGTGCAGGACCTGGACGGCGTGGCGACCGGCACCCTGCGCCGCGACCACGGCGCCATCGGGGAATTCCACACCGCCCTGGCCCGGCTCCACGTCCAGGGCGTCGCCGTGACCTGGCCGCACGACCGCCCGCACGGCGTCAGGCTGCCGCGCTACGCCTTCCAGCGCAGCACCTACTGGCTCACCCCCGCGGCCGGCGACCACGGCACCGGGCACCCGCTGGCGGGCACCACGGTCGAACTGCCCGACGGCACCACCGTGCACAGCGGCCGGGTCTCCACCCGCACCCACCCCTGGCTCGCCGACCACGCCGTCGACGGCACGGTCCTGCTGCCGGGCACCGCCTTCCTCGAACTCGCCACCCTGGCCGGCGGGACCCTGGACGACCTCGTCCTGCACCTGCCGCTCGCGCTCTCCGACGCACCCACGGACCTCCAGGTCTCGGTCGGCGCCCCGGACGACGCCGGCCGCAGGCCGGTCACCGTGCACTCCAGGGGCGGCGACGGCTGGGTCCGCCACGCGTCCGGAACCCTCGGCGGCCGGGTGACGGCCGGACGCCTCGACTGGCCCCCGAGGAACGCCGAACCCGTGGACCCCGAAGGGTTCTACGCCTTCCTCGACGGACTCGGCTACCAGTACGGACCCGCGTTCCGGGGCGTGCGGGAGCTGTGGCAGGGCGAGGACGAGCTGTACGCCGAGGTGTCCGTCCCCGACGGCGCCCGGTTCGGCATCCACCCCGCGCTCCTGGACGCCGCGCTCCAGCCGCTGATCCTGCTCAGCCCCGACACCCGGGTCCGGCTGCCGTTCTCCTTCTCCGGCGTCGCCGTGCACGCCACCGGTGTGTCGTCCGCCCGGGTCCACCTGGCCCGCACGGGCGCCGACACCTACCGCGCGACGCTGACCGACCTGTCCGGCAACCCGGTCGCGGACATCACCGCGCTGACCGTCCGTCCGGCCGCCGAGGTCCGGGCCGCGGTGCTGCACACCCAGTGGGCGCCGCTCGCCGCGAGCGCACCGACCGAGGTGGTGCCGAGCCCGGTGCTCGCCGCGGAAGCCGACGCGGAGTCCGTGCACGCCCTCGTCCAGCGGGCCCGCGCGCTCGTCCAGGACTTCCTGGCCGAGCAGCCGGAGCCGGCCGCCGCACGCCTGGCCGTCCTGACCCGCGGCGTGGCCGGCGCGGCCGTCCGCGGCCTGGTCCGCACCGCCGCCGCCGAGCACCCCGGCCGGTTCGTGCTGGTCGACATGGGCGACGCGTCCGAGGAGGACGCGGTCCGGGCCGCCACGACGGCCGGCGACGAACCCGAACTGGCCCTGCGCCGGGAAGGCGTACTCGTCCCGCGGCAGGCCAGGTACGCGCCGGAACTGACCGCCCCCGACGGCGCGTACCGGCTGAGCGAGTCCGGCACCGGGCAACTGGACGACCTGGCCCTGCTGCCCTGGCCGGAGACCGCGCTGGAACCCGGCCAGGTACGGGTCGCCGTACGGGCGGCCGGCCTGAACTTCCGCGACGTGCTCATCACCCTCGGCATGTACCCGGACCGGCCGCCGCTGGGCGGCGAAGGGGCCGGCACCGTCGTCGAGGTCGGCCCCGGCGTCACGGCCTGGCGGCCCGGCGACCGCGTCATGGGCATGATGCCCGGCGCCTTCGGGCCGCGCGCGGTCGCCGACCACCGGCTGCTGACCGCGATCCCCGACGGCTGGAGCTTCACCGAGGCGGCGTCGACGCCCGTCGCGTTCACCACCGCCTGGTACGGGCTGTTCGACCTCGGCGAACTGCGCCCCGGCGACCGGGTGCTGATCCACTCCGGCGCGGGCGGCGTCGGCATGGCCGCCGTCCAGCTGGCGCTGAACAGCGGCGCGGAGGTGTTCGCCACCGCGAGCCCCGCCAAGTGGGACGCCCTGCGCGCCCTGGGACTGGACGACGACCACATCGCCTCGTCCCGCGACACCCGGTTCGCCGACCGGTTCCCGGCCATGGACGTCGTCCTCAACTCGCTCGCGGGAGAACTCACCGACGCCTCCCTGCGGCTGCTCGCCGACGGCGGACGGTTCGTCGAGCTGGGCAAGACCGACGTCCGCTCGCCCGAGGGCCTGATCTACCGGGCCTTCGACCTCAACGACGTCGACCCCGCGCGGCAGGGCGACATTCTCTCCAACGCCGTGGCGATGGTCGCCGACGGGACGCTGGAGCCGCTGCCGGTCACCGCCGCGGACCTCCGCCAGGCCGTCGCCTCCTTCCGGTTGATGAGCCAGGCCCGCCACACCGGCAAGATCGTCCTCACCGTCCCGCAGCCGCTCGACCCCGACGGCACCGTGCTGATCACCGGCGGTACCGGCACCCTCGGCCAGGCCGTCGCCCGGCACCTGGCGTCCCGCCACGGGGTGCGGCACCTGCTGCTCCTCAGCCGCAGCGGCGGCGCGGTGCCGCAGCTGGACGCGCAGGAGGACGTCGACGTGCGGGTCGTGGCCTGCGACGTCGCGGACCGGGACGCGCTGGCGGCCGTGCTGGACTCGATCCCGGCCGAGCACCCGCTCACCGCGGTCGTCCACGCGGCCGGCGTGCTCGACGACACCGTCGTGGAACGGCTGACCGCGGAGCAGCTCGACCGGGTGCTGCGCCCCAAGGTCGACGGCGCCTGGAACCTGCACGAGCTGACCCGTGAGCACGACCTCGCCGCCTTCGTGCTGTTCTCCGCGGCCGCGGGTGTGCTCGGCAACGCCGGCCAGGCCGGCTACGCGGCCGCGAACTCCTACCTCGACGCGTTCGCCGCGCACCGGCAGTCCCTCGGACTGCCCGCCGTGTCGATGGCCTGGGGCTACTGGGAGCAGGAGAGCGGCATGACCGCCCACCTCACCGCGGCCGACCGGCAACGCCTCGCCCGCAAGGGCATCCGCCCCATCGGCGTCGAACGCGCCCTGGCCATGTTCGACACCGCGCTGGCTTCCGGACGTCCCGCGCTGACCACGGCCGACCTCTCGATGCCGCAGACCCTGCCGACGCCGAAGGCCCCCGCGGCGGACCTGCTGTCCGTGGTCGTCGCCCACACCGCCACCGTCCTCGGCCACTCCGACGCCGCCGCCATCACTCCCGGACTCGCCTTCAGCGACCTCGGCTTCGACTCCCTGACCGCCGTCGAACTGCGCAACCGCCTCGCCGGCGCCACCGGTCTGCGGCTGCCCGCGACCCTCGTCTTCGACCACCCCACCCCCGCCGACCTCGCCGACCACCTCACGGCCCAACTCTCCGGCGCAGCCGGGGCGGTGGCTTCGGTGGCGCCGGTTGTGGTTGCGGTGTCGGACGATCCGGTGGTGATCGTGGGTATGGGGTGTCGGTTGCCCGGTGGGGTGGGGTCGCCGGACGAGTTGTGGGGTCTGGTGTCGGGTGGGGTGGATGCGATTGGGGGTTTCCCGTCGGATCGTGGGTGGGATGTGGAGGGGTTGTTCCATCCGGATGCGGATCATCCGGGGACGTCGTACACGCG
>NZ_BMRI01000013.1:0-21034 GCF_014648555.1 Kitasatospora griseola
GCCTGGCGGTACCTGCCGCACGACTTCCCGCCCCACACCACCGTCTACGGCTACTTCAAGGAGTGGGAACGCGACGGGACCACCGAGCAGATCCACGACACGCTCCGCGACCAGCTTCGGGCGAAGAAGGGCCGCCGGATCCTGCCGACCGCGGCGATCATCGACGCCCAGTCCGTGAAGGCCTCGCCCAACGCCCCCGCCGACTCGCAGGGATTCGACGGCGGGAAGAAGGTCAAGGGCCGCAAGCGACACATCGCCACCGACACCCTCGGCCTGCTGCTGGTGTTGATCGTCACCGCCGCGGGCGTCCAGGACTCCGCCGGCGGGAAGCAGGTCCTCGACGTCCTTTCCGACCGGTGGCCGAGCGTGACCAAGGCCTGGGTCGACGCCGGGTACAACAACGCCGTCGTCAGGCACGGCGCCGCTCTGGACATCGACGTCGAGGTCGTCGCCCGCGACAAGGAACAGAAAGGCTTCGTCGTGCAGCCGATCCGCTGGCGCGTCGAGCAGACCTTCGGGATCATGGCCCGGTACCGGCGGCTCCACCGCGACTACGAGGAGCTGCCGGACCGGTCACGCTCGATGATCCACTGGGCCATGGTCAACTCGATGACCAACCGCCTGACCGCCAGCCCGGACAGAACCGGGCAATACCTCCGCCCGAAACCGCCTGCGGCAGCCTAAATCGGTATCGAACGCCCTCTCAGACTCGGCCACCAGCACGATGAACTCCGGATCCTCCACGGGCGCATCTCCTTCAGCGACAGGACAGTCACCCTGAGTATGTCGACGGAGCAAATCATCGGCCCATCGGTTTCCGTTCCGGATGGCTGCCCGAGATCTGCCGGCTGCGTCGTCCCCGGCGGTGGAGGGCAGTGCCGGGGACTGACGAGGTGTCAGAGCAGGCCGTCCCAGAGCTGTTCGACGATGACGGCCCACCAGTTCTCCGGGTCGCTGAAGACGGTGGGGTCGAGGGCGGCCAGGTCGTGCTGGAAGGCGTCGACGGCGAGACCGGCGGTCTGGGGGTCGAGGCCGTGCAGGGCGGGGTGGCGGGTGGCGAGCAGGGCGAGGGAGCGCAGGTAGGCGGGGAGGTCGGTGTTGAGGTAGCGGCCGGTGCCGGTGTCGGGGTCGACGGCCCAGATCCGGCCGATGCCCGCTCCGGTGCCGGTGCCGCCGTCGCCGCACTGGACGGCGATCAGCGCGTGGCCGTCGTCGCCGAGCAGCAGGTAGTCGGCGAGCAGGCCGCGGGTCCGGTCGGGGACGCGGGCGCCGCGGCCGGTCGCGGTCAGGTGGTCGACGACGGTGGGCAGGCCGGGCAGGTGGTGGAAGAACGAGGGGACGTCGGCGGGCAGTCCGGCCTCGGCGAGGGTGGCCGCGGTGGCGGCGGGCAGCGCGGCGGGGGCGGGGCCCTGGTGGCGGTGGATCCGGTCGGCGCCGAACTGCGCGTCGAGCCGGGCGCCGAGATCGTGGTCGCTCTCGGCGGCCGCCGCGGGCACGGCGCGCGGGAACGGGATCCGGTTGGGCCTGGGCGGGACGGGGCGGCCGGCCCGGCGGAAGGTGTCCTCGGTGGCGTCGGTGAGCGCGCGGACGGCGGCGGCCCGGCGGTCGTAGCGCGGGCCGTAGGCGTGGCCGTAGTCGAAGGTGGCGGTGGGGAGTTCGGCGAGCAGCATGGACGCGCAGTAGCCGCCGGGCAGTTCGCAGGGCCGCAGGTCGGTGTAGACGGACAGCACGTCCTCGGGGCGGACGCCCTGCTGCTGGAGGGTGCGCCAGGCGCGGACCTCGGGGTGGCCGGCGCCGGGGGCGGAGAGCTGGAACAGGCTCTGCTGTTCGCCGGCGGCGTCCCGGTAGGTGAGGACCACGGAGGTGCCGGGGCCGACCGCCGGCGGGCGGGACGGGTCGTGGCTGCCCGCGCCGAGCTTGTCGCGGTAGAGCTGGACGACCTCGTCGACGGGCACCGAGGGCCAGTGGGTGAGTTCGCCGGTCTCCCGGTCGACGACGGCGCAGGCGGTGCCGATCTCGGCGGGGGCCCGGCGTTCGCCGACGGGCCGGTCGGGTTCGGCGTCGGGGATCGGCCACAGCACCCAGCCGAGGTCGAACTCGTGCACCCCGATCCGGTGCCACTGGTCCTCGGGCCGGGCGCCGTTGATCCACTGGTGGGCCGCCTCGATGGCCTGCTCACGGGTCGTCACGCGGTCGTTCTCCTTCGGCGCCGGTTGGTCGGTGTTCACATTAATGGACGGTCGACGGTCACGGTCCGACCGGATGCGCCGCCACCTCGGCGGAGAGCACCGCAGGTCGCAGCACGGAGACGCCGTGCGCGTCGGCGATCAGCAGCAGTCCGTCGGGGGTGAGGTCGGCGCCGGCCAGCGGTGCGGCGGACAGGAACGCGGCGATCGGCCCGGTGACGGCGCCGTCGGCGTCGCGCTGCCAGAGCCGGACGTAGTCGCTGCCGATGCTGAGCGCGAGGGCGCCGGCGGCGCGCTGCTCGCCGTCGGGGCGGGCGAGTTGTCCGGGGTCGGTGTGGTCGGCCTCGCCGGTGCGGGCGTCGTAGGCCGTCAACTCCGGTTCCCGGCCCGGGTGGTGGGCGACCAGCAGGTGGCTGCCGTCGGGGCGGACGGCGGCGGTGACGGCGTCGACGCCGGTGAGCGGTCGGGCCCACAGGGTGTGCCAGGGCACGTCCAGGCCGGTGGTGTCGAGGCTCGGCAGGCCGTCCTGGCAGGCGGCGTGGTCGAGCAGGGCGGCGCGCAGTTCGACGTCGAGTTCCTGGCGGGTGAACAGCGGGGCGAGGCGCAGCCAGGTCCGGCCGAGCGGCGGCAGGTCGGCGGTCGGGTCGGCGGCGAGCCGGTCGACGGCGGCGCGCAGTCGGTGCTGTTCGGCGTGCAGCAGGAAGCCGGGGTCGGTGAGGAGTTGGTCGAGCAGGCCGCCGTGCAGGGCGTGTCCGGCGAGTTGTTCGCGGACGTAGGGGGCGGCGGCGGCCCACCGTCGGGGGTGGCCGCCGGGGACGGTCGCGAGCAGCGCGGTGGCGATCCGGCGGTGGACTTCGCGGGCGGTGCGGCCGAGGCGTTCGCGGATCTCGTCGGCGACGGCGGGGTGCACGATGCGCGCGCCGGGCGTCCCGGCGGCGGTGCTGGCGAGGTCGAAGAACGGCAGCAGCAGGTCGCGGCCGGCGGCGAGGGCGGGGCCGAGGTCCTTGCCGGCGACGGCGGAGGCGACGGGGCCCCACAGGTCGAATGGCAGGGGTTCGCCGGGGCCGGCCAGGGCGAGCGGGGCGAGCAGTCGGCGCAGCGTCAGTTCGTCGTTGCCGCAGCGTTCGGCGTGCAGGTCGAGGGCGTCGCCGGCGCTGCGGGGCAGCGGCAGCGGGCCGGCGGGGTGGGCCTGGACGGACCAGCCGGCCAGCCGGACCACCAGCGGGCTGTCGGCGACGGCGGCGAGCTGGCGGGCCACGGTGGGGTCGGGGACGGCGAGTTCGGCCTGCCGGAGCAGGGCGTCGGGGTCGCGCCACGGGTCCTGGTCGAGGTCGAGGATCCGCAGCTGACCGGCGGGGACGTCCTTGGCGAGCCGGTCGGCCTCGGTGCGGGGCAGGTCGGCGAGCAGGCGGATGCCGGGGTTGAGGGCGAGCGGCAGCAGCACCTCGGTGGTGATTCTGGCGGCCTCGTCGGTGCCGGCCAGCAGGCCGGCCCGGTCGATGTCGGCGACGACCACGGTCTGCGGCTGCTGGGGGGTGCCGAGTCCGGCGAGCACGGCGGGCAGGTGTTCGGACCGGTCGGCGCCGGGGGCGAAGGTGTCGGCGAGCAGCCAGCGCAGTTGGACGGCCGTCAGGCCGGTGGCGTCGAGGACGGGGGGTGCGGGCAGGTCGGCGGGCGGGACGGTGGCCGGGTCGAGGGCGGTGGTGTCGATGCGGGCGCGGTGGGCGGGGTCGCTGAGCATCAGGAACGCGGTGAGCAGCCGGGTTCGGCCGCTGCCGCTGTCGCCGGTGATCAGCACCGTGCGCGGCGCGTCGGCCGTGCCGGCCCGCCAGGCCGCCAGGGTGCGCAGCGCTGCCGCCCGGCCGCCGAGGTACGGATGGGGCTGGTGGGCGGCGGTCGTGTCGGTCACGTCGATCTCTCCGGTCGGGGGGCGGGGCGTCGGGGAGGGTCAGGCCCAGGTGTCGGGTTCGAGGACGTGCTGCCAGCTGTCGGTGGCGGCGGCGTCGGGGTCGATTCCGGCGAGGCGGGTGCGGAGTTCGGAGAGCAGGTCGTTGCTGTCCGCCTCGCGGGGCCAGTAGGCCGTCAGGTACTGGGCCTGGACGGCGATCATGGTGAGGAAGCGTTCCAGCGTGGTGCCGATCAGCGGCTCGCGGGGGCGAGCGGTGTCGGGCCAGTGTGCGGGCATCATGCGCAGCACCCGGCCGTCGCTGCCGTCCAGTACCAGGTCGGCGCCGAGCCAGCCGCCGAGCAGGTGGTACGGGCCGGTGCCGAGCTGTTCGACGCCGTCCGGCCAGGGGCGGACGGGGAGCTGCGCTCCGGGGGTGAGCCAGTAGCCGGTGGGGCTGTCGACGGCGGGCAGGCCGACGGTGGCGAGCAGTTCGCGGGTCGGGCCGTCGGTGATGCCGTCGGGGACGGGGTCGATCGGGTGCAACCCCTCGACGCCGAAGGCCTGTTCGAGCAGCTGTCGCAGGTCGGGGGTCGCTACGGGGTCGTACGGGCGGGGCAGTTGGCGGCCGAACGAGCCGACCAGCGGGACCAGGCGGTGTGCGGGCGCGTCGCGCAGCAGCTCGACGTCCGGTCGGACGGCGTAGGCACCGCGCACGCCGGCCAGCACCAGCAGGTCGCCGACCGCGCCGGCGGTCTCCGCGTCCGGGTGGTGGAACAGTCCGAGCGGCGCGCCGTCGGGGCCGTCCAGGACGGTGGCGTAGCCGATGCCCGGACGGACCGTCAGGGTGGCGCTGCCGGGCCCGAGTCCGCTGTCCGCCGGGCCGATCAGCTCGCCGGTCGCGGCGTCCCGGACCCAGCCGTTCTCCTCCTCGTCCTCGGTGACCACGACGGGCGCGCCCCGGAGTTCGGCGGCGTACACCCGGTCGATCTCCTCGGTGTGCCAGGGCCCGGTGCGGGGGGTGAACGCGCCGATGGGGCTCCACCGGGACCACACGGTGCGGAACGTCAGCGGCTCGGGGCAGGCCGCGGCGAGCGCCTCGGCGCGGTCGAACCGGCCGCGGGTGTGGGCGTCGTGGGCGAGCCGGGCGACCCACTCGCCGTGCGGCGCGCCGGCCAGGCCGTAGCCGACGAGGTAACGCAGCGCGGCGGCTGGAGTGCCGTACCGGAAGGCGCCGTCGGCGTACGCGGTGCGCAGCGCCTCGGTCAGGGCGTCCTGCGGGACGTGCGCCAGGGCCCGCGGATCGTCGAGCAGGTCGTCGAAGCGTCCGGACGCGGCGGCGTGGCCGGGCAGCGAACGGGCGGCCCACGGGGCGGTCAGGTCGGCGGCCGACAGGTGCTCGGTCATCCGGGCGTGGAACGCGGCGGCCTCGACCGGCGCGTACTGCAACTCCTCGACCAGGGCGGGGCGGTCGAACCCGACCGTGCCGTCCGCCTCCCGCACCAGCGGCTCGGCGGGGAGGGCCAGCAGATCGGCCTCGGTCACCGGCACGTCGGCGGCCCGGCACAGTTCGGCCCACGCGGCCACCGGCACCCGGCGCAGCTGGGCGTTGGCCAGCGCCCGCAGAGCAGCCAGGCTCTGCGGCGGGACGGCGGCGGTCAGCGCCGTCAGCTCGTCGTGGCCCGTGCCGCCGGACAGCCGGAGCACCTCCAGCCAGTACGCGGTGGGCTCGGCGTCGAGCGGCGCGGGGGGCTCGGGCTGTTCGACGACCAGCTGCAGCCTGCCCTCCTGGGCGGCCGTGGTGAGCGCGCCGACCACGGCCCGCAGTCGCACGGCCTCGCCGCCGCAGGCCAGCGAACCCGCCTGCTGGGTGTTGGCGAGCAGCACGGTGCGGGCCGTCCGATCGCGGCGCAGCGCCCGCTCCAGGTCGTCCAGGGTGCCGAAGCCGCGACGCCGCAACGCGCCGGTGCGGTCGGACAGTTCCTGCACCACGGAGTCGGCGCTGCGCCCGGCGGCGTCGATCGCGATCGCCGCCGGGAACGCCTCGGCGATCCCCGCGAGCACCGCGCTCTTCCCGCTGCCGGCCGGGCCGGTCACGTGGAGCCGGCCCCGGCTGCCGCCCTGCAGTCGTTCGGTGGCAGTGGCGATCGCCGCCGCCACCGCCGTCTCGTCGCGCCCGGTCATCCGGCCACTCCCTTGCTCACTGGCTCATGTTCGCTCGTCGCTGCGGTGACGAGGCACTCAGGAGGATTGGCGCTTCTTCTCCATCTCCATCCAGGCCCGGCCCACCTCTGCCACATGGTCGCCGAAGTCCCGGTCCATCTTCTGCTTGGCCGTCAGCTGGCCGGCAGAAAGGGTGGCGCCGGCATTCGGATCCGTGCGGTACCCGGTCGCATAGTAGACCGGCACCCCGGTCTGATCGCGTGACAGATAGCCGGAGCAGTCCGCGTGACCCTTGCCGATGCCGCACGGCTCGCGCTCCGTGTAGAGGCTGAGCACCTCCGGCTGGTCCTTCTGGTCCCGGGTCGCCTTCAGGTGGTCCATCCAGCCGCCGAGGTGCGTCTCGGAGTGCAGCGGCGTGATCCCGGCCCGCGGGGTGCTGGGCGGCACCGAGCTGTCCACCACGAAGCTGACCTGCTTCGTCTTGGGGTCGTACACCTCGATCACCGCGTAGTTGCGCCCGGTGAGGTCCGGCCGGTGCCCGGCCTGGGCGACCGCGCCCTGGATGCTGCGCTTCCCGAACGCCTCCTTGATCTCCTTGCGGACGTCCTGGTAGTCCTGCGACTGCTTCAGCCCCGCCTCGCCCTTGGACGTCGAGTGGTCGACGCCGCCGCGACTCGCTTGGTCCGCCTCGCCCGGAGCGGTGCCCGGCACCCGCGGGTCGGCGTTGTACGGGTACGACATCGCCTCGGGGCTGGCGCCCACGCCGTGGTTCTTGTGGAACTCGTCGCTCATCCGGCCCATCGCCGCGACCGCCGCGCCCTGCTCGCCCGGGCTCATCTCCTTGAACCCGGGCAGCGCGTCCTCCAGGTCCTTCCGGTTGAACGTCTTCGGGTTCCCCGCCTTGCTGTTGTCCAGCACGCTGCCGAGGTCGCCGCTGGTCGCCCAGTCGTTCAGCCGGTCGTAGACGTGATCCATGTCGAGCTGCCGGACGTCGTTGCTCTGCCGCAGCGCCTGCTGGGCGTCGTCCGGCTTGACGCCGTAGATCTCGTCCTTCGTCCCCTCCTTCGGACCGAGGTGCTCCTCCGTACGGTCCGCCTCGTGGATCGGGTGGTCGGGGTCGTTCGCGCGGCGCTCGTCGACGACCTGCTTGTCGGTCTTGGGCGTGTTGTCGGGCGAGCCGTCGTGAGAGCTGTCGTGCGACGGGCCTGCCGCTGCGTTCCCGTCCCCGTCGTGCTTCGCCTTCTTCTTGGCCGCGCCGCCCTCTGGGTCGTCCTCGGCCTTGTTCTTGCCCGCCGGGTCCTCGGGCCGCCGGTCGGCCCCGCTGTGATCGCCGGTGCCGTTCTCGGGTCCGCCGTGATCGTTCGTCGGCCGGCGGTCCGGGTCCAGGGTGATCGCGAACACGCCGTGGTCACCGTCGTGCAGCGGCTTGTCGCTGCGCTGGCCGGTCTGGTTGTCCAGGTAGGTGATCCTGCCGTTGTGGTTGACGACGTTCCACGCGTGGGCCCGCCCGTCGGCGTCCTGCGTGATGATCACCGCCTGCGAACCGTGCCCGTCCTGGCGCAACCGGTCCTCGATCCGACGGAACGCCGGATCCCCGTTGCCCATGTCCCGGAACGGCGCCCCGAGCTGACTCTCCGCCCGGTCCCGACCGCCCCGCTCGCCCTCCGGCCCGCCATCACGGCGCGGCGCGGCCGCCGTCGGATTCCCGCTGTACGTGTCCGCCGTCGACAGTGCCACGTCGAGGCAGTTGTTGTCCCGCCCCGGCGCCCGGTGCCCGTCCCCGTTGACGGCCCCCGGCCAGTCCCCCTTCGGATCCGGATGCCGCTGCGGCGTCCCGTCCGGATTCCGCGGCACCCGACTCTCCAGATCCACCTGATGCTGCGGATCCGGCCGCTCCAACCCACCGGGCGTGTCGTACGGCCGACTGCCGGCGAGACCGTCCGGCCGCGAGGAGTGGCCGTCCGACGTGGCGTCGGGGTGTGACGGGGCGTCGGGGTGCGAACTGTCCGCGTCGGGGCGGTGGTCGGCGTCGGGACGGTGGTCCGCGTCGGGACGGTGGTCCGCCTCAGGGCGTGCGGTGTTCGGCCGATCGGCTTCGGGACGGCCTGCGTCGGGGTGGTCGCCGTCAGGACGCGCCGCGTCGGGGCGGCTGCCGTCAGGGTGAGTTGAGTCCGGCCGACTGCCGTCCGGCCGCGCCGCATCGGGACGTGCAGAGTCGGGACGACCGGCGTCCGGCCGGCCCGTTTCCGGCCGCGCTGTATCGGGACGTGTGTTGTCCGGCCGGGCCGCGTCAGGACGCGCAGCATCGGAACGGCCCGCGTCCGGGCGTCCACCATCGGGACGCGCCACGTCAGGACGGCCACCATCCGGGCGAGTTGAATCCGGCCGACCGCCGTCCGACCGCGCGCCATCAGGACGCGCCGAATCGGGACGGGCACTGTCGGAACGACTCGCATCAACGCGCCCGGCATCCGACCGCGCACCATCGGGCCGACCCGAATCAGGGCGCGCCGAATCGGGACGCACCGGCCCCGGCCGACCCCCGTCCTGACGGCCCGCATCAGGGCGTCCACCGTCGGGGCGGCTCGCGGCGGGGCGGGCTGTGTCCGTGCCCGAGTACTGGCCGAAGGCCGCTCGCGGGTCGGGGCGGTCGGCAGCCGGGCGCGGCGTGAACGTGGAGTTGCCGCTGGGCTGTTGGCCCTGGCGGGCGGGCCCCTGGCTCTGGCCGGGCACCGTCGGGGTGACGCTCGGCCCGGACGTCGGCCGACTCGCGCCCGAACCGGACGGGGTGCCGCCTGTCGGCATCGCGCCACCGCCCATCGGCACACCGCCGCCCGCAACACCGGCCCCGCCCACGGGACCGGTCCCGTCGGGGCCGGTCGTCGGAATGGCGCCGGCGCCCGGCCGCTGGTCGGAACCGGCGTGCGGCGGTGGTGCCGTGGCAGTGGCGCCGAGACCGGCCACGTCCAGGCGCGGCGGTACCTGGCTGGTGTGCGTGGAGTCCGAGTCGCCGTTCCGCTGGTCGCCGCCCCGGAACGGGGGCGTACCTCCGGCCGTGACAGGAGCGCCGACCGGCGGCCGCGTGTCGGCGCCGCCGGAACCCTCGTGCTGCGACCCCGGCGCTCCGCCCGACGGCCCGGGCTCGTTCGCCGCGATCCCGGCGTGCTGCGGCCCGGGAACGTCGTGCGGGCGACCCGGATCGGCCCCGTGCGACGGACCCGACGGCGAGTCACCTCCACGCACCGGATCGGGCCCGAAGCTGTCGCCGACGCCCGGCGGGTGCACGGTGAAGCCCGGCTTGCTGGTGGAGTCGTTGAAGTCGGTGGCGGCGGGGCTCACGTACGGGGCGCTCATCTGGTCGGTGACGACCTTGACACCGTTGGAGTCCTTGACCACGTCGCCGTTCAGCGCATGCTCGTCGTACGACAGCTGGTACTTGTGCTCGGGCCCACGCGACGGACCGTCCGGCCCACTCGGACGCCCGCCGTCGGCACCGGTCTGCGACGCACCATCGTGCGACGACGGCGTCCCCGCACCCTCGTGCCCGGCCGGACGACCCGAATCGGCATCCGGCCGATGCGACGAACCATCATGCCCAACCGGCCGCCCACCATCAGGCTCCGCCCGATGCGGCACACCATCCGTGCCCGTCTGCGACGAACCATCGCGCGCGGCCCCATGATGCTCAGGCCCACGCCCCGCCCCCTCGTGCCCGGCAGGCCGCCCGCCATCCGGCTCCGCCCGATGCGGCGCGCCATCATGCCCAGCGGGACGCCCGCCATCCGGCTCTGCCCGATGCGGCTGGCCATCGTGCCCGGCCGGACGACCACCATCGGGCTCCGCACGATGCGGCGCACCATCGTGCCCAGCCGGACGACCGCCATCCGGCTCCGCCCGATGCGGCGCGCCATCATGCCCGGCCGGACGACCACCATCGGCCCCGGCCGACCCCACCCCGTCCGCACCCGTCCGCGACGCACCGTCATGCGGCGACGACGGCTGCGGCAACGACGTCCCCGCACCCGAATGCCCGCCCTGGCTCGGCGAGTTCACACCGTCCGCGCCCGTCCGCGCCGCACCGTCGTGCGACGTGGCGGACGCGCCCGCGGTCGCGTCGTGGGCCGGCGGCTGGTGGTCGGTGCCGACGCGGGTGCCGAACGGATCGAGCGCCGGGCCGCTGTCGGCTCGCGGCGGACGTGCCGGGGCGCTCTGCTGGTTCCCGCCGTTCGACCCGTGCTCCGGGGATCCACCGGCGTGCGAGTCCCCCGAGCCGGACGAGCTCAGCGAAGGACCGCCGGCCCCCGCACCGTGCTGCGAAGGTCCGCCGTTCGACGAACTCCCGCCCCCGGAGGACGAGTTCGTGTGCCCGCCCGACGGCACCGACCCACCACCACCGGCACTGCCACCGGACCCCGACGAGTCCCCTCCCCCGCCCGTCGCGGACCGCTCACTCCCGGACCGCTCACTCCCGGAGTGGTCGTTCCCGGAGCGGTCGTTCCCGGAGCCCGCCCCCTCGTGCCCACCCGACGACGAGTCCCCGTGCCCGGCAGCATGGTCGATGCCGCTCCGCACATGCCCGCCGGCACGCGAACCCAGGCCGTCACGGAACGACTCGGTGAACGTCTGACCCGAGTTCTTCACCGCGTCCGTGAAGTCCTCCGCGCCACGCTTCGCCGTCCGCCCCAGGTCATAACCACTCTGCGCACCGAAGTTCTGATTCACCGTCTGCGCGATCAGATCACTGATCATCCCCTGAATCGCCGACACCGCCGGCTCCTTCAAGGTCTCCATGATCGCTTCCATCAACGCCTGCCGAAGCTCCTTCAACAGACGCCGCACGATCATCTTCGTCGCCGCCGTCGCCCCCGCCGCACCCAACTCCGACAGACCCAACGTGAACGGCGCAGCAGCCTGAGCAGCGATCAACTCCACCGCCAACGCCACCAACTGGGCGATCACCGCCACCTTGCACGTGACCACGATCACCGCCGCGGCCTCGAACGCCCCGGCGATCAACCGCGCCGCCATCGCCGCATCCGCCAGATACCCGTCCGAACCCCCGCCCGAGAACTTCCCCCAGGTCGCACGGAACGCATCCACGCTGTCACCCGAGTTGCTCGACAGCACACCGTTCGCCGCACTCACACCCCGGTAGTGCAACTCGTCCACCTGGTCCGCGAAATCCCGCCAGACCTGCGCCGACTCCCGCAACTTGTCCTCGTCCGCGGTCGGCCAGTCGAAGCCCAGCATCTCCAGGACCCACTCGACACTGTCCGGCAACATCAGCGACACTTCGCCAAAACCCCCTGCGCCTCACGAGAACGAACGACACGAGCCAACGGAACGAAACGGACGGGCGGGCAGGCGGACGCGACTTCGGTGCCGCACGCCGTACCCGTGAAAGGGGGTTGGTCAGTAGCCCCGCGGCCGGTACAGCGCCCGGATCTGGCCGCCGACTTCGCCCTCGCGGGCTTCCAGGGTGTGGATGTCGCCCTCGGTGCGGCTCTCGTTCGCCTCGTGGCTGTCGGCCATGCTCTGCAGCTTGTCGCCGATCTCGCCGATCCGGGTGCCGAGGGAGTCCATCGACTCCTTCATGCCGTCGCGCAGGCCCTCGTAGACGATGCCGAACTTCTCGCCGAGGTCGTCGTCGCCCCAGGGGGGCGTGTCGCCCTGTTCGAGGGATTCGAGTCGGCCGGAGAGGGACTGGAGGGCGGAGAGGAAGTCCTGCCCGACGGCGGACATGTTCCTGCCTTCGGTCCGGAGGCTCCCCGAATCGACCACGATCTGCTGCGACATGCCCGCCCCCGACTCGCACTGCTGGGGCCGCTCGCACTGTCGGCCACGTGAGTTCAGGACCCCCGGGTCGGTGCTGACGCCGGCGGGCCCGATTTTCGTCCCTGCATCATAGGACCGGAATCATTGCCAAGCCATGCCCGCTACCGACCGTGCAAAAGCTTGTCACCACTCCTCCACCGCGCGCTCGGTGGCCCGCACCTGCCTCGATCGCACGATCGAACCCGGTCCGCCTTGATCGGTCCCGCCGTTCCGCCGCCCGAAGCACCCCACCGCCCGCACCGCCCCTGATCCGCGAAGACCCACCATCCATCCATGAGATCTTCACATTTCGTCACCAGAAGCCTGCGGGACCGCACTTGACGATGCCTCAGGCCGCCGCCGCGCCCGCACCCGCGTCCACCGGGAGCTCGGCGAGCCGCCACTCCAGCATTCCGTCGTCCAGCCGGATCGCCCGGCGCCCGCGCGCGGTGAGCAGGCGGACGGCGTCGTAGGCGAGGGCGCAGTACGCGCCGCGGCAGTAGACGACGACTTCGGCGTCCTCGGGGAGTTCGCCGATCCGCTCGGCGAGTTCCTCGACCGGGATGGAGAGCGCGCCGGGGATGTGCCCGGCGGCGTACTCCTCCACGGGGCGGACGTCGAGGGCGACGGCGTGGCCGGCGGCGATCCGGGCGAGCAGGTCCTCGCGGCGGACGGCGTCCTGCTCGTCGGGGGCCTCGGGCCCGAGGTAGGCGGTGCGGGCGGGGGCGACGGCGGCCTGGTGGCGTTCGGCGACCCGGCGCAGCAGGTCGAGGAGTTGGGCGACGTCCTCGCCGGCCAGCCGGTAGTGGATGCGGACGCCGTCGCGGCGGGTGGCGACCAGGCCGGTCTGCTTCAGCGTCTGGAGGTGCGCGGAGGCGGTGGTGAGGTTGAGTCCGGCGGCCTTGGCGAGCGCGTCGACGGTGCGCTCGCCCTGCGCCAGCAGGTCGAGCAGTTCGAGCCGCTTGCCGCTGGAGAGGGCTTTGCCGGTGGCGGCGAACGCCTCGTAGAGCTCGGTCTTCGCGGCCCGGTCCGCCATGACTGCGGCCCCTTTCTCGACAATTCTATGGAATAAGGGTACTCCGCCGCAGGTCCGCCCGGCCCCTCCGAACAGCGGTGCCCGCACCCCCGTCGCGGGGTGCGGGCACGTCGACCTGCGCAGCGGCGGCCGCCGCTCGGCCTTGCGGCAGCTACAGCTGACCCACCGCGCCGGGCCTGGCCTGCGCGGGGAGCTTGCCCGCCCTGCCCTGTGCCCACTGGAGCAGGACGAGGGCCACTGTCAGGGCGATCGCCGAGGACTGGGGCAGCGAGCCCGCCGAGCCGCTGCGCAGGGCCGCCGAGAACGGCAGGGCCAACACGGGGACGGCCACGGCCGGGCCGGCCGCGTACCAGGCGGCGAAGAACGCCAGGCCGGTGCCGCCGGCCGGCTGGGGGCGGTACAGCAGGTCCCGGCGGGCCGCGCCGCGGCAGGCGTTCACCAGGCCGGCCGCGACCAGCGGCGGGACGGCGATCAGGGCCAGCCAGGCGGCCGGGCCGCCGCCGAGCGCGAGCGCCGCGGCCGTTCCGGCCGCCGCGAGGACGAGGCCGAGGACCGTGGGCACCACCGCGTGCCGCAGCATCAGGCTCGCGAACGGGTACGGGGACCAGGACGCGCGGCGCACGTCGTCGGTCTCGATCCGGGCGGGCTCCAGCAGTTGGGCGACGGCCAGGTAGTCGAAGGCCAGCGCGACGACCGTCACGGCCCAGGACACCACTCCGCCGGTGTCGTGCGCGAGGACGGCGCAGAGCACGGCGGGCACGGTCAGCAGGACGGCGCGTCCGAGTCGGGCGGGCGTGCGGAGCAGCGAGAGCGCGTCCCGCCAGTACAGGATCAGCCAACGCTGCCGGGGCGCGGGCAGCCGGACCCGGACCTGGCGGCCGTTGCCGGACGCGCCGGCCACGGTCAGCTTCGCGGCGCGCAGTTCGACCGTCCGCAGCGCGGCCAGCACGCCGGCCGCCGTCCGGGCGCGCTCCCGGAGCAGCGGCAGCGCCAGGGCGCCGGCGGCCCGGTCGGCGAACACCAGCGCGGCGACGGTGGAGACGACCAGCAGCGCGGCGGCGAGCGCGCCGCCGGGGACGGCGGCAGGCGTCGGGGCCAGCGCGGCGAGTCCGGCCCAGCCCCACGGGCCCGACCACAGTTCCACCTTCTCCAGCCACCGGACGGGGTGGCCGGCGACGGCCAGCGCGCTCTGCGTCGCGAGCGCCAGGACCAGCAGGGTCGCGTACGGGGTCAGCCGGCGCACCCAGCGGGCGGCCCGCGGGCTGCTCTGCACCAGCAGCCCGGCGCAGACGCCCAGCAGGGGCAGGCAGAGCCCGCCGAGCAGGCACCAGCCGAGGGCGGCGGGCAGGCCGACGCGTACGGTCAGGCCGAGTGCGACCATCCCGCCGACGGCGATCACCAGACCGGGGAAGGCGGCCAGTCCGCAGGAGAGCCAGAACCACGGCCGCAGCACCGGGCGCGGGCGGACGGGGTGGGCGAGCAGCCAGTCGGTGGTGGCCCGGGGCGGTACGACGGGCCCGCGCCACAGTCCGTCGCGGACGGCCAGCAGCACGGTGGCGAGCCCGACGGCGGCGATGCCGCTGGGCATGGCGGCGAGCAGGTCGGGGCCGTGCCCGGTGTAGTCGGCGCCCAGGGACGCGTGGAGGAACAGGCCGAAGCTGGGGATGCCGCCCCAGATCACCAGGATCAGCACGGTGCAGTAGAGCGCGAACGCGATCTGCTTGAACCGGTTGCGCCGGTGCGGTGCGCGCAGGGCGCGCAGCACCGCGAGTGCCTCGTCGGTCCAGTCGTCGTCCTCGGTCCACTCCGCGGCGGTCGCGTCCTCGGCCTCGGCCACGGCCTGGCGGCTCACCGGGCGTCCGCCGGTGCGTCGAGGACGGCGGCGGGGGCGCCCTGGCGGACGACGCGGCCCTCTTCCAGGACGACGACCCGGTCGGCGACCTCCCGGGCGAGGTCGGTGTGGTGGGTGACCAGCAGCACCGCGACCCCGTCGGCGAGCTCCGCCGTCAGGAGTTCGGCGAGCCGGCGGCGCGCCTCCGGGTCGAGGCGCTGCTCGGGCTCGTCGAGCAGCAGCAGGTCGCGGGGCCGGACGAGCGCGCAGGCCAGCAGCAGGGCCTGCATCTGTCCGGAGGAGAGCGCGGACGGCAGCGCGTCGGCCCGTTCGGTGAGCGACCGGTTCTCCAGGACCTGCGCGACCC
Organism: Kitasatospora griseola; assembly: GCF_014648555.1. Taxonomy (GTDB): domain Bacteria; phylum Actinomycetota; class Actinomycetes; order Streptomycetales; family Streptomycetaceae; genus Kitasatospora; species Kitasatospora griseola. The sequence goes on from NZ_BMRI01000013.1 coordinate 15,283, forward strand.
AGTCGGCGGCGTCGGCGACGCCGTGCGCGACGGCGACCAGCAGCAGGTGCTCGCGCACGGTCAGGTCGGGGTAGCAGGCGACGGTGTCGCCGACGACCGCGACCCGGGCGCGTATCCGGGGGTCGTTCTCGTTCATCGCCAGGCCGTCGAAGCGCACGGTTCCGGTGGTCGGCAGGTCGCGGCCGGCGGCGACGCGCAGCAGGGTCGACTTTCCGGATCCGTTGTGCCCGAGCAGTGCCACGCACTCGCCGGCGGCCAGTTCGAGGTCGACGGGGTGGAGCACTTCCCGGTCGCCGTACGAGCGGCTCACCCCGGTCAGTTGCAGCAGCGCTCGGGGTGCGCCGGCTCGGGGTGCGGCGGAGTTCTTGGCCATGTGGACGGCGCCTCTCGACGAATTGGTCGACCAAGTATCGCCCGCTGTCGCCGCACCGCGTCCCGACCCTCCCGGCCGGGCCGAGCGACGACGGGCGCGGTGCGGATTCGCTCCCCCGACGGGGCGGGCGCGCCGGATCGCCCGCCCCCGGGGGCCGCCTCGTTTCACACCATCAGTGCCTCGCGCAGCGTCGAGGGCTTGAGGCCGAAGGTGTCGCGGATGTCGCTGTCGTCCACCCGGACCGGGCGGTCGGACAGGTGGCTCGTCTCGATGAACTCCCGCCACAGCGGCTCGTTCAGCGACAGCAGGGTCATGTCCCGTTCGGTGAGCGACTCCAGCCGTGGTTCGGGTGCGCCGTGCAGTTCGGCGAGGGCCTCGGCGGCCTCCCGCACGGTGGCGGCGATGACGGGCGCGTTCCAGGCCCGGCCCCAGGTCCGCTCGTCGCGGCTGACGGCGACCAGGGCGGAGGCGACGTCCCCGACGAAGGAGAACGCGTGCACCGCGTCGGGGTTGCCGTGGACGAGGGCCAGCTCGCCCTCCCGGACCCGGGGGGCGACGAGCAGGGTGAACGCGGAGACCGCGCCCCGGCCCAGGTACTGGCCGGCCCGGACTTCGGTGACCCGCAGCCGCCCGCGGGCGCGCGAGCTGCTGGAGACCACCGCGCTGACCGTCGACCAGGTCGCCGACCGCAGCGGCCTCGGCTCCGGCGAGTCCCTCCGCCAGCACCTGAACCGCCACCTCGGCATGACCCCGGCCGCCTACCGCAGCGCTTTCGCCCACCGTTCAGCAACGACGGTGCAGCGGGCATGAGTTGAGACTCAGACGCGCTGGCCGAGGACCAGCTCGTGCTCCACGGACGACTCGTCACCGGGGACGGGGACGGACTGGCCGCTGCGGATGAAACCGACCTTCCGGTAGAAGGCCTCCGCGCGCTGGTTGTCCTGGTGCACGTACAGGCGGACGCGGGAGATCCGGGGCTCGTCGAGCCCGTCCGCGAAGGCGATCGCCGCGTCGAACAGGGCGCGGGCCAGACCGCTGCCGCGCTGCTCCTCGCGGACGAACACGCCGACCAGGTGGGCCTGGTCGGTGTCGGCCTGCCCGCCGAAGACGTCCCGGCCGGCCCGCTCGACCAGCACCGTCACCGATCCGTCCAGGCCGCCGTCGGCCCGCTCGGCGACGAACTGCCGGGCGAGCAGTTCGCCGCCGCCTGCTGCGCGGTCCCGCCAGAACTCGTCCGGCCTGACGGCCTCGACCTCGTATGTGTCCAGGAAGGCGATGCTCGCGGCCGGATCGCGCAGCGCGTGCAGCCGAAGTTCCTTGACGCCCTGCCAGTCCTCGGCAGTGGTGGCTCGTATCACGTGGTTCATACGCAAGATCTTCGACGAGCCCGGAGACCGCGGGCAACCGCATTACCGCACCGCCGAAGGGCTCACACGGGCTCCGGCAGCTCCATCGTGGCGACGTCCTGGCCGAGTCGGAGCATCCGGTCGAGGATCCAGCCCTTGCTGAGAAGGGCGTTGCGGGCTCGCAGGCCGGCGGCGGTGCGCGGGGCGAGGAACGGGCCGGTGCGGTCGCCGCCGCGCTGGCAGCGTTCGGCGTAGGGGCGGACGGTCCGTTCGTAGCGGGCGAACGCGGTGCGGTGGTCGCCGTCGGCGCAGGCGAGTTCGGTGGCGAGGACGTACGCGGCGACCAGCGCGGTGCCGGTGCCCATGCCGCCGATGGTGGCGCCGCAGGCGGCGTCGCCGAGCAGCGCGATCCGGCCGTTCGACCAGCTCGGCACGTCGGCGCGGCTGATCGAGTCGAGGTAGAGGTCGTCGGCGTCGCGCAGGGTCTCCAGCAGGTGCGGGACGGGGCGGCCGAGGTCGGCGAAACGTTGCTGCAGCAGGGACTTGAGGGCGTCGGTGTCGTGCCGGTCGTGGTCGAGCCGCGGCGAGGCGAACAGCAGGAAGGCGCCGGCCCGCTCCGGATCGCGCGGGTCCGCGCCGGCGGCGGCGAGCCGGCCGGGGGTGTTGATGCCGGTGCTGCCGGCGGGCAGGCCGAGCCGGTTCGGGAGCTGCCAGGTGGCGGCGTAGTAGCCGAGGTGGCGGACGTAGTCCTGTTCGGGTCCGAAGGCGAGAGCGCGGATCCGGGAGTGCAGTCCGTCCGCGCCGATCACCAGGTCGAACCGGCGTTCCGGGCCGTACCGGAAGGCGACCCGGACGCCGCGGTCGTCCTGCCGGAGCGCGGTGACGGTGTTGCCGAACAGGTACTCGGTGGTGGATTCGCTGTGCCGGAACAGGAGTTGGGCGAGCTCGCCGCGCGGGATCTCGATCTCGCCGCCGGCGAAGTCGGCGGGCAGCCGGAGCCGGACGCGGCCGTGCCGGTCGGTGAAGGTCATCGGGCTGCCGCCGGTGTCGAGCGTGCGGAGCTCGTCCAGCAGGCCCATCCGCCGAAGGACCGTCAGGTGGGTGGGCCCGCGGAAGTCGACGGCCTGGCCGCCGGGCCGCAGCGCGGGCGCGAGTTCGACCACGGTGGGCCGGTGGCCGTACCGGCCGAGCCAGTGGGCGAGCGCCGGTCCGCCGATGCCGGCGCCGGAGATCAGGATCTGCACGGTGTTTCCCCCTCGGAATTCGCAAGCAACGGAGCTCGACGGGCCCTCCCCGGGCCCGGAGCAGAAAGTGTGTCTCGCGGACACTGTTTGCTGCTGTGTACGGTAGACGCAGTTTTGGGCCGGGCGCAAGGCAGTCCGGTGCGACACCGGGGAGGGCCCGTGGAGGAGCAGCCGGACCAGGCGGAGCAGCACGAGGCGGCCGTGCGGCTGCTGTGGGGTCCGCCGGCGCGGCCGACCCGGGGGCCGAAGCCGGCCCTCAGCCTGGAGTCGATCGCCCGGGCCGGGATCGGGATCGCGGACGCCGAGGGTCTGGCGGCGGTGTCCATGCAGCGGGTGGCGGGGGTGCTGGCCTACACCAAGATGTCGCTGTACCGGTACGTGCCGGGCAAGGCCGAGCTGATCGCCCTGATGGTCGAGCACACGGTCGGCGAGCCCCCGCCGCCGAGCGACGCCCCGTGGCGGAGCCAACTCGCCGACTGGGCGCACCGGATGGCGGAGCTGTTCGCCGCGCACCCGTGGGTGCTGGACGCGCTGTCCGGCCCGCGGCTCACCGGCCCGCGCGAACTGGCCTGGCTGGAGCGGGTGGTGGCGGCGCTGGACGGCCACGGGCTGAGCGGCGCGGAGCGGATGGACGCGGCCGTGCTGCTGGTCGGCCACGTCCGGGCGATCGCCGCCCAGCAACGGACGTCCCGGGAGGGTTCGCCGGAGGCCGAGTTGCTGCGCGCCCTCGGCGGGCTGGTCGCGGCCCATGCGGAGCGCTATCCGGCGCTGGCCTCCGCGATGGCCGAGCCGGGCGAGGGCCGTGACGACGCCTTCGACTTCGGCGTCGAGCGGATCCTCGACGGTCTGGCCGCCCTGATCGACCGCCGGGCCCTCGACGGCCGGCCGAGCTCAGAGATCTGACGATCACACAAGTACTGGGCGCGCCTCAGGGGTTCGGACGGCGCGGCCCGGCGCGGTGGCGGCCGCGCCGGGCGGGCGAGCGGGTGGCGCTGACGGCGCCGGCCAGGACGAGCGGGGTGAGCAGCAGAACCATGGTCAGGTGCATGCGGTGCCTCCGGGTGGTCCGGTTCCTGCTGGTGCCGTTCCCGTGACGGACCCGGCCATATGGGCCGCCGACGCGGGATCACCCGCCCGGACCGCGTCGTGATCCGGATCTCCCCCGGTCGGCCGTCGCCCAGTAGTGGATCTTCCCGGGCCGACGATCCGTCAATCTGCTTCGCGGGGGCGCTCGGGCAGCACGATGGGCGCTCCCCCGCGCGGGTGCGCCAGCACCTCGACGGGGTGCCGGTAGACCTTGCTGAGCAGCGCGGCGTCCAGGACGTCGCCGGTCGGGCCGACGGCGACGGTGCGGCCGGCGTCCAGCAGGGCGATCCGGTCGGCGTGTGCGGCGGCGAGCGTGAGGTCGTGCAGCACGACGATCACGCCCCGGCCTGCTTCCGCGCGCTCCCGGGCGATCCGCAGCACGAGTTCCTGGTGCCGCAGGTCGAGGGCGGCGGTGGGTTCGTCGAGCAGCAGCAGCGGGGTGTCCTGGGCGAGGATCCGGGCCAGCGCGACCCGGGCCCGCTCGCCGCCGGAGAGCGCGGTGAACGGGCGGGCGGCCAGGTGGACGCAGTCGGTGGCGGCCATCGCACCGGCCACCGCCGGTCCGTCGTCGGCCGCGGCCGGCGTGGCCGTCCAGGGCGCGCGGCCCATCCGGACCACCTCCCCGGCCGCGAACGGGAACGACACCTCGTGGTGCTGCGGCAACAGGGCCCGCAGGCGGGCGAGTTCGGCGGGCCGGTGCGCGGCGAGCGGACGGCCGTCCAGCCGCACCTCGCCACCGGTCGGCCGCCGGTCGCCGGCCAGCACCGACAGCAGCGTGGACTTGCCCGCGCCGTTCGGGCCGAGCAGCGCGAGGATCTCGCCCCGGCGCACCGTCAGGTGGACGTCCGTCAGCAGCGGTCGGCCGCCGAGCATGCAGCCGACCCCCTCGGCGACGAGCAGTTCGGTCATGCCCAGCCTCCCTGGCGACGTCGGGTGCGGCGCAGCAGCCAGAAGAAGAACGGGCTGCCGATGAGTGCGGTGAGGACGCCGAGCGGGAGTTCGGCGGGCGCGGCGAGCGTGCGGGCGGCGAGGTCACCGGCGACCAGCACGAGGGCGCCGCCCACGGCGGAGGCCGGCAGCAGGAACCGGTGGCCCGGCCCGGCGAGCATCCGCAGCAGGTGCGGGACGACCAGGCCGACGAACCCGATGATCCCGCTGACGGCGACGGCGGCCGCGGTGAGCAGCGCGACCACGGTGATCAGCACGATCCGCATCCGTTCGACGTCCACGCCGAGGTGGCGGGCGGGGCGCTCGCCGAGCGCCAGCAGGTCCAGGCGGCGGGCGTAGCGGGGGGCCACGGCGAGTCCGAGGGCGGCGAACGGCAGGACGGCGAGCACCTTGCTCCAGCTCGCCTGGGAGAGCGAGCCGAGCTGCCAGAACGTCACCTGGCTGATCGCGGCGGTGTCGGCGGTGAACAGCAGCAGGCCGATCAGCGCGCCGCAGAACGCGTTCACGGCGACGCCGGTGAGCAGCAGGGTGACCACCTCGGTGCGGCCGCCGCTGCGCGACATGGCGTAGACGACGCCGACGGTGAGCAGTCCGGCGGCGAACGCGGCGGCGGTGACGGTCCAGCTGCCGAGGGCGTCCAGGCCGAGCACGATGCAGGCGACGGCGCCGACCGCGCCGCCGGAGGAGACGCCGATCACGGCGGGTTCGGCCAGCGGGTTGCCGAACACGCCCTGCATCAGCGCCCCGGCGCAGCC
>NZ_BMRI01000013.1:21064-33978 GCF_014648555.1 Kitasatospora griseola
GAGCGCCGCGCCGACCAGCAGGGCGAGCACCACCCGGGGCAGCCGGACGTTCCACAGCACCGACTCGGGGACCCGGTCCAGCGGGTGGCCGCCGAGCTGGGCGCGGTGGGCGAGCGAGGCGAGGATGTCGCCGAGCGGGATCCGGTACGCGCCGGTGCCGGCGGCGAGCAGCGCGCAGGCCAGCAGGGCGACCGAGAGGGCGGCCAGCAGCAGCGGCCGTCGGTCGCGAACCGCCTTGGCCGGGGCGGTGGTCGGCGCTTCTTCGAGAGTCGTGGTCACTTGGCGTCCCGGTGCAGTTGGGTGGCGATCTCGTGCAGCACCTGCGGGGTGCGCGGCCCGTAGGACAGCAGCCGTCCGTCGTCCACGGCGATGATCCGGCGGTCGAGTCCGGCGGGGGTCTGGGCGACGCCGGGGAGGGCGAGCAGCCCGTCGACGCCGCCGACCGACTCCAGGCCCTTGCTCATCACCAGGATCGCGTCGGGCGCGGCCTTGACCAGGGCTTCGCTGGTGAGCGGGGTGAAGTCGCCGCTCAACTTCGCGGCGGCGCCGGCGTCCTCGCCGCCGGCGGCCTCGATCAGCGAGGGCGCACCGGAGTCCGGGCCGCCCAGCAGGAACACCGAGGCGCTGCCGCGCAGGTAGAGGAACGCCACCTTGGGCCGGGCCCCGGCAGCCGGCGGAAGCTGCGCCTGCACCTCGGAGATCTGCCGCGCCGTACGGGACTTGAGCTCCTCACCGGCCTCGGGGACGCCGAGCGCGGCGGCGACCCGGTCGATCCGGGCACCGACATCGTCGAGCTTCTTCGCGTCGTCCAGCACGATCAGCGGGACGCCGGCGGCCCGGATCTGCTCGACCGCCTCGGCCGGGCCGGTGCTGCGGTCGGCGAGCACGACGGTCGGGCGCAGCGAGAGCACACCCTCGGCGGAGACCTCGTGCGCCTGGGTGATCACCGGTAGCTGCGCGGCCTGTTCGAACGTGGTGGACACGTCCCGGGCCACCGCGTGGCGGCCGAGCCCGAGGCTGAAGACCAGTTCGGAGAGGCTGCCGTTCAGCGGGATGATCCGCTCGACGCTGTCGACCGTCACCTGCCGGCCGTCGGCGGACGGCACGGTGACGGGCAGTCGGGGCGTCGGCGTGCCCGGCAGCGGGTCGATCCGGTCCGGGCTCGCGGCACCGGCCGTCGCCGGCGCGGCGGCGGGCTCGCCGGTGGCGCAGGCGCTCGCGCCGAGCAGCAGCGCGAGGACACCGAGGGCGGTTCCGGCACGGGCGCGCAGGCGGCTGCGGGGAGTGCGTGGGCTGCGGGGGCTGCGTGGACGGCGTGGGCGGCTCAACCTCGGGCCTTTCTGAGTGCGTTGACGTCCCGTCGAGGCCGACCCGGAGGGGTCGTGAGCGGAACGCTTGACTCATATATTAGGTTAGCCTTACCTGACTCCGGCAAGGGGGGTTGCTCCCACGGGATGCCCCCGCACCCCCTCCGACCTGCCCTCTTACCATCCCCGACCCTCTCCCCGAGGAGTGATTCGCCATGCCCGTCTCCGGACGGCCCCCCGCTCCCGCCCGCCGCCCGGCCGGCCCGCTCCGCGCCGCCCGCGCGGTGCCGCTGGCCCTGCTGCTGATGCTGTTCCTCCTCCCCGGGCGGGCCGCCGCAGCCGACCCGGCGGTCTCCGGCGGACGGCTGGACTGGGCAGTCAAGGCGAGCTTCCTCAACTACGTCACCGGACCGGTGGCGAACGGCAAATGGGCCCTGAGCGGCGGCGCGTCCACGGTCGGCGGCTCGGTGTTCCGCTTCCACTCCGCCACCGGCAGCTACGACCCGACGACGGGCCGGCTGTCCGCGGCCTTCCAGGGCGGCGTCCGCTTCACCGGCCACCAGGAGAACGGCGGCAACGCGCTGGACCTGAGCATCTCCCGACTCACCGTCAAGGCGGACGCCGACGGCGGCGCCGCACTGTACGCCGACGTCAGCTCCAAGTCCCGCCAGACCGGGCAGACTTCGGCCGCCTCGCAGGCCCGACTGGCCGACCTCTCGCTCAAGGGCGTCTCGCTGAAGGGCGCGGCCGGCACCGTCACGCTCAGCCAGGTGCCCGCCACCCTGACCTCCGCCGGGGCAACCGCTTTCGGCGGCTTCTACCCCGCCGGGACGGCGCTCGACCCGCTGACCTTCTCCGTCACCCTCAAGTCCGCCCCGACACCCACGCCCTCCGCCACCCCGTCGACCGCTCCGTCCACCGACCCGAGCGTCGCCGCCCCCGCCGCCTTCACCAACGGCGCGCTCGACTGGGGCGTCCGCCGGACCTTCCGCGACTACGTCACCGGCTCAATCGCCCAAGGGAGTTGGCAGCCGACCGACGGTGCGGCCGACGGCGGGGCGTTCTTCCGCTGGACGCCCGGCCGCGGCACCTGGGACGCGGCCACCGGCACCCTGGAGGCCTCGTTCACCGGCGCCGTCCACTTCACCGGCCTGCGCCAGGGCGACGTCCTCGGCCTCGACCTGACCTTCGCCAACCCGCGCCTGTCCGTGACGGGCGGCCAGGGCCGCCTGCTCGCCGACGTGAACGGCCGCACGCCCGACGGCTCCACCCGCACCTCCACCGCCACCGAGCTCGCCACCTTCCCCGCGAACGCGCTCAGGACCGAGAACGGCCTGCTCACCGCCACCGACCTTCCGCTGACCCTGACCGGCTCCGGCGCCCAGGCGTTCGGCTCGCTCTACCCCGCCGGTACCGAGCTCGACCCGCTGACCTTCGCCGTCGCCCTCGACCCTGCGGCCGCCCTCCCCCCGCTCCCCGACCTCGGCAGCCCCGCCCCCACGCCGCAGCCCCACCAGGTCGCCGCCGCCCCCGCCGCCGCGACCGCTTCGACCGGCGGCGGCCCGTCCGCCACCACGGTCACCGTCCTCGTCCTCGCCGTCCTCGCGGCCGCCGCCACCGCCGCCACGCTCGCCGTCCGGCACCGCCGACGCCGCCCCTGACCACCTGCCTCCCACCCCATCACCCTGGAGCCCATCACCCATGTCCCGCACCACCACGGCCCACCGCAACCGCACCCGCCTGGCCGCCCTCGCCGCCCTCACCACCGGCCTCGGCCTGACCGCCTTCGGCCTCCCCAGCCTCGCCTTCGGCGCCGGGGCCCCCACCTCCGTCACCTACGACACGGGCTCGCTCGACTGGGGCGTCAAGGCGAGCTTCCGCAACTACGTCACCGGACCGGCCGGCGGCGGCAGCGTCGAACTGACCGGCGGCGCGACCCACAACACGGACGGCTCGTACCACTTCAACCTGGCGTCCGCCGGCTACGACCTGACGACCCACTCGCTGAACGCGGCCTTCGACGGCGGGGTCCGCTTCCTCGCCCACGGCGGCGCGCTCGATGTGGCCCTCAGCGACCTCCGGATCACCACCAGCGGCACCACCGGCACCCTCACCGCCGACACCGCCTCCAAGGAGACCGTCGGCGCCCCCGCCCCGACGCTCCGTCAGGACGTCCCCCTGGCCACCTTCACCGTCGCCCGCGACACCACCACCGGCACCGCCACCCCGGCCAAGCTCACCGCCGAGGGCGCCAAGGCCTTCGCCGGCTTCTACCAGGCCGGCGCCGAGCTGGACCCGCTGTCCCTCGTCCTGAAGCAGTCCCCCACGTCCCCCTCTCCGACCCCGACTCCGACCCCCACCCAGACCCCGACCACCGAGCCTTCGACCGAACCCACCACCACTCCGACCACCGAACCCACCACCACCCCGACCACTGAACCGTCCACCACTCCCACCACCAACCCGTCGTCCTCCCCGTCGTCCTCCCCGTCCACCTCCCCGTCCACCCCGGCGACCAAGGAGCTGGCGGTCGTGGACGGCCGTCTGGAGTGGGGCGTCAAGGAGGGCTTCCGCAGCTACGTGACCGGGCCGATCGCGGCGGGCCGGGTGCAGTTCGACGGCGGCGCGAGCGACTACCGCTTCGGGTCGGCCACCGGCAGCTACCGCACCGACAACCACGCGCTGACGGCCGACTTCGCGGGCTCGGTCCGCTTCCTCGGCCACCAGTCCGCCGACGGCCACTACGAGTTGGACACCCGCCTCTCCCGCCTGGGCCTCCGGGTGGACGCCTCGGGCGCCTACCTGGTCGCCGACGTGGCCGCCGCCACCCGGGGCGGCGCACCGGTCTCCCTCAGCGGGGTGCGCCTCGCCGAACTGGACCTCTCCAAGGCCGACTTCAAGCCCGTCGACGGTGTGGTGACGCTCCGCCAGGTGCCGGCCAAGCTCACCACCGACGGCGTCCCGGCGTTCGGCACCTACCGGGCGGGCGAGGCGCTCGACGCCCTCACGGTCACCCTCTCCTTCGACCGCGGCGCCGCCCTCCCCGACCCGACCACGGCCCCGACCACCGCTCCGACCTCGGGCACCTCGACGGGCGGCTCCACCGGTACGTCCACCGGTGGCGGCAGTGGCGCCACCCTCACCACCACCGGCACCCCGGGCGGCGAACTCGCCTTCACCGGCGGCGGCAGCGGCTCGGTCCCGCTGCTCGCCACCGCCGCCGGCCTGGTCCTGCTGGGCGGCGCCACCACCGTCCTGGTCCGCCGCCGCAACACCGACTGACCGACCCGCCGACGGGCCCGGGCGGAATTCAACTCCCGCCCGGGCCCGTCCCGTTGGGCCTGCTGCAGAACGACCACGCAGTCACCGAACACGTCGAACTCGTTGCCGCCCTTCTCGGAAGCCCGGTCCAGCAGCTCTCGCGAGAGGGGCAGACCCGCCGACGGGATCTCCAGCGAACCGGGCTTCTTCGCATGGACCGGCACGCTCGGGCGCCGTCCGCCAGTTCACCGGATCGAGCGGGGCCGTCCAGTACTGCAACGGTGCTTATGGTGACGGGGCTTCAGTTCTGGGCTGGGGCCTCGTCGTCTGTGGTGGCTGGTGCGGGCTTGGTGTTGGCGTCGGCGGCGCCAGTGGGACCAGTGCAGGACATGCGCGGTGCTGCGGCGGACGGGCCTGGTGAGATGTGTGATCAGGCGGCGGATCTCGGGGACGGTCAGCGATATCAGGTCTGATGTTCGACCTGGTCCAGCCCCCTTTCAAACTGCCCGGCCCGCAGGACGGCGAGGTAGGCGTGGGCGGCCATGGCGAGGGTGATGTGCCGGTACCACCCCTGGTGGCGTCAGATTTGGTAGTCGTCCAGGCCGCACTGGCCCTTGGCGGTCTGGAAACACTTCTCTACGGCCCAGCGGGCGCCCACGACGGCGATGTAGTAGGCGATCTTCGTGGGATCGGTGATGTTGCGGCGGGTCAGGACCCAGTGCCTTCGGTCGGGTCGGTGCCGGGGCCGGACCTCGACGCGGGCCCAGTCGTGGAGCCGCAGGCCGTGGGTGCCCTCGCAGCAGAACCGGCGCTTCCACTTCTGCCGGGGCAGATCGGCCATCAGGTCGTGGAGCGGGTGGTGCAGGGCCCGTCGGGTGACGACGGTGTCGTGTCGGGTGGTGGCCACGACGTAGAAGACATCGGCCTGTTCCAACCGGCCGGCGGTGCCGGAGTACTGCCGCTGGACGCCGGCCGACCGAACACCCTTCTTCAGGAACCCGGTGTCGTCCACGATCAGCACGCCGCCCGGATCCGCCAGGTACTCGACCACGTACTCGGGCACGTCATCGAGCACCCCGTCCGCGTCTGCTCCAGAGCCGCAGGCGTGTTCGTCGCGGGGACCGTGATGCTGTTGACCGGCCCTGCCCCGCACGACCAGCTGCCGGACCAGGACAGCACGTTGCCAAAGACGCTCGCGGAGACAATCTCCACCCCGGCGCCCGCCACTTCCGCTGCGGACGCAGCGGCTCCCATCACCGCCACCAGGGCCAACGCGCCTACCGGGCGCGGACGGCTGTCAACACACGTTCGTGCTCAGCTGTCTGTCGTCTTGCGGAGACGTTCCAGATAACGGTTCGGGTCACTGCCGTGGGCCTGGTCCTGGGCTCCGGAGCGGATGTGGGCCAGGTCTCCGTCGGGGGTGATGCGCAGCATGGTGGTGGCGGCGTGGGGGGTGTCGGTGTGGCGCAGGGTGTCGGCGTCGGTGACGGGGGTGCCGGGGCCGAACATGGCGGCTGCCTGGGGGGCGGTGGCGGCCGGGGGTTGTCCGGTGCGGTTGGCGCTGCTGACGTACAGGCGTGGGAAGCGGTCGAGCAGCGGGGTGAGGGGTTGCCAGCGGGCGCCGAAGAGGAGGAGGTGTCCGTCGCGCAGGGCGGGGGTGGTCCAGGCCGGTGGCGGGGTGTCGGTGCGTGCGGGCACGAGGAGGGTGACCATCTGGTCGCGGAGCAGGGTGGTCGCGGCGTGCAGGGCGGTCGGTGTCAGGTCCAGATGGGTGGTGAGGTCGGTCCAGGTGGTGTCCTGGTGGACCCACAAGGCGACTTCCTGGCCGGTGGGGCGGCCTTTGGCGTTGTTGACGGCTTGGGGGTTGGTGGCGGTGACGATGTAGGTGAGGGGGCTGGGGTTGGGCAGGACGGCGGCCCGTCCGGCGGTCAGGGCGTGGGCGGCGGCGCTGGTGTCGAGCGGGGCGGTGGCCGGCATGGGGGCGGGTCCGTTCAGGATCGGGGTGTGGTGGCGGTGAGGCCGTCGAGGTAGGCGGCGAAGTCGGCGTCGGCGATGACGGCGTGGTTCTGGTGGTAGGCGCGGTCCTTGACCCAGGCCAGGGCGGTGCGGGTCTGGGCCGGGTCGAGTCGGTGGCCGAGTCGCTCGGCGACCGCGCACAGCACGCGCCGGCTGGCGAGATGGGTGAGGACCACGGTCGGAGCCAGTCCGAGGTGCTGCTGGGGGTCGTAGGGCTGGAAGGTCTGCGGGTGGGTGAAGGGGGTTCCGGTGGAGATGGTGGCGACGCCGGTGCCCACGATGGGGGTGGTGACGGTGAGCGGCACTCCGGTCTCGGCGGACACCATTCGCGCGATCGTCGGAAGCCGGGTCAGGTCCGGCTGCGTCCACCACGGTTCGCAGCCGGGCCCCAGGACCTGTTCGGCCTTGGCCCGGTCGTGGGCGAGCAGGAAGAGCAGCTGCTCGGTGGCGACCATGCCGCTGCGCTCGGCCATGCCCAGCCACGAGCACGCCGCCACTCGTACCCCGCTCTCCAAGGCGGCCAGGGTGTTGGCCAGGCCCAGACCCAGGTCGTTGTGCAGGTGCGAGACCAGGACCGCCTCCGGCCCCGCGCCGGCTGCGACCCGCTGGAACAGGTCCCGGGTCCGGCTGGGCAGCAGGTCGCCGACCGTGTCGGCCAGCACGATCGTCCCCGCGCCCTGGGCCGTCATCGCCCCGGCATACTCGGCCACCAGGGCGCGGTCTGCGCGGGGCGCGTCCACCAGGCACACGTCCACCGCCACACCGTCCGCCAGATCCACCGCTTCCTTCACCACGTCCAGACCCTGGCGCAGGGCCTGACGGGCGTCGCTGTGCACCAGGGCCCGGGCGGTCGCCTCGGAAGCGGCCACGATCACCATGACCCGCGCGTGCACCGCGCCCCGCACCGCACCGAGTGCCAGCCGTACATCGGCCACCGTGCCTCGGCAGATCGCGGACGGACTGACCGAACCCTGGGCCTCCAGGGCGACTTGGCGCGTCGCCTCGAACTCCTGCCCGCACACGGAGGGGAAGCCGGCCGCGAACACCACGTGCCGGGGCCCGTCCGTCCCGAACACCGCCCCCTGCTCCCGCGCCAGCCGGACCCGGAAGTCGGCGCTCATCAGGGTCTTGGCCTGCGCACCGTCCCGCGCCGACTCCTCAAAGAACACGATCCGCCCGGCCCCGGCCGACTCCCGCACCACGTCCACTGACGACAACGCCCCAACCCCTGTCCTGGCACGGCACTCGCGCACCGCGATGTGTCGAGACCGACTCGGACGGATCGTAGACCCCATCCAGGCCGCCGACGTCGACACGGCAGCCCCAGCCCCGGTGCACGTGGGTCCCGCCGCCGCGGGCTTCTTACGGGCAACCTCCCGATCTGTCAAGGGTGATGGCGATCTGACGCATCGTCATGGAAAGATCCGTTGCGAGCCTGCCGCACCCCTGGGCCGGCACCACGATCACGACCAGGGCGGTTCGTCTCGCCCTTCATCACTTTCCGGGATGTCCGGCCGGGGCCGGGCTTCCTACGGCCTGCAATGGTGTCGGGCCTCGATCCCCGCTGCGAAGAGAGGAGTACCTGGTGGCCAGTTCGCCCCGGAGCACGATCGGCCGATCGGCCCCCCTCTCCGATCCGGAAGGCGTCGGGGCCGCAGTCGAGGTCCTTGCCGCGGGCGGCGTGGTGGCCCACGGGTTCGCGAACATGTACGCCCTCACCGCGCGCCCGGACGGCGCAACTGTCGGCCGGATGAACCTCATGAAGGGCCGGCCGGCCGACCAGGTGGGCAGCATCACGACGACGCCCTCCCGGATCCCGTCGGTCTTCGACTGGTCTATGCTCCCCTCCGATCTGACGCACTGTAAGGTGCTCGACCTCATCGACGCCCTCTACGCGCTCGGGCCGTTCGGCTTCCGCGGTCCGGCGGCAGCCCAGGTCCCTGACCACCTCACCCACACCGACGCAGGGGTCCGCACGACGCAGGTCATCGCTCCCGGATACGCCTGCCCCTCCAACGCCTTCCTCGCCAAGGCGCTCGCCGCCACCGGGGAGGACTTCCTCTACGTCACCTCCGCCAACCGCTCCCGGAAGCTGACCGGCGCCCCGGAGGAGCCGGCGCACTGGCGCGCCGATGCGCTCAAGGCCGATTTCGACGGCGAGCCGGGCATCACTTTCCTGGAACATGCGGACGAGGACGCCGCGCGGCGCGGCTACCCGTGCCATGCCCCGATGTCCACCACGGTCCTGGCGTTCCACAAGACCGACGGAAGGGATGACGACGGCCGCGTGCGGCTGGTCGTCGAACGGCACGGCTCACTGCCCGTCGAACTCCTCGCTCCGGCTGTGGCCGCCCTCGGTTATGGCCTCAGCCTGTCGCCGGGCGCGGTCCGCAGGCTGTCGCAGCGGTCCTACAGCGATGACCTGCGCATCGGCGGCGGACACCCCGGATGAGCTGACACCGAGGCACTTCGCCCCGTGCCGCTGGTTGCGGTGAGCACGGGGCTGCCGTCCGCCGGGGCCGTCCGGTCGCATTCTCGGCAACTGGACTGCGCCAGGCGGGAGGTGGCGATCGGTCACCGGCAGTGTCGCTGCCCGCGATCCCCGACGGCAGCGGACCGCCGACCTGCTCGCCCGATCTCGCGCGGCAGTGGCCGGCCTTCGTGTTCGGCCTGTCGGCTGACGCCGGGTGCCCTGTCCTCCGTGCGGCGATCTTCACTTCCGCAGTCGACTGGATCTTGATGAATGGTTTCGGTACGGCGGCAGGCGGCGCGCTCGCGTCACCTGCCGCCCGGTCGCGAGTCGGTGGGCCCGTCGGGTTCGAGCTGCTCAGAGCGGCGATCGACCGCTTCCTTCCCGCCCCGGCGTGGTCTGCCTCGTACGACACCGACGTGGACGCGGCGGCCGACTGGTTGTGTACCGACCCCGCCTTCCTGGTGCGGCTCGCCGAGGAGCACGGGCTGCCGCACGTGAGCGACCCGGTGCGCGGGCCGCTGTTCGAACGGGCCGACCTGGCGAACTCGCGCTGCTGTCGGGCAGTGAGCGCACCACGCTGGAACGGGCGCTGCGCTTCCAGTTGGGCTTCAGCTCGGGGCCGGCCTCCGGGTGGCTGGAGTCGCGGGAGTGGCTGGTGACCCTGGGCCTGGGCGACGCGGAGGCGGGCCACTACCGGCTGCGGACACCGGACTTCGACGCACCCGGGATCACCGCACTCGACAGCACCGGACCGACGGACGCGCCGGCGCGGGGTGCGGAGTTCACCGACCGGGGCTACCAGGTCGCGGAACGCATCACCGGCGCCGAGGACCAGGTCCGCGACGAGCGGGCCCGGGCCGTGCACGCGGAGATGCTGGCCGACCTGTACGCGCGCAGAGTCGTCTACCAGCGCGTCCCCGAACCGCTGCGCAGCGAGCACCAGCGGGCGTGGGAGGCGGGGATGACCGACTGCATCGTGGTCAGCAACCGGCGACCTCGCCTGCCACGACGAGACCGGTCTCCTGTGGATCGTCAACCGCCGCACCGACCTCATCCTGCGCGGCGGACAGAACGTCTACCCCGCCGAGATAGAACACGTCCTACGCGGCATCGGCTGGGTCACCGAAGCCATCGTCCCAGCCCCCGACCCCACCACCGGCCAGACCCCGGTCGCGTTCGTCCAACCCGCCCACCTGGACGACTTCGACGAGCACCAGCTCGTCACCGCCTGCATCACCCAACTCGCCGGCTACAAACGCCCCACCCGCTTCATCCCCCTCCAAGAACTCCCCCGCAGCACCATCGGAAAGCTCCTCCACGGCCCCCTGCAGGAACAGGCCGAAGCACTCACCCACTCCACCGACACC
The DNA here is from genome assembly GCF_014648555.1 of Kitasatospora griseola. Taxonomy (GTDB): domain Bacteria; phylum Actinomycetota; class Actinomycetes; order Streptomycetales; family Streptomycetaceae; genus Kitasatospora; species Kitasatospora griseola. Next base: position 31,489 of record NZ_BMRI01000013.1, read on the forward strand.
TGACCCCACCCGCGCCGTCGGCGCCGGGACGGCCGCACCCGGCCGCCCCGGTCCTCCAGTGCGCCCGCACCCGGACTATCGGCTCCACCACACTCCCCGTATTGCCGGCAGAGCAGGACACTGCGGTAGCGCGCGAGTTCGTCGCTCCCCGACGGCGATGTCGGGCGGCCGCACTGTGTCGGTTCCGCCTGGCGTCGGGTGACTGCCGTGCCCGTGGGTCCAGAGGGTGATGGCGGGGTGGGAGCGGGCAGTCGGCGCTGCACGGACCCCACCCCTGATCCTCACTCGGTCTCGGAATCGGTAGCGGGGCTTGAACCCGGTCCCCGTGATGACAACGGCTCCGCTGCGGCCGGCGGCACCGGAGGCTCCGGACCGGCTGCAGGAGCCGTAGGCGCCCTGCCCGCCGTCTTGGCAGCCGCTATCTCCGGCGCTGGTGCCGTTGGGGTCGTAGCAGCCGCCGCTGCCGCCCGCGCCGCCGTCGCCACCTGCGATCGGCGCGGAGCGCACCCGGGGCCCATGGGCCAAGCGGCGTTGGTCTGGGTGTGCAGGTGCTGTCGGCGGAGCGTCGTCACCTCATCGAGGTGTTCACCGGGCTGCGCCCAGGACCGCGGCGTGGCCGCCCCGTCGAAGAACTACCAGCAGTCCGCGTACCTGCAGATCCTCATCGACGCCCACACCCGCTGGTCCCGGCCGCTCTGGCCGTGCAGGTGCAGGGCCTGGGCGGTGCCGCTGGCGGTCGCGGCGGTGATCCGCGGCAGCGGCGCGCAGACACCCGTGTTTTCGGAGCGTGTGCCGTTCCGGGGGGACATGAGGGCTCCCTTCCGCCCGGGGAATGCCTGTTCGCAAGCCGGCCCCGACCCGGTGGCCTCGGCCAATGGCGGCGGTCGCCGAATCGAAGGCCCGGCTTGGAATCGATCCCGGCAGGTCGGACCCGCTGTGTCAAGCGACGACGGCCAGGTCCGCGCGGCCGAACAGCAGAGCGTAGCCGCGGGGGAGGTGGGCGAGGAGGCGGTCGGTGAGGTTTTCGTCGGTGAGGGTGGTGAGGGCGGTCAGGACGGAGGAGGCGTCCCAACGGGCGGCGGTGAGGCTGGTGCCCAGAGTGTGGGCGAGGCTTTCGACGAAGGCCGGGGCGGTGACGGGGCGGGGTAGGGGGATCTGGGCGGCGAGGACGGCGCGGGCCCGCTCGGGCAGGACTGCGGCGAGAGCGCAGCGTTCGTCGCCGGTGAGCTGGGAGCCCAGGAGGGCCAGGACGGCGGTGAGGACGCGTTCGGCTTTCTCGTCGCCGGGGTAGCGGCCGAGGTTGCGGACCTGCTGGAGAAGGTGGCGGTAGCGGGTCATGACCGTGGGCCTTCCAGGGGTTGGCCGCCGGCGGACCGGCGGCGGGGTGAGGGGGGTGGTCAGGGTCGTGTCCCTGCGGCGGGGCGGCCGAACAGCAGGTCGTAGCCGGGTGGCAGCTGGAGCAGGATGCGCTCGGTGAGGTCGTCGCCGGCGGCGTCGGCCACCGTGGACAGGACGGCGCCGATGTCCCACGGGGCCGTGGCTTCGGTGGCTCCCTCGATCCAGGCCGCGGTCGCGCGCACGAACCGTTCCTGGCTGAGCGGCTCGGCGGCCTGCAAGGGGTTGAGCAGGATCAGGGCCATGGTCTCCGGCAGGCGGGCGGCCAGTTCCGCGCGCGCGTCGCCGACCAGGTGGGCGCCGAGCAGGGCCAGGACGGCCCGGGCGGCCCGCTCGGCCTCCTGCTGGGTGTCGTACTCACCGCGCCCCCGGACCTCTTCCAGGAACGCCTCCCATCGAAGAGTCACCGCGGTTCTCCCTCCGTTCCAAGGTCCGGCGCGACCGTGCCCCGGTCAGGGCTCGACGGCCAAGCGCCGCTGCAGACCGGTGAGTTCGAGCAGCCGGACGACGCAGCCGCTGGTTCCGCGCAGGACCAGGCGCCTGCCGCTGCGGTCGGCCTGGTTGCGGGCCCGGACGACGGCGCCCAGGCCCGCGCAGTCCATGAACGTCACCTCCGAAAGATCGAGCACCACCTCCCGGTGCGCGTCGAGCGCGGCGGCCAGGGCGCGGCGCAGCGCGGGGGCGGTGTCGAGGTCGATCTCGCCGTTCACCCGCACGATGAAGGGTTGGTTGCGCCGGCCGTTCATGGCGTTGCCGCGTCGCTGTGGGCAGGCCGGTCCGGGCGGAAACGGCCGGCCGTTGGGAGTCGGGGGTGTTCCGGCCGCCCTTTCGATCGAGGGGGGAGAGATCAGGGGCGGCCGGAACGGCATCGGGGAAAGAGTTCAGGCCTGGATCTGCTTGCGGTCGCCGCTGTGGCTGATCGCGACCTTGCGGGGCTTGGCCTTCTCCGCGACCGGGATCTTCAGAGTCAGCACACCGGCGTCGTAGTCGGCGGTGATCCCGGCGGGGTCGAGGGTGTCGGAGAGCATGACCTGGCGGGAGAACACTCCGAGCGGACGCTCGGACAGCTCCCACTTCACGTCCTCACCCTCGTGA
>NZ_BMRI01000013.1:34007-37365 GCF_014648555.1 Kitasatospora griseola
CGCGGGCGGCGCTCGGCCTTGACGGTCACCATGTTCCGCTCGACGTCGATGTCGATCGCCTCCGGGTCCACCCCGGGCAGGTCGAAGCAGATCACGTACTCGTCGCCGGCCCGGTAGGCGTCCAGCGGCATCGGCGCCGGACGCGACCAGGTCCCGGTACTGCCCAGGAACTGCTGGGTCAGACGGTCCAGCTCGCGGAACGGGTCAGTGCGCAACAGCATCGCGAAACACCTCCACTGATCGAATGGGTGCCAGTGCGCTTCACCTGACACCTTTGTAGCGCGTCATCCATCCGATGACAAGTTTGGATGTCGCCTATAGAGTGACTGCATGAGTCAGAAGCCCCGCAGGCCCGCCGCCGGTCCTCCCCAGCCGGTCGAGCCCGCCTCGTTCCTGGCGGCCGCGGCGGCGCTGGCCGCCATCGACGACGCCGTCCGCACCGCCCAGAACCCCGCGTCCCGGCCGCCGACCGCCCCTGACGGGCAGGAAGGCCCCGAGCAGGCCCTGGCCGCCCTGATGCTGCTGCGCGAGCTGCGCACCCAGCTCGCCGGCTGGGAGGCCGGCCTGGTGGAGAGCGCCCGGGAGGCCGGCGCCACCTGGGCCGACCTCGCCCGGCCCATGGGGGTCGCCAGCCGCCAGGCCGCCGAGAACCGCTACCTGCGTCTCAAGCCCGCCGGCGGCAAGCCACAGGCCGCCACCGGCGCGGAACGCGTCAAAGCGGTCCGCGACCGGCGGGCCGCCGACCGGACGGTCACCGCCTGGGCCCGCGACAACGCCGCCGAACTGCGGGTCCTCGCCGCCAGGATCACCATGACCGCACTCGCCCCCGGCGCCCGCCCCGCCCAGGCCGCCCTGACCGCCGCCCTCGGCGCCACCGACCCCGCCGACCTCATAGCGCCCCTCGCCGCCATCCGCCCCCACCTCGGCACCGGCCAGGACGACCTCGCCACCCGCCTCGACACTCTGACCCACCACACCACCCAGCTCCGCGATGACAGCGACCGACGCCGCGCCTGACCCTGACCCCGCCGCCGAAAGGCGCTGGCAGGACCTACTGGACCGGATCCACGACCTCGAAGCACGAGTGGCCGCCACCACGAGCACCGTCACCGCCGCCCTCGACCACCACCTCGCCCGGCTCGACGCCCTGCGCCGCCGGCTCGCCCACCCCGACTGGCCGCTGCCTGCCCCCGACCCGGGCAGCCCCCGGACCACACCGGCGGACAACCGGCCGGCCTGACCGGGCCGGAAGCCACCGCAGACGTCCGACCCGGCACCCGTGCCCCACCGGCACGCCCGGGGGGACGGTCGGTGCTGGTGGTCTCCCGGCGGCGTACCGGCTCCAGGCGGCCCCGATGTCCGTCACAGCTTGTCGGATCCGGGGCGGGACGCGGTCGTCGCCCGTCGCGCGCACGTTCAAGGACATCGCCGGCCTGTTCCACCGCAACGACATCACTGCCGTGGCGGTCGTCGACGACCGGGACCCCGGTCGGCATCGCGTTCGAGAGGCAGCCGCTCGCACATTCGCTTGGCGAGGCATCGCACGGCCGGACTCAGCCGTCGGCCGCTGCCCCGTCGAGCCGGGTCGGCGGGGTGGGCAGCAGGTCGATGCCGGTCAGGTCGCAGCTGGCCGCCCACAGGCGGGCCGCGGTCGTGGGGTCGGTCAGGTGGTTCCAGAGAGGTTCGCTCCTGGGCGTTCCGCGCAGCCCGAACTGGCGCGGGCTCCACATCTGGCCGTCGCGCACGCTCGGGTCGAGCACGGCCCGTACGGCGGGCCACGCGGCGGCTTCCTTGCCCTGGACGACAAGGCCGAGCGGCAGGTGGCGCAGCCGCTGGCCGGTGGAGCGGGCATGGAGCGGCGGGCGCGCGGGGGTGAGGGCGTCGAGTGCCCCGCCGGGGTGAACGAGCACGCTCGTCGTCGTGCTGCCGGCGGCGCGCAGGCGGCGGTCGAGTTCGACGGCGAAGAGCATCTGGGCCAGCTTGGAGCGTGCGTAGGCGCGCTTGGGCCGGTAGTCGTGGGTGCTCTGCAGGTCGTCGGGGTCCAGGGATTCGGACTTGGCGGCGAAGCTGCCGGTCGTGACGATCCGGCTCCCCGGGGTCGCCGCGAGCAGGGGGGTCAGGTGGTGGGTCAGTGCGAAGTGGCCCAGGTGGTTGGTGGCGAACATCGGCTCGTGGCCGGCCCTGGTCTCGCGACGTGGTGGGTGGTCGAGCGCCACACCCGCGTTGTGGACGACCGCGTCCAGGCGGTCCAGCAGCCGGCGGCGGTGCCCGCTCCGCCCAGGACCACTGTGCCGGCGGCGCCGCTGAGGATCAGCACGCGGCGGCGGGAGAGGAGGCGGGAGACGAGGGCGTTGTCGGGTTCGTCGTGCTGCGGAGCATCGGTTGTACGCATGACGTCTGCCTTTCCGTCCGTTCGTTCCGTGTGAGTCGCCCCGCAAGGGAGCGCCGGGCTCCAGCCGGTGCAGGTCCGGTGGGACTTGCCGGAGCACGCGCAGCGGCCGGGTGTCGGCTGCTGGTGCGTGGTGGAGCCCGGCGCTGGTGCGCAACCGGGTTTCGGCGGCGGGTTCGGGGGGTGGGTCCGGGACCGGAGGTCCGGCGGGAGGTGCGGGTCTGCGGACCCGGACCCGTGGGGCGGGCTGTGGTGGTCTCTGCGGCCGACCCGCCCCAGTCAGGTCGGCCGCAGGCTGCCGCGTTCGTTGCTACCCCGCGGGAGCGCGGCAGTCCCGTGGCCGGCGCCGCCCCACAGCGGGGCCGGCCACGGGAGGGTGAGGGTCGGTCAGCCGATGGCGACGTCGTCGACGAGGAAGATGGTCGTCAGGTAGGGGTCCTCGGCGCCGGCGAACTCGAGCTTCACACTCTGGCCCTTGTAGGCGGACAGGTCGACGGTCTTCTGGACGTACCCGGAGCCGGCGTTGGCGTTGGAGTAGGTGGCCAGCGTGGTGCCGTTGACATTGACCTTGAGGGTGTCGTAGGCGATGCTGCCGGACTCCTGGGTGCTGACTTTGAGCCAGAAGGTGAGCTTGGGGCTGCCGGTGGAGGGGACGGCGATGTTCGACTGGGAGAGGGACTCGGTGGCGGTGGTGCCGTAGCCCATCATCGCGGCGTACCAGGCGCCGCCGTGCGCGCTCTGCACGGTGGAGCTGGTGATGTCGTCGGCGCTCTGGGTCCAGCCTGCGGTGCCCTGTTCGAAGCCGCCGTTGGTCAGGGCGTTGCCGGGGTTGGGGTTGCCGGTGGGCGAGGAGGTGGGGGTCGGGGTGGGCGAGGAGGTGGGGGTGGGGGTCGGGGTGCCGGTGCCGGGGTCGGGCAGGGCGGTGCCGACGCTGACGGCGGCCCACGCCTTGGAGACCAGGTACCGCTC
>NZ_BMRI01000013.1:37391-64654 GCF_014648555.1 Kitasatospora griseola
CTGGGAGTTGGTGCCGTACAGGTCGGCGGCGGCGTTCAGGGTGGCGGTGCGCGCCGAGGCGTAGTTGGTGGTGGAGGTCATGTAGGTGGTCAGCGCGCGGTACCAGACGGCGGCGGCCTTGTCGCGGCCTATGCCACTGAAGGTGTCGTTGTTGCAGGTGGTGCCGTTGTGCGCGCGTCCGCCGATGGTCTTGGCGCCGGTGCCCTCGGCCGCCAGGTAGAAGAAGTGGTTGCCGATGCCGGAGGAGTAGTGGACGTCCACCGATGAGGCGCCGGAGGTCCAGCAGCCGAGGCTGTTGCCGTCGGAGGCGGGGTTGTCCATCCGGCGCAGGGAGCCGGCGGACATGTTGAGCTTCTCGCCGATGTAGTAGTCGCCGGGGTCGCCGGCGTTGTTGGCGTAGAACTCGACCATGGTGCCGAAGATGTCGCTGGTGGCCTCGTTGAGGCCGCCGGACTCGCCGGAGTAGGTGAGGTTGGCGGTGGCGGCGGTGACGCCGTGGCTCATCTCGTGGCCGGCGACGTCGAGGGCGGTGACGGGGGTGTTGCCGTTCTGCGAGGAGCCGTCGCCGAAGGACATGCAGAAGCAGGAGTCGTCGTAGAAGGCGTTCAGCAGGCCGCTGTCGACGTGGACGTAGGCGGGGGCGCCGCGGCCGTCGTTGCGGATCCCGGAGCGGTTGAAGGTGTCCTTGTAGAAGTCCCAGGTCTTCGCGAGGCCGTAGGAGGCGTCGACGGCGGCGCTCTCGCGGCTGGAGGTGGAGCCGTTGCCCCAGGTGTTGGTGGTCTTGGAGAAGACGCGGGCGTTCTGCTTCGGGTTGGACTGCGGGCTGTTGTAGGAGTCGTAGACGATGGTGCCGCCGTGCGAGGCGTCGGTGAGGGTGTAGCCGCTGCCGGACTGGGTGGTCTCGATGGAGACCTGGCCGGCGGTGACGCCGTTGCCGGTGCCGGTGACGCCCTGGTGCAGCTCGTACTGGTCCAGCGGGGTGCCGCTGGCGGCGTCGACGATCACCGCCTCCTTCGAGGCGGGGCCGGTCTCGCCGTCGCCGGTGACGGTGGAGCGGTAGGCCAGGACGGGGATCTTGCCGACCGCGTACACCACCAGGGTGCTGCCGTCCGCGGTGTCGGTCCTGGCGTTCTTGACGTGCTTGGCGTGCTTGACGGCTGCGGCCGAGGCGTCGGAGGCGCTGAGCTTCGGCGTGGTGCCCGCGACCTTGATCGCGCCCTGGTGGGCCTGGTCGGAGCCGGTGGCCTTGCCATTCTTGCCGTAGTGGACGACCAGGTCGCCGCCGATGACGGGCAGGCCGCGGTAGGTGCGGTCGTAGCGCACGTGCCGGGCGCCGTCGGCGTCCAGGAGCACGTCCTTGGCGACCAGCCGCTCGTCCGCGCCGAAGCCGAGCGACTTCGCCACGGCGGCGGCCTCCCGGTCGGCGGTGCGCAGCGCCTCGGCGCGGGCGTCGGCGCTCACCGCCCGGAACCCGGCACCGGGCCGGGCGGAGGAGCTGTCGGCGGCCGCGGTGGACTGGGTGGCCACCACGGTCACGGTGCCCAGGGCGAGGGCAGCCGCAACCGCGGCCGCCAGGGTGTTACGGGACATCACATTCCTCCCGCCGAGCCGGGATCGAGGGGGAAGAGGCCAGCAGGACGTCGTCTGAGGGGCGGGGGCGTCCTGCGGCCGGGGGAGCAGCTCGGCTTGTGGCGATGAGGCTAGGGAAGGCTGAGGGCGGCCGAAATCAGGGGAACCCCTTGCCCTGGACCGCGGGGGCATCACGGCCGCACGATGGCCCGATGCAAGACTCCGCGACGTGGTTCACTGGGCTTCAGGAAACGTATGGCGCCGTGCTGCCGGACGAGGCGCGCGGCATCCGCCGGGCGGTGCTGTTCGGGCCGCCCGGCATCGGCAAGACCACCGCCGCCGGCGCGCTGGCGCGCCGGCGGCGCCTGCCCGTGCTGCGGCTGGCCCCGGGCCCGCAGGACGCCCCGATCCCCTACACCGGGCTGCTCGAACTCGCCCTGGCCCTGCAGCCGCTGCCGACCGCTCGGGAGTTCGCGGCGGCCCTGGACGAGGCCGCGGGCGTCGATCACGCCGGGGCCTCCTTGCGGCTGCGCCGACTGACCGCCACCGTGTTGCAGGAGGCGCCGCCCATGACCCTGGTGGTGGACAACACCCAGTGGCTGGACGAGGCCAGCGCCCCCGTGCTGGGCTGGGCCCTGCGGCAGGCCCCGGAGCTACCCGTCATCGTCACCGAGCGCACCTGGCGGCCGGAGGCCGGCGGCCACTGGAGCGGCGAGGACGCGTACCCGGTGCGCGTCCCGCCCCTGACGCCCGGTCAGGTCGCCTCCCTCCTCTCCCCCCACCGGCCCGATCCGCGCACGGTCGCCCGGCTCCACTCCCGCAGTGGCGGCAACCCGGCTCTGGCCATGGCACTCGCCGAGGCCGGCGAGTGCCAGGGCCAGGACGATCCACCCCTGCCCCCGGCGGCCCGCCGACTGCTCGGAGAATGGCTCGCGACCGTGTCGGACGACGTGCGGGAACTGCTGACGCTCGCCGCGCTCGACGACCGCCCCGAGCGCGAACTGCTGGTGCGCCTCGCCGGTCCGGCCGCCGATCACCTCCTGGCCCAGGCCGAGGCGGCCGCGCTGATCGACCCGGGACACGGCGACGGACGGGTGCGCTTCACCGCCTCCGCGATCGGCGCGGAACTCACCGCCCGGCTCACCGACACCGCACGCCGCCTCCTGCACGCCCACCTGGCGCAGGCCAGCTACGACCCCGCCCGCCGCGACCGCCACACCACTTTGGCCGCCGACACCGCCGACCCCCGCACCGCCCGGCACACCGCGCGCGCCGCCGCCCGCGCCGCCGGCCACGCCCGACTGCGCGGCGAACACCCGCTGGCCGCCGAACTCTCCCTTCTCGCCGCCCAACGCACCCCGCACGAGGACACCGGCCTGCTCACCGACCGGGCCCTGACCGCGGTGCGCGACGCCTCGCACTGCGGCGACCTCCCCCGTGCCCGGGCCGCCACCCGCCTCATCCTCGAACACGACACCAGCCCCGCCCAACGCGTCGGCGCCCTGCTGGCCCTGCTCGACGCCAGCGGCCAGCACCTGCACAGCGCGGACGAACTGTTCGCCGCCGCGATCCACGAAACAGCCGGCCGACCGGACCTGACCGCACAAATCCTGCTCCGCCAAGCCCTCTGGGCCAACGTCAACGAAGGATCCCCCGAACAGGCCGCCATCCTGGCCTCCCACGCCGCCGATCTCGCCCACGCAGCCGACGACACCACCACCGCCGCCCTGGCCCTGGCCATGCAGGCCCGCATCCAGCGCATCCTCGGCCACCCCGGAGCCGAAGCCACACTGGAGCGCGCCCTGTCCTTGCCACGCACCGCACCGGTCCCCGTCAACGCCACCCCCGAACACCTCGCCGCTCGTCACGCGCTCTTCGACGACCGCCCCGACCGGGCCCGCGCCGCCCTGCTGCCCCTGCTCGTCCAGGCCCAGCGGACCGGGGACACCGAGGCCACCGTGGACCTCCTGCGCGGCCTCGCCGAGGCCGAACTGCGCACCGGACGCTGCGCCAAGGCCCTCGACTACGCCCGCCGGGCCCAGGCCCTGTCCGACAACGCCGGCCTGTCCCCCGGCCCGGCCTGCTACACCTCCGCCCTCGTCGAGGGAACCGCCTTCCGCACCGACACCGCCCTCGCCCACGCCCGCCGCGGCATCGACGCCTCCCGGCACGAGGACAACAAGGTCTTCCTCTCACGCAACCTCCACGCCCTCGGACACCTCCTGCTCGCCGCCGACCGCCCGAAGGAAGCCCTGGAACCGCTGGAGGAAGTCCGCGCCCTGGAGGAGCAGCAGCAGGTCCGCGACCCGTCCATCCTGCGCTGGCACGCCGACCTGGCCGAGGCCCTCCTCGCCGTCGGCCGCCCGGCCGAGGCCGAAGACCTGCTCACCGACACCCACCGCACCGCCACCGACCTCGGCCGGACCTCCGTCCTGCCCGCCCTCGACCGCGCGCGGGCCCTGCTGGACGCCGCCCGCGGCGACTACGACACCGCCGCCCAACGCCTCACCACCACCGCCGACCGCCTCCGCGACCTCCCCCTCGAACGCGGCCGCACCCTCCTGGCCCTCAGCCACACCGAACGCCGCGCCCGCCGCCGCGCCAGCGCCCGCACGGCCGCACAGAAGGCCGCCGACCTGTTCACCGCCTACGGAGCCCACCCCTGGGCCGACGCCGCCACCCACGCCCTCCACCGCCTGAGACCCAGCTCCACGGACGCCGGCGCCCACCTCACCGGCGCCGAAGAACGCTGCGCCCGCCTCGCCGCCGCCGGCGCCAGCAACCGCGACATCGCCGCCACTCTGACCGTCAGCGTCAAAACCGTCGAAGCCACCCTCACCCGCGTCTACCGCAAACTCAACGTCCACTCACGCGTCCAACTCGCCCACGCCATCACCCCGGCACTCGAATAAGCGGCCGACACCGCATCAATGATCGCTGGACGCGGCAGGCGCGGGCCGGTGCGTTCGACGAGGTGAAGGCGCTCCGCGTCCATGGCCTCGTCCTCTCCGCGGGAGCGCGGGCACCGACCTGCGCATCCACTGCTCGGAGGGCCTCCCCTGACGGAACACGGGGCCGAAAGCAGCGGTGAGGGGCACTGCGAGCGGACGGGGCGACAGCCGTCCTGTCGGCGCCGGCGGGACGGTCCTGGAGGCTGGGCAGTGGCCCGCCGGTGGTGGAGCCACGGGGGCCTGAACGGCCGGGTGCACGGTGTGGCGCGATGCCGAGGGGCCCGCAGCGGCCACACAGCGAGCCCACCGGGGTCAGAGCCGCAGGGCCCGGTCGACCAGTGGCTCCGCGACTCCGAGGTAGTCCTCGGGGCGGCACAGCGCTGCCAGTGCCTCCGGAGTGAACACGTCCTTCAGTTCGGGAAGTTCGGCGAGTACCTCGGCGAGTTCCCGGCCCGTGGCCGCGGCGGTCGCCGCGGCCCGGGAGGACAGGGATCGGGCGGCCGCCCGGCCGAGCAGGGGGGCGAGGACGGCGGAGACGCGTTCGGAGACGATCTGACTGCCGGTCAGCGCCAGGTTGGCCGCCATCCGTTCGGGCCGCACCTGCAGACCCTCGGCGAGTTCCACCGCGGTGTGCGCGGCGCCGCCGGTCAGACGAAGTGCCTCTCGCAGCAACTGCCACTCGGCGTGCCAGACGCCGCCGGAGCGTTCGTCCTCGGTGATCAGGCACTGCGTCAGACCGGTGGCGATGGCCGGGACCTGGAGTGCGGCACTGCGGATCAGGGTGGAGTGCACCGGGTTCTGCTTGTGCGGCATGGCGGAGGAGGCTCCACGGCCGGCCACCGGCCGCTCACCGACCTCGCCGATCTCGGTCCGTGTCAGGACCTGCACGTCGACCGCCAACTTCCCGAGTGCCCCGGCCGTGAACGCGAGCGCGGCGGCCAGGTCGGCGATGGGAGTCCGCAGCGCGTGCCATGGCAGGACCGGCCGGGCCAGCCCGGTCTCGGCGGCGAAGGCCTCGACCAGGCGGTCGAGGTAGCCGGCCGGGTCGTCGTCGGTGGCGGGGTCGGCGGCGCGGGCGTTCTCCAGGTATCCGGCCAGTGTGCCGGCCGCGCCGCCCAACGAGACCGGGAGGCCGGTCCGCTCGACCAGCGCCAGCCTGTGGTCGGCGTCCAGCACCAACTGCCGCCATCCGGCGGCTTTCAGGCCGAAGGTGGTCGGCACGGCTTGGAGGGCGAGGGTGCGCCCCGCCATCGGGGTGGACCGGTGGGCCTCGGCCAGCGCGGCGAGCGCTTCGGCCACCCGGTCCAGGTCCGCCCGGATGATCCGCAGGGCGCGGGCCGCGACCAGCATCGCCCCGGTGTCCAGGATGTCCTGGCTGGTCGAGCCGGAGTGGACGTACTCCGCCGCCTCGGGGTACCTGGCCGCCACCAGCTCGGTCAGGGCCCGGACCAGGCCGACCACGGGGTTGGCGGTCTCCCGGGAGGCCAGTGCGAGCGCCCGTACGTCGAAGTTCTCGACCCGGGCGAGGGCGGTGATGGCCTCGGCCGCCGATCCCGGTACCACTCCGAGTCCGGCCTGTGTCCGCGCCAGTGCCGCTTCGGCGTCCAGCATCGCCTGGAGCCAGGCCCGGTCGCCGACCGCGCCTTCGATCGGGGTGCCGGCCCGGACCGGCGAGAGCAGACCGGTGTCCGCCTCCGCGTCGGATGGCACGGTCTCGGGTGTCATGCGCCGGCTCCTGTCCTGACTGCTTCCTGGCGCTCCGCAGGCCGGAGCGAAAGTATGGCGCGTGCGATCGCATCCGAGTCGCCCAGGGTCACGGAGTCGACCCCGGGACGGATGCCGGCCGCCGTGACCCAGTGCACGCCCTCGGTGGGAACCCCGTAGGCGAACCGGCGCGGGTGCGCCCTCCCTTCGGCGTCGACCACCCGGTACGGGCGGGCGGTCACGTGCAGTCCCCCGGTCTCGTGGCCGCCGACGTCCGGCGTCCGGTAGGGGGCGATCCGGCCGCTGTCCAGCAGGTGCCGCAGCAGCGGGTCGGCGGTCCGGCGCAGGTCGGTTTCGGGGAGCCTGGCCTCGATCAGCACCGTGGCCAGGACCGGCGGCCCCGGCACCCGGCCGGAACGGGCGAGGAAGGCCCGGCGGTCGGCGTCGACGCTCACCGTGGTTCCGGGGCCGGTGAGTTCGAGTACGCCCGCCTCGATCAGCGCGATCATCTGCTCGATCCTGGCGGCCGGCGGGCCGATCGACAGGAAGGCGTTGAGCGGGGTGTACCAGCGCTCCAGGTCCTCGCGGTGCGAGTCGCCGACCAGGCCGCCGTGGTCCACCGCGAGCCGGATCTCGTTGCGCAGGTCGCGCAGGACGTCCAACGCGGCCTTCAGCGGGCCCCGGACGTTACCGGACCGGGCCTCCCGCAGGTCCCGTGACAGGTACTCCAGCAGCCAGGACCGGAACTCCGCCCGGTCGCCGAACTCCCGGCCCGCGCACGGTTGGGCCAGGCGTTCCCAGTCCCAGTGGTCCGCCCGGTCGATGCCGTACGCGTGCAGGAGTTCGGCCCGCTGCTCCGGCCGCTCGGCAGCCAGGTAGAGCTCGGTGAACGGCTCCCGGTCGGCCGGGCGGTCGCGGACGTCCAGCAGCGCGCCGTAGTACACGCTCTCGACCTCACGGGCGATCAGCGGCCACAGGTCGCGACGGAAATCGAGCGGGGTGCCCGGTCGGCGAAGAGCGCTGACGAACTCGGCCGAGAGCAGTCTCGGGACGTACCGCCCGTAGGCGCCCTTCTGGTTCTCGCCACGCGCCTGGTACGGCACACCGCGCCGTGAACTCGCGTACAGCACAGGCTCCTTGCCGGAGGCGCGGTAGACGAGTCGACCGCCCTCGCAGGTGAAGGCGCCGCCGCGGCCCTCGGTCAGCAGCGCCAGGTGGTCGAAGAAGTTCAGCCCGAGACCGCGCACCAGAACGTGTTCTCCCGGCCGGATGGTACTCAGGTCGGCGTCGGCCGGATTGCCCGGTGACAGGTAGCGGAGCCCCAATGCCGCTGCCGTGTCGGCGAGTTGCTGCTCCTCCCGGCCCAGTACGGCCGGTCCGTGCCCCGTGGCCAGCACCACGGCGTCCAGTGCGTCGACCGTGCTGCCGTCCGCCAGCCGGACCTGCTGGGACGCCTCTCCGGTGAGGGCGATGGCCCGGGAGCGGTGCACCCGGACCGTGACATGCTGCGGCGCCCGCTCGACCAGGCCCTGGAACACGGCCCGCAGGTACGCACCGTAGAAAGCGCGGGTGGGGTAGGAGTCGGGGCCCAGCGCGGCCGCCTCGGCAAGCACGTCGGCCTCGGCCCCGTACGGCGAACGGGCCCACTCGTACAGGCTCGGCCCGGGCTCCACCGGGCCGTCGATCCGTACGCTGTCGTCGGTGAACACGGTGACCTGGGACGCCACGGTGTTCATCAACAGGTGCCGCGACTGGTCGGTGCGCCAGACCCCGCCCGCCCCGGGCGGGTCGGGGTCGATCAGGTGCACGGTCAGGGGACGCGGGGAGGGGTTGACCCGCTCGTTGGCACAGAGCCGTTCCAGTACGGACAGACCGCGGGGGCCCGCGCCTATCAGGGCGACTCGCATGTGGGTCTCCGTCATGACCGGCGTCACCGCGCCCGACCCGGCCGAACGGCGCCGCCCACTCCGAGGCCGGTGCGGTGGGCTCCCGCGGCCCGCGTCCCGCTCGGGTGCTGTCGGCGGGTGACCGGGCAGACCCCGTCCTGCGGGAGCTTCCACCGGGTGACGAGCGTCCCGTCGGCGGAGCTGATGCGATGCGATCCGAGAAGCACCGACCGGCTTGGCCGGACGTCCGGCTCCGTCGGAGCCGTGCGGACGTTCCCCACGGGGCTCCCTCCTGTCCTTGTGTATCTGCTGCGGAGACCTTGCAAGGTCCGGGTGGAGAGAGTGCGCTTCCGGCCGTGTCCGCCTGGATGATCGGCATCCTTCCCGGCGATCGGCGACGGAGTCAACGGTCTCGTGAACTTCCCGGCCCGAAAGGGCATTTGACCTGCCCGGACGATACTGAGGTCGTTTGCAGGCGACCGGCTGGAGTGGCGACGCGGCGAGCGCTGTACCGCCGTACGCACGAGAGATGGCCGAGGCACAGAGGAACTGCGGATCGAGATGTCGCAGGCCGGGTCGGCGACGGCTTCCCCGGCGAAGGCCTTTCGGACGCTGCCGCCGGCGTGCTCGGCGACCTGGTCCAACAGGGCGATGCCGGCAGCGTTGTCGTGCGCGTTCGCGGCCGGGACGAGGACGGCGATGACCGGGCCCAGCACGTCGACGGCCAGGGCCCGCTTGCGGCCCGGCACCCGTTTCGCCGGCTCCCGGCCCGTCGTGGAAGCGGGGACCCGGCAGCCACGTGGACACTCTGCGCGTCCGGGACCACCGGGGCCGGGTCCTCGCCCCGTCGGCGTGACGCCGTCAACGGCGTCGCACCCCGGCCCGATCACCGACGCGCGTACCGGCCGACAGGCTGTGCGCGGCAGCGCGGAGTTCGCAGCCGTCCGTCCCACGACGTCGTTCGCCTGTCGGCCGGACACGAGGTCGAACATGCTCGTGCTCCCGGCCCCTGCCGCCGGTTCGACGCGCTGGCCCGTACGCCGGTTGAAAACTCGCACCACCAGGCCCAGGTCCGGGCTGAGTCGGCGGACGCACGGGGCGGCGTGCGAGTTGGCCTGGTCGTCGTCGGAGGTCAGGGCGCGCGCGGCGATCCACGGTCCGTGGCCGTGCTGGAGCAAGGGGACGACCACGACGACGTGCCGTCCGTAGCGGTCGGCGAGTTCGACCGGCCGGCGGTGGGCGAGCGCGTCGCCGCCGCACACCACCACATGGCCGCCGGGCTGCGGCGGCGCGCCGGAGGGATGCGGGGGCCGGGCAGCGGGACGGGGCGGTCGCAGTCCGTGGCGCCGGGCGGGGTGCTCACCCGTGCAGTCTCCTCACTCGGTCGCCCCAGGTCTCCTTCCGAGCGCGATTCGTTGACGACCCGTCACATGGAGCGGGTGGGCAGAGAGCCACTCCGTGCCGGCTCGCGCCCGGCGAAGCCTGGCCGGACCGTAGGTACCCGCACCGGCGCAGCTGCCGGCTCACAGCACGCTCTCCCCCGGGTGCCGGTTCCAGCGTGCCAGTGTCCGTCCGCACACCGTCCTCGTTCCGATGGGCAGGCGCTGCTGCGCGATCAGCAGATTCTCGGTAGCTGCTCGCCGATGGGCAGGTCCATCACCCGGGTGGCGCCGAACGCGGTTCGAACGACGACCATGCCGGGGTGGTCGGGGACGCATTCACCGATCACTGCCGCGCCGGCGCCGAGCGGGTGCGCGCGCATCGCGTCGAGCACGGCGTCGGCGGTCCGGCGGGGCACGAAGGCGACCAGCTTGCCTTCGTTGGCGACGTACAGCGGGTCGAGGCCCAGCACCGCACAGGCGTTCGCCACCTGCGGCGGAATCGGCACCGATCGCTCGTTGACCACGACACCGACCCCGGCGGCCGTCGCGATTTCGTTGAGAGCGGCGGCGAGACCGCCGCGGGTGGGATCGCGCAGGACGTGCAGGTCGGGGGTGACGGCGAGCATCGCCTCGACCAGGCCGCCGAGCGAGGCGCAGTCGCTCTCGATCTCGACTCCGAACTCCAGGCCCTCGCGCACGCTCATGATGGCCACGCCGTGCAGGCCGATCTCCCCGCTGACGATCACCACGTCACCGGGCGCGGCCCGCTGCGGCCTGATGTCCACGCCGGCCGGGACCAGCCCGATGCCGGCCGTGTTGAGGTAGATGCCGTCGCCGTGACCGGCCTCGACCACCTTGGTGTCGCCGGTGGCGATCTCCACTCCGGCCGCCCGCGCGGCAGCGCCGACGGCCCGCGCGACCCGGTCGACGGCGGCCATCTCCACTCCCTCTTCGAGGATGAAGCCGCAGGACAGGTAGGCGGCCCGCGCGCCGCTCATCGCGAGGTCGTTGACTGTGCCGTTGACGGCGAGGTCCCCGATGCTGCCGCCGGGGAAGAACAGCGGCCGCACCACGTAGGAGTCGGTGGAGAAGGCGAGCCGCGCGCCGCCGAGTTCCAGTACGGCGGAGTCGCCGAGGCCGGCGAGGGCGGGGCCGCCGAACGCGGGGGCGAACACGTTGGCCACCAGCTCGGCGGACATCGCCCCGCCGCCGCCGTGCCCCATCACCACCCGGGGGTGGTCGCGCAGCGGCAGCGGGCAGGACCACCCGGAGAAGTCGGGCGCCGAGGGCGGCCCGTCGGGCGCGATCGTCGGCAGCGCGGTGAGAATCTCGATGTCAGCCAACGAAGGTCGCCTCCTGGGGAGCGGTCGGCGCGCCCAGCCGCCGGTAGAGGTAGTAGGCCGCGCACGCCCCTTCGCTGGACACCATGGTGGCGCCGAGCGGGGTGCGCGGGGTGCAGAGCGTGCCGAAGGCCTCGCACTCGTTCGGCTTGAGCTGCCCTTGCAGCACCTCGCCGGCCCGGCACTGCGCGGGCTCGCAGGTGGTGATCCCGGAGACGTCGAAGCGGTGCTCGGCGTCGTGGTCGCGGTAGCGCGGGGAGAGCCGCCAGCCGCTCTGCGGGATCACTCCGATGCCGCGCCAGGCCCGGTCGGTCACCTCGAAGACGTCTTCCAGCATGGCCCGGGCCGCCGGGTTGCCCTCGGGGCGGACGGCCCGCGGGTAGGCGTTGTCGACTCGGTGCTCGCCGCGCTCCAACTGCCGTACGGTGCGCCGGATCCCTTCCAGGATGTCGAGCGGTTCGAAGCCGGTGACCACGATCGGCACCCGGTGGCGCTCGGCCAGCGCCGGGTACTCGTCGATGCCCATCACGCTGCACACGTGCCCGGCGGCCAGGAAGCCCTGCACCCGGCAGTCGGGCGAGGTCATGATGGCCTCGATGGCCGGAGGCACCCGGACGTGCGAGACCAGCATGCTGAAGTTGCGCACGCCCTGCTTCCGGGCCTGGTGGACGGCCATGGCGTTGGGCGGGGCCGTGGTCTCGAAGCCGATGCCGAAGAAGACCACCTCGCGGTCCGGGTTCTCCCGGGCGATCCGCAGCGCGTCGAGCGGCGAGTAGACCACCCGGACGTCGCCGCCCTCGCCGCGGACCCGGAACAGGTCGCGGTCGGTGCCGGGCACCCGCAGCATGTCGCCGAAGGAGCAGAAGATCACCTCGGGCCGGGCTGCGATGGTCAGCGCTCGGTCGATCACCTCAAGCGGGGTGACGCACACCGGGCACCCCGGCCCATGGATCAACTCCACCCCCTCCGGCAGCAGTTGGTCGATGCCGTGCCGGATGATGGTGTGCGTCTGCCCGCCGCAGACCTCCATCAGCGCCCACGGCCGGGTGACCGCCGCGCGGATGTCGGCCAGCAGCCCGCCCGCCAACTCCGGGTTCTGGAACTCCTCCAGGTACCTCACTGCCGCTCCTCCGTCGCGCCCGTTCCTGCCGCCGCCTCCCATGGGTCGCCGAACTCCTCCTGCAGCAGGCCGAGTTCGGCGAAGAGGTCGAGGGTCTTCCGGGCCGACTCCTCGTCCAGCCGCTGCAGCGCGAAACCGACGTGCACGATGGCGTACTCACCGACCTCAAGGTCGGGCAGGTACTCCAGGCACACGTCCTTGACCACCCCGCCGAAGTCGACGACCGCCATTCGCGTCCCGTCCCGTTCCGAGATCTCCATCACCCTGCCGGGCACCGCCAAGCACATCCCTTCTCTCCTCTCAATCCGCGCCCGGGCCGCCGGCCCGGGCGGCCACCATCAGCTGGCCGAGCGCCAGCCCGCCGTCGTTGGGGGGCACCCGGCGGTGCCGCAGCACGGTGAAGCCGTCGGCGCGCAGCCCGTGCGCGCAGGCCGACGAGAGCAGCGCGTTGGCGAACACGCCACCGGTCAGGGCGACCGTGTCCGTGCCCTGCTCATCGCGGGCGGCCCGGCACTGGGCGCGCACCAGCTCGGCCACCGCGGCGTGGAACCGGGCGGCGACCAGACCGCCGGACGCCCCTCGGGCGAGGTCTGCGACCACGGCGGCCAGCACCGGCTCGGGCTCGCCGAGCAGCACGCTGCCGTCGCGCCGGAGCCCGAAGGCGTACCCCTCGGCGGGCCCGTGGGCCAACGCTGCGGCCTCGAACTCGATGGCCGCCTGCGCCTCGTACTCGGCCAGCTGACAGACACCGGCCAGCGCGGACACCGCGTCGAACAGCCGCCCCATGCTGGAGGTCGGCACGCAGTTCAACGACCGATCCAACTGGGTTTCGAGTACCGCCAGTTCGTCGCGCGGGCAGGCCCGGACCGGCGCCAGGTCGGCCGACCACGGAATGCCCGCCGCCCACAGGTGGGCGAGCGCCATCCGGTACGGCCGGACCACCGCGGCGTCGCCGCCGGGCAGCGGCACGTACGCCAGGTGTCCGAGCCGCCGGAAGCCGTCGTAGTCGGCGAGCAGCACCTCACTGCCCCAGACGGCGCCGTCGTCGCCGTACCCGGTGCCGTCGAACGCAACCCCGATGACGGGCCGGCTGCCGTCCAGCCCGTGTTCGGCCATGACGGAGGCGATGTGCGCGTGGTGGTGCTGTACCGGCTGCACGCGTGCGTCGCCGAAGGACCGCCGGGCGTGCCGGGCCGACCGGTAGTTGGGGTGCCGGTCCACCGCCAACACCTCGGGCTGGACCCCGGTGACGGCCTCCAGGTGCGCCGTCCCGCGGTCGAAGGCCTTCAGTGTGGCGAGGTCGTCCATGTCCCCGATGTGGCCGGACAGCCAGGCGTAGCCGTCGCGCGCCAGCGCGAAGGTGTTCTTGAGGTCCCCTCCGACGGCCAGCACCGGCCGGACCCGCACGGGAAGCGGCAGCGGCAGCGGCACGTGGCCGCGGGAGCGCCGGACCGGCAGGTGCTCCCCGTCGACCACCCGCACCACCGAGTCCTCGCACGGGACGTGGATGGTCCGGTCGTGCGTCAGCCAGCCGTCGACCAGCGGAGCCAGCCGGTCGAAGGCGTCCTGGTCGTCGGTGACGATCGGCTCGCCGGAGAGGTTGGCGCTGGTCATCACGAGCAGCCCCAGCCCGGGCGGCGCGAGCAGCAGGTGATGCAGCGGGGTGTACGGCAGCATCACGCCGAGGTCGGGGCTGCGGGGCGCAACGGCCTCCAGCGCCGCCGCCGACCCCGGCGCCGAGACTTTCGGGCCCACGCGGCGGAGCAGCACGATCGGCCGGGCCGCACCGGTGAGCAGTTCCTCCTCCACCGGCCCCACCTGCACCAGCCCGGCCAGCTCGGCGAGATCCCGGGCCATCAACGCGAACGGCTTGGAGCCGCGCCGCTTGCGCCGGCGCAGCCGGGCGACGCTCGGCACGTTCCGCGCGTCGCACGCCAGGTGGTACCCGCCGATGCCCTTGACGGCCAGGATCGCGCCGCCCCGGAGCATCCGGCGGGCCCCGTCGAGGGCATCCTCGCGGCGGGTCGTCCGGTCACCCGGTACGACGAGGGAGAGTTCGGGCCCGCAGGCGTGGCAGCAGACCGGCTGGGCGTGGAACCGCCGGTCGGCGGGGTCGGTGTACTCCCGTGCGCAGTCCGGACACATCGGGAAGTCCGCCATGGTGGTGTTGGCGCGGTCGTACGGCAGACCGGTGACGATGGTGTGGCGCGGCCCGCAGTTGGTGCAGCTGATGAACGGGTGCCGGTGGCGGCGGTCGTGGGGGTCGGCCAGTTCGCCGAGGCAGTCCGCACAGGTGGCGGTGTCCGGCGGGACCAGGGAGCGCCGCAGGCCGTCGCCGCGGGACGGGGTGATGGCGAAGCCGGTCGCGCCGGTCGGCGGCAACGGCACGTGCTCGACGGCGTCGACGCGTGCCAGCGGCGGCGCGTCGCCGACGACGCGCCGGCAGAACGACTCCAGCGCCTCGGTCCGCCCTTCGATCTCGGCGAGCACCCCTTCGCCGGTGTTGGTGACGGTCCCGGCAAGGCCGAGTTCGGCGGCGAGCGCGAAGACGAACGGCCGGAACCCGACGCCTTGGACGACCCCGCGGACAGCCACCCGCCGCCGTTCCAACCCGGCTGCCGACGGAGCTTCCTGACTGACCTTCACAGGTGCTCCGCGGCAGCACCGTCGTGCGAGTGCGAATCCCCGCGGGAGTGCAGGTGCCCGGGCCCGTTCGCCGACGCTCCCGCCATCACCGGCCGGTGCACCTCCGCACCGTCCAGCACGGCGCACGCCCGGTCCAGCAACTCGCCCACGCCCTGCCCGGTCCGGGCCGAGGTGAACACCACCTCCACCCCCGGGTTGACCCGGGCGACGTTGGCCAGGAACGCCGTCTCGTCGAACTCCGCCGCCGCGGCAAGGTCGGCCTTCGTCACCAGCACCAGATTGGCCAGCCCGAACGCGGTGGGGTACTTGAGCGGCTTGTCCTCGCCCTCGGTCACCGAGGCGAGCGCCACCCGCAGCGTTTCTCCGAGGTCGTACGAGGCCGGGCAGACCAGATTGCCGACGTTCTCCACGAACAGCAGCCGGGTGCCGTCCGGCAGCCAGTCGGCCAGCTGCCCGGTGAGCATCTCGGACTCGAGGTGGCACAGCCCGTCGGTGAGCACCTGCTTCACCGGCACGCCCGAACGGGCCAGCCGCAGTGCGTCGTTCTCCGTCGCGAGGTCGGCGGTGAGGGCGGCGACGGCAATCCCGCGGTCCCGGGCCAGGCAGAGTTCGGCCTCGAGCAGCGCGGTCTTCCCGCTGCCGGGGCTGGAGAGCAGGTTCACCGCGACGGTGCCCTGGGCGGCGAGCCGGGCGCGCAGGGCGCGGGCACCGTCGTCGTTCCGGGCCAGGACCGCCTGCCGGAGTTCCACCGTACGACACATGGGAGTTCAGCCTTCCTGTCGGGCTCCGGCGCCCGCCGGGCGCTCGGCCCGTTCAACGCCGATGATCTGCAGCTCGCGGCCGGCCAGCAGTTCGACGCCGGCGCCGGCGCAGTTCGGGCAGCCGAGGTCGGGCGGCATACCGACGGACCATTCGGTTTCGCACCCGAGGCACCTCGCGCGGGCCTGCACCGTCTCGGTCTCCAGGACCGCGCCTTCCAGCAGCGTTCCGGCGCAGGCCAGTTCGAAGCAGAAATCGAGAGCCGAGGGCACCACGCCGGCCAGTTCGCCGACCTGCAGCCGCACCAGGACGACGGCCTCCATCCCGTGCTCGCGCGCCGCGGCGTCCACCTGTTCGACGACTGCCATCGCGATCGACATCTCGTGCATGGGCCCCGTTCCCGCTGCTGGGAGGCAACAAGGCTTCATTGAAGGGCGCGGCGGCGGCAGCGGCTCGGAGCCGCGCCGCCGCCGCGCCGGGGGGCTACGCCGTTCGCAGCAATCCGCGGCTCACATCCGGCTGATCCTCACGTACCGCTTCAAGTCGTCCCGGTTCTGCCAGATCACCACCGCCACGGCCGTCACGACGACTGCACAGAGCAGCTTCTTCACCATGCCGTTGTCTCTCTCTCCACTTGCGGGTCCGCCGTCGCGCCCGTCGGCTGCTCCGCGCCGACGATCCGCAGAACCACCCGGACCGCCTCCTCGACGGCGGCGGCAACCGGTGTGCTCAGGCCGATTCCCTCGTCCAGCGACTCCGGCTCGCAGCCCACCACGAGCACCCGCTCGGGCAGAGTGCCTCCGGTACCTGCGGCCAGGGTGCCGAGCAGCGCGAGCACTGCGTCGGGCCCCATCCGGTGCCCGTCCAGGACGGGCACCTCGACCGGGCCGGCATCCGGTTCGATCAGGTGGACAGTGCCCGGCCCGCCGCCTCGCGCGGTGGCGTCGACCAGCACCAGCAGCCGGTAGCCGTCCAGGGCCTGGTATGCGAGGTGGACGCCGCGCACGCCCACGTCGAGCAGTTCGACGTCGTCCGGCAGCGGGTGCTCCCCCAGCCGCCGGACGGTCTCCACCCCGAACCCGTCGTCGCCGAGGAGGATGTTGCCGACCCCGGCGACCAGGACGCGGCCCGTGCTCATGGCTCCTCCAACAGGGCGATCTCGTCGGGCTGGAAGTAGCGGAAGCGGCCCTGGGCCCGCCACAGGTCCGCGCCGGGGTCGTCCTCCACCGTCACGGCGAGGTGGACCGAGCCGTCCACGTCGTGCAGCACGGCCTCGACGAGGGCGGTCCGCCCGTCCAGGAACAGGTCCTGCGCGTCGGTGCGCCGCCGCCCGGGCCTGAGCACGACCCGGCTGCCCGCACCGACCTGCCGGCCGTCGACGACGACCCGGTCGTGTTCCGGGTCGGCCTCGGGGTCGTCGCCCGGATCCCACCACGGCCGGCCGGGCACGTTCCCGGTGATCTCGCGCAGGCCTCGGACGGCGCCGTGCAGGCGTTCCAGCACCTCCGGCGGCATCGAGTCGGCGAGGTCGATCACTGCGCCGGCCCGCTCGTCGGTACCGCGGGCCTCGCGCTTCTCACGGTCGGTCAGGGCGGCGGTCCGCAGTGCGAGAATCTCGTCGATCTCGGTCGCGTCGTAGAGCGCGCCGGGGCTCTCGGGGGCGATGCTCGGGTGGTCCTCCAGGATGATCGGCGAGGAGAGCAGCACCCGGCAGCGCCCGGGCGGCCCGGCGAGGACCGGCCAGGTGTGCTCGTTGCGGCACTGCGCGACCGCCTCCCTGGCCCACTCTGGCGGGTCGGTGACCGACAGGAAGGAGCCCCGGTCGAGCCCCAGCAGCAGGTGCGCCGAGACGAGCGAGTGCTGCAGCGCCGCCTCCCGCCCGTCTGCCGGCGCCGCCGTCCGAACGGTGGTGTTCTCCACCACGACGGTCAGCCGCTGGGCCGCGTACGGCCCCGGGACCGCGCGGGCCGTCAGCCTCAGCACGCCCTCGACCGACTCCCGTCGC
Organism: Kitasatospora griseola; assembly: GCF_014648555.1. GTDB lineage: Bacteria > Actinomycetota > Actinomycetes > Streptomycetales > Streptomycetaceae > Kitasatospora > Kitasatospora griseola. Next base: position 54,754 of record NZ_BMRI01000013.1, read on the forward strand.
CGGACCAGCCGTCCGATCGGCACGTCTTCCTCAAGGAGGATTTCGATGTCCTCGCCGGCCGGGAGGTGGAACGGGTGCACTACCTCCTCGGCCGGCTCCGGGACCGGGAGCAGTAGCTCGATGCGCTCCTCGACGCCTTCGTCCCACGGCACCAGCACCCGGTCGGCAAGCTCCAACTCCTCGACCGGCTCGAACCCGCCGCCGGGCAGGGCGCGTTCGACGGTGCGGCGCTGAGCCCGCAGGAAGCGCAGTTCCACGGCCAGTCGGTCGCCGGGGCGCGGCTCCATCAGGCACTCGGTGCGCTGGTGGGAGTGCTCGCCGCTGTCCTCGCCCCAGCCGGGCGGGACGAGCACGCCGAACTGCCAGCGGAGCCGGTTCTTGGCGGCCGAGGCGCGGTAGGGGTACAGCACGTACCCCTCGAAGAGCACGGCGTCGGCGATCTGCCGGGCCTGTGCGAATCTGCTGTCGAACTCCTCGGTCAAGGCGGTCACCGGGCGGCGTCCTCAAGCTCGGTGGCGGTGAGCAGTTCCCGCACGGTGGCCTCCCAGGAGGGCAGGGCTCGCCTGGAACGGTAGGCGAGCAGCGCGTCCATCACGTCCTCGGGCAGCCGCAGCCAGCCGCAGCCGGGGAAGTGCCGGTCGATCGCCTCCCGCCAGACCGCGACGGGCATCCGCACCGAAGCCTCCCGGTCCCACGGGACCGGGGTGACCTGGAACCCGCGGGGCCCGGCGAACGCGGTGCCCGAGAACAGGAGCAGCAACGGGACCTCCCCGCCGTCCAGCGCCCTGAGGTAGCGGGCGGACGCGACGTCCATGTCGTAGGTGCACGGCACGGGCAGGTCCACCTCGGTCTCGCCGGTGAACCCGGGGACCATCAGCGGCACCTGGGCGAGCTGGACCGGGTTGAGCGTCGTGCCCCAGCGGGAGCGCTCGCCGAACAGGTCGGCGAGCCGCTCGCCCTCCGCCTCGCCGTAGCCGCGGCGGGCGGGTTCGATGCGAAGCTGGCAGCGGAGCGCGAGGGCGTGCACCCGGGCGGCGGGCGCAGTGATCCGCAGCCGGAAGACGAGCGTGGGCCCGGCGGCGTGCGGATCGGTCGTCACGCCGGTACAGGCGAAGCCGAGTTCGGTCATCGGGAGACCTCCGCCGCCAGCGGCCTGGCGCGCTCGTCGAGCCGGGCGAAGAAGGCGTCGAGTTCGGCCCGGGCCTCGGCGCCGCCGTCGAACCCCCGCCAGCAGCGCCGCAGCCGGCCGACCAGTTCGTAGCAGGTGTCGATGGGCACCAGGTGGCACTGGACGCCGTCGTCGGTGTGCCGCAGCAGCAGCGCCTCGACGTCCGGCTCCAGGACGGCGGCGAGCCGGCTGCCGTCGAGGGCGGTCTGCCAGGCGGCCTCGTCCGGCTCGCTCTCGGTGGCACCGGCCGGGCCGGGGTAGAACACCACCAGTCGGTCCTGCCTGGCGTTGCGAAAGAGGAAGGCGGTCCCGACCGGGATGCCGAGCGCCGCCCAGGCGTCCTCGCCGATCCGGTGGTCCGGGTCGATCAGGTGGCGGTCGGGGACACCGCGGTAACGGCCGCCGGCCGCGCCCGGCTGCTGGAAGAGCAGCCCGCACGCGGTGCAGACGCAGGTCAGGGCCTGTTCCTCGGTGTCCACCAGGTGCCGGTGCTGCTGCGGAACGCGCTGGCCGCAGAAGGTGCAGCGCTCGGGCTGCGGAGGGGCCGGTTCGCGCAGCCGGCGCAGCAAGGCAGTGCCGAGCCTGTCGAGTGGACGGATGCTCACCGTGCCTCCGCCGGGCTGGGCGGGCGGGCGGAGATCTGCAGCAACTGCGGGTCCTGTTCCAGCTCCAGCACCGTCACCTCGGGTGCGTGGCAGGCGAGAACGGTCTCGATGTCCTGCTCGGAGCAGCCGCAGCCTCCTCGGGTGCGGCGGAGCCGGGCGGTGCCCGTGGCGGGTTCGTAGCCGGACAGTTCGATCGGCTCGGCGAGGGTGGCGAGCGCCCGGCGGATACGGGCGGTGGCGTCCTCGGGGTGCAGGTCGTGCAGGACGAGGAGTCCGGCCACCACCGGGTCGTCCAGCAGCCGGTCCAGCGCGGGCGGCGGCACCGCCCGGACCAGTCGGGTGAGGCCGTCGCCGTACATCTCCATCAGCTCGCGCACCAAGTGCTCGCCGGTCTCCTGCGCGCCGTGCGCGGCGAGCCGGTCCAGCGCTTCCTGGACCCGTTGCCCGGTCTGCTCCGCCGTCATGCGAGCCCGCTCAGGCCGGTGGGCACGTGCATCTGCTGCACGGTCTTCCCGCCGCCCACGTACATGTGGACGCCGCAGGGCAGGCAGGGGTCGAAGCTGCGGACGGCCCGCATGATGTCGATGCCCTTGAAGTCGTCCGGGGAGTTCTCCTCGAAGATCGGCGTGTTCTGCACCGCGTCCTCGTACGGGCCGGGCGTGCCGTAGCTGTCGCGGACGCTGGCGTTCCACGGGGTCGGCGGGTACGGGTGGTAGTTGGCGATCTTGCCGTCCCGGATCACCATGTGGTGCGAGAGCACACCGCGGACCGCCTCGGTGAAGCCGCAGCCGATCGACTCGTCCGGTACCTCGAAGCGCTCCCAGGTCTGGCTGCGGCCGGCGCGGACCTCCTCCAGCGCCTTCTCGGCGAAGTGCAGGGCCACGGCGGCCGCGTAGGCCTGGAAGTAGGTGCGGGCGCGGTTGCGCTCGATGGCGTTGCTCCACTGCGGGATCTTCCACTCGAAGGTGGTCTCCGGCATGGTCATCGAGCGCGGCAGGTTGATCACCACGCTGTGGCCGGTGGCCTTGACGTAGCCGATGTCGACCAGCCCGGACAGCGCGGTGGACCACAGCCGGGCGATCGGGCCGCCGCCGGTGTCGAGCGCCAGGTGATTCTTGCCGTCGAACCAGCGTGGGGACATCACCCAGCTGTACTTGTCGTCGAAGTTGCGCTTCTGCGGCTGCGGGATGGTGTGCTGGTTCCACGGGTGGCGCGGGTCGACCGGGTTGCCGAGCGGGTCGTGGGTGACGAACAGTTCCTTGCCCTGCCAGTCCTCGTAGTAGGAGCTGCCGAGCAGGATCCGGATGCCGAGGTTGATCTCGGTGAGGTCGTTGGTGACCAGTTTGCCGTCGACCACGACGCCGGGGGTGACGAACATCCGCCGGCCCCAGTCGGTCATGTTGCGGTAGGTGAAGTCGCAGTGGTCGGGGTCGTTGAGGCTGCCCCAGCAGCCGAGCAGGACGCGCCGCCGACCGACCTCCTCGTACCCGGGCAACGCCTGGTAGAAGAAGTCGAAGAGGTCGTCGTGGAGCGGCACGACCTTCTTCATGAACTCGACGTAGCGCATCAGCCGGGTCAGGTAGTCGGTGAACAGCTGGACGGTGGCCACCGTGCCGACGCCGCCCGGGTAGAGCGTGGAGGGGTGCACGTGGCGCCCTTCCATCAGGCAGAACATCTCCCGGGTGTAGCGGCTGACCTGCAGCGCCTCGCGGTAGAACTCACCCTCGATCGGGTTGAGCGAGCGCATGATGTCGGCGATGGTCTTGTAGCCGTGCTCGCCGGCGTGCGGCGCTTCCGTGCGCTCGGCCAACTCCAGCACGCCGGGGTTGGTCTCGCGAACCATCTTCTCGCAGTAGTCGACCCCGACCAGGTTCTCCTGGAAGATGTTGTGGTCGAACATGTACTCGGCGGCCTCGCCGAGGTTGATGATCCACTCACCGAGGTGCGGGGGCTTCACGCCGTACGCCATGTTCTGGGTGTAGACCGAACAGGTGGCGTGGTTGTCACCGCAGATGCCGCAGATCCGGCTGGTGATGAAGTGCGCGTCGCGCGGGTCCTTGCCGCGCATGAAGACGCTGTAGCCGCGGAAGACCGATGAGGTGCTGTAGCACTCCGCCACCCGCTTCTGCTTGAAGTCGATCTTCGTGTGGATGCCCAGGCTGCCCACGATCCGGGTGATCGGGTCCCAGGACATCTCCACCAGGCCGCTGCCGTCCCCGGCCGCCTTGGTCATCGGTGCCATCGTGTCTGTCGTGCCCTTCTGAAGGGGTGGGAGGAGCGACGGGCGGGCCGCCACGCGGGGTGCGCAGCGGCCCGCCGGGTCACCACGGGGCGCGGTAGCCGGTCGTGAGCTTGCGGCCGGTGCGGCGCCACTTGGGTTCCTTGTCGACGGTCTTGAGGGTGATCGCACGCAGCCGCCGGATGACCGAGCCGTACGCGGAACTGGCCGCCGTGGAGACGGTCGAGCCGGGAGGCGGGTCCATGAACGGCATGAACTTGTCCGGAAATCCGGGCATCGTGCAGGCGATGCAGATGCCGCCGACGTTCGGGCAGCCGCCGACCCCGTTGATCCAACCGCGCTTGGGGACGTTGCACTTCACGACCGGGCCCCAGCAGCCGAGCCGCACCAGGCACTCCGGCGTGCCGTAGTCGGTGGCGAACTGCCCCTGTTCGTAGTAGCCGCCGCGGTCGCAGCCCTCGTGCACGGTGGCGCCGAACAGCCAGGCGGGGCGCAGCTTGTCGTCCAGCGGGATCATCGGCGCCGAGCCGGCCAGCTGGTAGAGCAGGTACGTCAGGGTCTCGGCGAAGTTGTCGGGCTGGATCGGGCAGCCGGGCACGCAGACGATCGGCAGCCCCGCCTTGGACTTCCAGTCCCACCCGAGGTAGTCCGGCACACCCATCGCACCGGTCGGATTGCCCTCCATGGCGTGGATACCGCCGTACGTGGCACAGGTGCCGATCGCGACGACGCCGGTGGCCTTCGGGGCGAGCCGGTCCAGCCACTCACTGGTGGTGATCGGCTGACCGGTCGCCGGGTCGTCGCCGAAGCCGCACCAGTAGCCCTCCTTCTTGATCTCCTCGTTGGGGATGGATCCCTCGACCACCAGGACGAACGGGTCGAGTTCGCCGCGGTCCGCCTTGAAGAACCACTCAACGAAGTTGTCGGCGCCCTGCACCGGTCCGCACTCGAAGTCGATGAGCGGCCAGTGGACGGCGACCTTCGGCAGGCCCGGCAGGGCCCCCGTGACGATCTCCTCGATGCTCGGCTGCATGGCGGCCGTCAGGGAGACCGAGTCGCCGTCGCAGCTGAGCCCCGCGTTGATCCAGAGAATGTGCACCACGTCGGTGTCGGTGGCACTCGTTGTTGCAGCACCCATGAGGATGCCTCCTCGGAGCCGGGAGAGCCGGACACAATGGCTCAGAACCGTCTTAACAGCGGTTGGCCCGGCCCGCCGGTCCACATGGCCGTACGGGACATCCGATGGGCCGCAGACCAGGTCCGCCGTTCGGCTCAACACACCGCCGATCGGGGGCGAAGAACTGGCGGCGCCGGCCGTGGACCGTCGGCAAGGCAGCGAACAGCGGTGTCAGCGGGGCGTTCTGCGACCCGAACTCCTCCGTGGAGCGCGGCCCCTGGACTGCACGGTGGTACGCCCGGCCTGGTCGACCTCGCCGAACACACCGGCCCCGGCGAGATCGACCGCCCACGGACGTCGCCGCCGTCCTCGCCGCCCTCGCCGCCCTGCCGGCGGCCACCCCACGCGCCCTGGAACCGATCTCCGGCTCGACCCGCGTCCCCGAGGCCGTCGAACGCGTCGCCGGGCACTCCGGCACCGCCGAGGCCGGATGACCATGCGGACGGCCGCTCAACTCCCCTGCCGGGACGCCCCTTCCGGGGACTGGCGCTCGACGGCGAGGACGGCGAGTTCGCGGAGGCGGGTGAAGTACTCGCAGGCCTCGGTGTCGTCGGCGAGGGCGGGGAGGATGCGGTGGACGGCGGCGATGCCGTGGTGGAGGGCCTCGCGGCGGCGCTGGTCGAGGGGGCCGGTCAGGGCGGCGGACACGCAGCCGGCCAGATGGCTGTCGAGCAGGACCAGGTCTTCGCCGACGGGGGCCTGCCGGTAGCAGCTGCGCGGGAAGGGCAGGGCGAGGAAGTCCTGCCACAGCCGGGCCAGCCGGTCGGGGTGCGTGTCGCTCATGGCGTCGATGATGCCCGAGCGGACGTCGGGCGCGTCACCCCGTCCCGGCCTGCGGAAGAACGGCCGGTGGAAGAACGGCGGGCGAACGCTCAGGCCTGGCGGGACGCCGGGTGGCGTTCGGCGAGCTCGGCGAATATCGCCCCGTTGAGGCCGAAGGCTGCCTTGCACTCCTCGGCGACCCGGTCGCGCTCCGCCCCGTCCATCAACTCGCCTGCGGCGTCCAGCTTGGCGCGGTAGTCGCGCTTGAACGCGGCGGGGTTGTCGATCTCCTCGAAGACGTAGAACCGGACGCCGTCGCCCTTGCGCGCGAAGCCCCAGGTGCGTTCGGCGACGCCCCGGATGATCTGACCGCCCGACAGGTCGCCGAGGTAGCGGGTGTAGTGGTGGGCGAGGTAGCCGGCCGGCCAGTCGGTGGCGAGGGTGCGGATCCGCTCGGCGCAGGCCGTGGTGGCCGGCAGCGGGGCGAGGGTGTCGCGCCAGTCGGGGCCGGCCAGGTGGTCGAGGTCGCGTTCGATGGCGGCGGTGCGCAGCAGGGCGCGGTCGGCGAGCGGTCCGGCGACGGGGTGCTCGGCGAGGGTGTCGAGGTGGGCCTCCAGGGCGCGGTAGACGTACCAGAGCTGGCCGGTGAGGTCGGTGTAGGCCTCGATGCCGAGCCGGCCACCGAGCAGGTCGCTCATGAAGGAGGACTGCTCGGCGGCCTGGTGTTCCTCCGCGCTGGCGGTGCGGAGCTGGGCCGAGAACGGATTGACGACGGCGACGGACGCGGACATGGGCGGGCCTCCAGAGATCGACTTCCCCCGATTATTTAGGTGAGCCTTGCCTAAGTCAAACCCTTGCCGACGCCCTGTCGGGAAAATCGCGGACGCGTCAATTCGCTCGTCCGCACCGCCTCCCACGTGCTTGGATTCCCGGCATGAACAGCTCATTCGACGATCTTCTCGCCGAGGCCGAGGCCGCCCCGGTCGACGGCTGGGACTTCTCCTGGCTGGCCGGCCGGGCCACCGAACAGCGCCCGTCCTGGGGGTACCAGCGGCTCCTGGGCGAGCGGCTGTCCGCGGCCTCGGCCGCGCTCGACGTGCAGACCGGCGGCGGCGAGGTGCTGGCCGGCGCCGGGGCGGCGAACTTCCCGCGCACCATGGTCGCCACCGAGGGGTGGCCGCCGAACGCGGCGAAGGCGACCGCCCTGCTGCACCCGCTCGGCGCGGTGCTGGTGACCGTCCCGGAGGACGCCCCGCTGCCGTTCGCCGACGGCGCGTTCGACCTGGTGACCAGCCGTCAGCCGGCCGTCGTGCACTGGGCGGAGATCGCCCGGGTGCTCGCCCCGGGCGGCAGCTACGTCGCGCAGCACGTCGGCGGGCGCACCAATGTCGAGCTGAGCGCGTTCTTCCTCGGCCCGTTCGAGGTGGGCGACACCCGCGAGCACGAGGTGGAGGCGGCGCACGCGCGGGCGGCGGGGCTGGAGGTGGTGCAGCTGCGCAACGAGCGGCTGCGGCTGGAGTTCTTCGACGTCGGCGCGGTGGTGTGGTTCCTGCGCAAGGTGATCTGGACGGTGCCGAACTTCTCCGTGCAGCGCTACCGCGAGCGCCTGCGCGAGCTGCACGAACTGATCGGGCGCGAGGGCGTGTTCGTCTCCACCATGTCCCGCACCCTGATCGAGGCCCGCCGGCCCGCCGGCCTGACGCCTGACGCCTGACGCCTGACGCCCCGACAGCGCTCCCCGCCGATCGACGGGGGAACCCCGAATCCCGTTACCTCCGGAGAAGGATCTTCCCGGGCGGGGGTTCCTCCCGACGAGCGATGCCGCAGGGATGACCGAGCCGTGAGGCTTGCGGACGACGAACCCCCTGATCAGAGAGCGTTTGTCGAAGGAGACTCGTGTGAAGAACTACCGATCCGCACTGCGGCTGGCCGCCTCCCTGGTGGCAGGTGCGTCCGTGTTCGCCCTCGCGCCCGACGCAGGGGCGGCCACGCCGCCGACCGCGCCGGTGCCGCAGCGGACCGCGCTCCAGCAGGGCCTGGACGCCCTGACCGGGCGGGCGGGCGCCAGTGGCGCGATCGCCGAGGTGCGCGACCACGGGCGGGCGGTGTGGCGCGGCACGTCCGGCGTCGCTAACCTCGCCACCCGGCAACCTGCGCCGGTGGACGGCGAGTTCCGGGCTGGCAGCGTCACCAAGACCTTCGTGGCCACCGTGGTGCTCCAGCTGTCGGCGGAGCACCGGATCGACCTGGACGAGCCGATCGAGCGCCACCTGCCCGGCCTGGTCCCGAACGGCGGGAACATCACGGTCCGTCAGGTGATGAACCACACCGCCGGCCTGGCCGACTTCCTGGAGGACCCGCGGTTCGCGTACGAGTCGGACGACGCGCTGCGCCGACTCCTCGCGGTGGACCGGTGGCAGACCCTCCGGGCCCGGGACTTGATCGCGATCGGCGTCTCGCGCCAGCCGTACTTCCCGCCGGGCCAGGGCTGGCACTACTCGAACACGGACTACCTGGTGCTGGGCGAGCTGGTGCAGCGGGTGACGGGCAATGACTGGCGCACCGAGGTGAACCGCCGCGTCCTGCAGCCGCTGGGGCTGCGCCACACCTTCCTGCCCGGCACCGCGACCGCCGTTCCCGGGCCGCACAGCCACGGATACCTGGCGCTGTCCGACGGCCCGGCCGACATCACCGAGCTGAACCCGTCGATGGCGGGCGCGGCCGGCGAGTTGATCTCCACCACGGACGACCTGGCGCGCTTCGACGCGGCGCTGCTCGGCGGCCGGCTGCTGGCCCCGGCGCAGCTCGCCGAGATGACCACCACGGTGGCGGCGGACGAGCAGCCGCCGACCCGTTACGGTCTGGGCCTGATGCAGCTGCGGACCTCCTGCGGCGAGGTCTGGGGCCACCCGGGCGGGATCCACGGCTACGTCACCTACCTGTTCGGCGACCGCGCCGGCACCCGTCAGATCGCGATCTCGGCGAACCCGTACGACCCGCAGAAGGGCGCCGAGTTGACCCCGGCGGTCCTCGACCTGATCGATCTCACCTTCTGCGGCCCGAAGTCCGCCTCCTGACCCTTCCCGCGCAGACATCGCCGAGGCCGCCCCGCTCCCCGTCCGAGCGGGGCGGCCTCGCCGTCCGTCAGCGCCGGGGCTTCTCGGCGGTCACCACGTGCAGGGTGACGGAGGCCAGGAACGGTCCGTGGGCGAGGTGGTCGAGGAAGTCGTCGGCCTGGCGGCGGGTCAAGTAGCCGGCGGCGACGGCGCGTTCGGTGTTGCGGTGCAGTCCGAGCACCTGGTCGGCGGCGCGCACCTCGCGGTACACCGAGGTGACGGGGACGACGGCGCGCACGTCGAGGCCGGACTGCGCGGCGAGCCGCGGCAGTTGACGGCCGATCACGGGGTTGCGGACGATCCGGTCGGCGAGGTGCCTGCTCCAGGCGCGGGCGATGTCGAGGTCGGGGTGGTCGACGGCCAGGGTGTCCCAGTCGGGTTCGGCGGCGACCAGCCGCCCGCCGGGGCGCAGCACCCGGTGCGCCCCGGCGAGCGCCCGGGGGACGTCGGCGAGGTGCTGGAGCAGCCGGTCGGTGCGGACCCGGTCCGCGCTGTCGGCGGCGAGCGGGAGCCGGTGCACGTCGGCGTGCAGGACGTGGGCGTGCGGGAGGGCGCCGGCCCGCCGGACCATCTCCGGGTCGTGGTCGATGCCGAGCACCCGGCCGCGGGCGGTGACGGCGCGGGCCAGGGCGTCCAGGTCGGTGCCGGGGCCGCAGCCCCAGTCGAGCACGAGGTGTCCGGGGCGGGCGTCCAGGGCGTCCAGCAGGACCTGCTTGTAGGCGCGGACCTGGTCGGTGGCGGCGAGCCGTTCCTGGTAGGCGATCCGGTCGGGGACGACGGTCTCGAAGAGCCGGCCGGTGACGTCGGCGAGCGCGCCCAACTCCCGTCCCAGCG
>NZ_BMRI01000013.1:64691-74743 GCF_014648555.1 Kitasatospora griseola
CGGCCCGTCCGTCGTCGGTGAGCCGGACCGGGCGGCGTCGGCCGTCGCCGTCCAGGTAGGCGATCAGGCCTTTTCCGTGCAGTCGGGCGAGGGCGCCGGAGAGGCTGCCGCGGCCGAGCCGGGCGCCGGTCATCCGCTCGATGGCGGTGTTGACGGCGTAGCCGTGCAGCGGGCCGTCGGCGAGCGCGGACAGCACGAGCATCTGGGCGTCGTTGGTGCGCACCTGGTTCCTGTTCCGGTGGCCGGCCTCCCGGCCCGCCTCTCCCGTTTCTCGATGACACGCGTCGCGTGCTATTCATGTCCCAGTATGCACCGGGCGGGCCGCCGCCCGTCACCCGTCCCCGCTCTGAAGGGCCGTCACATGCGCCTCACCGCACCGCTGTACGCGCTGTACACCCGCCGCCTGCGCCGCCGGCTGGCGGGCGCCGAACTGCCCCGGCACATCGGCCTGATCATGGACGGCAACCGCCGCTGGGCCCGCGAGCGCGGACTGGCGGACACCCGCCTCGGGCACCGCTTCGGCGCCCAGCACGTCGGCTCGGTGCTGGGCTGGTGCGAGGCGCTGGGGGTGCGGCACGTGACGGTGTTCGTGTGCTCGGCGGAGAACCTTCAGCGGCGCGGCGACGACGAGATCGCCTTCCTGATGCGGGTGATCGAGGAGGTGCTGGCCGCGCACCTGGCGGTCCCCCGCCCGCGCTGGCAGGTGCACCTGGCGGGCGATCTGGACACCCTGCCGGATTCGACGGCCCGCGCCCTGAAGCACGCGGTGGAGGCGACGGCCGACTGCCCGACCGGCGCCCAACTGACCCTGGCGGTCGGCTACGGCGGCCGCCAGGAACTGGTCGACGCCGTCCGCGACCTGCTGCACGAACAGGCCGACGCCGGACGCCCGACGCGGGAGATCGCCGACGCCCTGACCGCCGGGGACATCGCCCGCCACCTGTACACCGCGGGCCGCCCGGACCCGGACCTGGTGATCCGCACCAGCGGCGAGCAGCGGATGTCCAACTTCCTGCTGTGGCAGAGCGCCTACGCGGAGCTGTACTTCTGCGAGGCCTACTGGCCGGCCTTCCGCGAACTGGACTTCCTGCGCGCGGTGCGTGCCTACGCGGCCCGCCGGCGCCGCTACGGCGCCTGACGGACCGCCAGGGGCGCGGATCAGGCGGGCTTGACGCCCGGGTTGCCCGCCTCGGTGACGAAGGAGGCGGCGGTGAGCAGCGTGCCGTCGGGGCGGGTGATGTGGCTGACGGCCCGGTAGTCGGCGCGGGCCTGGTGGCGGTCGAGGGTGACCACGGTGTAGCCGCGCCGCCCGTCGTAGAACTTCATGTGCGGGTTGGCCGCGGTCAGGGTCGCCCAGTTGGACGGGTGGGCCGCGCCGTCGCCGTCGCTGCTGATCGAGGTGCCGACGAACTCGACGCCCACGGTGCGGGAGTTCGGGTCGTCGAAGTTCCGCTTGACGTCCAGCGCGTAGGCCACGTGCACGTCGCCGGTGAGCAGCACCAGGTTCTTCACGCCGGCCTGCTCGACGGCCGTCAGGAAGCGCTCGCGGGCGGCCGGGTAGCCGTCCCAGGCGTCCATGGACAGCTTGGAGCTGGCGGCGGTGGTGTTCTTGCGGCGGGAGAACACCACCTGCTGCGGCACCACGTTCCACACCGCCTTGGAGCGGCGCAGCCCGTCGGCGAACCAGCGCTCCTGGGCGGCGCCCATCAGGGTGCGCTTCGGGTCCTCGGACTCGGGCGTCGGGTACTGCCAGCCGTCGCCGTTGGCCTGGTCGTCCCGGTACTGGCGGGTGTCGAGGATGTCGAACTGCGCCAACTGCCCGTACTGGAACCGGCGGTAGAGGGTCAGCTCGGTGCCGTTGGGCTTGGGCGTCCGCAGCGGCTGGTTCTCCCAGTAGGCGCGGTAGGCGGCGGCGCGGCGGGCGACGAACGGCGCCGGGTCCTGGTTCTTCTCGGGGATGCCGCTGGCGTAGTTGTTCTCCACCTCGTGGTCGTCCCAGGTGACGTACCACGGGTGCGCGGCGTGCGCGGCCTGCAGGTCGGGGTCGGTCTTGTAGAGCGAGTACCGCAGCCGGTAGTCCGCCAGCGTGGTGGTCTCGTGAGCGAGGTCCGCGGGCAGTACCCGGTCGGTGTACTGGCGGTCGCCGCCCACCGAGTCGATGCCGTACTCGTAGATGTAGTCGCCGACGTGGAACACCGCGTCCAGGTCCTCCTGCGCGAGGTGCCGGTAGGCGGTGAAGTAGCCGTCCTCGTACGCCTGGCAGGACACCAGACCGATCCTGGTGCGGTCCAGCTTGCGGCCGTGCGAGGGCGCGGTCCGGGTGCGGGCGGCCGGGGTGCTCCACTGGCCGACGGTGAACCGGTACCAGTACTCGCGCCCCGCCTCCAGCCCGTCCACGTCCACGTGCACCGCCCAGTTGAACTCGGCGTGCGCCCGCGCGCTGCCGCGCCGCTCGACCCGCCGGAACCGCTCGTCCCGGGCGACCTCCCAGCCCACCTTCACGTTCCCCGTCGGCGGCATCCCCGCCCCCGGCTCCAACGGACGCGGCGCGAGCCTGGTCCACAGCACCACCGCGTCCGGCAGCGGATCACCGGACGCCACCCCCAGCGTGAACGGGTTCTCGGTGAGGGTGCGCGGCGCGAGCTCGTTCTCCTCGGCGTGCGCGCCGGGCAGGTTGACGCCGAACGCGAGCGCGGCGGCGGCCGAGGTGACGGTCAGGAACCGCCGGCGGTCGAGCCGGGCGGCGGCGGCACGCAACTGCTGGTCGGGGGTGGGACGGTCGGCACTGCTGCTCATCGAACGGGCGCCTTTCACTGAACGGGTCGGTGTGCGAAGGAAATTCGAACCGTCCTGGTGGTCTGCCCGTGGTCATCGTCCCGGCAAACGAATGATCATTTGATGGCAAAGTCGTGAAGAGCCGCCCCGAGAACGCTCACTGATCGACCGTGAACACCACCGCCCGCCCCTCCTCGGCCGCCCGCCGGTAGAACTCCCGCAGATCCGGCAGGAAGCAGACCGTGTACGCCAGGTCCTCCTCGCCGCGCACCCCCTGATACTCCTCGAACTCCAACTCCGCGTACCGCCCCCGCACCCACGCCTCGTCGACCCGCCCCAACGCACCCGCCACCGCCCGCACCTCCTCCGGCTCGACATAACAGACCAGGTAGTCCTCCCCCTCGCACATCGCCCGCCCGCCCAGAATCACGTGCGACAACGGGAACTCCCCGTTCCCGTACTCCAGCCGACCGTCCGTCAGACACCGGTGCAACGCATCCCACGCCTTGTCCACCTCACACACCCACGCCTCGTCCCACGCCTCCTCCACCTCCTCGACCAACGCCATCACCTCCCCGTCACCACCACACCCCAACAACCGCGCCCGCTCCCCCTCCGCCAACGCGAACAACACTCCCCGACCCGCCATCCCGCCGCCTCCTCTCCGTTGCCGGGATTGAAGCCCAGGCCACTGACAGCGCCCACTGGCAGGATCAACCCCCGTGACGAACAGCGCAGGCCTCTCCCCGAACGGGATCCCGGGCTACGAGGGCGGTCCTCTCGCCCACCTCCCCGAACCACCCACACCGCCGCCGAACACCCCGAAACGCCTCGCAGCCGCCCTGCTCCACCACCGGGACCTGACCCAATGAGGCGCCGAATCGCAGGCCCGCGCGGGGTCCGGTCACTTCCCGACACCTAGGTGTTGCCGGAGCGCCCGAGGCCCCTGTGACCGAACCAGCGAGAGTAAGAGGCGGTTCAACGCATGACGCGCGCACGGTGTCCTGAGTAGGCCTCGCTGGATCCGGCGTTCGCATGGTTCCGTGCCGGCGGTGACCGTTACGCGGTCACCACGGGGTATGCCGTCCGGGCGGTCGGTGAGCAGGGCCGCAATGTGGTCCGCGCAGTGGAGGGCCGCCGCGGCCATGGCAGTTCTGGTCATCCCGGCGACGTGCGGGGTCAGCAGCGCGTTCGGCAATCCGGAGAGCGGTGAGGCGAAGGCGGCGTGCCGTCGACGGGCCTCGACCGTCGACGAACTCCCGGGCATCCGCCGAGCGCCACGGGCGCACCGTCACAGGGACGCCGGGCTGTGTCACCGTCAGGTCTTGATCTTGCAACAGCGCCGTGCGGACACGCACCGTCCCCGTACGCTCCTCCGCATGAGCCTGTCAGTTGCTGATGTCGCCGCCGCCGGTGCGGCCTGGGTGTGGATGCCGGACGACGCCGAGGTCGTCGCCGACGCTGAGTACACGATCCTCCGGCTGCCCGAGTATGTCGCCTTCGACCTCTCGGTGGTCTCCTTCACGCCGACTCGCCCGCTGGGTCAGGCCGTTGACGCAGTGGTGGAGCGGGCCCGTGCCTTCGGGCTGCCCACGCTCGACTGGCAGGTGCTGCTCGGCGACCCGGCGGGGCTGCCCGCCGAACTGGCCGCCCGTGGTGGGCAGGTGAAGATCGAACTGGAGATCGTGGCCGCCGACCTGAGCGAGGGCGCGCCGGCGCTCCGGCCTCCGACGGTGGACGTCTCGCTGCGCTGGGCCACGGACGTGGCGACGGCCCGGGACGGGCTCGCCATCGAGGCCGCCGGCTTCCGGGGCGAACTCCCGCCCGCCGAACGGATCGAGGCGGTCGCGGCCAGGAACGCGGAGACCGTCCCGGCCGGCCGCGGTGGCCTGATCGTCGCCTACGTGGACGGCGAGCCCGCCGGCACCGGCGGCGTGGCGATCGTGGACGGCGTGGCCCGGCTCTCGGGCGGCGTGGTGGCGCCGCACTGGCGCGGACGCGGGGTGTACCGGTCGGTTCTCGACGCCCGGCTGTCCTACGGAGTGGCGAACGGCGCGACGATGGCGCTGGTCAAGGCGAACCCGACCACGTCCGGCCCGATCCTGCGCAAGGCGGGCTTCACCGGCTTCGGCCCGGAGCCGGTCTACGCCGTCCCGCTGAACGGCGACCAGCCCCAGTAGTCCTCCAACTGCCAGGCAAACATGGACACAAGGCCGGTTTCACGGGCTTCACCCCGGGAGCCGGCCCGTCACACCCGTACCGACCCCGGCCGCCCGCAGCCGCCCTGACGGCCCATCACAATCGCCGGGCCCGCAGCACGCCTGTCCGCATCGGCAGCACGAACTCGCCGTCGGCCGTCTCCGGTCGGCTCGCCAGGTAGGCGCGGGCCCGGTCCAGCCGCGACCGGCGTTCGCCTTCCGGCATGACCAGCATGCCCGCCTTGGTGCCGAGCGTGGCCACCAGCGACTCGGCGGTCCGGCGCTGGCCGTGCGGGAATTCGGCCTGTTCGGCCGCACCGAACCGGGCGGGCCCGCCGGACGGGGGCAGGTGGAGGGCGGCCGTCCCGGTGCGCCAGCTGGCGGGGACGTCGCGCGGGCCGATCGCCGCGCTCCCGCCGACCTCGGCGAGGCCGGCCACCCAGCCGACGCCGTCGTCGAACAGGTTCCACAGGCCGGCCAGCACCCCGCCCGGGGCGAGCACCCGGGCGATCTCGGGGCCGGCCGCGTCCATGTCGAACCAGTGCATCGCGTTGCCGGACAGCACCGCGTCGAACGACCCGTCCGGCAGCGGAATCGACTCCGCACTGCCCGTCAGCGCCCGAACGTCCGGCAGCTCCCGGCGCAGCTCGGCCAGCATGGCCGGGTCGGGTTCGACGGCGACGACCTCGACGCCCGCCGCGAGCAGGCAGCCGGTGAGTTTGCCGGTGCCGGCCCCGAGGTCGAGCACCCGGCGGCCGGGGGCCGGATCGAGCGCCCAGCGGACGGCCGCCGGGGCGTAGTCCGGGCGGTGTGCGGCGTAGGCGTCGGCGGCCGCGCCGAACGACTGCCGGTGCCGCAGGTGTTGGTCGCTCTCCGTCATCGCCTGTTCTCCCCTTCGCTGGGTCGGACCTGGTCGGTCGCGGCCTTCGACGTCCGGCTCGATGCGCCGGGCCGGGCGGTGCCGTCGATGCAGACGCAGATGCCGAAGACCCGGTCGTGGCTCGTCCAGCCGTTGACGCGGCCGCGGTTGTTGCTGATCTGCACGCGCCGCCGGGCCGGGTCGAGGGCGGAGACCAGGTGCAGGTACACGGTGCCGGCGACCCGGGCGAGCACGATGTCGCCGACCGTCAGCAGCGTGGGGTCCACCGGCGCGACGATCACCGGCTGCCGGCTGCGGATCAGCGGCACCATCGACGAGCCGCTCGGCCGGAACTCCACGGTGGCCCCGCCGGCGACCCTGGCCGCCACGCCGTCCAAAGCTCCCATCCGTCGATCGTGTCAGCCCCGCTCGACACCCGTCCACGCAATTTCGGACCACCGGGCCCGCCCCCTGGTCGCAGATCCGAGTACGGATACTCTGGCGGGCGGTGCATCGCACACGGAAGGATGCCCATTCGGGGGGACGGGCCGTCCGAGGCCCGCCACTGTCTTTTGGAGTTCTCGCCGTGAAGCGTCCCGTCCTGGTCCTCGCCGCCGCCGCTCTCGCCACCGTGGGGGCACTGACCGGCTGCGGCAGCACGCACGTGACCGGCTCCGGGTCGGCCCCGGCGCCGGACCCGCAGGTGTCGGCGAGCATCAGCAAGATGCAGCAGGAGGCGCAGGAGCGGTGGCAGCGCGAGATCGCCGAGGCGGACCTCAAGTTCCCCGAGGTGGCGAAGCTCTGCGCGGGGAAGTCCACCGTCCCGCCGACCCCGGTGGCCACCGCGGGCGGCGAGGGCGGGACGAACCCGGAGAACTCCAAGTACGCGGAGAACCACGCCTACTTGCAGATGGCGACCCTGACGGAGAGTCAGCGCTGCCGCGGCGAGGCCCACGCGGCCCGGATCACGGCGGCCGCCGCGAAGAACACCCCCGCCGACGAGACCCAGGCCCGCACCCTGATGACCGGCCTCGCCTACCCCGGGGCCGTCCTCTCCGCCTACGGCGACGGCGTCCACTTCACCCTCTCCGTCCCCGGCTCGGGCGGCTGCCTCACCGGCGTGCTCTCCGGCGCGGGCCGGATCGAGGTTCACGGCGCCTACCTGGAAGGCGGCTGCGAACGCCCGCGCGGCGGCCACTGATCCGGAGCCTGCCCCTCCCCTTCGCCGTGCGGCTCCTCGGAGTGCTCGGCGATCCACGTCAGCGCGCCGGGCGAGATCGGCACGCCCTCGCCCCGCGCCTCCCGCGCAGCCAGCCGACGCAACAACTCCGGCCGCTCCACCGGGAAGCACCACAGCCGCCACCGCGCGCCGAGCCCGACGACCAACCGCTTGTACTCGTCGCGCTCGGCGCGCGTCCCCAGCCCGTGGTCCAGCACCACCGACCGCCCGGCCCCCACGAGTGCCACCAACTCCGCCCGGACTTCACCCACCACGCTCTCCAGCAGCGCCAGGTGCTCCGCCTCCGGACAGTCCACCCCGAGCCGCCCGTACCGCGCCACCACCCGCTCATCGACGGACAGCCGGACCACCCCCTCCCGCTCCAACTCCCGCGCGAACGTGCTCTTCCCCGCCCCCGGCAACCCGGACAGCAGATGCACCACCGCCTTCGATCCCCGCATGACAGCCAGGCTACGCTCCGGACACCCCTCACCCGCTCGCGGATCCGGAGCCCGGAGCGGGCCGAACAGAATGCGACGGACGACGAACTCCACGCCGCAGCACGTGGGTTGGCATGCCGATCCAGGTGGACGACAAACGGGCCGGCCTGCTCGTCCAGTTCCTGGCGCCCGGCCCCCGCCGCTTCTCCGAACTCCGTACACCATCGCCCCGAGGTGCTCACCGCCTCGCTCCGCACACTGGAACGCGACGGCTTCGTCCTCAGCACCCCCACCCAGGCCCGACCCACCACGTCGAGTACCAGCTGCCCATCCTCCTCGCCATCCTGGCCCCCGCACTTGGGCCGAGACCCATCTCGAAGAGTTACTGACCGACCGCGAAGCGGCCGACGGCACGGGCCTGACCTCAGCGCCGCGCCGACACCAGCAGCGCGGCGTGCGGCAGCTCCAACTCGCCGTCCTCGGAACGGAATTCGGTGGCAAGCCGGTCGAACTCCCGCCGCGCCCCGGCCCGGACCTCCGGCGGCTGGTGGCGCAGGAGTTCGCCCAGGAACGCGACGCCGCCGGCCGGGCCGCCCCACCAGGCCTCGCTGCTGGTGCGGTGGTTCCAGCGCAGCAGTCGGCCGTCCGGCTCCGCCAGTCCGGCGGTGGCGAGCAGGGCGCGGAAGGCGGCGAGGTCGGTGACGGCCGCGAGTGCGGCGGGTGGGGCGGGCAGGTCGGCGGGGCGGGTGGCTCCGGCGGCTTCGAAGGCGCGGGCGAGCAGGGTCTGTCCGGGTGGGGCAGGGGCGGCCCAGGTGGTGAGGACGAGCCGTCCGCCGGGGCGGAGGACGCGGCGCAGTTCGGCGAGTGCCTCGTCCGGCCGTCCGACGTGGTTGAGGACGAAGTTGCCGACCACGGCGTCGAACGCGCCGTCGAGGAAGGGGAGTTCGGGGAGGGTCGCAAGGCTCACCGCCGCCTCGGGCGCGGCGCGCCGGGCTTCGGTGAGCATGCCGGGTTCGGCGTCCACGGCCGTGACGCGGGCTCCGCGGGCGCAGGCCGCCGCAGCGACGGTGCCCGTTCCGGTGCCGACGTCGAGCACCGTGCTGCCGGGTCGGACCTCGGCGGCGTCGAGCAGCGCGGGTACGGGGTGGGCGCAGAGTCGGGCGACGCTCGCGGCGTAGGCGGTGGCGCTCCGGGCCCAGATCCGGCGCTCCAACGCGTCGAACGCCTCGACGTCCACCTCGACCTGGCTCATGCCCGCCCCCTTCGACGACCCGTCAGCTCGTCTCCCCGCCCTGCACCTTGGCGAGGAAGCCTGCCAGATTCTCCCTCAACCGCTCGATCCGCTGCTCCCGCGTCAGCGACTCGTGGATCCGGGTGCCGGTCTCGCGCAGGCCGCGGACGTACAGCGGGCAGGCGAGGTCGCTGCACATGTAGGCACCGACGGAGTTGCCCTGGCGCCCGGCGGGGCCGGCGAGCGGGGCGACCAGCAGGGAGACGCCGCCGGTGTGGGTGGTGACGCAGAGGGAGCAGATGCTGCGGCGCGGCTGCCAGGTGGCGGCGGACGAGCTGCGCAGGACGACGGCCTGCGGGCGGTCGTCGAGGACGGTGACCAGGTAGGCGCGGTCGGGGGCCTGCGGGTCGCGCCAGCCGAGGAAGTCCAGCTCGGCCCAGGGCTGGTCGGCGAGCTCGCGGGGCAGGTTCAGTCGTTTCGCCTCGCCCTTGGAGCAGTTCAGGAACGCGGCGCGGATCTCGGACTCGGTCAGCTCTCTCACGAAACGCCACGTTAATTTGCCTAAATCGTTTAGGCAAATGGATAATCATGGACGTACGGCACGAGAGAACAGCAGGAGGCGGTCCGGTGGCGCGTGCAGGTCTGTCGGCGGAGATCCTCACCAAGGCGGGTGCGGAGCTGGCCGACCAGGTGGGGTTCGACCAGGTCACGGTGACGGAGGTGGCGCGGCGCTTCGACGTGAAGGTGGCCAGCCTGTACTCGCACGTGAAGAGCTCGCAGGACCTCAAGGTGCGGATCGCCCTGCTGGCGCTGACCGAACTCGCCGACCGGGCCGCCGACGCGATCGCCGGACGGGCGGGCCGCGACGCGCTGGCCGCGTTCGCCGAGGCGTACCGCGGCTACGCCCGCGAGCACCCGGGGCGCTACCAGGCCACCCGGCTCCGGCTGGACCCGGAGACCGCCGCGGCCAGTGCGGCCCCCCGGCACGCCCAGCTGACCAGGGCCATCCTGCGCGGCTACCACCTGCCGGAGCCGGACCAGACGCACGCGGTGCGCCTGCTCGGCGGCGCGTTCCACGGCTACATCGAGCTGGAGGCCGCCGGGGGCTTCGCCCACACCCCGGTCGACCCGCAGGCGTCCTGGGACTGGATCGTCGACTCGCTGGACGCCCTGCTGCGCGCCCGCGCCGACCACTGACCCACCCCGCCCGCAGGCACCCGGCCACAAGCAGCGGCCGCCGACCGGGCGTACCCGGTCGACGGCCGCAAACGCTCCCCCGCCGAAATCCCGACGAGCCGTCAGGCCCCGTCGCGCACCGGCAGCTTCCAGC
>NZ_BMRI01000013.1:74776-89452 GCF_014648555.1 Kitasatospora griseola
CGGGCCGCGGGAAGTGGCAGGTGTAGCCGTTGGGGTAGTGCTCCAGGTAGTCCTGGTGCTCGGGCTCGGCCTCCCAGAATTCGGCCACCGGTGTCACCTCGGTGACGACCTTTCCGGGCCACAGGCCGCTCGCGTCGACGTCGGCGATGGTGTCGAGCGCGGTGGCGCGCTGCTGCTCGTCGCCGTAGAAGATCGCGGAGCGGTAGCTGCTGCCGATGTCGTTGCCCTGCCGGTCCACGGTGCTCGGGTCGTGGATCTGGAAGAAGTACTCCAGCAGCGTGCGGTAGCTGATCCGCTCCGGGTCGTAGACGATCTCCAGCGCCTCGGCGTGGCCGGGGTGGTTGCGATAGGTGGCGTGCGCGTTCTCGCCGCCGGTGTAGCCGGTACGGGTCGACTGGACGCCTGGGAGCTTGCGGATCAGGTCCTGCATGCCCCAGAAGCATCCGCCGGCCAGGACAGCCCGGTCCGTGGTCATCTCGTTCTCACTCCTCGCGTGGGGTGTCCGCACCCCTGGTGCGGTGCGTGGCCCGCCCGCCCGGGCACCGCCCGGCGGGGACCATCCGGTCCAACCGCCGCCGCCCGCCCGGTGTTCCCGGCACCCGGTGTTCCCGCCGCCCGGTGTTCCCGCCGCCCGGTGTTCCCGCGGCCCGATGTTCCCGCCGCCCGGGATCAGCCGGCCAGCCCGTCCAGCACCTGCGCGCCGGGCAGTGCGGCCAGTGCCGAGCCGGGCAGGATCAGCTTGCCGCGCCGCCGTCCGCTGCCGATCAGCACCCACGGGGTGGCCGCGACGGCGGCGTCGATCAGCAGTGGCCAGTGTGCGGGCAGGCCGACGGGGGTGATGCCGCCGTACTCCATGCCGCTCTCGCCGACCGCGGTGTCCATCGGCGCGAACGAGGCCTTGCGCGCGCCGAGGTGACCGCGCACCGCCTTGTTGACGTCGAGCCGGGTGGTGGCCAGCACCACTCCGGCGGCCAGGGTGGTCTCGCCGCCGCGCTTGGCGGCGACCACCACGCAGTTCGCGGACGCCTCGACGGCGACGTCGTACGCGGCGCAGAACACGGCGGTGTCGGCGAGTTCCGGGTCGGTGTCCACGTACCGCACGGAGCGGGCGAGTTCGGCGTCCCACTGCTTCAGCGCCTCGGCCACCGGCCCGGCCAGTTCGGCGACGGCGTCCACCGCCAGCCGTACCTCGGGGAAGTTCCCGAGCGGTGCCGTGACCTGCTCGTCCGTCGATGCCTGATCGTCCATGGCGCCCACCCTAGCGAACCCTTCGGGCTGGCCCGTTGGGGTGAGCGCCGCCGGTGTCGCGGCCGCCGCGACCCGACCGCGCCCTAGCCTCGTCGGAGACCCCGGTCCGAGCGCCGGGAGGGCGTCGGGCGACTGGGTGGAGTGGCATGGCAACCGGAGTTCCCCCGCAGGCCCGCGCGGGGCAGGTGCTGCGCCGGTGGAAGCTGTGGCTGATCCCGGGGGTGCTGAGCGCGCTGGTCGCGCTGGTGCTCTCGCTGCTGTACATGGGCGGCATCCTGACCCCGTCGGAGCACCTGCACCGGATGCCGATCGCGCTGGTGGACGCGGACGCCGGCCCGCCGCTGCCCGGGCAGTCCGCGCCGCTGGGCGCACAGGTGACGGACGCGGTGGCGGCGGGGACGCCGCCGGGCCAGGTGCAGTGGCAGCGGGTGAACCGCGCGCAGGCCCAGGAGCAGCTGGCCTCGGGCCGGGTGTACGGGGCGCTGGTGGTCCCGGAGGACTTCTCCCGCACGGTGGCCGCGCTGACGACCGATCAGGCCTCGGCCCGCCCGGTGCTGTTGGCGCTGACCAATCCGGGCACGGGCTCGCTGGCGTCCTCGCTGGCGAGCCAGATCACCCAGCAGGCGGCGCACCGGTCCTCGACGGAGATCGGCAGGCAACTGACGGCCGCGGCGCCGAACGCCCCGGCGACGGCGCGGCTGCTGCTGGCCGACCCGGTGGACGTGCAGGTGCAGCAGGGGCATCCGATCGCCCGGCACACGGGGCTCGGCCTGAGCGCCTTCTACTACACGCTGCTGCTGGTGCTGGCCGGGTTCCTGAGCGCCAACCTGGTGCACAACGGGGTGGACACGGCGCTCGGCTACGCGGACAGCGAGATCGGGCCGTGGCATTCGCGCCGGCCGACGGTGCCGATCAACCGGACGCAGACCCTGCTGGTGAAGATGGGGATGACGGCGGGGCTGTCCGTCGTCACCACCACGATGATCATGCTGGCGACGATCGGCATCCTCGGCATGGACGCCCCGCACCTGCCGCTGCTCTGGGTGTTCTCGTTCGCCGCCTGCGTCACGGTGGGCCTGGGCGTGCAGGCGATCAACGCGGCCTTCGGCTCGCTCGGCCAGCTGGTGGCGATGTTCGTCTTCATCGCACTCGCCCTGCCGTCCTCCGGCGCGACGATCCCGCTCCAGGCCACCCCGTCCTTCTACCGCTTCCTCGGCGCGTTCGAGCCGATGCGGCAGGTCGCGGGCGGGGTGCGGGCGATCCTGTACTTCGACGCGCAGGCGGACGCGGGACTGACCCGCGCCTGGGTGATGATCGCGGTGGGGTTCGTGGTGGCGCTGGTGTTCGGCTTCGCGATGACCTCCTACTACGACCGCAAGGGTCTCCACCGCATGGTCCCGACGCCCTCCTGACGATCCCGTCTGCGCTCGCCGTCCGGCCCTGCCGGATCAGGCGGGCAGCGCCGCCTTCCAGCCCCAGGACTCGCGCCGGGCCAGGCCCGGCAGTTCGCCGCGCCCGGTGCACCACAGCAGCACCCGGACCGGGTCGCCGGCCGGCGCGTCGGGGAACAGCCGGGCCAGCACGGCGGCGTACAGGGCGGGCGGCGGGGTCCGGTCGAGGCCGAGGCCGGTGGCGATGTCGTGGGTGTGCAGCAGGATCTCGGCGACGCCCATCGCGGCGAAGCCACTGGGGTCCGCCGGGCCCCAGTGCCAGGCCCGCACGGCGGGGTCGGCGGCGGCCAGCGCAAGTGCGAGGAGTTCGCCGCAGGCCAGCGCGATCTGCAGCGTGGTGGCGGGGTCGGTGCCCGGACGGACCGTCAGGTCGAAGGGCAGGTAGCGGTCGGCGGGACGGGCCGCCAACTGGCCGGCGTAGGCGAGCAGGTCGTGGCCGATGTGCGCCAGGGTCTCCTGGCACGACCACTCCAGCCCGCCGGCCGGAACGCTCCAGTCGGCGTCCAGCTGCGGGGCGACGGTGAGTTGCAGCTCCGCGAGGGCTGCGCGCAGATCCTGATGGTCCATCGGCTCATCCTCGCATCCGCGCCGCCGACCGCCTGCACCGTTTTACAAGTAGGGCCGGGTGATCAGTTCCAGGCCGTGGCCGGCCGGGTCGAGCAGGTAGACGCCGCGCCCGCCGTGCTCGGTGTTGGTCTCGCCGGGGCGCTTCATCTGCGGGTCGGCCCAGTGCGGGATCCCGCGCTCGCACAGCAGCGCGTAGGCACGGTCGAAGTGCTCGTCGTCGACCAGGAACGCGTAGTGGTGGCTCTGGATCTCCACCGGCGGCTCGGCGAACTGGAGCAGCACGCCGTCGGCCAGCGTCAGATTGGTGAACGGCCCCCAGGACGGGGCCTGTTCGGCCTCCAGCAGCTCGCGGTAGAAGCGCGCGGAGACGACGCGGTCGGTGGCGGGGATGATGGTGTGGTTGAAAGCGGCGGGCATGGCTTCGGGTGAACCTCGTTCCGGGTCGGGGGTGTTGAAGACGGCCTGGTCGGTCTGGGAGAAGAACTGCTCCCAGGACCGGGCGGTCCCCGAACCGACGGGCGCCCCGAGGGCGCCCGGGGCGGCGTCAGCCGCCCACCGGGTCACCGATCCGTGCGTGGCTCATGGCCGTTCCGGTGTTCACCCGCACACCGTATGCAACGCCCGTCCCGGCAGCAACGGGTTTTCCGGACTCCGGGCGAAAACCCGAGGTGCCCGACCGCCCGCCGGACGTACCCTCGCCCCATGGCCGACGAGTGCTTCACCGATCCCCGACTGGCCGCGCTCTACGACGCGTTGGACCCGGACCGCTCCGACCTGCTCCCCTACCTCCGCCTGGCCGCCGAGCTCGACGCGCGCAGCGTCCTCGATCTGGGCTGCGGCACCGGCGTGTTCGCCCTGCTGCTCGCGGAGCGCGGCATCGAGGTGACAGGAGTGGACCCGGCGGCGGCGTCCGTCGCGGTGGCCCGGGCCAAGCCGGGCGGCGACGGCGTTCGCTGGATCTGCGGCGACGCGACCGAACTGCCCCCGCTGCAGGTCGACCTGGTCACCATGACGGCCAACGTCGCCCAGGCGATCACCGACCCCGCGCACTGGCTCGCCACCCTGCGGGGCGTCCACGCGGCGCTGCGCCCGGGCGGCCACCTGGTGTTCGAGACCCGCGACCCGTCCCGTCGCGCCTGGGAGAGCTGGACCCGGGACGCCACCCACCAGATCGCCGACCTGCCGGAGGTCGGCCGGGTGGAGGCCTGGCTGAGCCTGCTGGGCGTCACCGGCCCACTGGTGACCTTCCGTTCGCACTACGTCTTCGCCTCGGACGGAGCACACCTCACCTCCGACTCCACGCTGCGCTTCCGCGAGCACGACGAGCTGGCCGCCGACCTTCGAGCCGCCGGCTTCGACCTCCGCGAGGTCCGCGACGCACCCGACCGCCCGGGCCGCGAGTTCGTCCTCCTGGCCCGCCGCCCCTGACGGCCCGTCAGCCGAGCCAGGAAGACGAACTCGTCGGCGTGCGCCCGGGCCTCCTCGTTCTCCGCGTCGGCGCGCTCCCGGACGGTGATCCAGCCGTGGTACTCGAACATGCCGGGCAGACTACCCGTCGGCCCACGGCCGCAACGGAGTGCCCAGTGTCACCGGACCGAGGTCGGGCGGGAGTTCACGGACGGCGCACGCCACGGCCTCGCGCGCGGTGGCGAACCGGCCGAGGTTGGGGACGACGATGCCGGTGCCCACCTCGAACACGCCGTCGCCGGCCACCGACAAGACCGGCCCGACGACGGACATCGCGGGCCCGGTGGTGGCGGAGAAGCGCAGCGCCCAATGGCTGGTGAAGGGGTACAGGGCGTGCAGCGCCGGCTCGGCGTGCGCGGCTTCGACCAGCTGTCGGTAGGCCGCGGCCCAGGGCAGTTCCAGTGCGGCTGCCTCCGCGCGCAGGCGTTGCCAGGCGTGCTCCGTCAGTTGGGCGGCGGAGAGTTCGGCGGGGTTCGGTGAGTCGGGCACGGCGCCGATTGTTCCCGATCCAGGACGACCCGCGAACAGCGGAGCACCCCGCCGCCCCGACCCGCAGGTCACGGGCCCCATGGCGGGTCGGCTCGGTCGGCGGGCGGCCGTCAGGGCAGTTCGGTGCCGGCCGCGCGCAGTTTCTGCTGGATCAGCGCGGTGAGCCCGGCCCAGCCGGGGCGGTCGTCCTCCCCGTGGTGGGTGAGCAGGTCGCGCCGGGTGGCGGCGTCGTCCGTCTCCCGAAGACCCGTCAAGGTGGGCAGCAGGGAGGGGTCGGCGAGGAAGTGCCGCGCCATCTCCTCGGCGAGTTCCTCGATCCGGGGGTCGGTGGCGGGCCAGTTGCCGGCGCTCCAGGTGAGTTTGATCAGGGCGACGTGCCGGGGGTCGTCGAGGCCGTGCTCGATCTGCGCAAGGTAGTCGTCGAAGCCTTCCGGCATCAGGGCACGGACCAGGATCAGGCCCTCCCGGGCGGTGGTCACGTCCTCGGCGGAGAAGCCCAGTCCGGGCATCCGGTCGAGGATGGCGCACGCCCGGTCGGACAGCAGCACCCGGTCGCCGGTGGTCAGGCGGCGCAACGTGGCGCGGCGGGCGGTCAGTTCCTCGATCCGCCGGGTGAGGTTCTCCTCGACCCGGTCGAGCGCGGTCGTGAAGTCCGCTCCCTCGGCGTCCAGGATCGGGCCGATCTCGGCCCGTGGGACGCCCGCCCCGGCCAGAGTGCGGACCTGGACCAGGCGCAGCAGTTCGGCGGTGCCGTAGCGCCGGTAGCCGGAGCTGTCGCGGCGGGGTTCCTCGACCAGGCCGCTGCGGTGGTAGACCCGGATGGTCTTCACCGTGATGCCGGCGAACGCGGCGGCCCGGCCGATGGTGATCCCGTCTGTCATCCCGTCGGAGAACCTCACTGCGCGACCTCCTGACAAACCCCGCCCGCGCGGACCTCGCGGACCTCGCAGACCTCCCGGACGGCGGTGGCGATCGCCCGGAAGTCCTTGCGCACGACGGTGGTGTGCTTGCTCGGCACGGTGGCACTGACCTGCACGTGCGGATTGCGGGCGAGGATCGGGTCGAGGGTGGCGCGCATCGCCGTCAGCCCTTCCTCGGTGCCGCCGAGGCCGGCGCCGGTAGCCAGGTAGTCCCAGGGGTAGCCGCCGTCGACCATCACCGCGCCGGCCGTCCGGTCCGGGTTGCGGGTGCTCCGGTGCAGGGCCAGTGCCGCGCCGTAGGACCAGCCGACCAGCAGCGGCCGCCGCACCCCGGTGGCGTCCAGTACGGCGTCGATGTCGCGCAGGCAGGCCGCGAACGAGTAGTCGGCGGACTGCCCCGAGCGGCCGCGGGCGCGTTCGTCGAAGGTGATGTGCCGGTAGCCGTCGCCGAGTTCGGCGATGACGTGCCGCCAGTTCCGCTGCGTGGCGTAGGAGCCGTTGAGGTAGACCACGGGCTGCCCGGGGCCGCCGGTGTCGGTGACGGCCAGCGCCGTGTCCTCCACCGGAACCGATCCGGACCAGGCAGCCTTGTGGGACGTCGTGTTCGCGTTCTCCGTCATGCCTTCAGCGTCGGGCTTGACCTCGGGTCAAGGTCAAGCCCGGCCTCCTGTCACCAGGCGGCGGCCACTGGCGGCACGACGTCGAGCCGCTGCCAGGCCGCGTCGATCCGGGCCAGCCGGTCCGCTGCGGCGATTCCGCACAGGCGGGCGACCTTGCCGTCGCGCAGTTCCAGCACCACGACGCCCCGCACCCGGCCGTTGACCACCGCGACCACCGCCGGCGCGCCGTTGACCTGCGCGATGTGCAGCACGGGCGCACCGCCGGCCAGCCGGATCTTGGCAGGGGTGGGCCGGAAGCCGGCCCGCGCGGCCGTGGCGATCTGCTCCCGGCCGGTGAACCGCAGCAGCCGCTTCGCCAGCCCGGCGCCGTCCGAGACCATGGCGGCGTCGTCGGTGAGCATCGCCACCAGCTGGTCGACCCGCCCGGAGGCGGCGGCGCTCAGGAACTCCTCGACCACCCGGCGCGCGGCCGCCGGGTCGGTCTCCGCGCCACCGCCGCGGTGTTCGGCGGCGACCCGGCGGCGGGCCCGGTGGACGTGCTGCTGGCTCGCGGCCTCGCTGATGTCGAGCATCCCGGCGATCTCGGCGTGCCGGTAGGAGAACGCCTCGCGCAGCACGTACGCGGCCCGTTCGACCGGCGTGAGGCGCTGCATCACCGTCAGCACGGCCAGCGACACCGACTCGCGCTGTTCGAAGGTGTCGGCGGGGCCGAGCATCGGATCGCCCTGCAGCAGCGGCTCGGGCAGCAGGTCGCCGACGGGTTGCTCGTGCCGGGCGCGGGCCGAACGGAGCTGGTCCAGGCAGAGGTTGGTGACCACCCGGGTCAACCATGCCTCGGGCACCTCGATGCGGTCGCGATCGGCGGCCTGCCAGCGCAGGAACGCGTCCTGCACGGCGTCCTCGGCATCGGCGGCCGAGCCCAGCAGACGGTACGCCAGCGAGGCCAGCCGGCCCCGGCTGGCCTCGAAGCGGTCGACGGCGACGCTGTCCATGCACAGCAACTTAGGCGGCGCTCCGCACGGACTTCGGCGCGGGGGCCTGCGTGGGGCGCTGCGCGAGGACGGTTGCCAGGTGGCGCCTGCGCTTGGGCAGGCCGTAGGTCGGGTGGGCGATGGTCCACACGGAGCCCTTCAGGACGCCCGCCTTGAACTGCACCGCGGTCCGGCCGCCCAGGTACCAGGACTTGGAGCGGACCTCGCCGTCCACCATCTGCACGAGCGCGTCCCGCTGCCCGAGGCTGATGTGGTTGCCGTAGTACTTCAGCCCGGAGACCGGGACCTCACGGCCCGTCAGCCGCGCGATGATCGCGGAGGTGGCCTGGAGGGCGGTGAGGCCGGCCGACGCGCAGGACATCGGCAGCGGGCGGCCGTTCACGCCGATCGCGTGGGCGCTGTCCCCGGCGACATAGATGTCGGGGTGCGAGACGGAGCGCATGGTGCGGTCGACCGCGATCCGGCCGTCCGCCGCGACCTCCAGGCCGCTCGCCGCAGCCAGCGGATTCACCGCGAAACCGGCCGTCCAGACGGTGACTTCGGCGGGCAGCGCGCTGCCGCCGGCGGCGATCGCCCGGCCGGGCTCGACGGCCTCGACGGCGGTGTGCTCGTGGACGGTGATGCCGAGCCGCGCGTAGGACCGGCGCAGGTACCGGCGGGCCTTCGGGGAGAGCCAGGCGCCGAGTTCGCCGCGGGCGGCGAGCGCCACCTTCAGGTCAGGACGGGCCTCGGCGATCTCGGCGGCGGTCTCGATGCCGGTCAGGCCCTCCCCCACCACCAGCACGGTGCCGCCCGCGCCGAGCTCGGTCAGCCGTTCGCGCAGCCGCACCGCCGAGGGCAGGCCGGCGACGTCGTACCCGTGCTCGGCCACGCCGGGGACGCCGTGCCGGTCCACGGTGCTGCCGAGCGCGTACAGCAGGGTGTCGTACTCGAGTTCGTCGTCGCCGTCCTCGCCGGTGACGGCGGCGGTCCGGCGCTCGGGGTCCAGGCCGGTGACGCGGGCCACCCGCACCCGCACGCCGGTGTCCGCGAACATCTCGGTGAGCGGGCGGAATTCGACCCGGTGGCCGCTGGCGAGCTGGTGCATCCGCATCCGCTCGACGAACTCGGGGGCGGCGTTGACCACGGTGATCTCGATGTCGTCGGCGGACAGCCTGCGGGCCAGGTTTCCGGCGGCGAAGGCTCCGGCGTAGCCGGCGCCGAGGACGACGATGCGGTGCCTCATGAGGGTGCTCCTTCTGGTTCGCGTGCCCTCTGAACGGGGCGGCGCACCGATTGCTGACAGCATCCCGATGTGACGCCGCTCACCCCGACGGCGCGTCGAGCCGCTTCTCCCGACCGGCCGTTGCGGACCAACTGGCGAGCAGGGTGAGCGCGTCGGTGGCGGCGCTGCCCGGCGCGGCGCCGTAGACGACCACGCTCAGCCTGTCGTCACCCGGGAGCAGCATGCTCTCGTGGTCGAGCTCCAGCTCACCGACCACCGGGTGCCGGAAGCGTTTGACGCCCTGCCGGAAGACGTGCACGTCACGGGCACCCCAAAAGCTGCGGAACTCTTCGCTGCGGGTGGACAGTTCACCTCTCAGCCGGATCAGCTCCGGGTCGTGCGGGTTCTTGCCCGCGGCGACCCGCAGCACGCCGACCGCGTCGCGCGTGACGCGTTCCCGGTCGACGTAGAACCGGCGGGAGGCGGGGTCGAGGAAGGCGAAGCGGGCGGTGTTCGGCGAACGGGTCGGGTCTGCGAACATCGGGGCGAACAGCGCCCGGCCGAGCGGGTTGGCGGCCAGCGCGTCGAGGCGGTCGTTGGTCACGAAGGCCGGCAGGTCCGGCATGCCCTCGATGATCCGCCGCACGCTAGGCCGCACCGCCGACGCAGCGTCACCTCGCGCTGCCCGTCACTGAGTTGCCGGGCCGCCGGCGGCACGGGCCAGGTCGTACAGGTGCATGCGTTCGGTGTCGTCCAGGCGCAGCGCCAGCGCGACGGCGTCCAGGACACTGCCGGAGACGCCCTTCAGGTTGCCGCGCTCCAGCCGGGTGCAGTACTCGACGCTGACCCCGGCGAGCATCGCGACCTCACCGCGGCGCAGCCCCGCCACCCGCCGCAGGCCGTACACCGGCAGCCCCGCCTGCTCGGGGGTGATCCGGTCGCGGCGGGAGCGCAGGAACGCGGCGGCTTCTTCCCGGTTGTCCATGCCCGCCAGCCTAGGCAGCCTCCGCCCGCGGTGAGGGTCCCTGCCAGTACCCCTCACGACGCGGCCTCCCACCGCACGGCTGCCCGGAGTTGGCTGAGCCGCACCACCGAACCGAGGAGAGACGATGGAATTCATCACCCTGAACAACGGCGTGCAGCCGCCGGGCATCGGCCTGGGCGTCTTCCGGATGACCGCCGAGGAGGTCGCCCGGACCGTCCCCGCCGCGCTCGACGCCGGCTACCGGCTGATCGACACGGCGTCCCGCTACTACAACGAGAAGGCCGTCGGCGCGGCCCTGCGGTCCCACGGCATTCCGCGCGACGAGGTGTTCGTGACCACCAAGCTGTGGTTCAAGGACTACGGCTACGAGAAGACCAGGCGGGCGTTCGAGATCTCCCTCGACAACCTGGGCCTCGACCACCTCGACCTGTATCTGATGCACCAGCCGTTCAACGACTACTACGGGGCCTGGCGGGCCATGGAGGAACTCCTCGACAAGGGCCGCGTCCGGGCCATCGGCGTCTCCAACCTCTACTCCGACCGCTACCTCGACCTGATCACCCATCACCGCGTCGTGCCCGCCGTCAACCAGCGCGAGGTCCACCCGTTCCACCAGCAGGACGAGGCCAAGGCCGTGCAGGACCGGCACGGCACCGTCCTCCAGGCCTGGGGCCCACTCGCCCAGGGCAACCCCGATCTGTACTCCCACCCCGTCCTCCAGCACATCGCCGCCACCCACGGCAGGTCGATCCCGCAGATCGTGCTGCGCTGGCTGCTCCAGCGCGTCATCCCCCTGGTCGCCAAGAGCACCGACCCCGCACGGCTGCGCCAGAACCTCGCCGTCTTCGACTTCCGGCTCACCGCCGACGAGATGACCGCCATCGCCCAACTCGACCGCGGCCGACCCGGCCTGGGCTTCACCCACCAGGACCCGGGGATGCTCGAACTCCTCCTGAAGTACGCGTAGCACCGACTCGCTTGCTGTGCGGCGCGGCTCTTCGATACGGTCGAAGGTTTTCGACTGCGACCGACCGACGTGACCGAGCGAAGAGCGGAGCCTCACCGGTGTACTACTGGAACCCGCCGGTTGATCGCCGAGCACCCTCTCCCGGACGGCTTCGGCGGGTGCCGGGAGGACTGCAATCGGCGCAACCGGCCCAATCTGCGGCGCCGGTAC
This sequence comes from Kitasatospora griseola, assembly GCF_014648555.1. Lineage (GTDB taxonomy): Bacteria > Actinomycetota > Actinomycetes > Streptomycetales > Streptomycetaceae > Kitasatospora > Kitasatospora griseola. The sequence goes on from NZ_BMRI01000013.1 coordinate 85,897, forward strand.
CGAGGGCAGACAACCGGTCCGCCAGGACACGCCCCTCCACCTCGCCCACGACGACGACCACGAGCCGCTGGACAAGCGGGAGTTCCTCCACCGCCGGCCGGCCCCACCTGGCGCACACCCACGACCTGCCGAGCGGCCGCGTCTTCGGTCGCGGCGGTCTCGCCGTGGACGGCGACGAGCACGGGACCGTCCCGGCGGTACGCGAGCGGCGGCAGGACCGAGGCCGGATCCGCGCACGGGCCGACCCGGTCGCCACCGCCGGTCGGACGCCCGGGGCGTGTACGCGTCGCACCACCGGGACGCCCCCGCGGATTTCACGCCCACCTCGTCCACCTCGGCCACGGGCTGGAAGAGCACCTTCCCGGCCACCTCCTCCGGCTCGCCGGGCGACGCACCACCGCCACCGACTCCGCTACCCGGGAACCTCCATGACGCCGAATCACCAGTCCCGACCGATCCCGCCCGACACCCTCCTCGCCGGCTGGTTCGTGGCCGTCCCCGAGCCAATGAAGGGCGGGAACCTGCCCCCGACCGAGCGACTGACCACCGCCTCCGCCTGCCTGATCGACCAACTCCCCGAGGACGACAGCTGGTTCGCCACCGCCGAGGAGGCCCGCGCGGCCTGCGCGCTGCTCCCGGTACCGGCCGCGGCCCGCCTGTACGCCCTGCTGATCCCCGCCGACCACGTCGCCGGCTTCGTCGCCGACATCCGTGCCTCCGGCATGCACCAACCGGTCCTGCTCGCCCACCTCGACGAGAACCGTCGCGCACCCGCCCCACAACCGACCGAAGGCGGGACCGGACTCGGCTGGGAGGTGATCGGCTATGACATGGGATGGGTGCACACCTGGCTCTGCAACGACCTCTACTCCGACGCCGTTCGCGAGCTCGGGGTGCACACCGACGACCGTGGCCTGCTCCCCGACCGCCACTCCGCCGAACGCGTCGCCGCCTGGGCCAACGTACGCAACGACACCAAGCCCGTCACCTGGGTACCGGCCCGACTGATCGAGTGGGACACCCCGCTGGAGGGCCTCCCCGCACCGGCCGCCAGCGCCCGCGATGTCCCCGCATCGCCGTCCCGCCTGCGCGGCCTCTTCCACCGCTCGGCGGAGCTGGGTACGGCCGGCCCGCCGTGACCTCTCCGCGCATGCTCAGCGGGGCCAGTCCGGAGCGGGGTCCTTGTCGAGCAGGGGCCTGATCGCGCCCAGCACCGCGCCGATGCACACGTCGCGCAGTTCGACCCTGGTGCAGTTCGGTTTGATCAGCCAGTCGACGCACAGGACTTGGACGAACACCAGCCAACTCTTCAGGACTCCCGACACGGCCTCCCGGGTCCGACCGTCGGTGGGCGGGAGCACGCCGAGCAGCCGCTCGCGCAGGGCGTCGAGCTCGTCGGCCATGATCGTCTGTACCAGCCGGTCGCCGGCCAGCACCCGGTTCGCCGCCAGCACGGTGTTGCGATTCTCCGCGAAGTACTCGATGTGCGCGTCCAGCCCCTCGGTGAGCTGCTCGACCAGCGAGTCGGCAGGGTCGAACCGGGTCTTGGCGAGGAGCTGCTCGGCGACCTGCTGGTACAGCGCCGCGAACAGGTCGCGCTTGCTCGGGAAGTGCCGGTAGAGCAGCGCACGGGAGACACCGGCGCGCTCGGCGACATCCTCCATGAGCACCTCGTCGTACGCGTGCGCGGCGAAGAACTGTGCGGCGACGGCGAGAAGTTGGGCGCGGCGGTCGGCCGGACTGAGTCGTTGACGGGGAGGCATCCGTTCATGCTACTTGACACGCGTCTACTAACGGCGCGTAGCCTGACACCACTGGTTGACACATGTCTACTAGCGCCGATCGGCGCTACTGACCGGGGGTGGCACTGTCATGACCAAGGTCGAGGCACTACGGGGGCTCATGCTGGCCATGGGGTACGCCTGCACGGCGATCGGACTGTTCCACGTCCTGCTCGGCAACGCCGCGATCCCTGGCGAGAGTTCGGCCGACGCGACCGTGGACAGCCTCGGCCGGTTCTTCGGCGCGGTCTTCGCCGGCTACGGCCTCGCCTGGCTCCACGCGGCCCGACAGACTCCGATCCGCGCGACTTCCGTACGCCTGCTGGCCGGCATCCTGCTCCTGGGCGCCGTCGGGCGGATCCTCTCACTCGCCGTTCACGGCTGGCCGCACTGGTTCCAATTGGCCCTGACCGTCAGCGAACTGGCCTTGCCGCCCCTGTTCCTCCGGCTCGCCCGCGCCGCCGAACAGCCGCCCCGCCCGGCCGGAACCGACCCCCTGCACCTCGATGAATCCTCGCCCGGCCTCTGACGGCGACTCAGCCCTCTCCCGCTCGACCGGTCTCCCCCGAGGCCGAGACGAATCACTCCGTCCTGGCCCCGGGCAGGCGCCCCTCCCCTGACCGGCTCAGTGCCCGGCGTGGTGGACGAACACGTAGGTCTCCCGCTCCAGCTCGCTCACCTGGACGCAGAACGCGGCCGGCACCCGAATGTGCGAGCGCAGCAGATCGGTGACCCGCACGGACAGCTCGCTGCGGGCCTCGACGCTCCGCCCGGCCAGAATCTTGATCTCGACGAGTACGACCGCCTCGCCCGACGAACCGTCACCGACCAGGTGAGTGGCGGCCGGTCGCACCAGCGTCTTGCAGTCGGCCGTGGCGGTGTCGATCACCTCGGGGATCAGCTGGTGGACCTCCTTGGCGAACGCCGTCGCGTCGAAGTCGATGCCGGGCGAGTGGTCGATCAGGATCTGCGGCATGGCGAGCGTCCTCCTGGACGTGCGGCAGCCCGGGGCCCTCCCGGGGACGGCGGCGTCCGTGATCGAAAACATAGCCCCGCAATGTCCTCGGCGGCAGGCATACTGGCGCAATGTCCGACCATCGCCCGCCCGATGCCATCGAGCCGCCGGACCCGTTCGAAGGTCTGGTCCTGGACGAGGAGTTCGTCCGCTCCGCCACCGTGAGCGAGCCGTCCGCGCGGGCCCGAATGCTGGCCGAACGCTGGCGCCACGAGCCGCCGGTCGACCCGGGCGGCCGCCGCTGGTCGCCGGGCACGGCCGCCTCGGCCCGCGGCGGACGGGCCCGTCGCCGCTTCCACCCCCCGTTCCGCAGCCGGTCCCCGCGCCCCGACCAGGACCAACGCCCCTACCCCACCGGCCGCTTCGGACGGCTGCGCCGGTTCGGCTCGCTCAGCCGGGGCGAGCAGTGGACGGTGGCGCTCGGGCTGCTGATCGTCCTGCTGGTGGTCGGCGGGGTGCTGTTCGAACCGCAGCGCGCCCACACCCCGCAACTGGCCCGCGCGGGCCGCGGCCCCGGCAGCCCCGCTCCGTCCACGGACCGTGCGCTGCCCGGCGGCGGCGTGTTCACCGGCAGCCGGTGCGGAACGCGCGGCTACCACCGCTTCCCGACCGCGCCCGCCGAGCTCACCGTCGACGGATCGCCAGGACCGGCCCTGCTGCTGTCCGCCTACGGCTACCAGCGTCTCGGCGCCGACCGGCCCGGCGAGTTCGTCCTCGACCTTCGACTCAGCTCCGGCTCCACGACGCCGCTGGCACTGTC
>NZ_BMRI01000013.1:89485-97578 GCF_014648555.1 Kitasatospora griseola
CGCACCGCTCGGCACGGACGGTGTGGCGGTGGAGATCGAGGGACCGGACGGCCTGGTGGCCGCCGCGTACGGACTGCCCGCGAGCGTCGAGGGCGCACCGCACACCTCCGACGGCCAGGGGTGGCTGATCTCCGCCCACGGTGCGACCGCGCACGCCGTACTGCCGGTGGCGGCACTCTGCCCCGGCGTGGACCCGCAGGCCCTCGCGTCCGGACTGATGCTGCGCACCGACGGCCGCAACACCGTCACCGGCCCGGCGCCGTACACCCTCACGGTGTCGGTGTCCGACCCGAAGGTGGCCGAACTCCGACGCGCCACCGGCGTGCAGCCCCGGGGCGAGGTGCTGGCGGTCACCAACCAGATCCCGGTGCACGCGAGCAAACCGGTCTGATCCTGCGACACGCTTCCCGGATCCTGATCCTGTCTCAGACTCCGGGAGCCCTCCGGGGGTTGGCTGCCGGATGAAGGTGGGGATATCCCCACCTTGAACCCTCCAGCCCCCTTCATGGCGAGTGACCTGCGGTTTTCCTAGCGTTGGCGATGCCCCGGGAGAGACGACCACCGGGGCGTCACCTCCGAGGAAGGCTTCACCATGTCGCCCCGCCTGCGCCGCAACCAGCCCGGCCGGCCCGCCCAGTCCGCCGCCTCCGACGCTGCCGCCGCACCCGGGTCGCCCTGGCCGAACTCCACCGCACCCACCTCCGGGCCACCCCTGTCCGGGCCGTCCCCGTCCGGGGTGCCCGCGCCCCGGCTGTCCGGAGCCCCGCTGCCCCTGGACGGGCGGCAGCCCACCGCTGGAGTGCCCACCACCGGAGTGCCCGCGGTCGAGCTGCGCGGGGTGCGGCGGAGCTACGGTCGCGGCGCGGGTGTGGTGCACGCCCTCGGCGGGATCGACCTGGCGCTCGCCGCGGGCAGCTTCACGGCCGTGATGGGGCCGTCCGGCTCCGGCAAGAGCACGTTCCTGCAGTGCGCCGCCGGACTCGACCGGCCCGACGCGGGGCAAGTGCTGCTGGCCGGGCAGCCGATCAGCTCGCTCGGGGAGGAGTCGCTGACCAAGCTGCGACGCAGCCGGATCGGCTTCGTTTTCCAGGCGTTCAACCTGCTGCCTTCGCTGACGGTCCTTCAGAACGTGCTGCTCCCGCAGCGCCTGGCCGGCGGCCGGCCGGACAAGGCCCGTGCGCACGAGCTGCTCGCCAGGGTCGGCCTGGGCGAACACGCCTCGCGTCGCCCCGGCCAGCTCTCCGGCGGTCAGCAGCAGCGGGTCGCGCTGGCCCGAGCGCTGATCACCCGGCCCGATGTGGTCTTCGCCGACGAGCCCACCGGTGCGCTCGACACCCGCAGCGCGCACGAAGTCCTCGGCCTGTTGCGCAACGCGGTGGACGGCCTGGGCGCGACGGTGGTGATGGTCACCCACGATCCGGTGGCCGCGTCCTTCGCCGACCGCGCGGTCTTCCTGGCCGGCGGCCTCCTGGCGGGCGAACTCCACCATCCCGAACCGCGCACCGTCTCCGATCGCATGCTCACCCTCGCCGCCCGGCCCGGCGGCGCTCCAGCCCAGGACGCCGCCTCGCCCTCGCACCCGCGGGGTTGACCGCATGACCGTCGATCCGACCCGCGCCGCCGCACCCTTCTGGTCGGCCGCTGCCGTCCTTCCCGCCCGTTCCTGTTTCCCGGAGTCGACCGCATGACCAACGGACTGGCCCGCGCCGCCGTGCGCTTCCGGCCCGCATCCTTCGCGGGCACCTTCCTGGCGCTGCTGTTCGCCTCGGCCGTCGTGACGGCGTGCGGCGTGCTGTTGCAGACCGGGCTCACCGCGACCGTCAGGCCCGACCGGTACGCGGATGCGCCGATCGTGATCGCCGCCGACCAGCAGGTGAAGATGACGGTCGTTCACGGCAAGCGGCCCGACACCATCACTCAGACGCTCCCCGAACGGGCCCGGCTGGACGCCTCGTTGACGGCTGTCGTGGCCGCCGTACCGGGAGTCGAGCAGGCCCGGCCGGACTCGGCGTTCCCGGTGTCCGTCGAACGGTCCGGCCTGCCCGGGCTCGCCGGGCTCACCGGACGTGGCTGGGCCGCACTGGGCATCGCCCCGGGCGAGCGGCTCACCGAGGGGCGCGCCCCGACCGACGGCGAGCTGGTACTGGACACCGCCAGCGCCCGCGCCGCCCACCTCGCCCCCGGCTCGAACCTCACCGTCGACACCCCCGTCGGCACCGCCTCCTACCGGATCTCCGGCCTCGCCGACGCACAGCCCGGCCGCGCCACCGCCTGGTTCTCGGACGGCACGGCCGACCGTATCTCCGGCCACCCGGGCCGAATCGACGTGCTGGCCGTCCGCCCCGCGCCGGGCATCTCCCCGGCCGCGTTGGCCGACGCCCTCCGCCGCGCGCTGGACGAAAAGGCGCCGGCTGAGCAGGTGCCTGCCGGACAGGTGCAGGCCGAACAGGTGCAGGTGACGACCGGTCAGCAGCGCGGCACGGTGGAGCAGCCGGCGCTGCTTGAGGCGAAGGACGTCCTGACCGGGATCGGCGGGTCCTTCGGCGGGACGGCCGCCACAGTCGCCGTGTTCGTGCTGGCCGGCACCATTGCGTTGGCCACCGGCCAGCGGGCACGCGAGTTCGCGCTGCTGCGGACCATCGGGGCGACTCCCCGTCAGGTCAGCCGCTCGATCGCCGCGGAGGCCGTGCTGATCGCCCCGGTCGCCGCCGCGATCGGCGTGCTGCCCGGGCTGGCGCTGGCCCGCTGGTGGTTCGGCGAGCTGGTCACCCGCGGTGCGGTGCCCGCCGGGGTGTCGCTCGACACCGGCCCGCTGCCGCTGCTCGTCTCGGTCGCCGCCTGCACGGCGACGGCATTGGCGGCCGGTCTGATCGCGGCCCGGCACAGCTCCCGGTTGCGGCCGACCCAGGCACTCGGCGAGGCCGAGACCGGGCCCGGTACGCCGGGCGCGGTGCGGGCGGTGATCGGTGCGCTGTTCACCGCCGGCGCGGTCGCACTGGCGGTGGCCGCAGCCAACGTGGCGGGCGCCACGGCCGCGAACCTGGCCCTGGGCGTGGTGCTGTGCTTCCTGGTCGCGGTCGGACTGCTCGGCCCGTGGCTGGTACGCGGTGCGGTCGGTCTGGTGGGTGTGCTGCTGCGCGCCGCCGGAGCCTCGGCCTCGCTGGCCGCCGACAACGCCCGTGCCTCCTCCCGTCGGCTGGCTTCGGCGGCCGTTCCGATCGTGATGGTGACGGCCTTCTGCGGGACGCTGCTGTTCCTGCAGTCCAGCCTCGATCACGCCGCCTCCGTGCAGGTCCGCGAGGGACTGAAGGCGGACCGGGTGGTCACCGCCGAAGTCGCCACCGGACTGCCCGCCGACATCGTGGGGCGCGCCACCGGGCTGCCGGGGGCGGAGGCCGCGATCGGTCTGCTGCCCACCGGCCTGGTGTACTCGTCGTCCGGCGCGCTCGGAACCGCCAACGCCCAGGCGGTGGACGGCGATCCGGCCGCACTGGCGAAGGTCCTGGATCTGGGCGTGACATCGGGTTCGCCGGCCGACCTGGCCCGTGCCGTCGACACGATCGCGCTGGACGACCTGCTGGCCGAGAGCCTGCACGTGAAGGTCGGTCAGCGGGCCGCGCTCTGGCTCGGCGACGGCACCCGCGTCGAGCCGACGGTGGTCGCGACCTACCGCCGTGGACTCGGTTTCGGACAGGCCCTGCTGCCGAAGGCGGCGGTCGCCGCGCACACCGATTCGCCGTACTCGACCCGCCTGCTGGTCGCCCAGACCCCGGGCACGGACGGCACCGCTGTCGCGAAGGCCCTGTCCGGGCTCGCCCCGGCGGGCCTGTCGGTGACAGGCCGTCAGGACTACGCGGCACAGGCCGATCAGGATCGCGAGCTGAACGGCTGGGCGAACAAGGTGATGGCGGGCGTGCTGGCCGGGTTCGCGGCGCTGACCGCCGCCAACACCCTGGTGATGACGGTGCTGGACCGCCGCCGCGAGATCGCCCTGCTGCGGCTGGCCGGCTCCACTCGCCGTCAGGTCCGTTCGATGCTGCGCTGGGACGCGCTGCTGATCGCCGCGATCGGCCTGGTGACGGGTGCCGCGATCGCCTGGACGACGCTCACTCCGATCACCCGCGCGCTCACTTCCGCCGCCCCACACGTCCCGCTCACCTCCGCCCTTCTGCTGGGCGGCGCGGCCACCCTGCTCTGCCTGGCCGCAACCGCCCTCCCCGGGCGCGCCCTGCTGCGCACCCGTCCCACCACTGCACTCTGACCGCCTCACCCACGCGTTCCCCGTGGCCGCCCCTCCTCGGGGGCGGCCCGTGCCGCTTCTCCTGATGCCCATGCTCAGCCTCCTGTGACCGACCTCCTGTCCTTCACTCTCCGTGGGCCGCCCCGGACGTCCGCGCGCCGAACGTCCGAGCGCCGGGCGGCGGTCATGGTCGCCCGAGGAGTTGGGCGCCGGCCACGCCGACGGTGCGGGCGGTGAAGAACTCGGTGAAGCCCCGGACGAACTCCTCCTCGGTGATCTGCCCGTCCCCGTCGGCGTCCAGTTGGCGGAACCCGTGGGTGAGTTCCGCCGGGTGGACGCGGGAGCCTCCGAACAGGGCGCGGTACTCGTCGGCGCACAGCCGGCCGCTGTGGTCGACATCGGCGGCGTGGAACATGGCGCGGACCGCGACGTGCAGGCCCTGCTCCAGGTAGTCGGGGTCGCGGTCGATCCCGGCCAGCATCGCGGTGACGAACTCCTCGCAGGAGATCTCCCCGTCGCCATTGGCGTCCATGGTGGACAGCAGGTGCCGCCACCAGGTGTCGAAGGCGCTGTAGACGGTGGCCTCGGTCTCCTCGTCGCGCTCCAGCGGCCAGCAGACGTTGTGCGCCATGGCCTGGAAGTCCGCTGCGGTGAGGCGGCCGTCGCCGGTCTGGTCCATCACCTGGCGGTAGAAGGAGGCGATCCGGGCCGGTCGGTCGTCCCGCCGTGGTGTGCGCGGCGGCCTGGGTGGTTCGGCGGTGGTCGGCCTGGACTGCTCACCGCTGGGCGCGGTGCGGTAGCGCAGCCGGTCGGGCAGCCGCTCGGCGATCAGGCGGGCGCCGCGGTGGACCGTCCAGGAGAGTGCGGCGGCGCTGCGGCTGCGTGGCAGGCCGCACTTGGCACGGAACTCGGCGGGCAGGTCGGCCAGGGTGAGCGTGGTGAGGAAGCGGGCGACGAGTCGGCGCAGCACCGGCCAGGCGGGTCGGAGCCGACCGAGGCGGCGTGGGGCGGGGGCGCGGGTGAGGACGGTGTACAGCATGTCCTGGGCGGCTTCGGTGAGTTCGAGGGTCTCCCGGATGGTGTCGCGGAGGTAGCCGGGCACGTCGGCGGCGGTAGGCGGGAACAGCTCGTCGGGGAGCCGGAAGGCGGTGCAGACCTCCCTGAACTCCCGGTAGAGCTGTTCCAGTTCGGCCGGGCTCAACGGGTGGCCGGAGAGGGCCCGCAGTGCCGTCATGGCCTCGTACAGGGTGACCAGCACCCAGACCCGGACGGCGGGGTCGAGGGCCGTGTAGGGGCGACCTCTGCTGTCGACCCCGACGATCCGGCGGTGGCTGCGTTCCAGGCGCGCGATCTCGCGGCTCAGCGCCTCCTGGTCGGAGAAGAACAGCCGCCTGCCGCTTTCCATGGTGTGTTCGATCCGCCGCCAGGGGTGGCTTCGGTAGGTGGACAGTTGGTCGACTCCGGCCCCGACGGCGGGGTGCGCGTTCTGCAGGACGAGCAGCCGCCAGGCGACCAGGGCGATGCGCCGCTCGCCGAGGGTGCGGCGCAGCATGGAGTCCGCTTCCGCTCGTGCGGTGTGCGTCATGGGTCCGTACCCCCTTTCGCTCCGGTGGCCCAACGGCCGCCGATGGCCGTTCGGCTTCGGCCGTTCCGGATGTCCCGAAGCCTAGAGGTGGCTCCTGACCAAATCCGCTGGTCAGGGCCCCAAACCACCCTGCGGGGTGAGTCGGTGGGCGATTCTCCGCCCGCACAGGTGGATCTGATTCGACCGGAGTTGACGTTCCGTCACTTCATCTCGGGCGATCGGCCCCATCGGACGACCGCGACCCGGTCAGTCCCACCAGAAGGACCACTGCTCGGCGTTGACCAGGCCGGGCGCGTAGTCGACGATCGCACCGACGCCCTGGAAGATGTTGTCGGGGCAGAACGCGAGGTGCTCGGCGGCGATCCGGAGCGCCAGGTCGTCGCCTTCGGGCGGCGCGCCGACGCTCAACTCCAGTTCCGCGAAGCCGACCTGGACCAGCCGGGTGCCGTAGCGGCGCTCCCAGTCGAGCAGGACGGCGGAGACCTTGGCGATGTCGTCCTCGTGGTTGACGGGCCCGGTCCAGCCGCAGGCGGTCAGCGCCTCGGCGCCGGTGGCGGCGGGGACCAGGCCTATCCGCAATTGGGCGTTGTCGGCGAGCAGTTCGCGGGCCAGCGCGCGGGCGGCCCGATCGGGGTCGCCGGGCTGTTCGGCGGCGGGTGCCGTTCCGGGCCAGCCGTCGGTGAACGGGGCGATGCTCTCGGCGAGTTCGGCGCTCTCCTCCGGGTCGATCTCGTCGTCGCTGTCGGGATCGCCGTAGAGCGTGGTGGAGTACTCCCATCCGGTGCGCAGCAGTGCGGCGGGATCGTACAGGTCGGGTTCGCCGGCGCTGCGCGGCTGGAGTTCGCCGGTGCCCCAGGGGCGGAAGTCGGCGTCGGCGGTGGAGAGCGGGGCGAGCAGCAGCGGCCACAGTCCGCTGCCGGGATGCTCGCGGTGCAGTTTCTCCCACAGCCCGAGGGGCGCCGGTCCGTCGCTCATCCAGAGCACCGGGGCGGCGTCCTCGTCGTTGTCGTCCGGCTTCACCAGGTGTCCGGCGGGCAGCAGTGCGGCGACCGCGGACAGGTCGGCGTGGGGCCGGAGCTGGCGCAGATCACGAAGGGCGTCGGTCATGCGAACACGCTAGCGAGCCACGCCGACAGGGCTTTTCCTACTGAAGGGTAGTCAATGTCGGCTCCGGCCGAACCGGTTCACGGACCTGCGCAAGTGGACGCGGAGGCCCTGATCTGATTACGGTCTGGCCTCAAACTCATTGTCGGATGATCACGCAAGCAGAAGCATCCGACCGGAGCAGAAAGCAGGAGCCCATGGCTTCCCATCGACGCCCGAAACAAGCGAGCCGCGCCCGCGCCTACGTCCTGACCGGTGCCGCTGCCACCGCGGTGGCGCTGACGGCGCAGGTCAGCGCGCACGCTGCGCCGGCCCAGCCGAACAAGAACGAGGTCAAGGCGCAGGTCGACAAGCTGCTGGAGGAGCAGGAGCAGGCCACCGAAAAGTACAACGGCGCCAAGGAGAAGGCCGACCAGCTGCGCAAGCAGGCCGACCAGCTGCAGGACCAGCTGGCCCGCGGCCAGGAGCAGTTGACCGAGCTGGCCTCCGGGCTGGCCGCGGTGGCCGCCGACCAGTACCGCCAGGGCGGCATCGACCCGTCCGTACGCCTGATGCTCTCGTCCGACCCGGACAGGTACCTGGACCAGGCCTCGTCCTTCGACCAGGCGGCCAGCACCCAGACCGCAACCCTGAAGGCGTTGGAGGCCCAGCAGCTCCGGCTGAACCAGCAGAAGCAGGAGGCCGCGACCGTCCTCGCCGAGCTGGACGGCCAGACCCGGGCGCTCAACGACGCGAAGGGCACGGCGCAGTCCAAGCTCCAGGAGGCGCAGCAGCTGCTGAACACCCTGTCCGCCGCCGACCGGACCGCGATCGTGCGGGGCACCGACGGTTCGGCCTCGCGCGGTGCCTCCCGAGTCGACCCGACCACCCTGCCGCAGACCACCGGCGCGGCCATGGTCGCGGTGAACGCCGCACTCGACAAGCAGGGCTCGGACTACGTCTCGGGCGCGACCGGCCCGAACACCTTCGACTGCTCGGGCCTGATGGTGTGGGCCTACGCGAAGGCCGGCGTCTCGCTGCCGCGCACCTCGCAGGAGCAGGCCACGGTCGGCGCCAACGTCGGCACGGACTGGCACAACGCCCAGCCCGGTGACCTGGTGATCTACAAGTCCGACCGGAGCCACGTCGCCATGTACATCGGCAACGGCATGGTGGTGCACTCAC
>NZ_BMRI01000013.1:97604-183816 GCF_014648555.1 Kitasatospora griseola
CCAAGGCCGGTGACGTGGTGAAGGTCATGAAGGTCGACGCCATTTCGATCAACGTCATCCGCCGGGTCTGACCGCCAGGGCCGAGGCCCTGGCGCCTGATCGCCGATCAGCTCCGAGCGGGGGCGGGGCGGCGATCGGGCAACTGTCCGGCGACGATCGAGGCCAGCGCGAGAGCGAAGCCCACCAGTTGGACCGGGCCGAGGGTCTGGTCGAGCACCATCGCACCGAGGAGGGCGGCCACCAGCGGAGAGAGCAATCCGAGCACCGCGACGTTGGTGACCGGAAGGCTGGTGATGCCCTGGAACCACAGCGCGTAGGTGAGCAGTCCGCCGATCAGGCCGAGCCACAGGTAGCCGAGTGCGGCTCGCCCGTCGACGGCCGGCGGGGCGCCTTCGAACAGGAAGGTCAGCGGCAGCAGGAACAGGCCTCCGGAGGTGAGTTGCCATCCGGTGAGCGCGAGCGGGGAGACGCCTTCGGGGCGGCCCCAGCGCTTGGTGAGGGTGATGCCGAGCGCCATGGTGGCGGCGCTGCCGAGTCCGGCCGCCACGCCAGCGGCGTCCAGGGCCGCGCTCGGGCCGATCACCACCAGTCCGATGCCGAGTACGCCGACCAGGCCCCACAGCAGCCTTCGGCCGGAAAGGCGTTGGCGCAGCACGGCCACGGCCAGCACGGCGACAATCATCGGCTGGGCGGCCGCGAGGGTTCCGGCGACTCCGCCGGGCAGGCGTTCGGCGGCGGTGAACAGCAGCGGCAGGAACAGTCCGATGTTCAGTACGCCGAGGACGGCGGCCTTCCCCCACCAACTTCCGCGCGGCAGCGTCCGGGTGACGGCCAGGGCGATCAGGCCGGCGGGCAGGGCGCGCAGCAGAGCGGCGAACACCGGGTGCCCCGGGGGCAGCAGTTCGGTGGTGACCACGTAGGTGGTGCCCCACACCGCAGGGGCGATCGCGGTCAGCACGGTGCGTGGCAGGGTCCCGAGGCCACGGCCCGAACTGCCGGACGGCGCACCGGTGATGAGCGGGTCGACGGACGGGGTGGTGCTGGTCGCTGTCATGCCGGAAAGTCTCGCGTTCACCCGATCGATGAGTCCAACACATGTTTGTCAACGCATTGATCTCGTTCGGCGATCGATACAGGATGGGCGCATGGAGCTCCAGCAGATGCGTTACGTCGTCGCGGTCGCCGAGACGCTCAACTTCACCCGCGCCGCGGAGCGCTGCCTGGTGGTGCAGTCGGCGCTCAGCCATCAGATCTCCCGCCTCGAACAGGAGCTGGGCGCCCGGCTGTTCGAACGCACCAGCCGCCGAGTGCGACTGACCGCCGCCGGCGAGGCCTTCCTGCCGGCCGCCCGACAGTGCCTGGAGGCGGCGGAGCGGGCGGCCGCCGAGGTCTCGGCTGCGGTCGGCGAGGTGCGCGGGCGGCTCGCCGTGGGTCTGATCCCCACCGTCACGGCCGTGGACATCCCGACCGGGCTGCACGCGTTCCGCGATCGCCACCCGCAGGTGCGGATCGGCCTGCGGGTCGGCGCCAGCGACGACCTGGTCGACCAGGTCCGCCAGGGCACGCTGGACGTGGCCTTCCTCGGCCTGCCCCCGACCATGCGCCCGCAGGGGGTGACAGCCCGTGAACTGGCCCGCGGCTGCCTGGTCGCGGTCGTGGCGCCGGACCATCCGTTGGCCGCCCGCAGCCGGGTGACCTTGCGCGAGCTGGCCGCCGAGCCGTTCGTCGACCTGCCGGCGGGCACGGCCGGCCGCGCTCAGACCGATCTGGCGTTCAGCGCGGCCGGCCTGGTCCGTGACGTGGCGTTCGAGGTCACCGACGCCGCGTACATGCCTCGGCTGGTCGGCCCCGGCCTGGCCGTGGCGATGCTGCCCGCCGCGTACGTCGACCGATTGACGGGCGTCGCCGCCGTGGAGGTCACGGACGCGCCGACCCGGATCGAGACGGTGGTGTGGAGCCGCTCGGGTCTGACACCGGCCACTGCCGCCTTCCTCGACCTGCTGGGCATCCCCGCCACGGCACCGGCCGCCTGAAGTCAAAGGTCAGAAGTCATTCGACACGACTGTCGGATGATGGCCCGGCAGGTCTCCGCGATGTGTCGCCAGATGTCCCCGCGTGTCCGCTCCGGCGATCCGCTGGCGCGCCGATTCCGCGCTGTGCTTACCTGACGCCGTGACCGTCCCGGCGGCCTTCCTCCGCCGCCTCCGCTCATTTCCGACGGTCCGTCAATTCGCCTCCGCGACGGCTTCGCCCTGCCCGCGCAGCCGTCCCCCCTCCCCGCACGCGTACAGGAGCAGCATGTCCGAGCAGAGCCCCGTCGCCACTCCCGGCTGGTCGTTCGAGACCCGGCAGATCCATGCGGGCGCGCAGCCCGACCCCGCGACCGGGGCCCGGGCGGTGCCGATCTACCAGACCACCTCGTTCGCGTTCAGGGACACCGCACACGCCGCGGACCTGTTCGCCCTCGCCGAGCCGGGCAACATCTACACCCGGATCCACAACCCGACCACCGACGTGCTGGAACAGCGGCTGGCCTCCCTGGAAGGCGGTGTGGCCGCGGTCGCTCTGGCGTCCGGGCAGGCCGCCGAGACGCTGGCGCTGTTGACCGTGGCCGGGGCGGGCGACCACCTGGTCTCCTCGGCCTCGCTGTACGGCGGCACCTACAACCTGCTGCGGCACACCTTGCCCCGGTTCGGCATCGAGGTGAGCTTCGTCGAGGACCCCGACGACGTGGAGGCCTGGCGGGCGGCGATCCGTCCCAACACCAAGGCACTGTTCGCGGAGTCGCTGGGCAACCCGCGCGGCAACGTGCTGGACGTGCGCGCCGTCGCCGATGTCGCGCACGCCGCCGGGGTGCCGCTGATCGTCGACAACACCGTGCCGACGCCGTTCCTGCTGCGGCCGATCGAACACGGCGCCGACGTGGTCGTGCACTCGGCGACCAAGTTCCTCGGCGGGCACGGCACCACCATCGGGGGCGTGGTGGTGGACGGCGGCACCTTCGACTTCGGCGCCCACCCCGATCGCTTCCCCGGGTTCAACGAGCCCGACCCGAGCTACCACGGCCTGCGCTTCTGGGACGCCCTCGGGCCGGGCGCGTTCGCGGCTAAGCTCCGGGTGCAGCTGCTGCGCGACCTCGGCCCGGCGCTCGCCCCGCACTCGGCGTTCCTGCTGCTGCAGGGCATCGAGACGCTGTCGCTCCGGCTGGAGCGGCACACCGCCAACGCGCTGGAGCTGGCCCGCTGGCTCCAGGCGCGCGACGAGGTCGCGGCCGTCCACTACCCGGGCCTGCCGTCCAGCCGCTGGCACACCGCCGCGCAGCACTACCTGCCGCGCGGCGCGGGCGCGGTGCTCTCCTTCGAACTGCGCGACGGCGTCGAGGCCGGACGGCGGTTCGTGGACGGGCTGGAGCTGTTCAGCCACCTCGCCAACATCGGGGACGTGCGCAGCCTGGTGATCCACCCGGCGTCCACCACGCACAGCCAGCTGGACGCCGAGCAGTTGGCGGCCACCGGCACC
Source organism: Kitasatospora griseola (assembly GCF_014648555.1). Classification (GTDB taxonomy): domain Bacteria; phylum Actinomycetota; class Actinomycetes; order Streptomycetales; family Streptomycetaceae; genus Kitasatospora; species Kitasatospora griseola. Next base: position 101,124 of record NZ_BMRI01000013.1, read on the forward strand.
GCGCCCGGCCTGGTGCGCCTGTCGGTCGGACTGGAGAGCGTCGCCGACCTGAAGGCGGACCTGGAGGCGGGCTTCCGCTCGGCGAAGGGCGCGTCCTGAACAGCACCTTGGGCATCGCCGTCCCGCCCGCCACCGGGGCCTGGCGGGACGGCGACCCGGTCGGCCGACGACGCTGGTTCACGCTGCCGGGACCGCTCGACCTGGAGGCGGGCGGCACCCTGCCCGGCGGCCGACTTGCGTACGAGACCTGGGGGTCGCTCGCGCCGGACGGCTCCAACGCCGTCCTGGTGCTGCACGCGCTGACCGGCGACAGCCACCTCGCCGGGCCCGCCGGGGCCGGGCACCCCACGGCGGGCTGGTGGGACGAACTGGTCGGCCCCGGGCGCGCCTTGGACACCGACCGCTGGTTCGTGGTGGCGCCGAATGTACTGGGCGGCTGCCAGGGCTCCACGGGCCCCGCCTCCGCCGCGCCCGACGGGCGGATCTGGGGCGGGCGTTTCCCGTTCCTGACCCAGCGCGACCAGGTCGCCGCCGAGGCGCTCCTCGCCGACGCGCTCGGCGTGGCGCGCTGGGCGCTGGTGGTCGGCGGGTCGATGGGCGGGATGCGGGCGCTGGAATGGGCGGTGACGCACCCTCACCGGGTGGGTGCGCTGCTGGTGCTGGCCACGACGGCGGCGGCCTCCGCCGAACAGATCGCGCACGCCTCCGCGCAGTTGCACGCGATCCGTACCGATCCCGGTTGGCACGGCGGCGGCTACCACCACCTGCCGCCCGGCGCCGGGCCGCACCACGGCCTCGGCCTGGCCCGCCGGCTCGCCCAGATCACCTACCGCAGCGAATCCGAGCTCGCCACCCGCTTCGGTCGCACCCCACAGGCCGGCGAACATCCGTGGCGCGGCGGACGGTTCGCCGTCGAGTCCTACCTCGACCACCACGCGTCGAAGCTCGCGCACCGCTTCGACGCGGGCAGCTACGTGGTCCTCAACGAGGCGATGAACGCTCACGACCTCGGCCGCGGCAGGGGCGGGACGGTCGCCGCCCTGCGTCGGGTGTCCGCGCCCGCACTGGTCGCGGCTGTCGACTCGGACCGGCTCTACCCGCCCGCCCAGCAGGCCGAACTCGCCGCGCACCTGCCGCACGCCGACGCCCTGCGAGTGATCTCCTCGCCGTACGGCCACGACGGCTTCCTGCTAGAGACCGAGCAGGTTGCCCCGCTGCTCGCCGAACTCCTGCCGGGCGGCCGCCTATGACTGCGCGTCAACGCCTCGGCGGTGGCCGTGGCCCGTCCGACTCAGGCGGCCGACCGTCCTGCACAGGTGGGCGACCGTCCTGCTCAGGTGGCCGAGGGGTGCGGCTTGGACGACCGACCGTCAGGCGATCGAGGGGTACGGCTCGGACGACCGGCTGTCAGGCGATCGAGGCCGCGACGATCGCCGCGGCGGCCAGGTTGCAGCTGGCCGACACCCACACCGCAGGGTGCGGTTCGTTCGAGACCAGGATCGCGCCCAGTCGCCCGGGGGTGAGCAGGTCCAGCAGCCAGAACGCGAGCGCCATCAACAGCAGTCCGAGGACGCCGAACGCCGCCGTGGAGAGCAGGCCCTTGCCGAAGTCGTCGTAGGTGGTGCGGATCGCGGTGTACACGATGCCGCCGACGCCGAGCAGCGCCGAACTGAGCAGCAGGGCGGCGTTGCGGTTGCCCTCGGCCCAGATCAGCCGGCCGAGTTTGCCCGGGGTCAGCACGTCGATCAGCAGGTAGCCGAGCAGCAGGAGGACCAGGCCGACCAGGCCGTACACAGTGGCCGCGCCCAGGCCGTGGACTATCTCGTTCATCAGCGGGGCTCCCCCGGGATCGGGCAGCCGCACCGGGCCGCACCATGGTCAAGGATCGGCAAAAGATAACCCAGGTTCTGGGTGATCATCATTTTCCGACCGCAATGGACCGACCATCACATCTTCCGCGTACGATGATCCGCCATGACACCGCCTCCGCCCGCCGCTGTCGCCCCGGACCGACCGATACCCGGCGCTCGCCGCCGGTCGGGCGTCGTCACGCTGGGGATGGTCGGCACGCTCGCCCTCACCCTCTCCGGCTGTTCCTCCTCCAGTGCCCCGCCCAGCCGGTGCGTCGACCCGACCACGCTGAAGGTGCTGGACAGTCACTCCTGCTCGGCCGGCGGCTCCGGTGCAGGCCGCTGGTACTACTGCGGGTACGGCACCGACACCGTCAACGGCGGCACCTTCGACAAGGCCGCCACCAAGCGTGGCGGATTCGGCTGTCCCAAGGGCAGCAGCAGCGGCTCGGGCGGCGGCTGACCTCTGATGCGCCGTCACACCATCACCCCGCGCCCCGACTGGCTGGCCACCGTCGAATCCCAGGGCCTCGTGTACGCGATGTGCTCCGACCCCTGCAACCAGGGCGGCCCGCACCCCTACTGGGACGAGAGCGCCTACTACGAGTTCTCCCTGCCCGAGGTCGAGGCCCTGGAGGAGGTCGTCGAGGAGCTCCACGAACTCTCCCTCGCTGCCGCCGACCACGTGGTGCGCACTGGCCGCTTCGCCGAATTCGGCATCACCGACCCCCGGCTCGCCGCAGTCGTCGCCGAATCCTGGCGCCGCCGCGACGAACAGCCCAGCGTGTACGGCCGGTTCGACCTCGCCTACGACGGCACCGGCCCCGCCAAGCTGTTCGAGTACAACGCCGACACCCCCACCTCGCTGATCGAGGCCGCCGGGCCGCAGTGGTTCTGGTTGGAGGACCGCTTCCCCGATGCCGACCAGTGGAACTCCCTGCACGAACGCCTGATCGCTTCGTGGCAGCGCCAGAAGCACCTGCTCCCGCCCGGGCCCCTGCACTTCGCGCACTCCCGCGGCGACACCGAGGGCGAGGACTGGCTGACCACCCTCTACCTCCAGGAGTGTGCCGAACAGGCCGGCCTGCAGACCGTCGGCATCGCTATGGAGGACATCGGCTGGGACGGCCTGACCGGCCGTTTCGTCGACCTGGAACACCGCTTCATCCGCTCCGCGTTCAAGCTCTACCCGTGGGAGTGGCTCGTCGAGGACGAGTTCGCCGACCAGCTCCTCGACGTCATCGACCTCGGCGGCGGCACCGGCTCCACCCTGTGGATCGAGCCCGCGTGGAAGATGCTGCTGTCCAACAAGGCGCTGCTGGCCGTTCTGTGGGAACTCAACCCCGGCCACCCCAACCTGCTGCCCGCCTACCTCGACGGCCCGCGCGAACTCGCGGACCCCGACGGCCCCGGCTACGCCGCCAAGCCGCTGCTGGGCCGCGAGGGCGCCGGCATCCGCATCGTCGAGCCGGACGGCACCCAGACCCGGCTCGCCGACTGGGCCGGCGATCCCGACCGCTACGGCGCGGAAGGCCACTGCTACCAGCAGTACCACCCCCTCCCCGACTTCGACGGCAACCGCCCCGTCCTCGGCGCCTGGGTCGTCGACGGCGAATCCGCCGGCCTCGGCATTCGCGAGACCGACGACAGCCCCATCACCCACCAGGGCGCGCGCTTCCTCCCGCACGTCATCCGCTGAATCCTCCTCCCGGCCAAGCCCACCCCGCGACTACGTACCCTTCGTCGTCCGGGATGGGTATCCCCTACGCATTGATCAGCCCACGGCTGCACCGCAAAGCTGGTAACCGCTCTCCCCACCCCCAGTCAGGAGATCCGGATGACCCGCCGCGAACGCTTCCGCCTCTACGCCAGCGAGCACTTCACCGCCCTCACCGAGCCCCCCGCCCCGCGCTGTCCCCGGCGCGGCACCGTCGAACGCCAGACCCGCCGTGCCACGCTCTCCTACCTCGCCCGTCTGCCCCATCAGCCTCGGACCTGAGCCTCCCTCAGCCCTGCCGCGTCCCCGATCCGCCGCCGGAGCCGCCGACTCGCCGCTCACGACCGTCGGCTCACCGGCCGTCACCTCGCGGCCAACGCCTCGGCGACGTCCTTCCGTCCCACCCCGAGCTTCCGCAGCACACTCGCCACGTGGTGCTCGACCGTACGTGGGGACAGGAACAGCGCCTGCGCGATGTCCTGGTTGCTGGCCCCTTGTCCGACCAGCTCCGCGACCTGCCGCTCGCGTGGCGACAGCGCCTCGCCGTAGCCCCGTCGGCCCGGCGACGCCATCCGCCCGAGGCCGAGGTCGCGCCGAACGTGCTGGCAGCGCGCCGCATCGGACGCGGCCCCGAGTGTCGTGAACGTCGCTTCCGCGGCGGCCAGCCGCTCGGCCGCGGCCTGCGCATCGTGTTCGGCCAGTACCCGGGCCAGCCGCTCCTCCGCGCGGGCGGCCTCGTACGGGCGACCGATCGCCCGCCACGCGTCCCGCGCCCGCCGGAAGGCCTCGGCCGCGCCGTCGTCCCCCGCGCCTCCGAGGCCGTCCAGCAAGTAGCCCCGGGCCAGTTCGAGCCCCGCGTGTGCGGCCGGTGCATCGACGCCCACCAATACCTCCGCCGCCTCCTCGGTGAGGTGTCGGGCGGCATCGATGTCGCCGACCGCTCGCGCGGTCTCGACCGCCAGCGGCAGCAGCTCCGCGCTACGCGCCCAGGCCCCCGCCTGACGCATGATCGCCACGGCAGGTGCCACCACGACGGCAGCCTCCGCCCCACCGCGCTCGGCCAGTTCGAGCGCACCGAGACCGGCGGCTGCGCGGATGGCGGCGGTGACCTGCGACTCCCGCTCGCCGTACCTGGCCGCGCTGGTGAACTCGGCCCTGGCCACCGACAGCCGCCCCCGTGCGGCTGCCAGCCGGCCCAGCAGCATGGCTCGTTCGGCGCCTGCCATCGCGACGTCCGGGAACTCCGTCCCCAGGGCGGCGAACCGCTCTTCGAGCCCCTGCCAGCGCCCGGCCAACCCGTCCAGGCGCAGCAGGGCGATCCGGCTGTAGCACTCCACATAGGCGATCGCCGCCTGCCGGGCCAGTGCTCGGCTCTCGGCGAGCAACCGACCCGCCCGCTGGTCGTGCCCGGTGTCGAGGGCGATGTCGCCGACGTTGTACAGCGCGCGGGTGGTCTGCCGGACCACCTCGGGGTTGGTGGAGTCGCGGGGCAGCCGGTCCAGTTCGGGCCACAGTTCGGGGTCGCCCTCGCGGGCCTGGAAGGTCAGCAGGGTGGCCCGGTAGGCGGCGGTGACCTCCTCGTCCGGCTCGACCTCCAGCGCGGCGGCGGCATGCGCCATCCGGTCCCGGGCGGCGGCTCCGGCGCCGTCGCGTTCGTTCATCGCCAGCGCCACCAGCGCCCGCGCCGCCCTGGCGGGACGCTCGGCGAGCTCGTCGGCGGCCCGCTCGATCTGCGCGAACCCCGCTCGGTCGCCGCCCTGCACCGCCATCCGCAGGCCCAGCGTCAGCCGGATCTCGCCCCGGTCGGCGATCGGCAGGCGCGGGTCGGCGATGATTCCGGCCAGCGCCGCAGTGCTGGCGGTGTCGTCGGCGGCGTTCGCGGTGATCGCCGACAGCGCCCGGGCGGCCCGCACTCGCCGCTCAGGGGCCAGCTCGGCCTCCGCGAGCAGTTCACGCAGCAGCAGACCCGCAGCCGCCGGGTCACCTTGTTCGGCCGCCTGCTCCGCCGCCGCTTCGGCCACCCGCTGCCAGGCCTCACGATCGCCGAGAGCCCGGGTGTGTTCGGCGATCCGGGCGAGCGGCCGCGGCTCGCGACCGTCCAGCACCGCGATGGCACGCCGGTGAAGCGCCGACCGCAACGGCCCCGGAATGCGCCGGTACGCCACCCGCCGGGCAGGTTCGCCGTGGAATCCGTATCGGGCCGAAGTCGGCTCGGCCAGTACCCCCGCTCGCAGCGCCTCGACCAGGCCCGCCGACACCCGTTCGGCCGACAGCTGCGCCACCTCGCCGATCGTCTCCTCACCGGCCGACTCCTCCAGCACCGCGACCGTCTCCGCCACCGCGAGCGCGTCCGGGCCGAGCCTGGTCAGCCGTTCGACGACCGTGTCCCGCAGGCCCCGCGGCAGTTCGGCGGTGGCCAGTGCCGAAACCGGCTCCGTGTGCGGGCCGCTGGTGCGCAGAGCCGCCAGATCCTCCACGACGGCCGCCGGTAGGCCACCGGACCGTTCGCTCAGCACCGCCGCCAGCTCGGGGGCCACGTCGGCGCCCCACTCCCTGGCGACCAGCTCCCGCACAGCTGTCTCTTCCAAGGGCCCGAGCTGGACCGCCCCGCCGGCCACCCCCGGCGGGCAGCGGTAGACCGCTCCCAGCACCGGCACACCCGCCTCCGTCTCCTCCGCCCGGTAGGTCACCACCAAGGACAGACCCGGCAGCGGATCCCGTGCCAGCAGCAACAACAGGTCCCGACTCGCCCGGTCCGCCCACTGTGCGTCCTCGATCAGCAGCACCGCTCCGCCCAGCACACTGAGCAGCGCCCGCACGCCCTGCACCAGTCGGTACCGTTCGTCCCCGCCCGCTACCTCCTGCGGGAGCCACACCCCGAGATCCGGCAGCCACGGCCGAAGCGCGCCCGTGCTCGGCGGCAGTGGCGACACCTCTGACAGCAATGGGCCGCTGCGACGCAACGCATCGAGCACAGGCCCGTGCGGCACCGGTTCGGCGAGCGGGTGGCAATACCCGGTCAGCACTCGCTCCGGCGCCACACCGGCCTCTGCCAGCGCCTGCCGGACCAACGCGGACTTCCCGGCACCGGCCTCGCCCTCCACCAGCACCACTGAAGGCGCCGCCCGCAATGCCCCGACCAGCCGCGCGAGCTCATGCCGCCGCCCGACGAACCCTGGCACGCCACCGACCCTCACCACTGCACACCTCCTCCGTCCACCCGGTCCGACCCCGTCCGCTTCGCCGACCTCACCAACCGGCCAGAGCGCGTTTCGTCCTCGCCGCCCATCATCCCTTGCCGCACCATCGACCCGACCGGCTCCGCCCGTCGCCTTCCGCCGCCATCAACCCGGTCCGCTGGCCACCTCGGCATGTCGCTCGCAGACCGACCGCTCCGTCCACCGACACTTCCGGCCTCCAGATCCTCACAGCAGGGCCGGTCACCGCACGGCACCGTGCGTCACCGACCGCACATGTCGGCAACACCGGCTGCCAGACAGTCTGCGGCTGCCCTCTCGGGGCACCGCCACCGCGCCGTGTTGCGAGCCCGGTCGCTCCCTGGCGAGCATGAAGAGGCTGGGTGGAAGCTCACCCCGAGTGACGAGGACAGGTGCTGCTATGACCGACTGGGACGCCCAGGACCCGGAACCCGCCGAGGACGACGGCGTTCTCGAACCGGCCGACTCCCTGCTCACCGACCGGCTCGACGACGACCCGTTGGACACGGGAGTCGTGCCTGCCGACTCGTACCACGGCGCGATCGCGTACGGCACGACGCCTGGAGAGGCTGCACGCGGGGAGTCCCTGGAGCAGTTGCTGTCCGAGGAGGAGCCCGACGAAGACCCCGAGGAGGTCGACGACCGCTGGACCGCCGGTCCGTCCCCGCGCGCCGGGCGCCTGGTCGAGGACGGAATCGACACCGCAGGCTCCGACGTGGGCCCTGACGGCGGGGCGGCCAGCGCCGAGGAGGCCGCCGTGCACCTGGTCTACCCGGATGAGGACGCCGAGGCCGAGTTCGACGACGCAGCTCCCGACGAGCCGCTGCGCGAAGCAGTCCGCTTCACCGTCCTCGACGACCTGGCCGACCGGGTGCCCGACGACGACTACCGCTGACGCTCAGCGCCCTGTACCGGCCCTCCGCCCGTCCTCACTTGCTCATCTCCACCTCCAGGTCGGCCACCAGCAGCTTCGGCCCAGTCTCGTCCGCCTCTGCCACCAACGTCCCGTCCGGCGCCCAGGCAGCACTGCCGCCGCAGCCCGTCCACGGTCCGGCGACGCCGACGTGATTGGCCAACATCACGTGCATGCCGGTCGTCTTCGCGATCGATGGATGCACTGTCCGCCGCTCTTCCCGCCCGCCTCCGGTGCCGTACAGCGAACTGGCGAGATGAACCTGGCACCCCAGCGCCGCATTTCGCTCTACCACTTCGGGAAAGTGGTTGTCGAAGCACGTGGCGAGCGAGTATCCGACCCCGTCCAGCCAGAACCTGCCACCGCCGCTGCCTGCCGTGAACACCTCCTGCTCGTTGTCGTACAGATGCTCCTTCGCGTACGTCGTCACCAGAGCTCCGTCCGGCCCGTACACGGTGCTGACGATCTGCGGCTGATCCTCGGGCCCCGCAGCAACGCCATTGACCACCACGGCTATGCCGATGCCACGCATCGGATCGAGTCGCACATCGTCCGGCTCCGTCCACAGCCGCCGATCCGCAGCGATCATCGCCAGCTCATATCCCGTGAGGCACAGCTCCGGCCCGAACATCACGGCCGCACCGGCCTCCCGCGCTTTCCGCGCCAGCGCCGTGATCCGTCCGACGTTCGCTTCCACATCTCCCGGCACACACTCGAACTGCGCCGCCGCCACCCGAACCTGCCCAGGCACGCTGTCTTTGCCCGCCACCCTGGCACTCCCCTTCTTGACCGACCGCCACTGCCGACCCTGGCTCAGCCTAAGGTCTCACTGCTCCTTCACCGCCTGTCCCGGATCGCGGGTGCTACCGTCCTGCGCCTGCCCGGAGACGCTCGAAGGCGGTCCAGCCCGACTGGTTCGGAAGAAACGCTTTGATCTGCTCCGCGCATTCACGCGGCGAGTACGCCCCGCTGTCACATTCGAGGTCGTAGTCGCCGTGACGGTGCACCAGGTCGTACTGCTGGGCTGCCAGACCGGATGGCCGGTCACCCCGCGCGGTCTCACGTCGCGTCAGTTCCCGCACGTCGCAGCGGACCCCGACGAACAGGACCTGATAGGGACTGAGAACGTCCAAGCAGTCCGCAAGCCGCCACGGTTCGCTCAGGACGTGGTCGACGATCACGCTGTTGCCGGCTTCCACCATCGCAGCGATCGATCGATGGAATCCCATCCTGGTCCGCTTCAGCGCTTCGTCGAACTGGGCCTGCTCCATCGCACGCTTGGTCCGCATGGCGTTGAACATGTCGACGCCGAGATGGAACCAGACCTCGTCGTCGAGGAGGTCCAGCAACTCATCCGCGATGCTCGACTTCCCCGAACTGGACGTGCCGTTGAGGAAGATGATGCGTCCCACTGCCTCACCCATGTGACCATCCATGTCGCTCGCCGTCTCTGTACTTCCCCGGACCCGATGCTCGGTGCGCCCGTCAGCGTCCTCAGCCGCGACGTATCAGGAACCGTGCGCTGAACCAGAGACTGACGAACCCCAGCAGGTTCCCGGTCGCGGTCAACCTTGCCAGATCACCGCTTGTCACCTGCCCCGGCATCAGGAACGCCGCGGCCACCATCAGCGCGAAGTACACCGCGTTCAGCGTGAACGCCATGCCGGCCCGGCCGATCTGTTCCAGGTAGGTCAGCAGCGCCAGCGTTCCGCCGAACAATGCCAGCGTCGGCCCGGTCCAGGCGAAGTACTCGGCTGTCACTGCAGCCGTCGCCCGGTCGCTCGTCAGAGCCCCGGCTATCGCTCCCCGGAACAGGAAGACACCTGCGCCGATCACCAGGTACGGCGGGAGGGACAGCCGCAGGGTTGTGGTCAGGCCGGCAAGGCTGATGCCCTGTCGGTTCTCACCCGGCGTCAGCGTCACGGCGATTGCCGCGCCCGAACCGATCGCCAGAGCGACCACCATCACCAACGAACTTGCCATCTGCCCGAGGCTGAACCCGGCGACTTCGGTGGGCCCGGCGGACTGCAGTACCGTCAAATATCCGAGCGTGGCCGCCGAGAGCAGCAGGAACGTGGCAGCAACCGGCGCGCCGAGCTTCCAGACCTCCCCGGCTGCCTGTCGATCCCCTCGAAGCACAGGCCACCCAAGTCCCTTCCGCCTCAGCACGATTGCGGTGACTGCCCCCACGAGCACTGTGGCCGGCAGGCCCCCGATCGGGACGGCCAGAACCCCGAGCCCGGTCGCCCAGTGGAGCGCGGTCATTCCCGCGATGGAAAGGACGGTGAACGCGACGCCGAGCCAGGCAGCTGCCCCGGTGAACCCGAGACCCCGCAGCACTCCCGCCCCCAGGTAGGGGATCAGGCCGACAGCGCTGCTCACTGCTGTCGCAACGATGAACACCATCACCGGCCGCTGCTCGTCCGATGCCACCCCCAGCACCGCCGGCACGGCACCAGGTGCCACTGCCACGACTGCCGCCTGAAGCAGTAACAGGCTTCCGCCTGCGACGAAGAAGGTCGGAACGGACTTGAGCGCCTCCCTGTGTCGACCGCTGCTTGCCGCACGACCTGCCGATACCTGTGCAGCGACCACCAGGCCCTCCGTCACGGCCAACGCGAGATACCCGATCGGCGTGTAGACCGAGCGAACGTAAAGAGCCTCGCCGCCCAAGCGCCCCAGAAACGCGACCGTCCAAGCCTGGAGCACCAGACCTGCGGCAAGCCCGACCAGGATCGACCCGGCCAGGCGCACCGTCGGTGCGCTCAGTCCATGCGCGGCTGACCTGCGGGATGCAGGCTCCGCGGAAAATTCCACGACCACTGCCACCTCCTAATTCTTCTGAAATTTCCCTGCCGACCGCCGAGGCCGCCGGCGCGGCCGACCGTAGCGAGATTTCTCAAACAATTCAACATTTAAATTCCTCTCCGATCAGAATGAAAATCAGTCCGCCGCCGCCTGCACCCACAGGCCGGCCTGCGGAACCCTCGACACCGACGCGCGGACGGATCCAATGACCATCGAGCCGAGACGCCCCTTGCGCGGCGGGGAGATCCGATCCACCGCAACCGGAGGCGGCTTCGCCCTCAGTGGCCGCACCTGGCCCTCGGCGCCTCCGCGGGACAGCTCGCACCACCCTTAACGGCCGGTACCTGCCAGCGCCGGCCTTCCAAGCCGCCCACTCATCGACCGACACCTCCCCTTGGATTCAACACCGCCATGGGCATTTCTACCTTCGCCAGATCGACGCCAACCTCCCTAGCCGCCAATATCTCCGGAACCACTCTTTCGAGTAATTCACCGTAACCTGCCCGTTTGTCCGGTGCATCAGACCACCAATCCTGCCTTCGCGTCGCCGCCAGCCGCCCCGACCGGTGGTTTCCGAGATCGCTCAGAGATCTCGGAAGAAGTGCCGGAAAATAATTTGCGGACCGTCGGCCGGTCTTTCTAAGATCCGGGACACTGACGGTGGATCAGCTCCATCGACGGTCTGGCAGTGACTCATTGGCGACCTGGCACTGCACGCACGCTGTCAGGGTTTCGAGAGGAGGTCCCGTGGTGGTGCCGATAGTTCATCTCCCTCCCACGGCGCACCCGACTCGTGCGACCGCCTGATCCGTCTCCACTTCAACGGTCATCATGCGTCGCAACGATCGGGCTCGCCTCCCACCCTTCCCTGTCCCGGAGGCACTGTGATCTTCCGTCCGATCCTTTCCCAGGAGCTTGACGCTGTCCTCTCCTGCATCCAGCTCGACCCGTCCACCATGGTCTCCGCCGATGTCGTCCGCGCCCGGCTTGCCGAAGGCGAGTACCGTCCGGAGTGGATCTGGATTGCCGAGGCACGGCCCGAGCGAATGCCGTTGGTGGTCGCCGTTTGGTGGGGCATGCCCGGCGATGCTCGCCCCCGAAGCCTGGACGCCCTGTTCATCACCGGCGCTCCATCGGCTCGCGCCACTCTCGATGCGCAAGGTTTGCAGCCACCCCCGCTGTCCGGTGACTCTCGCACCGCAGCTGCTGCCGCCCTCCTTGGGGCTGCCCACCAGGGCTTCGCCGCTGACGGCCTCGCTGTCCCGCCGGACTACCATCTGTTTCTGCCGCCGACCTGGCGTGGTCAGCCCGAGGCTGCCGCAGCAGTGGAGTGGCGCCGCGAGGCAGCGAAAGCGGCCGGCCTTCGCCGTTCCACCGAGCGTCTCCGTTTCGAGTGGACTGCGGAACGGCCGGTGCCCACCCTGTCGGACCGACTGGTGTTCACGCCGGAGCCCGACGACGAGGTGTTCGTCGATCTCTTCCGCCGAGTCCTGCCCGGCAGCCTGGACGCAGCCACCACACACAAGGCGCTGCTTCTCGGGCCGGAGGAACAGGCCCGGAACGATGTCGCCTTCTACCACCACGACATGCTCGGTGAGCGCTCCTGGTGGCGAATAGCTCGAACGTCCAGCGGGCAGGTGGTCGGCTTCGGGATCCCGTCACGCAACCCCACTGCGCCTGTAGTGGGCTATCTCGGAGTCCTTCCCGAATTCCGCGGACGGGGCTTCGTGGCCGAGATCCTCGCCGAAGTCACCAGAGTCCTCGCCGACGAGGCCAAGGAGTCCGTCGTCCGTGCCGACACGGACCTCACCAACCACCCCATGATTGCCGCCTTCGAGCTGCTCGGTTACCGCGAAACAGCGCGCCGACTCGTTCTCTCCGCGGACTGATCAGCTCACTCGTATCCGGTCCGCTTGGCCAGCCATGTCTGCCATCGGCTGAACGGCACGCCCACACCGCCGCTGTCCGGCGTTCCGTTCAGCCGATGCTCGTCCTGGCCAATTCCTGACCCGCCGTCCCGTCTTCCAGGGAATGGAGCGCGGCATCAAGTACGACTTCCTGCACAGCACCCCGCGAGAGCCGCTGTCCGGCTCAGCTCAACGAAAACGCCCCAGCGGGTGGGGGCGGCGAATCCTCCGCGGTCGCATCCGTGACCGGCTCGGACGCCTGCTGCGGCGATTCCGTCAGTCGGGCGGGGAAGGGATCGGAGGCAAGCAGCCGACTCAACTCCCCCGTGGGCAAAGGCTCATCGGAGCCGATCAGCAGAACGTTCCCGTACCGTCGGCCGCGCAGCACGCTGGGCTCGGCCACCAGGCAGACGTGGGCGAAGACGGCAGCAACGGTCGCCGTCTGGGCCTTGGCGAACGCGAGTGGCGGACCATCTGCGAGGTTCGCTGCGTAGCACCCACCGGGCCGGAGCGTGGCCGCGGCCAGCCGGACGAACTCCACGCTCGTGAGGTGCGCCGGCGTCCGCGATCCGCGGAAGACGTCCGCCACCACAACGTCGAACGTCCCTCGCGCCACGGATTCGAGCGCCGACCGCGCATCGCCGACCACCACGTCGATACCGGACGGCCACGGGAGGTACTCCGCGATGAACTCGGTCAACGGCCCGTCGACCTCGACCACTTGCTGCCGCGAGCCAGGCCGAGTCCGGGCCAGGTATCGGGGCAGGGTGAGCGCACCACCACCGAGGTGCAGGACGTCGAGCGGCTCCCCCGAGTCTGCGACCACGTCCAGCAGGTGGGCGATCCGCTGCACGTACTCGAACTCCAGGTGCGTGGGGTCCTGGAGGTCGACATACGACTGCGGGGTGCCGTCGAGGGTGAGCAGCCAACCGCCCTCGTCGTCGATGTCGGGCATCAGCTTGGCTGTCCCGAGCGCCACCTGGCGCTCCACGGGGCGCGGGTCGGGCAGGCCGGCGGTCGGCCCGGTCATCGGGCAGGCCTCCGGAGTGTGACGGGGCGGAGAACGATCGACGAAGGGACAACCATGCGGGCAGCTTAGGCCCGACCAGGGCAGTCTTCCCAAACCGAGCGATCTACCGACCGGTATGGTCGCGGAGATGGACCACCCCGGACGGCCCCGGGGCGGCGCAGCAGAGCAGGAAGTGGGTGTGGCTGACATGGAGTTCCGCGAAGACATCCTGGGTGCCCCGTACGAAGCGGCGGAGCTCCCTCTGATCCCGGACGAGGAAGGGGAAGTCAGTGCCACGCTGATCCGCAGGCTGGTTCCGGGATCCCGTCAGGCGGTGCTGTACCTGCACGGCTACACCGACTACTTCTTCCAGACTCACCTCGCCGACCATTTCGCGGCCGCGGGCTATTCCTTCTACGCCCTGGATCTGCGCAAGTACGGCCGATCGCTTCGACCCCACCAGTCCCCCAACTTCGTCACTGACCTCACCGCGTACGACGAGGAACTGGACGAGGCGATCCGTGTGATCCGGGAAGTCGACGGCCACACCCGGGTGCTGATGAACGGACACTCCACCGGCGGGTTGGTGGCGGCGCTGTGGACGTCCCGGCGTGGTGGGCGTGGACTGGTCGACGGCCTGTTCCTCAACAGCCCGTTCCTGTCGATGCCGGCCTCGCCCGTGGTTCGCACCCTCGGGGCGCCTGCACTCGATGCCCTCGGTCGGGCCACTCCCACCCGGAAGCTACCGACACCACTCAACCCGCACTACGTCCACAGCCTTCACCGGGAGCACCGCGGCAGCTGGGAATTCGACCTCACATTGAAGCCGGCCGAAGGCTTTCCGCTCTATGCCGGTTGGCTGGCGGCGATCCAGCGCGGACACCGCACGGTCCGACGCGGGCTCTCCGTCGACTGTCCGATCCTGATGATGGCCTCCACGGCGTCCACCGTCACCAGCCGGTGGGATCCCGCACTGATGCACACCGACGGGGTCCTGCGCGCCGACGACATTGCCTCGCTCGCACCACGTCTCGGCCGACACGTCACCATCATTCGCATCGAAGGCGGTGTCCATGACCTGGTTCTCTCGTCCGAGGCCGTCCGGGCGCAGGTGTTCGCCGAACTGGACCGTTGGCTCGCCGCCTACTTCCCCGCTCCCTGACCGTCTCAGCACGGCCGGGGGCCGCTGACCGGGGCTGCCCCGGCGCTGCCACCAACGACCATCCGCCAGGTACCCACCCACCTGGCCCTCAGCCGGGAAGCCCGCCACTGATCAACGATCGGATTCGAAGCTTCAGCTCTCAGGACTTTGGCTCTCGGAGCGGTGTCGCCTGCGACGGTTCGTCGGCGCCCCAGGCGTCTTCGCACTGCCGCGCAGTACCGACACCACGCCGAGGCCGGCCGCGCTGACCGGAACGGCGAGGAGGGCTCCGATGATTCCGGCGATCCCGGAGCCCGCCACCACCGCAATCATGATCGTCGCGGGGTGGAGCTCGACGGTCCTGCTCTGAATGACCGGCTGAAGGATGTTGCCCTCGATCGCCTGCACCGCCAGCACCACACCAAGCGCCCAGAGGGCAGTACCGAGGCCGCCGTTCGCGAGGGCCACGAGTACCGCCACAGTTCCGGAGAGAAAGGCCCCGACGAACGGGATGTAGGACCCCATGAAAACCAGGGCGCCCAATCCGGCCGCGCCCGGGACACCGAGGAGCAGCAGTCCGATGGAGATGAACGTCGCGTCGATCAGCGCGATCAACGTGGTGCCGCGCATGAACCCGGCCATGGCCGCGAAAGCCTGCTGACCGCAGGCGATCACCGTGTCGGAGTGCTTGCCGGGCATCAACTCGTGAATGGCGTCACCAAACCGGTGGCCGTCGCGCAGGAAGAAGAAGATCAGGGCGAGGGCCAGCACCCCTCCGGTGAGCAGTTGAGTGACCAGGCCGAGTCCGGACAGCACACCATTGGCGAGGGAGTCCACCAGATTGCTTCCCGAACCGGCGCTCTGACGGAGCGCGTACTGGATTCTGTCGCCGAGCGGTCCGAGCCATGAGGCGATCCGGTCGCCCGCCTGCTGAAGTCCGGCGGCGATCTGCGGAGCGCTGTCCACCAGGGAGTTGACGAGCAGTGCGATGCCGCTGGTGACGACCAGCACCAGAGTCGCACAGGTCAGTCCAGCTGCCGCGCCGCGGCTTACGCCGTGGTTCACCAGCCATGGCATGACCGGGTAGAGCAGGGCGGTGGCCAGTAGCGCGACCAGCATCGGGATGGTCGCCGCCCTGAGTTCCACGACCACGAACACCGCGAACCCGGCGACGGTGATGAGGAGAATCACCGCCGCCGACCAGGCAGCGGCCGCACGAACGGATGGCGGCAGCATCAGGGCCGGCCTCCGATCGTCCGACCCCGCCATGCGGGTTGCCACTACTGCACCCGTTCCCGACGGGCTCTCAGTACCTATGGAGGTGTTCTCACTTGATGTCGATCGTTCGCCGGATGCCGACGCCGCACTGGCGGGACCGCGGTCACCCTCGGCCCGCTCACCGGAGACAGGACCGTCGGCCCGTCCTCCGCTGGCCGCACCGGCTCCGGCACCTTCGGCTGGACCGGCATGTCCGCCAGCTGATCCGCTTTGACCGGCCGACCCCGGCGCACCGGGGTGGTCATCCGGCTCTGCAGCCGACGGGCCCCGATCCGAGTCGTTCACGTTGGGCTGCTTGGAGCCTCCCCGCTCGCCGGACGGTGTCTGCGGCTCGGCATGCTCGTTCGATTCGTGTGGTTCCGGAGAGTCGCCCGTTGCCACCGCCACCTCCGCCGCCGGAAAGCCGCCATGGTCGTCTTATTTCAACACGAAACGGTCATCGCAGCTGGCAGTCACCTGCTCTGCGGCGCGCCGCCGGAGATGGTGGCGTCTCACGGGGTTCGTCGGGCGTCGGGGTGCTGGTCGATCGTGCGGCGCAGCAAGGCCACCCGGTTGGAGGTGAGCGAGTCGACGCCGACGTCGAGCATGCGTCGCATCGTCCGGCGCAGGTCGACGGTCCAGGTGGCGAGGCCGAGGCCGGCGTCGTGCACGGCCGCGACGAAGCGCTCGTCGACCAGTCCGAAGGGAGGGTTGAGGTAGCTGGGGCGCAGCTCCTCCAGCAGTCGCTGCTTGGGCAGTTGAAGTCGGTTCCAGGTCAGCGAGATCTCCGCCCGGGGCGCGAGCTCCCGCACGGCGAGCATCGCGGCGACCGACCCGCAGAAGGCGACGCGGTCGGTCAGATTGAGGTCGCTGACGGTGCGCCAGGTCGCAGCGGCAGGCCGGGCGTCGTCCAGATCGATCAGCAACTGTCGGCCGTCGGTCTGCGCGACGACCGGCAGCACCTCGGCGAGGGTGGGGATCCGCAGGCCGGGCGTGGCCAGTTCCGCGAGCTGTTCGGAGGTCACGCGGTTGATCGGTCGCGGGTCGTTCCAGAGCCGTTCCAACGTCTGATCGTGGAGCAGTACAGGCGCGCCGTCCTTGGTGAGCTGGACGTCGACCTCAACGGCGTCCGCTCCCGCCGCAAGAGCGGCAGTGACCGCTGGCAGGGTGTTCTCGCGGTGCTGGTACGGGTCACCACGGTGGGCAACGGCGCGCACGCGGCTCTTCAACGGGGTCGTCCTCTCGCACAGTCGGGCAACTCACACCACGGTCCGCCTCGCCGGCGGTTGGCCGCAGAACTCCGCATCCTAGGCGGCATCCTTTCGCCACTGCGCAGGCACCTCCGATACCTGGTGACGGCCGTCGCGTCCGGCCTGCCCGGGAGACTGGCAAACCTGCAGCGGCGACGCACCAACCGGGCAGTGGGTCAGCGGCGCTCGATGACGACGTTGGTCGACTTGATGACGGCGGTGGCGGGGGCGCCGGGAACCAGTCCGAGCTCCTCCGCCGAGTCCCGGCTGATCAGCGAGACCACCCGGAACGGCCCGGCCTGGATCTCCACCTTCGCGGCCACGTCGCCCAGCACCACCGCGGTCACAATGCCGGGGAACCGATTCCTCGCCGAGGAACGCCCCTCCGCCTCGCCGTTCTCCGGACGCGCCAGCTCCCGGGCGAAGGAAGCGAGTTCGGCACCGGCAATGATCCGATGGCCGTGCTCGTCACGGGTCGCCGGCAGGCGCCCGGCGTCCACCCACCGCCGCATGGTGTCGGCGCTCACCCCCAGCATGGAGGCCGCCTCGCCGATGCGGTACGGATGGACAGGCCGGTCGGGGATGGCCATGGATGCAGCTCCTGGGCGGCTGACGGAAAGCGGGACAGACCCCGTCATCCTGCCGTACCGGCAACCGACCGCATACACACCCCACCACCGGCGGTCCTCGACCACGCGACCCGACGACCCGTCAGCTGCACGGAGCCCCGGTCCTCGGCCTGCTCACCTGCCGCGGCCGGAGCCTCACTCGCCTCCGAACAGTTCGCGGCGCGCCGCGTCACCGGCGGTCAGCACCGCGCCGGCGAGCACAGCACCTCCGCCCGCCGTACCGGCACGGACTTCGGTGGCGAGCGGAGAGAGCCGGGCAAGGTGGCGTTCGACTCGGGCAGCCAGCTCGGGCCCGCCGGCCTGGCCGATCTCGCCGCCCAGCACCACGCAGCCGGGGTCGAGCACCACGCAGATGGCGGAGGCTCCGATCGCGATCCGTCCGGCCAATTCCTCCAGGAAGGCGTCGGCTCCGCTCTGGACAGCAAGGCGCACGACGGCCTCGGCGCCGGGCGCCGGCCCGTCGGGCTCGGCGCGCAGTCCGTGGCGGGCCCCGAGTTCACAGATCGCCGCGCTGGAGACCAGCGAGTGGAACCCACCGTCGCACCGGGTGGCGTCCGGCAGGCCAATGGTTCCGGGGACGGGCAGGAACCCGATCTCGCCGGTACCGCCGGACGCCCCGCGCCGTAGTCGGCCGTCCAGCACCACCGACGCGCCGACGCCGTGGCTCAGCCAGATCAGGGCGAAATCCTTCCGGCCCTGGGCTGCGCCCATCCGATGCTCGGCGATCCCCGCCAGGTTCACCTCGTTCTCGAGGATCACCTCCGTCCCGGGGCGGGCCCGCAGGGCGGCGAGCAGCTTGCTGTGCCACTCGGGCAGCTTCCCGGAGTTGTTGAGCGCGCCGCTCACCGGGTCCACCAGGCCGGGTGCGCCGACCGCCACGGTGTGCAGTTCGCGGGCACCGGCCTCGGCGGCGGTCGCGAGCAGGACGTCGACGGTCCGCTCCACGAGCAGATCGCCCTCCCCCGCCTCATCTCCTGCGGGGCCGGTCGCCCCCGCGCCGACCACTCCAACTGCCCCGAGCGCCCGAACCGGCCGGTCGGTCGCGACAGTCGCGACACCCGAAGCAGCCTCGCCGGTCGGCAGCCGGCCCGGCCCGCCGGGCTCGCCTCCCGTCGGTGCCGCGATGGTGGCCGTGCCGAGGGCCCGCCCGGTCAGGTCGGCGACCACCAGGCTGACACCGGTGGCGCGGATGTCGATTCCGGCGAGGTGCGCTCGATCGGCGACCAGTCCGTACAGACGGGCATTGGGGCCACGGCGGAGCGCGGCACTCTCCCCGGCCTGGGCGACCAGTCCACTGCGCTGGAGCCGTTCGAGCAGGTCGGCGACAGTGGGCCGGGAGAGTCCGGTCAGCGTGCGCAGGTCGGATGCGGTGAGCGGGCCCCGTTCGAGCAGCAGGTCGAGGGCGAGCCTGTCGTTGATGGCCCGGGCGGTGCTCGGCGTGGCGGTGCGAGCGGTCGTCATGAGCCTGCATCCTTCCAGAGGTTTCTATCAGGCAGGGTCCCTGATAGTTTATTGCGAATCCGATCGACCCAAGGGGGAGCCCAGAATGGGCGAAGCTCTCAAGGATGTCCGGCGCGCAAGACTGAGCGTGGCGCTGGTGTTCGCCGTCCACGGTGCTGTCACCGGCACCTTCGTCAGCCGCATCCCGTGGATCAAGGACCAGCTGGATCTGAGTCCCGGCCAGCTCGGTGTCGCCCTGGTGTTCCCGGCGATCGGCGCCTCGATCGCCATGCCGCTGGCCGGTCGCATCGTGCACCGCTTCGGGGCCCGGGCCGCGCTGCAGGGCCTGCTCTCCCTGTGGTGCCTCTCGTTGGCGCTGCCGGCGCTCTCCCCGCACCTGGTGGTTCTCTGCCTCTCCCTGTTCTTCTACGGCGCGACGGCCGGCATGTCGGACGTGGCGATGAACGCCCAGGGCGTCGAGGTCGAGGAGCGGCTCGGCCGCTCGATCATGTCGGGCCTGCACGGGATGTGGAGCCTGGGCGGCCTGATCGGCTCCGGCTTCGGTGTACTGGCGGCGCATCAGCAGATGGACGCCCGGATCCAGTACGCGGTGACGGCGCTGATCCTGGTGCTGATCGCCCAGGTCGTGTCGCGCGGCCTGCTCGACGTCCGACCGACCGACGACGAGGAGGCGCCGCCCCGCTTCGCGCTGCCGCCGAAGGAAGCACTGGTCATCGGGCTGGTCGGCTTCTGCGCCGTCTTCGCCGAGGGCGCCTCGATGGACTGGAGCGGCGTCTATCTCCGCGACATCACCGGTGCCTCCGCATCGACCGCCGCTGCCTGCTTCACGGCCTTCGCCGCCACCATGGCCACGGCCCGCCTGGCAGGCGACGCGGTGATCCGACGCCTCGGCCCGGTGCTCACGGTGCGGATCAGCGGTGTGGTCGCCGCCGTCGGCGGCGTGCTGGTGGTTCTCGCCCACACTCCGTACCTGGCCATTCCGGGGTTCGCGCTGATCGGCATAGGCATTGCCGTCGTGGTTCCGCTCGCGTTCGCCGCCGCCGGACGGGCCGGCACCAACCCGAGTCAGTCCATCGCCGGTGTCGCCACCATCACGTACACCTCCGGCCTGGTCGCCCCGGCCGTGGTGGGTGGCATCGCCCAGGCGAGTTCGCTGACGGTCTCCTTCGTCGTCGTCACCCTGCTGGCGGCCGCACTGATTCCGTCCGCCACGGCCATGCGCCACCGCAACTCCGCGGGCTCCGCAACCCCGTCCGGCTCCTTGGAGCCCACCCGCTGAGACAGTCCGACCCGGGCCGCCGCTCGCACCACCGGCAAGGCCACCGGCACCACCGGTCGAGTCACCGACCGACCGACGCCGCCGGGGTGAGGAGCAGGAGAGCCGATCCTGCCCCTCACCGCAGGCGTGCCCAGGCCTGAAGCCCGCCCGCAGTCCCGCGCACCCGGGGCCGGGCCCGGGCCCGGATCAGCACCGGCGAAGGCTCAGCTCACCCCAGACGTTCAACGTCTCTGTCCGTCCGGCGCTGCGTCACCCGCCACAGTCGGCGCGGCAGGTCGCCCTCCTCGAACGGCTCGACCTCGGCCGGGGTCCAGCCGTCCGCCAGGCGGTCCACAAGCTCCCGCGAGAAGAAGTGCACGGCGAAGCCGCTCTGCTCCCAGATGTCGTCGCCGTGGCCGGTCCCGGTCTCGAAGTGCGCATCGCCGGTGTGCCGCACGGTGTACACGAGTACACCTCCGGGCCGCAGCACCCGCCGCACCTCCCCGACCAGCGCCTCCAACTCGGCCGTGGACAGCGCCATGCAGAACAGCATGTGCGCGTACACCGCGTCGACCGATCCGTCCGGCAGGCCCAGCGGTCGGCGGACGTCCTGCACCAGGGTGGTCACCGTCAGGCCGTCGGCGGCCGCCCGCGCGGCGAGCTGGTCGAGGCCGACGGGGCTGAAGTCGGCCGCGGTCACCGTGAAGCCCTGGCGGGCGAAGAACAGCGCGTCGCGTCCGTGTCCGGCGCCGAGTTCCAGCACGTCGCCACGGGGCGGGAACACCGTGGCAGCATGCTCTGCCGACTCCGACGGCTGGTCCCCGTACATGCCGGGGTGGGCGGAGTACGTCCGCTCCCAGTGCCCGCGCTGTGCCCGCGCCAGTGACTCGTCCATCTGCTTTCGCCTCTCCGTCCCGTCGTCTGCCCATGAACCGTTCGGTCGAACTCGGTCACCCGCCGACTGTCCGGCGGGCATCCTCGGACCGACTCCGCGGGGCCGCCCCGGCCCGCTCGGCAAACCCGCTCGGCAGGCCCGTGCGAGCTCCGCCGAATGGCCGGCCACGGGAGAGAAAGCCGTCGACGACCCCGGTGACCTGCTGGTCCATCCTGCCGTGGGATGCTCGGGGCCATGAATTCCGCCCCGCGAAACCCGATCGGCGCCCATGTTCCCGTGGCCGGAAAGGGTCTGGCGGGGACGGGGCTGGCTTACGCCGCCAAGGTCGGTGCGGAGGCGGTGCAGGTGTTCGTCGCCAACCCGCGCGGGTGGGCCACTCCGGCCGGGAATCCCGCGCACGACCTGGCGTTCCGTACGGCGTGCGCGGAGCAGGGCATCCCGGCGTACGTCCACGCGCCCTACCTGATCAACTTCGGCTCCGACTCGCCGGCGACCCGTGAGCGTTCGGTCGAGTCGCTGACGCACTCGCTGCACCGCTCGGCGGCGATCGGCGCGCTCGGCGCGGTGGTTCACACCGGTTCGGCGCTGTGCGGTACCCGGGAGGAGGCGCTGGCCGAGGTTCGCGCGCAGGTCATGCCGATCCTGGACGGCCTCGATCGGTACGGGGACGACGCCCCGTGGCTGTTGCTGGAGCCGACGGCCGGCCAGGGCAGCTCGCTGTGCGCCCGGATGGAGGATCTCGCCGCCTACCTGGACGCGCTCGACCACCACCCACTGGTCGGCGTCTGCCTGGACACCTGCCACGCCTTCGCCGCCGGCCACGACCTGGCCGCCCCCGATGGGGTCGACGAGCTCTTCGAAGCCCTGCACCAGGCGGTCGGCCCGGGCCGGCTCCGGCTGATCCACGCCAATGACTCGCAGGACGTCGCGGGCGCCCGCAAGGATCGCCACGAGAACATCGGCGCCGGTCACATCGGCGCCGCCGCCTTCCGGGCTCTACTGGCGCACCCGGCCACCGCCGGCGTCCCGCTGATCATCGAGACCCCGGACGGACGCCACGACCCCAACCGCGTCGAAGGTGTCCGGCATGCCGCCGACATCGCCCTGCTGAAGCAACTGCGCCGCCCCACCGTCTGAGCCCGCACCCGCCGACGCCCCCCACGGGTTCCGCCCCCGCCCGTCCGCCGCCGTCGCCGCCCGCCCGGGGCCGCGCACCGACTACCGCACACCCTCGCCGGACCATCACGACGGCCCCGGTTAAGCTCGCCGAGTGCCCGCCCCGCAGCCGACATCCGGCCCCACCGCGCCGCTCCTCGTCCATGCCGACGGCGACACCGACGTCCGCACGGCCGACACCAACGCAACCGACACCAGCGCAACCACCGCCAACACAGCCGCCACCGACACAACCCCCGCCACCAGCACCGTCACCCCGGCTGCGGACGCCACCCCGGCCGAGCCCGCCCCGCACCCTCGCGCGCACCGCCACGCGCTGCTGCGCCTCGGCCTGCTCGCGGCCGTCCTCGCGGCTGCCGCCGCCTCGCTGCTGCTCTGGGATCCGACGGCGGTGCTCGCGGCGGCGACCGGTCCGTGGCGGATGCCGATCGCACTGGCGGCCTACGCCTTCGGCACCGTGGCATTCCTGCCGCGCCCGGCGTTGAACGCGGGAATGGGTCTGCTGTTCGGTTCGCTGTGGGGCGTGCCGCTGGCGGTCGCCGGTTCGGCGGTGGGCGCGATCGTGGCATTCACGCTGGGCCGGTCGCTCGGCCGGGACGCTCTGCGGCCGCTGGTGCGCGGCAAGGTGCTGATCGAGATCGACCGCCGGCTGTCCGAGCAGGGTTTCCGCAGCGTGCTGCTGGTGCGACTGTTCCCGGGGGCGCCGTTCCAGGCGGGCAATTTCGCCTGCGCGTTCTCGGGGGTCCGGTTCTGGCCGTACCTGGCGGCGACCGTGCTCGGCGTGGTCCCGACCACCGCGGCGTACGTGATCGCGGGGGCGAGTGCGAGCTCGCCCGGATCCCCGGCGTTCCTGATCTCGGCGTCGGTGATCGCCGCAATGTGTGTGTTCAGCGCCGTCTCACTCTGGCGCGCCCGCTCCCGCCGCACCACCTGACCGCCCGGCCACTGCCCGCCGCCGCCCGCCGCACATCGCCACAGGAGCCGGACCGGCGACCGGAGCCCGGGCCCACGCCACCTCACGGACGCCGTCGCCGGCCTACCGCTCGATCGCCGGCGACCATTCGCCGACCAGCCGCAGCCACACCGTGTTGACGATCATCAGCACGCCGAGCCAGATCGCCCAGCTCGCGTGGCCGGTGACCGCCAGCAGGGCCACCGATCCGCCCCAGATCAGCAGTTGCACGCCGTACCAGGCCACCGCCGAGTCGCGCACCGGCCGTCGCGGTGCGGCGTAACGTCCCCACAGCACGGCCGCGGCCACCGGCAGCACCAACGCGATCAGCACACGTACCGCCACGGGTCCACCACCCCACAGCCCGTACCCGCCGACCGCCAGTGCGACCAGCGAGGCCAACTCCAGCAGCAGACGTAGCGTCAACTGCACCCCCGTCATCACCTTGCGCACACCCACACCCCACCCGCATCAACCAGCACTGAAGATCCGATCATCGCACCACCCCTTGCGCCCACCCGGACCAACTCAACCCAAGCCGCCACCCACCTGAAAACAGCTCGCACACCCCACCACCCGTCCCCCACCATGACGGCATGACGGACGCCAACGCCCCCCGCACCCCTCCCCGCATCACTCCACCCTTCGCCGCCGACGAGGCGACCACGCTCAACCATGCTCAGCGCCTGGTTGGACTTCCACCACGCCACCCTCGCCCTCAAGCGCGAGGGGCTGACGCCGGACCAGCTCCGTGAACAGTCCTGTCCTCCGTCCCCGATGTCACTGCTCGGGCTGATCCGACAACCTGGCGGAGGTGGAGCGGCACTGGTTCCGCCGGTACCTGAACGGCGAGACTCTGGAGCCGGCCGACCGGTACTGGTATGACGCGCTCCCGGACGGCGACTTCGCCCTGGCCGACGACGCGGATCCGGTGGCCGACACTGCCGCCCGGCAGGAGGACGTCGCCTGCACCCGTGCCACGATCGAGGGTGTGTCGTTGGACACCGTGACCAAGCGTCCGTGGCGCGGCAATGAAGTGACGCTCCGTTGGCTCCTCTTCCACCTGGTCGAGGAGTACACCCGGCACAACAGCCACGCCAACCTGCTGCGCAAACGGATCGTCGGCGCGATCCGCGACCGACCCCACCGGGCTCCCGACGCGCCGACGTACGCGACACGCCCAACAGCACAGACGAGACGAACGCCACGCACGACACGCGGCCCCGAGGAAAGAACCGGGGGCCCGTGGCCCGAAACCAACCCCATCAGGTGAAGCCGTTACATGATTGTTGACACGCAGTCAACTGTCCTCCGGCCGCCACCGATAGTGTCGTCGCGCGCAACCGTTCACCGGCCGCCGGCGTCGTTACGAATATCCGGGTAAGCACGGATTTTCGCCCGCGCCACAACCCGTCGGGTGAGCGCGTGCGGGCACTTCTACGGTGATCAGTGCGATACTCGGACAGTTCCAACAAGTGGATGACGTGTCAAAACGACCCGTTGTCCTCCGGGGGACGAGTACGGAACGAGACAGGGAGGCGCGGCTAATGGGAGCACTTCGCGACGAGCACCACAACGGGTGGCTTATGCCCTCCGGCAGCTACCCGGCCGCGATGTACGAGGAAGCGTGGGACGGCGAGGAGACGCTGCCGGGCGGGCAGATCGGGCCGTCCAAGATCGTCTCGCTCCGGCCCACCGGGTTCGAGGCCGCCCGCACCGTCGGCGAGCACATCCGTGCCGCCACGCCGGTGGTCATGGACCTCACCGAGATGAACGACGCCGAGGCCAAGCGGATGGTCGACTTCGCCTCCGGCCTGATCTTCGGCACCCGCGGCGGCATCGAGCGGATCGCCCGCCGGGTGTTCCTGCTCACGCCGGCGGACGTCGAGGTGATGGTCATCGACCGCCCGCTCGACGAGACCGGCTTCTACAACCAGAGCTGAGCCCGGCCGGCGGCCCGACCGGCCGCAACGGCACAGCCCCACAGCACGTCACCCCCGAAGACCCCGCGCCCCGCGCGGGGTCTTCGACGTGCAGGCACCCCACACACGCCCCGGAAACCCGCACCACCTGCAGAAACCCGCACCACCCCAAGAGCCCGCACCACCCCGAGAACCCTCGAAAGTCTGCACCACCCCTACCGTCATTGAGACTCCCAGCTCCAGAGTGAGACACAAACGTCTCATCTGCGTTATGCTGCTCTCATGGCTACCGACCGCGACTCCGTCCTTGAGGCAGCCGTCGGCGTCCTCTCCCGACGCCCGACGGCGCATCTCGACGAGATCGCCCGCGCCGCCGGCATCAGCCGCGCCACCCTGCACCGGATCTTCCCGGGCCGGGAGGCGCTGATCCGCGAGGTGGGCGCCCTCGGCCTGCGCCGGTTCTCCACCGCGCTGGATGTCGCGCAGGTGGAGCAGGGCAGCGCCGAGGCGGCGTTGCGTCGACTGGTGGACGCGGTGGTGCCGGATGCCGCGCTGTGCGCGTTCCTGGCCGGTGAGAACCAGCTGTACGACGATCCCGAGATCAATGACCTGTGGGAGCTCCAGGACGCCCGGGTCCGCGCACTGTTCCTGCGCGGGCAGCAGGAAGGGACGTTCCGGGTCGAGCTCTCGGCCGGCTGGCTCAGCGAGGCGTTCTTCGATCTGGTGGCCGGCATCGGCTGGGCCGTCCAGGAAGGCCGGCTCGCCCCTCGCGAAAGTGCATTCTCGCTCGCCGAGTTGTTCCTCGACGGCGCTCTACGGAGACCTGATACCCCATGAGTTCCCCCCTCGCCGTCCGCCCCGACCACACCGGGGACGGCCGGTTCGACCACCGCCGGTCCGGCCACCGCTGGACCGGTCTCGGCGTCCTCGTGCTCGCCGTCACCCTGGTGGCGGTGGATGCGACGGTGCTGTCCCTCGCCATCCCGTCGATCACCGAGACCCTTCGCCCGTCCGGCACCCAGCTGCTCTGGATCGGCGACGCCTACTCCTTCGTGCTGGCCGGCCTGCTGGTGTCGATGGGTGCGCTCAGCGACCGGCTGGGGCGCAAGCGGGTGCTGCTGGCGGGGTCGGCGGCATTCGGCGCGGCCTCGCTGCTGGCGGCGTACGCGCCGGGTCCGGGCTGGCTGATCCTGGCCCGGGCGCTGCTGGGTGTGGCGGGTGCGACGATCATGCCGTCCACGCTGTCGTTGATCCGCGCACTGTTCCCGGACGCCCGGGAGCGGGCGACCGCGATCGGCATCTGGGGTGCGGGCGCGACGGCGGGTGCGGCGCTCGGCCCGCTGGTGGGCGGGGTGCTGCTGGAGCACTTCTGGTGGGGGTCGGTGTTCCTGCTGAACCTGCCGGTGATGGTGCTGCTGCTGGTGTTCGGCGCCTGGTTGCTGCCGGAGTCCCGCGATCCTCGTCCGGGCCGCTGGGACATGCCGAGCGTGCTGCTGTCGATGACGGGCGTGATCGGCGCGGTGTACGGGATCAAGGAGTTCGCCGCACACGGCCTGGCCTCCTGGACCACTCCGGCGACGTTCGTCCTGGGCGCGGCCGCCCTGGCGCTGTTCGTACGGCGTCAGCTCCGCCTGCCGACTCCGCTGCTGGAGGTCCGGCTGTTCCGTGACCCGCGGTTCACGGCGGCGGTGGTGTCCTCGCTGATCAGCCTGATCGGGCTGTCCGGTGTGATCTTCTTCATGTCGCAGTACCTCCAGCTGGTGCGCGGCTACTCGCCGCTCTCGGCGGGTGTCGCCGAACTCCCGGCCTTCGTCGGCTCGGTGGTCGGCGGTCTGCTGACGGCCCGGCTGGCGCGGCGCGCGGGTGCGCGCCGGGTGCTGACGGCCAGTCTGCTGGTGATGGGGCTGGGCATCGCGGTGCTGGGCCTGATCCGCGTGGACAGCGCGTACCTGCTGATCGGCTCGTCCTTCCTGGCGCTGGGCACCGCCGAAGGCGTGGTGTACACCCTCTCCTCGGACCTGGTGCTGGGTACCGCCCCGGCCGACAAGGCGGGCGCCGCCTCTGCGGTGTCGGAAACGGCGTACGAGCTGGGCGCGGCGCTGGGCATCGCACTGGTCGGCTCGGTCGTGACGGCCCTGTACGCGGGGTCGCTCACCGTCCCGCCCAGCACGGACCCGGCGCTGGCCGACCAGGCCGGCCAGTCCCTCGGCGGCGCGGTGCAGGCCGCCGCGACCCTGCCGGGCGACCTCGCCGGGCAGCTGCTGACCAGCGCGAACAACGCCTTCGTCCACGGCATCAACATCGCCGCCTGGGTCTCGGCCGCCCTACTGCTGGCCTCCGCCGCCTTCGCCCGCCACCTCCTCCGCCCCCGCAACAGCAACGACACCGGCACCGACACCACTCCGACGGCCCCCGGCCTCCCGGAGACCCACCCCGAGCCGGCGCACCACTGACGCCCCGTCCGGCATCGCGTCCGACATCGCGTCGGCCACTGCGTCAGGGCTGCTCCCGCAGGTACGCCACCAGCCGTTCGGTGTCCTGCGGGGTCCAGCCGTCGGGCGGGACGATCCGGGACCAGGCCTCGACCGGCATCAGTCCGTAGCGGTGCCCGTGCCCTTCGGGCACCGCCTCGGACGCCGCCAGGTCGCAGGTGACCTGCCAGAACGTCACCACGGGGTACCAGCGCGTGGTCGGTGGGACGTCGTGGGCGCGCTGCCCGTTCAGCCAGGCGGGTCGGCTCCAGATCAGCGCGGGCTGCCACCACACGACAGGGTCGCTGCCGTTCTGCAGGTAGACCACCCAGGGCTGCGGCCAGGGCGCGTCGGGGATCGCGAAGTCGGAGGTCTGCTGGGCGAAGCGCACGGTGCGGCCGTCCTGGTGGACGGGCCGCCAGACGGGGCTGCCGGGCGCCCGCCCGCCGGTGTGGTCTTCCGCAGCGGGTTGTCGGGGGTGGGGCCGACCAGCAGCGCCCCGCCGGTCTCCGTGGTGAGCTGGTCGACGCCGCCGGGGAAGGCCTGTTCGACGGCGTAGGAGCCGAGGCTCTCGCCGGCCACCAGCAGCCGGGGGCGACTGTCGGCGGGCAGCTGCGACCAGTGCGCGCGGACGGCGTCGTACAGGGCGCGGCCGGCCTCGCTCGCCTTGCCTTCCGTCAGGAAGGAGATCCAGCTGGGCAGATAGGAGTACTGGAACGCGACCTCGGCGCTGTCGCCGTCGTACAGGTACTCGGGCGGTTGGGCGATGCGTTCGTTGACCCAGCCGCTTCCGGTGGTGCCCATCACCACCAGGACCTTCCGCTGGAAGCCGCCGGCCCGGTCGAGTTCGGCGACGGCGCGCCGGGCCCGTTCCTGCAGGACGCGTTCCGGGTCGGTGAGGCCGATTCCCTCGCCGGAGCGCAGGCCGGCATAGGCCCGGACGGGATCCTTGGCGGGACGTCCGGTGAAGCCGGAGATCCGGGCGGCGGTGGGGGCCTGGCCGACGAAGTCGCGGCCCTTCGCACCGAGACTGTCCCAGCTCTCGTACGAGTCGGGACTGGCGGAGAGGGTGGGGAGCTCCGGCCGGACGATGCCGGGGCGGTCGAACGGTCCGTCAGGGCGGCGCCGCGTTCGGCGAGGCCCAGCAGGCCGCGCAGCAGGAAGCCCTGGACGAATCCGACCACCAGCGCGGCGGCGAGCGCGGCGGCCCCGGCGGCGGCCGCCCAGCCGGGGACGGCGGGGGCGAAGATCCGCCGCAGCGTCCGGGTGCCGAGCCGGACGGCCCGTGCGGCGAGCACCAGCAGCGCACCGAGCAGCAGGGCGACCGGCAACACCAGCGTCCACTGCCACCAGCCGATCCGCGGGTCGAGCCCGACGGCGCGCCGCGCGTCGCCCTGCCAGCGCACGCTCCAGGCGGTGATCGCCACGACGGCGCCGCCGCCGACTCCGGCCAGCAGCCACCACCCGGCGCGCCGCACGGCCGGCGAAGGCAGCAGCCCGCACCGGCGGGCGACCAGGCCGAAGAACGCGCCGAGCCCGTAGCCGAAGAACGCGGTGATCGCCCCGGCGGCGGCCTGCAGGAGCCAGGGGCGGGGCAGCAGCGACGGTGTGAAGGACAGGCAGTAGAACAGCACCGCCCCGACCAGCGCGCTCCAACTCGGCATGCGCCGCACGATCCGCTGCTCCCCCACTGCCCACTACCTCCCCTCATCGCACGCCGTCACCCGTCGAGCGCCGGTCACCCGTCACCCGCCAAGCCGCCGACCACCGGTCATACGTATCTCGCCGTCACAGCCGTAGATCTGACGGACCGTCGGACTCCCCCCAATGGCGCAGCGCCGCTGGCCCGGGGGGTTGCCGGGCTCCGACGATGGGGACGGAGAGCGGAGCGCTGGTTCCGCACGTCCTGGTGCGGGCCGACGGCTCGCCGGATCGACCGCGGCGCGGAGTGGCCGGCGCGGTTCTGAGCGAAAGGGTGCAGCGCGATGCGAGACGCGGATCAGAACAGTTCCGCCCGGGAACCGAGGCCCGTCGATCCACCGGCCTTCACCGAGGCTGAAGCCCCTACCACCCGACAAATCCGGCAGCCCGCGCCCCGCCGACCGCTGCTGCGCCAGGGACGAGTGGCCCCGCCCGTCCGGCAGACCCGTCCCGGGCGGGGCGGCGCTCGGCGGGGCGGCGCTCGGCGGGGCGTGCGGCTCGTGCTGGCGCTCGGTGCGGCCGCGACCGGCATGGCGGTGATGGCGTCCTGCGGCGGCAGCTCGGGCGAGGACCCGGTGCAGGCGGCGATGTCGACGTTCACGGTGGGGGCGGAGAACTTCTCGGGCGAGCCGGCCTCCCCGCTCGCCTCGCTGCACTCCTCGGCGCTGGCGTCGGTGTCGGCGGCGCGGGAGTCGGCGTCGCGGCAGGCGGCGGAGTTCGAGGCGTCGGCGAACGCCCAGCTGGCGGCGGGCCGGGAGAAGGCGCGGCAGGTGCTGGCGACCGTCCCGGACGCGGGCAACGCGCTGGGCGATGTGACGCTGACCGGGATCCCGACCCAGGTGACCGGCAATCTGACGGCGGCGAAGGTGACGGTCACCAACAGCACCCCGGAGACCCGCTCGTACGCGATCCAGGTGGACTTCACCGACGGCTCGGGTCAGGCCGTGGACTCCACGGTGGTGGGCGTGGAGAACCTCGCGCCGGGCGCCACCGAGAACCCGGTGGCGTTCTCCACCAAGAGCTCGGACACCACGCTGGTCCCGGTGGTGGTCAAGGCCCAGCGTTACTGACGAACGCACCGTCGCCGAATGCCCCTCAGCGCGCTGTGCCCGCCGTCCGACCGTGGTCGAGCGGCGGGCACAGCGCGCTGAGGGGTACTCAGTTGACCGACCGGAGAATGACGTCGTCGTAGTCCCAGGCGGGGTCGTCGGTGTCCGGCCAGTTCGCGGTCTCCACTTCGGTCTCGGGGCCGACCTCGACGACGGCGTGCCGGGCG
This sequence comes from Kitasatospora griseola, assembly GCF_014648555.1. GTDB lineage: Bacteria > Actinomycetota > Actinomycetes > Streptomycetales > Streptomycetaceae > Kitasatospora > Kitasatospora griseola. The sequence continues at coordinate 131,935 of NZ_BMRI01000013.1, forward strand.
GCGAGTTCCTCGTCGAGCCGGTACTCCTCGCTGCGCTGCCGCTCGGTGCGGTAGTGGTCGGCGGAGTGCGGCTCGGCGGGGAACAGCTCGGTCCGGCCGACGCCGGTGGGGCGCAGGTCGTCGGGGGCGGGGTCGGTCTTCTCGGCGATTCGTCCACGGTGCAGAGTCATGCGTCCATAGTGGTTCGGCCCGCCCGGGCGGGCCCGGTGCCCGGCCGCAGTTCCCCCCGATCGGGTGTACGGGTGGTTCCATCCTCCCGATCGCCGTCCCGGCCACCGTCCCGACCGCCCGCCCAGCCGCCCTCCCGGCCGCCGTCCGATCGACCGTCCTTCAGGCGCGCCGGTCGGCCATCCGTTCGGCGGGCGCGGGCAACCCTTGCGACCGAACCCGGCTGGCCGCGGGCGGGGCGCGACCATAGCTTCGAGGCGGCGGGCGCGCGCCAACGCCGTCCGCGACCGCGACCCCTGGAAATCGGCTCCCCCAGATGACTCCTCTCTTCACCTCGAAACGCCCGCGAACCCGTCTCACCGCCGTTCTGCTCGCCTCTGCCGCCACCGTGCCGACCCTGTTGGCCGCCGCCCCGGTGCCGGCTTCGCCGTTCGCCGTGGCGTCCCCGGCCTTCCCGATCGCCACCGCCCCGACCGTGGCCCGCCCGAACCTCACCCGCCCGGACGCCACCCGCCCCAACGCCCCCGGACCGAACGCCGCCGGACCGAACGTGCACCGCGTCCAGCCCGGCGCCTCCGTGCAGGCCGCCGTCGACGCGGCCCACCCGGGTGACGTGGTGGAGCTGGCGGCGGGCAACTACCCGGGCAGCGTCACCATCGCCACCGACGGGGTGACGCTGCGCGGGCAGGGCAACCGCTCCGTGCTGGTGCCCGACCCGGCCGACCACAGCGCCTGCGCCGCGGCCGGCAACGGGCTGTGCGTGACGGGTGTGGCGGACGACCGCGGGATGCCGGTGCGGCCGGTGTCGGGCGCGGTGGTGGAGTCACTGGCGGTGGCGGGTTTCGCGAAGAACGGGATCGCCGCCGCCGTCACCGACAAGTTGACGGTCCACCAGGTGGCGTCCCACGACAACGGCCTGCAGGGCATCAGCGTGGAGATGTCGACCCGCACCGTGCTCACCGAGAACGAGGCCCGGGACAACGGGCAGGCGGGGATCTTCGTCGCCAACTGGTTCGACCGCAAGGGCGGTGCGCTGGAGACCCGCGGCACCCAGGTGGCGGCGAACCGGCTGACCGGCAACCGGATCGGCCTGCAGTTGCGCCGGGTGCGGGACCTGACGGCGACCGGCAACCTGGCGTCCGGCAACTGCGGCGGCATCTTCGTGGTCGGTGACGACGGGGTGCCGCGGGCCGGTTCGCTGAGCGTCGCCAACAACGTGGTGCGCGCCAACAACCGCTACTGCGAACCCAATCCGCGCCTGGACTCGGTGCAGGGCACGGGCATCCTGCTGACCGGCACCGAGGACGTGGTGGTCTCCGAGAACCTGATCACCGACCACTCCGGAACGTCGCCGATGTCGGGCGGCATCGTGCTGTACCCGAGCGTGGTGGGCGCGCCGAACGCCCGCGCCGTGGTCACCGACAACATCCTGGCCGACAACCTGCCGGTCGACCTCGCCGATCTCGACCAGCGCAACGGGAGCTCGTTCATGACCAACTCCTGCCGCACCTCCCAGCCCGCCGGTCACTGCTGACCCGTCCGCCGGCCACTGCTGACCGGCCCTCCGAGCCCTCCAGCCCCGACGAAAGGCCGACGCGCCCATGACCTCCGCCCCGACCCGACCCGTCCTGTCCTCCTCCCCCGCCGTCGCAGCCACCACGGCACCCGACGGCGCGGCCGCCGCACCCGCCGTGCCGCCCGCGATGCTGTTGCGCGAGCTGGCCTTTGGCGCCGCCTGCGCGGGCGCGGTGCGCGCCGCCGCCAGCCTGAAACTGGCCGACGCGTTGGACGAACAACCCGCCACCGCAGAGGAGTTGGCGGTTCGCCTGGATGTCCCGGCCGTCCCGTTGGAGCGCCTGCTGCGGGCCCTGGTCTGCTACGAGGTGTTCGCCGCGACGGGTGACGGCCGCTTCCGCCACACCCCGCTGTCGCGCCTGCTGCGCACCGACGAGCCCGGCAGCCTGCGCGACATCGCGCTGTGGTGCACCGAGCCGTGGACGTGGCAGTCCTGGTCCCGGCTGGACGACGCGGTGCGCACCGGGCGCAGCGTGTTCGCCGACGCCTTCGGCAAGGAGTTCTTCCAGTACCTGCACGACGACGCGCCGGACTCGGCGGCCCTGTTCAACCGGGCGATGACGCAGTCCAGCCGGCAGTCCGCGCAGGACCTGGCCGACTTCCTGGACCTGGCGGGCATCGCCACGGCGGCCGACATCGGCGGCGGCCAGGGGCAGGCGCTGGCGGCCCTGATGGAACGTCACCCGGGCCTGCACGGCACGCTGCTGGACCTGCCGAAGGTGGTCGAGCACGCCGATCCGCGGCTGCTGCCGGGCGGCCCGCTGGCCGACCGGGCGCGGCTGGTGCCGGGCGACTGCCGGGTGGCGATCCCGGTGCAGGCCGATCTGTACCTGGTGAAGAACATCCTGGAGTGGGACGACGAATCCACTCGCCGCACGCTGCGCAACCTGCGTCAGGTGGCCCGCCCGGGCGCCCGGGTGGTGATCGTGGAGAACCTGGTCGACGACTCCCCGTCGATGCGGTTCACCACCGCGATGGACCTGCTGCTGCTGCTCAACGTGGGCGGCGCCAAGCACACCCTGGGCAGCCTGACCGCGCTGATCGAGGAGTCCGGCCTGCTGCTGAAGGCCGTCGCCCCGGTCAACGCGTACCTGCACGCGTTCACCTGCGCCGTCCCCTGAGCCGCGCCCACGGCGCAGTCGGCCAGAAGCAAGCCGTCCGGACCAGCTGGTCCGGACGGCTTCTGACGTTTCGGAACCGGCTATCCGGCCGCGGCCTCCGCCGCCATCTCGGCGACCAGCCCGGTGGTGTGCCGGCCGGCCCGGAAGCGCGGGTCGGCGAGGGTGCGGCGCAGGTAGTCGGTGGTGGTGCGGACGCCCGGGCCGTCGATGCGGAACTCGGCGAGGGCGCGGTCGAGGCGGGCGACGGCCTGTTCCCGGTCGGGCGCCCAGGCGATGGTCTTGGCGAGCAGCGAGTCGTAGTCGGGGCCGATCGGCCAGCCGGGGTAGGCGTGGGTGTCGACCCGGACGAACGGGCCGCCGGGCGGGACGAATTCGGTGAGCAGCCCGGGGGTGGGCAGGAAGCCGCGTTCGGGGTCCTCGGCGTTGACCCGGGCCTCGACGGCCGCGCCGCGCGGTCGGACGGCGTCCTGGCGGAGCGTCAGGGGTTCGCCGGCGGCGATGGTGAGCTGTTCGCGGACCAGGTCGATGCCGGTGACCATCTCGGTGACGGGGTGTTCGACCTGGAGGCGGCAGTTGACCTCCATCAGGTGGAACGCCCCGTCGGGGGCGAGCACGAACTCGAAGGTGGCGGCGCCGACGTAGCCGACGGCGAGGGCGCCGCGGACGGCGGCGGCGCAGATCTCGTGGCGCAGCGGGTCGGGCAGGTTGGGTGCGGGCGATTCCTCGATGAGCTTCTGGTGCCGGCGTTGCACGGAGCAGTCGCGTTCGCCGAGGTGGACGGCGTTGCCGTGGCGGTCGCAGAGCACCTGGACCTCGATGTGCCGGGCGCCGTCGACGTAGCGTTCCAGGTAGAGCCGCTCGTCGCCGAAGACGGCGCGGGCGTGGGCCCGGGTCTCCTGGAAGGCGGTGGGCAGGTCGGCGGGGTCGCGGACGACGGCCATGCCGCGTCCGCCGCCCCCGGCGACGGCTTTGAGGATGACGGGGTAGCCGGTGCGGGCGGCGATCTCGCGGGCTTCGGCGGGGCTGCGGACGGCGCCGGTGGAGCCGGGCAGCACGGGCAGGCCGGCTTCGGCCATCAGTCGGCGGGCCACCGATTTGTCGCCGAGCTGTTCGATGACCTGCGGGGGCGGGCCGATGAAGGTGAGGCCGTTGGCTTCGCAGATCTCGGCGAAGTCGGGGTCCTCGGAGAGGAACCCGTAGCCGGGGTGGACGGCCTGGGCGCCGGTGAGCCGGGCGGCTTCGACGATGGACGGGATGTGCAGGTAGCTGGCTCTGGCGGCGGCCGGTCCGAGGTGGACGGCCCGGTCGGCGAAGCGGACCACCGCCGAGTCGCGGTCGGCGGTGGAGTACAGGGCGACGGTGCGGATGCCCATCTCCCGGCAGGTGCGGGCGATCCGCAGGGCGATCTCGCCGCGGTTGGCGATCAGCACGGTGGTGAACATGCGGGCCCCCTACGCGGGTTCGACGGCGATCAGTCGCTGCTGGAACTCCACTGCGGCGCCGTCGGCGGCGAGGATCTCCACCACCCGGCCGGCGATGTCGGCCTCGACGGGGCTCATCATCTTCATCACTTCGAGGATGCCGATCGGCTGGCCTGCGGTGACGGTGTCGCCGACGGCGACGAACGGCGACGCGCCCGGTTCGGGCGCGTGGTAGTAGGTGCCGATCATCGGGGCGCACACGTGGTGCAGGCCGTCCCCGGGTTCCGGTCCGGCCGAGGAGGCCTGACCGTCCGCCATCGGCACGCCACCGCCGTCGGGGGCGCTGGGGTCGTCCCATTCGACCTCGACGGCGGTGCCGAGGTGTTCGAGCCGGATCCGGCGCGGTGGTCGGGTGCTGGTGCGGGCCAGTTCGGCGACGCTGCGGCACAGTTCGGCGAGGTCCGCGACCTGGTCGGGGCCGCCGGATCCGTCACCGGTGAGGGCGATCCGTCCGTGGGACGGCGGGTGTTTCACCTCGACGGTCATGGCTGGCTCCAATCTGCCGCGCCGGTGCCGGTGTCGGCGCCGTAGCGGTGGAAGCGGGCCCGGCGGGCGGCGCGCAGCCGGTCCGGGTCCCAGGGGATCAGTTCGCGCAGGGCCTCGGTGACGGCGGCCTCCAGCAGGTCGGCCGCGGCGGCGTGGTCCTGGTGGGCTCCTTCGGGCGGCTCGGGGACGATGCCGTCGACGACGCCGAGGCTGAGCAGGTCGCCGGGGTGCATCCGCAGCGAGGCGGCGGCGGCGGGTGCGGCCTGCGGGTCCTTCCACAGGATGGCGGCGCAGCCTTCGGGGCTGATCACCGAGTAGATGCCGTTGGCGCTGACCAGGACGCGGTCGGCGACGGCGAGCGCGAGCGCCCCGCCGCTGCCGCCTTCGCCGATCAGCACGGCGACGATGGGAACGGGCAGCCGGGCCATCAGCCGCAGGTTCTCGGCGATCGCGGCGGCCTGTCCGCCGGTCTCGGCCTCGGGTCCGGGGTTGGCGCCGGGGGTGTCGATCAGGGTGACGACGGGCAGGCCGAGTTTCGCGGCGAGGCGCATCAGCCGGTTGGCCTTGCGGTAGCCGGCGGGCTGGGCCATGCCGAACCGGCGGCGTCGGCGTTCGCCCAGGTCGGGCCCGCCCTTGTGGTGGCCGATCAGGACGACGGGGGTGCCGGCCAGGCGTCCGGTTCCGGCGACGATGGCGGGGCAGTCCTCGGTGAGCCGGTCGCCGTGCAGTTCCTGGAAGTCGTCGACCAGGCGGCGGATGTAGTCGAGGGTGGTGGGCCGTTCGGGGTGCCGGGCGAGGCGGACGTTCTGCCAGGGGTCGCGGTCGGCGAGTTCGTCGGCGGCGCGCAGAATGGCGGCGGGGTCGCCGGGCGGCCGGGGGTCGGTGGGGGGTCGCAGGCCGAGCAGGCGACCGAGGACGGGGCGCATGCCGACCCGGGGCACGACGTCGTCGACCATGCCGTGGGCGAGCAGGAACTCGGCGGTCTGGAAGCCTTCGGGGAGTCTCTCGCCGGTGGTCTGCTCGATGACGCGGGGTCCGGCGAAGCCCATGCGGGCGCCGGGTTCGGCGAGGATGACGTCGGCGAGGGTGGCGAAGGAGGCGGCGACGCCGCCGTAGGTGGGGTCGGTGATCACCGAGACGGTGAGGATGCCGGCTTCGTCGAGTTCGGCCATCGCCTGCGCGGTCTTGGCCATCTGCATCAGCGACAGCACGCCCTCCTGCATCCGGGCGCCGCCGCTGGCGGTGACCAGGACGAGCGGGACGCGGCGGTCCAGCGCGGTGGTGGCGGCGTGCGTGACGAGGGCGCCGACGGCGCAGCCGAGGCTGCCGCCGAGGAAGCGGAAGTCCATCACGGCGGCGATGCAGGGCTGGCCCTCGATCTGTCCGGCGGCGCACAGCACGGCGTCGTGCAGGCCGGTGCGGTCGCGGGCCTCGTCGAGGCGGTCCTGGTAGGGGCGGCTGTCGACGAAGCCGAGCGGGTCGTGCACGGCGGGCACCGGTCCGACGGGTTCGGCGGTGCCCGGGTCGAGGAGTTGGGCGAGCCGCTGCGGGGCGGTGAGCCGCCCGTGGTGCCCGCAGTCGGGGCACACCTGCAGGGCGCGTGCGTAGCGCCTGCCGTAGACCAGGCCGGCGCAGCCTTCGCAGCGCACCCAGTCCGCCGGTTCGCTCTGTTCGGCCACGGCGGCTCTCCCTTCCCATCTGCAATTCCTGTGCAAGTCCCCGCTCGATGTCCTCGGGCAGGGGGTGGTTCAGCGTTCCCAGCGGTAGAACTCGTGCGCCATGGCGTCCTTGGGGCTGCGCCAGGTCGCCGGGTCGTAGGCGTCGACGTAGACGGCGAGCCGTTCGCTGACGTCGCGGAACTCGGGGTGCTCGGCGTACTTGGCGACCTCGGGTCCGGCGGGGCGGTCGGATTCGATCAGGTGCAGGTAGACGTCGCCGAACTGGAACAGGCTGCGGCCGCGGACGCCGATCAGGCCGGGCAGTGCGCCGCGGTCGGAGTCGGCGAAGACGCCGGCGATGTGGTCGGCGGTGCCGGGCTTCATCCGGGCGACGATCAGGGCGCGGTGCATGCCGGTCATCCGGCCGCGCCGGCGCGGTGTTCGACCTTGGCGCGGATCAGTTCCATCTGGACCTTGGAGTTCTGGTTGATCATGTCGGTCATCTGGAGGTCGTCGACGGGGGCGGTGGGCTTCATCGCGAAGTCCTGGACCCAGCGCATCCGGGTGGCCTGCGCGAGGTCCTCGTACTCCCAGCGGATCTCCATGAATTCGAACGGGCCGGGTTCGACGCGGCGGGCGCGGACGGAGAGCGCGTCGCGGTCGGTCTCCCGTTCGGAGACCCAGCTCCACACCTGGCCGTTCTCGTCGGGGTGCATGGTGAGCCGGAACTTCACCCGCTGGCCCTGCCGGTCGATGACGTCGACGGAGGCGTACTCGCTGAACAGCTGCGGCCACTGCTCCAGGTCGTTGGTCATGTCCCAGACCAGGTCGACGGGGGCGTTGATGAGGATGGTGTTGTCGGTGTGTCCGGGCATCTCAGGCACCAGCTTTCACGGTGGAGTTGACGGTCTGCAGGAACTCGGCGACGGGACGGCCGAGCAGTTCGGAGGAGTCGATGGAGACGCCGTAGCGGTTCTCCAGGTCGGAGAGGACGCCGAGCACCCCCAGCGAGTCGACGCCCAGGTCGAGGAACATGCAGCCCGGGTCGGCGAGTGCGTCGACGGTGACCTGGACGCCGGCCCGGACCTTGATCAGGGTGGCGAGTTCCTCGTAGGTGATCTCGGATGCCATCTGTTGCTCCTTGCGGTGGGGTGGGGTCAGGCCCGGCGCAGCACGAGGGCCGTGTTGGAGCCCATCTGGCCGCGGCTGAGCACCAGGGCGGTGCGCAGTTCGGCGGGCCGCGGGTGGCCGATGACCAGGTCGAGGCCGTACGGGCAGTCCTCGGTGTGCGGGGTGGGCGGGATCAGGCCCTGTTCGAGGGCGAGCACGGCGGCGGCCACGTCCAGCGCGGGGGCGCCGCAGTGGGCGCGGCCGAAGCCGGCCTTGGGGGCGGTGACGGGTACCCGCTCGGCGTGGTCGCCGAGGGCGTCGGCCAGGGCGAGGGCTTCGGCGCGGTCGGCCTCGGGGACGCCGAGGGCGTCGGCGAAGACCACGTCGATCTCGTCGGGCGCGCAGTGCGCCTCGGCGAGGGCGCCGCGGACGGCGTGGGCGAGCCCTTCGCGGCTCTCGGCCCAGCGGGCGGCGCCGGTGAAGGTGGCGGTGTGTCCGGCTATCCGGGCCCGGGTGCGGGCGCCGCGCCGGCGGGCGCTCTCGGCGTCCTCGACCACGAACATGGCGCCGCCCTCGGCGGGGACGAAGCCGACCGCGTCGGAGCCGAACGGCCGGTAGGCGCGGTCGGGGTCGTCGGCGGTGGACAGCCCCGGGTAGCCGAGTTGGCAGACCATCGAGTACGGGGCGATGGGTGCTTCGGCGGCGCCGGCCAGCACGGTGTCGGTGCCGCGGCCGACGGCGCGGGCGGCGTGCGCGAGCGCGTCGAGGCCGCCGGCCTCGTCGGAGGCGACCACGCCGCACGGTCCCTTGAAGCCGCCGCGGATGGAGATCTGGCCGGTGGAGGCGGCGTAGAACCAGGCGATCGACTGGTACGGGCCGACGTGGTGGGGTCCTTCGGCCCACAGGTGCTGGAGTTCGCGCTGGCCGAACTCGCCGCCGCCGGAGCCGGCGGCGGTGACCACGGCCACCTGGAACGGGTCGTCCGGGTGGGACGTCAGGTCGGCGTCGGACATGGCGAGTTCGGCGGCGGCCATCGCGAAGTGGGTGAACCGGTCGGTCTGCACCAGGTAGCGCGGCTCGACGTACTCCTCGGCGTCGAAGCCGCGGACCAGGCCGGCGATCTTCAGCGGGAGGTTCTCGCAGCCTTCGCGGTCGATCCGGGACAGCGCGGAACGGCCCTCGCCGAGGGCCTTCCAGTAGTCGTCGGCGCCGATGCCGTGCGGGGAGATCACACCGACGCCGGTGATCACCGCACTGCGGGTGGGGCTCATGCCGCCTCCGCTCTGCTCAGCACCACCGCGGACTGGAAGCCGCCGAAGCCGCTGCCCACCGACAGCACGTGGCGCAGCGGCAGTTCGCGGGCGGTGCGGGGGACGTAGTCGAGGTCGCACTCGGGGTCGCGTTCGGTGTAGTTGGCGGTCGGCGGGACCACGCCGTGGTGCAGGGCGAGGGTGCAGGCGACCAGTTCGATGGCGCCGATCGCGCCGAGCGAGTGCCCGACCATCGACTTGATGGAGCTCATCGGGGTGCGCCTGGCGTGCGCGCCGAGGGAGCGTTTGACGGCGGCGGTCTCGTGCCGGTCGTTCTGCTTGGTCCCGGAGCCGTGCGCGTTGACGTAGTCGATGGCGTCGCCGGGCAGCCGCGCGTGGGCGAGGGCGCGGTCGATGGCTTCGGACATCTCCACGCCTTCCTGGGTGAGGCCGGTCATGTGGTAGGCGTTGCCGAAGGTGGCGAAGCCGCCGAGTTCGGCGTAGATCCGGGCGCCGCGCCGCTCGGCGTGCTCCCACTCCTCCAGCACGACGACGGCGCCGCCCTCGCCGAGCACGAAGCCGTCGCGGCTCTTGTCGAAGGGGCGGGAGGCGTGCTCGGGGTCGTCGTTGCGGGCGGAGGTGGCCTTGATGGCGTCGAAGCAGGCGACGGTGATCGGGGAGATCGGCGAGTCGCAGGCTCCGGCGACGATCACGTCGGCGCGGCCCTCCTCGATGGCGAGGGCGGCGTAGCCGACGGCGTCCAGGCCCGAGGTGCAGCCGGTGGAGACGGTCTGCACGGGGCCGTGCGCGCCGATCCGCTCGGCGACCGCGGAGGCCAGCGTGGCCGGGGTGAACGCCCGTTCCAGGTGCGGTTCGGCGGGCCGGTGGTCGACGCCCCAGTGCTCGCCGCGGCTGCTGACCAGCACGTAGTCGTGTTCGAGTCGGGTGGTGCCGCCGACCGCGGTGCCGAGCGAGACGCCCATCCGCCAGGGGTCCTCGCGCCCGGGGTCGAGTCCGGCGTCCGCGATCGCCTCGTCGGCGGCGACCAGCGCGAACTGCACGTAGCGGTCGTTGCGGGCGATCTGGTCGGCGGTCAGTCCGTGGGCGGCGGGGTCGAAGTCGCACTCGGCGGCGATCCGGGAACGGAAGCCGTCGGGGTCGAACAGGGTGATGCCGCGGGTGGCGGTGCGCCCGTCGGTGAGCAGCGCCCAGAACTGCGGGACGCCGATGCCGCCGGGCGCGACCACGCCGATCCCGGTCACCGCGACGCGGCGGTTCACGAGGCCGCCCCGGCGGGTTCCGGCGGCCCCGATTCGGTGCCGCAGTGCTCCTCGGTGTCGACGTGGCCGAGGTCGGGGCGAGGTGCCAGCGGCCCCAGGTGGAACACCATCCGGGCCTGGCCGGCGCCGACGTTGCGGAACCGGTGCCGCATCCCGATCGGGATCATCAGGCCCTGGTCGGGCCGCAGCGGCTGGGTCTTGCCGTCCAGGTCGACCTCGAGTTCGCCGGACATCACGAACACGAACTCCTCGGAGTACGGGTGGTAGTGCTCGCCGATCCGCTCTCCGGGCTCGATGATCGCCACTCCCATGAATCCGCTGGTCGCACCGACCACCGGCGGGGTGAGCATGGCCCGCAGGTCGCCGCCGCGCTTGCGATTCGGGGGCGCGTCGTCGATGTGGACGACTCGTGGCATCTCGGTGGTCATGGTGGGCTTCCTCTCCGGCGTGGCGGTTTGAACGGGCGGGGGGTCAGACGTCGGCCGAGCGGCGGTCGGTGACGGGTGTCATCGCGCACTCGGCGAGCAGGTGGCGCAGGCCGTCGGCGCTGGGCACGGGGTGTTCGGCGGGGATGTCGGCGAGCTTGCCGAGCACCGCGGCGGCGCGCGGGCCGGCCACGCCGAGGGCGGTGGCGGGGTCGCTCGCGGGGTCGGTGAGCAGGTCGACCAGCCGGACCACCAGGTCGTCGCGGCGGTGGACGGTGGCCCGCACCAGCGGCGAGCCGGGGTCGGCGGCGGCGTGCGCGTCCTCGCCGGCCAGCAGTTCGGCGAGCGCCGCGCCGCAGCCGGGACGGACCGGGTACAGGTAGGCGTGCCGCTGCACCTGGCCGGACTTGAGCGCGGCGTGGTGGTGGACGGCGGGCAGCGCGGCGTGCTGGAAGAACACCCGGGCGGACATCGGGTCGTCCAGGTCGCGGTCCTCCTCCAGGTACGGGTTGATGGCCTCCTCGACGGCCCGCACCTCGGGCTGCTGGGCGACGTGCCGCAGCGCGGCGACCAGGTCGCCGGCCACTTCGACGCAGCGCACGATCCGGTTGCCACGCATGAACAGCGAGGTGCGCAGCAGCCGGGTGGTGTCGTCGACCCGGGCCTGCGGGGAGCGGTAGCCGGCCAGCAGCTCGGCGGCCTTGGCCTCGGTGCCGGGCTTGACGGTGAAGCTGAGCGCGTGCCGGACCACGCCGTCGGGGCCGGGCCGGGGCGCGGCGGGCACGCCGGGGTGGTGCTCGCCGGTGCGCAGCGGGGCGGCGGGGCTGTCGAAGGTGCGCTCACCGTGGGTCTCGCGCAGCACGGTGTAGCGCAGCGAGCGGGTGTCGCGGACGCAGCCGTGCAGCGGCTTGACCATGTCGCGGTGGGCGGGGCTGTCGACCCAGGCGAGGAACGGCGCGGCGTCCTCCCATTCGCTGGTGATCAGCCAGCGGGCCGGGTCGTCGATGGACTGGCAGAGCTGGTCGCTGATGTGGCCGGGGACGGCGGACACCTGATGGCGCAGCAACTCGTAGACGTCCAGGAAGTGGTCCTGCGCGCCGTCGTGGACGTCGAGCATCAGGACGACGCGAAGCCGGCCCGCGGCGGGCCGGACGGTGGTGGCGGTCTCCTCGGGTTCGGAGAGCAGGGTCATGGCTGCGGATCCTGTCGTTGGTTCGCACTGGGGGCCCTCGGCCGGTCGTCGGTGCGGGTCCGGTCGGCGGGCGGGGCCTGGTTCGCACTCGATCGTCAACGGGGGTCCGGGGCGGGCGCGAGACTTCACGGCCATCCGGGCGAAGCACCCTGCGTGACCGTCGGCGGCGGGGGATGGATGCAGGGTCTGGCGCATCCAGCGCCCCGCACGGATGGAACAGAGCTGATGAACACACAGATGGCGGACCGGGTTCCGGTCCTGATCTCGGGCGGTTCCCTGGTGGGGCTGTCGGCGTCCCTCTTCCTCGGCCGGCTCGGCGTGCCGCACCTGCTGGTGGAGCGGCACGCCGAGACCTCCCGGCACCCGCGCGGGCGCGGCAACAACCTGCGCACCATGGAGCTGTTCCGCGCCGCCGGGGTGGAGGACGACATCCGGGCGGCCGCGTCGGTGCTGGCCGACAACCACGGCATCCTGCAGGCCGAGACGCTGTCCGGCGGCGAACAGGAGTGGCTGTTCCGGGAGATCGACCCCGGCGGCGGCCTGGCCAGGTTCAGTCCCTCCGCGTGGTGCCTGTGCAGCCAGAACGACCTGGAGCCGGTGCTGCTGCGGCATGCCGCCGAGCGCGGCGACGTCCGGTTCAACACCGAGCTGCTCTCCTTCGAGCAGGACGCCGACGGGGTGACGGCGCGACTGCTGGACCGGGCCACCGGCGAGGAACGCGAGGTTCGGGCCGACTATCTGATCGCCGCGGACGGGCCGCGCAGCCCCGTCCGGGAACGCCTGGGCATCGGCCAGTCCGGGCGCGGCGACCTGTTCCACAACGTCAGCGTCACCTTCCGGGCCAAGCGGCTGGCGGACGTGGTCGGCGACCGGCGCTTCATCGCCTGCTACCTGACCGACCCTGCGGGGGCCGGCGCGCTGCTGCCCGTCGACAACCGCGAGCAGTGGGTGTTCCACCTGCCCTGGCACCCCGAACGCGGCGAGAGCGTCGAGGACTTCACCGACGTCCGCTGCGTCGCGCACATCCGCGCCGCCGCCGGAGTGCCCGACCTGGAGGTGGAGATCACCGGCCGGGCTCCGTGGCACGCCGCCGAACGCGTCGCGGACCGGTACGGCGCGGGCCGGGTCTTCCTGGTCGGCGACGCCGCCCACGAGATGCCGCCGACCGGCGCGTTCGGCTCCAACACCGGCATCCAGGACGCCCACAACCTGGCCTGGAAGCTGGCCGCCGTACTGGCCGGCTGGGGCGGGCCGCGGCTGCTGGACTCCTACGAGAGCGAGCGTCGTCCGGTCGCCGTGCAGACCGCGGCCCGGGCGGCGGCCCGCTCCGTCGAGCACCAGCACCCCGGCTTCGACGCGGCGCCCGCCGGCGGGCCGCGCACCAACGTGCTGGCGGTGGCGCTCGGCTACCGCTACCCCGAGGGCGCGCTGGTCGGCGCGGACGCCACGGCGGGCGTCGTCCCCGAGCGCTTCGCCGCCACCGGCGAGCCCGGCACCCGTGCCCCGCACGTGTGGCTGCGCGACGCCGCCGGGACGCGGCTGTCCACCCTCGACCTGTTCGACGACGGCCCGCTGCTGCTGGCCCCCGCCGTGGGCGGGAGCGCCTGGCCGACGGCCGCCCGGCAGGTGGCCGAGCAGACCGGAGTACCACTGCGCTGCCTGCTCATCGGCGAGGGCGGCGACCTGCTGCCCGAACCCCCCGCCGGCCTCCCCTCCGGCGCCCGCCCCACCGGCCCGGTCTCCCCCACCACCTGGCCCGAGGCCTACGGCCTGCACCCCGGCGGCGCCGTCCTGGTCCGCCCCGACGGCTTCGTCGGCTGGCGCGCGACCGGCGCCGTCGGCGACCCGGCCGCGGCCCTGCGGGTCGCCGTCCGCGGGGTCGCGGGGCTGGCCTGACGCGCGGGCAGGTGGGCACACCGGGGAGAGCACCACCACGGGCGCACGAGGGCACCTCCCGGCCCGCCGGGGCTGGCGGAGAACTGCCCGCGACAAGCGCAAAGCCCGTCCGCTTCGCGCAGTTCCACCCGCCCCCAGTGGTGCTCTCCCTGGTTTCACCCCCTCCCGCGCAGCATGTGACGGGCATCACGCCAGAACGAGAACCCGGGCGCAAGCCCTCGCGTCTGGCAGGTGTGAGAGCACGCAGGAGAGCACTGGACGAGCTGGACGAGGAACGTCTGCTCCGCCTGGTCGCGAAAGGCGATCGCGGGGCGTTCGACGAGCTGTACCGACGCACCGCCCCGTGGCTGGCGGTGCGCCTGCGCCGCCGCTGCGCGGACGAGCAGATCGTCGCCGAGGTGATGCAGGAGACGTTCCTGGCGGTGTGGCGCGCGGCCGGCGCGTTCGCGGGCAGCGTGGTGGGCGGCAGTGCCGTCGGCTGGCTGTGGACCATCGCGGCCCGCCGACTGGTCGACGCGTTCCGCCGCCGGGCGCACCACGCCGAGCCGCCGGCCGCCGCGGCCCACCTGGCCAACGCCCCGGCCGCCGAGGACGAGGCGTTGGCCGCCGCGATCGGCGGCGACGTGGGGGACGCGCTGCGGCGCCTGGCCCCCGAGCTGCGCGCGGTGCTGCAGGCCACCGTGCTGGACGGGCTGTCCGTCCGGGAGACCGCCGTCCTGCTCAGACTGCCCGAGGGCACGGTCAAGACCCGTGCCCGCCGGGCCCGGATCGCGATGCGGAAGGAACTGGCATGAGCGCGGAACACGCATCGGCCGGGCTGATCGGCGCGTACCTGCGCGGCGGCTCCGACCTGCCCGCGGACACCGTCTGGGCGCTGGAGGCGCACCTGGAGGGCTGCGCGCCCTGCCGGGGCCTGCTCGCGACGGCAGTGCCCGCCGCGGCGCCCGACGTCGCCGCGCTCGTCGACTCCGTCCGTGCCGCGCTCGGACCGCAGTTGGACGCGGCCCGCCCGGCGCCCGTACGTCGCCCACTGGCGTGGCGGCCGGCCTGGGCCGCGCCGGCCGTGGTGCCCTGGCTGCTGACCGCCCTCGCGGTGGTGCTGCTGGCGCTGGCGCTGGACTCCTCGGGGCCGCCGGACCCGCACGGCCAGGTGTCGCCGCTGCTGCTGGTCGCGCCCGTGCTGCCGCTGTGCGCGGCCGCCGCGGCCTGGGCGCCCGGCCTCGACCCGGCGCACGAGCTGACCGCCGCCACTCCGCGCTCCGGCCTCCCGCTGCTGCTGCGGCGCACCGCCGCCGCGCTGGCCGCGGTGGTGCCGGTGCTGCTGGCGGCGGGCGCGCTGACCGGGGAGATGGCGGCCGCGCAGTGGCTGCTGCCCTCGCTCGCCTTCACCACCACCGCGCTCGCCCTGGGCAGCGTCGTCGGCGTCGGCCGGGCCGCCGCCGCCCTGGTCGCCGTCTGGGCCGCCGCCGTCGCGGCCCCCGTCTGGGCCACCGGCCGCCTGCCGTTCGTGCTGCGGCCCGAGCAACTGCCCGGCTGGGCACTGCTGTTCGCCCTCGGCGCCGCCACCGTGTTCGCCCGCCGCCGCGCCTACGCGGCGCCCCGCACCTGACCCACCCCCTCCGCACCGTGTTCGCCCGCCGCCGCGCCCACGCGGCACCCCGCACCTGACCCACCCCCTCCGCACCGTGCTCGCCCGCCGCCGCGCCCACGCGGCACCCCGCACCTGACCCACCCCCTTCCGTCCGGCAGCCCGAGCAGCTGCCCGTCCTCCGCACCGCCACCGTGCTCCTCCGCCGCCGCGCCTGCGCGGCGCCCCGTACCCGACCCACCCCCTTCCGGAAGGAACCACCTCCATGCCACGCGCCGTCAGCGCGGCCTCCGTCGCGCCCAAAACCCACGCCTGGGAGATCCGGGCCGAGGGCCTGCTCGTCCGGGCCGGACGCAAGAAGATGGCCGTCAACGGCCTCGACCTCGCCCTGGGCACCGGTGCCCACGGCCTGCTGGGCCCGAACGGGGCTGGCAAGACCACGCTGATCCGGGCGCTGGCCACCGTGCTGCGCCCGGCCGGCGGCGAGCTGGAACTGCTCGGCACTCCTGCCGGGCACGCCGAGCTGCGGGCGCTGCGCCGCCGGATCGGCTACCTGCCGCAGGACTTCGGCTACTACCGGCGGTTCACCGTCCGCGAGTTCGTCGAGTACATGGCCTGGCTGAAGGAGGTCCCGAAGGCCGAGATCCCGGGCGCCGTCCAGCGGGCGGTGGAGCGGGTCGGTCTCGCGGACCGCGCCGACCACCGGATGAAGACGCTGTCCGGCGGCATGGTGCGGCGGGCCGGCATCGCCCAGGCCATCGTCAACGACCCCGACCTGCTGCTGCTGGACGAGCCGACCGCCGGGCTGGACCCGGCGCAGCGGCTGCGCTTCCGCGAGTTGCTGCAGGAACTCGGCCGGGACACCTGCGTGGTGGTCTCCACCCATCTGGTCGAGGACGTCGCCGCCGCCTGCTCCGACGTGGTGCTGTTCGCGGACGGCCGCCTGGTCTTCCAGGGCACCCCGGACGACCTCGCCGCCGCCGGCGGGCCCGAACACCCGGGCGACAGCCCGCTGGAGCGCGGCTACTCGGCGCTGCTCCGCCACACCGAGCAGCCCGGGGGCATCTGGTGAACGCACGTGTCCTGCGGACCGAGCTGCGTCGCTCGGCCGCGCCGTGGGCCGGACTGCTGGTGCTCGGCGGCTCGTTGGCGATCCTGTTCGGAATCGACGGCATCTGGTGGCGCGGCACGGCCGGCTGGACGGCGCAGTGGACGTCGATGGCGATGTGGACGCGCTGGCTGCTGTCCTTCTGGTGGCCGCTGGCGGTCGGTGTCGGCGCGCTGTACGGCCTGCGCGACAAGCGTTCCGGGACGGCGGAGCTGTTCGGCACCGTGCCGAAGCCGGCCTGGCGGCGCGCCGCGCTCCCCGCCGGGGCGATGGCCGGGGTGCTGGTGGCGGGCTTCGGCCTGGTGGTGGCGGCCGGCGGGGTGCAGGTGGCGCTCGGCGACACCGGGTACCGGCCGCTCGGCTGGATGCCGATCTCGCTGGTGGCGGCGCTCGCCCTGGCGGCGGCCGCGGTGTTCGGCATGGGCGTGGCACGGGCCGTGCCGTCGGTGCTGACGCCGCCCGCGCTGGTGGTGCTCGCCCTGCTGACGGTGGCCGCGCTGCTGCGGTTCGGCGGCGACGACGCGACGCCCCGGCCCATCGTCGGGCCGAACCGGCTCGCCCTGCTCTCCCCGGTGACGGTCGAGCCGCGCGAGGCGCTGCTCACGCTGTCCGGCTCCGTCCACCTCGGCCAGACGCTGTGGCTGCTGGGCCTGGCCGCGACCGGCTTCGCGCTGCTGGTCGCCGCGAACGGCCGCGCCCGGCTGCTGTCCCTCGTCCCGGTGCTGGTGGGCGCGGCCCTGGCGCTGGGGGTGCTGCCCGGCGACGCCCGCGGCACGTACGTGGTGGACGCGGCGGCGGCCCGGCCGGTCTGCGAGGGGCCGGTGTGCGTGACCGCGGCGAACCGGCACCGGCTGCCCGAGCTGTCGGCGCGCGGCGCGGAGGCGCTGCGGATCCTGCACGACGTCCTGGGCGACGGGGCGCCGCGGGCGATCCGCGAGGACGGCGCGCTGCGCGGCCTCGGCGACCTGAGGCAGGTCGATGCCGGGACGGTCCTGGTGGACTTCGACGAGCGGGAGTTCGTCCGCGCGAGCGGCCGGGACCTCACCCGCGCCCTGGTCGCGCAGGGCCTCGTCCCGACCTGCTACGCCCGCACCGACCGGGAGGGCGGCCTGGTCGAGGACGCCGCCGCGCAGAGCGTCGCCGCGAGCTGGGCGCTCGGCGAGAGCACCCTGGTGCCGGTGGAGACCCCGAGCGCCAACTCGTACGACCGGCAGGCCTGGGAGGACGCCCGGGCGGCCTGGACCGCGTTCGCCGCCGCGCCCCCGGCCGAACAGCGCGCGCGGATCGCCGCGCTGCACGACGCCGCGCTGTCCTGCTCGACGAAGCACCCGCTGCCTGTCCTGGCCGGATCGGAGGCCCGATGAACTGGCTGGTGCTGTACGCCCGTTCGCGTCAGGTGCCGCTGTCGGCGGCCGTGGTCGCGGCCGTCGCGCTGACGGTGTGGGCGCTGGTGGACGGCGCCCCGAAGGGCTCGGAGGACCTGGGGACCACCGCGTTCGTGCTGACCGCGAACGTGCTGGCCGCCGTCGTCGGCCTCGGCGGGTCGGACGTGGTGCTCGACCGCACCGCCGCGATCCGCTGGGCGCCGCGACGGGCCGCGCACGTCCTGCTGATCGGCGTCGTCGGCGGCGCGGCCCTGCTGGCCGTCCAGGCCGCCGGGCCCCACCTGGCCGCCGCCTCGGTGGTGCTCCGCGACAGCGCCGGCCTGGCGGGCCTGGCCGCGCTCGGCGCCGCCTGCTGGGGCACCACCTACGCGTGGGCGCTGCCGACCGGCTGGCTCGCCTTCACCATGCTGGTCCCCCCGCTGGGCGGCCCGGCGGGCCGGGTCGGCATGTGGCTGATCCAGCCCGCCGGCACCACGGAGGCCACCGTGACGGCGTCGGCCCTGCTGGTGGTCGGCACCGCGCTGTACGGCTTCGCCGGGCCACGGCGGTGAGGGACGCACAACCAGGGGCGCTGGGGGTGCCCCCGGGCGAAGCCGAGGGGGCGGAACTGCGCGAGGCGGAAGGCACCCACCCGCAAGATCGCGACGCAGGACAATGACCTGCACTTGATCGCGACCTTGCGGACGTGAAGTGCACTTGTCGCGCAGTTCCCCGCGCCCCCGGTTGTGCGCCCACCTGCCCGTCCCCCGGTCTCAGGGCCGCACCGCCGCCACCAGCGCCAGCAGTACGAAGGCGATCACCACGGCGAGGCTGAGCTGGAACGCCCCCGGGTAGTCGGCGGGGGTGTGCAGGTGGCCGAAGAAGGTCGCGCCGACGGTGGCGATGCCGGCCGCGGAGCCGATCCGTTGGGCGGTCTGCAGGACTCCGCCCGCACTGCCGGCCCGGGCCACGGGCACCTCGTTCAGGGTGAGGGCCTGGTTCGGGGAGACCACCAGGCCGCTGCCGAGGCCGGCCACCAGCAGCGGCAGGGCGGTGGCCCAGCCGACGAACGGGCCGTTGAACAGGTGGACGGCGAGCGCGGCGAACGCCAGGCCGACGGCGACGGTGGCCAGGCCGAACGCGATCAGCCGCCGCCCGTAACGGACCACGATCCGCCCGCCGACGGTGGAGGCCACCGCGGAGGCCAGCGCGAACGGGGTGATCGCCAGGCCCGCGTACAGCGCGCTGTAGCCGCGGCCGGCCTGCAGGTACAGCGTGAAGACGAAGAACACGGCGGTGAACCCGGCGAAGTACAGCAGCGACACCAGCGAGCCGGAGGTGAACGACCGGGTGCGGAACAGCGCGGGGTGGACCAGCGGTTCGCGGTCGCGGGCATACCGGTGCTCCCACCCGGCGAACGCGGCGAGCAGCACCACCGATCCGGCCAGCAGCAGCCACTTGCGAAGGTCGTGCCACTGGGCCTGGACCAGCGGGAGCAGCAGCAGGACGGTGCCGGTGCCGAGCAGCAGCACCCCGACCGGGTCGAAGTCGCGGCGGGCGCAGGTGTCGGGGGTGGGGGCGGGCAGCAGGCGGCCGGCGAACGGCAGGAGGGTCAGGCCGATCGGCAGGTTGACGTAGAACACCCAGCGCCAGCCCTCCTCGGCGCCGAACGCGGCGATCAGCAGGCCGCCGAGCAGCGGGCCGACGGCGGTGGAGAAGCCGATGGTGGTGCCGAGCAGGCCGAACGCGCGGGCGCGTTCGCCGCCGCGGAACAGCTGCTGGATGAAGCCGGAGACCTGCGGCACCAGCAGTCCGCCGGACATGCCCTGGAGCAGCCGGGCGATCACCAGCCAGGCCTCGTTCTGGGCGGCGCCGGCCAGCGCGCTGGTGGCGGTGAACAGGGCGAGGCCGGTGAGGAAGACCGGACGGCGGCCGATCGCGTCGCCGAGCCGCCCGGCGGGCACCAGGACCAGGCCGAACGCCAGTGAGTAGCCGGACAGCACCCACTGGAGTCCGGCCTCCGACATGTGCAGGCCGGTGCGCACCGACGGCAGGGCGACGTTGACGATCGACACGTCCAGCAGCGTCATGAAGCCGGCGACCAGGCACACCGCGAGGGCCCGCCAGCGGCGCACCTCGGTGCTCCGGTCACCGGCGGTGATGGGGTGCGCCATGCGTGGTGTCCTTCCGTCCGGCGTCCAGTCTGGGCGGCCCGGGCGGTGGCGGGCGGGCGGCGCGCCGGGGTTGACGGCCGGTCGGCTGACGGACCGGCAGGAGTCCTCAGTCGTCCGACGGCAGGTCGAGGACGAGTTGCTGGGCGTCGGCGGAGGCGGGCGGGGTCGCGCCGAGGTCGGTGAGGGTGGTGATCACCACGGCGTCCACGCCGGCCAGCCAGTCGCTGGTCTTGGACTGCACCACGACGGTCTGGCTGTGCTCGGCGCCGTCGCACTCGATCTGCGCGGGGAAGGTGCGGGTGGAGCCGAAGGCGATGGTGGCGGGGTCCTCGGGGTCGGTCTGCTCGACGGAGGTGTTGAGGGAGCGCGGGCCGTCGGCGGGGGCGCAGGTGTAGCTGAGGTCGACCCGGACCAGGTCGGGGCTCTCCGGGTCGATGGTGACCTCGGTGATCTCGACGACCGTGTCGGTGTCCGAGGCGTCGGGGTCCTCGTCGGCGATGGCGGCGGTCGCAAGGGCCAGGCCGAGGGCGAGGGCGGCGAGCGCGGCGGGGAGGCGGAGGTGCACGGCGGGGCCTTCCGGACGGTGGAGGGGTTTCTCCGACTGTCCGTCAGCCCCGCCGTGCGGGCGAGCGCTGTCCGCCGGGCGGGTGCCTTCCCGGCGTGCCTGCGGGCCCGGTTCAGCCGGGCCGGTAGGGCAGTTCGATCTCCGCCCAGACCACCTTGCCGTGCTTGGTGGGGCGGGTGCCCCAGCGGTGGGCGAGTTCGCTGACCAGGTGGATGCCGCGGCCGCCCTCGTCCTCCTCGGCGGAGCTGCGCAGCCGGGGCGGCTGGCCGCCGGCGTCGGAGACCTCCAGGGTGAGGGTGCGGTCGCGGAACAGGCGCAGCCGGCGGGGGGCGTCGGCGTGCAGCAGGGCGTTGGTGACGAGTTCGCTGACCACGAGTTCGGCGTAGTCGGTGAGGGTGGACAGGCCCCAGCCGTCCAGGGTGGCGCGGGTGAAGCGGCGGGCGCGGGCGGGCAGCGGGCCCTCGGTGGGGAGGATCAGGGTGGCGATCCGGTCGGCGGGCACGGGCAGCGCCCGGGCCATGATCATCGCGATGTCGTCCTCGGTGCCGTCGGTGACCAGCGCGGACAGGGCCGCGTCGCAGCTCTCCTCCAGGGTGCGGCCGGGGGTGGCGAGGGTGCGGGCGAGCAGGTCGATGCCCTCGTCGATGTCGCGGCCGCGGCGCTCGACCAGGCCGTCGGTGTAGAGCGCGAAGGTCGATCCGGCGGGCAGCGTGAACTCGGTGGACTCGAACGCGCCGCCGCCGATGCCGAGCGGGACGCCGGGCGGCAGGTGCATCACGTGGGAGGTGCCGTCGAGGTCGACCCGCACCGGCGGGAGGTGGCCGGCGGAGGCGATCACCACGCTGCGGTCGACGGGGTCGTAGACGGCGCACACGCAGGTGGCGAACTGGCCGTCGCCGATCGCCGAGGCGGTCTCGTCGAGCCGGCCGAGGACCTGTTCGGGCGACAGGTCGAGGGTGGCCAGGGTGCGGGCGACGGTGCGCAGCTGGCCCATGGTGGCGGCGGCGCGGATGCCGTGGCCCATCACGTCGCCGACCACCAGGGCGACCCGTCCGCAGGACAGCGGGACCACGTCGAACCAGTCGCCGCCGACCTCGCTGACCACGCTGGAGGGCAGGTAGCGGTGGGCGATCTCCAGGCCGAGGGTGCGGTGGATCTCCTGCGGCAGCAGGCTGCGCTGCAGGGTGAGGGCGGTTTCGCGTTCGCGCCGGTAGAGCCGGGCGTTGTCGATGGCCAGGGCGGTGCGGGCGACGAGTTCCTCGGCGAGCGAGACGTCGGCGGCGCCGAACGGCTCGGGGTTGCGGGTGCGGATGAACTCGGCGCCGCCGAGCACCATGCCGCGGGCGATCACCGGCACCAGCAGGTAGGAGTGGATGCCGGCGGCGAGGCCGGGGGCGACCCGGTCCTCACTGGGCACGATGCCGCGCAGCACCTCCTCGTCGACCTCCGGCCTGAACAGCGGGCGGCCGCTGCGCAGGCACTGGGTGTAGGTGCGTTCGGGGCCGTACTCGGCGGTGCCGCCGACCTGGTCGGCGGCACCGGTCAGGCTGGTGCCGTAGGCCTCGCCGACGGCCAGCGCGCGGACCTGGACGGCCTTGCCGGGCTGGAGGGGGGCGGGTTCGTCGCCGCGGACGACGGGTTCGAGCAGGTCGAGGGTGGCGAAGTCGGCGAACCGCGGGACGACCGCCTCGACCAGTTCCTCGGCGGTGCGCTGCAGGTCGAGGGTGGTGCCGATGCGGGCGCTGGCGGAGGCGATCAGCGCCAGGCGCTCCTGGGCCCGGGCGGCGCGGGCCTCGGCCTGGAAGCGCTCGGTGACGTCGATGATCGAGGAGGAGACGCCGAGCACCCGGCCGGTGGAGTCCTCCAGCCGGAAGTAGGACGCCGACCAGGCCCGGTCGTGGTGCGGGTCGGCGGGGACGCGGCCGTGCGAGCGGGCGTCTATGACGGGTTTCCCGGTGGCCAGCACCTGCCGCATGACGGCTTCGACCTCGGCGGCGTTGATGCCGGGCAGCACGGCGGTGATCCGCCGACCGAGGTGCTGCTCGACGGTGAGGCCGTTGATCCGGGCGAGCGCCCCGTTGAGCCGGACGAAGCGCAGGTCGGTGTCGTAGACGGCGAGGCCGATCGGCGACTGGTTGAAGAAGCCGTCGAAGACCGCCAGGTCGGACTCCACCTCGTGCAGGGCGTGCACGTCGGAGGCGGTGGCCAGCAGCAGGGTGCGGCCGTCGGGCTCCACGATCGGATAGGTGTGGAACTCCAGTTCGACGATGGAGCCGTCCCGGCGGCGGACCGGGTGGGTGCCGGACCAGCCGCGGGCGAGCAGTTTGCCGAACAGCCGCTCGCCCGCCTCCACCCCCTCGTCGGCGAGCAGCAGCCGGACGGGGTGCTCGCCGAGGGCGTCGCGGGCCGACCAGCCCGTGAGCGCCTCGGCCTCCTCGCTCCAGTGCAGGATGCGGCCGTCGTCCTGGACCAGCGCGGTGGCCAGCGGGACCAGGCGGTGCCCGGCCAGGCGCGCGGAAGCGGCACCCGCCGCGTCGCCGCCGGGCGTCTGTTCGAATCCGTGCGTGCTCAGTTGGCCACCTGCCCGGTACCTTCCCCGGTCTGCCGGTCGTTCCGGCTCCCACCAGACTGCATGGCCTGTCGCACGCCTGCGACTGGTGATCGTGCGGGCGACGTGACCGAAGGTGAGAGTCTCCTCGATCCGGGCCTTTCCGGGCAAGGGGATGACGGTGATCTGCCGGTGGTCACGGCCGGTCAGGGCCGTTTCGGGGCGCTCAACCGGCCAGCGCGGCGTCCAGCAGGCGGGACCACTGGCGGACGATGCCGACCCGGCGCGGCCCGTCGTCGGTGAGCAGGTTCGCCAGGCCGAGGCCGCGGGCGAGGTCCAGGGTCGCCTGGACGGTCTCCCGGACGCCGGTGGCGCTCTCGTCGGCGCCCAGGCATTCGACGGCGGCCCGGTGCGCCTCGCGGCCGACGTGGTTCTCCAGGCTGACGATCCGTTCGCGCAGCGGCTGCTCGGTGGCGGCGGCCACCCACAGGTGCAGCGCGGCCCGGAACAGCGGGCCGGTGTAGAGCCGGACGATCATCTCCACCACCGCCTCGGTGCGCTCCGGTCCGGACGGCGGCAGTTCCTGGACGTGCGCCAGGACGGCGGCCAGCCGCTCGGCGGCGACGTGTTCGACGGCGGCGGTGAACAGGTCCTCGCGGGTGCGGAAGTGGTGCTGGGCCGCACCGCGGGTGACGCCGGCCCGCTCGGCGACCACGGCGACAGTGGAGCCGTTCCAGCCGACCTCGGCCAGGCACTCCACCGCCGCCTCCAGCAGCCGGCGGCGGGTGGCCCGGCTGCGGTCCTGCTGGGGCGCGCGGGCGGCGGGGGTGCTGGTCGTCATCGGCGGCTCCTGCTCGGTTGGGCGGTTGGCGCGTCCCGATCCTCGCAGACCGTCATCGGCGGGCGGTGCGGTCCCGCAGTTCGCGGCGGAGGATCTTGCCGCTGGCGGACCGGGGGACGGCGTCCAGGAACTCCACCTCGCGCACCTTCTTGTACGGGGCGACCCGGCGGGCCACGTACTCGACGACCTCCTGCTCGGCGAGCTCGCAGCCGAACGCGGGCACCACGTACGCCTTGGGTCGTTCGGCGCCGTCGGCGTCGGTGACGCCGATCACCGCGGCGTCGGCGATCGACGGGTGGGTGAGCAGCAGGGCCTCCAGTTCGGCGGGGGCGACCTGGTAGCCCTTGTACTTGATGAGCTCCTTGACCCGGTCGACGATGTACAGGTAGCCGTCCTGGTCGACGTGGCCGACGTCGCCGGTGTGCAGCCAGCCGTCGGCGTCGACGGTGGCGGCGGTGTCGGAGTCACGGCCGAAGTAGCCCTTCATCACCTGCGGGCCGCGGAACAGCAGTTCGCCGTCCTCGCCGGGGCCGAGGTCGCGGCGCGGCTCGTCGAGGGACAGCACCCGCAGTTCGGTGCCGGGGACCAGGCGGCCGACGGTGCCGACCGGCGGGTGCGGGTCGTGCGGCGGGACGATGTGGGTGGCCGGGGAGAGTTCGGTCATGCCGTAGGCCTGGAGCAGGTGCGGCAGGCCGAGGCGCCGGGCGCAGGCGGCGGCGAGTTCGGCGTCCAGCGGGGCGGCGGCGCTGAGCACGTAGCGGACCGAGGACAGGTCGAAGCGGTCCACCAGCGGGTGCTTGGCGAGCGCGAGGGCGATCGGCGGGGCCACGTACACCGCTTCGATGCGGTGGTCCTGAATGGCCCTCAGGAACTGCTCCAGGTCGAAGCGGGGCAGCACGACGACGGTCGAGCGGGCCCGCAGCGGGCGGTTGAGCAGGGCGGTCAGGCCGTAGATGTGGAAGAACGGGAGGACGGCGAGGATGCGTTCGCCCGGGGCGGTCCGCAGCAGCGCGTCGACCTGGGCGAGGTTGGTGGAGACCGAGCGGTGGGTGAGCATCACGCCCTTGGGCAGGCCGGTGGTGCCGCTGGAGTACGGCAGCACGGCGAGGTCGGCGGCCGGGTCGAACTCGGGCGTCGGCTCGGGGGCGTCAGTGGCGGCCAGGTCGGCGAGCGAGCGGTGGCCCTCGGCCCGGTCGCAGACGAAGACCTCGGCGACCGGGTGGGCGGCCGCGGCCTCCAGTGCGACGGGCAGGAACGCGGCGACGGTGATGATCCAGCGCGCCCCGGAGTCGTGCAGCTGGGCGGCGAGTTCGGCGGCGGTGGCGAGCGAGCTGACCGGGGTGACGGTGGCGCCGGTGCGGGTGATGCCGTAGAACGCCGGCGGGTAGGCCACCGAGTTCGGGCTGAACAGCGCCACCACCTCGCCCTTGCCGACGCCCGCCGCGGCCAGGCCGGCGGCGATCCGGCGGCTGCTTCCGTCCAGTTCGCGGTAACTGACGGTCCGTCCGGTCAGTGCGTCGATCAGGGCGGGCAGCTCGGCATGCTCGCCCACGGCGCAGTCGCCGAGGACGGCGTCGTGGATGGCGCGGTCGAGCGGGGCGATGGTCGGACAGTCGCTGTGGAACACCATGCGGGCCTCCGGGGCGGGCTCGGCGGTCGGTAGTGGCGGCGCTGGTCATCGGTGCCGGTGGTACGGGGGCGGTGCGCGCCGCTGGCAAGGTTGCCCGGGCCGGGAGGGGCGCGGGCAGGGCGCGTGGCGGGTTCGGGGGGTCGCGCGGCGGTGGTCACCGGCGGTACTGGCGGTCGACCAGGTCGAGCAGTCGGGCGTGGGTGTCGGGGTCGGCGGCGGCCAGCAGGCCGCCCTCCCCGCTGTGCAGGGGCTTGCCGCGCAGGTCGGTGACGGTGCAGCCGGCCGCTTCGCACAGGGCGAGGCCCGCCGCGAAGTGCACGCTGTCGGCGAGATGCCCGTCGGTGATGTAGGCGGCGCGCCGGCCGGCGGCGACCCAGGCGACGGCGAGCGTGCTGGAGACCACCCGGGGGCGGAACGCGGCCTCGAAATCGGGGTCGGTGAGCAGGTGCGCGGCGCGGAAGGCCGCGGCGTTCGGGTAGGGCGGGTCGAGGTTGAGGTCGACCAGGGCGGACTGCGCGGACGGGACCAACGGGGTGTCCCGGCCGTCGTGGCGGAGGTGCGCCCGTTCGCCGTCGGTCCAGTAGGTCTCCCGCGTGTATGGGTCGGCGGTGGCGGCGGCGACCGTCCGCCCGCCGTCGCGCAGGGCCACGTTGACGGCCACCAGGTGGGTGCCGACGGCGTAGTTGAGGGTGCCGCAGAGCGGGTCGACCAGCCACCGCCGGTCGGCGTCGGCCGCTCCGGTGCGGCCGCTCTCCTCGGCGGTGAACGCGTCGTCCGGGCGGGCGGCGCGCAGCAGGTCGAGGATGGCGGCCTCGGCGGCCAGGTCGGCGGCGGTGGCGAAGTCGCCGCCGCCCTTGTGGTGCCGCTCCGCGGTGGCCCAGGCGTGGGCGCGGACGGCCTCGGCACCGGCCTCCGCGGCGCGGCGGGCGAGTTCGGCGTCCTGGCGGCGGCTGTCCGCGGTGTTCATGATCGTCATGGCGGGAGCGTAGCCCGCGGCGCCGGCGCGGGCCGACCGGATGTCGAATCGGGTCACGCGCCGGTGCACGGAGGCTTCCTGTCGATCCGTCAGGAGTCGGTGGGTCAGTAGGAGCGGGGCAGGCCCAGGGTGTGCTGGGCGACGTAGTTCAGGATCATTTCGCGGCTGACCGGGGCGACCCGGCCGACCCGGGTGGCGGTGATCAGGGCGGCGAGGCCGTACTCCTGGGTGAGGCCGTTGCCGCCGAGGGTCTGGACGGCCTGGTCGACGGCTCGGCAGGAGGCTTCGCCGGCCGCGTACTTGGCCATGTTGGCGGCCTCGCCTGCGCCCAGGTCGTCGCCCGCGTCGTACAGGTGGGCGGCCTTCTGGGTCATCAGCCGGGCGAGTTCGACCTCGATGGCGCACTGCGCGAGCGGGTGGGCGATGCCCTGGTGGGTGCCGATCGGGCGGTCCCAGACGGTGCGGGTGCGGGCGTAGCCGACGGCGGTGTCGAGGGCGTACCGGGCGATGCCGAGGGTGAAGGCGGCGGTCATGATCCGCTCGGGGTTGAGTCCGGCGAACAGTTGCAGCAGCCCGGCGTCCTCGTCGCCGACCAGGGCGTCGGCGGGCAGCCGGACGTCGTCCAGGAAGACCTGGAACTGCCGTTCGGGGGCGGTGAGTTCCATCGGAATGGCGCGGTACTCGAAGCCGGGGGTGTCGCGCGGGACGACGAACAGGGCGGGCTTGAGCTTGCCGGTGCGAGCGTCTTCGGTGCGGCCGACGAACAGGACGGCGTCGGCGTGGTCGACGCCGGAGATGAACACCTTGCGGCCGCTGAGCAGCCAGTCCTCGCCGTCGCGGCGGGCGACGGTGCCGATCCGGTGCGAGTTGGAGCCGGCGTCGGGTTCGGTGATGCCGAACGCCATCACCTTGCTGCCGTCGGCGAGTCCGGGCAGCCAGCGCCGCTTCTGCTCCTCGGTGCCGAACCGGGCGATCACGGTGCCGCAGATCGCGGGCGACACGATCATCATCAGCAGCGGGCAGCCGGCCGCGCCCAACTCTTCCAGCACGATGGCGAGTTCGCTGATGCCCGCGCCTCCGCCGCCGTGTTCGGCGGGCAGGTTGACGCCGAGGTAGCCCAACTTGGCGGCGTCCGCCCAGAGTTCCTCGACGGGCTCGTTGGCGCGGGCCTTGCGCTGGAAGTACTCGCGCCCGTAGCGGCGGCCGAGCGCGGCGACGGCTTCGCGCAGGGCGCGACGGTCCTCGGACTCGATCAGCGGGGAGGCGGGCGGTGCGGTGGTGGTGCGCGGTGCGGACATCGGGGGTCCTTCCGGGCGGAGGGTGGGCCGGTGTGCAGGGTCGCTCGACCGGCGTGGTGCGCGGTCGGCGTCAGGAGGCGGTGACCACGGCGAGCACGGCGCCGGTCTCGACCTGCTGGCCGACGGCGACCGGGAGTTCGGCGAGCAGGCCGTCCGCCGGGGCGGTGACCTGGTGTTCCATCTTCATCGCCTCCAGCCAGAGCAGCGGCTGGCCGGCCGTGACGGGCCGGCCGGGTTCGGCGGCGATCCGGACGACCGTGCCGGGCATCGGCGCGATCAGCGTCCCGGGGGCCAACTGGGCGGCCGGGTCCGGGAATCGGTCCAGCACGGTGAGGGTGTGGTGCTCGGTCGGACCGTCCACGAAGACCTGGTCGCCGTGCCGGGCGATCCGGTAGCGGCGGCGCAGCGGGCCGACCGCGAGGTCGACGGACTCCGGTGCGCTGCCGAGGAGTTGGACGTCGGGGTGGTCCTCGGCGAGCAGGCCGTCGCGGGTCAGCCGGTAGCGGACGTCGAGTTCGGCGCCGTCGGCGGTGCGGTAGCGCTTGTGCTGCGGCTGGGAGGGCAGGTTGCGCCAGCCGGACGGGACGGCGCCTGGGTGTGCGGCGGCGTCGGCGAGGGCGGCGGCGAGGGCCGCAAGGGGCGCGGACTTGCCGTCCTGGCCGAGGAGTTGGTCGGCGTGCTCGGTGAGGAAGGCGGTGTGCACGGCGCCGTCCAGGAAGGCCGGGTGGCGCAGGGCGCGGACCAGCAGGTCCCGGTTGGTGGCCGGGCCGTGCAGACGGGTGCGGGCCAGGGCGTCGGCGAGGCGGCGGGCGGCGGCGCGGCGGGTGGGGGCCCAGGCGATCACCTTGGCGAGCATCGCGTCGTAGTGGACGGTGACCCGGTCGGCGCCGCCCTCGCCGCCCGCGCCCTCCCCGACTCCGGCGTCCAGGCGCAGGCCGACCGGGGCCGGGAGGGTTTCGAACTCGACGTCCACGCCCGGGACTTCGAGCAGGTGCACGGTGCCGGCGGTGGGCTGCCAGCCGCGCGCGGGGTCTTCGGCGTACAGGCGGGCCTCGATCGCGCAGCCCCGCCCGGGCGGCGGGGTGGCCGGGAGCTTCTCGCCTTCGGCGACGGCGAGTTGGAGGGCGACCAGGTCGAGGCCGGTGACGGCCTCGGTGACCGGGTGTTCCACCTGGAGGCGGGTGTTCATCTCCAGGAAGGCGAGCCGGCCGTCGGGGGCGAGCAGGAACTCGGCGGTGCCGGCGCCGCGGTAGCCGATGGCGCGGGCGGCCGCGGTGGCGGCGCCGTGCAGCCGGGTGCGCAGCTCGGGGTCGAGGCCGGGCGCGGGGGCCTCCTCGATCACCTTCTGGTGTCGGCGCTGCAGCGAGCAGTCGCGGTCGCCGACGGCCCACACAGTGCCGTGCGCGTCGGCCAGCAGCTGGACCTCCAGGTGCCGTCCGGTCGGCAGGTAGGGCTCGCAGAACACCTCGTCGTCGCCGAACGCGGCCGCGGCCTCGGCCCGGGCGGCGGCCAGCGCGTCCGGCAGTTCGGCGAGGGTGCGCACCACCCGCATGCCGCGTCCGCCGCCGCCCGCCGCGGCCTTGACCAGCAGCGGCAGGTCGGCCTCGTCGGGCCGGGGCCCGACGCTCAGCACGGGGACGCCGGCGGCGGCCATCAGCCGTTTGGCGGCGGTCTTGGAGCCCATGGCGGCGATCACGGCGGGCGGCGGGCCGACCCAGGTCAGTCCCGCGTCCTGCACGGCCCGCGCGAACTCGGCGTTCTCGGACAGGAATCCGTAGCCGGGGTGGACGGCGTCGGCGCCCGCGTCCAGCGCGGCCCGGATCAGCAGGTCGGCGCGCAGGTAGGTGTCGGCGGGCGCGGCTCCGGGCAGCCGGACGGCGGTGTCGGCCTCCTGGACGTGCCGGGCGTCGGCGTCCGGGTCGGCGTACACGGCGACGGTGGCGATGCCGAGGGTGCGGCAGGTGCGGAAGATCCGGCGGGCGATCTCGCCGCGGTTGGCCACCAGCAGGGAGGTGATCATGCGTCAGTTCGCTTTCCTTGGTCGGCCGTTGGGAGAGCTGGTCTACATCCGGAACACGCCGTAGCCGCGCGCGCCCTCCACCGGTCCGCTGTGGATCGCGGACAGGCAGATGCCGAGCACGGTCCGGGTGTCGCGCGGGTCGATCACCCCGTCGTCGTAGAGCCGGCCGGAGAGGAACGCGGGCAGCGACTCGGCCTCGATCTGCTGCTCGACCATGGCGCGGATGGCGGCGTCGGCGTCCTCGTCGTACGGCTGCCCCTTGGCGGCGGCGGACTGGCGGGCCACGATCGAGAGCACGCCGGCCAGTTGCTGCGGCCCCATCACGGCGGACTTGGCGCTGGGCCAGGCGAACAGGAACCGCGGGTCGTAGGCGCGTCCGCACATGCCGTAGTGCCCGGCGCCGTAGGAGGCGCCCATCAGCACGGAGATGTGCGGGACGGTGCTGTTCGACACCGCGTTGATCATCATCGCGCCGTGCTTGATGATGCCGCCCTGCTCGTAGTCCCGGCCGACCATGTAGCCGGTGGTGTTGTGCAGGAACAGCAGCGGCCGGTCGCGCTGGTTGGCCAGTTGGATGAACTGGGCGGCCTTCTGCGATTCCTGGCTGAACAGCACGCCCTGCGCGTTCGCCAGGATCCCGACCGGGTACCCGTGGACGGTGGCCCAGCCGGTGGCCAGGCTGCTGCCGTACAGCGGCTTGAACTCGTCGAAGTCGGAGCCGTCGGCGATCCGGGCGATCACCTCGCGCGGGTCGAACGGCGCCTTCAGCTCACCGGGGACGATGCCCAGCAGCTCGTCCTCCTCGTACTTCGGCGGCTCGTACCAAGGCATCGGCTCCGGGCCGGACTTGCGCCAGTGCAGCCGGTGCACGACCCGGCGGGCCAGCCGCAGCGCGTCCGGTTCGTCGACGGCGAGGTGGTCGGCCAGGCCGGAGGTGCGGGCGTGCATCTCAGCGCCGCCGAGGGACTCGTCGTCGGCCTCCTCACCGGTGGCCATCTTGACCAGCGGCGGTCCGCCGAGGAACACCTTGGCCCGCTCCCTCACCATGATCACGTGGTCGGACATGCCCGGCACGTACGCCCCGCCCGCCGTGGAATTGCCGAACACCACGGCCACGGTGGGGATTCCGGCCGCCGAGAGCCGGGTGAGGTCGCGGAACAGCGCGCCGCCCGGGATGAAGATCTCCTTCTGACTGGGCAGGTCCGCGCCGCCCGACTCCACCAGGTTGACCAGCGGCAGCCGGTTGCGCAGCGCGATCTCGTTGGCCCGCAGCGCCTTGCGCAGCGTCCACGGATTCGACGAACCGCCGCGCACCGTCGGGTCGTTGGCGGTGATCACGCACTCGGTGCCCTCGATCGTGCCGATCCCGGTGACCAGCGACGCGCCGACCGGGTAGTCACTCCCCCAGGCGGCCAGCGGCGACAGTTCCAGGAACGCCGAGTCCGGGTCGATCAGCAGCTCGATCCGCTCCCGGGCCAGCAGCTTGCCCCGACTGCGGTGCCGCTCCACGTACTTGGGCCCGCCGCCGGCCAGCGCCTTGGCGTGCTCGACGTCCAGCGCGGCCAGCTTCTCCAGCATGGCGGCGCGGTTGGCGGTGTACGCGGACCCGCCGGTGTCCAGCCGGGTGGACAGTACGGTCACAGCAGTGCCTCCGGAATGTCGAGGTGCCGGGAGCGCAGCCACTCCCCCAGCGCTTTGGCCTGCGGGTCGAACCTGGCCTGGGCGGCGACGCCTTCGCCGAGCAGTCCGCGGACGGTGAAGTTGACGGCGCGGAGGTTCGGCAGCACGTGCCGCTCGACCGCCAACTGTGCGATCTCCGGGAGGAGTTCACTGAGCTTGTCGACGGTGAGGGTGTGCGCGAGCCAGCGCCAGCCGGCCTCGCTGCGGGCCCACACGCCGAGATTGGCGTCGCCGCCCTTGTCGCCGCTGCGGGCCCCGGCGACCAGGCCGAGCGGGGCACGACGGGTCGGGCCTTCTTCTTCCAGCGGCGGAGGCAACTGCGGCCCCTCCACTGCCACTTCGTCACTGGCCGATGGCCGCTCGGGCCGGACCGCGACGGTCTCGCCGCCGGGCAGGTGGGCCAGGTGCTCGACCTCCTTCGCGTCCAACTCCCGCGCCTCGAACACCCCGTAGGGCGCGGCCGCGGCGGGCGGCGCAGTCAGGTGGAAGCCCGGGTAGCCGGCCAGGCCGAGTTCCACGGCGGCGGCGGTCAGCGCACGACCGACCTTGGCCTCGTGCGGGTCGCGGGCGGTGAGGCGGAGCAGGGCGCTGGCCCGCTCCTCGGTGTCGGCGTCCGGGTGGTCGGTGCGGGCCAGTGTCCAGCGCAGCTCGGCCGGCGGGTCGGTCACCGCCCGTGTCAACTGCCGTTGCGCGAAAGCCGCTTTGGCCTCGATGTCGAGCCCGGTGAGGACGAACACCAGCTCGTTGCGGTAGCCGCCGAGCCGGTTCAGCCCGACTTTGAGGGTGGCCGGCGGGGCCTCGCCGCGCACCCCGCCGATCCGCACCCGGTCCGGCCCGTCCTCGGTGAGCGTCACGGTGTCCAGGCGGGCGGTGACGTCCGGGCCGAGATAGCGCGGTCCGCCGGTCTCGTACAGGAGTTGGGCGGTGACGGTCTCGATTGTCACCACGCCGCCCGTGCCCGGGTGCTTGGTGATCACGCTGCTGCCGTCGGCGTGCAGCTCGGCGAGCGGAAACCCCGGGTGGTCGAGGCGGTCCCCGTGCTCGGCGAAGAACGCGTAGTTCCCGCCGGTGGCCTGCGCCCCGCACTCCAGCACGTGCCCCGCCACCACCGCCCCCGCCAAGGCGTCCAGATCGTCGGGCGTCCACCCGTAGTGCGCGATCCCCGGCCCCACCACCAGCGCGGCATCGGTGACCCGGCCCGTCACCACCACGTCCGCGCCGCCGCGCAGGCACTCGGCGATGCCGAACGCGCCCAGATACGCGTTGGCGGCGAGCAGCGGGCGCCGCGGATCCTCCCCCGTCCAACCGAACTCCGCTGCGCGGGGCAGCAGTTCGTCACCCGTGACGTACCCGACCCGGGCCCGGACGCCCTGCCTTGCCGTCACCTCCCCGAGCGCCTCCGCGAGCCGCGCCGGGTTGAGACCGCCCGCGTTGACGACGATCCGCACCCCGCGCTCGACCGCCTCCGCGAGGCACTCCTCCGCCTGCCGCAGAAACGTCCGCGCATACCCCAGCTTCGCATCGCGCAGCCGGTCGCGGGCCAGGATCAGCATCGTCAACTCGGCCAGGTAGTCACCCGTCAGCACATCCAGCGGCCCGCCGGTCAGCATCTCCCGGAACGCGGCGAACCGGTCGCCGTAGAACCCCGAAGCATTGCCGATCCGCAACACGGCACACCTCCCCAACTCGCCGCCACCCGGCACCCGTTCACCGCACTCGGCGAACCCCTGCCCACCCGGTCGCGACCGAGCGTGGCACCGCACCGGCAACAAATCAAGCACGTGTGCTTGTTTTTCCGCCACACCAGGACACCTGCCGTGCGCGGGTGGTGAGCGACGGACGAGTCCTGGGCCCCCGGCCCGGTCCCGCCCCGGCCCCGCCCGCGCCGGACGAACGAGATCGAAGCCCTACTCCCGACGCGCCGACTCGCGGGACCGCCAGAAGTCCGCGTCCCGCGGGTCGGCCAGCCAGTCCGCCATGCGCGCGGCACATGCCTCGAAGGCCGCGGGCAGCGACATCCCGTCGTCGACGGCGAACTTCATGACCTCGACGTCGTGGGTGCCGTGGTCGGTCTCGCACCAGCACTCCACGTTGACCACGGCAGCGACCTCGTGCCGGCCCTCTGCCGTCCAGTCCACCTGAAGCTGGAACTCCAGCCAGTCGCTGACGCTTGTCGGATGCACCACGCACAGGAGGAGGATCACGTGCACCCGCGACTGCGGGCCCGCGAAGACCGCATGCTCCGTTCTCCAATCCCACGTCGTCTCGGCGACATCGGGCCGAGCCGCGCCGACGCTGCGGGCGGCGCGCCGCATTGATTCCGCGCCGGCGGTCGTGAGTTCGGGGAAGAGGGTGCTCAGGGGGACGTCGCCGAAGGCGCCTTTGCTCATGGACATGAGCCGATCATCCGATCTCCCCGGCGTGGAGGACAGAGCCGATCGTCGCAGTGCCCTGCGACGTCCGACACGACGACGCCGACCTCGCCCGAACTCCGGTGCAATCGGACGGCGTCCGGCTCATGACGATCCGTCAGGCTGCGGCCCCAGGCGTGGGACGGTGGCGGCGTTGTGGGACGCGTGGGGTTCGTCTGCTGTGTGAGGCATCACTCCCCCGTCGCCATGGCGCCCGCGGCCCGGGAGGGTTGACCATGGAGGCATGACTTCCTCGCCACGCCAGCCGCAAGCCGATGGCCGACCGGATTCGACGGACAGCACCACCGCGCCCGGCGGAGAGTCCGCACGCGGGTACCTGCTGGACAATGCGCGCGTCGAGGCGGGTGAGCGGTTCGTCCAGCTGGCCGAGCTGTTCGACGGGGTGACGCGCGGGCACTTCGATCGGCTGGGGGTCAAGGAGGGCTCGCGCTGCTGGGAGGTGGGCGCCGGTGGCACCAGCGTGCCGGAGGCGCTGGCGGCGGCCGTCGGCCCGACCGGGCACGTACTGGCCACGGACATCAACCCCTCGTGGCTGACGGCGGGCAACGGGTACGAGGTGCGGCAGCACGACGTCGCCGCCGATCCCGCGCCGGAGCCGGGGACGTTCGACCTGGTGCACGCCCGGCTCGTGCTGGTCCATGTCCCGGACCGGGCCCGGGCGTTGGCCACGATGGTCGCGGCGCTGCGGCCCGGCGGCTGGCTGCTCATCGAGGACGCCGACACCGCGCTGCAGCCCCTGGCCTGCCTCGACGAGAGCGGCCCCGCCCAGCGCCGCGCCAACCGGCTGCGGGACGCCGTCCGGGAGCTGCTGGCCCGCCGCGGCGCCGACCTGCGCTACGGCCGCACCCTGCCGCGAGCGCTGCGCGAGGCCGGCCTGGTGGACGTCGCCGCAGCAGGCACCTTCCCGGTCGGCGGCCCGGCCTGCAACCACCTGGAGGCCGCCACCATCCGCCACGTCCGCGACGAACTGCTCGCGGCCGGCCTCTCCGACGACACCGAAATCGACGCCCACCTGGCCTCCATCCACGCGGGCGAACTCGACCTGACACTCGCCCCGTTGATTTCGGCCTGGGGACGGCGTCCGGCCTAGGGTCTGTCCAGCGAACCATGGTGGCCTCCGGGGCGGAGTACGCCGTATCGATTCGATCCCCGGAAGGGGCTGCTCGACGTGCGGCCGGACCCATGGGCTGTGGCGGCCGACGCCGACCGAGCGCTGTGGGACTACACGCCCCTGGAGCGCGTGGGCCCGCTGCGGTTCGGCATGAGTGTGGCGGAGGCGGTCGACGCGATGCCGGCCTGCGGCTTCACCTCCGACATGGTCTCCGAGCTCGGCCGTTTCGGCCCGTTCAAGCAGGTGCGTACGAGGTTCCGCGCGACGGACGCCCCGTTCCACCGCGCGGATGTGGTGGCCTACTACGTCGGCCCGATGGGACTGACCTGCCTGGCGGTCGACGCCCTGACCGGCCCCCAGGTCACACTGGAGGGGATCCTGCTGGTCGGATCCCCTCCGAGGTTTCGGACGAGCTCACCACCTACTTGGAGAGCATCGGCAGGAACGTCGAGATCACACCCGGCGGCGACATCGGCTCGCAGGAGTTGGGCATCATGCCGCGCGCGCAGCGAGCCGGTGATGTGCTGCTGACGCGGCTGGTCCTCGGCCGACCCAACGACTGGGCCCACACCACGAGCGACTGCATTCCGGCCGACGAGATGCTCGGACACTACTGAGCTCGTCCCGTTCGCGGATCGGGTCCCTGTGGGTCGCTGCGCACAATCCGGGCCCGGGCCTCGTCCGCCGGACCAGCGGCGATGCCGCTCACGGACGGTTGTCCAACTCCCGAAGCGCGTGGGCAAGTCCCGCCAGGGCACCCCGGCGCGGATCCGGAACAAAACCCAGCGTCACCGAAGGTCAGTTGCGCCCGCGGATCAGTGCCGTCCGACGCCCCCTCGTGGCTCCTGTCAAGCGGAACTGACATTTCGTCAGTGATCGGCAGGAAATCCGACGCTTCCCCGGCGCAGTCCGGCATGCTGAGGCAGCTGGTCAATCCATCCCAAGGAGGACAAACCATGTCGAACATCCCTGCGGATCTGCGGTTCGCCCAGTCGCACGAGTGGGCGCGCCTGGAGTCCGACGGCACTGTGACGGTCGGGATCAGCGATCACGCCCAGAAGGCGCTCGGCGATGTGGTGTTCGTGGAGTTGACGGAGGTCGGCAAGGTCTTCGAGGTCGGCAGCTCGGCCGGTGTGGTCGAGTCGGTGAAGGCCGCGTCGGAGATCTACGCGCCGGTCGGCGGCACGGTGACCGCCGTCAACGAGGAGCTGAACGAGAGCCCGGAGCTGCTCAACGACGAGCCGTACGACGCCTGGATCTTCAAGCTGAAGCCGTCCGACAAGTCCGAGCTCAAGAAGCTGCTGGACGCCGCCGGATACCAGGCGCTCCTCGGCGAGTGACCTTCCGCGGGCCGAACGCCACAGCCGCTGCCGGAGGTGGGACGAAAGGACGGGGGCGCCGTGAGCCGGGCCGCCCTCGGATAGATTTGTTCGGGTGATCACCGACACCGCCTCAGCGCCCATCGTCCTTGCCTACGACCCCACTTGGCCGGAGCGGGCGCTCGCTCTCACGGACGAGCTCCGTTCGGACCTCGGGCCGCTGGTGCTGCAGGTCGACCACATCGGCAGCACCGCGATTCCCGGCATGGCCGCGAAACCGGTGTTCGATGTGCAGATCACCGTCGCGGACCTGCACGAGGCCGAGGGCGCGTTCGACCGGCTCCTGGTCGAGAAGGGTTTTCGGCGGTCGCTGTACCGGTACGACCATGTGCCCGCGGGCGTCGAGGACGATCGGGAGCGGTGGACGAAGCGGCTCTGGACGCGACGCGGGCAGGCGGAGGCGGACTGCAACCTGCACGTCCGGCTGCTCGGCTCGCCGAACGAGCGGCTCGCCCTGCTGTTCCGCGACTGGTTCCGGGCGCACCCCGAGGCGGTGCCCGCCTACGGCCGGTTCAAGTCCGTGCTCGCTGGCGTCGTCCGCGACCTCGACGTCTACGCGGATGTCAAGGATCCGGTGGTCGACCTGGTCGTCACGGTCGCCGAGTCCTGGGCGGCCTCGACCGGTTGGACCCCCCACTCCGGGAAGGGCTGACGGAGCGGGGGGCCGGGCAGGGCGTCAGTCGAGGCAGAACTCGTTGCCCTCGACGTCCTGCATGTTCTGGCAGGACTCGTTCTCCTCGTCGGCGAGCAGGAGCCGGCCGCGGGTCGCGCCGAGGGCGACGAGGCGGGTGGTTTCGGCTTCGAGGGCGGCGAGGCGCTCTTCGCCGACCAGGCCGGTGCCGACGCGAATGTCGAGGTGGAGGCGGTTCTTGACGACCTTGCCCTCGGGAACGCGCTGGAAGTACATCCGCGGGCCGACGCCCTCGGGGTCGCTGGCGGCGAACCAGGAGCCGCGCTGCTCGGGGGGCAGCGACTCGGTGAAGGCGTCCCAGGTGTCGAAGCCCTCGGGCGGCTGCGGGGGGACGTAACCGAGCGCCGCGCACCAGAAGCGGCCGACGCGCTCCGGTTCGGCGCAGTCGAAGGTGATCTGGATCTTCTTGACCGATGACATCGCGCCACCATAGCAACGGCCGAGTGGATCTTGCGTGCGATTTTCTGCCGGTCAGCCCGCAGTTGACACCCCGTCGGCGACGGGCGACCCGCCGCCGGGAACGGGTGTGTCAGCGGCGTGTGCGAGGCTCCGCCGTATGGGAGTGCTGTTCGGCTATTTCGCCGCCGCTGATGACGACGACGCCCTGGGGGCGATCGTCCGGGACGACGACGAGCCTTTCGGGGCCGGGTACGACGGGACGGTGGTGAAGGGCATTGATCCGATGGTGGCGCTCGAACCCGCTGCGGAGTTGGTGACGGGGCGGTCCGGTGCGGAGCTCCGCGCGGATCCGCGGTGCGGGGCGCTGGTCGGCATGATCGAGGACGGTGAGGTGGTGGTGCTGGCGCTGTCGAACGTTCTCCGGGACGCGTTGGCGCGGCAGGGGGACGCCGCGCTCGGCGAAGTCGCGGAGCGGTGGGCGGCGGTGGACGAGGTGTTCCACGGCCCGGCCGATGCAGACCAACTCGCGGAATTCCTACGGGATTTGGCTGGGATCGCGAGCCGGGCCGCGGCCCGTGGCGCGGGTCTGTACTGCTGGGTGTGCCCCTGATGGGCGGCGGGCAGCCGACCGTCGAGGCGGTGCTGCGCGGTGCGGTCGCCCTGCCGGGCGGGCGGGAGCTGGTGAACGGCGTCGGGGTCGAGGGGCGGGCCGGATCGCGTCGGGCGGTGCTGCGGGACGGGGCACGGCTGGCGGTGTTCGACCTGGACGCGGTGTTCGACGGGCGGATGGAGCCGTCCGTCGCCTTTCCGCTGCCGTGGCCGGGGTGGACGGGCGGGGTGCACACGGTGAGTCCGGACGGCTCGTTCGCGGTGTTCTCCGGGCAGCGCGCGGTGCGGGCGGTGAACAGCGACGGCACGACCCGGTGGGAGTACCCGCACCCCTGCTGGGGTCCGGAGCTGGGGCATCCGCACAACGGGGACGAGCAGGAGGTGTGCGCGGGGTCCGAGCAGGGTTCCTGCTGGGTCTCGGACGACGGGCGGGTGGTGTGGGCGCACACGCCGGGCCCGTCGGGGGACGACTACCTGGAGGAGTGGGTGGTGCTGGACGCCGTGGACGGCCGCCCGCTGGCCCGCCAGCCGCTGGAGAGCGTCGCGTCCGCCTCGCACCACCGGTCGCACCCGGACTCCGGCCGGGTCGGGCTGTGCGTGGGCATGGGCCAGGACGGCGTCGGCCTGTACTGGGCGCACTGGGACGGCGAGCGGCTGCGGGACGTCCAGCTGGACGAGGCGGGCGAGCGCATCCTGATGGACGTCCACCCGGACCGGCCCGCGTACCTGACCGTCGACCAGGGCGGCTGGGACGTCCAGCTGCACGGCCTGGACGGCACGACGCTCGCCGAGGGCGCCGCGCCGCCGGCCGCCGACCCGGACGACCCGCCCTGCTGGGACTGGTACTGCGGCTTCGTCGACCCGCACACCGTCCTCGCCTCCACCCTGGACTGCGACGACGACCACGGCGCCCACTGGCTCCTCGACACCGCCACCCTCACCCCGCGCCACCGCATCACCTACCCGGACGCCCGCACCCCGGGCTACGCCCGCCCCCTCGGCGACGGCACCTGGCTGACCTTCGACGACCGCTCCGGCCTGCTCCACCGCTGGTCGGCGAAGCCGCCGATGGCGGGTGACGAGCCGATCGGGCACTGGTTCACCGGCTGAGCCCGGCGCTCCGTCCTCGTGGTCAGAGCAGCCAGAGGCCGAAGCCGGTGACCAGGATGCCGGTGGCGATCAGCAGGGGGCCCAGGAGGTGGTCGCGGGGGCGGTCGGTGCCCGGGCGGATGCGGATGGTGGAGGCCAGGCCGACGCCGAAGAGCAGGACACCGAGCGGGGTGAGGATCATCCACAGCGCGGGCGCGACACTGTGACCGTAGATCATCGGGTCGTCGGCAGGGCGGCGGGTCGGGGGCGCTCGCCGGGCGCGGACGGGGTGTGGGGTGCGGCCATGGTGGGTCCTCCTGCGGTGTTCCGCACGACGCTACCCGCGTCCACAACAAGACTCCGCCACGGATTGGCAAAGCCTTCGCCCCGACCGGCGGGCGGGCGGTTCGGCGCCGGTTTTTGACGGGGCGTCAGCACCCTGGCGCCCTCCAAAGGGGCTGTGACGACCGGCGTTCGATTCCCAGCGAACGTCCAGGAAACTCCCGGAGCACTCGGAGGAGGGTTCCGGGGTGGTTGCGCAGGCGGTGAGGAGAACGCGACCGGAACACGGCGGCTTTGCGGAGATCCTGCACGCGAGGCCCCCGGCTCCGGCCCGGCACCACCTTGCCGGGTCGGGGCCGGAGGCCTCGTGCGGTGGAGGGTCGGCCGGGGTCAGCCGACCGGGACGGAGGGCGGTGTCACGGCGACGGCGACGGCCTCCTGCTTCGCGGCGCGGGCCGCGGCGCGGCGGGCGACGAAACGGTTGACCAGGGTGACCATCACCCAGGCGTAGGCCCAGCCGACCAGCACGTCGATGATGAAGTGCTCGCCGCCGTAGACCAGGGTGAAGCCCATGGCCAGGGGGTACGCGGCGAGGATCACCCGCAGGGTGCGGCCGGCCCGGGGCCAGAACACCAGGGCGATCATCATCGGGTAGGCGGAGTGCAGCGAGGGCATCGCGGCGACGTCGTTGGCGAACCGGCTGCCGTTCTCGAAGATGGTGCCGGCCCGGTGCAGGCCGCTGTTCTCCAGTACGGCGTTCACTATCCGGTCGACGGCGGGCAGGTGGTTCTCGATCG
This sequence comes from Kitasatospora griseola, assembly GCF_014648555.1. Lineage (GTDB taxonomy): Bacteria > Actinomycetota > Actinomycetes > Streptomycetales > Streptomycetaceae > Kitasatospora > Kitasatospora griseola. Next base: position 172,158 of record NZ_BMRI01000013.1, read on the forward strand.
CGGCCAGCCACGGCGGGTCGGCCGGGTACAGCACGTAGGTGAGGAAGCCGGCGAAGGTGATGGCGAGGTAACAGGCGAGGAAGTGCCGGAACCGGGCGTGGTTGCGCTTCCAGAGCACCGCGAGGATCCCGAAGACCGCGAAGAAGTGCGACATGTAGACGACGACGATCGCGTAGTCGTACCACTGCGGCTGCCCGGGGTGGTAGAGCAGGTCCTGCAGGCGCACCGTCCAGGTCTCGCCGAAGCCGAGCACCTCGTCGAAGGCGATCTGCGGAGCGTAGTGCGGCTGCCAGGGCGTGTGCGCCCCGTAGCCCCTGAGCAGCGAGTAGGCCCAGACCACGGCCATCACGGGCACCCAGTCGCGCAGCACGTACAGCCAGCCCTTGCGGCCGCCGCTGTGCACGGACGCGGCGACCAGGGCGGCGATCAGCCAGAGGAAGACCACGTCGTTGGCGTACGGCAGTCCGTAGACCGCGAGGTAGCGCCAGAACGCGAGGGCGAACAGCGGCCAGGCGAGATGCCTGGGGCGTAGTCGGGACAGCAGATGGACCGCCAGCGAGCGTGACCGCGCTGCCAGGTGGGACGAGTCGATCATGCGTCACGAAGCTAGCAAGAGCGTCTTTGAGAAACCTTCAGCCGCGCGCCCGGGCTCCCAGCGAATTCCCAGACGGCACACGGACGGGGGACGGGCTCCGGACGGGGGACGGGCTCCGGCCGCCGGATCGGCGCCAGGCCAATGCTCGACATTAATAATGGCGAGTATTAATCTGTGGGGCATGGCAAGGGACATGGCAACGACGTCGGGCGCCGACCCCACCGGCACGGGCACCACCCGGGACCGGCTGATCCGCTCCGCCGAGCAGCAGTTCGCGGCGCAGGGCGTGCACGGCGCGCAGCTGCGCGAGGTGGTCCGGGGGGCGGGGCAGGCGAACCCGTCCGCGGTGCAGTACCACTTCGGCTCCCGTGAGGGGCTGCTCGACGCGGTGATGGCGGAGCGCCAGCACCGCACCGAGCGCGCGCTGGCCGAGCGGCTGCCCGAGCCCGAGGGGCGGCCGCTGGCCGAGCTGCTCGGCGCGCTGATCGACGCCGAGGCCACCGAGCTGCGCACCGAGCGCGGCCGGGACTGCCTGCGGATCTCCACCCAGGTCAGCCACGACAGCGGCATCCGCGAGCGGCGGCCGCACCCGGGTCTGGCGGGCAGCCGGTACTGGCGGCTGATCTCCGAGCTGGAGGCGCCGCTGGTGGAGCTGCTCCCGGAGCCGGTGCGGCTGGAGCGGATCGACCTGGTGCTCACGCTGATCGGTGCGGCGCTGGCCGAGCGCGCCCGGCAGCTGGCCGCGGGCGAGCCCACCCTGACGGCGGACGGCGGCTACCTGGCCGACCTGGTCTCCGTCTGCCATGCCGCGCTGACCGCACCGCCGGCCGGGGCACACCCCGCCCCGGCGCGGCCGAACCACTCTGCGCCGGGCGCGGGCGACGCGTCCGGCGTGCACCACGAGAACGCGAGGAGCAAGTCATGAGCGAGCTGTCCGGCAAGACCGTCGTCGTCACCGGCGGGGCCCGCGGCCTGGGCGCCGAGACCGCGAAGCAGGCGGTGGAGGCGGGCGCGAACGTGCTGATCACCGACGTGCTGGACGCGGAGGGCGAGGCCACGGCCGCCGCGCTCGGCGAGCGGGCCCGCTACCGCCACCACGACGTCACCTCGGAGCAGGACTGGGCGGAGGCGGTCGCGTTCGCGCAGGCCGAGTTCGGCGCGGTGCACGGCCTGGTGAACAACGCGGGCATCTCCACCGGGAGCTTCCTCGCCGACGAGTCGGTGGAGCACTTCCGCAAGGTCCTGGACATCAACCTGACCGGTGTGTTCATCGGCATGAAGACCGTCATTCCGGCACTGCGCGAGGCCGGCGGCGGCTCGGTGGTCAACATCTCCTCGGCGGCCGGCCTGATGGGCCTCGCGCTGACGGCCGGCTACGGCGCGTCCAAGTGGGGTGTCCGCGGCCTGACCAAGATCGGTGCGGTGGAGCTGGGCGTGGACCGGATCCGCGTCAACTCCGTGCACCCGGGCATGACGTACACCCCGATGACGGCGGCCGTCGGCATCGAGCGCGGTGAGGGCAACTACCCCAACACCCCGATGGGCCGGGTCGGCGAGGCCCCGGAGATCGCCGCGGCCACCGTGTTCCTGCTGTCCGACGCGGCCTCCTACATCACCGGCGCGGAGCTGGCCGTGGACGGCGGCTGGACCACCGGTCCGACCGTCCGCTACGTGTTGGGCCAGTAGCGGACGGGGCGGGGCCTTCGGGTCCCGGTCAGGCGTCGAGCGGGGCGGACTCGCCCAGTGCGAGGCGGGTGTAGCGGGTGCCCGCCTCGCCGTCGAGCCAGCCGTCGAAGTTCGCCGCGCCGCGCTCGCTGAGGAAGGCGTCGTGGATCGGGACGGTGCGCGCCGGGCGCAGGGCCCGCACCAGTTCGAGCGCCCCGCGCATGGTCAGCCACGGCCCCGAGGAGGGCAGCAGCAGGGTGCGCACCGGCTCGTCCGGCTCGTCCAGGGAGTCCCCGGGGTGGTAGAGGCCGTCGACCAGGTAGCCGAGGTTCGAGCAGTCCGGGTAGTTGTCGATCACCTGGGCGTGCCGCCCGCCGACGGCGTGCACCGCGAAGCCGCCCGCCTCGAACCGCTCCCCGGCCGTCAACGAGTGTGCGCCGCCGCCGAGTTCCGCCGCGACGTCCTCCGGCGCGAAGACCTCCAGCGCCGGGTCGGCCTTCCGGGCGGCCGCCAGCAGCTCGTGGTCCACGTGGTCGTGGTGCCCGTGGGTGATCAGCACGGCGCGGACGCCGGCGAAGGCTTCGGGCTCGGTCCAGCACCCCGGGTCGATCAGCAGGGACTTCTCGCCGTCCTCGATCCGGACGCACGCGTGGGAGTACTTCGTCAGCAGCATCCGGCCAACCTAGCGGCCCCGCCGGAGCACCGCCCCCGGTTTTCGCCTTCCCCCTGACGCTTCGTCAACGCCAGGGGGACGACGGGAGGTTCAGCGTGTGGCGGCTTCGCGCAGGCGCTTCTTGTCCGGCTTGCCGACGGGCGTCAGCGGGATCTCGTCGACGAGGTGCAGCACCTCGGGGGCGAAGATCCGCCCCTTGCGTTCGGTGACGAAGGCGCGGAGTTCGTCCAGCTCCGGCCGCTGCCCCGGGGCGGGGACGACGGCGACGTGGACGTGCTCGGCCTGCTGGTCGTCGCGGACGCCGAAGACCGCGCAGCGGGCGACCGTCGGGTGGGTGAGCAGCAGCTCCTCCACCTCGGAGGGGTAGACGTGCCCGCCGACCACGATGATCAGGTCCTTGGCCCGGTCGGAGAGGTAGAGGTAGCCGTCCTCGTCGAAGTAGCCGACGTCGCCGGTGTTCAGCCAGCCGTCGTGCAGCACCGAGGCGGTCAGGTCGGGCCGCTTCCAGTACCCGGCCATGATGGTGTCGGACCGCAGGTGGATCTCGCCCTGTTCGCCGGTCGGCAGGTCGGCGCCGTCGGCTCCGCGGATCGCCACCTCGATGCCCGGCAGGGGGCGGCCGACCGGGACCTGTCCGCCCTGGCCGATCCGCTCGTGCTCGTGGGGGGCGAGCGCGGAGATCATCTGCGCCTCGGACATGCCGTAGACGCCGACCAGGACCGGCCCGAAGACCTTGAACGCCTCGCGGATCCGGGTCGGCGAGGCAGCGGCGCCGCCGTACATGATCTGCCGCAGGCTGGACAGGTCGGTGCGGCCGATCGCCGGGTGGTCGAGCAGCTGGTACAGCAGCGGCGGGAGCACCCAGAGGTCGGTGATGCGTTCGCGCTCGACGGCGGCGAGGACCGCGCCGGGGTCGAAGGAGCGCTGGAGGACCACCGTCCCTCCGTGGTGGAGCACCAGGTCGGAGAGGACGCCGGCCAGGTGGGCCAGCGGGGTGGCGGCGAGCAGGCGGGGCGCCCGGTCGTCGCCGACCGGGGTGTCGAAGATGGCGCGGTAGGGCCCGTGCAGGGTGAGGATGCCCTTCGGGATGCCGGTGGTGCCGCCGGTGTGGCGGATGCTCAGGTCGTCCTCCGGCCGGATCCGGACGTCCGGCGGTTCGGCGGGCCGGTGGGCGGCGGCCGCGATCACGTCCTCCCCGACGGCGCCGTCGCCGTCGGGCCCGGGGCCCAGGGTGAGGACGGTCGGCACGTCGATCAGCGGGATCAACTCGGGTGCGTCGGCGTACCGTTCGGCGTCGACCAGCAGCACGGCGGTGTCCACGCTGGTCGCGATCTCGGCCAGGATCGGGGCGCTCATGCCGTCGTACAGGTTCACCACCCGGGCGCCGGCGAGGCCCGCCGCGAACCGGGCGATCAGCGCCTCGGGGGTGTTGCCGGTCAGCAGGGTCACGGTGGTTCCGCGGGTGGCGCCCCGGGCGATCAGCTCGTGCGCGAGGCGGTAGGTGGCGGCGGCGAAATCGCCCGCCGTGATCGCGGCGCCGTCGGCGTCGACGACGGCCCGTCGGTCCGGATCGGCCGCGAGGGACCGGAGGACCATCGCGGGACCGCTCACGAACTCCGCGTCAGGCATGGCCACTTCTTCGTTGTGGTTGGCAACCATGGCCACAGGCTAACCCGACCGCGCCGTCGCACCGGGCAAGGGCGGCCGCGATTTGGCGCGAACCCTCCGCCACCGGCGCGTTTCTGATGGTCCGTCAACTCCGACTGCTCCTCACGCCTCCCCTTCGGCGTCTTGGCGCTCCGGGGGAAGCCCTGGGGTCGAAGACATCGGGACAGATCGAACGACCGGAGGGACGCCCCCCTGCGGATCACCGTACTGACCGTGGCCGACTTCCCGAACGCCCGGCCGACCGACACGCCGCACCGGAGCCGTGGACGGCGGCAACCGGGCCGGCGGCGGAAGCCGAGGCGCCGGGCGGAACCGGACCGGCCGCAGGGCTGGGCCGAGCCGGTGGCTCCTGATCGCGTCACCCTGTCGGCTCACCAATGCGGTTACTGCACACGGAAGTTATGTTGACGAACCGGTGCTGCTGGGCAACACTGGCTGGCGCGGTCACGTCATGCACAGTCATGTCATGCGCGGCCACGGCAGGTTCAGTCAACCGCACGGCGCCCCGTCACCGGATGTCGCGGTGGCCTGCCGTGCACTCGTGTCAGGAGGCCCCTCATGGAAGCTCCTACCCTGCAGCCGCCGACCGGCGACACCCTCCTCACCGACGAGGAGTTCGACCTCGTGATCGGCGAACTCGAACTGGACGTCCCGGAGAACGCGCCGAGTGCCGGCACCTGCGGCCTGCACCTCTACTGCATTCTGAAGTAGGCATTCTCCGGCCCGTTCTCGCTCGGAACAGCTCCCCCGAACCACGTCGCGGCGCCGCCGGATCCGGCGGTGCCCGGCTCCTGCTGTGCCACTTCTACTGACAGGGGAAATCGATGGAGACCTCGACCGTGCTGACGCCGCAGGGCTACGCCCTCACCGCGGACGCGGAGTTCGACCTGGTGATCGGAGACCTGGAGCAGGGCCTTCCGGAGGGCGGCTCCGCGCACGCGGTCTCGACGTGTGTGCGCATCTACTGCGTTCCGAACCTGTAGTTCCCGGGTACGACGCAGCACCGCGACGCCGCGCGACGCCGGTCCGACCGACCGCGTGGCGTCGCGGACGGACCACCTGACCAGGGGCAGAATGGAACTGCGCGACCACGGCGGCGCCGCCCGTGCGCCCGAACTCCCCTCTGCGACACGCCGGTTGATGACGGCGCTGGCCGAAGGCCGGGCAGGCCGGGCGTTCCCGCCGGTGGCCGTCCCCGGGCCGGACGGCACGCTCGCCGTCGAACGCCCCTTGGGCGGCCCGGCCGAGGCGCGGGCCCTGGGACATGCGCTGGCCGATGCCCGCTTCGCGCCGCTGCACGAGGTGCTGCGGCGGATCGACGCCTGGTCCGAGCGCGCCGTCGCCGACGGCCGAATGATCGATCCGCAGGTGCTGCGGCCGGAGAACGCGGACCTGTTCGGGCCGCTGCTCACCGAGACCCTGGAGACCTGCGTCGACCGGCCGCCCGACCGTGCTGCCGCCTTCGCCGACCGCCGGGCCGGGCAGTTCCTGGACTTCCTGACGCTGTTCCTGGACCGGCTGGCCCGCGACCGGCCCTCGGAGCGCCGGGTCACCGGCCTGTGGGCGAACGGCGAGGAGACGCACAACGGCGGCCAGCGGGTGCTGCGCGTCGAGTTCGCCGACGGCGTCCGGCTCGCGTACAAGCCGCGGCCGGCGACCGGCGAGCTCCTCTTCCTGGCCGCCGAGGACTCGGTGTTCGCCCTGCTCAACGCGCTGCCCCCGGCGGCCGGCCCGGTCCGGCTGCCGACCATGCGGACCTCGGCGGGCAGCGGCCCGGACCGGGCGTGCTACTCCTGGCAGGAGTGGATCGAGCCGCCGGACGCATGGGGCGTCCTGCGTACTGACGGCGGGTGGAGCCTGCGTGGCGCCGTCCTCGATCCGGGGGCGGCGGCCCGCTATTGGCACCGCGCCGGATCGCTGGCCGCCGCCGCGTTCGCGTTCGGGATCACCGACCTGATCGGCGGCAACGTGCTGATCGGGCAGCGCCCGGGCGACGGCGAGCCGCTGCTGTTCCCGGTCGATCTGGAGGCGTACTTCGCAGATCCGAAGCGACTGTTCGAGACCGGGCTGCTGTTCGATCCCGCGGTCTCCGCGCACCACCACGTCGGCCTGGAGAACGTCGCGCGCTGGTGCGACCTGGACGGCCCCGCGACCTGCTGGCGTCCGCAGCCGGACGGCTCGCTGCGGCTGGAGCGGCGGACCCTCCCGCTGGCCCGGACCGGGACCCGCACGATGGTCGGCGACACCGAGGGCCGCACCGGCTACGGCCCCCACCTGCCGGCGATGCTGCGCGGCATGTTCGACGCCTGGACGCTGATGTGCCGCCACCGCGCCCGGATCGCCGAGTTCCTCGCGGAGCGGGCCGCCGGACACGTGGTGCGGGTGATCGCCCGCCCGACGGCCGAGTACCCGGGCGGCGGCGACGTCCCGTTCACCGAAGGCGAGTCGGAGCAGCTCACCCGCGGCGACGTGCCGTACTTCTTCCGCGCGGCCGACGGCGGCCCGCTGCTCGCGCTGCGGATGCCGCCCGGCCGCGAACTGTGCGCGGACCCGACCGACGCCCCGCACGACGAGGGCCGCCCGTGGCCGCCGGTCGCCACCGTCCGCGAGGGCGGGAAGCTGGACCTCGCCGGGCTCGGCATCGCCCTGCGCGACGCGGTCGAGCACGTGTACGGCGATCCGGAGCCGCGGCGGGGCGGCCTGCACGACCACGGGCGCGGGGTGCGGATCGGCCTGCGCGGCCCGCGGGAGGGCGAGGTGTCCTTCGACTGGCCGACGGCGGGCCGCCGCATCACCTACCGGTGGGACGAGACGAAGCTGCGGCTGTGCATCGACCCCCTGAACGACCCGGCCGCCCGGGAAGCCGCCGGGATCCGTGAACGGCTGCTGCGCCTGGGCCGGATCGACGCGGCGCTGCGCGACCCGTGGGCCGCCGGCGGCTTCACCGACACCGGGCTGGAGGCGAAGCTCGACCGGCTGACCGGCACCGGCGTCGTCTGGCTGCGCGGCGTGGTCGCCGAGCACGGCTGGCCCGGCCGGGGCCTGGTCGGCGAGGAGGCCGCCACGGCGGCGAGCGCGCTGCTCCAGCACTGCACCGGCGACCTGGAGTTCCGGCGCGAGTGCCTGGCGCTGATCGAGGCCGCGGCCGAGCGCGGCGACATGCCCCGGCGCGACGCCGCCTACCTCACCGACTCGCTGCGCCGGGCCGAGGGCCGCCCGCAGCTGTACGGCACGAAGTTCGAGCGGGCCGCGGGCGGCGACCTGCGGCCCTGCCCGATCGAGGACGAGGAGCGGGTGGACGAACGCCGCGCGGCCGTCGGCCTCGGCCCGCTCGCCGACTACGCGGCGCTGCTGGCGGCGAAGTACCCGGCGCCCGAGAACGAAGGGGTAGAGGCGTGACCACCACCGACTGGACCGAACTCCTTGCCCGCGTCTGGGGCAAGGAACCCGCCCTGTTCCCGGCAGCCGCCCCCGCCGGCCCGGCCCACCTGCACCGCACGATCGTCGCCGCCTGCGAACCCTTCCGCGCCGGAACGGTGTTCCGGACCCTGCCGCAGGTCCGCCTGCACACCCCGCTCGGCTGGCTCGGCGCACCGGGGAAACTGCTGCCCGACGCCGACGACCCGAGCCCCGCCGCCTACCGGGCCCGGCTGCGCCGCGAGCCGGCCGGCAGCGGGCCGGACACCGGCTTCCTGCTGAGTGTCCGCCAACCCCTGCACACCGACTGGGCGTTGTGGTCGGCCGTCCGGGACTCCCTCGCCGAGCTGTGGCGCCGGGTCGGCCTGCCGTGCCTGCCGGTCGAGGCCGAGCTGACCGAGGGCGACGACTTCACCCGCACGCCGGGCCTGGCCGCCCCCTCCGCGCACGCGGTGCTGACCTGGGTGCTGGCCGGCGCCCTGGAGGCCGAACTGCACGAGCCGGACGGCGAGTTCCGCGTGCTGCGGGCCACCGCCGGCGAGCTGCTGTACTGGCCGGAGGGCTCCCGCTGGCGCGAGCACCACCGCGACGGCTGCGTGACGCTGCGGATCTCCGTCCCCCGCGCCCAGCACCTGGCGACCGGGGCGGTCAAGGACCTGCTGGCCGAGGACGTCCGGGGCCGGCTGGAGTACGACGGCACAGTGCCCTGCCTGCCCTACCCGCCACCCGCGGGCGGGCCGCCCGACCTCGTGGTCGCCGTCGGCGAGGCGGCCCGCGCCGCTGCCGAGGGCACCGAGCTGACCGCCGCGCTGCGCGCCCGGTGGGCGGCGTGGTGGTCCTCGGCCGGGCTGGAACCGGTGCCCGGGCCGCGCGCCGACGTCCCCCTGGGGCCCGAACAGCGGCTGCGGGTGGTGGGCGGGATCGTCCGGCTGCCGGACGGGCCCGGCCGCTGGATCTGGGCCGTCAACGGACACGCCTTCCCGATCGGCGGGGCCGCCGGCGAACGGATCGCCCAGCAGCTGCGGCCCGGCCGCGAACTGACGGTCGGTGAGCTGTGCCGCGCGGTGGGCGCGGACGAGCACAACCGCGCCGTGACCGCGCTGCTGCGCAAGCTCCACGCGCTGCGCGGCATCGACCTGGCCGACGGGGAGAGGACGGACGGATGACGACCGCACCCGCGAGCGACCTGGCCGTCGTCCGAGGCCCCCTCGACTGGGACGAGTTCACCGCGCACTACTGGGACCGGCGCCCGGTGCTGATCAAGGCCGTCCGCCCGGCGCCCTTCGAGCTGCGCGAGGTCTTCGCCGCCACCGCGCTCGCCACCCGGCCGCCCGGCCCGTACCGGATGCCGCCGACCGCCCAGTTCGCCGTCGGACGCTTCCAGCAGACCGAGCCCGCGCACTGGTTCCCGCGCCCCGAGGACGGCGCCTTCGACGGCTACCGGCGGCGGCTGGACGCCGAGTTGGCGGGCTTCTCGAAGGAGACCCGGTACGCGCTGGTCGTGCACGCCTTCCATGCCTTCCACGCCGGGCAGTGGGAGCGCCAGCGGGCGTTCTTCGACCCGCTGTGGGAGCGCACCGGGCTGCCGCTGTCGGGGGCGATCACCACGCTCTTCCACGGCAACTACGAGCACACCCCGGTCGGCGTCCACAAGGACCGGTTCGCCACCTTCCTGTTCGCCCTCGAAGGCCACAAGCGGATGCGGTTCTGGCGGGAGCGCCCGTGGACCGAGCCGGTGACCACCAAGCTGGACTACCGGCCCCACCTGGCCGCCTCGTTCACCGCCGAACCCGAGCCCGGCGACCTGCTGTACTGGCCCGCGAGCTACTACCACGTCGGCGAGAGCGTCGACGGCGGCGCCGCGACCAGCGTCAACGTCGGCGTCCCGCGCGAGGCGCACCGCGCGGTCTACGACATCGACGACCTGCTGCTCGGCCGGAGCAGGGACGCGATGGTCGATCCGGACGTCGCCCTGGTCCGGCTGCCCGCCGCCACCGCCCCGCTCTCGGCGCCCGAACCGCCGACGGACGGCGCGCTGCCCGAGGCGCTGGAGCAGACCCTGCGCATCTTCCGGGGCTACCGCGACCCCGCCCGGATGCAGGACCTGGTCGCCGACCTCTCCCTCAGCACCCTGACCGCGTCCGGCCTCTGCCCCGTCCCCCCGCCCGAGCCGGTCCGGCCGCTGGACGACGCCACGACGGTGTGGTCCCGCACCCGGGTGCTGCACCAGCCGGTCGAGGGGGCGCTGCTCTGCGCCGCCAACGGGCACATCCTGCGCAGCCCGCTGACGCCGCAACAGCTCGAACCGCTGCTGCACCGACTCGCCGACCAGCAGCCGCTGACGGTCGGCGAGCTACTGGCCGCCGTGCCACCCGCCGCCCGCCCGGACGCCCGCCATCTGCTGGAGGCCCTGGAGAGCTTCCGCGCCCTGACCCGCGGCCGGTAGGGCGCCGGTCACCAGATGGTGACGTCGACTTTGACCAGGCCGATGTCGTACGGCATGTCGGTGATGGTGACGGCGATCGCCGCGCCCTTGCTGCTGGTGAGGCAGAGGGTGGCGCCGACGCGGATGCCCTTGGCGTCGTTGGTGGGGCGTTCGGCCGCGGTGTGGTAGCGGAAGCTCTTGATGGTGCCGGCGCGGGCGGCTTCGCGGCAGGTGGCTTCGGTGAGGTCGACGACGGCCGGGAGCACGGCGGCGAGGTTGCCGAGGACGACCGTCGGGGCGGGGTGGTCGTGGACGACGATCTCGTAGGACTTCTGGTCGGCCTCGGACATGGCGTTCCAGTCGTCGTCGCCGACCAGGGCGGAGAGCGGCTTGTCGTTCGGCGCGTCCAGGTCGATCAGCTCGTAGCCGCTGCCGACCACGTCGATCTGGAACGAGACGGTGCGCGGCGCGCGGACGCCGGGGCTCGGCTCGGCGGACGGCGAGGGGATCGGCGAAGGGACCGGCGAGGGGACGGGCGAGGGGGCCGGCGACGGCGTCGGTGACGGCGCGGGGGCCGGGGACGGCCGGGCCGGTGGGGACTGGGTGCTGACGGCGTCGCCGGACTTGATGCCGATGGGGAGCGCCGTGATGATGCCGGCCGCGTTCATGGCGAGGACGGTGATGGTGGCGACCGTCCCGATGATGGAGAGCGAGAGCAGCAGGGCGCGCCGGTTGGCCGGGGTGTCCGGGGCCTCCCAGGAGAGGCCTTCGCGGCCGGCGTGGAACGTCACCCGGTCCGGATGGTCCTCCCCGTGGTGCCGGCCGTCCGAGTGCTCCCCTTCGTGGGGCGGGTGCCCGGAGTCGGGTGCGGTCACGTGGCTCTCCTGCGGTCAGATCTCGTTCGCCACCGTACAGTTGCGCCGCGCGCCGCCGATCCGGGCGACCGCCGCGGCCGGCGGTGCATGCGCGGCTTCTCTGCTGGGCGCATGCCCCGTCACGGCACCGGCGGAACTGATCCTTCCGGGGTGATCACCGATCGGGTGAATCGCTCGTTCGAGCGACCCACTCCACAAGATTCTGACGGTCCGTCAGGCGGCAGACTCGATCCGCTCCACGATCAGTTCGCACAGTTCGTGGGTGCGCAGCGCGTCGCCCGCGTCCAGGGTCTTGCCGGCGCGCAGTGCGTCCAGGAAGTGCAGCACCACCTGTTCGATGC
>NZ_BMRI01000013.1:183847-187092 GCF_014648555.1 Kitasatospora griseola
CGCGCTGGCGGGCGACCGGCACCCAGTCGCCGCGGCGGCGGACGGTGGGCTGGCCCTTGTGGTCGATCACCTCGGCGAGGTTGTGGACCTCGCGCTTGGAGTCGGCGCCGGACACTTCGAGGATCTCCTCGGTGGAGCCGGACACCCGGTTCATCAGGCCGAGCGCGGTGAAGCCCTGGCCGGCCAGCGTGAGCACGACGTGCTCGACCAGTCCGTCGCGGGTGCGGGAGCGGACGTCGACGTGCTCGATCTCGCCGGGGGCGAGGAATCGCAGGGTGTCCACCACGTGGATGAAGTCGTCGTAGACCAGGGTGCGGGCCTGCTCGGGCAGCCCTTCGCGGTGCTTCTGGAGGACGATCAGGTCGCGCGGGCGTTCGGCGGCCAGCAGGTAGCCGGGGGCGTGGCGCCGGTTGAAGCCGACCATCAGCGAGCGGCCGGTGGTCCGGGCCAGGTCGACCAGGTGGCGGGCGCCGTCCAGGTCGTAGGCGAGGGGCTTGTCCACGTACACGTCGACGCCGCGGGTGAGCAGCTTCTCGACGATCGGGACGTGCTGGTCGGTGGCGGCGTGCACGAACGCGGCCCGGATGCCGGAGTCGATCAGTTCGTCCAGGTCGGTGGTCCGGAACGGGATCCGGTGGGCGTCGCCGATCCGGTCCAGCTTGGCCGCGTCCCGGGTCATCAGCCGCAGGTCCAGGCCTGGTTGGGCGGTGAGGACCGGCAGGTACGCCTTCTGCGCGATGTCGCCGAGCCCGACGACGCCGATCGGAAGGGCGGTGCGGTCGGTCTCGTGATCGCTCATCTGGGCACTCCTGCGGGGTCGGTGACGGTCGGCGGACCAACCGGCAGCATATGCCAGACCCGTGTTGAGCAGTCCGGACAGGAGTGGCCGGACCCGGCGGTGCGGAGCGCCGGGCCCGATCGGGCGGTCAGTGGGACAGCATGCGGCGGAAGTCGGCGACCGCGTCCGCCGGTCGGCCCGCGTAGCCGCCCTGGGCGAGGCGCAGCACGAAGTCGACGGCGGCGTCGGGGTGCGGGTCGGTGTAGGGCTGGTGGTTGTAGTCGAGGAACAGCAGCATCGACTCGAAGGCGGTGCGCTTGTTCCGGTCCGTCATGGGGTGGTTGCGGGAGAGGGATTCGCCGAGGGCGACCGCCTTGGTCCACACGTCCGGGTAGGCGTCGGCGCCGAGCACCGAGGCCCGGGGGCGGCCCAGCGCGGACTGCAGCAGGGAGTGCTCGCGGACGGTGGCGACCTCGCCCAGCAGGTGGCCGATGTCGTCCTCGTCGAGGTAGTCGGTCGGCTGCCCGGGGCTCACAGGTCGGCCAGCCTCTCCAGCGTCTCCGCGTTGGCCGCGCGTATCCGCGCCACCAGGGCGGCCCGCCGTTCGACGCGCTGCTCGGGCGCCCAGGCGAGAGCGCGCGGATCCCGCTGTCGGTCCTGCTCCTGCCGCTCCATCGTGGCGCCCCCTCCCGGTATCGTTCGTTCGGGCACCGACGGTAGTGGGCGCGGCGGCGGCCGTCGAACGATTTTCCGGTGGCGGTCCGTCAGGCCCGTTGGACGGCGGGCCGGTCGAGGTGGGCGGCGGCGTCGGCGAGGGCGTGCAGCACGGGCCGGATCAGCGGGTGGAGTTCGGCGCCGGCCCGGGTCGCCGCGAACACCTTGCGGGTGGCGAGGGCGCTGTCGACGGGGCGGACGGCGACCCGGCCGAGGTCGGTGCCGCGCAGCGCGGATCGCGGGACGAGGGCGACGCCCGCGCCGGCCGAGGCGAGCGCGGTGACGGCGCTGAAGTCGTCGGAGGAGTGCACCAGGCGGGGCTGGAAGCCGGCGTTCTCGCAGGCCAGCAGGACCACGTCGTGGCAGGGGTTGCCGGGGTAGGGGCCGATCCACGGTTCGGCGGCGAGTTCGGCGACCGCGACGGGGCCGGTGCCGGCAGCCAGCGGGTGGCCGAGCGGGAGGACGGCGTCGAAGGGCTCGGCGTACAGCGCGAGCCGGGTGAGTCGCCGGTCGTCGGGCCGGGGCGCGCCGCGGTACTCGACGGCGACGGCGATGTCGGCGCGGCCGTCGAGCAGCATCGGCAGGCTGGCGTCGCCCTCGGCGTCGAGCGCCTTGACCCGCAGGCCGGGGTCGGTGCCGGCGAGGGCGGCGATGGCGGGGGCGAGGACCATGGCGATGCCGGTGGCGAACGCGGCGACGGTGACTTCGCCGGCGGCGCCGGAGCTGTAGGCGGCCAGGTCGGCCTCGGCGCGTTCCAGTTGGGCGAGGACGGCGTCGGCGTGGCCGAGCAGGATCTCGCCGGCGGCGGTGAGGCGGACGCCCCGGCCGTCCCGGACCAGCAGGGTGTGGCCGGTCTCCTGTTCGAGGGCGGCGAGCTGCTGGGAGACGGCGGAGGGGGTGAGGTAGAGCGCGGCCGCCGCGGCGGTCACGGTCCGGTGGTCGGCCACGGCCCGCAGGGTCCGCAGCCGTCGTGCGTCGATCACGGGTCAATTCTGCCAGCGCCGCGGGGGTGCTCCGAACGGGTGCGCGGAGGTGGCGCGGGGAGCCGGGGGGTGGCTCCCCGCGCCTCGGCGGGCCGCCGGGGGATGGGAGGGTGGCGGCCCGTCCGGGGGACGGCGCGGACTGAGGGTTGCTCCGCGCCTGGCCTGGGGTCCTACTCGCCGAGCGCGGCCCGGGCGTCGATGAACGCGGCGACGGCGCGCTCGACGTCCTCGGTGCTGTGCGCGGCGGACAGCTGGACCCGGATCCGGGCGGCGCCGTGCGGCACCACCGGGTAGGAGAAGCCGATCACGTAGACGCCGCGCTCCAGCAGCAGCTCGGCGAGGCGTCCGGCCTTGGCGGCGTCGCCGATCATGACCGGGGCGATCGCGTGCTCGCCGGGCAGGATCTCGAATCCGGCCTCGGTCATCTTCGTGCGGAACAGCGCGGTGTTGGCGGCCAGCTTGGCCCGCAGGTCGCCGCTGGTCTCCAGCAGGTCGAGCACGGTGAGCGAGGCGGCGGCGATCACCGGGGCGAGCGAGTTGGAGAACAGGTACGGGCGGGAGCGCTGGCGCAGCAGGGCGACGATCTCGCGGCGGGCGGCGACGTAGCCGCCGGAGGCGCCGCCGAGGGCCTTGCCGAGGGTGCCGGTGATGATGTCGACGCGGTCCATCACGCCGTGCAGCTCGGGGGTGCCGCGGCCGGTGGGGCCGACGAAGCCGACGGCGTGCGAGTCGTCGACCATGACCATGGCGTTGTAGCGGTCGGCGAGGTC
>NZ_BMRI01000013.1:187126-208654 GCF_014648555.1 Kitasatospora griseola
GCAGATCTCGGCGAGCGGGGCGATGTAGCCGTCCATGGAGAACACGCCGTCGGTGACGATCAGCCGGCGGCGGGCGTCCTGGGTGGCCTTGAGCTGCTGCTCCAGGTCGGCCAGGTCGCGGTTGGCGTAGCGGTGGCGGCGGGCCTTGGAGAGGCGGATGCCGTCGATGATGGAGGCGTGGTTGAGGGCGTCGGAGATGACCGCGTCGCGCTCGTCCAGCAGGGTCTCGAAGACGCCGCCGTTGGCGTCGAAGCAGGAGGAGTAGAGGATCGTGTCCTCCTGGCCGAGGAAGTGGGACAGTCGCTGTTCCAGTTCCTTGTGCACGTCCTGGGTGCCGCAGATGAAGCGGACGGACGCCATGCCGTAGCCCCAGCGGTCCAGCGCCTGCTTGGCGGCGTCGACCACCTTGGGGTGGTCGGCGAGGCCCAGGTAGTTGTTGGCGCAGAAGTTGAGCACCTGGCCGCCGGTGCCGGAGGTGACGGTGATCTCGGCGGACTGCGGGGTGCCGATGACGCGTTCGGGCTTGAACAGGCCGGCTTCGCGGATCTCGGCGAGGGTGGCGGCGAGGTCGTCGCGGACGGTGTCGAACACGGGGGTGTCGCTCCTAACGAAGGGTCAGCAGGCTGGCTTGCCGAGGGGCGGTCTAGAGCGTGGTCCAGTCGAGGATGACCTTGCCGCAGTTGCCGCCGGCGGCCTCGTCGAAGGCGGCCTCGAACTCCTGGACGGGGTGCCGGCCGGTGATCACCGGGCTGAGGTCGAGTCCGCCTTCGAGCAGCACGGACATCGCGTACCAGGTCTCGAACATCTCGCGGCCGTAGATGCCCTTGATGGTGAGCATCGAGGTGACCACGGCGGACCAGTCGATCGGGAACTCGTCGGCGGGCAGGCCGAGCATGGCGATCTTTCCGCCGTGCGTCATGTTGGCGATCATCGACTGCATGGCCTCGGGGCGGCCGGACATCTCCAGGCCGACGTCGAAGCCCTCGCGCAGGCCGAGCTGGTGCTGGCCGTCCTCGATGGTGTGCTTGGAGACGTCCAGGGCGAGCGTCACGCCGAGCTTGCGGGCCAGCTCCAGGCGGTACTCGGAGACGTCGGTGATCATCACGTTGCGGGCGCCGGCGTGCTTGGCGACGGCAGCGGCCATGATGCCGATCGGGCCGGCGCCGGTGACCAGGACGTCCTCGCCGACCATCGGGAAGGACAGCGCGGTGTGCACGGCGTTGCCGAACGGGTCGAAGATGGCGGCCACGTCGAGGTCGACGGGGACGCGGTGCACCCAGACGTTGGAGGCGGGAAGTGCGACGTACTCGGCGAACGCGCCGTCCCGGTTGACGCCCAGGCCGATGGTGTTGCGGCACAGGTGGCGGCGGCCGGCCAGGCAGTTGCGGCACTTGCCGCAGACCAGGTGGCCCTCGCCGCTGACCAGGTCGCCGACGTTGATGTCGGCGACGGCGGCGCCGATCCGGGCGACCTCGCCGACGAACTCGTGGCCGATGGTCATCGGGGTCTTGATGGTCTGCTGGGCCCAGCCGTCCCACTTGCGGATGTGCAGGTCGGTGCCGCAGATGCCGGTGCGCAGGACCTTGATCAGGACGTCGCCGGGACCGATCTCCGGCTCCGGGACGTCGGTCATCCACAGGCCGGGGGCGGCGTCCAGCTTGACGAGTGCCTTCACTGCGAGGGCTCCTGACGCGAAGTGCGGGCGGTCCTGCGGTCGGCAGGCCCGGGTTCGGGGCTGCGCAGGGTCGGCAGTCCCGTGGGTGGCCCGGCATGCGGCGGTCGAC
Organism: Kitasatospora griseola; assembly: GCF_014648555.1. Classification (GTDB taxonomy): domain Bacteria; phylum Actinomycetota; class Actinomycetes; order Streptomycetales; family Streptomycetaceae; genus Kitasatospora; species Kitasatospora griseola. The sequence continues at coordinate 188,911 of NZ_BMRI01000013.1, forward strand.
CGGCCGGGCAGGGTGAAATCTGCCTGGTCACGGTGGGTGCGGTCCATCGAGGAATTCTTAACGGGTGCCACAGCAGGGCTGAACGATCGTGCCCGAGCAGGGTGGCGGGGCGGTCCGCGGCGTGCCGGAAGGCACCCGGACGGAGCAGCGCGACGGGCCCTGACGGCGGGTCTCCGGGGGTCTCCGGGCCGTCCGTACCTTGACCTGGTCTTGACAGTCGGGATTGGTCCAGTCCATTTTGTTGTCGCGCTCCCCGCACCTCCAACCCCCATCCCCCACTGGAGGTCCCCCATGCATGCCCCCAATCGCCGGGCCACGGCGGTCGGCGCCGCCGCGCTGCTGCTGGCGGGCGCCGCGATCGCGGCCGTCCCGAGCTCCGCGAGCGCCGCGAACATCCTGACCAACCCCGGCTTCGAGACCGGCGCCCTGAGCGGCTGGTCCTGCTCGGGCGGCACCGGCTCGGTCGTCTCCACCCCCGTGCACGGCGGCTCGAAGGCGCTGGCCGGAGCGGTCACCGCGTCGGACAACGCGAAGTGCGCGCAGACCGTCGCGGTGCAGCCCAACACCACGTACACGCTGTCCAGTTGGGTGCGCGGCAACTACGTGTACCTCGGCGTGACGGGCGCCGGTTCGACCTGGACGCCGTCGGCGTCCGACTGGAAGCAGCTGTCGGTGACCTTCACCACCGGCGCCGCCCAGACCAGCGCCGAGGTGTACCTGAACGGCTGGTTCGGCCAGGGCACCTACTACGCGGACGACGTCAGCCTGGACGGCCCCGGCGGCAACCCCGCGGACACCCAGGCCCCCACCGCCCCGACCAACCTGGTCGCCACCGCCACCGCCGCCACCCAGGTCTCGCTCTCCTGGGGCGCGTCCACCGACAACGTCGGCGTCACCGGCTACGACGTCTACCGCAACGGAACCCTGGCGGCCACCGTCACCGGCACCACCGCGACCGTCACCGGCCTCACCGCCTCCACCGCCTACACCTTCACCGTCAAGGCCCACGACGCCGCAGGCAACGCCTCCGCCACCTCCAACTCCCTTGCCGTGACCACCCCTTCGGGCGGTGGCGGCACGCCGGGCGGCTTCAAGCAGGCCGCGCCGTACCTGTACAACGGGTGGGGGAACCCGCCGTCGCCGACCACGGTGATGAACGCCAGCGGGATCAAGTGGTTCACCCTGGCGTTCGTGCTGGCGCAGAACGGCTGCAACCCGACCTGGGACAGCCAGCGGCCGCTGCTGAACGGCGTCGACCAGCAGACCATCAACGCGGTGCGGGCGGCCGGCGGTGACGTCGTCCCGTCGTTCGGCGGCTGGTCGGGCAACAAGCTCGGCCCGAACTGCGCGGACGCCACCGCACTGGCCGGGGCCTACCAGAAGGTGATCGACGCCTACCAGTTGAAGGCGATCGACATCGACATCGAGAACACCGACGAGTTCGAGAACTACACCGTCCAGGACCGCATCCTGGGCGCGCTGAAGATCGTCAAGCAGAAGAACCCGGGCATCCGGACCATCGTCACCTTCGGCACCGCCATCAGCGGGCCGACGGCGGACGGCAACCGGCTGATCGAGCAGTCGAAGGCACTCGGTGCGGACATCGACGTCTTCACCATCATGCCGTTCGACTTCGGCAACGCCTCGACCGACATGTACGCCGCCACCGTCAGCGCCGCCAACGGCCTGAAGAACAAGCTGAAGTCGGTGTACGGCTGGGACGACGCCACCGCGTACTCGCACCTGGGCATCTCCGGCATGAACGGCCTCAGCGACAACAACGAGACCACCTCCATCGCCAACTGGACCGCGATCCGCGACTGGGCCAACACCAACCACATCGCCCGCCTCGCCTTCTGGTCCGTCAACCGCGACCGCGGCTGCGCAGGCGGCGGCCTGCAGGAGACCTGCTCCGGCATCGCCCAGAGCGACTGGCAGTTCAGCACCATCACGGCCGGTTTCACCGGCTGACGCCATGAGTCGGGCGCGGCTCCGGTCCTCCCCCACGAGGACCGGAGCCGCCTCTTCAGAACGGCGGGGCTTCCCAACCGCCAGCCCTCGCGCCCGAGTCGGCCCCGGCACCCCGCCGAGCCCGTCGGCCGTCGCTCACGCCCGGCAGGTAGTGCGCCAGGTACGCGAGGTGCTCGGGGTCCACCTCGTCCGGTCGCCTGCGCTCCTCGATCGCGTCGATGAGGCTGCCCTCGACGAAGAAGCGGTAGGCGAAGATCTCGGTGCTCGGCGCGTTCCAGAACAGTTCCGGGGGCTTCGGCACGACCACCTCGCCGTCCGGTCCGTAGCGGAGGCCGGGCTCCGAGGTGAGGTCCCGGTCCGAACTGACCACCGCCGACTGCCCGTTGTGATGCAGGTACAGGTACCAGACGATGCAGCTCTGCTGGTCGCGGAAGAACGCCACCAGCCGGTCGGCCGGGTCGAGCGGGCTGGGCACCGGGCCGGCCACGTCCGTCCACGCGCCGCCGCCGACCCGGTCGAGGCAGCGGTGCAGGTTGGCCCTGGTGATCAACGCCAGGAAATCCGCCGGGAGTTCGAGCCCGTCCCGGGCCAGCTCGGCCGCGATCGGGTCCGTCACGGCGGTGCGGTGGTCCAGCGGCTCGCCGATCTCGCCGAACCACGCGTAGTCGCCGACGAAGGACGCCTCGTCCAACGGCGGCACGCTGTCCGGGGCGTAGGCCTGGAACCAGGCGAAGGTCCGGTCCTGCTCGTCGTACGGGCGGTAGGGGCCGATCCCGTACCCGGCCCAGCAGGCGGGCAGGCGCACCGCCGACGGGCCGTCACCGATCACGCCGTAGGTGCGCTGCGATCCCACGATCACCCGCGTGTGCGGGCTCCGCCGCGCCTCCGGCAACCGGACGTCCGGGTGGCCGAGTTCGTCCGGCAGCGGGTCCCGCTCGGACGGGTGGACCGGCGCGGGCCCGGACGCGGGCACCAGGATCCGTCCGAGGTCGTCGCGCCGGTCCTCGGGCCACCGGGCGTCGATGGCCCGGGCGGTGGCGGTGCAGTCGGGACACTCGTCCCGGCCGCCGCCCCACATGCCGAACGGCGAGCCGGTCAGGTCCGGCCGCTCGATCCCGCACAGCGTGCGCCGGAAGTACCCGTACGCGTGCCGCCGGGCGTCCGGCAGCATGTCCGTCCAGGCCGCCTCCCACCGCAAGTCCCACTCGCTGTACGCCTGCCGGACGGTCGCACCGTCGCCACCGACCCGCACCACCGCGAAGCACCAGGTGCAGATCCAGGTCTCGCGGGTCCACCGGCTCGGCGGCAGATCCCACTTGGCCGACTCGTGGTCACAGATGTCACAGCGCATGACACATGATCATGCCGCCCACCGCCGACACCCGCTGTCCGGGCACTGTGCTGCGCCGCGCGACCGAGCCGTCGAGCATGCGTCTCGCCGAACGTCTCGACAGCCGCACCGACCAGCACGAGCCCACGCCGGAGGCGGACGCGGAGCTGAAGCTCGACCGGTCCACCGACCCGGTCGCCGCGGCCCTGCGCGACGCGCTGGTTCGGCGGCTCCGCGAGTCCCCGCCGTCCGCTCGGCCCGGATCGAGCACACCCGGCCGCAGGCCACCGACGAGCAGTTCCTGATGCTGCACGTCGCCGTGGCCGAGGACCTGCCCTCCGACTGCGCCGACCGCCTGATGCAGACCTTGCTCTGCGAGGAGGTGAAGCCCGGCGGCCCCCGTACCCTCGCCCCCGGCCGAGCGCCGCTGGTTCGGCCGGCCCTGACGGCGATCTCAACTCCGCTGCAAAGACAGCACGTTGGTGTAGGCCGGCAGCTCGACGTCGCTCGCCTTCGCCGCCTGAGCCGCCATCAGGGTGCGCAGGGGCCGGCGGGTCATCCAGCGCATGGACGCGGCGCGGAGGGCGATCATGGCGCGGCCGTTGGGGGCGTAGCCCGCCATGCCGCCCGGGGGGAGTTCCTGGGCCTTGGCCGCGTAGGGCTTCATCCGGTCCTGGAAGCGGGCGAAGGCAGTGGTGAAGTCGCCTTCGGCGGTGGCGAGTTCGCCGGCCAGCAGGTAGGCGCCGACCAGGGCGAGGCTGGTGCCGAGGCCGGTGAGGGGGGTGGGGCAGCAGGCGGCGTCGCCGATCAGGGCCGTGCGGCCGCGGGTGTAGCGGTCGAGGCGGACCCGGCCGAGGTGTTCGAAGTAGAAGTCGTCGGCCTCCGCCATCGCGGCGAGCAGTCGGTCGACCTCCCAACCGGCCCCGGCGAAGCGGTCGGTGAGCAGGCGCTGCTGGGCGGCGCGGTCGCGGCGGTCGTGGACGAGGGGGGCGGAGCGGAAGCTGAGTCCGGCCTTGACTTCGCCGGGCGCCCGGCCGGGGCGGGCCATCGCCACCCGACCGCCGGGGGCGTTGTACATCAGGAACCAGTCGTCGAGGTCGAGGTTGAGGCGGGCGGTGAACCAGGCGGTGTAGCCGCCGATGGGGACGACGTGCTCGCTCTCGGGGCCGAAGGCGAGGCGGCGGACGGTGGAGTGCAGGCCGTCGGCGCCGACCACCAGGTCGAAGCGGCGCGGCGGGGCGTTCTCGAAGGCGACGTCCACCCCGTCGGCGTCCTCCCGGAGGGAGGTGATGGTGTCGTCGAAGAGATATTCGACGTCGTCGGCGGTGGCCCGGTGGAGCACGGCGGCGAGGTCGTCGCGGAGGATCTCCAGGTCGGAGACGACGCCTTCGCCGCCGAAGGCCTCGGTGGGCAGTTCGGCGAGGCGCTTGCCGTTCCGGTCGACCAGGGCGAGGCCGCGCTGGTCGACGGCGAGCTGCCGGACCTGGTCGAGCAGGCCCATCCGGTCGATGACGGTGCGTCCGGCGCCGCGCAGGTCGACGGTCTGTCCGCCGGGGCGGGGCCCGGGGGCGCGCTCCACCACGACGGGTCGAAAGCCGGCCTTGCGTAGCCAGTACGCCAGCGTGGGTCCGGCGATGCCACCGCCGGAGACGAGGATGTCCGCGTTCTTCATGACACCGAACGTACGCCGTACGCGCCGCACTGAGCAACCGATACAGCAGGTATTTATGAATTGCTGCACTAGTGCACTAGTGCGCTCCGAGACGGTCGGAACCCCGATACGGTGCCGCGGCGGGCAGCTAGCATGGGCCGACTGGTGCACTAGTGCGGAGGTGGAGCGGGTGGACCGCTACGAACAGATCGCGGGCGAACTCCGGCAGCGGATCGAGCGCGGCGAGCTGCGGCCCGGCGACCGGGTGCCGTCCACCCGGGAGATCACCCGCCGCTGGAACGTGGCGATGGCCACCGCCACCAAGGTGCTCGCGGAGCTGCGCGGCCAGGGCCTGGTCCGGGCGGTCCCCGGCGTCGGCACGGTGGTCGCCGAGGCCGCCTCCCCCGTTCGGACGCAAGCACCGGCCCGCCCGGCCGCCGGCGAGCGGCAGATCCCCCGCCGGCTCACCGTGGAGGGCGGCCTGACGACGGATCGGATCGTCGCGGCGGCGGTGGAGATCGCCGACAACGAGGGCCTGGAGGCGCTGTCGATGCGCCGGGTCGCCGCCGAGCTGGACGCCGCCACCATGTCGCTGTACCGGCACGTCCCCGACAAGGACGGCCTGGTCAACCTGATGATGGAGCAGGTCTTCACCGCTGTCGGGTTCTCCGCCGCCGACGCCGGACTGCCCTGGCGGGCCCGGCTGGAGCTGGCAGCCCGGCTGCTCTGGGACGCGTTCCGGGCGCACCCCTGGCTGGCGTCCGCACTGTCGATGACCCGCCCCCAACCGCTGTCCAACGCCCTGCCGTTCGGCGAGTGGGTGCTGTCCACCCTGGCCGCCGAGGGCCTGGATCTGCAGACAGTGCTCACCGCCTACCTGACGCTGTTCAACTACATCCGCGGCACCGCGCTCAACCTGGAGATGGAGGCCGCTGCCGAGGCCGCCACCGGGCAGGACGCCGAGGCCTGGATGGACCAGCAGGAGCCCCAGTTCATGGAGCTGGTCGCCGAACACCCCACCTTCCTGCGACTCACCATGGAGGGCTACGACTTCGACCTCGACCAGCTCTTCGAGTTCGGGCTGCAGCGCCTGCTGGACGGCTTCGCCGCACTGATCGACTCGGCCGCTCAGCGCAGCAGTTCGCCGAGGTCGTAGGAGACCGGCTCCTCCAGCTGCGCGTACGTGCAGCTCTCCGGTGTGCGGTCCGGCCGCCAGCGCTTGAACTGGGTGGTGTGCCGGAACCGGGTGCCCTCCATGTGGTCGTAGCCGACCTCGGCCACCCGCTCGGGGCGCAGCGGCACCCAGGACAGGTCCTTCTTGCCGGTCCAGCGGCTGACCGCGCCGGGCAGCCGGTCCTCGGCCTGGGCCTGTTCGTCCGCCCAGGCCGCCCACGGATGGCCCGTCAGGTCGTCGCCGTCCAGCCGCAACGGGGCGAGTTCCTCGACGAGTTCACGGCGGCGCGCCATCGGGAAGGAGGCGCTGACGCCGACGTGCTGGAGCCGCCCGTCGGGGTCGTACAGGCCGAGCAGCAGGGAACCGACCACGGGGCCGCTCTTGTGCTCGCGGTAGCCGGCCACCACGCAGTCGGCGGTGCGGGTGTGCTTGACCTTGAACATGGTCCGTTCGCCGGGCCGGTAGGGGGCGTCGAGCGGTTTGGCGACCACGCCGTCCAGGCCGGCGCCCTCGAAGCGGGAGAACCAGGTGCGGGCGGTCTCCAGGTCGGTGGTGGCGGGGGCCAGGTGAACGGGCGGGGCGGTGTCCGCCAGCAGCTGGACGAGTTCGGCGCGGCGTTCGACCAGCGGGCGGGCGGTGAGGTCGTCGTCGTCCAGGGCGAGCAGGTCGAAGGCGACCAGCGAGGCCGGGGTGCGTTCGGCGAGGGTGCGGACCCGGGACGCGGCGGGGTGGATGCGCTCCAGTAGTTCCTCGAAGTGCAGCCGCCCGTCGTGCGCGACGACGATCTCGCCGTCCACCACGCACCGCTGGGGCAGGTGCTCCCGGACGGCCTCCACGACTTCGGGGAAGTACCTGGTCAGCGGCTTGCCGGTGCGCGACCCGAGCTCGATCTCGTCGCCGTCGCGGAACACGATCGCCCGGAAGCCGTCCCACTTCGCCTCGTACTGCATGTCGGGCGGGATCGCGGCCACGGCCTTGGCGAGCATCGGCGAGACCGGCGGCATCACGGGTAGCTGCATGCCTCCGATGGTCGCTGTCCCGCCCGCCGCCCCACGGCGTGTCGGACCGCCCGGCGTGTCGGCGACCTGACGCCGCACCGACGATCCGACGACCGCATCGGCTCCCCGCCACGCCCGAGGTGGCGCAACGCGCGGCCGACGGGCGGCCCGCGCCTAGCGTGGGGGCATGGCTTCTGCTGTGGAACTGGAGGTCGGCGGCCGGACGGTGCGGCTGACCAATCCGGACAAGGTGTACTACCCGGAGCCCGGGTACACGAAGCGGGACGTCGCCGAGTACTACCTGGCCGTCGCTCCGGGGGTGCTGCGCGGTCTGCGGGACCGGCCGACCACGTTGCAGCGTTTCCCGGACGGGGTGGAGGGCGAGTTCTTCTACCAGAAGCGCGCGCCGAAGGGGCTGCCGGAGTGGCTGCCGACCGCGCGGATCGCCTTTCCGTCCGGGCGCAGCGCCGACGAGATCTGTCCGACCGAGGAGGCGGCCGTGCTGTGGGCGGCCAACCTCGGCTGTCTCACCTTCCACCCGTGGCCGGTGCGCCGCGCGGACACCGAGCACCCCGACGAACTGCGCATCGACCTCGATCCGCAGCCCGGCACCGACTTCACCGACGCCGTCCGCGCCGCGCTCCAACTTCGGCCGCTGCTGGAGGAGTTCGGGTTGACCGGCTGGCCGAAGACGTCGGGTGGCCGGGGCCTGCACGTGTACGTGCCGATCGAGCCGCGGTGGACGTTCACCGACTGTCGGCACGCCGTCATCGCGCTCGGCCGCGAGCTGGAGCACCGCACCGGCGGCGAGGTCACCACCAAGTGGTGGAAGGAGGAACGCGGCGAGCGGATCTTCGTCGACTACAACCAGATGGCCCGCGACCGCACCATCGCCTCCCCGTACTCGCTGCGCCCCCGCCCGCAGGCCACTGCCTCCACCCCGCTGCGCTGGGAGGAGATCGAGCAGGTCTCCCCCGCCGACTTCACCCTGCGTACCCTCCCCGAGCGGTTCGCCGAGCTCGGCGACCTGCACGCCGGGATGGCGGAGCGGCCCGCCTCCCTGGAGCGCGTGCTGGAGCTGTACGCGCACCAGGACGCTGGCGACCTGCCCTACCCGCCGGACCACCCGAAGATGCCGGGCGAGCCGCCGCGGGTGCAGCCGAGCCGCGCGAAGAAGTGACGGCGGGTCAGTCGAACAGGTCAGGCGGTTCGACAGCTGAGCCGGGCGAAGAAGTGACGACAGATCAGTCGAACAGGTCGGGCTGTTCCCGGATGATCTGGTCGTGGAGCGGCTGGTAGTTGACCCAGCCGGCCAGGTCGTTGCCGATCTGCCGGTACGTGAGGGCCGCGTTCTCCGGGGAGATCGGGACGGTGGGCCCGGCCGCCTGGGCGAGGAGCTGGACCTGGCAGGAGCGTTCCATCGTGATGAACCACCAGGCGGCGGCGTCCACGGTGGAGCCGACGGTCAGCAGGCCGTGGTTGCGCAGGATGACGGCCTTGTGCGGCCCGAGCGCGGCGGCGATCCGCTCGCCCTCCTCCAGGTCGGTGACCAGGCCGGTGTAGTCGTCGAACAGGGTGTGGTCCTGGTAGAAGGCGCACACGTCCTGGGTGATCGGCTCCAGTCGGCGGCCGAGGGCGGACAGCGCCCGGCCGTGGGTGGAGTGGCTGTGCGCGGCGGCCACCACGTCCGGGCGGGCCCGGTGGATGGTCGAGTGGATGACGAACGCGGCCTGGTTGACCGGGTACCGGCCCTCGACCACGGTGCCGTGGTGGTCGACCAGCACCAGGTCGCTGACCTTGACGTGCTTGAAGGACATGCCGAACGGGTTGACCCAGAAGTGGTCGGTGCGTTCCGGGTCGCGGGCGGTGATGTGTCCGGCGACGCCCTCCTCGAACCCGAGCTTGCCGAAGATCCGCAGCGCGGCGGCCAGGCGTTCCTTGCGGTGGCGACGCTCCTCCTCGACGGTGTCGAAGGACGGCGGCAGCCGGAAGATCAGGTCGGCGGGCAGGCCGTCGAGCAGGGACTCGGTGTCGGGCATGGCAGGTCACCTCTCCGTGGGGAGCGCACAGCTCACCAGGGCCGGCGCGGTCGGGCATAGGCTTGCGGCGCCCAACGCGGACCGCGCCGGTTGTCCGCCGGGGTCAAGCACGGGAGGTGGGCGGCCGGTGGAGGCGTTCGTGCGGCTGGTGGCCGGACGCACCGCGGACCCGGAGGTGCTCGCGGCGGCGGTCCGGGCCGCCCGGGCCGCGTCCGACCTGGTCGCCGCGCTGCCGGAGCGCGAGGTGCGGCGGCACACCCGCGCGCTGCTGGACGGGGTGCGTTCGGCGCTGCAGGGCGACGGCGATCCGGGGCCGAGCGCGCTCGCGGCGGCGGCGCTGCTGGGTTCGGACCGGGCGCAGCAGGGGGTGCCGGTGGCGGCGCTGCTGGACGGTTTCCAGGCGGGGCGCTCGCACCTGGTGGAGGCGGTGATCGCGGAGGGCCGCCGGTGCGGCGTCCCGGCGGACGAGTTGCTGGACGGGGTGACCCGGATCGACCACATCACCATCACGCTGGCCCGCCGGATGGTGCAGGAGCACCGGGTGGCGGAGCTGGCGGCGGCCCGCACGGCCCGCGAGGGAAGTCTGCTGACACTGCGTCACCTCCTGCACGGGGAGCCGGTGGAGTCGCTCACCGCACCGCTCTCGCCGACCGGCCGGTACCGGTGCGTGGTGACGGCGGTGAGCGATCCGGCGCTGGCCGGCCCGCCGGAGCAGGCGCTCGCGGCGGCCGGCCCCGGCCTGTGCGGTTTCGTGGACGGCCGGCTGGCGGCGTTGACCGGGACAGTTCCTGTCCTGCCCCTCGACGGCCCGACCGCCGTCGTCACGCCGCCCGCCGAGCCGTCCGGTCTGGCCCCCCTGTACGCGCTGGCCCGGCAGGCGCTGCGGGCCGCCGAGTCGGCCGGACTGACCGGGCTTCACCGGCTGGCCAACCTGGCGCTGCTCACCGCCACGCCCGCCGACGCCGAGCTCGGGGCGCTGCTGGCGGGCTCCCTGCTGGGCGCGCTGGACCCGGCCGACCCCTTCCACCGGGAACTCGCCGGCACCGCGCTGGCCCAGCTGGCCCACGGCGGCCGCACCGAACGGACGGCCGCCGAGCTGCACGTGCACCCCAACACGGTGAAGTACCGGCTGCGCCGACTGCGCGAGCTGACCGGCGACGACCCGTTGACCGGCGGCGTCGAGCACACCGCGCACTGGTGGTGGGCGCTGCGCAGCTGGCTGGCCTGACGGCCCGCCGGCGGACCTGCGGGGCCGGCGGCCGTCCGGGCCCGCCCGCGGGATGCGGCGGGCCCGAGCAGCACGCGGCTTCCAGCGCCGTCGGTCACTTGTTGATGCAGACGTTCCCGAACGCGGCGTTGCCCAGGCCGATCACGTTGACCGAGTTTCCGCAGATGTTGAGATCCAGGTCGATGGGAACCTGGATCTGGTTGCCGGAGAGGACGCCCGGCGAGTTGGCGGCCACGCCCTCCGCGATGGCGTCGGCGGCGGCGGAGCCGGCGCCGACCAGCAGACAGGTCACGGCCAGGCCGGAGGCAGCGAGGGACTTGCGAATACGCATGACTTTCTCCAGATGTGTTGATCCGATAATCGGAGCTCGATCACACCTGTCCCAGCGGGCCGAACCTCCGCATTGCACGGATCGTGGGCGTGTCCGACGACACCACGACCACCGGCCCGCTCCTCCGACCGGCCGGAACGAACCGGAACGAACCGGCAGAGCGTCAACCAGCGTCCGAAAAGCCGGAGTTGGAGAACGAACCGGCGGTAACGCGGCGACATGACCGAGAACCTGCTGATCGACGCCGCCGGGATCCGACTGACCGGGCTGGCCGCAGGGCCGGTGGACGCTCCCGTCCTGGTGCTGCTGCACGGACTGGGCCTGGGGGCCGCGGACTTCGCCGGAGTCCTGCCCGAACTCGCCGCCGACCGCCGGGTGCTGGCGCTCGATCTGCGCGGCCACGGCGGCAGCGACCGGCCGGGCGCCTACACCCTGGAGCTGCTGTGCGACGACGTGCTCGCCGCACTCGACACGCTCGGACCGGCCCGGGTGGACCTGTGCTGGACATGCTGGAACGACTTCCGGAGCACCCTGGCGGGTGCTCCGGAGGTCTACGAGGGGCAGCTGTACGGGGAGCCGGCCGGCTCGCGCGGCTGAGCCCCGCCCCGGGCCCGCTCGGCCGTGCCTGACCTCGCGGCAGGACCTCGCGGCCCGGTCCGCCCGGGCCCGCTCAGCTCCGCAGGAACTCGCGGTTGAGCCGGGCGATGCCGGTCAGCGGGATGCCCTTGGGGCAGGCGGTGGCGCACTCACCGGTGTTGGTGCAGCCGCCGAAGCCCTCGGCGTCCATCGCGCCCACCATGTTCCGCACCCGCGAGGCGCGTTCGGGCGCGCCCTGCGGGAGGACGTTGAGGTGGACCACCTTGGCCGCGGTGAACAGCATCGCCGAGCCGTTCGGGCAGGCGGCGACGCAGGCCCCGCAGCCGATGCACTCGGCGTGCTCGAAGGCCAGGTCGGCGGCCTCCTTGGGGACGGCGGTGGCGTGCGCCTCGGGGGCCGAGCCGGTGGGTGCGGTGATGTAGCCGCCGGAGCCGATGATCCGGTCCAGCGCGGAGCGGTCCACCACCAGGTCGCGCACCACGGGGAAGGCGCCGGCCCGCCAGGGTTCGACGTCGATGGTGTCGCCGTCCTTGAAGTGCCGCATGTGCAGCTGGCAGGTGGTGGTCCGCTCGGGGCCGTGGGCCTGGCCGTTGATGACCATGCCGCAGGCGCCGCAGATGCCTTCGCGGCAGTCGTGGTCGAAGGCGACGGGGCGCTCGCCGCGCAGGATGAGTTCCTCGTTGAGGGTGTCCAGCATCTCCAGGAAGGACATGTCCTCGCTGATGCCGGAGACCTGGTAGATCGTCATCTCGCCCGGGGTGTCCGGGCCCTGCTGGCGCCAGATGCGCAGGGTGAGGTTCACGCGTAGCTCCGCTGGGTGGGGTGGACGTGCTCGAAGACGAGCTCTTCCTTGTGCAGGACGGGGGCGTCGCCGGTGCCGGAGAACTCCCAGGCGGCGGCGTACGTGAACTCCTCGTCGCGGCGGGCGGCTTCGCCCTCGGGGGTGGCGGATTCGGTGCGGAAGTGGCCGCCGCAGGACTCGGCGCGGTGCAGCGCGTCCAGGCACATCAGTTCGGCGAGTTCGAAGTAGTCGACCAGTCGATTGGCCTTCTCCAGCGCCTGGTTGAGCTCGGCGCCGGTGCCGGGGACCTTGATCCGCCGCCAGAACTCCTCGCGCAGCTCGGGGATCCGGGCCAGCGCGTGCCGCAGGCCGGCCTCGTCGCGGGCCATGCCGCAGTTGTCCCAGAGCAGTTCGCCGAGTTCGCGGTGGAAGGAGTCGGGGGTGCGGTCGCCGTCCACCGCGAGGATCAGGTTGAGGCGGTCGGTCACCTCCGCCTCCACCTCGGCGAGTTGCGGGTGGTCGCCGGGGACGGGCTCCAGCGGCGTGCGGCCCAGGTAGTCGTTGAGGGTGGGCGGCAGGACGAAGTAGCCGTCGGCGAGGCCCTGCATCAACGCGCTGGCGCCGAGCCGGTTCGCGCCGTGGTCGGAGAAGTTGGCCTCGCCGATCGCGAACAGGCCGGGGACGGTGGTCTGCAGGTCGTAGTCGACCCACAGCCCGCCCATCGTGTAGTGGATCGCCGGGTAGATCCGCATCGGCACGGTGTACGGGTCCTCGGCGGTGATCCGCTCGTACATCTCGAACAGGTTGCCGTACTTGGCCTCGACGGCGGCCCGGCCGAGCCGGGCGATGGCGTCGGCGAAGTCCAGGTACACCCCTTGCCCGCCGGGGCCGACGCCGCGGCCCTCGTCGCAGACCACCTTGGCGGCCCGGGAGGCGATGTCGCGGGGCACCAGGTTGCCGAACGCGGGGTAGATCCGCTCCAGGTAGTAGTCCCGCTCGTCCTCGGGGATCTGCGCCGGCGGCCGGGTGTCGCCCTTCGCCTTCGGCACCCAGATCCGGCCGTCGTTGCGCAGCGACTCGCTCATCAGCGTCAGCTTGGACTGGTGGTCGCCGGAGCGCGGGATGCAGGTCGGGTGGATCTGCGTGAAGCACGGGTTGGCGAAGTACGCGCCGCGCCGGTGCGCACGCCAAATGGCCGTCGCGTTCGAGTTCTTGGCGTTCGTCGACAGGTAGAACACGTTGCCGTAGCCGCCGGTGGCGAGCACCACGGCGTCCGCCAGGTGGGTGCGGATCTCGCCGGTGACCAGGTCGCGGGCGACGATGCCGCGGGCCCGGCCGTCGATCACGATCAGGTCGAGCATCTCGGTGCGCGCGTGCAGCTCGACGTTCCCGGCGGCGATCTGCCGGGACAGCGCCTGGTAGGCGCCGAGCAGCAGCTGCTGGCCGGTCTGGCCGCGGGCGTAGAAGGTGCGGGAGACCTGGACGCCGCCGAACGAGCGGGTGTCGAGCAGGCCGCCGTACTCGCGGGCGAACGGCACGCCCTGCGCCACGCACTGGTCGATGATCTCCACCGAGACCTGGGCCAGGCGGTGCACGTTGGACTCGCGGGCGCGGAAGTCGCCGCCCTTGACGGTGTCGTAGAACAGCCGGCGGATCGAGTCGCCGTCGTTGCGGTAGTTCTTCGCGGCGTTGATGCCGCCCTGCGCGGCGATCGAGTGGGCGCGTCGCGGGGAGTCCTGGAAGCAGAACTGGACCACGTGGTAGCCCTGTTCGGCGAGCGTGGCACCGGCCGCGCCGCCGGCCAGGCCGGTGCCGACCACGATCACGGTGTGCTTGCGGCGATTCGCCGGGTTGACCAGCTTGGCCTCGAACCGACGCTGGTCCCAGCGCTGTTCGATCGGCCCGGCCGGGGCCCGGGTGTCGGCGACCGGCGTGCCGACGGTGTAGTCGAGGTAGCTCATCGGGGCCTTCCCGGAAGTCGTGTCGTGGGCGCTCATCGGACCAGCCCCGCCATCACCGCGACCGGCACCGAGACGAAGCCGACCGTCAGCAGCAGCGCCAGCGCGTTCGCGGCGAACTTCAACGCCCGGTCGCGGCGCGGGTTGTTGACGCCGAGGGTCTGCGCGGCGCTCCAGAACCCGTGCCGGATGTGCAGCCCGAGCGCGAGCACCGCCAGGCAGTAGATCCCGCCGCCGTACCAGGTCGAGAACGAGGCCACGATGTTCTGGTACGGGTGCCCCTCCTCGGCGGCCGGGTTCACCGTCAGCGTGGTCAGGTCGAGGATGTGCCAGACGATGAACAGGCCGAGGATCACCCCGCCCCAACGCATCGTCCGGGTCGCGTACGTGCTCTGCCGGCGGCGGTGCACGTACTGCTGCGGGCGGGCCTTCAGATCACGGCGGGACAGCTGGTAGGCGGCGACGCCGTGCGCGACCACGGCGGCCACCAGCACCGGCCGGGCCAGCCAGAGGAACCAGCCGTAGTGCAGCACCGGCTGCCCGATGGTGCGCAGCCAGTGCGCGTAGCCGTTGAGGTCGTCCGGGCCGAGGAACACCTTGAGGTTGCCGAGCATGTGGGCCACCAGGTAGGCGAGCATCACCAGCCCGCTGACCGCCATCACCGCCTTCTTGCCGACGGAGCTGCGCCACAGCGCCACTGCGGCCGACGGGCGCCGGCCCGGTGTGGGGGTCCGACCGGGAGCGGGGGTCCGGTTCACCCGGTTTGTCCGGGTAGCAGAAGCCATGGGCATGACCGTAGGCCCGGCGCGCAGCCGCTGTCCAAGACATGAAAGCGTTGCCGACGATAGGAGATTCCTATGATGGCTGGTGTGCAGTTGCAGCAGCTCGCCTACTTCGTCGCAGTCGCCGACGCCCGGCACTTCACCCGGGCCGCCGAGTCGACGCACGTCTCGCAGCCGTCACTCTCGCAACAAATCCGGTCGCTGGAGCGGGAGTTGGGAGCCGAGCTGTTCCACCGCTCGCGCTCCGGCACCTCGCTGACCGACGCCGGGCAGGCGCTGCTGCCGCTGGCCCGCCGCATCCTGGCCGACGCGGAGAGCGCCCGGCGGGCCGTCGCCGAGACGGTGCAGCTGCGCCGCGGCCGGGTCCGGTTCGGGGCGCCGCCCTCGCTCTGCGCCAGCCTGGTGCCCGAGGTGCTGCGCGCCTACCGGGCCCTGCACCCCGGCGTCGACCTGCGGCTGACCGAGGGCGGCTCGCGCGACCTGGTCCGCGACCTGGAGGCCGGCGAGCTCGACCTCGCCCTGATCATCGCCGCACCGTCCGCCGCGCCCGCCGGCCTGTCCGTCACGCCGCTGCTGCACGAGGACCTGGTGCTGGTCTCCGCCGAACCGCTCCCCCGCCGCCGGGCCCGGATCACCGACCTGCGCGGCCAGGGCCTGGTGATGTTCCGGGAGGGCTACGACGTCCGCGAGACCACCCTCGCCGCCTGCCGCGCCGCCGGCTTCGACCCCGGTTACGCCGTCGAGGGCGGCGAGATGGACGCCGTCCTCGCCGCCGTCCGGGCCGGCCTCGGCCCCGCCGTCGTCCCCGGCATGGTCGCCGCCCGTTCCGGCCTGCGCTCCGCCCCCTTCGCGCCACCCGGCCTGGGCCGCACCATCGCCCTCGCCCACGGCCGCGACCTCCCCCTCACCCGCGCCGCCACCGCCTTCCGCGGCGTCCTGCTCGCCTACCTCCTGGACGCCGACCGCGCCGGCTCCCTCCCCCCGGGCACCCGCCTCCTCCCACCGGACTGACACGCTGCCGGCGGGCGCGTCCCCGGCGGCCGGCGAGATCACCACCACCCGCCGTTCCCCCGGACCCCGGCCACGCATAGGGTGGGTGCACGGAACATCGGTACGACGAGAGGTGGTCCGGGTGTCCGGCACTGTCACGACGGTCAGCAGCAACGGCGAGTACTCGTTCACCAAGCCCAACCGGGACGCGATCCGGCTGCTCGAAGGCCTCGGTGTCGAGGGCGATGTGCACGCGGGTGTCACCGTCAAGCACCGCTCCCGGGTCGCCAAGGACCCGACCGTTCCGAACCTCCGTCAGGTGCACCTGATCCACGCCGAGCTGTTCGACGACCTGGCCGCGGCCGGATTCGCCGTCGCCCCGGGCGACTTGGGCGAGAACGTCACCACGCGCGGCCTGGACCTGCTCGGCCTGCCGGTCGGCGCGCTGCTGCACCTCGGCGCGGAGGCGGTGGTCGAGGTCACCGGTCTGCGCAACCCGTGCCTGCAGATCGACAACTTCCAGCACGGGCTGCTCAAGCAGGTGTTGAAGCGGGACGAGAGCGGCGCGATCGTCCGCCTGGCGGGCATCATGGGCGTCGTCCGCACCGGCGGCCCCGTCCGGCCGGGCGACTCCGTCACCGTCACGCTGCCGGACGGGCCGCACCGGCCGCTCGACCGGGTCTGACGGCGCGGGCTTGACTTTCCGTCAGTCCGCCAGGGCCGCGCGGAGGAATTCGAGGATCTCCGTCCGGGCGGTCCCGGCCTGCGGTTCGAGGCCGGGCAGGGTGAGGAACGCGTGCCCCGCGCCCGGGTATTCGGAGAGCCGCGCCGGCGTTCCCGCCGCCCGCAGCCGCTCGGCGTAGCGGCGGCCGTGGTCGGCGACCGGGTCGCGGGTGGGCACCACGACGAGCGCCGGGGCGAGCCCGCCCAGGTCGGCCGCGTGGAGCGGCGAGACCGCGGCGGTGTCCGCCCCGGGCGGGGCGGCGAGCCGCTGGACGAACCGCAGTTGGGGCAGGGCCAGGGTCGGGGTGGCGGCGTACGCGGCCATGGACGGGTGGTCGAAGGCCGCCCCGGTCACGTCGACCACCGGATTGACCAGGACCTGGGCCCGCAGCTCCAGCCCGGCCCGCCGGGCCCGGATCGCCGTCAGGGCGCTGATCAACGCGCCGCAGCTCTCGCCGAACACGGCCGTCCGGGACGGGTCGACGCCCCACTCGTCGGCGTTCCGCAGCAGGTGGTCGAGGACGTCCCACCCGTCGTCGGCGGCGTCCGTGAGCGGGCTGTCGGGAGCGAGGAGGCGGT
Source organism: Kitasatospora griseola (assembly GCF_014648555.1). Lineage (GTDB taxonomy): Bacteria > Actinomycetota > Actinomycetes > Streptomycetales > Streptomycetaceae > Kitasatospora > Kitasatospora griseola. Next base: position 206,043 of record NZ_BMRI01000013.1, read on the forward strand.
GCTCGACCGAGACGACGAGCGCGGGCAGTCGGGCGGCGAGGTGGCTGCTGGTCCAGTCGCACTGCGTCGCCGTCCCCACGAATCCGCCGCCGTGGACGTGAACCACCAGCGGCAGCACGGCACTTCGACCCGCGGCCGGCCGGTACACCCGGACCGGGAGGTCGCGGCCGGGCAGCGCCAACTCCTGCCATGCGATCGCCGCGTCGGGATCGGGCTCGCCGAGGATCGCCCGCGCGGCGGCGGAGGCCCGGTAGCGGTTCTCCGCCTCGCGGTAGGCGAGCAGTTCCTCGGTCGTGATCGTGTCGAAGTCCGGTGCCGGCGGCCGCGCCGCGGCAGTCGTCCCACTCATCCCTCTGCTCCCCTCCCGGCACGGATGCCGAGCATCGCCGCAGCCTGACGGACCGTCAAGCCGCGCATTGCCTCAGTATGCACGCACCGCGTGCATCACCAAGTTCATCCGTTAGGCTGAGCCCGGACGAGAGGGGCGAGATGACTGGCCGCAGGCGATGGTCGACCGAGGAGATCCTGGACGCGGCGGCGACGCTGCTGCGCACGGGCGACGCCGAGTCGTTCAGCGTGCGCAGGCTCGCCGCCGAACTGGGGACGGACTCCTCCAGCCTGTACCGGCACTTCCGCAACAAAACAGAGCTGCTGCGCGCGGTCGCCGACCGGATCCTGCTGGCCTCCATGGACGGCCACCGCCCCGAGGGCGACTGGAGGCAGCGCATCACCCTGCTCGCCCGCCGCCTGCGCGAGGCCTTCGGCGAGCAGCCCCAACTCGCCGCGATCTGGGGGCGCTACGGGTCCGGCGGCACCGGTTCCCGGCTGGTCATGGAGGAACTGCTGCAGGCGCTGCGCGCTTCCGGCCTGCCCGACCGGGAGATCCCGGCGTGCTACCACCGCCTGGTGGTCCTGCTCTCCGCGCTGATCTCCTCCGAGGCCGGCCTCAGCGGCATCACCCCCACCGAGTACGAGCAGGCCATGGAGCAGTTCCGGGTCGCCGTGCTCGGCGCGGACCCCGAGCGCTTTCCCGCCCTGGCCCATTTCGCCCGCGAGATCCGCCCGCTCGGCGCGGACCGCCCTGCCGCGTTCGAGGAGATCCTCGACGCGCACCTCGCCGATATTCAGGCCCGGCTCCCCTGACCTGCCGGACCGCCGACCCGCCGGGAATTCGCCGAATGCGCTTCCTGCCCGCATTCCCGGGCGGGCCCTGTCCACGCGTTCCGGAGCGCCGTCGCGGCCGCGCCCGCATTCCGGTCGGCCTACGCTCCCCCAGGCGTGAGCATTGCCGATGCCAAGACTTCTTGTGGCCGGATCGCCTTCCGGTGTACTTTGGCGTGCCGGACAACTTCCTTTTCCCGTCGCTTTACTGACGGTGCGTCAAAAAGGGTCGCCCTGCGCCGGGGCTGCATTCTCCCCTTCATTCCCCTTGCCATTCCCTTGCCACTCGACGCGGACATGTCGCAAGGGCTTCCGGCAGATCTAGCGTCCTGCCGCCGAGCCGATTCCTGCCGCGACACCACACCCTTTCGGTGCCGTCGGCCGTCCCCCCGTCAACCCGGCTCGGTGGGAGGAAACGCGATGAACCGCAAGACCGCTCTGGCGGCAGCTGGTGCGGCGGGCCTCACCCTGGGCACCGCCGTGGTGGCGGGTACGCAGAACGTCGCGCTGGCGAGCGGCGCCACGCAGTCGGGCGCCGGGTTCCAGGCGATGAGCACGACGGGCCGGCTGGCGGCCCTCGACCAGGCCGGCAAGGAGGCCGCCGCGACGGCGAAGGCGCTGGGCCTCGGCCCGGACGAGCGCCTGGTGGCCAAGGACGTGCTGGTCGACAACGACGGCGCGCGGCACGTCCGTTACGACCGCACCTACCGCGGCCTGCCGGTGCTCGGCGGCGACCTGGTCGTCCACCGCACCAAGAACGGCCGCATCACGTCCACGAGTTGGGCCCACCAGGGGGCGATCACGGTCGCCGGCGTGACGCCCTCGCTCTCCACGCAGGACGCCTCGAAGGCGGCGGAGCGCAGCGCCCAGCACGTCAAGCAGGCCCGCACCACCAACCTGGACACCAGCAACCTGGTGGTCTGGGCGGCCGCGGGCAAGGCACCGGTGCTGGCGTACCGCACCACCGTTACCGGCGCGGGCGAGGCCGGCGCGAACTCGCAGGAAGCCGTCCTGCTCGACGCCAACACGGGTGCAGTGCTGGACAGTTACCAGCTGGAGCAGGGCGTATCGGGCACCGGCAACGGCGTCAACGTCGGCCAGGTCACCCTGGAGACCAGCCAGAGCGGCAGCGGCTACACGCTGACCGACGCGCTGCACGGGTCGACAATCGTCTACGACTCCAACAACAGCCCGCAGTCGAACCCGGCGCAGAACGCCACGACCTTCACCGACACCACCGACAACTGGGGCGACGGCACCACCGCCAACCGCGAAAGCGCCGCCGTGGACGCCTCGTTCGGCCTCGCCAAGACCTGGGACTTCTACAAGAACACCTTCAACCGCTCGGGCATCCGCAACGACGGCCGCGGTGCTCCGGCGTACGTGCACGTGGACAACCAGCTGCTGAACGCGTTCTACGACGACAGCTGCTTCTGCATGTCCTTCGGCGA
>NZ_BMRI01000014.1:0-46921 GCF_014648555.1 Kitasatospora griseola
CGGCGGTGGTGAAGATCTCGGAGCGCTTGGTCGGGATCGTGGTGTTGCGCTCGATCAGCTTCGTCATGATGCCGCCCTTGGTCTCGATGCCCAGGGACAGCGGGGTGACGTCGAGCAGCAGGACGTCCTTGACCTCGCCCTTCAGGACACCGGCCTGCAGGGACGCGCCGATGGCGACGACCTCGTCCGGGTTGACGCCCTTGTTGGCGTCCTTGCCGCCGGTCAGCTCCTTGACGAGCTCGGCGACGGCCGGCATGCGGGTCGAGCCACCGACCAGGACCACGTGGTCGATCTCGGACAGCTGGATGCCGGCGTCCTTGATGACGTTGTGGAACGGGACCTTGCAGCGGTCCAGCAGGTCGGCGGTGAGCTGCTGGAACTGCGAGCGGGTGAGCTTCTCGTCCAGGTGCAGCGGGCCCTCGGCGGAGGCCGTGATGTAGGGCAGGTTGATCGAGGTCTCCGAGGAGGAGGACAGCTCGATCTTGGCCTTCTCGGCAGCCTCGCGCAGACGCTGGACGGCCATCTTGTCCTTGGACAGGTCGACGCCGTGGCCGGACTGGAAGACCTTCACCAGGTGGTCGACGACGCGCTGGTCCCAGTCGTCACCGCCGAGGTGGTTGTCGCCGTTGGTGGCCTTGACCTCGACCACGCCGTCGCCGATCTCCAGCAGGGAGACGTCGAAGGTACCGCCACCGAGGTCGAAGACCAGGATGGTCTGGTCGTCCTTGTCCAGGCCGTAGGCCAGGGCGGCGGCGGTCGGCTCGTTGACGATGCGCAGGACGTTCAGGCCCGCGATCTCGCCGGCCTCCTTGGTGGCCTGGCGCTCGGAGTCGTTGAAGTAGGCCGGGACGGTGATGACGGCGTCGGTGACCGTCTCGCCCAGGTAGGCCTCGGCGTCCCGCTTGAGCTTCTGCAGGACGAAGGCGGAGATCTGCTGCGGCGTGAAGTCCTTGCCGTCGATGCCGATCTTCCAGTCGGTGCCCATGTGGCGCTTGACCGAACGGATGGTCCGGTCGACGTTGGTGACCGCCTGGCGCTTGGCGACCTCGCCGACGAGCACCTCGCCGTTCTTGGCGAAGGCGACGACGGACGGCGTGGTCCGAGCGCCCTCGGCGTTGGTGATGACCGTGGGCTCACCGCCCTCAAGAACACTGACGACGGAGTTCGTCGTACCGAGGTCGATGCCGACCGCGCGTGCCATCGTGAATACCTCCGGGGAGAAGTTGAGCAGTACAGGCTCAAGGATGCACGACCGACGCGGAAGCGTCAACAGCTTTGAGTCCTTGTCGCTCAACTTTACTGAGCGCTTATGTCGCGAGCCGTCCGACGTGGGCTTTCGGTGTGCTCCGGACGGGTGAGTCCGGGCATAGTGACTGCCGCCATACCTTGAGCATCTTCTGGGTGGGTGTTAACGCGCGGTAATGTCCGGCCCGTCGACCCGGAAAGTTACCGACCAGTACACTCCGGGTAGGACTCGGACCATAGCCGCTGGAGACGGAGAGCCGATGCAGCTAGCAGCGATCGTCATCTCGCTGGTCACCTTTGTGATCGGCACCGCGCTCGCCGCCCGGGCGGCGCTGTACATCTACAAGGTGGTGCGCACCGGCTCTGCCGACAGCACCCGATTCGGGCAGCCCGCGCAGCGCGTGGCCACCGTGGCCAAGGAGTTCCTCGGCCACACCCGGATGAACCGCTGGGGCGTGGTCGGCGTCGCCCACTGGTTCGTCGCGGTCGGCTTCTTCTCGCTGGTGCTCACCCTGGTCAACGCGTTCGGTCAGCTCTTCGACGCCGAGTTCGCGCTGCCGATCATCGGCCACTGGCTGATCTGGAACATCTTCGTCGAGCTGATCGGCACGCTGACCACCCTGGGCATCGCCGTCCTGATCGTGATCCGGCTGCTCAGCCTGCCGTCCCGGTCCGGCCGCAAGTCCCGGTTCGCCGGCTCGATCGCCTGGCAGGCGTTCTACGTCGAGTACACGATCCTCGGCATCGGCATCTGCATCATGATGCTGCGCGGCCTGGAGGGCGCCCTCGAAGGCGTCACCTCCTACGACCCGACGTACCTGATCTCGTACCCGATCGTCGCCGCGTTCGAGGGCACCGCCCACGGCACCCTGGTCAACCTGATCTACCTGTTCGCGATGCTGAAGATCGTCATCTCGTTCGCGTGGGCCACCACCATCGGCATCAACCCGTCGATGGGCGTCGCCTGGCACCGCTTCCTGGCCTTCTTCAACATCTACTTCAAGCGCGAGGAGGACGGCGGCACCGCGCTGGGCGCCCTGCGCCCGATGACCAGCAACGGCGCCCCGATCGACTTCGAGGACCCGGCCGACGACGCGGTGTTCGGCGTCTCGCAGGTCGAGCACTTCTCCTGGAAGGGCATCCTCGACTTCTCCACCTGCACCGAGTGCGGCCGCTGCCAGTCGCAGTGCCCCGCCTGGAACACCGGCAAGCCGCTGTCGCCCAAGCTGCTGATCATGGGCCTGCGCGAGCACGCCTTCGCCAAGGCCCCGTACCTGCTGGCCGGTGGCGGCAAGGATATGGAGGGCGAGGAGAAGGCGTCGAGCGAGCAGCTCGCCGGGGTGCCGGCCGAGGCCCTCGCCGAGGCCGAGCGCCCGCTGATCGGCACCGCCGAGGAAGGCGGCGTCATCGACCCGGACGTGCTGTGGTCCTGCACCACCTGCGGCGCCTGCGTCGAGCAGTGCCCGGTCGACATCGAGCACATCGACCACATCGTCGACATGCGCCGCTACCAGGTGATGATCGAGAGCAACTTCCCGACCGAGGCCGGGACGATGCTCAAGAACCTGGAGAACAAGGGCAACCCGTGGGGCCTGGCCACCAAGGCACGCCTGGACTGGGTCAAGGAGCTGAAGAAGGAGACCGGCATCGAGGTGCCGGTGATCGGTGAGGACATCGACCCCGCCGAGGTCGAGTACCTGTACTGGGTCGGCTGCGCCGGCGCCCTGGAGGACCGGGCCAAGAAGACCACCAAGGCCTTCGCCGAGCTGCTGCACACCGCGGGCGTCAAGTTCGCGATCCTCGGCAAGGAGGAGACCTGCACCGGTGACTCCCCGCGCCGCCTGGGCAACGAGTTCCTGTTCCAGATGCTCGGCGCGCAGAACGTCGAGACCCTGAACGCCGCGCTGGAGGACGCGCCGACCAAGCGGATCGTCGCCACCTGCCCGCACTGCTTCAACACCATCGCCAACGAGTACCCGCAGCTCGGCGGCCACTTCGAGGTCATCCACCACACCCAGCTGCTGCAGCACCTGATCGACGAGGGCAAGCTGCTGCCGGTCAACCCGGTGGAAGGCCTGATCACCTACCACGACCCGTGCTACCTCGGTCGGCACAACAAGGTCTACACCCCGCCGCGCGAGATCATCGGCAGGGTGCCCGGCCTGCGCAACGAGGAGATGCACCGCCACAAGGAGCGCGGCTTCTGCTGCGGCGCCGGCGGCGCGCGGATGTGGATGGAGGAGCGGATCGGCAAGCGGATCAACAACGAGCGCGTGGACGAGGCGCTGTCTCTCAACCCGGACATCGTCTCCACCGCCTGCCCGTTCTGCCTGGTGATGCTCTCCGACTCGGTCAACGGCAAGAAGAACGAGGGCGCTGCCAAGGAGCACCTGAAGGTCGTGGACGTCGCCCAGCTGCTGCTGGAGTCGGTCAAGGCCCTCCCCGCCGCCGACGCGGAGCCGGTCGAGGCCTGACGCCCGCCCGCTCCCCGGACCCCGGACGCCCGTTGCGGCTCCGGGGTCCGGGCGTTTTGGATGATCAACGATGACCTAGCATCTGCCGCATGACTGCTGACGGGGGAATACCGGGGCCCGGTGGCTTCGGCGGGAGACCCTCCTACCAACTGCCGCCGGTGACCAGCACGGCTCCCGACTGGGCGGCGCTCGCCGAGGCCAACGAACGCGAGCACCGGCGTCGCCGCCTGCGGCTGCGGATCGGCGCCGGCGCGCTCGGTGTGGCCCTGATCGGCGGCGCGGTCGCCACCGCCGTCGCGCTCTCCGGGCCGTCCGACAACACCGGGAACACCTCCGCGCCCGCCGTCACCGCCCAGCCCGACGGCCCCGCCTCCGGCGCACCGAGCGCCGACCCGAGCCCCGGCCCGGCCGACCCGGCGTCCGCGTCCGCCCCGGCCTCGGCGTCCGGCTCCGCGCAGCCCTCGGGCTCGGCGTCCGCCCGGACCGGCGCCAAGCCCACCGAGAGCGCCACCGGAAAGCCGAACGCGCCCGCGCCGACGCTGCCCGGGCTCACCCTCGGCGGCGGCGCCGCGGTCGGCGGCACCGCCGGCCACACCGGGCCCACCCTGGTCCTGCACGGCAACACCGACGGCTGGGCGGACAGCGGCAGCCCCGTGGTCGACACCTCCCGGTCCTTCACCGTCTCGGCGGTGGTCCGCAACAACGCGCCGACCGGCGGCCGGGCCGTGGTCACCCAGGGCGGCGACAGCTACTACTCCTTCTACCTGGGCCGGGACGACTGGGGCGCCCACAACCAGTGGGTGTTCAAGGTGCAGACCGCCGCCGGAGCCCAGGACAACACCACCTACCAGGCCTTCTCCACCGCCGCCGGCGCCGCCACCACCGGCCGGTGGACGCTGCTCACCGGCGTCTACGACGCGGGCGCCAAGAAGATCACGCTGTACGTCGACGGGGTGCTCCAGCAGACCACCGCGGTCCAGGGCGTCTGGCAGACCACCGGCGGTCTCCAGCTCGGCCGGGTGCGCTACAAGAACGCCTGGAGCGACTTCTGGGACGGCGCCATCTCCGACGTGCAGGTCTGGGACCAGGCGCTGCCCGCCACCGCCGTCGCCCAGTTGAACGGATCCGGCGGAACCAGCGCCGGAACCACCGCCAAACGCTCCTGGCTGCTGCCGTAGGAGTTGCGGCGCCAGGCCCGGTGGCCTGCGGCGCGGGTGCGAGGACGGGGCCCGGACCCGGTCGATCCCCGTACAGCTGCCCGACGGGGGCAGTGGTTTTGACACGGTGTTCGAGCAAATAGAGTATGCGGCGGGGCCAGGTAAGGTGCCGGTTCCCGTCGGAGGCCGCCTGATGCCGGTCCGACACAGTCACCGAGCAGCGCACCGGACCCAGTCGAGCCGGGCCGCCGGAATCTGACCAGGGGAGATAGCACATGACCGAGGCGATCATGTTGGTCGGCGGCAAGGGCACTCGACTGCGCCCGTTGACCACGCACACGCCGAAGCCCATGCTGCCCGTCGCCGGCGTCCCGTTCATCGCCCACCAGCTGGCCCGCGCCGCGGCCGCCGGTGTCACCCGCGTCGTGCTCGCCACCTCCTACCTGGCCGACGTCTTCGTCGACCACTTCAAGGACGGCAGCCCGTACGGCCTCGAACTGGTCTACCTCACCGAGGACGAGCCGCTGGGCACCGGCGGCGCCATCCGCAACGCCGCGGCCGGTCTGACCTGCGGCCCCGACGAGCCGGTGCTGATCTTCAACGGCGACATCCTGTCCGGCCTGGACATCGCCGGCCTGCGCGACGAGCACGTCGCCTCCGGCGCCGACGTCACCCTGCACCTCACCCGGGTGGCCGACCCGCGCGCCTTCGGTCTGGTCCCGACCGACGAGAGCGGCCGGGTGCTCGCCTTCCTGGAGAAGCCCGAGACCCCCGAGCAGATCGTCACCGACCAGATCAACGCCGGCTGCTACGTCTTCACCCGTTCGGTGATCGACCGCATCCCGACCGGCCGTGAGGTCTCCGTCGAGCGCGAGACCTTCCCCGAGCTGCTCGCCACCGGCGCCCTGCTGCGCGGCGTCGTCGACACCTCCTACTGGCTGGACCTCGGCACCCCGGCCGCGTTCGTCCGCGGCTCCGCCGACCTGGTGCTCGGGAAGGTCGACTCCCCGGCCGTCCCCGGCCCGACCGGCGAGGCCCTGCTGCTGGCCGGCTCGCAGGTCGACCCGGCCGCCGTGCTCAGCTCCGGCACCGTGGTCTCGGCGGGCGCCGAGATCGCCGCCGGCGCCATCGTCGAGGGCAGCGTGGTGCTCCAGGGCGCCCGGATCAAGGCCGGCGCGTACGTCAAGGACTCCATCGTCGGCGCCTTCGCCGAGATCGGTGAGCGCTGCTCGCTGGACGGCGTGGTGATCGGCGACGGCGCCGCCCTGGAGGCCGAGAACGAGCTCTCCAACGGCCTGCGGATCGCCTGCGGCACCCGCCTGCCGGTCGGCGCCGTGCGCCTGTCCGCCGGCCCCGGCGGCTGCGAGGCCGGCCTGAGCAACGCCGCCGCGGTGCACGCGCCCGGCAGCCGCGTCGCCGGCTGACGCACGCCCCACGCGGCCGCGTCACAGGACGGCTGCAATCCGGCCCCGCCGTCATGATCACCCGACCGGGGCCGGCCCCTTGCGGGTACCGTCATGGCGTGGCTGGCAATCGACACGACGACGGACGGGGTGCCGACCCCCAGTACGGCTGGGCGGCACCCCAACCGGGCGCCCCGCAGGGCGACCCGTACCGCGGCGCGCCCACCGGCGTCCCCGAGTACTTCACCGCCCCGACCCCCGGCTACCCCGGCCCCCCGCCCGCGCAGCCCGGCGACCGCTACGGCGACCAGCCCGGCCACACCCGGGCCTTCGCGGTCGGCGAGCAGCCGTACGACGCGCCCTACGGCGAGCCGTACGGCGGCGCGGACGACGGCTACTACCAGCAGCCGTACGAGCAGGGCGGCCGGCCGGTCGAGGACAACGTCGCCGTCTACCGGGCCGGCGGGCAGGCCGCGCCGCACCTCGGCGGGCCCCGGCTGCCCTGGCGGGAGCTGCTCGCTGGGATCTACCGCCGCCCGAGCGCGACCTTCGACCGGATGCGCGACCACCAGGTCTGGCTGCCCGCGCTGTGCGTGTCGCTGCTGTACGGCGTGCTCGCAGTGTTCGCCCTCGACAGCACCTACGACGAGGTGGTGCACTCCACCTTCGCGGTCGCGCTGTGGGCGATCGCCGCCGCCGCGATCGGCTTCACGGTGGCCGGCGGCATCCTCAGCGCCGTCACCTACGCGCTGGCCCGGCAGTTCGGCGGCGACGGCCCCTGGCAGTCGACGATCGGCCTGTCCGTGCTGGTCAGCTGGACCACCGACGCCCCGCGGCTGCTGCTCGCGCTGTTCCTGCCCGCCGACAACCTGGTGGTGCAGGCCGTCGGCTGGGCGACCTGGGTGGGCTGTGCGGCGCTGCTGACCATCCTGGTGCGGCGGATCCACGACCTGCCCTGGGGCAAGGCGGCCGGGGCGGCGGCGGTGCAGCTGCTCGCGCTGCTGGTGCTGATCAAGCTGCCCACGCTGGGCTGAGCCGCGGCCGCCGCGGTCGCAGCCGCCGCAGCCGCAGCCGCCGCGGAGCCCCGGCCGTCCGGATGGCGGGATCTTTGTAGGGTGGGGTGTTCGGCCCACCCTCAGAACCCGTCCGGAGCCCGCGCATGAGCCTGCCCACCACCCACGTCAGCTTCCCGGCCGGGGCGGTGACCGGCGCCTCGCCGATCCTCGCCGTGCACACCCTGCCGGACGGGCGTACCGCCGTGGTCACCGAGGCCACTCCGTTCCACCCCGTCGACCACACCTGGCCCGACCAGCCCGCCGACCTCGGCACCCTCACCGTCGACGGCGCCGCGCACCCCGTCGTCGACTGCCTCACCGGTGGCCACGGTCCGGCCGGCGAGTTCGCGGCCGGCGCCGACATCCCGGTCCGGCGCGGCGACGAGGAGTGGTCCTGGCTGGTGCTGCACGTGCTGCCCGCCGGCGCCCTCGGGCCGGAGGCCGTCGGCCGCACCGCCGAACTCGCCGTCGACGCCGAGCGCCGGGCGCTGCTGTCCGCCGCGCACACCGGCTGCCACCTGCTGGCGCTCGCCCTGAACGCCGCGCTCGCGCCGCGCTGGCGCAAGGACCCGGGCCGCGCCGACGCCTTCGGGAACCCGGACTTCGACAGCCTCGCCATGGACACCTCGGTGATGGACACCGAGGCCAGCACCGACACCTACCGGATCGGCAAGTCGCTGAAGAAGAAGGGCTTCACCGTCGACGCCACCGAGGAGCTCCCCGCCCTCGCCGACGCGCTGCCCGCCCTCACCGCGGACGTCAACGCCCGGCTGGCCGCCTGGGTCGCCGCCGACGCGGCCGTCCGGATCGACGTCCCCGGCCCCGAGCTCACCGCCCGCCGCCGTTGGCACGCCGACCTCCCGGACGGCGCCGCGGAGATCCCCTGCGGCGGCACCCACCTCCACCACCTCGGCGAACTCGTGGAACTGCGCACCGAGTTGACCCTCTCCGCGGACGGCACCGAGCTGATCGCCCGGACCAGCCCCAAGCGCGCCTGACGCACGACGAGGGCCGGCCCCGCGGCTGCGGGACCGGCCCTCCTTGGCGTCTGCCTGCTGTCCGTGCGCTCTGCCGAAGCGGCTCAGACCTGGGTGCGGTGGAAGTTCTGGAACGACCGGGACGGCGTCGGGCCGCGCTGGCCCTGGTACCGGGAGCCGTAGCGCTCCGAGCCGTACGGGTGCTCGGCCGGCGAGGACAGCCGGAACAGGCACAGCTGGCCGATCTTCATCCCCGGGTACAGCTTGATCGGCAGCGTCGCCACGTTCGACAGCTCCAGCGTCACGTGGCCGCTGAAGCCCGGGTCGATGAAGCCCGCGGTCGAGTGGGTCAGCAGGCCGAGCCGGCCCAGGCTGGACTTGCCCTCCAGCCGCGACGCCACGTCGTTCGGCAGCGTGATCACCTCGTAGGTGGACGCCAGCACGAACTCGCCCGGGTGCAGGATGAACGCGTCGTCGCCCTCCGGTTCCACCAGCCGGGTCAGGTCCGGCTGCTCCTCGGAGGGGTCGATGTGCGGGTAGCGGTGGTTCTCGAAAACCCGGAAGAACCGGTCGAGGCGGACGTCGATGCTCGACGGCTGGACCATCGACGGGTCGAACGGGTCGACGACGACCCGCCCCTTGTCGATCTCGGCACGGATGTCATTGTCAGAGAGCAGCACGCCCCCGAGGGTACGTGCCCCGGGCCGGGCCGCCCAAAAGCGACCGGCCCGCGGACCTGCTGCGACGGCCGCCCGGAGGGCCTACCGCCGCGCGCCGCGCCCCAGTTGGGCCGCCGACAGCTCCGACACGTCGGCCGGCACCGAATTCCGCAGCCGCCCGCACCCCGGACACCGCAACAACCGCCCCGGCCCCAGCCGGCCCGCCTGCAACTGCTGCATCGGAAACGCCGCCGTACTGAACACATGCCCCTCGGCACAACGAACCACGGTGCGCTGCTCCATCGGTCCCCTTCCCACAGTTCCGCAGACAGCGTCACATTAGGGGATCAACCGGACACCACCCCACGAGGCTCGCCGCCACCCGGAACCCGGCCCTGCCGCATGGGGTACAGTGGTGCTTGATCGATCCGTCCCTGACGGACCGTCAGTGCGGGCGTAGTTTAATGGTAGAACATGAGCTTCCCAAGCTTAGAGCGCGAGTTCGATTCTCGTCGCCCGCTCTTCAAGGAATCCCCAGGTCGATGACCTGGGGATTTTTGTTGTTCGGCCCGGCGTCGAAGCTCACCGGCGGGTCGGTGAAGGGCACCTGGCGGGCGGCGTCGTGGGTGCGGGCCCGGTCGCTGGAGTCGGTTGCTCGGCCGGCTGAAGGGCTGAGCCGACCGCCCGTCGGTCCTCCCTTGCCCGGGGGCGAACGGCCCGGCCAGACTGGCCGTCCGGGGCGGACGAGGGGGATGCGATGGCAGGACCGGCGGCGGTCGGCGGGGCTCCGTTCGGTCCCCGGCTGCGGGCGTTGCGCCGTCGGGCCGGGCTGAGCCAGCAGGTGGTCGCCGAGCGGGCCGGGCTCAGTGCGCGGGCGTTGCGCGACCTCGAACAGGGACGGGTCGGGCGGCCGCGGGCGGGCACCCTCCGGAAGCTGGCCGAGGCGTTCGCGCTGACCGGCGAGGAGATGGCCGAACTCGCCGACAGTCAGGACGAGTTGGCGGGCCCAGCGGGATCGCCGCGGCTGCTGGTCCTCGGGCCGCTGGCGCTCCGGCAGGGTGACGGGACCGTTCCCGTCACCAGCCCGATGCTGCGCCGCCTGCTCGGACTGCTGGCGCTCAAGCACCCGGAGCCGGCCACCCCGGAGGAGATCACCGACACGCTCTGGCCGGACGGCCCGCCGGAGTCGCGGCAGAGCCTGGTGCACACCTACGTCAGCCAGGTCCGCCGCCTGCTCGGAGCCGGCGGGGTGGTCCGCACGCCGGTCGGCTACCGGCTGACGGCCGGCCCGGAGGACACCGATCTCGGCCGCTTCGACACCCTGTTGGCCCGCACCGTTTGCACGCACCACGCGCCGGACCCGGCGACCGTCCACGAGACGCTGGCCCGGGCGCTGGGCTGGTGGCGCGGCCCGGTGCTGGCCGACGCGGACCTCGCGCTGCGCGGGCACCCGGCCGCCGTCGCGGCGGGCGAACGGCGGATCCGCGCCGCGCTGCTGTACGCCGACACCGCCCTGCTGCTGCACCGGCCCGCCGACGCCGTCCCCCGGCTGTGGGAGCTGGTGCACGCCGAGCCGCTGCACGAAGGACTGCATGCCCGGCTGATCCTCGCGCTGGCCGGCGACGGCGAACAGGCCGCCGCGCTCGACGTGTTCCGCCGGCTGCGCGAGCGCCTCGACGAGGAACTCGGCATCGCCCCCGGCCCGGAGGTCGACGACGCCCACCTGCGGGTGCTCCGGCGTCAACTCCCGCTACCGGTACGGCCGGAGAGAGGGCCGGTGCGGCCCGTGGGCGGCCCCCCGGCCCAGCTGCCCGCCGAGACCGGTCGTCACGTCGGCCGCCGGGCCCAGCTCCAGGTCCTCGACACCCTGGTCTCCCCGGGTTCGCAGCCGCGCCTGGTCACGGTGGTCGGCCCGCCCGGCGTCGGCAAGACCGCCCTCGCCGTGCACTGGGCGCACACCCGCCGCGAGCACTTCCCCGACGGGCAGCTGTACATCGACCTGCACGGCCACTCCGCGCAGCCCGCCCTGCGGCCCGCCGAGGTGCTCGCCCGGTTCCTGCGCGCCCTCGGCACCCCGCCCGACCGGCTCCCCGCCGACCAGGACGAGGCCGCCGCGCTCTACCGCACACTGCTCGCCGACCGCCGGGCGCTGATCGTGCTGGACAACGCCCGCGACCCCGAGCAGGTCCGGCCGCTGCTGCCCGGCGCCCGCGGCTGCGCCGTCGTGGTCACCGGCCGCCACCGCCTGACCGGGCTGGTCGCCGGCGACGGCGCCCGCCGCCTCACGCTGGGCGCGCTCGACCCGGACGAGGCCCGCGACCTGCTCGGCAGCGTCGTCGGCGAGTGCCGGACCGACGCCGAACCCGACGCCGCCCGCCGCCTGGTGGAACTCTGCGACGGGCTGCCGCTGGCCGTCCGCGCCGCCGGCGCCGACCTGGTCGCCCGGGACGGCACGATCGCCGAGCACTGCGCCCGGCTGGCCGGCGACGACCTGCTCGACCTGCTGCACGTCGAGGGCGACCCGCGCTCGACCGTCCGGGCCGCGTTCGACCTGTCCTACCGGGCGCTGCCCGGCCCCGCCCGGCGGCTGTACCGCCTGCTCGGCCTGCTCCCGGGGCCGGACACCACCGTCGACGGCGCCGCGGCCCTCGCGGAGACCGACCCCGCCGAGGCCGCCGCGCTGCTGCGCACGCTGGCCGACGCGCACCTGCTGCGCGAGCACCCGGCCGGCCGGTACGCGCAGCCCGGGCTGCTGCGCGCCCACGCCCGGAAGTTGACCGAACGTCAGGAGTCGGACGCCGCGCGGCAGCGGCTGTTCGACCGGTACCTGACGGGCGCCGGGACCGGGGACCTGGCCGCCGTCGTCCGGCAGGCCTGCGACACCGGTTTCCCCGACACCGCCCGGCGGCTCGCCGAACGCCGCGATGCCGAACGCCGCGATGCCGAACGTGCCTACGCCGAACGTCCCGACGCCGCACGGCAGTTCACCGCGGCCGAGGCCGGGCACCCGGACGACCTCACCGTCCTCGGACTGATCTGCGGGAAGCTCGGCCGGCTCCGGCAGGCCGCCGAGCACTTCGCCCGGGCCGCCCGGCTGCACCACGAGTGCGGCGCCTACGCCGAGGAGGCCATCGACCGCACCAACCTGGCCGTCGTCCGCCGCGCCCTGGGCCGCCCCGCCGACGCCGTCCGGCTGCTCGACGCGACGCTGCCCATGCACCGCAGCACCGGCAACACGTTCAGCGAGGCGGTGGCGCTGACCTGCCTCTCCGGGGCGCGCACCGACCTCGGCGACCCCGCCGCCGGCCGGCTGCTCGCCCGGGCGGCGATCACCGCCGCCCGCAGCGTGCGCCACTCCGCGCTGGAGGCGGGCGCCCACCTCGCGCTGGCCGCCGCACAGGAACGCGCGCACCGCCGGGCCGACGCGGCCGCCGGCTACCGGGAGGCGCTGCGCCTCGCCGAGGCCGCCGACGACCGGCACCCGCAGGCCGTCGCCCTGATCGGCCTCGCCACCACCCGCTCCGACTCCGATCCGCAGGCCGCGCTGGCGCACGTGGAAAGCGCTCTCCGACTCACCCGTGCGGCCGGTTTCCGAATGCTCGAAGGCAACGCGCTCACCGCCCTGACCTGCGTCCGCACCAGGCTGGACCAGCCGCGGGCGGCGCTGGACAGCGGCCACCGGGCGCTCGCCGTGCACCGGGAGACCGGCCACCTGCCGGGGGAGGTGCGGGCCCTGCTGGCGCTCGGCCGCGCACAGTCCGCCCTCGGGGCGCCCGGCCTCGCCGTCGGGCACTGGCGGGAGGCACTGCGGCTGTCCCGGGCGATGGGCGTCACCCGGCTGCGCTGAGCGGCAGTCCCGGCACTTCCGACGTTCTGCCGGTCGGCCGTGACGGAGAGTCAATAACCGCAGGTCAGGGTCGTGATGGCAGTCTCTGGTCCGGCTGCAGGGGCGCGTACAGGCCGCCTCCGTACGGTGGGCGCACCGACCGCGCCGACACCCCGAGGTGACACCGTGCCCCTGTTCCCGGACCCCGCATGAGCCGCTACGACCTGCTGGCGTCCACCCCGGCGGTGCGCCGCGTCCAGCAGGAGTTGGGCAGCGCCGCCGCGGCCGGCCGCCGACTGCGGGAGCCCGCCGGGGAGCCCGAGCCGCTCACCGGCGCCGCCGCCGCGTTCATCCGCAGTCTCGACGGCTTCCTGGTCGGCACCGTGAACGAGAACGGCTGGCCGTACCTCCAGTACCGGGGCGGCCCGCCGGGCTTCGTCCACGTGCTGGACGAGCACACCGTCGGCTACCTGGACGTCCGCGGCAACCGGCAGTATCTGACCACCGGCAACCTGCGCGCCGACGACCGGGTGTCGCTGTTCTTCCTCGACCACGCCCGGCAGGCCCGGCTCAAGCTGTTCGGCCGGGCCACCGCCGTCCCCGCCGACCGGTGCCCGGAGCTGGTCGCCCGCCTCGACTCCCCGCGCACCGACGGGCGGGTCGAACAGGTCGTCACCGTCCGGGTGGAGGCGTTCGCCTGGAACTGCCCCAACCACATCACCCCGCGCTTCAGCCAGGACGAACTCGACCGGGCGCTCGCCCCGGTCCGCGAGCGCCTCGCCCGGCTGGAGGCGGAGAACGCCGCGCTGCGCGCGGAACTCGCCGCCGTCCGCACCGACCCGAAGGACTGAACCACCCGTGTCCGAACGCCTGGCCGAAGCCCCCGCGCCGGCCCTCGACCGGCCCGCCGAACCGGCGATCTGGTCCCGCAACTTCCGCTACTGGTTCACCGCCCGCAGCGCGGGCCTGCTCAGCTGGGCGATGCTCCCGGTCGCCGTCTCGGCCGGCCTGATCGACAGCGGCCACGGCCTGGACACCGCCGGCTACGCGATGGCCTTCCTGGTCGGCCCGTTCGCCGGCCTGGTGCTGTTCGGCGGGGTGCTCGCCGACCGGTTCACCGCCCGCCGGATGGTGATCGTCGCCGACCTGGCCAACCTCACCGCGCACGTCCTGCTCGCCGTCCTCTTCCTGCACGGCATCGACCACCTGTGGCAGCTGTACGCCCTGCTGGCGGTGGCCGGCACCGCCAACGCCCTGTTCCAGCCCGGCGCTTCGTCCACCGTCCCGCTGATCGCCCGGGACGTGCAGGGCGCCAACGGGGTGCTGCGCACCTCCGAAGCGATCACCGGGCTGGGCGGGCCCGCGCTGGCCGGTGTGCTGGTCGGATTCGGCTCCACCGGCTGGGTGATGGCGATCTCCGCCCTCGCCTACGCGACCAGCGCGAGCTGCCTGTTCGCGCTGCGCCTCGGCCGGGTGCCCGCCCCGCCGGCCGGCGACGGGCTGTGGCGCAACCTGGTGGTCGGCTGGCACGAGTTCCGCGCTCGCAGCTGGCTCTGGGGCGTGATCGTGATCTGGACGGTCTACGCCGTGCTGGCCTGGGGCCCGCAGCTCTCCCTGGCCGCCGGCCTGATCGTCCCCCGGCACGGCGCCACCGCGTTCGGCCTGGTCAACTGCGCGCTCGGCGCGGGCACCGTGGCCGGCGGGCTGATCGCCATCCGGTACAAGCCCGCCCGGCCGCTCGCCGCCGGCGCCGTCGCCATGTTCGCCTACCCGCTCTACCCCCTCGCCCTGGTCCTCGACGCCCCGGTCCGGCTGCTCGCCGCCACCCAGGTCCTGGTCGGCGCGGGCATCGGCATCTGGGGCGTCATGTGGGCGACCAGCGTGCAGACCCAGGTCCCCGGCGAGGTCCTCAACCGCGTCCACGCGTACGAAGTGGCGGGCTCCGTCGGCCTCTACCCGCTCGGCAGCGCCCTGGCGGGCCCCGCCGTGCACGCCTTCGGCAGCACCCCCGTCCTGCTCGCCGGCCTCGTCGTCGCCACCCTCACCGCCACCGCCCTGCTGCTGACCCGCCCGATCCGCACCCTGACCCGGGTCCCCGACCGCGCCTGAGCCGGCCCGGGCGTCGGCCCGCCCGCCGGTCGAAGTCCCTGGTCCCGGTCCAACCTTCGCCGCGGATCCGGCCGTTGGACCGCGCGAGCGGCCGGACGCGGCGGACGGGAAGCGCGCCGGTACTGTGATCAAGTGCAGGGGGAGGGGTGAAGCTTCCCGGCACAGGCGCCCGTACCGGGGAGAGGCGTCCGGCGAACGGGGGATCGGTTGGACGCGCGGATCGAATTCGGCCTGCTGGGCCCGCTGTCGGTCACCGCCGACGGCCGGCGCACGGCCGTCGGCGGTCCGCGCCAGCGCACCATCCTCGCCCTGCTGCTGCTGTCCCCGGACTCCGTGGTCTCGGTGGACGCGATGGTCGAGGCGGTCTGGCAGGGCGTCCCGCCGGCCACCGCCCGCACCCAGGTGGCGATCTGCGTCGCGGGCCTGCGCAAGGTCTTCCGGGCGGAGGGCTGCGGCGACGATCTGATCACCACCGTCCACCCCGGTTACCAGCTCAACTCGGCCGGCCACCGGATCGACCTGCTGGTCCTGCAGGACCTCGTCCAGCGGGCCGAGCAGGCGGTCGGCGGCGGGCGGACGGCCGAGGCCGCCGCCTGCTACGAACGCGCGCTCGAACTGTGGCGCGGGCCCGTGCTGGAGGGCGTCACCGGGCGGCAGGTCGAGGACGAGACCGCACGTCTGGAGGAGGTGCGGATGTGCTGCCAGGAGGCGCTCGCCGAACTCAACCTCGCCCTCGGACGGAACCTGGAGGTGATCGGGTCGCTGGCGGCGGCGGTCCGCGAGCAGCCGCTGCGCGAGCGCGCCCGGCACATCCTGATGCGGGCCCAGTACCTGGCCGGGCGGCGGGCGGAGGCGCTGGAGACCTTCCGCGAGGGCCGTCGGCAGTCCGTCGAGGAGCTCGGCCTGGAACCGGGCGCCGCGCTGCTCCAACTGCACGACGCGATCCTGCGCGACGACCCCGCGCTCGCCCCGCCCGAGGACGGCCCGCCGCCGGCGCCGCTCCCGGCGATCCCGCTGCCGCCCGCGCCGGCGGCCGGATCCCGCCCGACGCCGTCCTTCCTGCCGCCCAACGTGCCGGCCTTCACCGGCCGGGCCGCCGAGACCGCGACGCTCGACCGGCTGCTGGAGGGCCGGGCGGAGGAGCAGCCGCCAGGCATCGGCCTGATCACCGGCGTCCCCGGCGTCGGCAAGACCGGCCTCGCCGTGCACTGGGCGCACCGCGTCGCCGCCCGGTTCCCGGACGCCCGGCTGTACGTCGACCTGTGCGGCCACGACGGGACCCGGGAGCCGACCACCGCCGCCGATGTGCTGAGCCGCTTCCTGCGCGCCCTCGGCGTGCCCAGCGAGCAGATCCCGGCCGACACCGGCGAACGCACCGAGCTGTACCGCAGCCTGCTGGCGGGCCGCCGGGCCCTGGTGGTGCTGGACAACGCCCGCGACGCGGCGCAGGTCGACCCGCTGCTGCCGGGCACCGGGCAGTGCTGCGTGATCGTCACCGGCCGCCAGCCGATGGAGCAGCTGATGCTCCGTTACGGCGCGGTGCGCGTCCAGCTCGGCGTGCTGCCACCGGGCGAGGCCGTCGAACTGCTGGGCCGGATCGTGCCCGAGGACCGGATCGCCGCCGACCCCGAGCAGGCCGAGCGGCTGGCCGAACTGTGCGACCGGCTGCCGCTGGCGCTGCGGATCGCCGCGGCCCGGCTGGCCTCGAAGCCGCACTGGAGCGTGCCCCACCTGGTGGCCCGGCTGGCCGACGAGCGCCGCCGACTGGACGAGCTCAGCCAGGGCGAGTCGCAGGTCCGGGCCGGATTCGCCGTCAGCTACCGCCAGTTGGCACCGGACGCGGCCCGGCTGTACCGCCGCCTCGCGCTGCTGGAGGCGCCCGACGTCACCGTCTGGACGGCCGCCGCGCTGATCGACGTCCACCTGTTCGAGGCGGAACGGCTGCTGGAGCACCTGGTCGACGTCCAACTGCTGGAGGTCACCGGCACCGACGGCACCGGCCGGCTGCGCTTCCGGCAGCAGAACCTGCTCGCCCTGTTCGCCCGCGAGCGGGCCGCGGCGGAGGACGGCGAGGACGAGCGGACGCAGAGCCTGCACCGGGCACTGCGCGGCTACCTGACCGTCGCCGAGCACGCCCACCGGGTGGAGTACGGCGGGGACTTCGCGCTGATCCACGGCTCCGCCCCGCGCCTCGAACTGGACGCCCTGCTGCTGGAGGAGCTGACGGCCGACCCGCTGGAGTGGTTCGAGGCCGAGCGGCTGTCACTGGTCGCCGCGATCCACCAGGCCGCCCGGCTGGGCCTGGACGAGCTGGCCTGGGACCTGCTGGGCTGCACCGTCGTGCTGTTCCGGACCAGGGCGTACCTCGACGACTGGCAGGACAGCTGCGACCGCGCGCTGGCCGCGACCCGGGCGGCCGGGAACCTGCGCGGCGAGGCCGCCGTGCTGGAGTCGCTGGGCGAACGCTGGATCGGCACCCAGTACGTCTCCGCGGCCGCCGAACCGCTGCTCCGCGCCCAGGCCCTGTTCGAACAGATCGGGGAGGAGCACGGGCGCGCCCTGGCGGTGCGCTCACTGGCCGTGCTGGCCCGCGTCCAGGGCGATCCGACCTCGGCCGGGGCCCGGCTCGCCGAGGCCGTCGAACTGTTCCGGGCGGCGGGCGACCTGTCCTGCGAGGCGCACGTGCTCGGCTTCCTGGCGCAGGGCGAGCTGGACCTCGGCCGGCCCGACGCGGCGCTGGCGTACGCCGAGCAGGCGGTGGCGGTCGCCCGGCGGATCGGCGAGACCGGGGTCACCGCCCAGGTCCACTTCCGGTACGCCCGGGTGCTGTCGGAGCTGGAGCGGTTCGCGGACGCGGAGCGCGAACTCCAGGTGGTGCTCCGGGTCGTGACGGCCAGGCGCGACCTGCTGGGCTCCGCCCACGCCCGGCTCGGCCTGGGCGAGACGATGCTGCGGCGCGGCCGGGCCGCCGAGGCGCACGCCGAGCTGCTGATCGCCCTGGACCTGGTCGGCCGGTGCCGGACCGTCGTCGCGGAGGGCCGGGTCGGCGTGGCGCTCGGGCGGGCCGCGGCCGCCCTCGGCCGCACCGACGAGGCGCGGGAGCGGTTGAACCGTGCGGCCGAGCTGCTCCGGGCCGGCGGTGCCGAACGCGATCTGGAGCTGGCGGCACAGGAGCTGGCAGCCCTCGGGCCGGCCGCGGGCGAAGCGCCCGGCGGCGATATCGGCGGCGTATAGGCCGCCGGGGCACAGTGGGACGCAGCTGCCCCGTTCCCCGAAGGAGCCGGCGATGACCAGCGCCTCCGAGCCGCATCCCGCCGACCCGCCGTCCGCTCCCCGCACCACGAGCAGCCTGCACGCGCTGTTCGGCCTCGACCCGGCCGCCACCGGCGGCGGCCCGCTCCCGCTGCACGTCCCGGGCTGGGCGCAGAGCCTGGACGCCGGCGACCGCGCCCTGCGGGCGGCGCTGCACGACGGCGCGGTCGGCGCGGCCGGCGCGCACGCGCTGGGCCGGGCCGCCGCCCTGCTCGGCGCCGCCGAGGCCGCCACCGTGCTGGCGGCCCGCAGCGCGCACGTGCTCCCCGCCGAGGCGGACCTCACCCTCACGGCGGTCTCGGCCCTGGTACCGGCCCTGGTCGCCGAGGCGACGTCCGCGCTGGACCACCCGGCCGCCCCCCAGGCGGCGAAGGCGGAACGCCTGCGCGGCGCGCTGACCGCCCAATTCCCCTGGCTGGTCCACGGGTTCGCCTCCGAGACGGTGGACGGGGCGGGGCTCGCCGAGGCCGTCCGGCTGGGCGCGCCGCTGCCCGCGACGGTGGACGCCCCGGGGGCCGACGCCCGCCCCCGGGGCGGCTGCAGCCCCGTCCAGGCGCTGCCCCGACTGGTCGGCGGCTCCGCGCTCGACGCCGCCGGCGCCGAGGTGCAGGGCCTGGCCAAGTCGCTGCTGGTCGCCGGTGACGAGCTGCACCGGCGGATGGCCGAACTGCCGACCGAACCGGCCGGCAGCCCGACGGGGCGCGAACTGGCCGCCGCCTACGAGACCCTGTACGCCGCGACGGCCTGCCTCACCCTGTGGGCGGCCGGCGTGGCGGTCGGACCGCTGTGGCTGCGCACCGCCCTGCGCGCCCTGCTGGTCCGCCTGCACCGACTGCTGCTGGAGCCGCCTCCGGTCCTCGACCCTTACCCGGCCGAGGAGTTGCTGGCCATCGCGCTCGGCGCCGGGGCCCGGCTGCTCACCTTCCGCACCGTCGACGAGATCAGTGCGCAGGCCGATGCGGCATGACGGCCCGCGCCTCGCCGCTCAGGATCTCCTGGTACGTCCGCACCAGCAGCCGGCCCGGCTCGACGCCGAGCTCGTCCGCGAGCAGCCGCCGACCGTCCAGGTAGAGCGACATCGCCTCGGCCTGCCGCTCCGAGCGGGACAGCGCCGTCATCAGCAGCGCCCGGAACCGCTCCCGCATCGGGTGCCGGGCGACCAGGCCGGTCAGTTCGGAGATCAGCCGACGGTGCCGGCCGGTGATCAGGTCGGCCTCGATCCGGGCCTCCAGGGCCGCCAGCCGGGCCTCCTCCAGCCGCGGGCGCTCCGCGGCCGCCAGATGGTCCGTCACATCCGCCAGCGCCTCGCCGTTCCAGCACTCCAGCGCCGCTCGCAGCAGGTCGGTCGCCGCCTCGAAGCGCTGCTCGCGCAGCGCCCGGAAGCCGCCGCCCGACAGATCGGTGAACCGGGTCAGGTCGCAGGGCACGTGCTCGGCGAGCAGCCGGTACCCCGATCGGATCCGCACCAGCTGCACGTCCGGGCCGACCCGGCGCCGGAGCCGTGAGGCGTAGGTGTGGAGCTGCGCGGGGGCCGTGCCGGGCGGGCGCTCGTCCCAGAGCATCCGCCCGAGGTGCTCGTCCGAGACCCCCTGGCCGGCGGCCAGCACCAGCGTGGCGAACATCGTCCGCTGCTTGGTGCCGCTCAGCGTGTCCTCCCGGCCGTCGGCCAGCAGGTGTACCGGACCGAGCATCCGGAACTCCATGGCGTCGCCCTCTTCCCTGCCCGGTGCGGGCCCACTCCGGGACCGCCTACGGGCCGACCCTAGAAGGGCACGTCATCACCGCGTTATCGCCTCCATATCGCCCGCGCGGAGCCTGCGCCGAGCCCGTGCCGAGCCCGTGCGGAGCCCTGCGCAGCGCCCGCCCGGGCCGGTGCGGTCGGCGTTCTCAGCGGCCGGGGCCGGCGGTGCGCAGGTCGGCCAGCAGGAAGGGGATCAGGCCGCGGTGGAGCAGCGCGGTGCGCCAGGCGGTGCGGGCGGCGGACAGGTCCTGGGCGTGCTGCGGCTCCTCGCCGGGCACGGCGCGCTGGCGGGCGGCGCTGAACAGCAGACCGAGCAGGCCGATCAGGGCGCTGGCGACGGCGGCCGCGACGGTGCTCCAGGCGGCGGTGCGCAGCACGTCGGCGGAGGCGGCGTGCGGGCCGGACAGGCCGATGACGGCGCCGAGCAGGAAGAACACTGCGGCGGCGCTGCCCATCACGATCGGCGCCACCAGGGCCAGTGCGCCGAACCAGCCGGACAGCCGCTCGCCGGGTGCGGCGGCGGGGTCCGGTGCGTCCGCCGCGGTGCCGCGGAGCCGGCGGTAGGCGAGGTACTCGGGTTCGGCGGCGGCCAGGATCTCCGCGGTGCGCTGCCGGGCCAGGGTCCGCAGCCGGGCGGCCTGCGCGGTGTCGGCGGCCAGTGCGGCGCGCACCGCCGGGTCGGCGAGCGCCCGGCCGAGGGCGTACTCGAAGTCGGCGCGGTCCTGCTGGGTGGGGCCGTGGCCGGTGAGCGGGTCCATCGCTGCTGTCCCCCGTGGAGGTCGAGTGCCGGTCAGCCGTAGGTGAGGTCGGAGCAGACGTCGTCGGCGGCGGAGCGGGCCTGGCTGACGCTGGTGGGCAGCGGGCCGGTGGGCAGCGGCGGGGCGGCGGTGGTGCCGTTGCCCGCCGCGTAGTCGGCGCCGAGGGTGACGGCGATGCCGGCGTGGCTGCCGGCCTGCAGGGTGGCGCCGGGGAACAGCTCGGCGACCTTCTCGGCCTTGGCCTTCTCGCCCGGCCCGTACTCGACGAGGGTGGTGGCGTGGGTGCGGGAGGAGGCGTTGGCCCGGCCGGTGACGGTGAAACCGGAGCCCTCCAGCGCCTCGGCGGCCTTGGAGGTCAGCCCGGAGGTGTCGGTGCCGTTGTAGACGGAGACCCGGATGCCGGCCCCGTCGACCTTGACCGGTGCGGTGGTCGGGCCGGGGCTCGGGCTCTCGGCGGCGGGGGCGCTCGCCCCGGCCGAGGCGTCCTGCCCGTCCAGGGTGCGGTCGGCCTTGAGGGCCGCCCACAGCTGGTCGGTGTCGGGGTGCACCAGGGCGACCCGCTCGCCCTGGTAGCGCCAGGGCACGGTGAGGAACTTGATGTCGTGCAGGTCGATGTCCTTGAGCGACATCGCGAAGTCGACGAGCTTCTGCGCCGAGCCGAGGCCCTCGTCGACGGTGAGCGACTTGGTGACGGCGTCGGCCAGCGGCAGCAGCGCGACGGGGTTCATGCCCTCCGCCCTGACCTGCTTGATCAGCGAGGAGAGGAAGGCCTGTTGGCGCTTGGTGCGCCCGATGTCGGAGCCGTCGCCGAGGCCGTGCCGGATCCGGACGTAGTCGAGGGCGGCCTGGCCGGAGATCTTCTGGTGGCCCTGGTTGAAGAGCAGCTTGCCGCGGTGCCCGAGGTTCGGGTTGAGGTCGCCCTCGTAGACCGGCTTGGGCAGGCAGACGTCGACGCCGCCGACGGCGGAGGTCATGTCGGAGAAGCCCTGGAAGTTGATCACCATGGTGTGGTCGATGCGCAGCCCGGTGAGCTTCTCCACGGTGTTCTGGGTGCAGGCCGGGTTGCCCTGCTCGCTGTCGCCGACCGAGAAGGCGCTGTTGAACATGGCGCCGGCCTGCGGCTTGGTCCAGCTCTTGTTCGGCAGCAGGCAGGGCGGGACGGCGACCAGCGAGTCGCGCGGGATGGAGACGCCGACCGCGTGCTTGTGGTCGGCGTAGACGTGCAGCAGGATCGCGGTGTCCGAGCGGGCGCCGTCCTCCTCGCCGCCGCCGAGGTCCTTGTTGCCGCCGGAGCGCGAGTCGGAGCCGATCAGCAGCAGGTTGACCGGGACCCGGCCCTGGGCGTCGGCGCTGGCCGCGTCCGGACGGTCCTTGCTGATGCCGGAGGAGTCGAAGGTGCTCAGGTTGCCGTTGAGCCGGTAGTACACCAGGCCGCCCGCGGTGACGGCGAGCGCGGCGACGCCGGCGGTGCTCCACAGGGCGATCCGGCGGATCCTGCGGCCGCGCCCGGATCCGGTGCCGCGGCCCCCCGCCCTGCGTGCAGACATGACGCACCCTTCCCCGTTGTGGCCGACGGTGCGCCGACCCGAACTTCTACAAAGCTGTAGAGGTTCAGCGAAGCATACAAATTCGGTCCAGTGAAGTCACACCCCGGCGGAAACGCACGATCCCCCGACGGCGGGCGGCCGTCGGGGGATCGGGAAGCGGGGGGGTCAGTGCACGCGCAGCAGTGCCAGGTGGACCACGGTGGCCCGGGCGAGGTCCAGGGTGGCGCCGCGGCGGTGGCGGCGGGCCTCGACCGACTCGGCCCGTTCGATGGCGGCGCGGCGGGCGTCGTCCTCGGCGGGGGCGTCCACGATGAACAGGTGGCGGCCGGCGCGGATCTCGTTGGCGTGCGGGATCTCGACGCACCAGCGGTGCCGGCTCTGGGGGGCGTCCATCGGCCTTCCTCTCCCGCACATGAGGTGCTGCTGCTCTCCTGGGCGACAGGGAGCTGGCTTCGACCATAGGTATAGGCCAATTCCTCCGTCAAGAGGACAAGTCGTCCAGTAAATAATCCGTTCAACGGTGTATATCCGGTCGCTGTCCGCTACCGTTCCCGGCATGACCGCCCCCGCCCACCCGGCCCCCTCGGCCCGCCGCCTGCGCACCCGGGCCGCCCTGCTCGCCGTCCTCGGCGAACACGGCGCGCTCAGCCGCGCCGAGATCAGCCGGCTCACCGGGCTCTCCCGTTCGGCCGTCAGCAGCGCCGTCACCGACCTGATCGACGAAGGGCTCGCCGGCGAGACCACCGCCGCCGCCACCACCGGACGCGGCCGCCGCGCCGCCGCCGTCACCCTGCGTCGCGCCCACGCCCTGGTCCTCGCCTTCGACTTCGGGCACACCCACGTCACCGCCGCCGTCGCCGACACCACCGGCGCCGTGCTCGGCGAGGCCACCGCCCACCTCGACGTCGACAACCACCCCCGCGAGGTCCTGGCCGCCGCCCGCGCCCTCGCCGACCGGGCGCTCGCCGCCGCCGGGCACCCGCTGGACGCGATCGCCGCCGTCGCCGCCGGCATCCCCGGCGCCCTCGACACCCGCACCAACGTGGTCCGCGCGCCCTCCACCCTCTCCCAGTGGATCGGCATGGACCCGGCCGCCGAACTCGGCCGGCTCTTCGACCGTCCCGTCACCGTCGGCAACGACGCCGAGATGGGTGCCCGCGGCGAACGCGCCCACAGCGGCGGACACGCCGTCAACGACCTGATCTACGTCAAGGCCTCCACCGGCATCGGCGCCGGCCTGCTGCTCGACGGCCGCATCTACCGGGGCGCCAGCGGCATCTCCGGCGAGATCGGCCACATCCAGCTCCCCGACACCGGCACCTGGTGCCGGTGCGGCAACCGCGGCTGCCTGGAGTCCGTCGCCTCCATCGTCGAGGTCCGCCGCCGCCTGGCCCACGTGCTCGCCCCCGGCGCCCGCCCCGACGACGCCGTCGACCTGCCGCCGCTCGGCGAACTCGCCGGCACCCCCGCCGCCGCCCGCGTCATCGGCGAAGCCGGCCGCACCATCGGACGCGTCCTCGCCGACCTGGTCAACTGCCTCAACCCCGCCGCCATCGTGATCGGCGGCGAACTCGGCCTGGCCGGAGCACCGTTGATCAACGGCATCCGGGAGTCCGTCGACCGCTACGCGCAGCCCGCCGTCGCCGAGGCCGTCGAGATCCGCGCCAGCCGGCTCGGCCTGCGCTCCGAACTGTACGGAGCCGTCGACGCCGCGGTGGCCGCCGCGGTCGGCCCCAACTAGCCGACCGTCCGGGCCCGTTCCGCCAGGAAACGCCGCTCCGGCAGGCTCGGCGCCAGCGCGGACGCCCGGCGGAACGCCTCCGCCGCCGAAGCCGCCTCGCCGGTGCGGGCCAGCAGCTCGGCCCGAACCGCCAGGAAGCGGTGGTGCCGGCCCAACGCCGCCTCCAGCGCGTGGAGTTCCTTCAGCGCGAGCTCCGCGCCGTGCACCTCCGCGAGCGCCACCACCCGGCCCAGCTCCGGCATCGGACCGGGCGCCACCCGCACCAGCAGGTCGTACAGGGCCAGGATCTGCGGCCAGTCCGTGGTCGCCACGTCCGGCGCCTCGTCGTGCAGCGCGGCGATCGCCGCCTGCAACTGGTACGGCCCCACCCGGCCGTGCGGCAGCGCCCGCTCCACCAGCGCCACGCCCTCGGCGATCGCCGCCGCGTCCCAGCACGTCCGGTCCTGCTCGGCCAGCGGCACCAGCTCCCCGGCCGGGCCCGTCCGGGAGGGCCGCCGGGCGTCGGTGAGCAGCATCAGCCCCAGCAGGCCCATCACCTCCGCATCCTCGGGCAGCAGCCGGTGCAGCAGCCTGGTCAGCCGGATCGCCTCGTCGGACAGCCGAGGGGTCGTCAGGTCCTCGCCGGAGGTGGCCGTGTAACCCTCGTTGAACACCAGGTACAGCACCTGCAGCACCTCGCGCAGCCGCTCCGCCTGCTCGCCCGGCTCCGGCCGTACGAACCGCAGCCCCGACGAGCGGATGGTCTGCTTCGCCCGGCTGATCCGCTGCGCCATCGTCGCCTCCGGCACCAGGAACGCCGCCGCGATCTGCGCCGTGCTCAGACCGCCGACCGCGCGCAGCGTCAGCGCGATCCGGCTGGGCGAGGTCAGCGCCGGGTGGCAGCACAGGAACAGCAGCGTCAGCGAGTCGTCCCGGTCGGCCTCGGGGCCGGCGTCGGCGGCCCGGCCGAGCAGCTCCGACTGCGGCGTCGCCAGGAACAGCCGCTCCTCGCGCTCGCGCCGGGCCCGGTCGGCGCGCACCAGGTCCACCAGCCGGCGCGAGGCCACGGTGACCAGCCAGCCGCGCGGGTTCTCCGGACGGCCCTGCTGCGGCCACTGCACCGCGGCCGCCAGCAGCGCCTCCTGCACCGCGTCCTCGCAGCTGTCGAACGCGCCGGGGTGGCGACGCAGCAGCGCCGCCAGGACCTGGGGTGCGAGGGTGCGCAGCAGGTCCTGGTCGGCGGCCGTCCGGTCGTCCACGCGGCTCAGTCCTCCATCGGCGTCTCGTGCAGGATCGGCCACAGCTCCACCGGCTCCTGGTCCGCCCACGGCATGTCGGCGGCGATCTCCAGCGCCCGCTGCTCGCTCTCGCAGTCCAGCAGGTAGAAGCTGGCCATGTACTCCTTGGTCTCCAGGTACGGGCCGTCGCTCACCGCGGGCAGCCCGTCCTGGCGGCGCACCAGCCGGCTGGCGGCCGCGTCGCCCAGGCCGTACGCGCCGATCAGCTCCCCGGTCTCCCGGTAGCGGTGGTTGAACGCGTCCTGCCGGGCGATCGCCTCCGGCCACTCCTCGGCCGAGACGGACGCCCACTTCTCCTGGTTGCCGTACGTCATCAGCAGGTACTTCACGGGGACCACGTCCTCTGTGCTCGTCGGGTGCTTGCGTCCGGTGGTCGGAGCCGGGAGCGGCTCCTCTACACGGCGGAGCGGAGTCTTCGAGAGATTCTCAGGAGGCGGGCGGGGTCCACACGTACGGTGTGGTGGTGGTGACGGCGTGCATGCCGAGGCGGCGCAGGATCGGGGTGCTGTCGGGGGAGGCGTCCACCTGGAGGTAGCGGATGCCGCGTTCGACGGCCCAGCGGGCGCGGTGGGCGACCAGCGAGCGGTAGATGCCGCGGCCGCGCCAGGCGGCGAGGGTGGAGCCGCCCCACAGGCCGGCGAACTCGGTGCCGGGGGTGCGGGTCAGCCAGGCGGCGGAGACCACCTCGGGGGTGGGGGTGTCGGTCTCGGCGACCACCACCAGGAAGCCCTCGGGGTCGGCGGCGGCGTTGTCGGTCAGGTCGCCGACCAGCCAGCTCCAGTCCTCGCCCCAGACCTCGGTCTGCAGCGCGGCGATCCGCCGCATGTCGGTGCGGGCGGTGACCCGGCGCAGCGTGATGCCCTCGGGGGCGGGGGTTTGGGTGGCGAGTTCGGCGGCCAGGCCGACCAGGACGGTCTCCGGGTCCTCGGCGACGAAGCCGGCCGCGGTCAGCCGCTCCGGCAGGTCGGCGGGCAGGTCGTGGCCGCGGGTCTTCCATTCGACGGACTCGCCGCGGGCGGCGAAGAAGTCGCGCTGGCGGGCGATCAGGTCGTCGAGTTCGGCGCCGCGCAGGCCGAGGTCGGCGGCGGGCGAGGTGACGAAGCCGCGGAAGCCGCCGCACTTGCGCAGCAGCGGGCCGTCGGCGTCCCGGATCTCGCCGTCGCGGACGGGGCCGAGGCCGCGCAGGTGCTCGTCGTAGGCCGCGAGCAGGGCCTTGTTCAGGTCGGTCATCAGGCGAGGGTAGAGGATCTTGGCAAGCGCTTTCCGGCCATTCTGCGGACCGGGGCCGCCCGGGACTGCCCCTGGCGTTGACGCCGGGGTGAAGGTCTAGCGTCGTGGCCATGCGGATCGGCGAGCTGGCACAGCGGGCGGGGACCACCACCAGGGCGCTGCGGTACTACGAGTCGCGGGGGCTGCTGCCCGCGCGGCGCGGCGGCAACGGGTACCGGGCGTACGACGAGGAGGACCTGCGGCTGCTGCGGCAGATCCGGGTGCTGCAGGACTTCGGGTTCGAGCTGGAGGAGACCCGGCCGTTCGTGGAGTGCCTGCAGGCCGGGCATCCGGCCGGCGACTCCTGCCCGGCCTCGCTGGAGGTGTACCGGGCGAAGCTGGCCGAACTGGACGCCATGGTGGCCCGGTTGACCGAGGTCCGGGAGCAGGTGGCGGCCCAGCTGACGCAGGCCGAGGCGGCGCGCGACGCGCTGGCCGCGGCGGACCGGGAGCCGCGCTGCGAGCTGGCCCGCACGGACGACCGAACGATCGAACGAGGAGAGGGGACCCGATGAGCGGCGTACAGGAAGTGACCGACCAGGACTTCGCGAGCGAGGTGCTGGGGGCGAAGGGCCCGGTGCTGGTGGAGTTCACCGCCGACTGGTGCCCGCCGTGCCGCCAGCTGGCGCCGGTGCTGGTCGAGGTGGCGGAGGAGCAGGCGGGCCGGCTGAAGGTCGTCGCGCTGGACGTGGACCGGAATCCGGAGACCCAGGCCGCGTACGGCGTGCTGTCGATGCCGACCCTGATGGTGTTCCGGGGCGGCGAGCCGGTGCGCTCGATGGTCGGGGCCCGCGCCAAGGCCCGACTGCTGCGGGAGTTGGACGACCTGCTGTAGGCGGGTGAGCTGTGTCACGGGGCGGGCGGGAGTCTGGGTGCGAAGCATTTGTGCGTTGTAAAGTGCAACTAGATATTAGTTGTATTTATCAACCATGGAGTCAGAGATGTCCTCGCTGCCCGCGGCGTCCCGCCTCGCCCTGCGGCACGTCCTCACCCACCTGGTCACCCCGCTGCTGATGTGCCTCGGCATGGGCGTCGCGTACCTTTCCGCCTTCCACGCCCCCGCCCCGCACCGGCTGCCGGTCGCCGTGGTCGGCCAGGGCCCGCAGGCCCGGGAGCTGGCGCAGACGCTCCAGGACAAGGCCGGCGACCGGCTGGACGTCACCACCGTCGCCGACTCCGACGCGGCCCGCACCCGGCTGCTCGACCGGGAGCTGGTCGCCGCGTACGTGCCGGGCGGCGACGCGCCGACCCTGCTGGTGGCCACCGCGAACTCGGAGACCTCGGCGAGCGCCGCCGAGAAGGTGTTCACCACGGTCGCCGCCCACCAGGGCAAGCCGTTGGCCGTCCAGGAGCTGACCCCGCTGCCGGCCGGCGACCCGACCGGGCAGGGCCTGTTCTTCCTGCTGGTGGCGTTGAGCATCGGCTCCTACGGCTCGGTCGCGGTGCTCGGCGCGGCCGGTGCGGCGCTGGCGATGCGGGCCCGGGCGCTGCTCGGCCTCGGCGTGGCGCTGGTGGTCAGCCTGCTCGGCGCGGCGCTGGCCGGGCCGGTGTTCCACCTGGTCGACCACGGCCTGTTCGGCCTCTGGGCCATGGGCTGGCTGTACTCGGCGGGCATCATCGCGATCGGCACCGCCCTGCACACCTTCCTCGGCCGGTGGACCACGCTGACCATGATGGTGCTGTTCGTGATGCTCAACTTCACCAGCTCCGGCGGCATCTTCCAGCCCGAGCTGCAGAACGGCTTCTACGGCGCCCTGCACTCCTTCTGGAACGGCGCGGGCTTCCTGGAGGGCGTCCGCGACCACGTCCACTTCGGCGGCCGGGCCGGGCTCGGCGGTCACGTCGCCACCCTGTTCGGCTGGCTCGCGGCCGGTGCGGCGCTGCTCGTCCTGGCCGCCCGCACCGAGCGGGCCCGGGCCCTCGCCGCGGCCCCCGGCCCGGACGCCGGGGAGCCGGCGGAGGAGGAGATGGAGGAGGCGGTCGGCGTCTGAGGACTGCTGCCCCTACCGTGGGTCGCAACACCGCACGACGAAGGAGCCACCGCCATGCCCGACCGCGACGCCGCGCTGGAGACCATTCAGCGCGAGCTCACCGCGTTCGCCCGCCGGGCCCGCCACAAGGCAGCCCAGCTGCACCCCGAGCTCTCGCTGGTCACGTACAGCATGCTCGACCTGGTCAAGGAGCGCGGGTCCTGCCGGGCCGCGGACCTGGCGGCGCACTTCATGCTCGACAAGTCCACCGTCAGCCGGCAGGTCGGCGCGCTGGAGCGGCTCGGGCTGCTGGGCCGCCAGGCCGATCCGGACGACCAGCGCGGGCAGTTGCTGCACCTGACCGACGCCGGCGAGCAGCTGCTGGCGGAGGCGTACGAGCAGCGCCGGCGGGCCTTCACCGACCGCTTCACCTCCTGGGACGACGAGGACCTGGACCGGTTCGCCGACTACCTGGTCCGCTACGGCGCGTCCGAATAGCCGTCCAGCCGGGCCGACTTGACCCTCACGCGACGTGAGGCCGGAGGCTGGTGCGCAGCGGGAAGGAAAGGAGGCGACGCGATGAGCGGGTACACCGTCGGGCAGCTCGCCCAGCTCGCCGGAGTGACGGTGCGCGCCCTGCACCACTACGACGAGATCGGGCTGCTGTCGCCCGGCGGACGCACCCGGGCCGGCTACCGGCGGTACGACGACGCCGAGCTGGACCGGCTGCAGCAGATCCTGTTCTATCGCGAACTCGGCTTCCCGCTGGAGGAGATCGCGGCGATCCTGGACGACCGCTCGGTCAGCCCGACCGAGCACCTGCGCCGGCAGCGCGAGCTGATCGGCGACCGGATCAGGAAGTTGGAGAACCTCGCCGCGGCAGTCGAACGAGCGATGGAGGCAAGGACGTTGGGCATTCAGCTGACCCCGGAGGAGAAGTTCGAGGTGTTCGGCAAGGACTACCAGGAGGACTGGGAGGACGAGGCCGAGCAGCGCTGGGGCGACACCGACGCCTGGAAGCAGTCCCAGCAGCGGACGGCGAAGTACACCAAGGCGGACTGGGAGCGGATCAAGGAGGAGACGGACGCCGTCAACGACGCCCTGGTGGCGGCGTTCACGGCCGGCGCGGCCCCCGACAGCCCGGAGGCGATGGACGCCGCCGAGCAGCACCGGGGCCACATCGGCCTGAACTTCTACGAGTGCGCCCCGCAGATGCACCGCTGCCTCGGCGACATGTACGTCGCCGACCCGCGGTTCACCGCCACCTACGAGCAGCTCGCCCCAGGCCTCGCCGGGTGGCTGCGGGACGCGATCCACGCCAACGCGGACCGGCAGGAGCAGTCCTGACGCATCGTCAGGCGGCCCGGCCGAAGGTGCGCCGGTAGGCGGTGGGCGAGGTGCGCATGGTGCGGCCGAAGTGGTGGCGGAAGGTTGCCGCCGACTCGAAGCCGACCGCCGCCGCGATCTCCTCGACGCTGCCTTCCGGCGACTCCAGCAGCGGCAGGCTGGCCGCGATCCGCTGGATCGCCACCCAGCGCATCGGGCTGACCCCGTTGCGGGCGGTGAAGTGCCGCAGGTACGAGCGGTCGGACATGGCGGCCGCCCGGGCCAGCAGCGGCACGGTCAGCGGCCGGGCGAGGTGTTCCAGCGCCCAGCGCATCGACCGGGCCACCCCGTCCTCGGGCTCGTCCATCGGGCGCACCGCCGCCTCGACGTACTGGGCCTGTCCGCCGTCCCGGTGCGGCGGGGCGACGAACCGGCGGGCGACGGTGTTGGCGACCTTGGCTCCGTGGTCCTGCCGGACCAGGTGCAGGCACAGGTCGATGCCGGCGGCGCTGCCCGCGCTGGTCAGCACCTGGCCGTTGTCCACGTACAGCACGTCCGGGTCGACCCGGACCTGCGGGTGGCGGCGGCGCAGCTCCTCGGCCCACCGCCAGTGCGTGGTGGCGGGCAGGCCGTCGAGCAGGCCGGCGGCGGCCAGCGCGAAGGCGCCGGAGCAGATCG
Organism: Kitasatospora griseola; assembly: GCF_014648555.1. Classification (GTDB taxonomy): domain Bacteria; phylum Actinomycetota; class Actinomycetes; order Streptomycetales; family Streptomycetaceae; genus Kitasatospora; species Kitasatospora griseola. Next base: position 30,525 of record NZ_BMRI01000014.1, read on the forward strand.
ACACCACCCGGGCGCCGCGGGCGTGCGCGGTGCGCAGCGCGGCGACCACGGCGGGCGGCACCTGGCCGTACGGGTCGGGCACCCCGACCACCACGGCGGTGTCGGCGGCGGCGAGTTCCTCCAGGCCGTGCCGGGGCGTCAGGGTGAATCCGCCGACCGCCTCCAGCGGGTGCCCGGGCCGCTCCGCGCACACCCGCACGTCGTACCAGGGGGCGGCCAGCAGCCCGGCGAGCTCGGGGCGGGCGAGGGCGAACACCTCGACCACCACGCCGAGTTCGAACGGGGCCATGCCCGCGAAGGCGTACACCGCGACGGTGTGCACGGGAGCCGGACGCTTTCCGATGGTGACGGGCACGGGCTCGGCCATGTGGTGCTCCAGGTGCGGCCGGTGGCGGGTTCGCGGCGAGTGTAGCCGTCCGCCCCATCGCCGTGCCGCGCGCCGGGCCGGGGCGGACCGGGTGCGTACGGGCGGCGGCGACGGGTGATCGGACGGGGGCGGAAAACCTTTGGAACTGATCTGCAACCTCCCGGGAGGATGGGAGCGTCAACACGCGCAGGCCGCAGAATGCCTCCCGCGGACGTCCACCACACCCTTTTCCCGGAGAGCAGCCATGTTCACGCCCGGTCGTGCCCGTTTCGAGAAGATTGTCGTGCTCGCCGCCGCCCGCTCCGGGTGGGGCCGACGGCACTGAGCGCGCCGAAGCCCCCGCCGGCGGATCGGACGGGGGCTTCGGTGCGAGGCTGCGTCAGCTGTTCAGCGAGGCCATCCAGGCCTCCACCTCGTCGGCCTGCCGGGGCAGGCCCACCGAGAGGTTCTCGTTGCCGTCGGCGGTGACCAGGATGTCGTCCTCGATCCGGACGCCGACGCCGCGGTACTCCTCGGGGACGGTCAGGTCGTCGGCCTGGAAGTACAGGCCGGGCTCGACGGTCAGCACCATGCCGGGCTCCAGCACCGCGTCCACGTAGTTCTCGCGGCGGGCGTGCGCGCAGTCGTGGACGTCCAGGCCGAGCATGTGGCCGGTGCCGTGCAGGGTCCAGCGGCGCTGCAGGCCGAGCTCCAGCACCTTCTCCACGTCGTACACCGAGGCGTCGATCAGGCCCCACTCCAGCAGGCGCTCGGCGAGCACCCGCTGCGCGGCGTCGTGGAAGTCGCGGAAGTTGCCGCCCGGCCGGACCGCGGCGATGCCCGCCTCCTGGGCGTCGTACACCGCGTCGTAGATCTTGCGCTGCAGCGGGGTGAACGTGCCGTTGATCGGCAGCGTGCGGGTGACGTCGGCGGTGTAGAGGGTGTGGGTCTCCACGCCGGCGTCCAGCAGCAGCAGCTCGCCGGGGCGGACGTCGCCGTCGTTGCGCACCCAGTGCAGGGTGGTGGCGTGCGGGCCGGCCGCGGCGATGGTGCCGTAGCCGACGTCGTTGCCCTCGACCCGGGCGCGGCGCCAGAAGGTGCCCTCGATCCAGCGCTCGGAGGTGGCGACGGCCCGGCCGAGCTCGCGCACCACGTCGGTGAAGCCGTTGACGGTGGAGGTGCAGGCGGCGCGCAGCTCGCCGATCTCCCACTCGTCCTTGACCAGGCGCAGCCCGGACAGGAAGACCGTCAGCTCCTGGTCCTTCTCCTCGTCGAGCTGCTCGGCGAGGGCGGCCTCCAGGCCGGCGTCGTAGCCGCGCACCAGGCGGGTCGGGACGGTGTCGGCGGCCAGCTCCTCGGCGGCCTTGCGGACGTCCCGCACCGGCAGGCCGTACAGCTTCTCGGCCTCGGCGTGGGAGTTGCGGCGGCCGACCCACAGCTCGCCCTGGCCGCTGAGCCAGAACTCGCCGTTCTCCCGGTCGGAGCGCGGCAGCAGGTAGAGCGCGAACCGGTGGCCGCCCTCGACGGGCTCGCCGACCAGCACCGCGTCCTCGGTCTGGTTGCCGGTCAGGTGCACGTACTCGCTGGCGGCGCGGAACGCGTACTCGGTGTCGTTGGCGCGGGTGCGCAGGTTGCCCGCGGGCACGACCAGCCGCTCGCCGGGGAAGGCGGCGGAGAGCTTGGCGCGGCGCTCGGCCGCGTAGGGGGCCTGGGCGACCGGCTGCAGGCCGTGCAGCTCGGTGTCGGCCCAGCCGGTGCGCATGGACGCGGCGAGCTCGTCGGAGATGTCGCCGTACAGGCCGTTCTTGCGGCTCTTGATCGGCTCGTCCTCCTCGCCCTCGGCGGCCCCTTCGGGGTTCTCGGACACCGCCGGGCTGCGGTCCTCGGTCACGTACGTCGCCTCCTTGCGCGTGGTACCGCCCCGCACTCCCCGGGTCGCGGGGCGCGAGGGCGGACGTCGCCCCCATGGTACGTAGGGCCGTTCGAGGGAAGAAAGGCCGTTCGACCTGCGGTTCGCGGCCGGCCCGCGGTCACTCGAAGCGGGCCGCCAGCAGTACCAGGTCGTCCTCGCCCTGGCCTTCGCCGCCGGCCTCGGCCAGCAGGTGGTCGCAGAGCCGCTCCGGATCCAGCCGGACGTCCCGCGGGGCGTCCGCGGCGGCCCGGCGCAGCGCGCTCTGCCCGGCGTGCAGGTTGGCCCCGAACCGGCGGGCCAGGCCCTCGGTGTACAGCACCAGCACGTCGCCGCGCTCCGCGGTGAGCTCCACCCCGGGCGCCTCCCAGCAGCTGAGCATGCCCAGCGGGGCGGACAGCGAGGTCTCCACGAAGTTCGCCCCGTACCGGGTGAGCAGCACCGGCGGGCAGTTCGCCGCCCCCGCCAGCGCGATCCGGCGCTCGGCCGGGTCGACGTTGGCGTACACGGCGGTCGCCGAGCGGGTCGGCTCGGTGGTCTTCAGCAGCAGCTCCAGGTCGCCGAGCACGGACACCGGGTCCTCGCCCTCCAGCACCGCGTACGCGCGCAGCGCCGCCCGCACCCGGCCCATCGCGGCGGCCGCGCAGGCGCCCGCGCCCGGACCGGCGCTGGGGCCGCCGCCGAGCACGCTGCCCACGGTCAGCGCCAGGGTGTCGTCCGGCAGCGGGACCGCGTCGTACCAGTCGCTGCCCGCGGAGTGCTCCAGCGCGGCGGGCACGCAGCGGGCGGCGATCCGCAGGCCGGGCCGGACCGGCAGGTGGTCGGGCAGCAGCGAGCGGCGCAGCGCGGCGGTGGCGCGCACCGCCCGGTCGGCCTCCAACTGGCGGGCCAGCAGCGGGGCGGCGAACTCGCAGTAGCGGCGCACCAGGTGCTCGCGGCGCTCGCCGGGGCGGCCCGGCTCCTCGTAGAACCAGGCCGCGGCGCCGAGCGCGCCCTCGCGCTCGGTGGCCAGCGGCAGCGCGTAGCAGGCGCCGAGGCCCAGTTGGGCGGCGATCTCGCGGAACCGGGGGCCCACCGTCGGGTCGGTGGCCAGGTCGGAGATCAGCAGCCGGCCGGTCGCGCCGGGCAGGCTGAGCAGGTCGGCGAACGGGCCGTGCTCGGCCGGGATGGTCTCCAGCTGGCCGAGCGTCGCCGGGTCCAGTCCGAGGCCGACCGGCCGGGCCAGCGTGCGGGCCGGACCGGGCCGCAGCGTGACCACCAGGCCGCGGCGGGCGCCGAGCAGCGCCGCGCCGGAGTCCAGCAGCGCGTCCAGGGTGCCGGCCAGCCCGTCGGCCCTGGCCAGCAGCTCCAGGTGCTCCTGGAGGCTGGTGAAATCGGACAGCCATCCGGCCAAACGGTCCTGCAGGTCCGCCGAGGGCGCCTCGCCGAGCTCCGGCAGCAGCGCCTGCTCGAACCTCAGGGCCTCCGCCGCCAGCGGCTGGACGTCGGTCATGTCGCAACTCCCCACAATCCGGAACGTGTCACGCAGGACCCCCGAGACCGACCGAAAACGATGTCTTTACTCACTACTCGGCACGATTCCCCCACTTGTACACAGGCCGATCGGGGCATGTCCAGGAGAGCGACGGGCCGAACGTGCCAGGGATCGTACGGCGGGGCCCCGCAGGTGCCACCCGGGGCGCCGGGCACTCACTCGTACGGTGGAACCGGTGTCGACCGACCCGCGTCCATCCGGACGTATGGGGGATTCTCGTTCCAGCGGCGCAGCGCGGGCTCGGCCGAACAGGCCCTGAGCGCAACCGCACCGCCCGCACCCCCGGCCCAGGCCGACCGACGCGGAGAGGAACGAGCCGCCATGCGCCGACACCGCCGAGAGCTGCTGACCGAGCGGGTCGGCCAGTGGTGGCCGGGCCGCCGCGGCCGGACGCTGGCCCTGACCGCCGCACTGCAGGCCGCCGTCGGCTGCGGCTGGCCGGTGGTGCCCGGCGCGCGGGCGCTGCGCGGCCCGGCCTGCTCGTGCCCGGACCGGCTCTGCCCGACGCCCGGCGCGCACCCGTGCGACCCGCCGCTGGAGGCGGCCACCACCGATCCGCGGATGGTCCGGCACTGGTGGGAGCTGCGCGCGCCCGGCGCGCCGGTGCTGGCCGCCACCGGCCGGTCGCTGTGCGCGGTGAGCCTGCCCCGCCCGGCCGGTCCGTGGCTGCTGCGGCACCTGGACGAGACCGGCGTCCCGTACGGCCCGGTGCTCGGCACGCCCGGCCGGTTCGTGCTGCTGACGGCGCCCTACACGCTGCCGGAGCTCGGCGCGCTGCTGTCCGAACGGCCGTGGGTGCCGGGCGTGTTGCGGTACCACGGGGCGGGCGGCTACCTGGTGCTGCCGCCCTCGCGGACCGGCGAGGGCCAAGTGCACTGGGTGCGCCGCCCGGGCCCCGGCCGGCCCTGGCTGCCCGAGGTGGGCACCCTGCTGGGCGGGCTGATCACCGCCAGTGCCGTCACCCTGCCGCACTGCTGACCGATCGTCAGATCAGTTGCGCCACAGGCCCGGAAACAGAAAAGGCCCGACCGCTGGCGACGGGGGATGCACCAGCGGTCGGACTGTTCAAACAGTAACAAAGATCCGGCTCCGCGCCAATTTGTCCACGCCGAAAGGCCCTTGGGATTTTTGGCGCCCGGACGCGAATGTGACGCGGGTCACTTCCGGCTAGTTGAGGGTGATCTGACGGTTCACCAGGTTGGCGCGGGCGCGGCGCTCGTCGGCGGTCAGCGGCGCGGGCGCGGCCAGCACCTCGGCCAGCTTCGCGGCGAACTCCACGGCCGGCTTCTCCACCTCGGCGGCGGCCATGTCGACCGGCAGGTCCCACACCGGCACGGTCAGGCCGTGCGCCCGGAACGAGCCGACCAGCTTGGTGCCCTCGCCCAGCGAGCTCTCGCCGGACGCCGACAGCCGGGCCAGCGCGTCCAGCAGCTGCTCCTCCGGCACCGTCATCACCCAGCGCAGGTGGTTCTTGTCCGGCGTGCCGCACCAGTACGCGGAGTCCACCCCGGCCAGCTTCTCGGTCGGGATCGCCGACGCGTTCGCCCGCTCCAGCGAGGCCGCGACCTCGCCGGTCGCCGACTCGGCGTCCTCCAGCCAGAACTCGAAGCCGGTGTGCACGGCGGGCACGAACTCGGCCGTGGTGTCCAGCAGTTCCTGCAGTCGGCGGGCGCCCGGGTCGGTCCGGCGGGCCGGCACCGGGGTGCCCGGCTCGGTGGCCAGCGCCAGCTCCAGCGCGTCCGCCAGGTCACGGCTCAGGTCGCCCGAGGACGACTGGGTCTGCAGGCCCAGCAGGATCGAGCCGTCGGCGCGCCGCAGCGCCGGCCAGGCCAGCGGCAGCACCGTCGCCAGCGTCACCGACGGAACCTCGCCGACGGCCTGCTCGGCCACCCCGGCGGCCAGCGTCAGCGGCACCGTGGCGGCCGGCACCAGCTCGCGCAGCGCCACCCAGTCGGCCTCGCCCGGCAGGCCCTCGAACGGGCGGTGCACCAACTCCTGCACCGCGTGCGCCGCCTGACGGCCGTGGCAGGCCTTGTACCGGCGGCCCGAGCCGCACGGGCACGCCTCGCGCGCTCCGACGACCGGGATCTCGCCCTCGACGACGGTGGACTGGCTGGGCTGCTTCTTCGCGGCCTTCTTGGCCATGGTGCGGCTCTCCCGGGGACGTCGGACGTTGCACCGCGCAGCCTACTTCGCCCGCGGCCCGCCGTTCAGGCGCTGCGCCGCTCCCCGCCGCCCCTCACCTGCTCGAACGCGGGCAGCTCCGCCCACACCGTCACCTGACCGGGGGCGTGCCGCACTCCCCAGTCCCTCGCCAGCTTGCCGACGATGCTCAGCCCCCGGCCGCCGTGCGCCGACACCGAGGGACTGGCCGGCACCGGCCGGGTGGTCGCCCCGCCGTCGGTGACCTCCAGGGTCAGCAGGCCGTCCCCGCGCATCCGCCAACTCACCAGCACGGTACCGATCTCCGCGTCGTCGTCGGCGACGTGCGGGCGACGGTCTGCGGATCTTCCGGGTCTGTCGCCGGGCTCCGGATCTTCGGCCTGCAGCGGCCTGGCATGACGACAGGAATTGCTGAGCAGTTCGGAGAGGATCAACACCGCGTCGTCAATCACCGCATCCGGTATCGAGCGATCACCGAGATCGTTGCGCAGCCTCCGCCGCGCGGTCGAGACACTGGCCGGACCGTGCGGAACGGCCATGGCCGATGAGGTCGACCCGGCCTGAACTGGCACAGCTCGCGCCACCATCAACGCCACCCCCGGACCTCCTTCAGCTTCTGCCGAGGGATGGATGCCCGCCGTTAATGCATCGGAAACGGGCGTTCGACGATCCGATCGCGGCATTAACGGGATCCGCACGGCTCGCGGCCGAAAGGTGAGGAGCGTCTCACCTTTCTGTCGCGTCCCGAGGGTTGTCCGAATGGGCAACGGGAAATACCCCGTTCGGTATTTATGCCACGTCAATGGAGCCCGCGTGCCACCCGGCGGGCGCCGGGCCGACCGGCCCGCTCAGCGGCCCAACTGGGCCAGCACGTCTGCCGGTCGGTTGGTGATCAGCGCCTCCACGCCGAGCTCCAGGCAGAGTTCGACGTCCTCCGGGCGGTCCACCGTCCACACGTGCACCCGGTGCCCGGCCCGGCGCAGCGCCGCCACCATGCCCGGGTCGCGGCGCACCAGCGAGATGCCCGGGCCGGCGATCGACGCCCCGCCCGGCAGCGACCTGGTCCGGCCCAGCAGCGGCACCGAGCGCTCCCACAGGTACACCCGGGGCACCGCCGGGGCGGCCCGGCGGACCCGGTGCAGGGCCAGCTCCGAGAAGCTCATCACCCGCACCGTGGACTCCTCCGGCGCGGCCGGCAGCAGACCGAAGCGGCCCAGCACCCGCAGCAGCTCGGACTCCACCCGGCCCGCGTACCGCACCGGGTGCTTGGTCTCGATCGCCAGCTCCACCCGCCGCCCGGTGTCCGCGACCAGCTCCAGCAGCCGCTCCAGGGTGAGCACCGCGCTGCGCTGCGGCTGCTTCGGGTGCTTCCACGAACCGAAGTCCAGCTCGGACAGCTGAGCCAGCGTCATGGTCGACACCACGCCCTGCCCGTCGGAGGTGCGGCCCACCGTCCGGTCGTGCACGCACACCAGCTGCCCGTCGGCGGTGACCCGGACGTCGCACTCCAGGCCGTCCGCGCCCTCCTCCAGCGCCTGCCGGTACGCCTCCTCGGTGTGCTCCGGGAGGGCCGCGGAAGACCCGCGGTGGGCGATCACCTTGACCGACGAGCGGTCGATCGGAGCGGGGAGCGGGGCCGAGGCGCTGTGCTGGGTGTTCACGTCAACCACCCTACGCGGCACCGGATGACGGCCCGCTTCCGGCACGGCAACGCTCCGGTGAACAGCTCGCCGGGGGCGGCCGGGTGGCGGTCCGTCAGCTCGCCGGGCGGCTCGTCGACCGCCCGCGGGCGGTCAGGCCCGCCGGCGCTCCAGGGCCGTCACCGCGCCGGTCGCCAGGGCCGCCGCCAGGAACGAGAACAGCGAGGCCGAGCTCCACGCCTGCGGGGTGAAGTGCACCGCCTCCTGCGCCTTCGCCCACAGGTCGGTCCACCAGCCGGCCACCGCCGTCGGCGCCAGGAACTGGTACACCGCGAAGCCCAGTGCCCACGGCAGCAGCATCACCCAGCGGGCCGGGGCGTCCTGCGCCAGGTTCCAGCCGCGCCGGCCCGCGCCGAGGAAATAGTCCACCGCCAGCACCGCGAACAGCGGCACGAACACCGAACCGATCAGGCCGAGGAACGCGTAGTACGACTCGGTGAACTCCTTGATCCGCAGCGCCAGCACCGTCACCAGCACGCCGATGCCGCCGGTCAGCACCCGCCGGTCCACCTTCGGCCACAGGTTGTGGATCGACATCGCCGTCGAGTACACGTTCGCGAACGACTGGTCCGACTCGCGCAGCACCAGCACCAGCAGGAACGCCCAGCCCGCGGCCACGCCGGTGAACGAACCGAGGATCTTGTCCGGGTCGCCGCCGGACTGCAGCAGCGCCACCACGCCCAGCACGTAGCACCACACCTGGGCCACCGTGTAGCCGGAGAACGTCCCCCAGAACGCCTTCGCCGAGCTGCGGGCGTGCCGGGTGTAGTCGGCGGCCAGCGGCACGAACGAGATCGACACCGCGATCACCGCGTCCGTCGCCGACAGGAAGCCGTCCCAGTTGCCCGCGCCCGGGTCCGGGAAGCCCAGCCGGGCGAACTGGACCGTGAAGTAGACCATCGCCACGCCGACCGCGACCGCCACGTACTTGCGCAGCACCGCGATCGCGCCCAGCGGCCAGATCGTCAGCACCGTCGTCAGCACGCCCGCCAGCAGCACGAACAGCCAGCGCCAGCCCTCGGTGCCGGCCACCGTCTGGGCGCCCCAGGCGATCACCGTCAGCTCGTACACGCCCCAGCCGACGCACTGCAGGATGTTCAGCACCGTCGGCACGTACGACAGCCGGGTGCCGAACAGGCCGCGCAGCACCGCCATCGCCGGCGCACCCGTGCGGGCGCCCACCAGGGCCGCCACCGCCAGCATCGCGGTGCCGATCGCGGTGCCCGCCACGATCGCCGTCACCGCCGCGGTGAAGCCCAGCTCGTGGCCCTGCTTGCCCAGCACCGTCGCGGCGCTGGTGAAGCCGATCAGGCTCACCCCGAGGTTGGCCCACAGCGCGAACAGCGCCCGGAAGTCCAGGGTGCGCGGCGGCGCCGTGTCGAGGGTCAGCGGGGCCTCGGCCCGCGCGGCAGCCTCATGATCGGAAATTTGGGCAGACGGAACAGCCGTCATGGCCGATACTCCCTACGCCGGCATTATCCGGACAGGTTCAGGCGGTCAGCGCCCCCTCGACCGGGGCGGCGTCACCGCCATGCCCTACGGTCGATCCGGCGCACTCTCAGCCTGGCTGGTCCAAGCTCCCGCGACGTTCTTCGGTTTACAGGAGCGACAGGCTAGCCTCCGGGCTGGGGAACGCCAAGGCCGGGGGGATCGGCGTCCGCACCGCGGGACCACTGATGTGCATGTCAGCGAGGCCTAAGGCTTCTCATGATTTCTTCAGGGGCCCGCTTACGGTGTCCGAATCCGGCATAGGAAAAACTGTGCCCCGAGGCTGTGGCCGCGCCGCCGGCGCGACGGACCACCGCCCAAGGTTCTGTCAGCGATGGAGGTCGTCCGTGAGCACCGAGCACGCGAGTGGTACCACCCCGCCGGAGAAGGCCCCCGAGGCCACCGGCACCGAGGCGGCCTCCGCCGGCTCCGGGACGCCCGCGCCCGCTCCCGCCTACCTCGACGCGCCGCCGCCGGTGCTGCCGGCGGCCCCGGCCGCGCCGGTCTCCGACGGGACGATGCAGCTCGGGAAGGTGCCCGAGGCGCCGGCCGCCCCGCCCGCCGCCCCGGTGGACGCGCCGCCGCCGTTCCAGAACCCGTACGGCAGCGTCGCCGCACCGGCCGGCCCCTACGCGCAGCCCGCCGCCGACGCGCCGGTCAACCCCTACGCGCCGACCGCGGCCGCCCCGGCCGTGCCGCCGCCGCTCGCCCAGGCCGGTGCGCCCGGCGCCCCGGGTACGCCCGGCGTCCCCGGCGAGCCGCAGCACCCGTTCGGCGCCGGCCACCCGGTGGGCGGCTGGGGCCACCCGTCCGGCGGCACCGGCGGTGTCGGCGGACCGGGCGAGCCGGGTGCGCCGTGGGGCGGCCCGCAGCCCGCCCCCGGCGGGTCCGGCAAGGGCAAGCGCGGCGGATTCGTCGCCCTGGTCGCGGCGGTCGCCCTGGTGGCCGGCCTGGCCGGCGGCGCGATCGGCGCGTCCGTCTCCGACAAGGGCGGCAGCGGCGGCACCGGCGCCAGTCACAGCAGCACCACCGTCACCGTCGGCAACACCCACCAGAACCTGGACCGGGCTCCCGAGTCCGTCGCCGGGATCGCCGCCAAGGCGCTGCCGTCCACCGTCACCATCAAGGCCTCGAACTCCAGCGAGTCCGGCACCGGCACCGGGTTCGTCTTCGACACCGAGGGCCACATCCTGACCAACAACCACGTGGTCGCGCCCGCCGCCAAGGGCGGCAAGCTCAGCGTCAAGTTCTCCGACGGCTCCTCCTACGACGCGTCCGTGGTCGGCCGCGCCGAGGGCTACGACGTCGCGGTCATCCGCCTGGAGAACCCGCCCAAGGACAAGCTCGTCCCGCTGCCGCTCGGCGACTCCGACAAGGTCGCCATCGGCGACGCCACCATCGCCATCGGCGCGCCCTACGGCCTCGAAGGCACCGTCACCACCGGCATCATCTCCGCCAAGGACCGCCCGGTCGCCTCCGGCGACGAGACCGGCGCCCAGTCCTCGTACATGAACGCCCTGCAGACCGACGCCTCGATCAACCCCGGCAACTCCGGCGGCCCGCTGCTGGACGGCTCCGGCTCGGTCATCGGCATCAACTCGGCGATCCAGTCCAACACCAGCGGCTCCGGCCGGGCCGGCTCCATCGGCCTCGGCTTCGCCATCCCGATCAACCAGGCCAAGTGGGTCGCCCAGACCCTGATCAAGGACGGCACGCCGGTCTACGCGATCCTCGGCGTCCTGCGCAACGACGACTACCGCGGCGACGGCGCCCAGATCGCCACCGCCCCGGTCCGCGACACCCCCGCTGTCACCCCCGGCGGCCCCGCCGACCAGGCCGGCCTGAAGGCCGGCGACGTCATCACCAAGCTCGGCGGCATCGCCATCGACAGCGGCCCGACCCTGGTCAGCGAGATCTGGACGCACAAGCCCGGCGAGAAGGTCGAGGTCGAGTACACCCGCGACGGCAAGGCCGCCAAGACCACCGTCACCCTCGGCGAACGCAAGGGCGACAACTGACCCACCCCACCGGAACGGTGTGCACCGAACCCGCCCCGACCCGTTAGGCTGGCCTCCGCCGAGGAGGGTTGCCCGAGCGGCCTAAGGGACCAGTCTTGAAAACTGTCGTGGCTTCGCGCCACCGTGGGTTCAAATCCCACACCCTCCGCGCCTGAGAACGGCCCCCGACCTGTGCATCCGGTCGGGGGCCGTTCGGCGTTCGCGGGTGACGGTGCGTCAGGGGAGGCGGCCGTGGGCGCGGGCGAGGGTGAGGGCGGCGAGGGTCATGCCGTCGTCGAGGCGGCCGGTGGTGATCCAGTGGTGGAGGTCGGGGAGGGGGAGCCAGCGGGTCTCGACGACTTCGTCGGGGTCGCGGGGGGCGCCGGCGGGGACGGGGGCGGGGACGGTGGCGTGGACGACGGCGACGGCGCCGGCGAGCAGGCCGGAGTCCGGGGTCATGGTGCCCAGGAGGTGGAACTCGGCGTCGGGGACGCCGAGTTCCTCGTGCAGTTCGGCGCGCGCGGTGACCAGCGGGTCGGCGTCCTGGGCGAAGCCGCGGGGCAGGCCCCACTGGAGGCGGCCGAGCGGGTAGCGGTAGGTGCGGACCAGCCCGACGAGCTCGCCGTGGACGGGGAGGACCACCACGCCGAGGCCCTCGGTGCGGTGACGGATCCTCAGGTAGCGGCCGGCGGAGCCGCTCGGGAAGGCGACCTCGTCGTCGTAGACGTCGACGAAGCGGTTGCGGTAGGCGAGGACCTCCCGGGTGCGGCGGATCGCGTCCGGGTGCTCGGGCTCTGTCACGGTGTCAGCTCCTCAGGTCGACGACTCGTCCCAGCGCGCAGGCCAGCCGTCTGGTGGAGAGTCGGCGCGCCACGCTGTCCTTGCCCTTGCGGTACAGGACGTTGCCGACCGCGCCGGCCGCCATCGCCGGGTAGCCGACCAGCCCGGGCAGCCGCCACACCTCGGTGGCCAGCGCGGGGCCGACCGCGCCCGCGGCGGTGAGCACCAGTTCGATCGCGAACCCGCCGATCGGGGCCAGCCCGGTCCGGTCGCCGAGGACGGCGGCGACCCGGGCCAGGTGGGCGTCCAGCGCCTTGCGCGCGGCGAGCGGGTCCTCGGCCGTCCGCAACCGCTCGATGCCCTTCCAGAACGGCGACTCGGCAGTGCGGCCGCGCTCGGCACGGGCCTGCATCAGGGCGGCGATCGCGTCGCCGGCGTCGGTGCGCAGCGCCGCCATCCGGGCGCGCACCCGGTCGTCGGCGAGGCCGGCCGCCGCGCCGAGCCTGACCTCGAACAGCGGCCCCGAGCCGGCCCGGTCCGGTTCCGGGAGGGTCTGCCCGGCCCGGTGGCGGTACTGGGCGAGGGCGAGTTCCTGGGCGGTGGCGCGGGCGGCCAGTCGGCCGTCGTCGAGGCCCTGACCGGTGCTGAGGGTGGTGTCGGCGACGCCGATGGAGTCGACCACGATCAGGTTGTAGAGGGTGTCGACGAACTCGATCACCAGGCCGAGGGTCTCCGGCCCGCCGACGATCTCCTCGGGGGTCCGCCCGGCGGCGTCGCCGGGCCACGGCCGGGCCAGCCGCAGCCGGCTGCGGTGGTGGAAGGCCTGCGGCCGGTCGACGCCGAGGCGGCGGATCGCGGTGGCCAGCGTGGCGTGCACCTCCCGGTACGGCTCGGGCAGGTCGGCCACTGCCCGTCCCATCGGCGAGGCCGGGTCGACGGCGGCGACCACCAGCTCGCCGAGGGCGTACAGCCGGGCGGGCGGCCGGGCCGCCACCCGCGGGAGGTGCCGGAACTCGTCGCGGACCACCGCCAGCCCGTCGGCCCGTTCCGGGTCGAGCCATTCGGCGCTCAGCAGCCGGTCGAAGTCGGCGGCCTGCTCCCGCACCTCGCCGGGGTCGAGGCCGTGGGCGGCGGGGTCGCTGAGTTCGGGCAGCAGGAGGCTCAGGAACGGGCCGGCCGGATCGACCGTCCTGGCGAGCATGCCCGCCACCGCCTCCTCGTACGAGCGCGCACCGAACAGGTGGAGCCGGAACGGGTGTTCGCCCGGTGCGCTGCTGTCCCGGGCACGCAGGACCGTGGCCGCGACCCGGTGGAACCCGAACGAGTCGAAGGCGAACGACTGCGGGACGACCACCTCGCGGCCGAGCGCCAGCGTCATCAGCACCTCGGTGAAGATCTGCAGCTGCAGCTCCTCGCCCCGGCCGTCCCCGGGCCCGGCCGTCCGGGCCGAGTCGAGCGACTCCAGATACTGGTACTGCCTGCCGTCGTCGTACACCATGCCGTGTCCCCCCAGGACGAGCCGTCGCACCGGGACGCTACCTGCGGCGTCCGGCGCTGACCACCCCCGGGCCGACGGGCCGTCAGAACAGCGTCGGCGGCCCGTCCGGGGCGGGCAGCCCGGGGAGCGCGTCCTGCCACAGGGCGGCGTCGGTGAGCGGGAGTTGGCGCATGCTGCCGTCGCACAGCTGCAACGAGCGGCGGTCGCGCTTGTGGTCGTGGATGACGCCGTAGCCGGTGCGGCGGGTGGGCATCAGGGCGACCGGGCGGTCGCAGGCGGGGCACTGGACACGGGGTGCGCGCATGGGTACCAGGGTGCCCGAACCGACCGACAGCCCGACAGGGGGCGGCGACGCTTGCTCGGAGCCGGACGGGGGAGGAGAGTGCGGGCGGAACGAGTGGAGGTCGTCGTGGGTGAGTTGGTCGAACGGCTGCGCGCGGGACTGCCGGACGGCGCCGTCGCGGTGGACCCGGACGTCACGGGCGCGTACGCCCGCGACATGGCGGGATTCTGCGACGCGGGCGAGCCGGCGGTGCTGGTCTTCCCGGAGACGGTCGAACAGGTGCAGTTCGTGATGCGCACCGCGACCGAACTGCGCGTCCCGGTGGTGCCGCAGGGCGCGCGCACCGGGCTGTCCGGCGGCGCGAACGCCGTCGACGGCTGCATCCTGCTCTCGCTGACCCGGATGAACCGGATCCTGCACCTCGACCCGGTCGACCGGATCGCGATCGTGCAGCCCGGCGTGGTCAACGCCGAACTGTCCCGGGCCGCCGAAGCCCGGCAGCTGGCCTACCCGCCGGACCCGTCGAGCTGGGAGTCCTGCACCATCGGCGGCAACATCGGCACCGGCGCCGGCGGCCTGTGCTGCGTGAAGTACGGCGTGACCGGCGAGTACGTGCTCGGCCTGGACGTGGTGCTGGCCGACGGCCGACTGCTGCGCACCGGACGGCGAACGGCCAAGGGCGTGGCCGGCTACGACCTGACCCGGCTGCTGGTCGGCTCCGAGGGCACCCTCGGCGTGGTGGTCGAGGCGGTGCTCGCGCTGCGCCCCGCGCCCGGCCCGCAGCTGGTGCTGGCGGCCGAGTTCGACTCGGTGGACGCCGCCGGGCGGGCGGTGTGCGACGTGATGGCCGCCGGGTTCACGCCCTCGCTGATGGAGCTGATGGACGCCACCACCGTCCGCGCGGTCAACGAGATGGCGCAGATGGGCCTTCCGGAGTCCACCCGGGCGCTGCTGCTGGTCGCCTTCGACGGCCCGGACCAGCGCGAGCTGCTGGCCGCGGTCGGCGAGCTGTGCACGGCCGCCGGGGCCATCGAGGTGGTGCCGGCCGAGGACCGGGCGGAGTCGGAACTGCTGCTCCAGGCCCGCCGGCTGGCGCTGCCCGCGCTGGAGCGGATGGGCACCACGATGATCGACGACGTGGCGGTGCCGCGCAGCGCGCTGGCCGCCATGCTGAACGGCGTCGCCGGGATCGCCGAGCGGCACCGGCTGACCATCGGCATGGTCGCGCACGCCGGCGACGGCAACACCCATCCGGTGGTGATCTTCGACGCCCGGGATCCGGAGCAGGCGGAGCGGGCCCGGGTCTCCTTCGACGAGATCATGGCGCTCGGCCTGGAGCTGGGCGGCACGGTGACGGGCGAGCACGGCATCGGGCTGCTGAAGCGCGAGTGGCTGGCCCGGGAGCTGGGGTCGGTCGGCCTGGAGCTGCAGCGGCAGATCAAGGCGGTCTTCGACCCGCTGGGCCTGCTCAACCCGGGAAAGATGATCTGAGGATCGTTCGGAATTCGGATCGGATTTCCCTGGAATCAGGCCGGGCCGACCACCCCGCTGGAATATCGACATTCGACGGTCGGCGCACCGGAACGGGGCGCGGGTGCGCCGTGCGCGCGCCCGAGGGGTGGCGCGACTCGCCGTGGACCGGCGGCTCGCGCTCCCGCCCGGCCGGGGCCGCCGATCGCCCGAGGTCGGGCAAAAGGCCAGCTCCGTGCAGGTGTTCCGCAGGCCCGGAGCCCCCGTGCAGGGGCATGCGCAGGGGTGCGCGGATCACGCTAATGAGGGAAAAGGCCCAGCGGTGCTGGTGCTTTGTCGATTTGTTGCGGAATTCTGGTCCTCGGAAGTGAATGGCAGCGATTCACGGTCATCGGCAGTGACCGGAGCGACCATCGGCAGCACGGAGGAATCCATGACGCACTTACGCACCACCCGCCCGGCCGCAGGCCACGGCCCGATCGGCGGTGCGGCCTCCGACGCCGGCGCCGTCCTCGCGCCGGTCCATCGCCACTGACCTCCCGGCGGGAGGTGCGGCCGGACCGGCGGGGGCGCCGGACCGGCCGGAGCACCTGCCGCCGGAGCACCCGGGAGTGGAAAGGGTCACCCGCCTCGGGGCAGCACAGACGAACGGAAAACCCCTCGGGGGCGCGGCGACCGCCGCGCCCCCGAGGGGTTTTCCGACCGGAGGAGCCGCCCTACCGTCGGGCGGTGAGGGTCGCCCCGACGCTGGCGGCGACCACGCAGCAGATGCCGATCAGCTGCGGCAGGCCCAGCACCTGGCCGAGCACCAGCAGTCCGACCAGCGCGCTGACCGCCGGGTCCAGGCTGACGATCACGCTGAACACCCGCTGGGACATCCGGCGCAGCGCGACCATCTCCAGCGCGTACGGCAGCACCGGGAAGAGCAGCGCGACACCCGCGACGGCGAGCAGCAGCAGCGCGGGGGAGGAGGCGCCGGACAGGCCGTGCAGCGCCTCGGCGGCGCCGAACGGGGCGAGCACGACCATACCGACGGTGAACGAGACCGCCAGGCCCTCGAACCCGCGGAACGCCGCGCCGACCTTGTCGGTGAACAGGATGTAGCCGGCGTAGCAGGCGGCCGCACCGAAGGCGCAGGCCAGGCCGACCGGGTCCAGGCTGGAGCCGGACTCGCCGTGGCCAAACAGGGTGAGCAGCACCACGCCGCCGGCGGCGAGCATCGCCCACAG
>NZ_BMRI01000014.1:46943-56394 GCF_014648555.1 Kitasatospora griseola
CACGTGTCCGGCGCGGCGGGCGAAGACCAGCGCGACGGCGAGCGGGCCGAGGAACTCGATGGTGGCGGCGGTGCCCATCGGCAGCCGGTCGACGGCCGCGGCGAACAGCAGGGTCATGCCGGCGGACGCCACGCCGAGCAGCCCGGCCATCGCCAGGTCGCGCGGGCTGCGGCCGCGCAGCCGGGGGCGGGTGAAGGCGAGCAGGACGACGGCGGCGAAGGAGATCCGCAGGAAGGTCGCGCCGGCCACTCCCAGCACTCCGAACAGCGGCTTGGAGGCCGCCACGCCGAGCTGCACCGCCACCATCGAGACCACGCACAGCACCGGGGCCGGGATGCCGCCCAGCCGTCGTCGCATTCCGCTGGCCCGCGCCCGACCGGAGCCGCCTTCGACCTTGGAAATGGAGGTGATAGCGGGGAGTTCAGTAGTGCTTTCAACGGTGAGGGAGGTGCCTGGCATGAGATCGAGTGTGGCGTAAGGAGTGCTTTTGGTCAAAGACGGTTACCACCTCGGCTGCCGCCCACCGGTCGAGGCCGACTGTCGCCCGTCGATCGGGGGCGACCGCCGCCCACCGGCCTCCGGGGCGCGACCATGGGAACAGTGGCGGAGTCCCGGATTCCGAACACGCCGTGGACCCGGACGGACACGCGCGGAGACGGACAGTCGAGCAGGTCGGCGGCGTCGGTCTCATCTCGGTTGCGGCTACTGACAGCGCGGGTGTGCCGGGGAAACAATCGAGGGCATCGCCTACTACCTGCGGGTAACAACCGCGGGCCGGTCAAGGAGGACCCTGGTGTACAGCACGATGCAGGACGTTCCACTCACCGTCGCCCGGATTCTGCAGCACGGGTCCACCATCCACGGCCGGTCGACCGTGACCACCTGGACCGAGAACGGCCCGGTCGTGCGGACCTTCGCCGAGATCGGCGCCCGCGCCGCGCAGCTCGCGCACGCGCTCCGCGAGGAGTTCGACGTGGCGGACGGCGAGGCCGTCGGCACCCTGATGTGGAACAACACCGAGCACCAGGAGGCGTACCTGGCGATCCCGTCCATGGGCGCCGTGCTGCACACCCTGAACCTGCGGCTGCCCGCCGACCAGCTGGCGTACATCCTCCGGCACGCCGCGGACCGGGTGGTGATCGTCAACGGCTCGGTGCTGCCGCTGCTCGCCGCCGTCCTGCCGCAGGTCGGCGACGTCGTCCGGCACCTGGTGGTGGCCGGGCCGTACGACCCGGCGCTGCTGGCGGGCTTCGAGGGGACGGTGCACGACTACGAGGCACTGATCGCGGGCCGCCGGACCGACTACCCGTGGCAGACCGACATCGACGAGAAGCAGGCCGCCGCGCTCTGCTACACCTCCGGCACCACCGGCGACCCCAAGGGCGTGGTGTACAGCCACCGGTCGATCTACCTGCACTCGATGCAGATCATCGCCGCCGACAGCTTCGGCCTGACCGCCCGCGACACCGTGCTGCCGGTGGTCCCGATGTTCCACGTGAATTCCTGGGGCATCCCGCATGCGGCGTTCATGACCGGCGCGAGCCTGCTGATGCCGGACCGCTTCCTGCAGCCCAAGCCGCTGGCCGCGATGATCGACCAGGTGAAGCCGACCTTCAGCGCCGCCGTCCCGACCATCTGGACCGGCCTGCTGGACGAGCTGGACGCCGGCGACTACGACACCTCCACCCTGAAGACCGTGGTGATCGGCGGCTCGGCCTGCCCGCCCGCGCTGATGAAAGCGTTCGAGGAGCGGCACGGGATCCGGGTCATCCACGCCTGGGGCATGACCGAGACCTCCCCGCTGGGCACCGTCGCCCACCCGCCGGCCGGCGTCACCGGCGAGGAGGAGTGGACCTACCGGGTCACCCAGGGCGTCTTCCCCGCCTCCGTGGAGGCCCGGCTGATCGGCCCCGGCGGCGAACCGATGCCGCACGACGGCGTCGCCGAGGGCGAGCTGGAGGTGCGCGGCCCGTGGATCGCCGGGGCGTACTTCGGCGGCGCGGACGGCGAGGCGATCCGGCCCGAGGACAAGTTCAGCCCGGACGGCTGGCTGCGCACCGGCGACGTCGGCACCATCACCGCCAACGGCTACCTGACCCTCACCGACCGGGCCAAGGACGTGATCAAGTCCGGTGGGGAGTGGATCAGTTCGCAGGCCCTGGAGAACCACCTGATGGCCCACCCCGAGGTGGCCGAGGCCGCCGTGGTGGCCGTCCCGGACGAGAAGTGGGGCGAGCGCCCGCTGGCCACCGTGGTGCTGCGCCCCGGCGCCACCGCCGGACTGCCCGAGCTGCGGGCCTTCCTGGCCGAACGGGTCGCCTCCTGGCAGCTGCCGGAGCGCTGGTCGCTGATCGAGGCGGTGCCGAAGACCTCGGTGGGCAAGTTCGACAAGAAGGTGATCCGCGCCGACTACGCCGCCGACCGGCTGGACGTGACGGTGATCGGCAAGGGCTGACCACGAACGGCGTGTGCCGGGTGAGCGGCCGGTGGCGGACGTCCACGACGGGCCGGGCCAGCGTCGCCCGGGCGACGCTGCGCTGCCGCACCGGCTGCGCCGTCGGCGGGCTCCTCGGCGGGTGATCGGCGTCGGCTTCGGCCTGCACGACGGCGTGACCGCAGTGCTGTCGATCGCCCCGGCGTTCGACGTCACCGTGCCGGTCGACCGCCGTCCGCCGACCGCCGACCGCCGACCGCCGTCCGATCGGCCGCGGACTCGGCAACACCGTCGTGAACGGCCACTGACCGACCCCGAGGGCCCCGCCGCAGCGCGGCGGGGCCCTTCGCGTGCGCTCAGCGGCCGTTCACGACGGTGTTGCCGGTGATCGACCCGTCGGCGCCGTCCACCGTCACCAGGTGGCGGACCCCGTCCGCGCCGAGCACCTCCACCGCCCAGGAGCTGCCGCCGCCCTCCCGGCCCACCACCGACAGGGCGTCCGGCTTCCCGCCGGGCACCGCGCCCGCGGCCTTGGCCAGCGCCTGATCGGCGGGCACGGCCGGCAGCGCGGCCGGAGCGAGCTTCGCCGCCCCGCCGCCCTCGGCGCCGCGGTGCGCCGTCCTCCGCCCGTCCTGGTGGGTTCCCGGCAGCCCGTCGTGGTGGGTCCCCGGCCGTCCGTACGCGCCGGGCGCATCGGGTGCCTCGGGCGCGCCCGGCACCCGGTGCGCGAACCCCCGCTCGTACATCGGCCGCCCGCGCTCCGGGTGGTGCAGCGCCACCCCGGCCACGGTCGCGGCGACGCCCAGCACCACCACGGCCGCCGCGCCCAGCGCCCAGCGGCCGCCCCGCCGCTTCGGCAGCGGCACCCGGCGCCGACGCGACGCCGCCCCGGCCGGCTTCTCGAACTCGGCCTCCGGATCGAACGCCAACGGCCCCGGCCCCGGCTCCGGCGACTGCGGCTCCGACTGCGGCTCGGACATCTGCCCACCACTTCCCCTCGACGACCCGGCCGGGACCGATCCGCCGGCCGGGCGCCCAGCATGCCGCCACCCGCCTGAAGCCAAGCTGAAGTTGCCCCCGCCGCCCGGCCCGACGCCTGCCACCCTGGTCCCCATGCGCGTACTGGTGGTCGAGGACGAACGGCGGCTCGCCGCCGCACTGCAACGCGGCCTGCGGGCCGAGGGGTTCGCCGTCGACGTCGCCCACGACGGCGAGGACGGCCTCTGGCTGGCCACCGAGCACGACTACGACGTGATCGTGCTCGACATCATGCTGCCCCGGCTGAACGGCTACCGGATCTGCGCCCGGCTGCGGGCCGCCGGCGACGACACCCCGATCCTGATGCTCACCGCCAAGGACGGCGAACTCGACGAGGCCGAGGCGCTGGACACCGGCGCCGACGACTTCCTCTCCAAGCCGTTCTCGTACGTGGTGCTGGTGGCCCGGCTGCGCGCCCTGGTCCGCCGGACCGGCCGCCGACTGCCGCAGACCCTGGAGTTCGGCGACCTGGCGATCGACCCCGCCCGCCGCACCTGCACCCGCGCGGGCGCCGAAGTGCGGCTCACCGCCCGCGAGTTCGCCGTCCTGGAGTGCCTGGCCCGGGCGGCCGGCGGAGTGGTCTCCAAGCGGGAGATCCTGGAGCAGGTCTGGGACTCCGCCTTCGACGGCGACCCGAACATCGTCGAGGTCCACATCAGCGCCCTGCGCCGCAAGATCGATGCCCCGTTCGGCCGCAGCACCGTCGGCACCGTCCGCGGCGCGGGCTACCGGCTGGCGGTGGACGGTGGCTGACCGCGTGCGCCGTCCACGGGTCCCGCCGCGCCTGCGGCGGCTGCTGCCGCGTTCGGTGCGGGCCCGGGCCACCTTCGCCGCCACCGCCGTGGTGACGCTCGCGCTGGGCGGCAGTTCGGCCGCGCTGCTCGCCGTGCTGCACGCCAACCTGCTGCGCACCGCCCGGGACTCCGCGTTCGAACAGGCCGGCAAGGTGGTCGAGCTGGCCTCCCGCGAGCACCTGCCGTCGGTCCTCGCCCCGCACGGCGGATCCTCCGTCTGGGTGCTGGACGCCACCGGGAAGCCGGTCGCCGTCACCCCGGACCTGCTGGCCCGCCCGGTCGCCGCGCCGCCCCTCCCGAGCCCGCCCCTCCCGAACCCGCTCGGCCCGAGCGCCCCCGGCCCGGACCGGAGCCTGCTCCAACTCCCGCCCGAAGAACGGCCGCTGGTGGTCGGGGCGCGGCTGCACGACCGCCGGCAGCAGGTGATCACCATGTCCGTCTCCGGACCGGACGGGCCGCTCACCGTGCACGCCGCCGCCTCGCTGCGCGACGTCGAGGCCGCCGGGGACACCACCGGCACCGCGCTGGCCGTCGGCGTCCCGGTGCTGGTGCTGCTGGTCGCGGCCGTCACCTGGCGGGTCACCGGCCGGGCGCTGCGCCCGGTGGAGGCGATCCGCGCCGAGGTCGCCGAGATCACCGGCCACGACCTGCACCGCCGGGTCCCCGTCCCGCACACCGGCGACGAGGTGGCCCGGCTGGCCGTCACCGTCAACGCCACCCTGGACCGGCTGGAGGACGCGGGCCTGCGCCAGCGCCGCTTCATCGCCGACGCCTCGCACGAGCTGCGCAGCCCCATCGCGGTGCTGCGCACCCAGCTGGAGGTAGCGCTGGCCCATCCGGACCCCGAGCTGTGGCCCGAACTGCTCGCCGACGCCCTGGAGGACACCGTCCGCCTGCAGGACCTGGCCGCCGATCTGCTGCTGCTCGCCCGGCTGGACGCCGCCGACCCGGTCGCCGTCGAACTCCTCGACCTGGCCGCCCTGTTCGCCGCCGCGCTGGCCGCCCGCACCGCCGACCGCGTCCCGGTCGCAGCCGAACTCGCCGACGGCGCGGAGGTGCTGGGCAACCGCACCTGGTTGACCAGGCTGCTCACCAACCTGGTCGACAACGCGCAGCGCTACGCCGCCGACCGGGTGGAGGTCCGACTCACCGTCCGGGGCCCGGACGCGGTGCTGGAGGTGTGCGACGACGGGCCGGGCATCCCGGCGGCCGACCGGGAGCGGGTGTTCGAGCGCTTCACCCGGCTCGACGACGCCCGCAGCCGCGAACTGGGCGGCGCCGGACTGGGGTTGGCCATCGCCCGGGATCTCGCCGGGCACCACGGCGGCACTCTGGCCGCCGAGCCCGCCCGCACCGGCGCCCGCCTGGTGGCCCGTCTGCCGCTGGCCGGGTCCGCCGACTGAGCGTCAGAACGACGCGGCCGTCGCCACCTGCCCCAACGCGCCGACCCGGGCCAGCAGTTCGACGATCCGCCCCTGCACGTCCTCGGTGGTGGAGCGCTCGGCCAGGAACAGCACGTTCGCGCCGGTGCGCAGCCCCGCGCGGGCCTGCGGGTCGAGGTCGGCCGAGGTGTACACCACCAGCGGGGTGCGGTGCAGGCGGTCGTTGGCGCGCAGCCAGTCCAGCAGGCCGAGGCTGCGGCGCTCGATCCGCTGCAGGTCGAGCACCACCAGGTTGGGCTGGATGCTGCTGGCCCGGGCCACCGCCTCGTTCTCGTCGACGGCGTGCTCCACCTGCATGCCGCGCCGCTCCAGGCTGGCGACCAGGGCAGCGGCCACCTCGGGGTCGGACTCCACCAGCAGGACCCGGGCGGCGTGGTTCTCGCCGTCGCGCGGGGCCAGGGCGCGCAGCAGCACAGCCGGGTCGGCTCCGTAGGCGGCGTCCCGGGTGGCCTGGCCGAGTCCGGCGGCCAGCAGCACGGGGATCCGTCCGGCCAGGGCGGCGGTGCGCAGCGCCTGCAGCGCGGTGCGGGTGATCGGGCCGGTCAGCGGGTCGACGAAGAGCGCGGCGGGGGTCTGCGGCACCTGGGCGTCGACCTCCTCGCGGGAGGCCACGACGACCGGGCGGAAGCCCCGGTGCTCCAGCGCGCCGCGGGTGGACGGGTCGGGCTCGGGCCACACCAGCAGCGGCCGGGGCCCGTCGAACGCGGGCTCCTTCGCGGGCGGCAGCTCGGCGATCGGCCGGGGCGGCGTCCGGCCCTCGACCGCGCCGGGCCCGGCGGGCAGCGCCGGCGCGCCGCCGCTGTCGCCCGAACCGGCGGTCAGCGCATGCCCGTTGACGGCCGGTGGGACGCCCTCGCCGGCGGCGGGCAGTTCGGCCTGCTGCGGCGTCCCGGGGGGCGGGAACGTGCCCGGAAAGCCGTTCTGGAGGCCGCCCATCGGCCGCGGCGGGACGAGCTCGCCCAGTCCGCTGCCGACGGGCTGCGGCTGCCCGCCGTCGGCCGTGGCCGGCAGCGCCGGCGGCACGGGCGGCATCAGGGGAGCGGGCGGCGCGGCGGTCCGGGTGACCTCCAGCGCGGCGGACGGTTCGGGGGCCGCGGCGGGGACGGGCGGCAGGACCGTCGTCACCTCCTCCGCGCTCTCCGCGGTGTCGGCGGGCAGGGCCAGCCGGCGGCGGCGTCCGGTGGGCTGGCTCGGCGGGGTGACGGGTTCCGGCGGAGCGGTCGGCAGCGCGTTCTCCAGGCCCGGGTAGACCGCCGTGCCGGGGTCCGGGACGCCGGGCAGCTGCAGCGCCGGTGAGCTGTCGCCGGAGCCCGCGTGCGCCGCCCGCCGGGCCCGCCGCCCGGTGGGCGTGGGCGGTTCGACGGCGGGCCGCTGCGCGGCCGGTTCGGCGGCGGACGGGCCGGGCCCGAGGGCGATCGGCGTGCCGGGCCGGGGGGCCTCGTCGCGGGCCGGCCGGGCCCGTCGCCGGCCGGAGCCCTGGGTGTCGTCGGCCCGGGCGGCGACGCCGGCGTCCTCCTCGGCGGGCTCGGCCTTTGACGGCCCGTCGGCCTCGGCGGGCGTCGACTCGGCCGCGGCGGGCTGCCCGGGGAGGTCGGGCAGCATCGCGGTGTCGGAGTCCTTGGGGACGTGCTGCTGCTTGTCCGGCGTGTCCCCGTCGCCGCCGTCGGGGTCGAGCGGGAGCTCCACCACGTAGGTGGCCCCGCCGCCGCCGGGCAGGTCGTGCCGCTGCAGGACCCCGCCGTGCCGCTGGACGGCCGCGCGGGCGATCGGCAGGTGGACGGCGCTGGCGCTCTGCGCGGGGCCGCGCACCTCGATCCGGGCGACCTGACCGCGCTGCGCGGCGGCCAGCACCACCATCGGCGGCTGCCCCGGGTCCGGCGCCGGGCCGGCGAACGGCCCGCCGGCGGTGGCGGATTCGTCCTCGGCGCGGGCCGGCTCGGGCACCGGGGTGACGCCGCTGACGTCGGCGACCAGGTGCGCGAGGGCCTGGGCGAGGCGCTCGCGGTCGGCGAGCACCTTCACGGCGGCGGCGTGCACCGAGTAGCGGACCCGGCCGGGGCCGACCAGTTCGCCGGCCCGGTCGACGGCCAGCTGCACGACCTCGTCCAGGCCGATCCGCTCACGGTCCAGCGCGGCCTTGCCGCGGTCGGCGGCGGCCTCGAAGCGCTGGTGCTCCAGCACGCCCTCGATCAGCCGGCCGAACCGGCGGCACTCGTCGGCGAGCCGGCGCAGCGTCCAGTTGGCCTCCGGCCAGAGCTGCCCGGCGGGGTCGGCGGCGAGCGCGTCGATCCGCCGGTGCAGGGCGCCGAGCGCGCCGCCGAGTTCGGACTCCAGGACGGCGGTCAGGTGCTCGTTCCGGGCGGTCAGGGCGAGTTCGTGGGTGCGGTCGGTGAACGTCATGACCGCGCCGACCAGTTGCTCGCCGTCCCGGACCGGTGCGGTGGTCAGGTCGACGGTGACGGGGGTGCCGTCCTTGCGCCACAGCACGGTGTTGCGGATCCGGTGCTTGCGGCCGGAGTGCAGGGTGTCGTTCAGCGCCGAGCTCTCGGCGGCCAGCGGGCTGCCGTCGGGCTGCGAGTGCTGGATCAGCGGGTGCAGTTCACGGCCGCCGAGCTCGCTGGCCCGGAAGTCGAGGATGTGCGCGGCGGCCGGGTTGACCAGCACCACGCGGCCCTCCAGGTCGACGCCGAGGACGCCCTCGGCCGCGGCCCGCAGGATCATCTCGGTCTGTTTGTGCTGGCGCCTCAGTTCGGACTCCACGCCCAGGCGCGTCGACAGATCGCGGACCAGCAGCAGCAGCAGGTCCTGGTCGGTGGTGGTGAAGGACAGGAACCCGTGCGCCTCCCCGCCGCCTTCGTCCTTGAAGTCGTTGCCGGACACCTCGACGGCGAAGGTGGTGCCGTCGGTGCGTCGGGCGGTCATCCGGACCGGTAGTTCCAGGCTCTGGGTCTCGCTCGCCGGGGGCCGCATCGAACCGGGGATTCGGCTGGGGTCGAACTCCGGCAGCAGGTCCAGCACTCCCCGTCCGACCAACGAGGTGCCGGGGGCCTGCAGGCTCTCCACGGCGGCCTTGTTGACGTCGACCACAGTGCCGTTGGAGTTCACCAGCAGCAGGGGCTCGGGCAGTGCGTCGAGTATCGCGGCGAGGCGAGCAGCGCCTCGGGTCGGCCTGCTGCTCACGTCGACAGGTCTCCTCACGCCTTCGGGCCGCCGCTTCGACGGGCGGCTCTGGCTCTCCTCGGAGACTGGAGTATCTCATTCTTCTTTGCGCCGTGGACGACCCGGCCAGTATCGTTGTGGTGGTTGGTGCCGGAGCCTTCGGCTGTGGCATCATCGCAGTCGCACGGAGTGCGCCGGAGTCCCGGTCGCAGTCCGGGTGTTGGAGGCGTCGCCTAGTCCGGTCTATGGCGCCGCACTGCTAATGCGGTTTGGGCTTTACCGTCCATCGAGGGTTCAAATCCCTCCGCCTCCGCTTCACCGGGAGCCCCGTCGGTCACAGACCGACGGGGCTCTTGCGTTGTCCGGCGAACGATCCGGCAGTCGTCGAACGGCTGTCGGACGGCCGCCGCGGTGGCCTTGACGGGGCCGACGGCAATGAATTTCGCCCCAGGTCGCCGGTCATGTAATGTTGTCCCCGCACCGCCCAGGAGGCCAAGGCCGACGGGGCGAGCGCTCATAGCTCAACGGATAGAGCACTTGACTACGGATCAAGAGGTTGCAGGTTCGAATCCTGCTGAGCGCAC
>NZ_BMRI01000014.1:56563-69773 GCF_014648555.1 Kitasatospora griseola
CAGCCGAAGGCCCCGGGTTTCCACCCGGGGCCTTCGTCGTCATGTCGGCGGGCCGAGTTCGGTCCGGTTGATCCAGGGCACGTCGCGTTCCTCCAGGAACCATTCCGCGGGCGTGAGCGGGCGGCTGCGGTTGAACGTGGCGGTGACCGGGTCGTGCCGGACGAGTGCGGGATCGGCGTGCTGGTCGAGGAGTTGGGCGGTGAGCGCGGGGGCGAGGTCGGGCGGGCCGGACAGGTGGATGTCGTGGCCGGCGCAGTCGCCGTAGTCGCGCAGGCCGTCGCGGAGCAGCCGGATCGCGGCGCCGCGGGACGCGCCGGGCGCGGGCGCCGAGAGCACGGCGTGCAGCCAGGCGTGTTCCTTCACCAGGTCGTGCAGGGCGGCCAGGTCGTACTGGTCGTGGTCGTCGCGGGCGGCGACGAACACGGTGGCGGACCGCCCGCCGTCCCGGACGAGCTGTTCCAGCAGGGCCTTGATCTGGGCCCAGCCGGTGCCGGCGGCGACCATCAGCAGCGGCCGTTCGGAGCCCTCGGCGAGCACGGCCTCGCCGAGCGGCGGGCCGAGCCGGAGGGTCTCACCGGGCCGGACGTCGTTGACCAGCGCGGTGGACAGCAGCCCGTCGGGGACCCGGCGGACGTGCAGTTCCAGGGTGTTGTCGGGCCGTGGTGCGCAGGCGGGGGAGTAGGGCCGCCAGACCTGCGGGTGCCGCTCGGAGCTGACGGTCAGGTACTGGCCGGCGGTGAACGGGTACGGGTGGTCGGGCCGCAGTGTGAGCACGGCCAGGTCGGGGGCGGCCCGGCGGACGTCCGTCAGCTCGGCGTCCCACCAGCGCGGGGTGTCGGCGGGGACGGCCGCGGCCGCGTCGATCATGGCCCGGGCGATGGCGCCGTACGCCTCCGCCCAGGCCTGCTCGACCTC
Organism: Kitasatospora griseola; assembly: GCF_014648555.1. Classification (GTDB taxonomy): domain Bacteria; phylum Actinomycetota; class Actinomycetes; order Streptomycetales; family Streptomycetaceae; genus Kitasatospora; species Kitasatospora griseola. The sequence continues at coordinate 57,479 of NZ_BMRI01000014.1, forward strand.
GGGCGTCCAGGCGTTGCCGGAGAAGTGCTTCAGCGCGGCGATCAGGCTGGCGCCGACGGCGGGGTAGTGCTCGGGCGCGGCCTGGAACTTGCGGTGGTCGCGCCCGAGCGCCGCCAGGTAGCCGGTGGGCTTCTCCGGGTCCTCCAGCCGCAGCACCAGTTGGGTGAGGGCGGCGAACAGGCGGTCCCGCTGCTCGGCGAGCCGGGCCGGGAACAGTGCTTCGACGCCCGGGTTGTTGGTGAACAGGTGGGCGTAGAAGTACTTGGTCAGGTGGTCGGCCCGGCGTTCGACGACGGCGAAGCCGGCACGGACGACCGCGGGGTCGAAGGGCACCGGGGAGGTCCTCAGTCCGTGGCGGCTTCGGTCAGTGCCCCGCCCATGACCTCGGTGACGACGCTGTACAGGGCGGTCCAGGAGGCCTCGGCCTCCGGCGTCCAGGCGTCCCCGGCGACGTGCGCGAGGGCGGCCAGCAGGCTGGCGCCGACGGCGGGGAAGTGCGCGGGCAGGGCGCCGTAGCCGGCGTGCCGGCGGCCCAGGCCCTGCAGCACGGCGACCACGGTGTCGGTGTCGTCCAGCTTGTCGACCAGGGTGGTCAGCGCAGCCCAGAGGCGGTCCTGCTGCTCGTCGAGGTGCTCGGCGAAGAGCTTGCGAACATCAGGGTTGTGCTCGAACAAATGGGCGTAGAAGTATGTGGTGATCTCGCTGCCGCGAGGCTCGACGGCGGCGAAGCTGCTTTTGATGAGCGCGGAATCAATGGTCACGGCGGCCGACTCTACTGATAAACACACCAATTCCAACAGGGTGACCTGATGATCAGTCAAGTACTGGACAGTAGCGTCCGATTGATGCCTGCTTGGGCGAGTTGAAGCCCGGCCCGACGGGTATCCAGATGCTGCCGAACGAGTGACCGCCAATCGGGTGGTGTCGGTCGAATTCGCCAGGTGTCGCGGTATGACCGAAACCAGATCGTGATTCCCTTTTGTCTGATCGTCATGGCCATTCGGGTGCATGGCATTGGGCCGCGAATTCGGCGGACGAAGACACCGAGAGGAGAGCCGGATGTGCCGACAGTTCCTCCACCGAGCCCCGGCCCCCGACGCCCGCCCGGCCGACCGTGACCGGCCCGGGCCCCGGATCGGCCGGACCACCACCGCCCTGATCGCCACCGGGCTGCTCACCGGCCTCGGCACCCCGCCGGTCGCCGCCCAGCAGACGCCGGGCAGCTGGTCGGCCGGTCGGCGCGCCCAACTGCCCTCCGGGCTCGCCGTCCAGTTCGACTGGACGGCCGCCCCCGGCACGAGCGTCGAGGCCGCGCCCGGCCGGCTCGCCGAACGGACCGGCAGCGCCTACAGCGACGGCATCCGCCCCGGCGACCCCGCCGAGACCTTCCGCGCCGTCGAGGACCAGCCCCGGGCGGACGGCTCCTGGCGCGCCCTCGGCACCCTGCGGCTCTCCTTCTCCAGCCCCGTGCGCAACCCCCGCCTGCACCTCAGCGGCCTGACCGGGCTGTCCACCGGCAAGGGCGGCACCACCGGCACCAGCACCCGGCTGACGGTCGCCGGCGGCAGCCCCGCCGCCCCCGCCCTGGTCGGCCGCGCCGGCTGGGCGGGCTGGACGGTCGGCCCCGGCGAACTCGCCCCCGCCGCGGACGGCGCCCGCGACGGCGACGCCGACGGCGCCGGCACCCTCGAACTGGCCGGCACCGTCAGCACCGTCGACCTGCGCGTCGAACAGCGCTCCACCGCCCGGGACGGCTCCACCACACCGCCCGCGGCGCTCGGCCGGACGTGGACGGTCACCGTCGACGAGGGCCTCGGCAGCGCCCCGGAGAGCTACGGCAACGCCTCCCACCTGCTCTCCGACCTGTTCCTCGGGCAGGACGCCACCCCGGCCGCCACCCGCTCCCGGCCCGGTCTGGCCCAGACCGTCGAGAAGCCGGTGCTGCCCGTCCCGCCCGCCGCCGCCACCGGCCCGCTCGCCCCCGGCGCGGAGAGCGCCGCCGCGGCGGACCGGCGCAGCCCCTGGGCCAACCCGGCGCCGCCCCCGCTCCGGCCCGGCCGGGCCGACTACCGGGGCGCCGACCCGAGCCTCACCCTCCCCACCGAGACCGCCGCCGGGCGCACCTACCGGGCCGAGGTGCCGGTCAGCCCCGGCGCCGGGCCCGCGGTGCTGGCCGGCTGGATCGACTTCGACCACAACGGGCGGTTCGACCCGGCGGAGCGGGTGCAGACCGGCGTTCCCGCCGGGGCGAGCAGCGCCCAGCTGGAGTGGAAGGTCCCGGCCGCCGCCGCCGGCGGCGACACCTGGGTCCGGCTCCGGATGGCCCGCGACGCCTCCCAACTCGCCGCCCCCGACGGCTTCGCCGACTCCGGGCAGGTCGTCGACCAGCGGATCGCGTTGACGGTCGGCCCCGCCGCCCCCGGGCCGGAGATCGCGCTGCCGATCCCCGGCGCCGTCACCGGCGAGACCCGCCCCGAGTTCCGCGGCGACGGCGCCGTCGCCGGATCGGGCATCGCCGTCCAGGAGAACGGCACCGCCCTGTGCCTCGCGCAGGTCGGCGACGACGGCAGCTGGAACTGCCGCCCCGACAACGCGCTCGGCGAGAGCACCCACACCCTCGTCCTGGCGGAGACCACCCGCGAGGCCGTGCTGCGCGGCGAGCCGTTCCGACTGACCGTCAAGACCACGGCGCCGACCGCCCCCGTGCTCACCCTGCCCGCCTACAGCAACGACCCGGGGCTGCTGGTCACCGGGCTCGGCGAACCCGGTTCCACCGTCACCGTCTCCGCGGACGGCAGGCCGGAGGAGCTCGACCTGTGCTCCACCGGCGTCGCCGCCGACGGCAGTTGGTCCTGCCTACCGGTGGAGAACCTGGCCGACGGCGTCCGCCGGCTCACCCCGCACGCCCGCGACGGGGCCGGCAACACCTCCGACGGCAAGCCCGTCGAGCTCACGGTGGACACCGTGGCGCCCGACAAGCCGCAGCTGCTCTCGCCGACCGCCGGTGAACTCCTGCACTCCGCCCGGCCCGTGATCACCGGCCGCGCCGAGCCCGGCTCCACCGTCACCGTCACGGCCGGCCGGAGCGGGCACGACCGCGTCACCGTGTGCAGCGCCGTGGCGGCCGCCGACGGCAGCTGGTCCTGCACCGCCACCCACGACCTGGCGGGCGGCGACGTCACACTGATCGCCACCGCCACCGACCCGGCGGGCAACGGCACCGCGGGCGGTCCCGTCGCAGTCCGGGTGCCCGGCTCGTCGGCCGGCGGCAGCAGCACCGCACCGTCGCCGAGCGCACCGAAGCCGTCGACGGCGGCGGCCACGCCGTCGGGCGCCCCCTCGGCCACGGCCTCGCCGGCCGCGCCGCCTTCCCGCAGTCCGGCCGCGACGAGCCCGTCCGCCTCGGCCGCGGTCTCCCCGGCGAGCACGCTCCCTGCCGTGCCGGTGCCGCCGGAGCTGCTGCCGATCGTGGTGCCGGCGGAGCCGACGCCGGCGCCGACGGCGGGCACCGGCCCGGTCGCGTCCGGCTCCGCCTCGGCCTCCGCTCCGGCTTCCGGCGCGCCGTCGGCGCAGGAGCCCGGACCGGTCGTGGAACCGGCGCCGCCCTTCCTGAAGCCGACGCTGACGGGCGGTCAGTCGCCGTTCGCGGCCGATGCCCCGGACGCGGCAGGCGCGCCGTCCGGCAGCCCGTCGCCGACGGCCGCGCCGTCCACGGGTGCGCCGAGCCCGAGCCCGGTGCCGTCGGTCCCGGCCTCGCCCACGCCCACGCCCTCGGCCGCCCGGGTCGGTGCCCCGTCGGCTCCGGTCGTCGCGTCGGCCGAGCCGACCGGCTCGTCGGCGGACGAGGCCGTGCGGGGGCGGACGTCGGCGCCGCCGCCGGGCGGCGTGGCGGCGGCCGAGCGTCGGGCGGCGGCCACCGGGTGGCGCGGCCTGGCCTGCGGGGCGCTGCTGATCGCGGCGGGTTTCGGGCTGCTGGCGCGGCGGGTGTTCGGCCGCCGTCGGAGGAGTGCCCGCCGTCGTTGACGGCCGGTTCGGTGCTGCCCGCCCCGCGGTGTGCGGCGGGCAGCACCTCGGGCGACGTGTTTTCCGACATAGCGACACACCGGATGGCATTCGTCGCATTTGATGATCAATCAGCCTAGCCTGGGTCCCCGGCACTGCCCGTCAGATCCGGGCCGCCCGTTGCGCGACACTCTGAACCCTTAGGACACGTGCATGGACGTCACCCGCGACTCGTCGCCGCGACCCCGTTCCTGGCCCTCCGCCGCCGAACCCCCCGCCGACCCCGTCGGTGCGACCCAACTGTCCAAGGCGGTCGCCCAGGCGGTGAACAACCCGCTGATCAGGCCCGCCGCGCCGGCCGAGGAGCCGCTCGACCGGAGTGCGCCGACCCAGCAGCTCCCGACCGTCGAAGCGGCGGCCCTGCCGGCGGTCGGCGCGGACGAGCCGTCCGCGTTCCCGCCCGGCCCGCGGACGACGTCGGAACCCGCCGACTCGGGCGGGCCGCGGCCGTCCGGCGCGGGCCGGTCCGACCGGGCCGGGTCCACCGCCCACCCGACGGTCGCGGACGCCGCCACCCACCGGCGCCCGCCGCGCGCCGACCAGTCGCTGCGCGAGCGCCCGGCGTTCGCCCTGCCGGGCTGGCTGCCGCTGCTGGCGCTGCTGCTCGGCACCGCCGGCGTGCTGCTGGTGCTGGCCCGCGCCGGGGTGGTCCCGCACCTGTCGGGCCTGCCGGACGTGCGCACCGCCGCCGTGAAGGCCGACGGGGTCCAGGTCGACGACCGGACCATCAGCACGGTCAGCGCGATCGGCCTGGCGATGCTGCTGGCGATCGGCGGGCTGCTGTCCAACCCGGGCGGCGAGACCCGGGTGCTGACCCGCTGGGGCCGCTACCGGGGCACCGTGCGCCGCACCGGCCTGCTGTGGGTGAACCCGCTGGTGCGCCGCCGCCGGGTGGACGTCCGGCTGCGCCACTGGCGCAGCGAGCCGGTGCAGGTCACCGACCGGACCGGCACTCCACTGCTGGTGCGGGTGCTGATCGTGTGGCGGGTCAAGGACACCGCCCGGGTCACCCTGGGCATCGCCGACCATGAAACGTATCTGCGCGAGCAGGTGCAGGCCGTTCTGACCCGAACGTCCTCCGTCCTGCCGTGCGACTCCAACTCGGCCCCCGGGCCCGCGCTGCGGGACGGCCAGTGGTTCGCCGACGAGCTGACCCGGGCGCTGGCCGCGGAGACCGCCCCGGCGGGCGTCGAGGTGTACTCGGTGCAGCCGCTGACCCTGGACTACGCGCCGGAGGTCGCCGAGTCGATGCGCCGGCGCCGACTGGCCGATCTGGACGCCGGGCTGCGGACCGTCCTGGTGGACGACGCCGTGGAGGCCGCGGCACTCGCGGTGCGCCGCCTGGAGCGCGCCACCGCCCACGAGTTGGACGACAGCGCGCGCAGCGCCCTGATGGAGCAGCTGCTGGTCGCGTTCGTCGCCCCGGCCGGGGTGACCGCCTCGGTGCCTGCCCCGGCCGCCCGGCCGGGCCGCAAGGAAGGGAAGCCCGCGTGACGAACCCGCTCGCCTCGATATCCACCGACCCCGCCGATCTGCCCGACTGGTCGGGCGCTCCACTGCTGGGCTTCGCCGAATCCGCCGGGCCGTCGGCCTGCCGGTGCGCGGAGTGCACCCGCCCCGCCCCGGCCGCCGCCCCGGGCGCCGTCGAGCGGGCGGGCCGAATACACCGCGCCGTGCGCTCGACCTGTCTGGCCACCACCGTGCTGGCCGGCGCGGGAGCCGTCGGCCTGGGCCTGGGCGCGACCACCGCGCACGCCATGCCCGCCCCGTCCGGCCCCGGCTGGGACGGTCACGTCTACTGGTTCAAGAACGCGTCCGGCGAGTGGCGCTACACCCAGTGGCACAACGTCTACCTGGAGCGCACCGGCGGCTCCAAGGGCCAGTCGCAGCCGCAGGGCTCCGGCTCCTCGCAGTCCTCGTCCGGCGGGATCCGGCAGGGCTGGGACGGCAAGGTCTACTGGTTCAGGAACGCCGCCGGCGAGTGGCGCTACACCAGCCACTACGACGTGTACGTCTCCCGCACCGGCGGGGGCGGCTCCGGCTCCACCGCCCAGCCCCTGAAGCCGGCCGCGCCCGCGGCGAGCGGCGTCGAGGCCGCGTTGTCGTACGCGCTGGCGCAGGTCGGCAAGCCCTACGTGTGGGGCGGCAACGGGCCGAACGGCTTCGACTGCTCGGGCCTGGTCCAGCAGGCGTTCCGCCGGGCCGGGGTGTCCACCCCGCGGGTCGCCGACGACCAGTACCGGGCCAGCACCCCGATCACCTCGAAGCAGCTCCAGCGCGGCGACCTGATCTTCTGGTCCAGCAACGGCCGGGTCTCCGGCATCCACCACGTCGCGATCTACCTCGGGGACGGGACGTACGTCGAAGCCCCCCGCCCCGGCAAGAACGTCCGTGTCTCCCACCTGAACAGCGGCTACTACCCCGACTTCTTCGGCCGCCCCTGACCGGGCACGCCACACCGCGGCGGCGCCCCTCCCGCAGCCGCGGGAGGGGCGCCGCCGTGGTGTTGACGGACGATCAGGCCGACGCGCCGTCCAGCAGCTTCAGCTCGGCCTCGGTCAGCCGCAGCGAGGCGGCGGCCAGCAGCGCGGGCAGCTGCTCGACGGTGCGGGCGCTGGCCAGCGGCGCGGCGACCGTGGGCTGCGCGGCCAGCCAGGCCAGCGCCACGGAGGAGACCTCGGCGCCGTGCGCGGCCGCGACCTCGTCCAGCGCGGCCAGCACCCGCGGGCCGCGCGCCGTCTCCAGGTGCCGGGACGCGCCCTGCGCCCGGGCGCTGTCCACCTGCGCGCCGGGCCGGTACTTGCCGGTCAGGAAGCCCGAGGCGAGCGCGTAGTAGGGGACGGCGGACAGGCCGTGCGCGGCGACCACCCCGGCCAGGTCGCCCTCGTAGGTGTCGCGGGAGACCAGGTTGTAGTGCGGCTGCACCGCCACGTACCGGGCCAGGCCCTCGCGGGCGGCGAACTCCAGCGAGGCGGCGAGCCGCTCCGGGCCGATGTTGGACGCCGCGAGCTCCCGCACCTTGCCCTCGCGGACCAGCTCGTCCAGGGTCGTGACGATCTCCTCGACCGGCGTGTCCAGGTCGTCCCGGTGGGTGTAGAACAGGTCGATCCGCTCGACGCCCAGCCGGCGCAGCGAGCCCTCGACGGCGCGCCGCACGGTGTCGCGCCTCAGGTTGTCCAGGCCGGGCGCCATGCCGGCCTTGGTGGCGACCACGATCTGCTCGCGATTGCCGCGGCTGCGCAGCCAGTTGCCGATCACCGTCTCGGACTCGCCGCCGGAGTTGCCCGGCGCCCACGAGGAGTAGACGTCGGCGGTGTCGACGAAGTTGCCGCCCGCCGCCGCGTACGCGTCGAGCACCGCGAAGGACTGTTCCTCGTCGGCCGTCCAGCCGAACACGTTTCCGCCGAGGGAGAGTTGGGACACGGCGAGGTCGGAGGCGCCGAGCGTCACCCGGGAGGTGTCAGTGGAAGTCATGCCCGAGGACAACCCGTTCGGGTCCTGCTTCATTCCGGTGCGACCGGTTGTTCACCGGGCTGTCGTCCGAGGTGAGGGCTCCGTGCAGAGTGCGCCCGCAGTGGGGTCCGGGGTGTCGGCGGGCCGTCGGGGTTGGCTAGAGTCCCGTCCATGGCTGACAACGACTACGACCCCGCCGGCTCCACCCAGATGTTCCGGGCGTTCGTCGACGAGGCCCCGGCCGCGCAGGCCCCGGGCACCGTCACCACCTACGGCAGCAGCAGTTCCTCGTCGAGCCGCACCCCGCTGATCGTCATCGGGGCCGTCGTGGCCCTGGCGGTCGTGGTCGGCGTGATCTGGCTGGCCGTCAAGTAATTCCCGGAGCCCGCCCGCCCGGGGCCGGCCGGACGTCCCGGACGGTCCCGCGGGTCGGCGCGCCTACACTGGCGGCAACCGCCGCAGCCCGCCAGGAGGCCCCGTGTCCGCGCCGTCCACCGAGACCGCCCGCAGCCTCGGCCTGGCGGCCGCCGTCAACGCCCGGGACCTGGGCGGCTACCGCACCGCCGGCGGCCGCACCGTCCGCCCCGGCCTGCTGCTGCGCACCGAGGCGCTGAGCCGCCTCGGCGAGCGCGACCGCGAACTGCTCGGCGCGCTCGGCCTGCGCCACGTCGTCGACCTGCGCAGCCTGGACGAGGTCCGCCAACTCGGCGCCGACCTGGTCCCCGGCCTGCCGACGGCGGTCCTGCCGATGGACGCCGCCGCGACCCTCAGCGTGCCCTCCCCGGACGGCCTCGGCCCGGCCCTGCACCACCTGCCGGTGTTCTCCGCCGACTTCGACCTCTACGTGGACCTGCGGCGGGCCCTGGGCAGCGGCGAACCGGACGCGATGCACGCCGTGCTCGGCGACGGGCGCGGCACCGCGATGATGACCTCGATGTACCGCTGGTTCGTCACCGACCCGCTGGCCCGCTCCCGCTTCGCCACCGTCCTGCGACTGATCGCCGAGGCGGACGGCCGCCCCGTCCTGTTCCACTGCACCGCCGGCAAGGACCGCACCGGCTGGACGGCTGCCCTGCTGCTCACCGCCCTCGGCGTGGACCGGGAGGCGGTCCTCGCCGACTACCTCCTCACCAACGAGCGCGCCGCGACGCGGATCGCCCGGGTGGACCCGCTGATGCGCCCGCTGGCCCGCGCCGAAACGTTTTACCTCAACGCCGCCTTCGACGAACTCGCCTCCGGCTGGCCCACCTTCGAGGACTTCTGGCACGACGGCCTCGGCCTGACGGGCGATCACCTTCTGACGCTTCGGGCGACCTGCACCGTCTAGGGGCTCGCGGGCCCCCGACTACTCGCTGGTGAGGCCTTCCCGGAGGTGCGCGAGGGTCTTGGTGAGCAGCCGCGAGACGTGCATCTGCGAGATGCCGATCTCCTCGCCGATCTGGGACTGCGTCAGGTTGCCGAAGAACCGCAGCATGATGATGCGGCGTTCGCGCGGCGGGAGCTTGGCCAGCAGCGGCTTCAGCGACTCGCGGTACTCGACGCCTTCGAGCGCGAGGTCCTCGTAGCCGAGGCGGTCGGCGAGCGGGCCGTCGCCGCCGTCGTCCTCGCCGGGGCTGGAGTCGAGGGAGCTGGCGGTGTACGCGTTGCCGACGGCGAGGCCCTCGACCACGTCGTCCTCGGAGACGCCGAGGTAAGCGGCGAGTTCGGGGACGGTGGGGGAGCGGTCGAGCCGCTGGGAGAGCTCGTCGCCGGCCTTGGTGAGGGCCAGCCGGAGTTCCTGGAGGCGGCGCGGGACGCGCACCGACCAGCTGGTGTCGCGGAAGAAGCGCTTGATCTCGCCGACCACGGTGGGCATGGCGAAGGTCGGGAACTCGACGCCGCGCTCCGGGTCGAACCGGTCGATGGCCTTGATCAGGCCGATGGTGCCGACCTGGACGATGTCCTCCATCGGCTCGTTGCGGCTGCGGAAGCGCGCGGACGCGTACCTGACCAGCGGCAGGTTGAGCTCGATCAGTGTGTCGCGGACGTAGCCGTGCTCGGCGCTGTCGGGCTCCAGGGCGGCGAGCCTGTGAAACAGCGAGCGGGACAGCGTACGGGTGTCGAGCGCCCGGTCGGGGGCCTCGGCGGGACCGGCCTGGGCCGGGATCGGTACGACGACGGACTCGATGACCGCACTGCCCTGTTCTGTGAACACGCGCCCACCCCCTTGTGACTGCCTGCCGAACGGGTGCCGCTCCGTGCGGCGGCCCCCCACTGACGTGTCCTCCTGCTCAATACCGGATCATCGGGCCCGGCAAACCCGATCGCGGCCAGTCGTCCCCGAGGAGTGGCGTCGGGCGGTTCACTCCTCCCAGGAGTTGCCGGTGCGCAGCCGGGTGAGGATCCGCGAGAGCAGTCGGGAGACGTGCATCTGGGACATGCCGAGTTCGGTGGAGATCTGCGACTGGGTGAGGTTGGCGAAGAACCGCAGCATGATGATCCGCCGTTCCCGTTCGGGGAGTTGGACCAGCAGGTGGCGGACCATGTCGCGGTGTTCGACGTCGGTGAGGGCGGAGTCCTCGTAGCCGAGCCGGTCCAGCAGGGCGAGCCCGCCCTCGTGCTCCTGGGCGGCCTCCAGGGAGGCGGCGTTGTAGGCGCGGCCGGCGTCCAGGCAGGCCCGGACGTCCTCCTCGGGGATACGCAGGTTGGCGGCGATCTCGGGGACCTTGGGGGCCCGGCCGTGCGTGATCGTCAGCTCCTCCATGGCGCCGCTGACCTGGACCCACAGCTCCTGGAGCCGGCGCGGCACGTGCATGGTGCGGACGTTGTCGCGGAAGTAGCGCTTGATCTCGCCGAGGATGGTGGGCAGCGCGTAGGTGGGGAACTGCACGCCGCGGGTCGGGTCGAACCGGTCGATGGCGTTGATCAGGCCGATGGTGCCGACCTGGACGATGTCCTCCATCGGTTCGCTGCGGCTGCGGAAGCGGGTGGCGGCGTAGCGGACCAGCGGGATGTTGATCTCGATCAGGGCGGCCCGGACCCGGGTGCGTTCGGGGGCGTCGGACGACAGTTCGGCGAGCCGTTCGAACAGCACCCGGGTGAGCGTCCGGACGTCGATCGCGCCGCGCCCGCCGGGGCGGCGGGCGGCCAGCTCGACCGGGTCCGGCAGCTCTTCGGCCCGGTCCTCCGGCGCACTGCTGCCCTGCGTCCGCACCGACACGTCACCCCTCCCTTGTGGACCACCTCGCCAAAATTTCCGTCAAAACCGGTCATAGCATCACAAGTCGCTCTGCGGCCGGGCAAGCACCCGACAGAGGCGTGTTGACGCCCTGTCCAGCATTCGGCGGAGCGCGCCGCGACCCCCGGCCTGTTCGACAGGCGGGGGGTCGCGGTGGTCGTACGGGTACGGCGGGGGGTGACGGGCGGTCAGACCTCCAGGTCGGCGATCACCCAGGTGGCGAAGGAACGCCACTGCCCGGCGGCGGCCTGATGGGCCGGGTGGCCCAGGTAGGCGGCCAGCGCGTCGCGGTCCTCGACCAGGCTGTTGATCGCGAAGTCGTGGGCGATGTCCCGCTCGGTGATGTTCCAGCCGCACTCCCACTCACGCAGCTCCGGGATCAGCGCGCCCAGCTCCTCGAAGGCCTTCGCGCCCGCCAGGGCCCGCGGGTCGTCCTTGCCGACGCCGTCATTGAGCTTGAACAGGACCAGGTGCCGGATCACGATGCCGCTCCTCGCGGATCAGGAGGGCACGCCCCGGCCGGGGAGCGCCCCCGAAGGACGAACCACGCAAACGGTACTAGCGGACCAGTCCGGTCATGAACGACCCGACGGCCTTGGCCGCGTCCGAGATCCCGACGAAGCCGGACTGCACCAGCTCGGCGGCGCGCACCGGCGAGGTGATGATCGTGTAGATGACGAAGATGACCACGATCCACATGGCCACCTTCTTCGCCTGAGCCATCGAACGCGCCTGCCTCCCTGAGTCGGGCCGCCGTCCTCTCCCCGCACGACCCTGCCACCCGCAGCTTATCCACCGGACGGCGCAAGGGGTGAGGACCGTGTTCACCCGCCAGGACGAAGGTCCTGCGCGGGCAGGGCTTTCTCCGGGTGTGCCCGTCCCGATGGCACGGCAGGATGGTTGATGTACCGAGGATCTGGCAGGAATCCCCGGTACGGCGATCCGGAGGTCCCCGCTGTGGGACCGGGCACCGCGGCTTCCCCCCGACGCGGACCCGGTTGTGGGACCTCCGCTCCGGGGCGGCAGCTCGTCCCCCCGGAGCTGCCGCCCCCCTCGCGGACCGTGAGGTTCGTCCCGGCTCCGCACGTCCGAGGCACGGTGGTCAACCGCCCGGAAGTGCGGGGCCGTCCGTCGTCCACGGCGCCCCCGGCGAACGCAGTGCCTCGCCCAGCCGGGCCGCCTCCACCGCCACCCCCGGCAGCCGCTCCGCCCGCGCCCGGGCCGCCAGCAGCTCCACCGTCCGCACCCCCGGGAAGGCGAACGCCAGCGCCCGCAGCGCCGCGATCCGCGCCTCCTCGTCACCGTCCGCCACCGCCCGCAGCCGCAGGAACTCCGCCACCTCCGGGTCGGCCGCCAGCGCCCGCAGCGCCACCCGGCGCGGCAGCGGATCCGGGTCCGCCACCGCCCGCTCCCGCAGCAGCCCGGCCGGCCGGGTCGCCCGGTCGCGGGACAGCGCGTGCAGCGCGATCGCCCGGATCCCCGCCGAGGTGTCCGCCACCGCCCGCTCCCGCAGCAGCGCCCGCACCGCCGGATCGCCCGGCCGGTGCGCCAGCAGCGCCCGCA
>NZ_BMRI01000014.1:69805-93685 GCF_014648555.1 Kitasatospora griseola
GCACCGACAGCCGCACCGCCGCGTCCCACAGGTGCGCGGCCCGCGCCAGCAGCAGCATCCCGGCCCGCTCCTCGCCGTCGTAGCAGCGCACCACCGCCGCCAGCGCCAGGTCCCTGGTCCGCGGATCGGGGTCGGCCACCGCCCGCTCCAGGAACAGCGCCCGGGCCTGCCCGCTCGGCGAGCGGCGGTCCGCCAGCGCGGTCAGCACCGCGCCCCGCACCAGCGGATCCGGCGAGTGCACGGCCTCGTGCCGGACGAACGCGTCCAGCTCAGGGGCGTCCGCGAAGTGCGCCGCCAGCTCGCCGGTCGCCTGCGCCCGGCCGTGCCCGTCGGCCGCCCGGGCCCGCTCGAACAGGAACTCCGCCACCTCCGGGTCGCCCGCCCAGCCCTGCCCGAGCAGCGTCAACGCGAACGCCCGCACCTCCGGCTGCCCGTTCCCGGCGACGAAACCGCGCAGCTGCTCGGCCACCTGCCGGTCGCCCGCCCAACGGTGCGCCAGCACCGCGAGGGTCCGCCGGCGCACCATCGGATCCGGGTCCTCGGCGACCCGCAGCCGCAGGAACTCCGCCACCTCCGGATCGCCCGCCCAACCCCGGGCCAGCCCGGCCAGCGCCGCCATCCGCACCCGCGGATCCTTGTCCGTCCCCGCCAGCAGCCGCAGGAACGACGCGTTGCGCGGATCCTCGGCCGGCCGCAGACAGATCGCCTGCAGCGCCAGCCCGCGCACCCCCGGATCCCGGTCGGTGCGCACCCGCTCGCGCAGGAACTCGGCCGGCGCGCCGCCGCCCACCCGCTCGTTCACGGTCAGCGCGAACACCGCCAGCCCGCGCAGCTCCGGCTGCGGATCGGCGGCCGCGATCTCCCGCAGCAACTGCTGCGCCGGGCCGTCGCACGCCCAGCCCTTGCCCAGCGCCAGCATCTCGTTCAACCGGTTCTCGCCCCGCGCGCCCGCCACCCGGGCCCGCAGGAACGCCCCGCTCGCCTCCTCGCCCGCCCAGCCGTCGGCGAGCGCCGCCACCGCCGCCTCCTGGGTCAGCGGGTCCGGATCCTCCTCGATCCGGCGGCGCACGAACGCCCCCACCTGCCGATCGCCCGCCCAGCCCTCCGCGAGCGCCGCGAACGCCGCCGCCCGCTGCGCCGGCGACCAGCCGTGCTCCGCCCAGGCCCGCAGCACCGCCGGGCCGCGCGGATCGTTCAGCAGCAGCGCGCACGCCAGCCGGGCCGTCACCGCCCCCACCGCCAGCAGCGGCGACTCCCGCTGCGCGTGGTGCCCGTACACCAGGTACCAGCGCAGGAACCGCTCCCGCCCCACCCAGTGCGGCCCCAGCCCGGTCAGCACCGGCCGCAGCCCGTCCAGCGCCTCCACGATGTCGCCGGGGAGCACCGTCGAACCCTCCGCCGCGTACGCCTCGAACAGCGCCACCAGGGCGTCCACCACGGCCTCGCTCTGCGCCGTCACCAGCCCGAGCTTGCGCACCTCGCCCAGGCAGCGCACCGCCAGCACCAGCCACTCCGGCACCGGGTCGCCCGCCCCCGGCAGGGCCGGCGCCGCCGCCAGCAGCCGCGACACCGCCTCGCCGACGAACCGCTCGTCCAGCTCGCCCGCCAGCAGCAGCAGCACCTCCCGCCACGCCGGGTCCCGCCAGCGGGCCGCGAACACGCCCTCCAGCAGCTGGTCCTCGGTCAGCGAGCGCTCCCGGTTGAACCGGTACGCGATGTCGGACGCCGCCAGGTACTCCAGGAACGCCCGGTGCACGAAGCCGTACACCTCGCCGCCGAACCGGCTCAGGATGAAGTTCCGCTCCCGGAACTGCTGCAGCATCGCCCGCGCCACCGGCGCCGCCCGGTCGGCCGGCAGCTCGTAGCGCTCCCGCAGGTAGCCCTCGAAGGACGCCAGCAGCACCCGCCCCGGAATGTGGTTCCCGGCGATCCCGTCGCCGCCCTCCTGCATCCGCCGCGCCACCAGCCGCAGCAGCTCCAGGCGGTCGTCGGACGCCAGGTACGGCATCCCGCCGTCCACCCGCCGGTCCTGCAGGTACTTGCTCGGGTCCCAGTGCTCGACCAGCACCGCCACCGCGTGCTCGTACACGGTGCGGCGGTCCCGGGGCAGCTCCCGGCGGCGGCCGATGATCGCCAGGATGGTCAGGATCAGCGGATTGCCCGCCAGCTCCCGCACCGGCGCCGAGGACGCCACCGCGGCCGTCACCCGCCGGTGCAGCCGCTGCGCCTCCACCGGGTCGCCCGGGCAGGCGGTGGCGTACCAGCGGGCCGCGAAGGTGTCGATCTGCCGGTCGTCCAGGTCCTGCAGCATGTAGTGCCCGAACCCGGCGGCGTCCAGCGGCTCCCGCCGGTAGCCGATCACCCGGGACGTCACCAGCACCCGCACCTGCGGGTAGCGGGCCGCGAACGCGGCGATCCGGCGGCTCGCGGTCTCCCGGACCTGCGGGTCGAACAGCTCGTCCAGGCCGTCGAACACCACCAGGGTGGCCGCCGGATGCTCGGTCAGCTGACGCTCCAGCAGGCCCGCCGACAGGCCCAGGCCCTCGGTGCCGTGCAGATGGGCCAGGAAGTCCTCGAAGGTCCGCTCCCGCCACTCCGGGTCCGCGTACCGGCGCAGCTCCACGATCAGCGGCAGCCGGCCCGCCAGCGCCGCCACCTGGTCCGGGACGGCCGCGCCCGGGTGCACCAGGGGCTCGGTCAGCGTCAGGCCGAGGAACCGGGCCAGCGTGGACTTCCCCGACCCCGGGTCGCCCAGCAGCACCGCCCGGTGGCCGTCCGGCCCGGCCAGCAGCGGCAGCACCGGCACCGCCGGGCGGCGCCGGTAGGCCTCCCGGACCCGCCGCACCGTCTCCCGCTCCACGCCCGGCGGCAGCCGGTCCGGGTTCAGCTCGCCGGTCTCGGTGAGCCGTTTCAGCAGTTCCCGGGGCAGCTCCACCGGCGGCGGGTCGGCCCGCACCAGCTGCGGCACGAACACCTCGCGCAGGTGCACCGCCGGGTGCTCGTCCTGCTCCGACAGCGGGGTCAGCACCTCCAGGTCCAGCCGGTGGTAGCGCTCGCGCAGCCGCACCGCGTGCCGGCGGCGCGCCTCGTCCAGGTCGCCCGGGGGCGGCGGCGCGGCGCCCACCGTGATCTGCACGCTCTGCGCGTGCTGGATCATCGTCAGGTCGCCGCCCGCGGTGGCATGCTCCGCGGACTGGCCGCCGGCCGCGGCGCCCTCCGCGCCGAACAGCCGGCGCCAGAACCCGCTCACGGCTGCTGCTCGCCGAACCGGACCGAACCCTCCACCCCGTCCACCAGGTTCACGTCCCCGCCCGCGCGGGTCCCGCGCGCCGACTGGCCGTCACCCGCCGCGTCGGTGACGGGCGCCGCCGAGGCCTCCGGGACGGGGCCGGGCGCGGCGCCGCCGCCGATCACCACGTCGCCCTTCACGTTCCGCACCAGCCGCACCGAGCCGCCGGCCGCCGCGCCGTCCGCGGACTGGCCGCCGCCGCGGCCGCGCACGCCGCCGGTGACGGACAGCACCAGGCCCGCCAGCCCGACGAACAGGCCCAGCACGCCCGCCCACTGATTCGCCCGGTCCAGCCCCTCCCCCCAGAGGAAGACCGCCAGCCCCACCACCGAGATCCCGGCCCCGACCCACACCAACCAGCGCCACCGCGAACTCCCCATGCGGGCATCATCCCCTCAACTGCGGCCCCGCCAACCGGAAGTGGGCCGCCACTGCGGGACGCGGGGAACACAGAAGAGCCCCGACCGTCAGGTCGGGGCTCTTCGCAGGCGGTAGCGGTGGGATTCGAACCCACGGTGGAGTTGCCCCCACACACGCTTTCGAGGCGTGCTCCTTTGGCCGCTCGGACACGCTACCGAGGGGAACTCTACCGGATGGGTGCGGGCGGACGAAATCCGTATCGGCGCGGTTCAGCGGTGGGTGTCGAAGAATGCCCGCAGCTGGGCGGTGCACTCGTCGGCGAGCACGCCCGGGATCACCTCGGGGCGGTGGTTGAGCCGGTTGTCGCGCAGCACGTCGAACAGCGAGCCGGCCGCGCCGGCCTTCGGGTCGAGGGCGCCGTAGACCACCCGGTCCAGCCGGGACAGCACGATCGCGCCCGCGCACATGGTGCACGGCTCCAGGGTCACCACCAGGGTGCAGCCGCTGAGGCGCCACTCGCCGACGGCGTTCGCCGCCTGACGGATCGCCACCACCTCGGCGTGCCCAGTCGGGTCGCCGACCGCCTCGCGGACGTTGTGGCCGCGGCCCAGCACCGACCCGTCCGGGCCGAGCACGAACGCCCCGACCGGCACGTCGCCGGTCGCGGTGGCCAGCGCGGCCTCGTCGATGGCGCGGCGCATCGGCTCCCGCCACCGGTCGCGGACCGGATCGGGCCGTTCGGGGGCGGGCAGCGGCGCGATCCGCGGCCGTTCGCCGAGGGTGCTGGAGGGGGAGGGGACGGACTGCATGGACCCAGTGTCGGACACCGGGCCCGCCGCTATCGAACGGCCTCCAGGACCTCGCCGCAGCCGAGCGCCTCGGCGATCTCGCCGAGCGCGTCGCCCGGGGCCGCGCCCTCGCCCGCCAGCTCCAGCAGCGCGGCCTGGCCGAGGCCGAACTCGCTCAGCAGCTCGGAGTCGCCGATCGGCCCGACCGGGGTGGCGTTCCGACCGGCCGGCTCGTCGTCCTCGTCCGCGTCGTCGGCCTCGTCGCCCGCGGCGGCGTCGTCGTCCTCGTCGAGGCCGGCCACCAGGCCGTCCAGGTCGTCGAAGTCGGCCTCCCCGTCCTGTTCGATCAGCTCGTCGGTGAGGACCGAGCCGTACGAACTGCGCGCCGCGGCGGCCGCGTCCGAGACGAAGATCCGCGGGTCGTCCTCACCGTCGATCCGCAGGACGGCGAACCAGGCGTCCTCCTGCTCGATGAAGACCAGCACCGTGTCGTCGTCCTCGGCCGTTTCGCGGGCCAGGTCGGTCAGGTCGGCCAGGGTCTCTACGTCGTCGAGTTCGGTCTCGCTCACATCCCACCCGGCACCGGTGCGAGCAAGCACTGCAGCGAAGTACGCCACCAGGGACACTCCCAAGATTGGTCTCGGCTGTCGGCGATCTCGGGCGGGTGCGGTCCGGCCGCCCCCGCGCCAGAGGGCGGTCCGCTGGTCGGACCGTCCCACCGCATCGTGACAGAAAGGCCGCCGCTGCGGGGGGTGTTCGGCAGCGCGTCTTCGCAGGTCGTGTCGGAATGGCCGGTCTCCGGCCGGTCCGGGCGTGGATCATGCCCCTCGAACGCCCGCGGGCGGGGGGCGGACAGGAGCTCACGGGGCGCGACCGTGCTGCGGGGCGCGGCCCCCGGACGGCTCAGATCCGGAAGGTTCGCATCCGCATCGCCTCGCGCATCCGGCGCTCCTTGGTGCGTCTGGGCTGCACCCGGGCGCGCAGCTCGCGGGCCTCGGCCAGTTCACGGAGGAACACGGCCCGGCGCCTGCGCCGCTCCGCGTCGGTCTCCTCGGCGGTCTCTGCCTCGGTCTCCTCGGCGGCCGCGGGCTCCGGACGGGACTCGTCTGTCGAGCCGGACCCGCCCGCGCCGGCGGTCCATGCCCGCGTCGGGTTGCTCTTCATAGCCTCCGACTTTCCCAGATGTCACCCGCCGATACCACAGCGACGGCCGGGAATCGGTGATTCCGGAGGGATTCCCGGCCGGTCGCAGCAGGTCGCGGCGGGTCCGGGCGAACCGTGCGAAGTCGTACACATGTGCCGACGGCCGTTATCGTCGTTGTCATGCGTCTCCACGTCGTCGACCACCCGCTGGTCGCCCACAAGCTGTCCACCCTGCGCGACGAGCGCACGGACTCGCCGACCTTCCGGCGGCTCACCGACGAGCTGGTGACCCTGCTCGCGTACGAGGCGACCCGGGACGTCCGCACCGATGCGGTCGAGATCACCACTCCGGTCGCCGTCACCCAGGGCACCCGGCTGTCCTACCCGCGTCCGCTGGTGGTGCCGATCCTGCGGGCCGGCCTCGGCATGCTCGACGGCATGACCCGGCTGCTGCCCACCGCCGAGGTCGGCTTCCTCGGGATGGTCCGCAACGAGGAGACCCTGGAGGCCTCCACGTACGCGACCCGGATGCCGGACGACCTCTCCGGGCGGCAGGTCTACGTCCTCGACCCGATGCTGGCCACCGGCGGCACCCTGGTCGCGGCGATCCGGATGCTGCTCGACCGCGGCGCCACCGACGTCACCGCCGTGGTGCTGCTCGCCGCGCCCGAGGGCGTCGCCGTGATGGAGCGCGAGCTGGCCGGCCAGCCCGTCACCGTGGTGACCGCCGCCGTGGACGAGCGCCTGAACGAGAACGGCTACATCGTCCCGGGCCTGGGCGACGCGGGCGACCGCCTGTACGGCACCGCCGGCTGACCGAACACGTCGGAACGCGGAGATCCGGCCGGGAGCGAACACGTCGCTCCCGGCCGGATCTCCGCGTTCTGCGGGCCGGTCAGCAGTGGCCGGATTCCGGGCTGGGCGAGGGCTTGGTGAGCTCGGCCAGCGCGGCCGCGGCCTGGTTCGGGTCGGCCAGCGCGGTGAAGGCGTCGCCGATGACCAGGTCCACGGTGGCGTCGGTGCGGGCGTCCTCGGTGCTGGTGGCGGAGGCGACCTGGGAGACCAGCAGGGTGGCGGCGCCGAGTCCGCCCGGGCCGCTCAGCACCTGCGCGGTGCCGGGGACCTTCCGGTCCAGCGCGGACGGCGCGTTGCCGACCTGGCCCACCTGGAAGCCGCGCTTCTTCAGCTCGTCGGCGGTCCGCGCCGCCAGGCCGGCCTTGTCGGTGGCGTTGTAGACGTTCACCGTGACGGTGGCGGGCTGCGGTACGGCCGTGTTGCCGGGGACGGCGCCGGGCGCGGCGGACGGGGAGCCCTCGGGGGCGGCCAGCGGCTTGCCGGTCGCGCCCGGCGAGGCGCAGGCCTGCGCGGCGCCGTGCTTGTTCTTTCCGGTGAACACGTCGTACAGCTGGATTCCGCCGACCGAGACCAGGCCGAGGGCGAGGACGCCGCCGACGGCCATGACGACCTTTCGGCCGCGACGCGGGGGACGTCCGAGACGGGGGTAACTGTTGCCGGTGACCCGGTACTGCTTCCCCTTCAACCCCCGGGGAGTCAACATGCTCATGGTCTGTCTCCCCATAGGTGCCAGGGTGGGGTGCCGGTGACCGCGGTGCGGCCGTGGAAGAAGGCCGCGTGCGCCGCGGTAGTCGCCAGATTAATCCGACAACAGCGGCGCAGGTACTGGATGATCATCATCCGGGGGACGACGGCACTCGAAAGGACGTACCGACACCGACCATCGGTTGCAGCCGACAGCGGGCGGCGGTCCGTCAGTCCATCTCCAGCACGCGGGCGTGCAGGACCTGACGCTGCTGGAGGGCCGCTCGAACGGCTCGGTGCAGCCCGTCCTCCAGGTACAGGTCGCCGCGCCACTTCACCACGTGGGCGAACAGGTCCCCGTAGAAGGTGGAGTCCTCCGCGAGGAGGGTTTCCAGGTCCAACTGGCCCTTGGTGGTCACCAACTGGTCGAGCCGCACCGGACGCGGCGCGACGTCCGCCCACTGGCGAGTGCTGGTCCGGCCGTGATCCGGGTACGGCCGCCCGTTACCGATGCGCTTGAAGATCACACGGAAAGCCTACCGTTTGGGACATGGCGGGCGCAGCAAGCGGGACCAACGCCGACCGACTTTCCGCCTCAGCGCAGTGCGGCGCCGATCCGGTCGAGCGAGGAGAGCCGCATCAGGCCGTAGTTGTAGAACTCGACCTCGGGGACGCCGAGCTCGCGCAGGGTGGAGATCTTGGCGGCCAGGTTGGCGGGGCCGTCGCAGTCGGAGGACATCGGGCGGAGGATGACGGCCATGTCCTGCGGGCGGACGCCGTGCAGGGCGAAGGCGGCGACCTTCTCGCGGACGGCCTCGGGGGTCCTGGCGTAGCCGAGGGTCTCGATCTGGTGGGCGGCGCCGGCCAGCGCGGGCAGGTCGATGCCGGAGAGCCAGCCGGTGCCGGGGCCGCCGCCGTCCATGAAGGTCAGGCGCATGCCGTGGGCGGAGGCGGTGGCGGCGAGTTCGGCGGCCAGCGTGGTGACGGTGCGGGCACTGGCGTCGACGTAGGCGGCGAGGGCGCCGCCGGCCAGCTCGTCCAGCGGGACGGGCGTGAGGGCGCGGGCCTCGTCGGCGAGCCGGGCGCGCAGTTCGGCGCGGACGGTGTCGCGGACGCGCTCGGCGGGGACGCCCGCGGCGGTGGCGGCGGCCAGGCAGTGCGGGCAGAAGCAGATCGACAGCAGGGCCTCGGTGACGGGGCCGAGCTGCTCGAAGTAGCGCTCGTGGTGGTAGCCGTGGGCCAGGCCGTGGAAGTGCAGGGACTCGGCGCGGATCGCGTCCACGCCGTAGCGGGCGAGCTCCTCGACCAGGGTGTGGCAGTACGCGCGGACCTCGGGGTTGGCGGGGCAGAGCTCGGTGAGGTGGCGGTCGCCGAAGGCGTTGGCGGGGGCGCAGTCGGGGTGCGCGAAGCCGAGCCGGTCGTTGTGGCAGAAGACCGTCCAGGCGTGCAGTTTGAGGCCGCGTCGGCGGGTCTCCTCGGCGGCCTCGGCGAACGGGTCGCGGGCGCCGATCGCGGTGGAGGGCAGCGGGGCGAGGCGCCGGCCGGCCCAGCGGGCGGGGTCGGGGCGGAAGTAGGCGGCGCCGGGTTCGAGGTAGCGCAGCACGCGGTGCGGGTTGTGCGGGAAGACGTCGCGGGCCTCGTGGTAGACGGAGGCGAGCGTGACGCCGCCGACGCCGGCCCGGTCGGTAAGGTTGCCGAAGAACGTGTCGGCCCCTTCGTCGAGCAGGTCGGTGGCGAAGGCGAGGACGGACGTCTCCACGGGGCAACTCCGGAGAAGGAAGTACGGGGAGTGACCACGCTAGCCGCGGCCTCCCGTATTGGTCTATACCTGGTTGGGTGAGGGGAGCGGCAGGGTGGCGGTCTACCGGGGCTTCGACCAGCGGGAACTCGATCGGGAGTACTCGCCCAGCAGCCGGGTGTCGGACTTCGGCGCGGAACTCGCCGCGTACGCCCGGGAGAGCGGCCGCGCCCTGCGGGAGCTGCCCGGGCATCGCGAGCTGCGGTACGGGGCGGACGGGCCGGAACTGATCGACTTCTTCCCGGCGGTGCCCGGCGCGCCGCTGCACGTCTTCGTGCACGGCGGCTACTGGCAGGAGCTCGGCAAGGAGGACTCGGTCTTCCCCGCGCTGGACTTCGTCGCCCGCGGCACCGCGTACGCCGCCGTCGGCTACGGGCTGGCGCCCGCCTGGACGGTGGAGCAGATCGCCGCACAGGTCACCGAGGCGGTGGTGTGGCTGGTCGAGCACGCCGCCGAACTGGACGTCGACCCGGAGCGGATCGTGCTCAGCGGCAGCTCGGCCGGCGCGCACCTGGCCGCCACCGCGCTGCTCGACGGGCGCCTGCGCGGACGGATCTCCGGGGCGGCGCTGCTCAGCGGCGTCTACGACCTGGAGCCGATCGCCCTCAGCTACGTCAACGAGCCGCTCGGCCTGGACGTCGAGCGGGCCCGCCGGCTCAGCCCGCTGTTCGCCGACCTCACGGCGCTGCCGCCGCTGGTGGTGGCGCTCGGCGAGTACGAGACCGGCGAGTTCGCCCGCCAGCAGGCCGAGTTCGCGCACGCCGCCCGGGACGCCGGCGTGCCGGTGCGGGAACTGCTGATCGGCGGCCGCAACCACTTCGACCTGGTCTTCGACCTCGGCCGGACCGACACGGTGCTCGGCTCGGCCGTCGACGCGCCGGCTCGCGCGTGACGCTCCGTAGACTGCCCGGCGTACCAGCGAACACCTGCGAGAGGACACCGATGACCGGCCGCATCCCGCTCCCGTACGACTTCCTGCCGCCGGTGCCGAGGTTCGAGCTGCACAGCGCGGACCTGGTGGACGGGGCCACCATGCCGGACGCGCACGTGTACGGCGCGGGGAACCGGTCGCCGCAGCTGTCCTGGGAGGGCTTCCCGGCCGGCACCCGGTCGTTCGCGGTGACCTGCTACGACCCGGACGCGCCGACCGGCGCCGGCTGGTGGCACTGGCTGGCCGTCGACCTGCCCGCCGACACCACCGAACTGCCGCGCGGCGCCGGGTCGGAGGACAGCGGGCTGCCCGGCGGGGCGTTCCACGTCCGCAACGACTTCCCCGGCCACCGGTACGACGGCGCGGCCCCGCCGCCCGGGCCGGCCCACCGCTACGTGTTCGTGGTGCACGCCCTGGACGTGGCGAACCTCGGCGTGCAGCGCGACACCCCCGCCGCGCAGGTCGGCTTCGCGCTGACCGCGCACGCGCTGGGCCGCGCCCTGCTCACCGTGGAGTACAAGTCCGCCTGACGGCGGAGCGTCAGGCCAGCACCTGGCGGAGGAACGCCTCCAGGTTGGCGACCGTCCGGGCGATCTGGTCCTCCAACGGGAGCGACTCGTTCGGACGGCTGACCGTCGCCGGGCGGCGGATACCGCGCACGTACAGCGAACAGGCCAGGTCGGCGCAGAGGTAGGTGCCCACCGAGTTGCCCTCGCGGCCGCGGACGCCCGCCCGGGGCGCGGTCAGCAGCGACACGCCGCTGCCCTGGTGGGCGGTGATGCACGCCGAGCAGACGTTCGTCCTGGTCAGGCTGCGTCGGACGTTCGGCGACCGGAGCGTCACCCCGACCAGGTCTCCGTCGAGCTCGGCGACCAGGTACGCCCGGTCGGGCGCACCGAGGTCGCGCCAGCCGAGGAAGTCCAGGTCGTCCCAGCGCTGTTCGGCCAGCTCGCGCGGGACGGGCAGGCGCTTGGCCTCGCCCTTCGAGCAGTTGACGAAGGCGGCGCGGATCTCGGGCTCGGTCAAGGCACGCATGGACGGGACGCTAGCGGAGCCGCCCCGGGCGTGTCGTCCGGTTTTCCGGCGGTATCAGCCCTTGGCGGCCTTCGCGGCACGCTTGGCCTCCTGCTTGGTGGCGCGGACCTTCAGCAGCGACTCCGGACCGGTGATGTCGGCGACCGAGCGGTGGCAGCCCTCCTCGCCGTACGCGCCCGCCGCCTCGCGCCAGCCGGGCGGGCGGACGCCGTACTGCTTGCCGAGCAGCGCCAGGAAGATCTGCGCCTTCTGCGCGCCGAAACCGGGCAGCGCCTTCAGCCGGGCCAGCAGGTCCTCGCCGGTGGGGGCGTCGCGCCAGACCGCCTCCGCGTCGCCGTCGTAGTGCTCGACCAGGTAGGCGCAGAGCTGCTGGACCCGGTTGGCCATCGAACCCGGGTAGCGGTGCACGGCCGGCTTCTCGGCGAACAGCGCGGCGAACGCCTCCGGGTCGGCGGCGGCGACGGCGTGCGCGTCCAGGTCGTCCGCGCCCATCCGCTGCGCGATCACCCACGGGCCGCTGAACGCCTTCTCCATCGGCACCTGCTGGTCCAGCAGCATGCCGGTGAGCGCGGCCAGCGGGCTGCGGCCGAGCAGCGCGTCGGCGTCGTCCTGCTGGGCGAGGTGGACGGCGGGGGCCATGACGTGCTCCAGGGGGTCGGGACTCCCATCCTGGCAGCCGGTCCCCGGCGGCGCGTCCCGCAACACACCACCGGCGGAGCGGGCCACACTGGGGGGATGACCCAACAGCGGCGGTTGATCGTGCTGCGGCACGCCAAGGCGGACTGGCCGGACGTGCCGGACGAGCTGCGCCCGCTGGCCGAGCGCGGCCGGGCCGACGCGGCGGCGGCCGGGCGCTGGCTGGCCGCGCACGGGCTGGTGCCGGACCGGGTGCTGTGCTCGACGGCGGTGCGCACCCGGCAGACCTGGGAGCTGGCCGAGCCGGCGCTCGGCGGCGCACCCGAACTCGTCCTGGAGCCCCGCGCCTACAAGGGCGAGGTGGACGAACTGATCGGCCTGGTGCGGGCGTTGCCGCCGATGGTGCGCACCGCGATGCTGGTCGGGCACCGGCCCGAGGTGCAGGAGCTGGTACTGGCGCTGGCGGGGGAGCGGGAGAGCGAGCCGCTGGAGCGGCTGCGGGAGAAGTTCGCCACGGCCGGGATCGCGGTCCTCGACGTGCCCGGCGAGTGGATTCAACTCGTCCCGGGAAGCGCCGAGTTGACCGAGTATGCGGTGCCGCGCGGGTGAGTCGTCAGGCGTGATAGGCATGGGGCATGCGCTTCGACTCCGTGCCCAAGCCGCCCGCCGTGGCCGTCCGCCCGCGTGACGAGCGCGGCTACCCGGTGCCCGCGATCACCCCGTGGGAGGGCGGCCACCCGCAATTCGGGCTGACCGACTACGAGCGGTCCGCCGCCTGCGCGCGGGAGCGGCTGTGCTCGGTGTGCAACACGCTGATGCCGCGCGGCCCGGTGTGGCGGGTGGTCGGCGGGGAGGAAGCGGCCGCGATCGGCGAGGCGCTGGCGGCCGGCCGGCCGTACCGGAACATGGCGCCCACCATGGAGGCCCCCGGCCACCGGGCGTGCATGCTGTACGCGACGATGGTCTGCCCGTACCTGGGCCGCCCGAACGCCCGCCGTCAGGTGACGGCCGATCAGCAGGGCGCCCCGGACGACCTGACCGCGCACGTGGTGCGCGGGGCCGCCCGGGGCGAGCTGGGCGCCGTGGTGGGCTTCGAGGACTACGAGTTCGCGATCACTCCGAGCCGGGTGCTGTTCCGCTTCATCGACCCGGTGGAGTGGCTGCCGCACGACCTCGCCGAGCAGCAACTCCCGAACCTGCAGCAGGAGTTGGCCCGCCTGGCTCAGGAGCGGTAGGCGGGCAGCCCGACCGTGTCGGTGATCCGGTCGGGCTTACCGCCCTTGGCGGGCATGGTGTAGATGCCGTCCGGGCCGCGGAACGCGATGTTCTTGCCGTCGTGCGAGATCACCGGCTCGGTGTAGTCCACCGCGGCGCTCGGCGTCAGGTCGACCTCCTTGGCGCCCTGCTCGTGCGCCTTGGCGAAGATGTGGGCGTGGCCGCTGACCGAGCGGACGAACACCACCGTGCCGTCGTCGGCCAGCGCGGGCTGCGAACCCTTGGTGATCACACCGCCGTTGGTGCGGCTGATCACGTCGTGGAAGTACACCTGGCCGTCGTTCTTGTTGGCGTACACCGTCGCGCCGGCCTTGCCGGCCGAGTTCGGCCACAGGTTGCCGACGTCCGGGAGCGGCTTCTCGGCCTCGGAGTCGCCGACGTGCAGCGCATCCGGCTTGGCGCCCGCCTTCGCCTCGACGGACAGCAGCTTCAGCGCCTTCTTGTCGTCGGCGGTGAACAGCAGGTAGGTGCCGGCGCCGTGCGGCTCGTCCGGGCCGTACACCTGCCAGGTCGGGTGGGACCAGGTCTCGCCGGACGGGGCCTTGGCGATGACGGTCTTGTGGCTGCCGTCCGGGTCGGAGGTCTCCAGGTTGCCCGCGCCGTCGATGAACGCGGCGTGCTTGCCGTCCGGGGACCAGGCCAGATCGCGGACCACGGTGCCGAAGTCGACGGACTTGCCGTCCATCAGCACGGTGTTGGTGCCGGTGCTGACGGTGACCTTGGTGCCGGCGGTCTTGTTCAGCTTGCCGCCGGCCGGGGCGGGCGAGCCGCCGGCCGGGCCGGACGGTTCGGCCGCGGCCGGGCTGTCGACGGCCTTGCTGGGGGCGGCAGTCGTGCCGGTGTCGCCCTCCGGGTCGCAGGCGGTCAGCAGCAGGGCCGAGCCGGTGGTGACGGCGGCCACCAGCAGGGCGGCGGCGGACCGGCGCAGACGGATGCGTTCGCTCATCGAAGATTCCCCCCATGGAACAGATCTACGTGCGGCGGCCCGGTCGGTGACCGGGCCGCCGCCATGATGGCATGTGTCTCGTACACATCCTGTCAGCAGTCGCCAACATCCTTGCGGCCCGGGGCCGTTGGGGATGTCGACGCGTCAATTGCGTGGACCGGGGCGAATGCGCGACGGGTGTCAGCCGCGGAACGCGGGCAGGCCCACGGTGTCGCTGACCTTCTTCGGGGTGCCGCCCTTGGCGGGCATGGTGTAGATGCCGTCGGGGGCGCGGAAGGCGATGGTCGCGCCGTCCGGGGAGAAGGTCGGCTCGGTGTAGTCGACGGTGGCCTTCGGCGTGATGTCGCGCTCCGGGCCGTTGTAGCCGCCGGTCTTGGTGAACAGGTGGTCGTGGCCGCCGACGGACCGGACGAACACCAGGTCGCCCTCGTCGGACAGGTCGGGCTGCGAGCCCTTGGAGACGGCCGCGCCCTGCTGGCGCAGGTAGTCGTCGCGGAGGTACACCTGGCCGTCGTTCTTGTTGGCGTAGGCAGCGCTGCCGAACCGGCCGCCGGCGTTCAGCCACTGGTTGCCGGTCTCCGGCAGCGGCTTGACGTTGTCGTCGCTGAAGGTGCCCAGGCTGAGCGGCTGCGGGGTGGCGCCCGCCTGCGCGGGGACGCCGAACAGACGCAGCGCGCCGTGGTCGTCCGCGGTGAACAGCAGGTTGTTCTTGGGCTTGAGGTACCCCAGGGACTCGTCGGCGGTGGGCGTGAACACCTGCCAGGTCGGGTGCGACCAGGTGACGCCCGAGGGGGCCTTGGCGACCAGGACCTTGTGGCTGCCGTCCGGGTCGGCGGTCTCCAGGTTGCCGTTGCCGTCGATGAACGCGGCGTGCTTGCCGTCGGGGGACCACGCGAGGTCGCGGACCACGGTGCCGAAGTCGACGACCTTGCCGTCCATCACCACGTAGCGGGTGCCGTTGCTGATGGTCAGCCCGGTGCCCTTGGTGAGGTTCAGCGCGGCCTTCGTCGGGGTGGCGGAGGGCCGGTCGGTCGGCGCGGAGACGGAGCTGCTCGGCGAGGTGGGCGCGGACGGGGAGGCGGTGGTCGACGCGGACGCGGACGCCGAGGGCGCGGCGGAGGCGGGCGCGGAGGGGGAGCCGGTCGCGGCGCTCGGCGCGGCGCTGCCGGACTTCGCGGCGTTGGCATCGGCCGACGGGTCGCAGGCGGTCAGCAGCAGAGCGGAGCCGGCAGTGATCGCGGAGACGAAGGCGACAGCGGCGGAACGGCGGAGGCGGGCGCGCGCGGACATGGATGATTCCCCCTGGAAACAGTGCTCGACGATGGTTTCCGCCCGGTCCGTTCCGCGCTCTGCTGCGCTGCCGTTCGGGCGACGTTCAATAGATTCGCAGTCGGATGACCCCGGTCCGTGCGAGCGCTGTCACCGCCCCGTAACAGGCGTTCGAGCCTCGTTTCTCCGTTGGTCCGCCCGGCTTCTGACGGCCCGTCGGGTAGTGGCCGCGCGCGCCGCCGGGAAACCCGTGACCTCGCTGGTTAGCGTGGCAACGCAGGTGGTTCTGCCCGCGGCCGGGCCCTTCGGCGGGCCGCGGATCCCCGATCCCCGACAGCGGAGCGAGAGGCACCATGGCTGCGCAACCCGAAGGCACCCCGGTCTGGGCGGACGCGATGTTCACCGACCTGGAGGGCGCCAAGAGCTTCTACGGCTCAGTGCTGGGCTGGACGTTCGGCGAATCCTCGACCGAGTACGGCAACTACACGCAGGCGTACCGGGACGGCAGGGCGGTGGCCGCGATCGTGCCGCCGATGCCCGGCCAGGGCCCCGGACAGTCCGCCTGGGTGCTCTACCTGGCCTCGGTCGACGTCGAGGCCACCGCGGAGCGGATCCGGGCGGCCGGCGGCACCCTGCTGCTGGAGCCGATGAAGGTCGGCACGTTCGGCTCGATGGCGCTCGCCAAGGACCCGGGCGGTGTGGTGTTCGGCATCTGGCAGGGCGGCGAGCACACCGGCTTCGCGCTGCGCGACGCGCCCGGCAGCTACGGCTGGGCGGAGGTGTTCACCCGAGACCCGGCCGCTGCCAACACCTTCTTCCCGAAGGTCTTCTCCTACGGGGTGCGGAAGGTCGCCGACACCAACGTCGACTACCGGGTCTTCAGCATCGGCGACACACCGGTGCTCGGCTCGATGGCCATGACGTCCGAAGTACCCACGCAGGTACCGTCGTTCATCAGCGTGTACTTCGTGGTCGACGGCTGCGACGCCGCGGTCGCCCGGGTCGCCGAGGCCGGCGGACGGCTGGTGTTCGGGCCGATCACCACCCCGTTCGGGCGCTTCGCGTCCTTCGTCGACCCGCAGGGCGCGGCGTTCTCGCTGATCGACCCGTCCGCCGCCGAGGGCGAGCCGCCGGCCACCGTGGAGGTGGCCTGAGCCGATGGTCACCCCGCTCCCCGACCTCACCGGCGAACGCGCCGACCTGCTGGCCGCGCTCGACCGGCACCGCGGCTTCCTGCGCTACACCGTGCGCGGTCTGACGGACGACCAGGCCCGGCAGCGCCTCACCGTCAGCGAGCTCACCCTCGGCGGGCTGATCAAGCACGTCGCCGGGATCGAGGAACGCTGGACGCGGTTCGCGCTCGGCGGCGCGGAGGCGATGCGCTCCGCGGGCGCGCCGTCCGACGCCCGGGCCTGGGCCGACCAGTTCCGGATGCTGCCCGGCGAGAGTCTGGACGTCCTGCTGGAGCGCTACCGGGCGGTCGCCGAACACACCGACGGCCTGGTCGCCACCCTCGACCTGGACGGCGAGCACGCCCTGCCGTCCGCGCCCTGGTTCGAACCCGGCGCGGTGTGGAGCGTGCGCCGGGTCCTGCTGCACATCCTCGCGGAGATCACCCAGCACGCCGGGCACGCCGACATCCTCCGCGAGACCCTGGACGGGCAGCGCACCATGGGCTGAGGCTCCGTCGCGCGGTCCTCAGCCGCCGTCCAGGACTTCCCGGTAGTAGGCGATCTTGTCGCGCAGGTGGGTGCGTTGGCGCTCCAGCAGGGCGATCTGCTCGTCGACGGCGGCGTCGTGGCGCTCCAGCAGGGCGATCCGGTCGCGGAGGCTGCCCGGGCCCTCGACCCGGGCGAGTTCGGCGTAGCGGCGCATGTCGGCGATCGGCATGCCGGTGTCGCGCAGGCAGCGCAGGATGCCCAGCCAGGCCAGGTCGTCCGGGGTGAAGCGGCGGTGTCCGCTGGTGGCGCGGGTGATGGCGGTGAGCAGGCCGATCCGCTCGTAGTAGCGCAGGGTGTCGAGGCTGAAGCCCGAGCGTTCGGCGGCCTCGGCCGGGGTGAGCAGCTGCTGAGTCGTCACGACGCCGATTCTGCCTGCCCGTTGGGCGCGGTGCAGCGGGTGAAGCGTTCGCCCCAGGCGGCCATCAGCTCGGTGAGCTCGGGCGGGGAGACCACCTGGAAGTCGACGTCCAGCGAGCCGATCGCCATCGCGGGCCAGTCCAGCGACTCGGTGCTCATCACGATCCGGCAGCGGCCCTCGGCCGCCTCCTCGACCTGGGCCCAACTGCCGATCCGCTGCCGGATCGGCCCCGCGGGGGCGGCGGCCAGCACCTCGACCCGGTACTGGCGGGCCTGGCCGGTCAGGCCCGCCCGGACGAACTCGGCGGCATCGGCGGCCGGCAGCGGGCGCGGCCGGAAGTGGGCGCCGGTCGGGGCGGGCGCCTCCAGCCGGTCCAGCCGGAACGTCCGCCAGTCCTGCCGGGTGAGGTCGTACGCCACCAGGTACCAGCGCCGTCCCAGCCGGACCAGGTGGTGCGGCTCGGTGTGGCGCTCGCCGGCCCGGCCGTCCGCGGTGCCGTACCGGAACCGCAGCCGCTCGGTGTCGCGGCAGGCCAGCGCGACGGCGGTGAGGGCGTCCGGGTCGATCCGGGCCTCGCCGCCGCCCCGGCCCGGCCAGGCGGCCGGCACCGTGACGGTGCGCAGCGCCTCCACCCGGCGGCGCAGCCGGGCCGGCATCACCTGCACCACCTTCGCCAGCGCCCGCACCGACGCCTCCGCGAGGCCCTCGACCGCGCCGTCGGCCGCCGCCTGCAGCCCGACGGCCAGCGCCACCGCCTCCTCGTCGTCGATCACCAGCGGCGGCAGCGCGGCGCCCGCGGCGAGCTGGTAGCCGCCGTCCACGCCGCGCCGGGCCTCCACCGGGTAGCCGAGCTCGCGCAGCCGGTCGACGTCGCGCCGCAGCGTGCGGGCGGAGACGCCGAGCCGGGCGGAGAGCTCCTGGCCGGGCCAGTAGCGGTGGGACTGGAGCAGGGTGAGCAGCCGCAGGGTGCGGGCACTGGTGTCGGCCATGCTCAGATCCTCCTCCCATTGCGGCCGGAAACTGACCGCAATGGCTCCTAAAGTGGAACACGAGCGAGGGAGAACACCCCGAAACCGTGCGGAACTCGCTTGCAGGGAACCGATGTTGACGTGCCAGAGAGGCGAGACGATGACCACCGAGACCCCCGTCGGCGAGTACTCCACCACCATCACGGACGAGCGGCCGACCGGTGAGCGGGCCGATCTGCTGTCAGCCCTTCGCCAGGCCCGGTTCTTCATGCGGCTGACCACCAAGGGCATGGACGACGAGCAGGCCGGGCGCCGCACCACCGTCAGCGAGCTGTGCCTCGGCGGCCTGATCAAGCACGTCACCGAGATGGAGCGAACCTGGGCGGCGTTCGTCGAGTTCGGCCCGGCCGCGCTGCCGGACTTCATGAACTTCACCGAGGCCGACTACCAGCGCCGCAACGAGGAGTTCCGCCTGCTCCCCGGTGAGACGCTCGCAGGTGTGCTGGCCGCGTACGAGGCCGTGGCCGCCGCCACCGACCAGCTGGTGGCAGGCCTCACCGACGCCGACCTGAACACCAGCTACCAGATGCCCCCGGCCCCCTGGGACCTCAACCCCGAGATCCGGTCGGTCCGCCGCGCCGTGCTGGGCATCATCGCCGAGACCACCCACCACGCCGGGCACGCCGACATCATCCGGGAGGCCATCGACGGGGCGAAGAGCATGGGCTGAGCACCGAACTCCACCCGGGGCCCGCGCGGTCGACGATCGGTCGGCCGGGCGGGCCCTCGGCGTTCGCGCCGGGAGCGCCTCGGGCTTCCGCCTCGGAGCGATTCGAACTGACGGAACGTCAGAATCCTTATGAGGATGCCTTCGAGGTCGTGGAGAAGAGAATGAGAGGCGCGATGAAACTGACCGTACTGGCCGCCACCGGCGGCATCGGCCGGCACCTGCTCGACCAGGCGCTGGAGCGCGGGCACGACGTCACCGCGGTGGTGCGCAACCCCGCCAAACTGGGCGAACAGCCCTGGGCGCGGGTGGTGCAGGCCGACCTGGCGACCGCCGGGCCGGCCGAACTGCGGGCGGCGGTGGAGGGCGCGGACGCGGTGCTGTCCGGGCTGGGCGCGGTCGGCAAGGCCGGGATCGGAGTGGCCGAGCACGGCACCCGCGCCGTCATCGGCGCGATGCGGCAGACCGGCGTCCGGCGGCTGGTGGTGGTCAGCGCCGCGCCGGTCGGCACCGTGCCGTCCCCCGACCGGCCGCACCCGCCGCGCCACGACCCCGGCGAGGGCCCGGTGCTGCGGTACCTGCTGACACCGCTGGTGAAACGAGTGCTGCGCGCCCACTACGCCGACCTGGCCCGGATGGAGGACGCGGTGCGCGCCGGCGATCTGGACTGGACGGTGGTCCGCCCGCCCCGGCTCACCGACAAGGCCCTCACCCGCGACTACCGGACCGCCCACGGACGGAACGTGCGCGGCGGCGGCAGCGTCTCCCGGGCCGACGTCGCGCACTGCATGCTGCGCAGCCTCGACGACCCCGGGACGATCCGACAGGTCCTCGGCATCGCCGACTGAGCGGACGTCGGGGACCACCGCTGCGGTCGGCGATGCCGACGGCCGCCTAGGGTGAAGGGATGTCTGCTCCTCGTCTGCGCCGGGTGGCCGTGCTGGTCCTGGACGGTGCGAAACCGCTCGACGTCGGGATCCCGGCGCAGGTGTTCTCGACCCGCGCGAGCATGCCCTACGAGGTGCGGGTGTGCGGGGCGGCGCCCGGGCTGGTGGCGGGCGGGGACGGGCTGTCGTACCACGTGGCGCACGGGCTGGAGGCGCTGGAGTGGGCGGAGTCGGTGTTCGTGCCCGGCTACCGCCACCCCGACCGGGACGACCCGCCGGCCGCCGTGGTCGAGGCGCTGTGCGCGGCGCACGCCCGCGGGGCCCGGCTGGCGGCGATCTCCACCGGGGCGTTCGCGCTGGCCGCCACCGGCCTGCTGGACGGCCGCCGGGCCACCACGCACTGGCACTACACCCGGGCGCTGGCCGTGAAGTACCCGCGGGTGCGGGTCGACGAGAACGTGCTGTTCGTGGACGAGGGCAGCGTGCTCACCTCGGCGGGCGCGGCGTCCGGCATCGACCTGTGCCTGCACATGCTGCGCCGCGACCTCGGGGTGGCCGCGTCCAACCACACCGCGCGGCGGCTGGTGGCCGCGCCGTACCGCAGCGGCGGCCAGGCGCAGTACGTGCCGCGCAGCGTGCCCGAGCCGATCGGCGAACGGTTCGCCGCCACCCGCGAGTGGGCGCTGCACCGGCTGGACGAGCCGCTCACCGTGCGGACGCTGGCCCGGCACGCGGCGGTCTCGCCGCGCACCTTCTCCCGGCGGTTCGTCGAGGACACCGGATACACGCCGATGCAGTGGGTGCTGCGGGCCCGCGTCGACCTGGCCCGCGAGCTGCTGGAACGCTCCGAGCAGGGCGTCGAGCAGATCGCCGCCGCCACCGGCCTCGGCACCGGCGCCAACCTGCGCACGCACTTCCAGCAGATCCTCGGGACCACGCCGAGCGAGTACCGGCGGACCTTCGCCAAGGGGGAGTGAGAGCGCTCTCCCGGGCGGACGGGAAAGCGTTTTCCGGACCGGATGGGAAAGCGTTTTCCCGTTGCCCTCGGGCATTGGCGCGATCCTTGCGAACCATGGCACGGACGCCACTGCCGTCGGCCGGTCCGGCGAGCGAAAGTGGAGGAGTTCACCCAGCGCACAGAAGGGGCGCCTTCCATGACCCGCATCGCCATCAACGGATTCGGCCGTATCGGACGCAACGTGCTGCGCGCCCTGCTGGAACGCGACAGCAAGCTGGAGGTCGTCGCCGTCAACGACCTGACCGAGCCGACCGCGCTCGGCCGGCTGCTGGCCTACGACACCACCTCGGGCCGGCTCGGCCGCCCGGTGACGGTCGAGGGCGACGTCCTGGTGGTGGACGGCCGCCGGATCAAGGTGCTCGCCGAGCGCAACCCCGCCGACCTGCCGTGGGCCGACCTCGGCGTGGACATCGTGCTGGAGGCCACCGGCCGGTTCACCTCCGCCGAGGCCGCCCGGGCCCACCTGGCCGCGGGTGCGAAGAAGGTCCTGGTGTCGGCGCCGTCCGACGGCGCCGACGTCACCCTGGCCTACGGCGTCAACACCGAGGCGTACGACCCGGCCGCGCACACCATCGTCTCCAACGCGTCCTGCACCACCAACGCGCTGGCCCCGCTGGCCGCCGTCCTCGACGAACTGGCCGGCATCGAGCACGGGTTCATGACCACCGTGCACGCCTACACCCAGGAGCAGAACCTCCAGGACGGCCCGCACCGCGACCCGCGCCGGGCCCGCGCCGCCGGCGTCAACATCGTGCCGACCACCACCGGCGCCGCGAAGGCGATCGGCCTGGTGCTGCCGCAGCTGGACGGCAAGCTGTCCGGCGACTCGATCCGGGTGCCCATCCCGGTCGGCTCGATCGTCGAGCTGAACACCACCGTCTCCCGCGACGTCACCCGCGAGGAGGTGCTCGCCGCCTACCGCGAGGCCGCCGGCGGCAAGCTCGCGGGCGTGCTGGAGTACTCCGAGGACCCGCTGGTCTCCTCCGACATCGTCGGCAACCCGGCGTCGTCGATCTTCGACTCGGAGCTCACCCGGGTCGACGGCCGCCACGTCAAGGTGGTCGCCTGGTACGACAACGAGTGGGGCTTCTCGCACCGGGTCATCGACAGCCTGGAGCTGCTCGCCGCGAGCTGACGCCACGGCGAGGGGCCCGCACCGCGACGCGCGGTGCGGGCCCCTCCGCGTGCCGGTGTCAGAGGGCCGGCAGGTCGAACGCGGCGGCGGCGACCCGGTACTGGGCGGCGAACGGGGCGCCCGCGCGGGAGGTCGGGGTGAAGGAGTAGACCAGCTCGCGCGAGCCGTCGCGGGTGGCGAAGACGGCGCTGGTGTACCCGGGGCGGCTGCCGGTCTTGCCCCAGAACTCGACGCCGGGGGCGGGGGAGAAGCGCATCAGGCCGGTGCTGAAACAGGCCCGGCCGGCGGTGGGGCCGATGTCGCAGTGGTTGTTCTGGACGTTCGGGACATCGGGCACGGCGAACAGCTCGGCCTGCTGGGCGGGCGGCAGCAGCTTGCCGTGCAGCAGCGCGGACATGAAGCGGTCCAGGTCGGGCGCGGTGGAGATCATGCCGCCCTCGGCCCACGGCCAGGGGCTCTGCCGGGTGACGTCCGCCAGGCCGGTGCTGCCGTCCGGGCGGGTGACGGTGAGGACGGCGTGCGCGCTCGGGTTCGGCAGTGCGGTGTCGTCGGCGGCGGGCGCCGAGGTGTGGTGCAGGCCGAGCGGGCGCACGATCCGGGCGCCCAGCTCCTGGGCGAAGGTGCGGCCGGTGACCTGCTCGATCACCAGGCCCGCCAGGTAGTAGTTGACGCCGTTGTACTGCTGGGCGGTGCCCGGGTCGAACTGCTTCGGGTTGGCCATGATCCGCCTGACCACCTCCTGCGGGGTGAAGCTGTCGCTCGCGTGGGCGGCGAACCACTCCGGGGTGCCGTCGTCGGGGAACTGCCCCTGGCCGGTCGGCAGGCCGCTGGTGTGGTTGAGCAACTGCCGCACGGTGACGTCCGGGTAGCCCTTCGGCAGGGTGCCGGGCAGGTACTGCTGGACGGTGCCGTCCAGGTCGACGCGGTGCTCGGCGGCCAGCTGGAGGAGCACGGTGGCGGTGAACACCTTGGAGATGCTGCCGATCCGGAACTCCCCGTCGGCCTTCACCGGCCGCCCGGTGGCCGGGTCGCCGACCCCCGAGGTGCCCGACCAGCGGCCGCCGTCGCCGTCCACCAGCACGACGGCGCTGGTGAGCTGATCGGTCGGCAGGCCCGTGATGGAGGCGCGCAGCGCGGCCGCGTTCGGCGGCGTCGCACCGGCGGCGGGCGCGGCCGCGGCCGTCCCGGCGGTGAGCGCCACCACCAGTGCGCCGATCGCGGCCGTCCCCGCCAGCCCGCGTCCCATGGTCTTCACGCGCATCCCCCGTACTCCTCAACCCTTGTCGCTGCCGTGCCTGTTGACGTACGGAAGTCTGTCGTCCGGGTGCCGCGCGAGGCATCCGGGACGGACCCTGAGCCGCCCCCGAGCTCGGGCCCCGGAGCGGGTCAGGGGCGGTCCACCAGCCGGTGCTGCCAGGCCCAGGCGGCGATCTCGACCCGGTTGCGGGCGCCGAGCTTCTGCTGAACGGCCGTCAGGTGGCTCTTCACGGTGCTGAGCGTGATGAACAGGTCGGCGGCGATCTCCTGGTTGGTGCGGCCCCGGGCGATGGCGCGGACCACCTCGGTCTCCCGGGCGGAGAGCGGGCGGTCGGGCGGAGCGGCCGCCGGGGCGGGGGCGGGGGCGAGGCCGCGCAGCAGCCGGAGGGTGAGGGACGGCGAGATCAGCGCGTCGCCGGCGTGCGCGGCGCGGACCGCCTCGATCAGCAGGGCGGGCGCGGCGCCCTTGAGGACGAAGCCGACCGCGCCGGCCCGGAGCGCGCCGTGCACGTACTCGTCGAGGTCGAAGGTGGTGACGACGACCACCCGCAGCGGGTCGGGGACACCGGGGCCGGCCAGGGCCCGGGTGACGTCGATGCCGTCCAGGCCGGGCATCCGGATGTCGACCAGGCAGACGTCGGGGCGCAGCCGCCGGGCGAGTTCGACCGCCGCGGGCCCGTCGGCGGCCTCGCCGACCACGGTGATGTCCTCCTGGTCCTCCAGGATCAGCCGCAGCCCGCCGCGGATCATCGCCTGGTCGTCGGCGAGCAGCACGCGAATGGTCACCGGGCGCCGCCCGC
>NZ_BMRI01000014.1:93724-111268 GCF_014648555.1 Kitasatospora griseola
GTCCGGGGTGCGGGCCGGTGCCGCGTGGTCGGTGAGCAGGTCGGGGGCGGTCACCGGGCACCGCCCGCCGGCACCGGCAGTTCGGCGTGGACGGTCCAGCCGGCGGTGGGGCCGGGGCCGGCGGCGAAGGTGCCGCCGAGGGCCTCGACGCGTT
This sequence comes from Kitasatospora griseola, assembly GCF_014648555.1. Taxonomy (GTDB): domain Bacteria; phylum Actinomycetota; class Actinomycetes; order Streptomycetales; family Streptomycetaceae; genus Kitasatospora; species Kitasatospora griseola. The sequence continues at coordinate 93,879 of NZ_BMRI01000014.1, forward strand.
CGCGCATGCCGAGCAGGCCGAACCCGACGGGGCGCAGGTGACGGGCGGGGGCGGGCGAGGCGTCGTCGGTGACGGTGACGGTCAGCGCGCCGGGCGCGTGGGCGACGGCGACCTCCGCGGTGCGGGCGTGCGCGGCGTGCCGGGCGACGTTGGTCAGCGACTCCTGGACGATCCGGTGCACAGTGGTGGCGACCTCCGGCGGCCACGGCGTCGCGTCCCGATCGGGGAGCCGCAGCCGGACCGCCGGGCCGTGACCCTCGAACCGCTCGACCAGGGCGGCGAGTTCGGCCGCGCCGGGGGCGGCGGGCGCCGTCCCCGGGGTGTCGTCGCCGGCGCGCAGCAGGCCGACCACCCGGCGCATCGCGGACAGCGCGTCGGCGCCCGCCGTCTCGATCCCCGCGAGGGTCTCGTCCAACTGCTCGGGGCGCTTGCGGGCGACGATCCGGGCGGCCTGCGCCTGCACCACGACGCCGGTGATGTGGTGCGCCACCAGGTCGTGCAACTCCCGTGCCAGCGCGAGACGTTCGTCCTGCCGGGCGGCCTCGGCGGCGGCCCGGCGGCGGTGGTCCAGCAGGCGCAGTCCGAGCCCGGCCGCGAGGGCCAGGGCCCACACCTCGATGCCGACCCGGAACGGGGTGGCCGGGGCCTGCGCGGCCAGCAGGCCCGCCGTCATCAGGGCCAGTCCGGCCACGCCGAGGGCCACCGCCGAACGCCACGGCAGGGTCCGCACCGCCGAACCGCCGAGCACCAGCAGCCCCACCACCGCCGCCGCGCCCGGCTCCCCGGGCAGCCCCGTCAGCCGCGCCACCAGTGCTGCCGCGCCGGCCACCGCCAGCCCCAGGGCCGCGGCGCCCCCGCGATGCCGCTCCCGCCCCAGCGCCAGCGCGCACACCACCGCGCCGGTCGCCGCGTCCAGCGCCCACACCCGGCCCTGCGACGCGTACTGCGCCGCCATCACCAGCAGCACCAGGGCGAACCCCGCCCCCAGCACCGCGTTCCCCACCGTCGACGTTCGTCTCACGGCCGCCACGCTAGGCGAATCCCCCCGCACCGCGTACCGGCCGAAAGTACGACGCCGCTGCCGCCCGGACCGTACCTTCGGCCGCTGCGGGCCGGCGCCGCCCGACGGGAACGTGGGGCCATGACCGCAACGACGACCGGTGCCGCGCTGCTCGCGGTGGCCGAGAAGACCGAACGCAGCCCGCTGCTGTACGCCTGGTGGGCCGCGCAGTTGGGCGTACTGATCGCCCTCGGCTGGGGCGGGTACCGCCTGGTCCGGGCCTGGCGGGCGCGGCGCGCCGAGCAGGACGCGGAGGACGGGCAGTGGTGACCGCGGTGCTGGAGACCACCGGGCTCACCAAGCGGTACGGGCGACGAACCGCCCTCGCCGACGTCGAGTTGAGCATCCCGGCGGGCCGGGTGGTCGGCCTGGTCGGGCCCAACGGCGCCGGCAAGTCCACTCTGATGCAGCTCGCCTGCGGACTGATCGGCCCCACCTCCGGGCGGATCCGGGTGCACGGCGCCGAGCCCGGCACCCGCCCCGACCACCTCGCCCGGGTCGGATACGTCGCCCAGGACACCCCCGTCTACCCGGACCTCACCGTCGCCGAGCACCTGCGACTCGGCGCCCGCCTCAATCCGCGCTGGGACCGGGCGCTCGCCGAACGCCGCCTGGCCCGCGCCGAGTTGGACCCCCGACAGAAGGCCGGCCGACTGTCCGGCGGGCAGCGCGCCCAACTCGCCCTCACCGTGGCCGCCGCCAAACGCCCCGACCTGCTGATCCTCGACGAACCCGCCGCCGCCCTCGACCCGCTCTCCCGGCACGCCTTCCTCGACCACCTGATGGAGTCCGTCACCGAACTCGGCGCCACCGCCGTGCTCTCCTCCCACGCCCTGCCCGACGTCGCCCGGGTCTGCGACCACCTGGTGCTGCTCGCCCGCGGCCGGGTCCACCTGCACGACGACATCGAGCCGCTGATCGCCCGGCACGCCCGGGTGACCGGCCGCGCCGCCGACCTCGACGCCCTGCCGCCCGACGTCACCGTGCTGGCCCGCACCGACCCGCCCGACGGCCCGGCCACCGCCCTGGTCCGCACCGAACGGCCACTGCCCGCCGACCGCCGGTGGGCCGTCACCGCACCCGACCTGGAAGAACTCGTCCTCGCCCACCTGGCCCGCGCCGCCCGGCCGGGCAGCCCCACAGCCCCGACCACCCGACCGGAGACCCGCCGATGATCTGGCTGACCTGGCGCCAGTTCCGCACCCAGGCCCTGATCGGCCTGGCCGCGCTGCTCCTGCTGGCCGGCTACCTGCTGCTGCTCGGCCTCGACGTCCACCGGGCCCACCAGGACGTCCTCGCGCACTGCGCCGGCCGGGACTGCGCCGGCCCGCTCGGCGCGTTCGCCGACCGCTACCGGCTGCGCGCCGACCTGCTCGGCTACCTGCTGCTGGTGCTGCCCGCCGTGCTCGGCGTGTTCTGCGGCGCCCCGCTGATCGCCCGCGAGTTCGAGGCCGGCACCCACCGGCTGGTGTGGAACCAGAGCATCACCCGCCGCCGCTGGCTGGCCGTCAAACTCACCGTGGTGGCCGGCGGCTGCACCCTCGCGGTCGCCTTCGCCGCGCTGCTGCTCGGCTGGGCCACCGGCCCCGTCCTCGCCGTCGAGGGCGCACGCTTCGAACCCGTCGCCTTCGCCTCGCACGGGCTCGCACCCGTCGCCTGCACCGCCTTCGCGTCCGTGCTCGGCGCCACCCTCGGCCTCCACCTGCGCCGCACCGTGCCCGCGATGGCCGCCACGCTGGCCGTGTTCACCGTCCTTCAACTGGCTCTTCCGGCCTTCGTCCGGCCGCACTACCAGGCACCCGAGCGGACCAGGGTGCAGCTCACCGCGCCGATCGTCGCCAACCTCAGCAAGATCGGCACCTACGGCGACATCGGCGGCCTGCGGGTCCCCGGCGGACCCTGGGTGATCGACACCAGCGCGATCCTCGACGAGGCCGGCGCCCCCGTCGGACACACCGACTGGTTCCAGGACTGCATGGACCACAGCTCGCTCACCGACCTGCCCCGCTGCCTCGCCGACCACCGGATCCACGTGGAGATCACCCAGCAGCCCGCCGCCCGCTACTGGACCTTCCAGGCCGTGGAGAGCGCGCTGTTCGCCCTGCTCACCGCCGCCACCGTGATCCTCGCCGTACGACGGCTGCGGACCCGAGCCGACTGAACGGAGACCGCCGGAAAACTGCTGACAACCTTTCACCCCGACTCGGGCGTGTGTGCGGTGTGAGTCGAGAAACCGAGGACGACGCCTACGCGGCCTTCGTCGCGGTCGCCTGGCCCCGGCACCTGCGGACGGCCACGCTGATCGCGGGAGACCGCAACCGCGGCGAGGAACTGCTGCAGGACTGCCTGGTCAAGCTGTACGTCCGCTGGCGCCGGGCGGTCGCCGACGATCCGCACGCGTACCTGCGGCGGATGCTCGTCAACGGCCACATCAGCTGGTGGCGCCGCCGACGCCGGGAGACGCTCACCGCCGAGCTCCCGGACCAGCCCGGCACGCCCGGCGACGAGTACGGCGAGACGGACGAACTCCACCGCGCCCTGCGCTCGTTGCCCGCCCGGCAGCGTGCGGTGGTGGTGCTGCGGCACCTGGAGGACCTCTCCGAGAAGGAGACCGCCGCCGTCCTCGGCTGCTCGGTCGGCACCGTCAAGAGCCAGCACTCCCGGGCAATGGCCCGGCTGCGCACCGTCATGTCGAAGGACCGGCCGGAGGGCCGGTCCAGGGATCAGGAGGCCGTCAGCCCATGAGCATCAACGAGAACGAGGACCTGACACAGGCGCTGGAGGTGCTGGCGGACCGTCAGCCCCCGGCCGGCCCACCGCCGACGGCGGAGCTGCTGCGCCGCGGCCGGCTCGGCAGGCGTCGGCGCGCCGCCGTCATGACGGGCGGGGTCGCGGCGGTCGCGATGGCCGGAGCGTTCGCCGTCGGCATCGGCGGCGGCAGCCCGACGGCGAGCGGGCTCGGGCCGGCGGCCTCCGCGTCCGGGTCCGCCAAGCCGTCCGGCACGCCGTCGGGCACGCCTTCCGGAACGTCATCGGGTAAGCCGTCGACCGATCCCACGAACTCCAGCCCATCGGGCAAGCCCTCCGACGCGCCCACGGCCGGTTCGGCCGTCCCGGACCTGCTGGCCGAGCGGGTCCCGGCCGGCTACCGGGTCCTCGCCACCTGGAAGGACCCGGGCCCGAAGCCCGGGTCGGGGAAGCCATGGCGGATCGGTGTGGCACACACCATCACCAACGGCCCGCGGACCGGCACCATCCGTATCGAGCTCACCCAGGTGGTCGGCGTGCCGAGCGGATCGACGGACTACAAGCCGACTGCGGACTGCGGTACGGCACCCGCCTGCACGGTCACCCACCGTCCCGACGGCAGTCTGCTGATGGTGACGCTCCCCGCGGCGGCGGCCGGCCTCCAGGACTGGCAGGCCACCCTGTACAGCACCGACGGCAGCATGGTCACCGCGTCCTCAAGCACCGTCCCCGCCCCGGGTGGGGGGACCGATCTCTACTCGGGCCCGCCGGTCCTCAACGGCGAGCAGCTCACGGCCCTTGCCCTGGACCCGGTCTGGCAGGGCGTTATCAACAAGCACTAGTCCGACCAACCGGTCCCGCCGCAGCTCAGGGGCGCAGCAGCCCCCAGTACAGCGCCCACGGGACGAACACCGCGCCCGAGAGCGTCAGGAGCCCTAGCCGCACCCGGCTGCCGTTCGCCGGGTGGTTCCGGACGGCCGCCGTGACAGTCAGCGTCACGGCCACCACCGTTGCCACGGAAGCCAGTTGGAGAACCGACCAGACCACCGGCCGACCCAGCAGGACCGGTCCGGGCAGTGAGGCTGCCGTGATCGCCATGAACAGCAGGTAGAGCGGGGCGCCGACGACCGCGAACGTGCCGGTCAGGGCGGCCCAGCGGGCCGGGCGGGGCACTCCGGCGGGGGCGGGGCGGTGGCGCAGTCGGCGGACCGCGCCGGTGGCCAGGTGGCCGACGAAACCGAGCAGGCAGACGACGGCCGACGCGGCCTGCAGCCACGGCGATTCGTACCAGTCGAGCGGGGCGAGCGGCCGGCTGGCGTACTCCTGCGCGGGGGCGGCGTCCACCGACACCGGTGGCAGTCCGGCGGCCAGTCCGGTGATCCAGCGGGACTCGAAGTCGGCGTAGTTGTCGGGCAGTTGGCTCGGACGGTCGAAGCCGTCGTCGAAGCTGCGGCGGAGGTTGTGGCGGACGTCCGGGACGTTGCGGATCGTGTAGTGGCGGTTGCCCGCGCGGTCCAACGCGTCCCGGACGATCCGTTCGCTCTCGGCGGGCACGGCCTCGCGGTCCAGCGTCCCCCACTCGGCCAGCACCGGCAGTCGGAGCCGCTCCCAGGCGGGCACCGGGTCGTAGTCGGCCTCCGGGAAGAGCCCGGCGGCGGACAGTTCCCGGATCAGCGTGTCCTGCATGGTCGGCACCAGTGAGCCGCCGATGCCCGCGTGGCGGAGGAACTCCCCGTAGGCCCAGGCCTGTTGGCGGGCCGGGCTGAGGCCGACCGCGCCGGCGGTCACCACGAAGGACACCTCGGAGGTCCGTCCGGCGGCCAGTGTGGCCACCCAGGCGCCCTCCGACAGGCCCCACAGGCCGACCCGGTTCGGGTCGATCTCGGGCCGGGAGTGCAGGAGTTGGACGGCGGCGAGGGCGTCGTCGGCCAGCCGGTCGTAGTCCCGGCTCAGGGTCGAGTAGCCGGCGGTCCGTTTGTCCCAGATCAGCGTCGGGATGCCGTGCGCCGCGTACGCCTCGGCGGCGGGCCGGAGTTCGTCCATGGCGACCGGTCCGGCCCCGGCGATCATCGCCTGTCCGGGGGCGCCGCTCACGCCCTGCGGGGCGACCAGTTCGCCGTGCAGTCGGGTGCCGTCGGCGCTGGTGAACTCGACGGCGGTGTGCGCGAGTCGGGGGCCAGAGTCGGCCGGGGTCGCGGCCGCGGGGGTGGCCGCCGGGAGGGCGAGCAGAAGTGCGACCAACCCCAGCATTGGTGTTCGGTGCCGGTGTCCCATGGCGTGCTCTCCCCGTGATCGAAGGCGGTCGGTCGCTCCACCCTGTCCGATCGCGTGCCGCCGCGGGATGGGGGCGCCACCCGGATCGGCAGGGGGGACAACCCCCGGACACGGCGACGGAGCTGACGCGAGGTCAGCTCCGTCGGAGGGGCAGTACGGGTTACTCGGACTCGCGGTCGAACTGCGAGCGGGACCAGGCATATCCGAGCACGGTGAGGGTGGCGCACCAGGCCAGCGCGATCCACCAGTTGTTGCCGATCGGGGTGCCGAGCAGCAGGCCGCGCAGGGTCTCGATGGCGGGGGTGAACGGCTGGTACTGGGCGATCGGCTGGAACCAGCCGGGCATCGAGTGCAGTGGGACGAAGGCGCTGGAGATCAGCGGCAGCACGATCAGCGGCAGTGCGCTGTTGCTGGCGGCCTCCGCGTTCGGGCTGCCGAGGCCCATGCCGACGGCGATCCAGGTGAGGGCGAGCGCGACCAGCACCAGCAGGCCGAACGCGGCCAGCCACTCCAGCAGGGTGGCGTCGTGCGAGCGGAAGCCGACGGCGACGCCGACCGCGCCGACCAGCACCACGCTCAACACCGACTGCAGCACACTGCCGATCACCCGGCCGAACAGCACCGACCCGCGGTGGATCGCCATGGTGCGGAACCGGGCGACGATGCCCTCGTTCATGTCGGTGGCCATCGAGACGGCGGTGCCGATCACGGTGGAGCCGATGGTCATCATCAGGATGCCGGGCACCAGGTAGGCGACGTAGGCGGCCCGGCCGGCCCCGCCGCTCATCGCGTTGCCGAAGACGTAGACGAACAGCAGGAGCAGCATCACCGGGGTGAGCAGCAGGTTCAGGGTCAGCGACGGGTAGCGCCGGGCGTGCAGCAGGTTGCGCCGCAGCATGGTGGACGAGTCGCGGACGGCAAGGGCGAACGAGCTCATCGGGCGGCCTCCTCGGCGGAACCGGCCGCGACGGCCGGGGCAGTGGACGGGGCGGACGGGGTGGACTGGTGGGGGACGGCCGGGGCGCCGGTCAGGGCGAAGAACACGTCGTCCAGGTCGGGGGTGTGCACGGTCAGCGACTCGGCCTCGACGCCCGCGGCGTCCAGCCGGTCGAGCACCGAGCGCAGCGCACGCTGGCTGCCGTCGCTGGGGACCAGCAGGGTCAGCGACTCGTCGTCGCGGGCGCCCTCGGGGAGGGCGTCGGCGGCGGACCGGTACGCCGCCGGGTCGGTGAACCGGAGTCGGACGTGGCCGCCCGGGACGAGCCGCTTGAGCTGCTCGGCGGTGCCTTCGGCGGCGATCACGCCGTTGTGCAGGACGGCGATGCGGTCGGCGAGCTCGTCGGCCTCGTCCAGGTACTGGGTGGTGAGGAAGACGGTGACGCCGCCGGTGACCAGCTCCCTGATGATCTGCCACATGCCGTGCCGGCTGCGGGGGTCGAGGCCGGTGGTCGGCTCGTCCAGGAAGATGATCCGCGGGTCGCCGACCAGGGTCATCGCGATGTCGAGGCGGCGCTTCATGCCGCCGGAGTAGGTGGAGGCGGGCTTCTTCGCGGCCTCGGTGAGATCGAAGCGGGCCAGCAGGTCGGCGGCGACCCGGCGGCCCTCCGCCTTGGGCAGGTGGTGCAGGTCCGCCATCAGCAGCATGTTCTCCTCGCCGGTGATCAGCCCGTCGACGGCGGAGAACTGGCCGGTGACGCCGATCGCGGCGCGCACCGCCTGCGGGTCGGCGGCCAGGTCGTGCCCGCCGATCCGGATCGGCCCGCTGCCCCGGCCGGCCCGGACGAGGGTGGAGAGGATTTTGACGGCGGTGGTCTTGCCGGCCCCGTTCGGGCCGAGCAGGGCGAAGACGGTCCCTTCCGGGACGGACAGGTCGACACCGTCGAGGACGGTCTTGTCCCCGTAGGACTTGCGCAGCCCCTGTGCCGCGATGGCCAGGCCGGTCATGGGAGAACTCCTTCTACAGCGGGGCGGGTTGGTGCCGGAGGGGGCCGCCGCCGGGCGGCGGCCGTGCGGTGCGGGGCGGTGCGAGGTGGCGCTGTGCGGTGCGGCGGTCAGACGGTGCGGGCGGTGATGTCGCCGTTGGAGGTGGTGGCGCGGATGGTCACCGCGGGCACGTCGTCCGCGTTGCGCAGCGCGTTGTGGATGCGGCCGTAGGAGGTGCCGGCGTCCAGCGAGGCGGAGACGCCGCGGGCGGCGCCGACGGTGATCGAACCGGACATGGTGGTGAGCACCAGGTCGCCACGGACCGCCTCGTTGACGGTGAGGTCGCCGCGCTGGGTGTCGAGCCGGGCCGACCCGGTGAGGCGGCCGACCTCGATGCTGCCGTCCTGCAGGACGAATCGGCCGCCGGCCGCCTCGTCGACCTTGACCGGGCCCCGGGCGCTCTCGAAGGCGACCTCGCCGAGCCGTCCGACGCCGCGCAGGTCGGCGTCGGCGGCCTTCGCCTCGATCCGCGAGCCGCTCGGCAGCTGGACGGTCACCTCCAGCGCGCCGGTCGGACCGATCAGGCGGTGGTTCGCGTCGGCGGTGACGATCCGCAGCACCCCGTCGGCGAGGACCACCTCGGTCTGCTCGGCGGCCTTCACATCGCGGCTCTTCGACGGGTTCGCGGGGAGCACCTCGACGACGGTGTCGGTGCGGTCGGCGGCGATCAGGCGGAGGTGGCCGGCCGGGATGTCGATGACGGCGGTGATGGCGGTGGGGGTGGCGAACTTCTGCATCGTGGACTCCCTGTGCGCTTCGTTTCTGATGATGGAAACGCTACGTTGCGTTCAAGAAGTTGGCAACGCTGTTGTTGCAATCGAATGGCATCAATGCAGATGGGAGGCAATAAATCGTTGCAATGGAGAGTGGGATAACGCAACGTCAGGGCGATGGTCGTTGCAATGAAATGGGGGTGAACGCTATGCTGGGGGCGCACCGTGTACGCCGACGAAGGAGACCGCGATGCCGGGAGGCAGGCTCACCCAGCAGGAACGCCAGCAGATCGCGCTGGGACTGGCAGAGGACCTCGCGTACGCCGAGATCGCCCGCCGCCTCGACCGGCCGACCTCGACCGTCACCCGCGAGGTCATGCGCAACGGCGGCCCGGGCGGCTACCGGGCCGACCTCGCCCACCGCGCCACCGAGCACCGCGCCCAGCGCCGCTCGGCCCTGCCCCGTGACCCGTACGCCGACCGGCCCGCCGACGGGCGCGACCCGGACGCGGTGCGCGCCTACGAGGAGACCGTCACCACGGTCTTCATGCACTCCGGCATGAGCCGGATGCCCGCCCGGGTGCTGGCCGCCCTGATGGTCACCGACGAAGGCGTCCTCTCCGCGGCCGAACTCGCCCAGCGCCTCCAGGTCAGCCCGGCGTCCATCTCCAAGGCGGTGGCCTTCCTGGACGAGCAGACCATGATCCGGCGCGAGCGCGACGACCGCCGGCGCGAGCGGTACGTGATCGACGACGACATCTGGTACCAGGCCACCATCGCCAGCGCCCGCGCCAACGCCGCCGTGGTCGCCACCGTCCGCGAGGGCGTCCCCGTGCTCGGTCCGGGCACCCCGGCCGCCGCCCGGCTGGAGAACATCGCGCGGTTCCTCGACTTCGTCTCCGACGGGCTGTTCCGGATGGCCGAGCAGGCCCGCGAGATCCTGTACGTCAAGCCCGAGGAGGAGGCCGACGCCGCCGAAGCGCCCGAGCGCGGGGCCGACGGCGGCAGGAGCTGAACTGCCCCGCTGCGTCAGGCGGTTGGCGGAGCGGCGGCGTCGCCCGGCAGTCCTCAGCGGTCGAACAGCTCCGCGAAGGTGACCGGCTCCGCGCGCGGTGGCAGCACCCGGTGCAGCACGAGCGCGTGGACCTCCGGGTCCGGGTCGGCGGCGCCGTCGGACAGGACGTGCAGGCGGTAGTCGCGGTCGGACGCGTCCAGAGCGGTGGACAGGACGGCGCCGCCGGTGGTGAGGCCGGCGACGATCAGGGTGTCGATGCCGCGGGCGCGCAGCCGCCGGTCCAGGTCGGTGCCGGACAGTGCGGAGACGCGGGTCTTGCGAGCCACCAAGTCGCCTTCGCACGGCGCCAGTTGCGGGTGGAAGGCGGCGGCCGGGTCCTCGTGGTGCAGGGCGCGGTGCCGGGCGACCGCCGCGAACACGGCGTTGCCGGCGGGGACGGCCGCCCAGTCGTCCTCGGTGAACGCGGTCCGCACGTGGACCACCGTGCCGCCCCTCGCGCGGGTCGCGGCGACGGCCCGCTCCAGGCGGTCGAGCAGCGGTCCGGCGTCGGGCAGGGCGGACAGGACGGCGGGCTGGCAGTCCAGCAGGAGCAGAGCGGTGTTCCGCACGGTGGTGTCCTCGCTCTCGGTGGGGCTGGTCAGGCGCGGCTGTCGAGCAGCGCGGGCGGGTGCGGCGACGCCGGTTCGCGGCGGGGGAGCAGCAGCGGGGTGCCCAGGGCGAGCAGCCCGGCGACGGCGAGGGCGGTGCGCGGGCCGGTCAGGTCGGCGAGCAGGCCGCCGAGCGCGGTGAGGGCGGCGATGGCGCCCTGCTGGCCGATCGACCAGGCCGTCAGGGTGCGGGCGACCAGGTGCTGCGGGGTGCGTTCCAGCCGGTAGGCGGCGAGCACCGGCGTGAACAGGCTCATGTTCACGATGATCGCCAGCTCGACGGCCATCACCGTGACCAGCCCGACCACGCCGGGCCGGACGAAGACCAGTCCGATCAGCCAGATCGCGCGCAGCGTGCCGACCGTCCGGAACACCCACGCCCGCCCGTACCGCGCCACCACCCGCCGGGCCAGCCGGGAGCCGACCAGCCCGCCCAGGCACGGGGCGGCGAACGCCAGGCCGTACTGCCAGGCGGGGAAGTGGAGTTGGCGCAGCAGCAGGACGGCCAGCACCGGTTCGGTGGCCATGATCAGGCCGGACACCAGCAGGTTGTTCAGGTACAGCGCGCGCAGCCCGGGGTCGCCGAACAGGTGCCGCCAGCCGTCGAGGAGCGATCCGGTCCGCCCTGCGCTCCGGGGCGGCGGCGCCTCCTCCCGGTCGCGGATCGCCGCCAGGCCGAGCGCCGAGAGCAGGTAGCTGCCCGCGTCCGCCAGCACCGTGCTGACCGGTCCGAACACGCCGATCGCGGCCCCGCCGAGCGGCGGCCCGATCGCGATCGAACTCCAATTGGTCGACTCGAAACGGGCGTTGGCGACCAGCAGGTCGTCCGGCCGGACCAGTGCCTTCAGGTACGCGCCACTGGCCGCGCCGAACGCGATCTTCGCCGCGGCGACCACCGCCGACACCGCGAACAGCTGGCCGAACCCGAGCACCCCGCACGCGTACGCGAGCGGGATCGACGCCATCGCGGCGAACCGCACCAGGTCGGCCGCGACCATCACCGGCTGCTTGCGCCGGAACTCCACCCACGGCGCGAGCGGCACCGCCAGCAGCGCCCCCACCGCCGGGCCCACCGCCGACAGCGCCGACACCTCGGCCGGGCCGGCGTGCAGCACCAGCACCGCGATCAGCGGCAGCGCCCCGAACCCCAGCCCCGACCCGTACGCGCTCACCGCGTACGACGCCCACAGCCACCCGAACTGTCGCCCCAAGGGACGTCGCCTGCCCACCCTGCCCCCTGCCCTGTACAAAGCCGCGTTGACCAGGCAGAGCAAACCGGGCTGCTGAGCCGCAGGTCAAACAACCGTCGCAGGCCGAACACACAACCAATGGTTGTTCACTAAGGTGGGGCGGCGTGGACCTCGAAGCCGTACGCACCTACCTCGCCGTCGCCGAGGCGGGCCAGTTCCAGAAGGCCGCCGTCGACCTGGCGATCACCCAGCAGGCCGTCTCCAAGCGCATCGCCGCCCTCGAACGCGACCTCGGGGTACGGCTGTTCACCCGCACCCCGCGGGGCGCCGAGACCACCATCGACGGTCAGGCGTTCCTGCCGCACGCCCGCGAGCTGCTGCGGGTCGCCGACCGGGCCGTCGCCTCCGTGCACACCGCTCGCCGCCCGCTGCGGGTGGACGTGATCAACCTGCGCGGCGCCGCCTCCGGGCTGCTGCGCGACTTCCACCGCACCCACCCCGGGGTCGAACTCGACGTGGTGAAGCTGCTGGACATCGACGAGGCCGTCCGCGCCGTCCGGTCCGGCGCCATCGACGCCACCTTCCGCGCCGTCGCCGCCCCCGGCCGGCCGCTGCCCGACGACCTGCTCTCCGCCCGGGTGATCGACGAACAGCTCCAGCTGCTCACCGGCCCGGCCCACGCCCTCGCCGGCGCCCGATCGGTGACGCTTCGTCAACTCGTCGGCCACCGGATCTGGATGCCGGGCATCCTCCCCGGCTCCGAGTGGGCGGCCTACTACGACGACCTGGTCGCCGAGTTCGGCCTCACCATCGAGGCCACCGGCCCCAACTTCGGCTCCGACGCCCTGCTCGACACCGTTGCCGACACCCCGGCGCTGGCCACCTTCCTGAGCGACGGCACCCGCCTGGTCTGGCCGGCGAGCCACGGCCTGCGCCGGATCCCGCTCACCGATCCGACCCCCGTCTACCCGCACTCCCTGGTGTGGCACCGCGACAACCCGCACCCGGCGCTGGCCGCCCTGCGCGCGCACCTGGCCGCCACCAGGACCGCCCACGACGCCCCCGGCACCTGGACGCCCGCCTGGACGCGCCGGGACTGACGGCCACTCAGAGCAGCGCCCGCAGGAACGCCTCGAACGCGGCCGGCCCCGACAGCATCGGATAGTGGTCCGCCCCCGGCAGCACCGTCAGCTCCGCGCCCGGCGCCTGCGCGGCCAGCCGCTCGGCCCACAGCCGGGTACTGGCCAGCGCCCTCCGCGCCATCGCCCGAGGCTGTTGCACCACCACCGAGTTGGCCGACGCCCTCGGCATCGCCGCGCCGTCCGCCTCCTCTCGCACCAACGCCCTGCGCGCCGCCGCCCTGGTCACCACCGCCCGTCAGGGCCGCCGGGTCCAGCACCACACCCTCACCCCACTCGGTCACGCACCTCGCGCGAACACGCGACCAACGCTAGTAACGGCGGCCGACCGGCACACGGGTATTCCCTGGCGTCCGCGAAGTAGAGATTTCTCCACCCCCGGCTTCGGGTCAGGCGGCGGTCACGGCGGTCAGGCGAAGGCGGCCGCCCACCGCTCGATGCCGAACCCGCCGCCCGGCCCCCGCCGAACCTCCGGCGCAACCGCCCCGCTGAAGGGGAAGCGACGTCACGCCCCGCCCGCAAGGTCGCGCAGCGTCGCCTCGGCCTTCGGAGTCAGGGCGAGCGGGCCGCTTCCGTTCGTCCACACTGCCCGGACGTCCAGACGGCGCAGGCGCCAGCCGTCCGGGGTGCGGACCGCCTCGCCGATGAAGGTGCCGCCGACGTCGAAGTGGCCGCCGGGGTCCTGGCCGCGGGCCCGCTGGGTGGTGGCGAGATGGACGTGGGTCATGAGGGCGTTCCAGCGCACCGCGGCCCGGTCGCCGTTCAGGTCGATCAGGTAGTTGGCGCCGACGTGCTGAGTCCGCTCGAACTTTCCGAGCGTGACCTGCTCGGCCTCGGCCAGCCCCGCGATCCCCTCGTGCTGCCCCACCGGCGTGTTGATCCGCACATCGGACGTGAAGTACCGCCGCGCCCAGGCCTCGTCAAAGGGGCCGCCGCCCCGCGGCACCGTGTCGAGACTGATCAGATAACCGTCGATCAGCCCGGTGATCTCGGCGCGATCGGTCAGCACCCCGACCCGCCGCTCCAGAGCGGCGAACGCCGCCGTGCCGATGGTCATGTCGTGACTCCCCGGGTCGCGCGGCCAGTCGCGGCCGACCGGCCGCGTGACACCGAGGCTAGAACTTCAAGCCCACTTGAGATCAAGACCTCGTCCGCCGACGTTCAGCCGCGTACGTGCAGCCCGAACCCCGTGCGGCCCGCGGGCTCCAGCCCTTCCTTCAGCCGCAGCGACGGGAGCTCGTAGTCGCCGAAGTTCTGCCGGCGGAACGCGATCGGCTCGGTCGACTCCAGCGTGAGCAGACGCTGCTCCCAGGCCTTCGCGACGGCCGGGTAGTCCTCGTCGGTCATCCGGTCGGCGCCGTACAGCACGAACGGCGGCAGCACCTCGACGCCCGGGTAGTAGAGGATCCCGTGCTGGAACGGGAACAGCAGATCGTCGATCGGGCCGTTGATCCCGCGCGCCGCGTAGTGCGACTCCGGGCCGCCGACGGTCACCGACAGCAGCGCCCGCCGGCCCGCGAGAGTGCCCTCGCCGAAGCGCTCGCCGTACTTGGCGGCGCTGTGCTCGCCTACCCCGTACGCGAAGCGGTACGTGAACACCCGGTCCACCCAGCCCTTGAGGATCGCGGGCATCGTGTACCACCACAGCGGGAACTGGAAGACGATCGTGTCCGCCCACAGCAGCTTCTCCTGCTCGGCGCGGACATCAGGCGAGAGCGCCCCCGTCTCGAACGCCCGCCCCGAGTCCAGTGCGACCTTCAACGGACTCGACGCCTCCGGGCCGTAGTCCGCGGCGTCCACGACGGCCTTCCAGTTCATCGCGTACAGGTCGCTCACCCGCACCTCGTGCCCGGCGCCCTCCAAGGTGGACACCGCGAGGTCCTTCAGCGAACCGTTGAGCGACCTCGGCTCCGGGTGGGCATGGACGATCAGCGTCTTCACAGCAGGACTCCCTCTCCAACGGATCGAATGCCTCCGATCCTGGCCGCCGCGACGCCCGGCGTTCAGGGGCTCCTCGTCCGTCGGACCGGACTTCCTGGTACTGACAGGGCCACTCTCAACCGCACCGACCGCGGCCATACTGACCGGCATGGACGATCTCGCGGGCTTCCTACGGACCAGGCGCTCCCGGGTCGACCCGGCCGCCGCCGGCATCCCCACCGACAGCCGCCGCCGGGTCGAAGGGCTCCGCCGCGAAGAGGTCGCCCACCTGTCCGGCGTCAGCGTCGACTACTACGTCCGCCTGGAACAGGGCCGCGCCACCCAGCCCTCCGGGCAGGTGCTCGACGCACTCGCCCGGGTCCTCGACCTCGACGAGACCGAACGCGAACACCTCTACCGCCTCGCCCGGCAACGCCGCCGTCCCGCGAAGGCCCCGGCCACCCGGATCCGCCCCGAACTCCTGCGCGTCCTCGACCTGGTCCCCGACGCCCCCGCGCTGATCATCAACCACCGCCTGGACGTCCTCGCCACGAACCGGCTCGCCGCCCTCCTCCTCGGCCGCACCGCCCCCGGCCTCAACACGGCCCGCCACATCTTCCTCGACGAAGCCGAACGCGGCCTCTACGCCGACTGGGAAAGCTGCACCCTCGACGTCGTCGGCCACCTCCGGCTGGCCGCCGGCCAGTACCCCGACGACCCCCGCCTCGCCTCCCTGATCGGCGAACTCGCCATGGGCAGCGAACGCTTCCGCCGCCTCTGGGCCCGCGCCGACGTCCGCGCCCGCACCCACGGCCGCAAGGCCTACCACCACCCCCTGGTCGGCCCCCTCGAACTCCACCAGGAGAACTTCGCCCTCCCCGACGAGTCCGGCCTCGAACTCCTCATCCTCTCCGCACCCGCGGGCACCCCCACCGCTGACGGCCTCCGCCTCCTCGCCCGCCTGGCGACGGACACGGGCACGGGCACCGCACGGCCGTCGGCGGTTCACCGACTCCCCTGAGCGTCGTGCGCCTCGACCGGAGTCACGGGCCTCGCCGCGGGTGGCGAGATCGGGTCAGGCTCGCGACTACCGGCTGTGCGCCCGGGACTTGGCGCCGCCCGAGCCGTCGGCGGTCGGCCGGGTGCGAGGGGCGGAGGCCGGGCGGCCGTAACGGTTCCGGCCGGTGGAGCGGTTGTGGCGGGGCCGCTCGACGACGGGGTCGGGGATCGTGACGGGCACGCCGGTGGGGACGCGGGCACCGGTGATCCGGGTCAGTTCCTCGTCGCCGGCCCGGACCGTGGTGGTGACGGGGGTGATGCCGGCCGTGGACATCATTCGGGCGGTCCCGCGGCGCTGGTTGGGGAGGACCAGCGTGACGACGGTGCCGGACTCGCCGGCCCGGGCGGTGCGTCCGCCGCGGTGCAGGTAGTCCTTGTGGTCCGCGGGCGGGTCCAGGTTGACGACCAGGTCGAGGCCGTCGATGTGGATGCCCCGGGCGGCGACGTCGGTCGCGACGAGCGCGGCCACCTGACCGGTGCGGAACTGCTCCAGGGTGCGGGTGCGCTGCGGCTGGGACTTACCCCCGTGCAGGGCCGCGGCCTTCACGCCGCTCGCCAGCAGGGTCTCGACCAGCCGGTCCGCGCCGCTCTTGGTGTCGATGAACATGATCACCCTGCCGTCGCGGGAGGCGATGTGGGCGATCGTGGCGGTCTTGTCGTAGTTCTGCACGTGCAGCACGTGGTGCTCCATCGTGCTGACCGCTCCCGCGGACGGATCCACCGAGTGCGTGACCGGGTCCTTCAGGAAACGCCGCACCAGGCTGTCGACGTTGCGGTCCAGGGTGGCGGAGAACAGCATCGTCTGGCCGCCCTCGGCGACCTGTTCGAGGAGCGCGGTGACATCGGGCAGGAAGCCCATGTCGGTCATCTGGTCGGCTTCGTCGAGGACGGTGATACCGACCCGGTCCAGGCGGCAGAGCCTGCGCTCGATCAGGTCCCCCAGCCGCCCGGGTGTGGCCACCACGATCTCCGCACCGCGGTTCAGCACCTGCGCCTGGCGGCGGACCGGCACCCCGCCGACCACAGTGGCCATCCGCAGACGCGCCGCGTGGGCGTACGGCGTGAGGGCTTCGGTGACCTGCTGGGCGAGCTCGCGGGTGGGGACCAGGACCAGCGCGAGCGGGCACCGCGGCTCGGCCTGCTGCCCGGCGGTGCGGGCGAGCACGGCGAGACCGAACGCGAGCGTCTTGCCGGAGCCGGTGCGTCCCCGTCCCAGCACGTCGCGGCCGGCCAGCGAGTTCGGCAGCGTCGCGGCCTGGATCGGGAAGGGGGTGGTGACGCCCCGCCGCGCCAGGATCGTCAGCAGTTCCCTCGGCAGGTCCAGTTCCTCGAAGGAACCGACGGGGGGCAGGGCCGGCACGGTACTCACCGGCACCGAGAACTCCCGCCGGGAGGCGGGTCCCGCGCTGCTGCCCGATGCGGAGCCGGAACCGGTGCGTCGGCGCGGAGGGCGGCTGGAACGGTTCAATGCGGGAGACCCTTCTTCAAAAAAGCCGAGGGGCCCGCACCGGGCACCATGTGCGCGGCGCGGGCCCCTCGCTGCCAGGCGATTGCCAGGGCAGTGGGAACTACAGCGGGCGGATGTTCTCGGCCTGCGGGCCCTTCTGGCCCTGCGTGACGTCGAACTCGACCTTCTGGCCCT
>NZ_BMRI01000014.1:111300-121586 GCF_014648555.1 Kitasatospora griseola
GAGCAGCTCGCGGAAGCCGCTGGCGTTGATGTTCGAGTAGTGGGCGAACACGTCCGGGCCGCCACCCTCCTGCTCGATGAAGCCGAAGCCCTTTTCCGCGTTGAACCACTTCACGGTGCCATTAGCCATGTAAAAATCTCCTTCAAGGGACCTTCCGGAACCCGCACGATACGGGCACCGAGTCACCGCGATGAGCGCCCGCCCGGAAAATGTCCGGAAAACAGAAATGCGCCTGCGATACATCAGCAGGCGCACACAAAGTTCATGGGAACCACTACTGCAACTCCTTCGACTCTAGCAGCCCCGAGCCCGCAACGGGGGGACATTTCGACCCCGGTTTCGGCGGACGTCGCCCCGGCGCTGGCGGTCCGGAGCCGCCCCGTACGCCAACATCACCGCTGATCGGGGCAGTTGGCCCAGCCTGTGCGCGGCGACCCGGCGCGGCGGCCGGCTCGCGGCGTCCCTCCGGGCTCGCGGCCCCGGGAGAGCGCCGTTCGATGAACCCGGCATTTCAGGCATCCAGGATTCGGGCCGTCAGAAAGGGCCGCTGCGGCGGTCCGAGGAGCATACTGGCCTGGATGAGAAAGCCTGAAGCAGTTCGCCGACACCTGCCCACCAGCCCCTTCAAGGCCAAGGCCGAAGTGCCGCGCAAGCACTTCGCCCTCGGCGACCGTGTGACTCACGACGCCTACGGCCTCGGCCGGGTCATCGGAGTCGAAGGCGACACCGCGGTACTGGTTGACTTCGGATCACGGCAGGAGCGCATCTCCGAGCCGTACCGCGGGATGTTCAACCTCTGACCCGCCCGCCACCGGCGCCGTGACCCGCTCCGATGCCGCGAGCACCCCGGCCGCCGGTGGAGCTCGGCGGCGCCGGAGCGGGTCGGACGCCGGGCGGCGGCGTCAGGCCGAAGCGCGCGATGACGTCGGGCAGCCAGGCGGGCCGTCCGAACGCGCCCCCGTACTCGGCGGCGAGCGCCGGCGCCGCGTCCTCTGGCTGCGGCGGCTCGTCGGCGAGCATCTCGGCCGGCTCGTGGGAGAAGTGCTCGAACCCGGCCGGACCGATGATCGCGATCATTCGCGCCGAGGACGTGGAGCGGACGCGACAGCGCATCGTCGACGCCGTCGTGGGCCGCCGTGGACCTGCACGGCACCGCGGGCCCGGCGTCGACCGGCATCGCGGCCGTTGCCGAGCGCGCCGACGTCACCCGACTGACCGTCCACCGGCACTTCCCGGACGAGACGGCGCTCTTCGAGGCGTGCTCGGGGCACTGGCTGTCGCAGCAGAAGCCGCCCCGCCCCGAGGAGTGGGGCGCGATCGAGAACCCCCTTGAGCGGCCGGCGGTCGAGCTCATGGTCACGCCGGCGGGAGCGGTCGGGACCGAGTCCTGACACCGGGGCTCGGTGCGTCCCCGCATTGCCCGTGCTCGGCCGTGCCGTCCTCGTCCGGCAGGAGTTCGACGACGATCTCGATGCCGAGCGCGTAGGCCGGCGTGCCCGAGGTGATGAGCGCGGTCTCGGCGACCCCGATGAGGTCGGCGATGCCGGCGCCCGCGTGGAGTGCTCCCCGGGCGTGGATCCGGGCCGGTTCTGCTCGGCCCAGAGCCAGCAACTGCCCGAAGTGGACCAGCTGTTGCACCCGACCGCCGAGCGGGCTGTCCGCCAGCACGATGTGGCGCAGCGCCGTGAACGCCTCCTCGGTGGGGAGCCGACCGAAGGCCTGGGCCACCCGCAGACGGTCCTCCACTGCGCGAGGGACGGCCCCGAGCGTCGTGCGGTAGCGATCCCGCAGAGCTTCGGAACGCTCCGCGAAGGCGTGTTCGGTCATGACGCGACCCGTGCGATCGAGGCCCGGACCGCCTCCAGCGCGCCCTCGGGGAAGTCCACGGCCCCGCCGATCGCCGCAGCGGCGATCTCGGCCTCGGCGCTCTCCTCGATCGCCACCACGAGGTGGGCGGCGGCCGCCGCGTCCGGACCGAACACCAGCAACCCGTGGTTGGCCAGGAGGACCGCGGACGTCGTCGGCCGTCGCTCCAGCACGTCGGCGATGCCCCGGACCGACACGTCCGACCCACGCGGCCCCCACGGCACCACCGGTACGTCCTCGGGCTGTCCGAAGCGCAGCATCGGCTCGGTGCGGCACGGCAGCGGCCGGTGGGCCACCGCGAAGGCCGTCGCGGACGGCGAGTGGGTGTGGATGAGCGCGCCCACGTGCGGGCGAGCACGGTAGACGACGCTGTGCATGGTGATGATCTCGGCGCTGACGGAGCGCAGTTCACCCTCCAGCACCCGCCCGTCGAGCCCGACGGTCGCCAACTGGTGGGGCTCCAGGTCACGGACGAACCCCGGGGTCAGCAGGAAGCGCTCGGCGTCGAGCCTGACGCTCAGGTTGGCGTGCCCGGAGTGCGACATCACCCCCGCCGCGAACAGCTGTCGGGCAGCCTCGACGAGCTGGTGTTCTGGTGCGCCTGCCATCTTCTCATCTCCTAATTCCCTGTCGGTGGCGGCCGGTTCGCCGCCGCTGCACGTGCCTGCCACTCTGCGACTTGAACTAAGGTTCAAGTCAAGCGTCGGGCCGGCCGGGCGAGAGGGAGTGAAGGATGCGCATGACGATCGGTCAGCTTGCCGAGCTCACCAACGTTCCCGCGTCGGCCATCCGCTTCTGGGAACGCCACGGCCTGCTCCCCGCACCTGAACGCCGGAGCGGGCAGCGGCGCTATCCGCCACAGGCCGCAGAGCGGATCGTGCTACTGCGCAAGTTCCAGCAAGCCGGCCTGACCCTGGCCGAGGTCAGGGAGTTCCAACAGGACCAGCCGCAGCGGCAGGCGATGATCCGCGCCAAGGTCGCCGAGATCGAACAGCGCATGCGCGACCTCGACCACGCCCACCAACTCCTGACCCACGCCCTCCAGTGCAGCAAGACCGACATCGTCACCTGCCCGACCTTCCGCGACCAGATGGCAACGTGGAGCCACTCCGACTGACGCCCATCGACGGGTGCGGGTCGTGCGGTCCCGGCGCGCAGGACGAGGTCGAACTGCTGCCTTGGGCCGCAAAATCGTTGAAGCATCTGAAGGGCCTTGGGAAGTGCCGCCGCGCGGGGGCACAAGCCGATCGTGTGGGTGTTGATTGTCGGGAGCCATCGCGACGTCCATCGCAACCTGCAGGGCGTCGCACACCGCCGAGTTCGATCGTTCCCGGTCCACGAGCCGGACTCGGAACATCGGACCCGGACCGGACGGGGGTGGACGTGCCCAGCACCGAACTGAGCCACAGCTACGACATCGCGGCAACGCCCGCCGCAGTACTCGCACATCTGGCAGACCCCGAGAACTACATCGGGCTCTCCCCGCTGCTCGTGGACGTGCGGGACGTGCACTACGAGGCCGGGGTCACGCACTACGTGGCCGTCGAGCGCTTCCGGTTCCTCGGACTGATCCAGCACGACAACGTCATCCGGGTCAGCCTGCGCATCGAGGACGCCGGGCTGCCGGCCGAGGCGACGGTCAGCGGCGAGGTGGTCAGCCCGGGCGGCGTGCGGATGGACTACCGCTTCGCCGTCACCGCCCGAGGCACCGACGGCTCCCTGGTGGTCGATCGACTGCGGCTCCACGCACCGTTCGGCCTGCTCCGCTACGCGGCCGGGAAGGCCGGAGCAGTACAGGCCGAACGCGGCCGAGTGCTGGCTCGGCGGCTGGGCGGTGGCAACTGATATGGGCGGAGCCGCGAAGCCACCGACAGGGTCCGTCGAGACTGCAGATGAGACGGTGAACGACGAAGGCCCGGGCCGCTGTTGCGGTCCGGGCCTTCGATCAGGCGGGAGGATACGAGATTCGAACTCCGCTGGAGTTCATGCCTGTCCTGACCTGCAGCGGAGCGAACCGTTGGACGGTGCCTGAACCCGGTTAGACCAGGGTGAACGAGACCAGAAATGAGACCACGGCACCTCGTGTCTCACTTGCCGTAGTGGTAGCGGCACGCGATGACGCACAAGGTGTCGGTCTGCTCGTCCAGGACGTAAATCAAGCGGTGTTCCTGGTCGATTCTGCGGGACCAGGCGCCGGCGAGCTCGTGCCGCAGGGGTTCGGGCTTGCCGATGCCCTCGTTGCCGTTTCGACGGATGTCGTCGATCAGCAGGTTGATGCGCTTGAGCAGCCGACGGTCGTCCGACTGCCAGGACAGGTAGTCGGCCCAGCCGTGCTCGGTGAATTCGACCTTCACGCGATCTGCTCGGTGGCGTCCTCGGGGTTGATCAACTCGCGGGTCGCTGTGCGGCCTTCCCGGTACTCCTGCAGGGAGCGGCGAAGGTGCTCGGCGTTGGCCGGGGACCGCAGCAGGTAGTCCGTCTCGCGGAGCGAGGCGTACTCGGCCAGCGAGACGACGACCAGCGGCTCATGGCCGGCGCGTGTGATGACGAGCTCCTCGGCGTCGCTCTCGACGGCGTCCAGCGCGGCGGCAAGGTTGCCGCGGAGCTCGGTGGCACTCATCGTCTTCATGGCGTACAGAATAACGTACATCCATCGACCGGGCCAGGGGGCGATGGTGAAGGCGCGGGTCAAGGGGCGGCGCCCTCGGTGGCTCGTTCTTGGTTCTGCTTCAACGTGCGGCCGTAAGCATCCTTCCAATTGTCGCGGCCGTTTTTGCTCCCGCCCGACAACACACTCGCGGCGCTCGAAGGGCTGTCGAAGATGTGGGTCCTGGTCAGCCTCAACTGTTCGGTTCCGTGTTCGACCAGGATGCCGTCTGCGATCAGTTTGTCCCGCTGTGCTTCGTAGCCCCGGCTCATGGCCTTCTTCTCCTTGCGGCCATACGCACCCTCGAGGACGGTGAAGCCCCGGGGGTCGTCCCGCCCGGTGGCCTCGGTCAGCACCGTCTTGAGGAAGTACGTGGGGCCCTCCGGGGCTGCAACTGCCACAGCCGTCTCGGGGATGGCGGAATTGCTCTCAAGGATCTCGAAGTGAGGAATGCCGACCATGGGGAGAAGTGTCAGGGCGTTCTCCAGGTACCACTCCATGTCTGCCTGGTCCGGTTCGCTCAGGTAGGGCAACTGAGGGGCCGTTCCGTTGTCCAGGGTTGCCGTGCTGGCCTCCGTGGCGATCTGGAGCAGTCTGGCTTCGAGCCACCGTACGTGTGCCTTGTTGAGAGAGTCGTCCTTCGTGGTCAGCACGTAGCCATGAGTCCAGAAGTCCTTTTCCCGGTGGTGGCTGTCGAGGCGAACGCGGACTTCGTCCCCCTCCCCGACGTAGAGGCGGGGCGTGTCGTTCTCGTCCCGCCCCACGAGCACGTAGACGCCCGTTCGTTTGACCTCGGGGCGCTGTCGAGCCTCGGCGTAGCCGGGCCGGGCAAACGTGAGGCACGTGCCCGTCCATCCGGTTCGATCCACAGTGCGAAGGCCCTGGGGAGTCCCGTCGATCAGGAAGATTCGTACGGTGACGCCGCGAGCTCCGGAAGCATTCGACATGGCAGGCATGCTGACACGGCCTGGCAGGTCTGCGTGCCTCTTCGGGGTGGATGCCTGCGAGGGCGGTGGGGTGGAAACGACGAAGGCCCGGACCGCAGTTGTGGTCCGGGCCTTCGATCAGGCGGAGGATACGAGATTCGAACTCGTGAGGGGTTGCCCCCAACATGTTCGCCCCGCGGTCCGGGGATGGCCGTAGCCATCCTGACCTGCGGTGAAGCGGGCCGCCCGTCGGTATCTGAACGGTGCCGGACGGGGGTGAATGCAACCGAAACTGCAACCGGAGCGGGCCGTGTTCTGCCTGTTCAGGAGCGTCCCCGTTGTCGACAGGGCGGCGGCAGGCACCCCCGATGATCGCCGGCGGCGATCGGCCAGCCGCATTAGGCAGGTCGTGAATCTGGTGGTGACGGTGCTTTGGCGGCTCGCTTGGCAAGCAGGCCGGCCAGCAGCATGAGGAGCAGACCGATCCCCGCGCCGCACACGGTCCACAGCACCCGGTAGCCCTCGGCGGCATAGTGGGACGGCTGCGGGAGGTCCACCAGGATGAGTGCTCCTGCCGCGATGGCCGCGCAGTAGAGCGCGTAGTTGCAGAAGCGAATGGCCACCCCGTGCATCAGCAGCACGAGCGCGACCACTTCGAGGCCGCGCGTGACCGCGAACAGCCTGAGTCCGTGTTCATCGGCGGGAATCAGCAGCAGTAGCGCAGCCGAGACGGCGCCGATCAGCGCGCCGGCAAGGCGCTGCGCGGCCACGAGTGTCGTCTGCTCCAGGCTGGGCTTCATCGCGACCATGGCTGCGATCGGCATCCAGTAGCCGTGCGACAGGTTCAGCCCGAACGCGAGCGCGACGGTGCCGGCCACGGCCACGGCGCGGAGCGCCGCGAAGACGACCACCGGAGGGGTCAGCTTCTTCCGGGAGGTGCCGCCGGGGAGTTCCGCGATCGGCTGGGGCCGGTCCCGGCGCCCGCGGATCAGCCAGCCGATGAACGTCACGGTGAGCCACAGCGCCGCCCCTCCTGTCCAGGCGAGCACCTGGGCCCAGGTGTAGCTGGTGATGCGGGCGTAGTGATGGAGGCTGTGGGCGAGCCCGAGGGTGACGATGAACCAGGCGTTGAGAAGCAGGGCGGTGACGAACCTGCGCACTCCGAACGCAGCCGCGAGGCCGGCCGCCAGCGTGACCGCGAAGGCCGCAAGAGTGAGCCATCCCCAGGAGTCCGCCCCGATGCCGAACCCCAGGGCGGTCACCCCAGCGCCGATCAGCGAGAAGACGGCAACGCGCGATGCGCGGTGCCCGTAGCTGCCCCCCGGATCGTCCAGCCATGCGAACAGCAGGCCGAACAGCGCACTGAGAAGGTACTGCTCGTACCCGATGGTCCAGAAGACGACCAGCGGCACCAGTGCGATGTCCAGGAAGGTCACCGATCGCGGCCAGTTGAGCCCCGCAGGGTTGAGCTCGAACACCTTTGACAGCCCCTTCACGGCCCTTCTCCCGTGAAGGGGCTGTCCTTCTCCGCTCGCGCTGGCCATGGCCGCTCCCATCCCCCGACTCGGTCGACAGGTATGCCCCTTTTGTCCACTCATTATTTGATTTCACTGTGATCGCCGCGAAGCGACCCGCAAGTCCTGGCCGCTGTCACCGGCCACATGGTGGAGCGAGCCACGACTCCGAGCTGACAGTGCGGGCACCTCGCGAGTTCGGCCGACACGGGGGACGATGGACGCGGTGGTGACCCCCGCTCGGCCGCATGATTGCCGGGCGCTGCGTCGCGAATCCAGCCGCTCGAGCAGGTCTCCGATCTCCAGGTGAACGTCGCCGGAGGGAGGAAACATGAAAGCGCCGAAGGAAGCTCCGAGCCCTCCAAGAACCGGGCAGCCAGGGCAGTCACGGGCGGCTGCCAGGCACACGGTCCCGGCCGCGCGGCTGCTGTGCGTGGTGCCGTTCTTCCTGTTGGCTCCTGCCCCGGAGGGTCAGTCAGGCGCGTTGCTGACGCAGGCTGTGACGTGGTGGCTGGGCGGGTCAGCAGGGGCCACCGTAGTGAAGCATTTGTATCAGCGGGCTTTCGAGGCGCCGACCTCATGACCGGCAGCACCGGATCCGAGTACGGCCTTCGGCCCAGGAACCGGCTCTCGCCCGGCGCAGTCACCCGGATCGTGCTGCGGGTGGTGGGTTCGGTCGCCGCGCTGGTGGCCCTGTACTACGCGCTGCCGCTGGACCGCTCCTCCCTCGCGCCTACCGTCACAATGCTGATTACGGGGCTTGTGGCGTTCGTCGTCCTGGTCGTCTTCCAGGTGCGCCGGATCGTCCGGTCGCCGTTCCCGGTCGCGTGCGCGGTCGAGGCACTGGCCATCAGCGTTCCGTTCTTCCTGCTGCTGTTCGCCGGTACCTACGTGGCCCTGGCCGGGATGTCCCCCGCCAACTTCGGCGGGCACCTGTCGCACACCGACGGCCTGTACTTCACCGTCACCGTGTTCTCCACCGTCGGCTTCGGCGACATCACCGCCAAGTCCGAGACCGCACGACTGGTGGTCACCGCGCAGATGATCACCGACCTCGTCATCCTCGGTCTCGGGATCAAGATCATCGTGAGTGCCGTCCGACGCGGCCAGCAGCAGAAGGCACCGCACCAGGAGGGACGATGAGCCGAGCCGACAGGACGGCCGGACAGACCCCCACCGGCCACCGCCCACGTGGGAGGGCCCTGGCGACGTTCGTCGACCACGTGGGCCCGAACGGGGTCGTCGTTCGCCTGGAATCGCGCCATCACCGCAAGCACCACAGGCCGGCCATTGGATCGACCTGGTGGGCCCCTGCGAGCCCTGGCTGGTGGATCGCGGTTCTGTTCGCCGTCGGATCCCTGCTGTTCGCGCTCGGGTCGATACCGGGTTACGCCGACGCCGTCGGAGCCCGAGCGGACACGATCACCTACTTCGTCGGCTCCCTGTTCTTCACTTCGGCCTCGTTCCTCTGCTACCGCGAGACGGTCGACTCCGCCTCACCGGCACAGAACCCGCGCCACCGGCGCTTCTTCACCTACCAGCCCGGCCGGATCGACTGGTGGTCCACTGCGGTCCAACTCATCGGAACCGTCTACTTCAACGTCAGTACCGGACTCGCCATGGCCGACAACCTCTCCGCCCGGGCCGCGCACCAGCACGTGTGGCGGCCCGACGCGATCGGTTCCGTCTGCTTCCTGGTGGCCAGCGCACTGGCCTGGTACGAGGTGTGCCACGGCTGGCTGGCCTGGCGCCCCCGCTCCTGGGCGTGGTGGATCACACTGGCCAACCTGATCGGGTCCATCGCGTTCGGCATCTCGGCGGCGGCCGGCTACATCAACCCCGTCACCGGCCAGGTGCACAACATCGACCGGGCCAACACCCAAACCCTGATCGGCGCAGCGTGCTTCCTCGTCGGCGCTGTCCTCCTGCTCACCGAACGCACCGAGGACACCCAGCAGTGAGCGACAAAGGGACCGTGCGTGACCTTCTGCGGTTGGCGCTCCTTTGGGCGTTCCCCCCGTGAGTCCGGGGCAGGCGGTGGTGGGTCCACACGGTAACCGCGTGGGTGTGAAGGTCTGGGCCGGCCTGCCTCGTCCCGACGCCGTTCGCAAGGTCAACAGTCGAAGTCTCGGTCGGCCCGCTCGCGCCCGATTCGATGCGGGCGAAGAGTGGCCATCGAGGCCCAAGATCCCAACTGAGACCATAAATGAGACCAGAGCATGACGAAGGCCCCGACCGCTCGGCGGTCGGGGCCTTCGTCATGCCCTGGCGGGCAGAGGCGGAGGATACGAGATTCGAACTCGTGAGGGGTTGCCCCCAACACGCTTTCCAAGCGTGCGCCCTAGGCCTCTAGGCGAATCCTCCGTGGGAGAGCTTAGTACATGTTGAGGGGTGGTTGCGACCACGGTCTCGCAGGT
Source organism: Kitasatospora griseola (assembly GCF_014648555.1). Taxonomy (GTDB): domain Bacteria; phylum Actinomycetota; class Actinomycetes; order Streptomycetales; family Streptomycetaceae; genus Kitasatospora; species Kitasatospora griseola. The sequence goes on from NZ_BMRI01000014.1 coordinate 120,671, forward strand.
GGGTGGCAGGGGTGGCCTGCGGATCGGAGATCGGGGTGGGTGGGGGGAGTGGGGGCCGGGATCCGCTACTCTTGGGGCAGCCCCTCGTGTGGCGTCATCTCTCTGAACCCCCCCAGGGCCGGAAGGCAGCAAGGGTAGGAGGGCTCTGGCGGGTGCGCGAGGGGTCCTTGCGTTTCCGGGGGCGTGGCGGGTGGGGAGCCACGTTTGTCCGTTGGTCCCGATATCGTCGGTGGCGTGTCCCTAGCCCTGTACCGCCGCTACCGCCCCGAGACCTTCGCGGAGGTCATCGGGCAGGAGCACGTGACCGTCCCGCTCCAGCAGGCCCTGCGAAACAACCGGGTCAACCACGCGTACCTGTTCAGCGGGCCGCGGGGGTGTGGAAAGACGACCAGTGCCCGCATCCTGGCCCGCTGCCTGAACTGTGAGCAGGGGCCGACCCCCGAGCCGTGCGGGGAGTGCCAGTCGTGTCGTGATCTGGCGACCGGCGGGCCGGGGTCGATCGATGTGATCGAGATCGACGCGGCGTCGCACGGTGGTGTGGACGACGCGCGTGAGCTGCGGGAACGGGCGTTCTTCGCGCCGGTGCACAGCCGCTACAAGATCTTCATCCTGGACGAGGCGCACATGGTGACCTCGGCCGGCTTCAACGCGCTGCTGAAGGTGGTGGAGGAGCCGCCGGAGCACCTGAAGTTCATCTTCGCCACCACCGAGCCGGAGAAGGTGATCGGGACGATCCGGTCCCGCACCCACCACTACCCGTTCCGGCTGGTGCCCCCCGGCACGCTGCGCGACTACCTGGCGCAGGTGTGCGGGCGCGAGGGCATTCAGGTCGAGGACTCGGTGTTCCCGCTGGTGGTGCGGGCCGGCGCCGGGTCGGTGCGTGACTCGATGTCGGTGATGGACCAGCTGCTGGCGG
>NZ_BMRI01000014.1:121619-156350 GCF_014648555.1 Kitasatospora griseola
GCGCCGGCGAGGCCGGTGTGACGTACCAGATGGCGACCGCGCTGCTCGGGTACACCGACTCCTCGCTGCTGGACGAGGTGGTGGACGCGTTCGCGGCGCAGGACGGCGCGACGGTGTTCCAGGTGGTCGACCGGGTGGTCGAGGGCGGGCACGACCCGCGGCGTTTCGTCACGGACCTGCTTGAGCGGCTGCGCGACCTGGTGATCCTGGCCACAGTGCCGGACGCGGGGGAGAAGGGTCTGATCGACGCCCCGGCCGACCGGGTCGCGGTGATGCAGGCGCAGGCCGACCGCTTCGGTCGGGCCGAGCTGAGCCGTGCCGCGGACCTGGTCAACACCGGCCTGACGGAGATGCGCGGCAACGCCGCCCCCCGGCTGCAGCTGGAGCTGATCTGCGCCCGGGTGATGCTGCCCGGCGCGTACGGGGACGAGCTGTCGACGCAGGCCCGGCTGGACAAGCTGGAGCGCCGGGCCGCCACCGGCGGGTTCGCCGCGCCGATGGCGTTCCAGCCCGCGCCGGTGGAGACGCCGGTGCAGCAGCCGGTCGTCCCGCAGGCCCAGCCTCCCGTGCAACCGGCACCGGCCCCCGTGCAGCAGGCCCCGGCGCCGGCTGCCGCACCCGCTCCCGCACCGTCGGGCCCGGCCCCGGGGGCCTGGCCGATCCCGCGCAGCTTCCCCTCGGCGGGCCAGACCCCGCCGCCCGCCCCGACCCCGCAGCCGCAGGCCCAGCCGGTCCAGCCGGTCCAGCAGCCCCCGCAAGCACAGCCGCAGCAGCCGCAGGCCCCGGCCCCGCAGCCGGCCGCCGCGCCGCCCACCGGCCAGCCCACCGCGGCCGCGCAGCAGGGCGCGGCGCAGATCCGGCAGATGTGGCCGCAGATCCTGGAGGCGGTGAAGAACCGCCGCCGGTTCACCTGGATCCTGCTCAGCCAGAACGGCCAGGTGGCGGGCTTCGACGGCAGCACGCTGCAGGTGTCGTTCGTGAACGCGGGCGCCCGGGACAGTTTCGTCGGCAGCCACAGCGACGAGGTGCTGCGGCAGGCGCTGACGGACGCGCTGGGCGTGGACTGGCGGGTGGAGTGCATCGTCGACCCGTCCGGTGGCACCTCCTCACCGTCCGGACAGTCCGCATCGGCCTCGTACGCGCCCCCGGCCCCGCCGGCCGGTGGCGGCTGGGGCGCCCCGGCGCAGGCCCCGCAGCCTGCCGCGCCCGCTCCGGCCCCGCAGCCGTCGGCACCTGTCGCGCCGCCCGTCCAGCAGGCCCCGGTCGCCCCGGCTCCGCAGCCGTCGGCGCCCACGCCGCAGGCCGCGGCGCCGTCCGCGCCGCCCGCTCCGCCGGTGCAGGCCGCCCCTGCGGTCGCGCCGGAGGACGACATCCCGGAGGAGGACGACCCGGATCTGAACGAGGAGGCGTTCTCGGCGCGGGACCTGATCGTCCGCGAGCTGGGGGCGACGGTGCTGGAGGAGATCCACCACCGTCCGGGCTGAGTCGTCGCCGGTGGCGGCCTCGCGGAACTGACGTGGGGCCGACGGGCGGCCGCGTAGGCTCGGGGGCAGGTGTCGGCGCGGGTGCTTGCGGTGGTTCGCGTCGGCCGTGTGAGTGCCGATGGATCGAGGAGAGTGCCGTGTTCCCTGGTGGCCAGCCGAACATGCAGCAGTTGCTGAAGCAGGCGCAGAAGATGCAGGAGGAGCTCGGCCGGGCTCAGAAGGAGCTCGCCGAGACCGTGGTCCGCGGCTCCGCGGGCGGCGGTCTGGTGGAGGTCACGGTGACGGGCGCCGGCGAGCTGACGTCGGTGACCATCTCCCCGGAGGCGGTCGACCCGGAGGACACCGAGACCCTGGGCGACCTGGTGCTGGCCGCGGTGCGCGACGCCAACGCGGCGGCGCAGAAGCTCCAGGCGGAGCGGATGGGCCCGCTGGCCCAGGGCCTGGGCGGCGCGGGCATCCCGGGCCTCCCGTTCTGAACGCCCACCGCAACCGGGCCACGCACAGCAAACTGAACTGCACGCGGTGACCGAGCACAGCGACTGAACTGCACGCGGTGACCGCGCACAGCAGCCGAGCCGCACGTGGCAGTCGAGCCGCACAACGCGGCCGGGCCGCCCGCGGCCCTGCCGCGCGTGACACCGAGCAACGCTGAACAACTCTGAGCAGTGGCCCGGCAGTTCCTGAACGCTTGCTGGCAGTGAGTTGTGTGATTTATGAGCCAGTAGGGCGTCGGGCGGTGTGTCCGGCGCCCGATTCGTTGGATGATGGCACCGGAGTGCGAACCCCGGTCGAAGGAAGGCGTGGCGGTGTACGAGGGCGTGGTGCAGGACCTGATCGACGAGCTGGGCAGGCTGCCCGGAGTCGGTCCGAAGAGCGCCCAGCGGATCGCCTTCCACATCCTGCAGTCCGATCCGGTGGACGTGCGGCGGCTGGCGTACGCGCTGCAGCAGGTGAAGGAGAAGGTGCGGTTCTGTGCGGTCTGCGGCAACGTCGCGGAGTCCGAGCAGTGCCGGGTCTGCCTGGATCCGCGTCGCGACCTCGCGGTGATCTGCGTGGTGGAGGAGCCCAAGGACGTGGTGGCGATCGAGCGGACGCGCGAGTTCCGCGGCCGCTACCACGTGCTGGGCGGGGCGATCAGCCCGATCGAGGGGGTCGGCCCGGACGATCTGCGGATCCGTGAGCTGATGACCAGGCTCGCGGACGGCACGGTCACCGAGCTGATCCTGGCCACCGACCCCAATCTGGAGGGGGAGGCGACCGCGACCTACCTGGCCCGGCTGTGCAAGCCGATGGGCCTCAAGGTCACCCGGCTGGCGAGCGGACTGCCCGTCGGCGGGGACTTGGAGTACGCCGACGAGGTCACCCTCGGCCGGGCGTTCGAAGGGAGACGACTGCTCGATGTCTGACCGAACCGACACCGCTGACCCAACCGACACCGCTGACCGAACCCACCCGTCGGACCCGTCCCGGCTGCTGGGCCGGACCGAGGCCCCGGACGACTTCGCGGTGCAGATCGCGGACTCGGTGGAGAGCTTCGTGCTGGCCGTCACCGAGGTCGCCAAGGGCGACGAGCCGGGCAGTGCGATCTCGCTGCTGCTGCTGGAGGTGTCGCAGCTGCTGCTGGCCGGCGGTCGGCTGGGCGCCATCGAGGACGTGCTGCCGGAGGACCGCTTCGAGCCGGACGCCGGCCCGGAGCCGGACGGGGTGGAGCTGCGCGAGCGGCTCGCCGAGCTGCTGGCGCCGATCGACGTCTACCACGAGGTGTTCGACCCGTACGGCCCGCCGGAGAAGCCGAGCGCGTTCCGGATTTCGGACGACCTGGCGGGGGTGGTCAGCGAGCTGCGGCACGGCCTGACGCACTACCGCGAGGGCCGGGTGTCGGAGGCGCTGTGGTGGTGGCAGTTCTCGTACCTGTCCAACTGGGGTTCGACCTGCACGGCGGTGCTGCGGGCGCTGCAGTCGCTGATCGCGCACGTCCGGCTGGACTCGCCGCTGGGCGCGGTGCCGGACGGGGCGGACACCGACGACGACGGGCTGACGGACGAGCAGCTGGAGCAGCAGGCGGGCGACCTGATGGCGGCCGAGCTCGGCCTGTAGCCGCACACCGGGCGCGGCAGCGCCCGACGGGGGAGTGTGACGCACCAGTCACCCACGGGCCGGAGGAGAAGATTCCGGACGCGGAGACGGTGCGTGGGCGGCGATTCTTCGGATCGGGTGGCCGGAGCCCGCAGACCTGACGGTCCGCGGTGATCAGAGTTCGATATTCGTATCTCACGATGTGGAAGACGTCGGTCGGAACATCCCTGCTCGTTAGACTGGCGGCGACCTACCACCCCAAGTCGAGGAGCCCCCGTGGGCCTTGTCGTGCAGAAGTACGGCGGCTCATCCGTCGCGGATGCCGAAGGCATCAAGCGCGTCGCCCGCCGAATCGTGGACACCCGGAAGGCCGGCCATGAGGTCGTCGTCGTGGTCTCCGCGATGGGTGACACCACGGACGAGCTCATCGAACTCGCGGAACAGGTGACGCCTATTCCGTCCGGCCGTGAGTTCGACATGCTGCTGACCGCCGGAGAGCGCATCTCCATGGCGCTGCTGGCGATGGCGATCAAAACGCTGGGCTTCGACGCCCAGTCGTTCACCGGCAGCCAGGCCGGTGTGATCACCGACGCGACGCACAACAAGGCGCGGATCATCGACGTGACGCCGGGTCGGATCCGCAACGCCCTGGACGAGGGCAACGTCGCGATCGTGGCCGGCTTCCAGGGTGTCTCGCAGGTCTCCAAGGACATCACCACGCTGGGCCGCGGCGGCTCCGACACCACCGCGGTGGCGCTGGCGGCCGCGCTGGGCGCCGAGGTGTGCGAGATCTACACCGACGTGGACGGCGTGTTCACCGCCGACCCGCGGGTGGTCAAGAAGGCCCGGAAGATCGACTGGATCGCCTTCGAGGACATGCTGGAGCTGGCCTCGTCCGGCTCCAAGGTGCTGCTCGACCGCTGCGTGGAGTACGCCCGGCGCTACAACATCCCGATTCACGTACGATCCTCGTTCTCCGGTCTGCCGGGGACTATCGTCAGCGGAACCAACCCGAACCAGCCCGAAGGGGGCGAGATGGAGCAGGCCATCATCTCCGGAGTCGCCCACGACACGTCGGAGGCCAAGGTCACCGTCGTCGGCGTGCCGGACAAGCCGGGCGAGGCGGCCCGGATCTTCCGCGCCATCGCGGACGCCGAGGTCAACATCGACATGGTGGTGCAGAACGTCTCCGCCGCCGCCACCGGCCTCACCGACATCTCCTTCACCCTGCCCAGCACCGAGGGCCAGAAGGCCATCGACGCGCTGAACCGGGTCAAGGCGGGCATCGGCTACGAGTCGCTGCGCTACGACGACGCGATCGGCAAGATCTCGCTGGTCGGCGCCGGCATGCGCTCCAACCCGGGCGTCACCGCGACGTTCTTCGAGGCGCTGTCCGAGGCGGGCGTGAACATCGAGCTGATCTCCACCTCGGAGATCCGGATCTCGGTGGTCACCCGCGCCGAGGACGTGCCGGAGGCGGTCCGCGCCGTGCACACCGCCTTCGGGCTGGACAGCTCCGGCGACGAGGCGGTCGTCTACGGCGGCACCGGCCGCTGACTCCCGACAGGATCCCCCGCGCACAGCGCAGAGGTTGTGTGCGGGACGGGTGAAGCGGACCCTGATCGTCCGCCGGGTCTGCCAGAATCCCCCTTCGGAGCGACGTGCTCCGGAGGGGATTCCCGCTCTGCGGAAGAACTCCCCCGACGTGGGGCAACCAGGACAGGGGATCGGGTGTCCAACCAGCGTGATGAACGTGACAGGGGCGGCGGTGGCGATCACCCTGCCCGGGGCGGCCCGGCGGGCCGGTAGTCGGATGGGCTTTGCTGCGGCGGCAGCGGACGCGACCGGGGCCAGCGTCGACCAGCTCACCGACACCTACCGGGCCCACTACCGTTCCCTGCTGCGGCTCGCCGCACTGCTGCTGGACGACCTGTCCTCCTGCGAGGACGTCGTGCAGGAGGCGTTCATCCGGGTGCACGCCGCCCGGCGTCGGGTCCGTGATCCCGAGAAGACCCTGGCGTACCTGCGGCAGACCGTGGTCAACCTGTCCCGCTCCACGCTGCGCCGCCGACTGCTCGGCCTGCGCCTGCTGCCCAAGCCGATGCCTGACATGGCCAGTGCAGAAGAGGGGGCATACGATGCGCTGGAGCGCGATGCACTGAAGGCCGCGCTACGGGGGTTGCAACGCCGTCAGCGGGAGGTGCTGGTGCTGCGCTACTACGCCGATCTGACGGAGGCACAGGTCGCGGAGGTGCTCGGCATCTCCATCGGCTCGGTCAAGGCCTACGGGTCGCGCGGACTGGCCGCCCTGCGGGTGCGGCTGGGGACCGGCGATGACTGACCAGCACCGACCGCACCCGCTCGGCGAACTGACCGAGGACCAGCTCCGCGGCCTGCTGCGCCGCGCCGTCGCCGACGTCCAGCCCGAACCCGGGGCGCTGCCCCGGCTGCGCACCGCGGTGCCCCGCCGCCGGGCCGCCCGGCGGCGCGCCCTGGGCGGCGCGGCGGTGCTGGCCGCCGCCGTCGCCGTACTGCCCGTGGTGCACGCCGCCCAGCCGTTCCACCTGTCCGGCGACCCCACCGGCGGCCAGGCCGCGCCCGGCGGCCACGCGGTCGGCCCGGGCAACTCCGCGGCCGCCCCGGGCGTCCCGCACAGCGCCGCCACCGCGACCGTCGCCGGGCGCGACGGCACCGGCCCCGAGGCCTCCGTCGGCCCGAGTGCCGACAGCAGCCCGGGCGCCTCGGCCGCCGCCGCGCCGCAGTGCACCCGCGCCGACCTCGGCCGGGCCCAGGCCCAGCAGGGCGACGCCGCCCCGGCCGACGGCCGGATCTACGGCTCGTTCCGGCTCACCAACATCGCCGGCCACCCGTGCCGGGTCACCGACCCGGGAACCCTCCAACTCGGCTCCGGCGCCACCGGCGTCCGCCTGACCGCCCACACCGTCGGCGACCAGGCCGGCGGGCTGCCCGACCCGGCCGGGCTGCCGCACGAGCTGCTGCTCGGGCCCGGAGCCTCCTTCCTGGTCCGGTTCGCCTGGGTGCCCACCCACTGCGCCACCCCCTCGCCGTCCCCCACCGCCACCGGCCTGCCGCCCGCCGTCGGCACCGCCGAACTTCCCGCCGCTGCCGCCGTCGACGGACCGGCCGGCAGCGCCCCCGCGATCGCCGCGGTCGCCGACTCCAGCCCCACCGCCGAGCCCACCCCCGCCGTCCCTCCGGCGGCCACCACTTTCGCGCTCGGCTACGCCCTCGACCCGAACGCCGGGCCCGTCGCCACCACCGCCCTTCCCGTCGGCTGCGGCGGCACGGTCTACCACACCGCCCCCGAACCGGCCCCCGCCCCCGGCAGTGGCCCGACCTCATCGCCGTCCGCCACTCCCTGAGCGGCGGTCAGGCCTGACGGGTCGGCAGCACCACCACGTGGCGCAGGTTGACGTGCCGCGGGCAGCCGACGACGTACCCGACCAGGTCGGCGACGTCGGCGGGGGAGAGCGCGCCGATCGCGTCGAACATCGCGCCGAGCTGGCCGTCCGGGCCGAGCGCGGGGTTGTCGATGTGGCTGCCCAGCTCGGTGTCGGTCAGCCCGGGCTCGACGGTGGTGACCCGCACGTCGCGCGGGCCGTACTCGGAGCGCAGCGCCGCCGACAGCTGGGTGACGGCGGCCTTGGTGGCGCCGTACACCGCGTAGTTCGGGAACACCACGTGGGCGCCGATCGAGGAGACGTTCAGCAGGTCGGCGGTGGCGCCGGCGGCCGCGGCGGCCACCAGGTCCGGGCCGAAGGCGCGGACGACGTGCAGCACGCCCGTCAGATTGGTGTCGATCATGCGGGTCCACTCGTCGACCCGGCCGTCGTCCACCGGGTTGGGCAGCATCACGCCGGCCGCGTTCACCACCAGGTCCACCCGGCCGAGGGCGGCGTGCACCTGCTGCCGGGCGGCGTCCACCGAGGCCGGGTCGGTGACGTCGGCGGGCGCCGCCAGCGCGTTCGGGCCGAGTTCGGCGGCCAGCCGCTCCAGGCGGTCCTTGCGGCGGGCGAGCAGCGCCACCCGGGCGCCGTCCGCGACGAGCTGCCGGGCGACGGCCTCGCCGATGCCGCTGGCCGCGCCGGTGACGACGGCGGTCCGGCTGTCCGGGGTCGGGTGTGCCATGGGATCCACGCTCCTGTCGGGTCTGCTGCGGTGACGTCCACGAGTCTCGGCGCGCGCCGTGCGCCGAGCCAGGGGCGGGCTTTTCCTGGGTCTGCGAGAACCACCTTCGGGTCCGTCCGCCCGACGTATCGTCAGGGCATGAACGAAGTGGGGGAGTTCCTGCGCCTGCGCCGGGCCCGGATCCGGCCGTCCGACGTCGGACTGCCGGAGTTCGGTCGGCGGCGCCGGGTGCCGGGGCTGCGCCGCGAGGAGGTCGCGCAGCTCGCCGGGGTGAGCGTCGACTACTACGTGCGGCTCGAACAGGGCCGCGGCGACGGCGTCTCGGCGGAGGTGCTGGACGCGGTGGCCCGGGTGCTGCGCCTGGACCGGACCGAGCGGCAGCACCTGCACGACCTGGCCCGGCCGCCGCGCGAGGCCGCCCGGCGCAGCCCGCGGCAGCTGCGGGGCGGTCTGCGGCTGGTGCTGGACGCGTTGGACGCGCCCGCGTTCGTGCTCGGCCGGTGCCTGGACGTGGTGGCCTGGAACGCGCCGGGCGACGCCGTGATGGGGTTCTCCGCGATGCCGCCCGGGCAGTGCAACGTGGCCCGGCACGCGTTCCTGTCGGCGGCCGGGCGCCGGCTCTACCCCGAGTTCGAGCGGGTCGCCGCCGAGACCGCGGCGTTCCTGCGGGTGGACGCGGCCCGGCACCCGGACGACCCGGAGCTGGCGGCGCTGCTCGCCGACCTCGCCGCCGACCCGCTGTTCGCCGAGCTGTGGGCGCGGCACGGCGTCCGGGAGAAGACCAGCGGCCGCAAGCTGCTGCTGCACCCGCGGGTGGGCGAGCTGGACGTCGGCTACGAGACGCTCACCCCGCCCGGCGAGCCCGGGCTGCAGCTGGTCGTCTACACCGCGGAGCCTGGCTCGCCCACCGCCGAGCGGCTGGCGCTGCTGACGGACGCCGCCCGGCTCTGAGCCGGGGCGTCAGATGCCGAGCGACTCGGCGCGGGCCTCGGCGCGCAGCAGCAGGGCGTGCACCTCGGCCTGCCGGCGGCCCGGGCGGTCGTTCCACAGGTCGGGCGAGGCGGCCGGTCGGCCGGTGGCGTGCAGCACCTCCATGACCTGGGTGCGGGCCCGGCGCACCGTGTACGCGGTGCCGTAGCCGTGCGCGAGGACGGCGGTCTGCGCGCCGAGCAGGCAGACCCGGCCGGCCGCGTCCCACATCGCGCCCTGGATCCAGCCGGCCTCGGCGAGGTAGCGGGAGGTCAGCCGCAGGTGCCCGGCGACGGTGATCGCCACCGGGCGGGCGGGGCGGCGGACCAGCCGGTCCAGCAGGGTGCGGCGCGGCAGCGGGTACCCGAAGTTCCAGGCCTGCCGGACGGAGCCGTACGGCCCGCCGTCCCAATCGGGCTCGACTTCGGGCTGCGCGGGCAGCGGGAGCAGCGGCAGCCGCTCGGGGGCGGGGAGCCCGGCCAGGTACTGCTCGATCTCCTCGACCAGGCCGAGGTGCTGGGCGAGGACGGGCAGGTCGAGCCGGTCGAGCCGGTCGAACGGCGGCGCGGACGCGGGCATGGCACAACTCCTCCGGTCGGTATGTCGTATTTGTACCTCTTCCGCTGATCGTCCGTCGGTCGCCGCACCGAAGCCGTTCCGTGTCCCCATCGTTCGTCGCCACCGTTCCGTTCACCGCCCGGAATCGGGTTGGATGAGGGTATGAACGAGCAGACGAATGTCGTTCCGGCGTGGGAGCAGCGGTTCCGGGCAGCGCGGGTCTCGCTGCCCGACTGGGCGGACGAGGCACCGGAGCGGGCGCTGTACGTGTCCAACGCGACCGGCACCTACGAGGTGTACGCGTGGGACCGCGCCACCGACGAGCACCGCCGGGTCACCGACCGCCCCAACGGCACCACCGATGCCGAGCTCAGCCCGGACGGCGAGTGGATCTGGTGGTTCGACGACACCGACGGCGACGAGTTCGGCGTCTGGCGCCGCCAGCCGTTCGCCGGCGGCCCCGACCAGGAGGCCGTGCCCGGCGTCCCCGCCGCCTACGAGGCGGGCCTGGCGTTCGGCCGCGACGGCACCGTGGTGGTCGGCACCTCCACCGACGACGAGGGCACCACCCTGTACCTGCGCCGCCCCGGCGCCACCGAGCCCGAGGTGGTCTACCACCACGCCGAGTACGGCGGCGTCGGCGACCTGTCCCACGACAGCTCCCTGCTGGCCGTCGACCACACCGAGCACGGCGACGCCATGCACGGGGCGATCCGGGTGCTGCGGCTGTCCGACGGCGCCACCGTCGCCCAGCTCGACGAGGTCACCGGCCGCGCCGAGCCGCGCGGCGTGTCCTGCCTCGGCTTCGCGCCCGCCGCCGGCGACACCCGGCTGCTGGTCGCCCACCAGCGCACCGGCCGCTGGGAGCCGATGCTGTGGGACGTCGCCACCGGCGCCGAGACCGAACTGGCCCTCCGCGACGAGCAGGGCCGTCCGTTCCCCGGCGACCTGTCCGCGCAGTGGCGGCCCGACGCCCGCTCGCTGCTGATCGAGCACGAGTACGAGGCCCGCTCCGAGCTGTTCTCGTACCAGTTGGAGACCGGCGAGCTGACCCGGCTGGACACCCCGCGCGGCACCGTCGCCGGGGCCACCGCCCGCCCCGACGGCACGGTCGAGTTCCTGTGGTCCTCGGCCGCCGAGCCGTCCGCGGTGCGCTCCACCGCCGGCACCGTGGTGCTGCGCGCGCCCGGCCCGGTGCCGCCGGCCTCGGTCCCGGTCGAGGACGTCTGGGTGGACGGCCCCGGCGGTCGGGTGCACGCCCTGGTGCAGCGCCCCACCGGCGAAGGCCCGCACCCGACGGTGTTCGAGGTGCACGGCGGCCCCACCCACCACGACAGCGACTCCTTCGCGGCCGGCCCCGCCGCCTGGCTCGACCACGGCTTCGCGGTGGTCCGGGTCAACTACCGCGGCTCCACCGGCTACGGCCAGGCCTGGACCGACGCGCTCACCGAACGCATCGGCCTGATCGAGCTGGAGGACATCGCCGCGGTCCGCGACTGGGCGGTCGCCTCCGGCCTGGCCGACGCCGACCGGCTGGTGCTGTCCGGCGGCTCCTGGGGCGGCTACCTGACCCTGCTCGGCCTCGGCACCCAGCCCGACCTGTGGACCCTCGGCCTGGCCGCCGTCCCGGTCGCCGACTACCTCACCGCGTACGCGGACGAGATGGAGGCGCTGAAGTCGCTGGACCGCACGCTGTTCGGCGGCACCCCCGAGGAGGTCCCCGAGCGCTGGCACGCCTCCTCGCCGCTGTCGTACGTCGAGCAGGTCAAGGCCCCGGTCTACATCAGCGCCGGCGTCAACGACCCGCGCTGCCCGATCCGGCAGATCGACAACTACGTCCAGCGGCTGGCGGAGCTCGGCAAGGTCCACGAGGTGTACCGCTACGATGCCGGGCACGGTTCGCTGGTCGTCGACGAGCGGATCAAGCAGCTTCGTCTGGAGATCGACTTCGTCCGGCGACACCTGGCCCCCGGCACCGTCCGGTGACCCGGTAGACCCGGTCGGCTGGGGGGACAACCGATGGGTGGACGCGCCGCGCTGGCCGTCGCCGCGGTCGGCGCGATCGTGCTGACCGCGGCCGGCTGCTCGACGAGCAGTCAGAAGTACGACTGCGTGGAGGCCGCCGCGCCCGCGCGCGCGGACACCGGCATCGACCTGCACGTCCTCGCCAAGGGGAAGAGCGGCGGCCGCAGCTCCAAGGGCTCCAGCGGCTCCAAGGGGTCGAGCGGCTCCAGCGGGTCCGGCGTCTCGCCCCACACGGGCGGCGGCGGCACCCGAGTGGTCCACCACTACCACCACCGGCCGGGCTCCACCCGCAGCGACGACTACGTCGACGAGTGCGGCAACCCGTCGCCCGCACCGGGCTCGGGCTTCGGCGACTTCGACCCCGGCGGCTGCGCCGGGGCGAGCCGGCTGCCCGCCGCGACCCCCGCCACCGGCTCGCCCTCGGCGTCGGCCGGCGCGGCGTCGCCGAGCGCCGCCGCCCCGCCCTGCCCGAGCGCCTCGCCGTCCGGGAGCGCCGCGGCCTCGCCGTCCGCCCTCCCGTCGGCGAAGGCGACGCCGTCCGCCTCGCGGTCCGGGACGCGCTGACGCTCCGGGAGAGCGGTGGGAGGTCAGTCCAGGGCCGGGTCCAGTCCGAGGGCCCGGTCCTGGGCGGCCTCTGCCTCGCGGCGCACCAGCCGGAACCACATGAAGACCACGAACCCGGCGAAGACGAACCACTCCAACGTGTAGCCCAGGTTCTGGAACGCCCGCAGGCTCAGCCCGTCGCCGCCCTGCGGCTGCACCGTCGGCACCGCCGTCAGCCCCGCCGGGACGTCGTCGGCCGCCACCCAGCCGTCGTACACCGGGTACGGCAGCACGTTCACCAGCGTCGCCGGGCTGATCGTGCCCAGCTGCCCGGCCGGCAGGCCGCCCGCCACCGCGCCGCCGCTGCCGCTGTTCTCCGGGGCCTGCAGCCGGCCCGTCACGCTGACCTGCCCGGACGGCACCTCCGGCGCCGCCCCCGGGGAGCCCGCTACCCAGCCGCGCACCACGGGCACCGCCGGGCCGCCGTCGGTGCGCAGCGGCGTGAGCACGTAGTAGCCCGAGCGGCCGTCCACCGTGCGGTTCGGCACCAGCAGCTGGTGCGCGGCGTCGTACGAGCCCGTGAAGCTCACCGTCCGGCCCAGGGTGTCGGTGCCGACCTTCGCCGCGGTGTCCGGCAGGATCTCGGAGAGCGGGCGGGCCCGGCTCTCGGCGGAGACCGCCTTGTTGATCTCCTGGTGCGTCGACACCCGGCTCTCGAACCGGCCCAACTGCCAGGAGCCGAGCATCAGGCAGACTCCGATCGCCGCCACCGCGACGACCGTGCCGACAAGCCAACGCGGGCTGAACAGGAACCGGTACACCCCACCACGGTAACCATTCCTGACATCGCCCCCGACCGCCGGGTGCGCCCGTCGTAGGGTGGCGCGGTGACCTCGCTCATCGCCCCGCTGGCCGCCGACCACCTCCACGCCCGCTCCGAGGCCCTCGCCGACCTGCTGCTGGACGCCGTGGCCGACGGCGCCTCGGTCGGCTTCCTGGCCGGCACCGGCCGCGACGAGGCGGCCGCCTGGTGGCGGACCCTGCACCCGTCCGTCGCCGACGGCAGCCGACTGCTGTGGACGGCGTCCGGCCCCGACGGCCGCCTGCTGGGCACCGTGGCCCTGGTCCGCGAGACCCGGCCGAACGGCACGCACCGCGCCGAGGTCTCCAAGCTGCTGGTGCACCGCGACGCCCGCGGCGCGGGCCTGGGGCGGCGGCTGCTGACCACCGCCGAGCAGGCCGCCCGGGACGCCGGCGCCACCCTGCTGCTGCTCGACACCCAGACCGGCAGCGCCGCCGAACACCTCTACCGCGGCGCCGGCTGGACGGCCTTCGGCACCGTCCCCGGCCATGCCGCCACTCCGGACGGGGTCCTCGCCGACACCACCTACTACTACAAGCAGCTCATCGGCTGACGGGCCGCTGCCTGCTCAGGCGGCGCTGTCCGGCCGGAGGAACTCGGGCTGGTCCAGCAGCCGCAGCCAGCTGCCGTCCGCCTGCTGCCGCACCACCTGGGCGCGGGCCCCGGCGCCGTCCTTCGGCGGGGTGGCGGTCAGCGCGATGCCGTCCGCGGCCAGCGTCGGCAGCGGCGGCTCCGGGGTGAACCGCGGACGGTTCGTCAGCACCCGCTCCCACAGCACCCGGATCGCCTCCCGGCCGACCGTGAGCTGCCCCGGCGGGTACGCCACCACGGCGTGCTCCTCGTACAGCGCGGCGACCCCGGCGGCGTCGCCCGCGTTGGAGCGCTCCACGAACAGCCGGGTCAGGTCCTCCGGGCGCATCGCCTTCTCGTACTCGCTCATCACGGCCTCCTCGTCGTCGTGCCTCCAGCTTTCCGTGGCCCGTATCAGAAGTCCAACAGCTGGTTCTGTTCGGAACTAGAATCCGTGATTATGGAACTGAGGCAGCTGGAGTACTTCCTCGCCGTCGCCGAGGAGCGCAACTTCACCCGCGCCGCCGAGCGGGTGCACATCAGCCAGTCCGGGGTCAGCGCCCAGATCCGGCAGCTGGAACGCGAACTCGGCGCCGAACTCTTCGACCGCTCGGCCCGCACCGTCACCCTCACCGTGGCCGGCAAGGCCGCCCTCGAACACGCCCGGCAGGCGGTGGCCGCCGCCCGCGCCGTCGGCCAGGCGGTCGGCGAGGTCAGCGACCTGATCCGCGGCAGCCTCACCATCGGCATGGTGGCCGGCTGCACCCTCACCCCGCTCTTCGACGGCCTGGCCGCCTTCCACCGCGCCCACCCCGGCGTCGAACTCGCCCTGCTGGAGGACGACTCCGACCACCTCGCCGACGCCGTCCGCACCGGCGCCCTCGACCTCGCACTGATCGGCTGCGCCGGCGCCGCCCCCGACGGCCTGGACGCGCACACCCTGATCCGCGAACCCCTGGTCGCCGCCGTCCCGCCCGGCCACCCGCTCGCCCGGCCCGCCGTCACCCTCGCCGAACTGCTCGCCCACCCGCTGATCTGCCTGCCGCCCGGCACCGGCGTCCGCACCGTCCTCGACCGCGACTGCGCCGCCGCCGGACTCGCCCCGCGGATCGCCCTGCAGGCCTCCGCCGCCTCCGCGATCGCCGACCTCGCCGCCCGCGGCCTCGGCGTCGCCGTGCTCAGCCGCTCCATGGCCGAGGCCTTCCCCGCCCTGGTGCCGGTCGCCGTCACCGACCTCACCACCCCGGGCCTGCTCGCCCTGGTCTCCCGCCCCGGCCCCGCCCCCGCGCTGCGCGCGCTGCTCACCGAACTGCGCCGGGCGTTCAGCGGCTGAACGCCCCTGAACGCCCAGCGGGGGTAGGTCAGTTCACGAACGCCAGCTCGTGCGGCGTCCCGTTGAACCGCAGGCCGCCGTCCTCCGTCACCGTCACGATGTCCTCGATCCGGACGCCGAACCGGCCCGGCAGGTAGACGCCCGGCTCGATGGAGAAGCACATCCCCGGCACCAGCGGCCGGGTCTCGCCCTCGATCATGTACGGCGGCTCGTGCGTGGTCAGGCCGATGCCGTGGCCGGTGCGGTGGATGAAGTACTCGCCGTACCCGCCCTCGGTGATCACCGCCCGGGCCACCCGGTCGATCTCCTGGCACGTCACCCCCGGCGCCACCGCGTCGAACGCGGCCTGCTGGGCCCGCCGCACCAGGTCGTGCACCTCCTGCACCTCCTTGGGCGGCTCGATGCCGACGAACACCGTGCGGGTGGTGTCCGAGCCGTAGCCGTCCTTCAGCCCGCCGAAGTCCAGCACCACCGTGTCACCGCGCTGGATCACCCGGTCCCCGGCCTCGTGGTGCGGGTTCGCCCCGTTCGGGCCGGAACCCACCACCGTGAAGTCCACCTGGCTGTGCCCGTGCTCGATCAGCAGCGCCGCCAGGTCCGCGGCCACCTCCCGCTCGGTGCGGCCCGCGAACGGCACGCCCAGGATCGCCCCGTACGTCAGGTCCGCCGCCGCGCCCGCCGCCGCCAGCCGGGCCAGCTCGTCCGGCTCCTTCACTGCCCGCAGCATCGGCAGCACCGACGTCAACGAGGCGTACGAGGTGCCCGGCAGCGCCTCCTGGAAGCCCAGCAGGTGCATCGCCCAGGCGTTGTCGGAGATCCCGTACCGGCCGGCCGGGTCCAGATTTGGAGCCAGCACCGCGTACGGGTCCTGGCCGTCGATCCAGTCGGCCATCCGGACCGCCTCCGCACCCGCCGCCCGCTCCGCGTCCGGGCGCTCCAGCTTCGGCACCAGCAGCACCGGCTCGGCGCCCGGCGCGACCACCAGCGCGGTCAGCCGCTCGGTGCCCACCGGGAGATAACCCGTCAGATACGTCAGATCGGGACCGGGCGTGACGACCAGTCCGGCCAGCCCCGCATCGGCGGCAGCCGTCGCGGCACGGGCCATCCGGGCCTGGAAATCGGCCGTGGTGAACGGCTCGGGCATCAGGATCCCCTCCCTCGGGGTCAGCGGCCGGCGGCCGCGTAGTGACGCAGGAACAGCGCCTCGACCAGGGCCATGTGCTCGATCTCGCCCGGGTCGACGCTCTCATTGGGCGCGTGGATCAGCGAACGGGGCTCCTCCACACCCATCAGGATGATCTCCGACTCGGGGTACTGCGCGGCAAGAGCGCTGCACAGCGGAATCGAACCGCCCTGCCCGAGGAACGACAGCGGCCGGCCGTACGCCTCCCGCGCCGCCAGGTCCAACGCCGCGTACGCCTTCCCGTCCGTCGCCGCCCGGAACGGCGAACCCTTCGCCTCCGGCTCCACCGCCACCCGCGCACCCCACGGCGCGGCCGCCACCAGATGCGCCGTCAACGCCCGCTGCGCCACCTCCGGATCCATCCCCGGCGGCACCCGCAGACTCACCCGCGCCCGGGCCTCGGCCGGCACCGCCGACGCCGAACCCACCACCGGCGCACAGTCGATGCCCAGCACCGTCACCGCCGGACGGGCCCACAGCCGGTCCGCGACCGTCCCCGACCCCGTCAGCCCGACGCCGTCCAACACCCCGGCGTCCGACCTGAACTGCTGCTCGTCGTACCCCACGCCCTCCCAGCTGCCGTCCGCCGGGAGACCCTCGATCCGCGTCCCGCCGTGCGCATCGCGCAGCGAGTCCAGGATCCGGATCAGCGCCGCGAGGGCGTCCGGGGCCGGGCCGCCGAACATCCCCGAGTGCAGATCCGACTCCAGCGTCCGCACCGTCACCACCACGTTCGCCATCCCGCGCAACGAGACGGTGGCCGTCGGCACTCCCACCGCCGCGTTGCCGGTGTCGCAGATCAGCAGCGCATCGGCGTGCAACTCGTCCGGATGCTCTGCCAGATACGCCTCCAGACCGCCCGTCCCCTGCTCCTCCGACCCCTCGACCACCAGCTTCACCCCCACCGGCAAGTCGTCCCCCAACGCCCGCAACGCCGTCAGGTGCATCACCACATTGCCCTTGCAGTCCGCCGCGCCCCGCCCGAACCACCGTCCCTCCCGCTCCGTCAGCTCGAACGGCGGCGACACCCACGCCGCGTCGTCCAACGGCGGCTGCACGTCGTAGTGGCAGTACAGCAACACCGTCGGAGCCCCCGGCGGCGGCGGACGGTGCCCCAGCACCGCGAAGCTCCCGTCCGGCGTCTCCACCAACCGCACGTCCCGCAGCCCCACCTCCGCGAACGCCGCCGCCACCCACTCCGCAGCCTCCCGACACCGCTCCACCGGCTGCTGCCGCGGATCCGCCACCGACGGAATCGCCACCAACTCCGCCAAGTCCCCCCAGGCCCGCCCCATCAACCCGGCCACCCGCCCGGCCAACCCGTCGTCCACCACACCCGTCCCCTTCGCCACACCCGACCCGACCCACCGATCATGCCCCGCCCGACGAACGGACGGCCCGACGACACCGGCGAACCCCGACCACGGCCACGCTCCCGGAGTTCTCCCGAGAACGCCCAAAACGCAGTCAGGGCCGGTGACTCTTGCGAGTCACCGGCCCTGAGCTGGTGTTACGAAGTCGGGGTAGCGGGATTTGAACCCACGGCCTCTTCGTCCCGAAGCAACTCGGACACCTACTCGACCTGGCGTCAGACTGTCGTTGAGCTGCGCACACAGTCCCCGAACGTCCGTGGATGTTCGGTGACGTGCGCGCCCGTTGTAGCGCAGTTAGACACTCAGGCCGTAGGCTCTTCGCGCGCTGTCGACGAGGTCGCCCGCACGGTAAAGGGTGGGATCCGGGGTGCGGACGGGGTCACCTGCCTCATCGCAGCGCGGCCCAGCTTGTCAGTGTCACGGAGGGCCCAAACCGTGGACGCTCCGAGCCGGGTGCGATGTACTTCCGCGCATGAAGACCAACGAGCTCCCCGAGCACTATGTCAGTCTGCTGGAGCAGATCCGCGCCATCCACCCGGAGAACACCGCACACCACGCCGCCCGCGCAGAACTGGACGCCCACATAGCGGTGGCGGCGCAGGCGCAGGCGACCAGCTTGAATAAGGCGACGTGGGCGATGTTCTGGGGCAGCATGGCGCTCTTGGGCGCGACCATAGCCAACATCGTGGTGACCGTCGTCAACGGCTGACCTGTTCGCGCCGGTGGTGGAGTCTCTATCACTGAGTCAAGCCGCCGGCACACCCGCCTCCGGAGGGCGGGTGGTGCACACCCTGCGTGACCTGAGCAGACGTGCCGCTGGCTGAGGCCCACTCATCGGCCCGTCGGTGACCCCGTCTGACCGCGACGTACTGCTCGATCTGGCACGGTTGTGGCATGACCCCACACCCGGCCCTTGCCGCATAGATGCTGACGCTGCTTTAGGCCGGTCGGAGAGCTCTACTGGTGGACAGGTTGCGGCCCATCGCAGGGCTGTCGATGCCGTCGGCGCTCCCCACCCCCGTCCGCAAACCACCAGCAGCCAGATACTCAGGTCGGCAGTAGACGACCAATTGGCAATCAATCCCAACTGTTCTCTGGGAATGAGAAATTGAATGCCAGTCAGATTCTCGGTCGAGGCAGAAGGGCGCAATAGGAAACGATCATGTCGAGCCTGCTTGCAGCTCTTCTGCGAGTGAGTGACACTTGCACGGAAGGGGAAGCGAGGTCAGCTCCATGGAAACTTGCAGCCGGCTTGCGACTAGCCTCGACGGTCGCATGCTCAAAGGATTAATCGCAAATGAGTGGACGCCGGACGAGAAGCTAAGGCGCTCCTCTGGACCAACGGTTGCGGACGAGATATCGGGGAGATGCCTTCTCAGGTATCTCAGGCCGGACCAGAGGGGTGCGTTCTTCAAAGGCATCACAAGGAAGCAGTACGTAACGGTTACTGCCTATACGCCGGAAGAGGCCTCCGTATGGCTGGCTCTGGTGTTTCCTTGGGTGCGGAGGCAGTGCCTCCTTCTGATTGATCCGACTGAACTCGGTGACGACACGCCGGTAATGGGCCCTCGTGCGATTCTGGGAGGATTCGGCATTGAATACATCCTCCCAAACGGGTTTCCTGCAGAGTCGATAGCCGAGCCCGGGTGCGAATTGGAGATCACATGAATGAGGGTGCTGCCTACGATAACACGGACGCGATCGACAGCATGATCGAGACGGTAGACAACGCTCTTCCGCGTGATCTTCTCAAAAAGTGGGACTATGAACCAATTGGCGGCAAGGGTGATCGCCATGGGGCCATCCAGTGGGCATGGCACAAGCATGATGAGGATAGCTCGATTCACCGGACTGTATCGCTGGCCGTGTTGCCCACCTTCGATGGTGCTATCGACTGTGTCGAGTTCTGGATTGGGGCCACCGCGGGCCGACGATTCGCCCGCAAGTGCGTCCTCTCCCGGCCAGTCAATCCATACTCGCTCGATCAAGAACTCCACGACATGATGCAGCTCGCCATCGAGCGTGCGAACCTGCTCTCTTCTACCGATCTGGAGAATGAGCGTCCGTTCGACACGGTCGATATGTAACTCGGCAGACGGCTTCAGGGTAGGACCGAGGCTGGGCATTCATCGGGGCGGTGGAGCGGTTTTGGCCGGTGTCCTGTCTGGTCTGGGTCCGAGCATGATCGGGGGGCCGTAAGCTGTTGCGACTCGGTCAGGGCTTTTGGGGCCTGACCGCAATTTGGCCGAGTGGCCCCCCGGTCTTGCTCGGTGCGGGTCCCTGGCCTGGCAGGTGGGTAAAACCGTGGAGCCGCCCGCCCCAGCCACGGCGGGGTTCTGGGCTCAGCCCCTATCTGCCGTCTGTCCGCCGGCGCGGCCGGGGCGCCGCCGGAGCGGGGCGAAGACAGGAGCGTCGGCGAGCGGCCAGAGCCGCGCGCTGGCGCGCTGTGCGCGCCTTGATGAAGTAGCGAAACTCGTAACACCCCCATCCCTCCACCTCACTCACCCCGACGAAGCTTGGCGCAGGGTGTAGGCATGCAGGCGGGTGACCACCGTCAGAATTCTGACGTTGCTGGGGCCTGATCAGCTCGCTGCCGCGTGCTCGGTGAGCCAGTGTCGGCCGTCGTGAGTGCGGATGCTCGGAGCCACCTCGTCGTTGAGCGCGTCCAGGACGCGGACCGCGTACACCTCGGCCATGCGGTCGGAGACCTCGGCCGGGGTCAGCCACTCGATCGCGGTGGACTCGTCGGACAGCTGCTCGCTCCCGCCTTCCAGGTGGCACCGGAAGACCAGGGCGACCACGCCGCGGGTGACGTTCTTGTAGACGCCGGTGAGCCGGTCGACGCTGACTTTGAGGCCGGTCTCCTCGTAGATCTCGCGGCGCACGCCGTCCTCGACGGTCTCCGTCAGCTCCAGAACGCCGCCGGGGGGCTCCCAGGTGCCGTTGTCCGCGCGGCGGATCGCCAGCACCCGGCCGTCGGCGCGCACCACGGCCCCCGCAACGGACACGGAGTGGAGGGGCGTTGACTGCGGCTTCGGGGCGCTGTTACTCATGTACAGGAGAATAGGAGCCCTGAAGGACTATGGCGAGTAGCGAGCTGGCTGGGTCGGCGAAGGCAAAGAAGTACTTGCAGATCGCCGATGACCTGGCCGCAGAGATCAAGGCGGGCACCCTTCGTCCGGGTGACTCGGTGCCGAGTGAAGCCGACCTGATGAAGCGTTACGGGGTCGCCTCTGGCACCGTGCGCAACGCTATCGCTGAGCTTCGGACGGCACAGCTCATCGAGACCCGGCACGGGAAGGGCTCCATCGTCCGCTCCCGTCCCCCCGTGCAGCGCAAGTCGTCGGACCGCTTCAGGCGGGCCCACCGCAAGGCGGGCAAGGCGGCTTACATCGCCGAGACCGAGGCGTCTGGCAGCAAGCCCTCCGTCACGGTGCTGTTCGTCGGGCCGACCGAAGCGCCGGCCGATATCGCCGAGCGGCTCCAGGTCCCCACGGGCACCCAGGTCCTCGCCCGTCGGCGCCGGTACTTCCGGGACGGCGTGCCGACCGAGGAGGCAACCTCGTACCTGCCGTGGGACGTGGCGAAGGACATTCCGGAGTTGTTCGCGGAGAACCCTGGCGGCGGCGGTATCTACCAACGCCTGGAGGACCACGGCTTCACGCTCGCCGAGTACGGGGAGACCGTCCGGGCCCGGCTGGCGACCAAGGCTGAGGCGACCGCGCTCGCGCTGAGCCCGGGTGGGGCGGTGATCCACCTGGTGCGTGAGGCCGTCACCACCGCCGGCCGCGTGGTGGAGGTCTGCGACACGCTCATGGCCGCTGACCAGTTCGTTCTCGACTACCGATTCGCCGCC
This sequence comes from Kitasatospora griseola, assembly GCF_014648555.1. Taxonomy (GTDB): domain Bacteria; phylum Actinomycetota; class Actinomycetes; order Streptomycetales; family Streptomycetaceae; genus Kitasatospora; species Kitasatospora griseola. The sequence goes on from NZ_BMRI01000014.1 coordinate 142,601, forward strand.
ACCGACTGACGGAGGATCAAGTTCCGTAACCCGTCGCGGGTTTCTTCTCGCGGCGGGTTTACTTATGTACAGGAGTCGGGCACTCTTCTACTCGTAACTCCTGTACATGAGTGCAGGAGATCACCTCATATAGAGGAGATGCAGCCATGGCTGTGTTCAAGGTCGACACCTCCACCGCCTTCGTGTTCGTCGCCGTGCCGCCCGCGCCGAAGGTCGTGAACCGGCAGACGGGCGAGATCGCCGTGGATCGGGAGACCGGCGCGAAGCTGATGACCGTCGGGCTGACCATCGCCGACGAGGGCGAGGCGAACCTCTACACCGTCTCGGTGCCGGAGACCGGCCTGTCGGAGTCGCTGGCGGTCGGAATGCCGGTCGCACTCACCGGCCTCAAGGCGCGCGACTGGGAGAACGAGTTCAACGGCCAGAAGCGGCACGGGATTTCGTTCCGCGCGGCGGCTGTCACCTCGCTCGTCCCGGTCCAGGGCTGACGCCGTGTCGGGGGTTCTGGCACTCGCTGAGGTGGGCGTCCCGCTCGCTGCCCTCGGGGGCGGGGCCGCGTACGCCCGGGTCAAGGCTCCGGCACTGTACTGGTCGGCCGTCGGCCTCCCGATCGCCACGGCGCGCTTCTCCGTGACGTACGGCAGCACCATGGACGCCTGTGGCCTGACCGTCGCCCCGTCCCCGTTGCGGATCGCCATCACCCGGGCGACCACCCGGCGGGAGATCCGGCCGGTGCCGCCCCAGATCCGCCGCATCCGGCCGACGACCACCGGTCTCAAGGTCAGGCTTCGGCTGGCTCCCGGCCAGGAACCGGCGGACCTGCTGGCCTCGGCCGAGCGGCTGCGGCACGCCTGGGGCGTCCACAGCGTCCACGTCGCGGTGATCAAGCCCGGCGTCGTCGAACTGCGGATGACCGGATACGACGTGCTCCGCAAGGTGCGGATGCCGCGCACCTCGCCGACCGGTGAGCTGGTCGTCCCCGTCGCCCTGCGCGAGGACGGCACGGCCTTCGTCCGGGACTACCGGGCGGTGCCGCACGCACTGACGCTCGGGACCACGCTGTCCGGCAAGTCGATGTACCTGCGCAACCTGATCACCCAACTCGCCCGCACCGAAGTCGCGTTGGTCGGCATCGACTGCAAGCGCGGCGTCGAACAGGCCCCGTTCGCCTCCCGGCTGACGGCGCTGGCGACCGACCCCGAGATGGCAAGTGACCTCCTGGACAAGCTCGTTGAGCTGATGGAGGAGCGCTACGACCTGATCCGCTCCTACCAGAGCATCCCGTCCGCGATCCCGACGGAGGACATCACCTCGGACGTCTGGGGCCTGCCGGCCAAGCTCCGGCCGGTGCCGGTCGTCCTGCTGGTGGACGAGGTGGCCGAGCTGTTCATGGCCGCCACCCGCAAGGACGAGGAACGGCGGGACCGGATGGTCACCCAGCTGATCCGCCTCGCCCAGCTCGGCCGGGCCGCGCACATGTACGTGGAAGCCTGCGGCCAGCGGTTCGGGGCCGAGCTGGGCAAGGGGGCGACCATGCTCCGGGCCCAGCTCACCGGCCGGGTCGTGCACCGGGTCAACGACAAGGCCACGGCCGAGATGGGACTCGGCGACGTCTCCCCGGACGCCGTCTTCGCCGCCACCCAGATTCCGCCGGACCTGCCCGGCGTCGCGGTCGCCGGTGACTCCTCCGGCGGCTGGTCCCGCATCCGCACCCCGCACCTGACGCTCGCCGAAGCGGCCGCCATCTGCCGGGCGAACGCCCACCGCACGCCCGCGATCGACCAGTTGGAACGGTTCCGCCCCTAGCCCCTACATTCCGCCCGCGGCTGTCGTCCCGCCCAAGCCGTCCTTCCCGCCGCGCTTCTCGGCTGCGCCGGTCACCGAGTAACCCTCCCGCATCCCACGGTCGGCGCGACCGTTTCGCGCCAGGTCCCTACCCCCGCCATGCCCGAATCCGGGCCCAACTGCGAACGGAGGAAAGGACGATGCGTCTCCCGCGCCCGGACGCCGTACTCATCCAGGCCGCCATCGCCGGTGCGCTGTCCTTCGCCCACCTGCACGACGTCGCCGAAGCCGCCGGCCAGCACGACTGGAAGGCGTGGGCGTACCCCGTCTCGGTCGACCTGCTGCTGGTCGCGGCCTGGCGACGGATGCGCCACCTCAAGTCCGCCGGAGAGCCGGTGCGTTCGGCCTGGACCTGGTTCGGGATCGCGCTCGCCGCCTCGCTCGGCGCGAACGTCGCCACTGCCGGACTGCTGGATCTCGGCCACGTTCCGGCCTGGCTCCGCATCCTGGTCGCCGGTTGGCCCGCCCTCGCGTTCTTCGGCGGCACCCTGCTCGCCCACGGGAACAGCACGGCGGCAGAGGCCGAACTTCTCTCCGAGGAGGTCGACTTGCCGGTGTACGAGCCCGTTCCGCCGGCCGATCTCCCGGACGCCGTACCCGAGCCCGAAGCCGTCGAAGCACCTCCGACTCCGACCGCTCTGCCGCCCGCTCCCGCCCCGGTGCCCTCACCCGCCGTCTCTGTACCGGCCGCGCTGGTCGACCACGCCCGCAAGGTCGCCGACGACCACCAGGCGCGGACCGGCGAGCCGATCGACACCGAGACCCTGCGCGTCCGGCTCGGCGTCCCGCCGCACTTCGCCACCGCCATCGCCGCCCAGCTCACCTGAGAGGACACCCATGCCCCGCCCGATCCGCCTGCGCAACGTGATGCGCATCGGCCCTGTCCAGGTCGGCACCTACTTCGACAACCGCGGCCGGGAGAAGCACACCGCCGCCTGCACCGCCCCGCGCTGCGGCTTCTCCGCCGACTACGACAGCCGCGCCGCCGCCGAGATCGCCGCCCGCACCCACCGCTGCACCGTCCGCTGACAGGAGACCCGTCATGAATGTCACCCTGCCCCTCGTGTTCGTCCTCGGCGTCGGCGCCTGGGCCGTCGTCCGCTTCCTCAACATCCGCATCTGGGTCGCCGTCGTCATCGGCCTGTTCGGCTTCTACCTGGCGAACACCTTCCTCGCCCCGGTCATCGACGGCACCACCCGCTCCGGCGTCGACGTCATCAACACCACCCAGCAGAAGTGACCGGGGGCCGACCGTGAACGCCACCCTCTTGCTGCCGGACTCACTGTCGCTCACCCCCGAAGGCTCGGCTCTGGTCGCGGAGATCGAGGCGTACCTGGCCACGCTGCCCTTTCAGGCCCGCGCGGTCAGGCCTTTCATCTGTGACTACGGCAGCATCGCCCAACGCTGGAACGCTGGTCTCCCGCAACCGCGACTGTCCGTACTGGACCGGCTCGCACACCGACCCGCCCGGCCGGTGGAGCTGTCCGTCGCCGACCACCTACGGCTCACCTCCCGCTACCTCGCCGAAGTCGGCTGGGTCCAGGGCCGGTTGTGGGACTCCGCCGGCCGCGTCTGCCTCCTCGGCGCGCAGACCGCCGTCCTGCTCAACGGCTACGGCACCCCGTACACCGTCAGCCGGGCCCGCAACCAGGTGATGGAAGTCCTCCACACCACCGGCCGGGCCGTCGCCTCCCCGGACGTCTTCAACGACGCCCCGACGACCCGTCAGAGCGACGTGCACCACCTGCTCGACCGGGCCTCCGCCCGCGCCCTCTCCCTCGGCATCTGACCGGTCCCCGGGGCGGAAGCAAGCCGCCAAGCCATCCCGCCGCCCCGGAGACCTCGACCCGCTCCGGAAGGACCGCCATGGACCTCGCCCCACTCCTCGCCGCCGGCGTCCCCCTGCTCGGCTGGACCGCCCACAGCACCGTCCTGGGCCGCCGCCTCGCCACCGCCCGCCGCGACCCGCTGACCGGCCTGCTCACCCGCGACGGCTTCACCACCCGCGCCGAGCGACTGATCCGCCGCCACCCCGAGCGCACCACCGTCCTGCTGATCGACCTGGACGACTTCAAGGCCGTCAACGACACCCACGGCCACGCCGCCGGAGACGCCGTCCTCGCCGCAACCGCCCGCCGCCTCGCCGACTGGTGCGGCACCGACGGCATCACAGCCCGCCTCGGCGGAGACGAGTTCGCCGCCGTCGTCCTGGACGCCGAACACCGCGTCCCCGAACTGCGCGGCCAGCTCATGCACCCCGTCGGCCTCGGCACCGAACTGCTGCCCATCCGCGCGTCCGTCGGCACCTCGCACCCGGCCACCTTGCTGCTCACCGAAGCGCTGTCGGCCGCCGACCGCCAGATGTACGCCGACAAGCCCGGCGCCCGCACCGCACGCCGCCGCTGACACAAAACCGGTCCCCGGCACGGCAGCAAGCCGCCAAGCATCCCGCCGCGCCGGGGACCTCAACCCTCCCCGAACCGAAGTCCGCGAAGGAGACCACCATCATGACCCAGCACCGCCACGCCCAGAGCCGCATCTGCCCGAACTGCGACGGCTTCCCGCGTGTCGCCATCGCCACCGGCACCCGCCGCCCGGACGGCAGCCGCACCACCGCCCCGGTCACCTGCCCGGCCTGCCAGGGCAGCGGCACCGCCCGTCGCGCCGCGCTGACCGCCGTCCAGAGCTGACCAGCCCCGTCGACCCGCGCCCGGGGCTGGCACACTCCGCCGGCCCCGGGCTTCCCCGCCAAGGGAGGTGCCCATGAAGAACCAGCTCACCGAGCGACCCGACCTCGCTCTCCTCGACCTCGCCCGGCTCGCCGCCCGCGGCGACCTGCCCCGGCTCGAAGACCAGATCCGCCGGACCGGCGGGTGCGCCAACCCGATCCACCTCAAGGGCTTCCGCACCCTCCTGCACGCGCCGACGAAAGCCGTGTGGCACCGCTACTCGACCGACCACGAGCCCGGCCACCGGCTCAAGGTCGCGTGCGGCAACCGTCGTGCCTCCCGCTGCTCCTCGTGCGCCCGGACCTACTCAGCCGACACCTACCACCTGATCCGTGCCGGACTCGCGGGTGACGACACCAAGGGCGTCCCGGAGACGGTGCGCTCGCACCCCCGCGTCTTCGCCACCCTCACCGCCCCGTCCTTCGGCGCGGTCCACAACCGCCCCGACAACGGCGTCTGTCGCTGCGGCACCGCCCACCCCGTCGGCGCACCCGTCCTCGGCACTCCGCTCGATCCGGACGTCTACGACTACGCGCACGCCGTGCTCTGGAACAACCACGCCCCTGACCTGTGGCGGCGCTTCACCATCTACCTGCGCCGCGAAGTCGCCCGCCGCGCCGGCCTGACGCTCGGTGAGTTCCGCGAAACGGCGAAGGTCTCGTTCGGCAAGGTCGCCGAGTACCAGCGCCGGGGCGCGGTCCACTTCCACGCCGTGATCCGCCTCGACGGGCCCGAGGGCGCCGACACCGCCCCGCCCTCCTGGGCCACCGTCCCGCTGCTGGACGACGCCATCCGGGCCGCCGCCCGCCGTGTCGGCGTCCCCCTGGCCGCCTCCGGTGATCTGCCCGCCTGGGTGCTGCGCTGGGGCAAGCAGCTCGACGTCCGGCCCATCGGCGCATTCGCCTCCGGGGAGATCAGCGAACAGGCCGTCGCCTCGTACGTTGCCAAGTACGCCACCAAGAGCGCCGAGACCACCGAGACCGTTGACCGCCGCATCCTGGAGCGCCACGAACTCGACCGGCACGACCTCCCGGACCACACCCGCCGCCTGATCGAAGCCTGCTGGGACCTCGACCCGCTCTACCCGCAACGGCTCCTCGCGCACTGGTCGCACATGCTCGGCTTCCGCGGCCACTTCTCGTCCAAGTCGCCCAGCTACTCGACCACCCTCGGCGCGCTCCGCCAGGTCCGCGCCGACTTCCGCGCCGAACAGGCCCGGACCGACCTCCGCGAACGGCTCCTCGCCGCCGGCCTCCCCGACCTCGATGACCTGCCCGAAGCCGACACCCTCGTAATCGCCCACTGGTCCTTCGCGGGAGCAGGCAACAGCCCGGGGGAATCCATGCTCGCCGCCGCCGTCGCGCGGGAGCTGCATGACCGCCGCACCAACGACCGACAGGAACTGCTGGCCCAGCTCGCGGCCGAAGGGGAGGACCGATGACCACCGCCACCGAGCTGCCGGCGCGCGGCAGGAACAGCACGCTGCCGGTGCTCTACCGGGTGGACGACGTGGTGGAGCTGCTGAGGCTGAGCCGCACCGTGGTCTACGACCTGATCCGCGCCGGTCGCCTCCGCACGGTCAAGGAGGGGCGCTCGCGCCTGGTCCCGGCCTCCGCCATCAACGACTACGTGGCGCTCCTGGAGCGCGAAGCCAGGGGGCGGCAGTGACCACCCGCCGCAGCCGCGGGGACGGTGGTCTCCACTGGGACGAGAAGCGTCAGCGCTGGATCGCCAGCGCGAGCCTCGGGTTCGACCCGGCCGGGAAGCGCATCATGAAGCGGGGGAGCGGCAAGACCAAGACCGAGGCCAAGAACAAACTGAAGGAGGTCCTGCGGGACCACGAGGACGGCCTCGCCATCGCGCCGACCAACTACACCGTGGCCAACGCCGTGAACGACTGGCTGACGTACGGGCTGGCCGGCCGCGACGACAAAACCGTTGAGACCTGCACCATCCTGTGCCGCACCCATGTCATTCCGGGGCTCGGTGCCCGGAAGCTCCGGGACCTCAGCGCCGAAGACGTGGACCGCTGGTTGGCGACCAAGGCCAAGACCCTGAGCACCCGCACGCTCCAGGCGCTGCACTCCTGCCTCAACCGGGCCGTGAAGCGCGCGATGGCCCGCGACAAGGTGAAACGCAACGTGGTCGAGCTGAGCGCCGTGCCCACGGGCCAGGCTGGGCGGCCGTCCAAGGCGCTGACGCTGGCTCAGGCGGAGGCCGTGCTGAAAGCGGCGGAGAAGAGCGGCATGTACGCCTACATCGTGGTGTCACTGCTCACCGGCGCCCGAACCGAGGAGCTGCGGGCGCTCACCTGGGACCACGCCTTCCTGAAGGGCGTCCCGAACGCCGACCCGCCGATCCCGCCGCACATCGCGGTGTGGCGCTCGGTCCGGGCCGGCGGTGACACCAAGACCCGGAAGTCCCGGCGCACCCTCGCGCTGCCCGCACGGTGTGTCGAGGCGCTGCTCGACCACTGGGTGGACCAGGGCTGGGACCGACTCGCCGCCGGCGACAAGTGGCAGGAGAACGGCCTCGTCTTCCACTCCGCCGTCGGCACCGAGCTGGACCCGTCGCACGTCCGTCGGGCCTTCCGGACGGCCATCGCCAAGGCCGAGGGGATCACCGCCGCGGATTGGACGCCCCGGGAGCTGCGGCACAGCTTCGTGTCGATCCTGTCGGACAAGGGCGTCCCGCTGGAGGAGATCTCCAGGCTGGTCGGCCACTCCAGCACCAGCGTCACGGAGGAGGTCTACCGGAAGCAGATCCGTCCAGTGATTCAGACGGGCGCGACGGTCATGGACACCGTCTTCGGACACTCACCTGAGGGACAGTCACTCAGTTAGACACGCAGAACGAGGAAGGGCCCTACCGGATTTCTCCGGTAGGGCCCTCACCTGCACTTACGAAGTCGGGGTAGCGGGATTTGAACCCACGGCCTCTTCGTCCCGAACGAAGCGCGCTACCAAGCTGCGCTATACCCCGGTCCTGCTTTGTTGCTTTCCGTCTCCGGTGCAACGAGTAGAACTCTACAGGAGGTGGGGCCAGACACGAAATCCGGTTTAGGGGCTGGTCAGCGAGGGGCGGGGGTGAGGGTGAGGAGGGTGGCTTCGGGGGGGCAGGCGAAGCGGACGGGGGTGTAGCGGTTGGTGCCGCAGCCGGCGGAGACGTGGAGGTGGGCGCGGTGGCCGGCGGCGGTGTGGGTGGAGAGGCCCTTGACGCGGTCGGTGTCGAGGTCGCAGTTGGTGACGAGGGCGCCGTAGAAGGGGATGCAGAGCTGGCCGCCGTGGGTGTGGCCGGCCAGGATCAGGGGGTAGCCGTCGGCGGTGAAGGCGTCGAGGGTGCGCAGGTAGGGGGCGTGGACGACGGCGAGGGAGAGGTCGGCGTCGGGGGAGGGGCCGCCGGCCACCGCGGCGTAGTCGTCGAGGCGGATGTGCGGGTCGTCGAGGCCGGTGAACTCGATGTCGAGGCCGGCGACGGTGAGGCGGCCGCGGGCGTTGTTGAGGTCGAGCCAGCCGGCCCGGTCGAAGCCGTCGCGGAGTTTCTGCCAGGGGTTGTGGACGGCGCCGCTGATGCCGCGGCGGCCGCTGCCGTCGGGGTTGTTGAGGCCGTGGACGCCGCTGCGCAGGGCCTTGAGGTAGCGGGTGGGCGACTTTCGGGCGGGGCCGTAGTAGTCGTTGGAGCCGAAGACGTAGACGCCGGGGAAGTCCATCAGCGGGCCGAGCGCGTCCAGCGTGGCGGGGACGCCGAGCGGGTCGGAGAGGTTGTCGCCGGTGTTGACGACCAGGTCGGGGCGGAGCCCGGCGAGGCTCTGCAGCCAGCGCTGCTTCTTGGTCTGTCCGGTGACCATGTGGATGTCGGACACCTGGAGGATCCGGATCGGCCGCGCTCCGGCGGGCAGGATCGGAACCTCCACGCGGCGCAGGCGGAACGAGCGGACCTCGTACCCGGCGGCGTAGACAAGACAGGCAGCGCCGGTGGCGGCGACACCGAGCGGGACGGAGTACAGCAGTCGCATCGGTCCATGGTCGCAGACTGTTCGAAAAGTCGGGCAAGCGCCCGGGGGTCGCCGGAAGGTGACGGGCCGTCAGTGCGAACCGGCAGGTAAAGGTGCGGCGGCGGGGCGGGACAGGTGTCAGAATCGGCGGCATGACGACGCTCAAGGAGCAGCTGCACGAGGACCTCACGGCTGCCATCAAGGCACGGGACGAGCTGCGCTCGTCCACCCTCCGGTTGACGCTGGCCTCGGTGACCAGCGCCGAGGTGGCGGGCACGGCGAAGCGCGAGCTGTCCGACGACGAGGTGCTGCACGTGATCGGCAAGGAGGCGAAGAAGCGGCGGGAGGCCGCGGAGGCCTTCGAGGGCGCCGGTCGGACGGAGCAGGCGGCGCGGGAGCGGGCCGAGGGCGAGGTGCTGGCGACGTACCTGCCGAAGCAGCTGACGGACGAGGAGCTGGCCGCGATCGTGGCCGCCGCGGTGGCGGAGTCCGGGGCGAGCGGCCCGCAGGGCATGGGTGCCGTGATGAAGCTGGTGCGTCCGAAGGTCGAGGGCAAGGCGGAGGGCGGCCGGGTGGCCGCCGCGGTGAAGGCCGCCCTGGCCGGCTGACGCCGGTCGCCCCGCCCGGAGACGTACCGACACAGGCAGAACAAGCGGATACAGGCAGAACAAGCGGATACAGCTGAAGCCGCCCGCCCGGAGATCCTCTCCGGGCGGGCGGCTTCAGCTGTATCGAGTGGCGCCGGTCAGCGGTGGCCGGGCTTGCCGGAGTTGCCGCCGGTGGGCGGGAAGGTGAAGCCTCCGGTCCCGCCGGTCGGCCAGCCGGGGTTCCCGCCGCCGTTGCCGCCGCCGTTGTTCCCACCGCCGTTGCCGCCGCCGGCGTTGTCACCGGAGGGGTCGCCGGGGTTGTCGGTGGCCGGCGGGGTGGTGGTCGGCGGGGCGATGTTGACGACCTGGAAGGTGCTCTTGGGGGTGCCGTCCAGGGCGTCGTTCATGGCCATCTGCCAGATCGGGCCGGGGCCGTCGGCGCCGTAGACGGAGCCGAAGTACTTGCCGCCGATGGTGATGTCCTTCATCGACACGTTGCCGCCGACGCCGCCGAGCCAGACCGAGGTGGCGAGGTCGGGGGTGTAGCCGGTGAACCAGGCGGCGTACCGGTAGTCGGTGGTACCGGTCTTGCCGGCGATCTGGCGGCCGTCGTCGAGGCCGAGGGAGGAGCCGGTGCCCTTCTCGGTCACGCCGAGCAGCAGGGTGTTGACGCCGTCCGCGGTGCTCTCGGACATCGCCGGGCCGCAGTTGGCCTTCGGCACGTCGAGCTTCTTGTTGTCGCTGGTGACCACGGAGGTCAGCGCGATCGGGGTGCAGTAGGTGCCGCGGGCGGCGAAGGCCGCGTAGACCGAGGCCATCTGGAGCGGGCTGACCTCCTGGGTGCCGAGCACCATGGAGGGGACCTCCTCCAGCTTCTTGCCGTTGGCCAGGGTGCCGACGCCGAGCTTGTCGGCCATCTGCTTCATCGGGCACAGGCCGGTCTGCTGCTCCAGCTGCACGAAGTAGGTGTTGACCGACTTCTGCATGGCGACCTGCATGTTGTACGGCCCGATCTCCTTGTCGGACTCGTTCGACACGGTGGCGATGGGCTTGGTGTTGTTGACCCAGGTGCCCTCGCAGGTGGAGACCTTGGGGTAGTCCATCTTCGGCGGCGAGGAGAGCTCCTGGGTGATCGGCACCCCGTTCTCCAGGGCGGCCGCGGCCAGGATCGGCTTGAAGGTCGAGCCGGGGGAGAAGCCGCCGCCGCCGCCCATGGACGAGCCGACGTTCAGGTTGAGGACGGTCTGCTTCTTGGACTCGTCCAGGCCGTACGGGCGGGTCTGCGCCATCGCGAGGATCTCGCCGGTGCCGGGCTTGACCATGGTGCCGGCGGCGGACACCTTGTCGGTCACGTAGACCTTCTTGGTGACCGCGTTGTACATGTCGTGCTGCTTGTCCGGGTCGATCGTGGTGTTGATCCGCAGGCCGCCCTGCGTCCAGACCTTCTGCCGCTCGGCGGCGGTCTTGCCGAACACCGGGTCCTGCTTGATCACGTGGCGCACGTAGTCGCAGAAGTAGCCCATGCCGTTCTGCGCGGTGATGCAGCCGTTCTGCGGCTCGGAGTACTTGATGCCGAGCGGGGAGGCGATCGCGGCCTTCGCGTCGTCCGGCGAGATGTGCTTGTACTCCAGCAGCTTGTTGATCACCGTGTTGCGGCGGGTCTGCGCGGCCTGCGGGTGGGTGATCGGGTCGTACGCCGAGGGGTTCTGCACCAGGCCGGCCAGCATCGCGGCCTCGGGGATGGTGAGGTCCTTGGCGCTCTTGCTGAAGTAGCGGTTGGAGGCGGCTTCGATGCCGTACGCCTGGTGGCCGTAGAACGTGATGTTCAGGTAGTTGGTGAGGATCTGATCCTTGCTCAGGTCCTCCTCCAGCTTGATGGCGTACTTCAGCTCCTGGATCTTGCGACCCATGCTCTTCTTGGTGGCTTCCAGGAAGGCCTGCTGGTCGTCGCCGGCCTGCTCGACGAAGACGTTCTTCACGTACTGCTGGGTGAGCGTGGAGGCGCCCTGGGCGGTGGTGCCGGACTCGGCGTTCTTGGTGGCGGCGCGCAGCACGCCCTTGAGGTCGACGGCGCCGTGCTCGTAGAAGCGGGCGTCCTCGATGTCGACCTGGGCCTGGCGCATCACCGGAGCCATCTGCTCGGCGGTGAGGATGGTGCGGTCGCGGTCGTACACCTTGGCGATCAGGCCGCCCTTGGCGTCGTAGATCATCGACGCCTGTGACAGGGTGGGCGTCTTGAAGTCGTCCGGGATGTTGTCGAACGACTCGGCGGTGTCCTTGGCGGTCAGGCCGAACGCTCCGACGGCCGGCAGCGCCATTCCGGCGACCAGGATGCCGGCCAGCACGGCGCTGCCCAGGAACTTGACGCCGAGACCTGCCTTGTCCAGAGCGGTACCCGTGGATCGCGTAGCTGCCATGGGGAGAACCCTACGTTGCGGAATCCCGTACAGGGGGGCAGGTGTTCGCCTACGCTTGTCACAAGACTGCGACAGCTTCGCTCCGTTCATCACCATCACTCTTGTGAGTGATGAGCTTTGTCCGATTCGGGGGATTCTGCACCGAATTCCGGCAGCTGCACGGCGGGCCGCTGTTGCACACCGTGACGAAAACGCACCATTCCGCCCCGGCAAGGCCCACGACCTGCAATCACTCCAACGAGTGAGCTATCGGACACCCATAGTCCGATCGGGTCATTCGAGATTGGGCCGACAGGGGCTGTTGCGTTGTGTCGTTCTTCCGTAACGTCCTCAACTGGCAACGGTGAATATGCCGTTGCCGCCGTGGGGGAGCCCCGAATCGGGAGAGGACGGCGCCGGGATGGGCTGGGTGGACGACTGGAGCGCGCAGGCCGCGTGCCGCACGAGCGATCCGGATGAACTGTTCGTGCAGGGGGCGGCGCAGAACCGCGCCAAGGCGGTGTGCAGCGGGTGTCCGGTGCGCACCGAGTGCCTCGCGGACGCACTCGACAACCGCGTCGAGTTCGGCGTGTGGGGCGGAATGACGGAGCGCGAGCGTCGGGCGCTGCTGCGGCGGCGTCCGACCGTGGGGTCCTGGCGCAGGCTGCTGGAGACCGCGCGCACCGAGTACGAGGAGTCGCTGGCCACCGGGGTGGTCCTGCGGGACTACGCCCAGGCGGGCTGACGGTTCGTCACGAAGGGCGGTGCGGCGGGCCTTCGGCTCACTCGGCGGGGGAGCCGAGGCGGTGGCCGATGGCCCGCAGTCCGTCCAGGTCGTGGACGTCGCCGGGCAGTGCGGGCACCTCGACGATCGGCACATCCGGGTAGACCGACGCGAAGCGGTCGCGGGTGCGCCGTTCCCGAGCCATGACCTGCATCCGTTCGGCGTGCAGGCGCAGCAGTCCGGCGGCCAGGGTCTCGGCCTCGACGGTCGAGGTGGCGGTGCCGTTCTCCTCCAGGGCCTCGGCGGCGGCCAGTGCGCGCTCGGAGGTGAGCTGCGGGGCGCCGGTGGTGTGCACCCGGTTGAGCACCAGGCCGGCCAGCGGCATGGCGTCGGCGGCGAGCCGGTCGACGAAGTACGCGGCCTCGCGCAGCGCGTCCCGCTCGGGCGCGGCGACCACCAGGAACGCGGTGCCGTCGTCCTTCAGTAGCTGGTAGGTGCGGTCGGCGCGTTCCCGGAAGCCGCCGAACATCGAGTCCGTCGCGGCGACGAACGTCTGGATGTCGGTGAGCAGTTGGGCCCCGAAGATCTTGCCGAGGGTGCCGGTGATCAGCCCCATGCCGACGTTCAGGAACTTCATCGCGGAGCGGCCGCCGACCTTGGCGGGGGCGGTGAGCAGCCGGATCACCTTGCCGTCCAGGAACGACCCGAGGCGGCTGGGGGCGTCCAGGAAGTCCAGCGCGGAGCGGGACGGCGGGGTGTCGACGACGATCAGGTCCCAGCGGTCCTCGGCGCGGAGCTGGCCGAGCTTCTCCATCGCCATGTACTCCTGGGTGCCCGCGAAACCGGCCGACAGCGACTGGTAGAACGGGTTCTCCAGGATGGCCCGGGCGCGGTCGGGTTCGGCGTGGGCGAGCACGACCTCGTCGAAGGTCCGCTTCATGTCCAGCATCATCGCCTGGAGCTCGCCGTCCCCCCGGGTGCCCTTGACGACCCGCGGGGTGTTGTCGAGCTCGGTCAGGCCCATCGACTGGGCGAGCCGGCGGGCCGGGTCGATGGTCAGCACCACGACGCGGCGGCCGCGTTCGGCGGCGCGCAGGCCGATCGCCGCGGCGGTGGTGGTCTTGCCGACGCCGCCGGAGCCGCAGCAGACCACGATCCGGGTCGCCGGGTCGTCGATCAGGGTGTCGATGTCCAGCCCGGTCATGCCGCTCCCTGCCGCTTCAGTTCGCCCGCCAGCCGGTACAGGCCGCCCAGGTCCACGCCCTCGCCGAGCAGGGGCAACTCGTAACTGGGGAGCCGTAGTTGTTGCAGGTCGATGCGCTGGGTGCGTTCCAGCTCGACCCGTTCGGCGTGCTCCCGGGCCTGCTCCAGCAGCGGGTCGAGCAGCGGCTCCACGGCGGCCCGCACCGTCTCCGGCTTGCGCGAGCGCCCGCCGAGGCCGGCCTCGCCGAGGGCCAGCGCGACCTCCTCGCGG
>NZ_BMRI01000014.1:156383-181978 GCF_014648555.1 Kitasatospora griseola
TGGCCGCCGTGGGCGGCCTCGACCGCCGCCGCGTCCAGTATCGGCGGGCGCACCATGTTCACCAGCACGCCGCCGACCGGCAGCCCGGCCTCGCGCAGGTCGGCGATCCCGTCCACCGTCTCCTGCACCGGCATCTCCTCCAGCAGCGTGGTGAAGTGCACCGCCGTCTCCGGGGAGCGCAGCACCCGCATCACGGCCTGCGCCTGGCTGTGGATCGGGCCGAACCTGGCCAGGCCGGCCACCTCGGAGTTGACGTTCAGGAAGCGGGTCAGCCGACCGGTCGGCGGGGCGTCCATCACCACCGCGTCGTACGCCCGCCGGCCGTCCGGGCCCTTGCGGCGGGCCGCCTCGCAGGCCTTGCCGGTGAGCAGCACGTCGCGCACGCCCGGGGCGATCGTGGTGGCGAAGTCCACGAAGCCGACCTTCTGCAGGGCCTTCCCCGCCCGGCCCAGCTTGTAGAACATCTCCAGGTACTCCAGCAGCGCCTGCTCGGTGTCGATGGCCAGCGCGTGCACCTCGCCGTGGCCCTTGCCGGGCAGCCCCAGCTGGGCCGGCGTCACGGTGGCCACCCGGCGCTCCTCGTACGGCAGCGCGGCGATCTGGAACAGCTCGGCGATGCCCTGCCGGCCCTCCACCTCGATCAGCAGGGTGCGGCCGCCGTCGGCGGCCAGCGCCAGCGCCAGCGCGGCGGCCAGCGTGGTCTTGCCGGTGCCGCCCTTGCCGCTGACCACGTGCAGCCTGACGCCCTCCCAGTCCGGCTCCCGTGGCGACCGGTCCGGATCCCGCGGCGACGCCTGCCCGGTCGGCCCCGCCGTACCGCTGCTGCCCGCCACGCCCGCTCTCCGTCCGTCGCCGCCTGCTTCTGCCGAGGGGGCCCAACGGGCATCCCTCACCGCGAGGGTAACGAGCGAGCGCTCCGGATGACGGGAGCATCCCGGCCACCCCGACGATTGACGGCCCCTTTGTGTCCCACCTCACACCGGCCGGGGCGGCTAGAGTCACCCCATGACCAAGTGGGAATACGCAACCGTGCCGCTGCTCGTGCACGCGACCAAGCAGATCCTCGACACCTGGGGCCAGGACGGCTGGGAGCTCGTCCAGGTCGTTCCCGGGCCGAACCCGGAGCAGCTGGTGGCGTACCTGAAGCGCGAGAAGGAGTAGTCATGGGCCAGGTAGAGCAGAAGCTCGCCGAGCTCGGGCTGACCCTGCCCGAGGTGGCGGCCCCGGTCGCCGCGTACGTCCCCGCGCTGCGCACCGGCCACTACGTGATGACCTCCGGGCAGCTGCCGATGGTCGGCGGCAAGCTCCAGCTGACCGGCAAGGTCGGCGCCGAGGTCACCGCCGAGGAGGCCAAGGACCTGGCCCGGATCTGCGCGCTGAACGCGCTGGCCGCGATCAAGTCCGTGATCGGTGACCTGGACAAGGTCGAGCAGGTCGTCAAGGTGGTCGGCTTCGTCGCCTCCGCCCCCGACTTCACCGGCCAGCCCGGCGTGGTCAACGGCACCAGCGAACTGCTGGGCGAGGTCTTCGGCGACAAGGGCGTGCACGCCCGCAGCGCCGTCGGCGTGGCCGTGCTGCCGCTGGACGCGCCGGTCGAGGTCGAGCTGATGGTCCGCTTCCGCGACTGACCGTGCGGTCGAGGGGCCCGCTGCCGCACCGCGGTGGCGGGCCCCTCGCATTCCGGGCCTGTCGGCCCGGGGCGACGGCGGTTAACATCCGTAAACATGCCCGAGATGCCGCCGTCCTGGCCTGCCCGAATCCGCGCCCTGGCCACCGGGGAACTCACCCCGGCCGCGCCCAAGGCCGCCGCCACCGTGGTGCTGCTGCGCGACGCCGACCCGGGCCCGGAGGCCTACCTGCTGCGCCGGCGCACCACGATGGCCTTCGCCGGCGGCATGTACGCCTACCCAGGCGGCGGCGTCGACCCGCGCGACCGCGAGGTGCGCCCGCCGTGGGCCGGCCCGTCGACCGCGGAGTGGGCCGAGCGCCTGGGCGTGGACGAGCCGACCGCCTGCGCGGTGGTCTGCGCCGCCGTCCGGGAGACCTTCGAGGAGGCCGGCGTGCTGCTGGCCGGCCCCGACGCCCGGACGCTGGTCGAACCCGGTGACTGGTCCGCCGAGCGGACCGCGCTGGAGTCGCACGAGCTGTCCCTGGCCGAGTTCCTGACCCGGCACCGACTCGTGCTGCGAAGCGATCTGCTGGCCGCCTGGGCGCGCTGGGTCACCCCCGAGTTCGAGGAACGCCGCTTCGACACCTGGTTCTTCGTCGCCGCCCTGCCGACCGGACAGGCCGCCGCGGACACCGTCGGCGAGGCCGACCGGGTCGCCTGGATGACGCCCGCCGACGCGGTGACCGGCTTCCACGAAGGCCGTTTCGGGATGATGCCGCCGACCGTCACGGTGCTGCGCGAACTGGCGCCGATGCGCGACGCCGCCGAGGCGCTGACCGCCGCCGCGGACCGCGACATCGCTCCCGTGCTGGGGCGGGCCGAGCTGGCCGGGGACCGTATGACGGTGCGCTGGCCCGGGTATGACGAACTGACTGTCGACGGCGTGTTCCCGGCGTGAGAACCTTCCCCCGGAAAGCTCGGCAGTCGCCGCGCCGACCAGTGCTTTTCCGTTGCGACAGCACCGCCCGTGCACACCCCGGAAGGAGACCCCCGATGACTCACAACGACGTGGCTCGCCGGACCTCGGCCATGCCCGCCCGCACCGTCACCCCCCGCGCCGCCGCCTGCGACACACCGGCGCCCGCGGCCGCCGCCGCCCGCCTGCTGGTCCGTGAGCTGCCTTCCCGGGCGCTGCTGCGGCCGCTGCCGCTGCGACGACTCGGCCGGGCCGAGGCGGACGCCGCGTGAGCGGTCTGCTTCCGGGCGACCCCGCCGACCACGTCGGCGGGGCCGCCACCCCGCGCGCCCAGTGCGTGCTCGCACCCAACCCGTCCCCGATGACGCTGGACGGCACCAACACCTGGCTGCTGTCCGAACCCGGCTCCGACCTGGCCGTGGTGATCGACCCCGGCCCGCTCGACGAGACCCACCTGCGACGGGTCGTCAGCACCGCCGAACAACAGGGCAAGCGCATCGCCCTCACCCTGCTCACCCACGGCCACGCCGACCACGCCGAAGGCGCCGCCAGGTTCGCCGAACTCACCGGCACCGCGGTACGCGCCCTCGACCCGGCGCTGCGACTCGGCGAAGAGGGCCTGCACGGCGGCCAGCGGCTGGAGATCGGCGGCCTCGACCTGCGGGTGGTCGCCACCCCCGGGCACACCTCCGACTCGCTGACCTTCCACCTGCCCGCCGACGGCGCGATCCTCACCGGCGACACCGTCCTCGGCCGCGGCACCACCATGGTCGCCCACCCCGACGGCCGCCTCGGCGACTACCTCGCCTCGCTGCGCCGCCTGCACGCGATGGCCGCCGAGCACGGCGTCCGCACCGTGCTGCCCGGCCACGGCCCGGTCCTCACGGACGCCCTCGGCGCCGTCGACTACTACCTCGCCCACCGGGCCGGCCGCCTCGCCCAGGTCGAGACCGCCGTCGAGGCCGGCTGCCGCACGGCGGCCGAGGTGGTCGCCCGGGTCTACGCGGACGTGGACCGCGCGCTGTGGCCTGCGGCGGAGCTGTCGGTGCGGGCGCAGCTCATGTACTTGGAGGAGCACGGGCTCATCTAGGCGTGCGGGACCAGAGAGCGCACAACCAGGGGCGCGGGGAACTGCGCGACAAGCGCAAGGCCCGTCCGCAAGGTCGCGATCAAGTGCAGGTCATTGTCCTGCGTCGCGATCTTGCCGACGGATGCGTTCCCCTTCGCGCAGTTCCCCGCGCCCCTGGTTGTGCGCTCCCTGTCTTCGCGCCCACCTGCTCACGTCAGCGTGAGCGGCGCGACAGCCGTTCGACGTCCAGCAGGACGACCGCGCGGGCCTCCAGCTTGAGCCAGCCGCGGCCGGCGAAGTCGGCGAGGGCCTTGTTGACCGTCTCGCGGGAGGCGCCGACCAGCTGGGCCAGCTCTTCCTGGGTGAGGTCGTGGGCGACGTGGATGCCCTCGTCGGACTGGACGCCGAAGCGGCGGGAGAGGTCGAGCAGGGCCTTGGCGACGCGGCCGGGCACGTCGGAGAAGACCAGGTCGGACATCACGTCGTTGGTGCGGCGCAGGCGGCGGGCGATCGCGCGCAGGAGGGCGATGGAGACCTCGGGGCGGGCGTGCAGCAGCGGGAGCAGGTCGCCGTGGCCGAGGCCGAGGAGCTTGACCTCGGTGAGGGCGGTGGCGGTGGCGGTGCGCGGGCCCGGGTCGAACAGCGAGAGTTCGCCGATCATCTCGGAGGGGCCGAGTACGGCGAGCATGTTCTCGCGGCCGTCGGGCGAAGCGCGGTGCAGCTTGACCTTGCCCTCGACGACGACGTACAGCCGGTCGCCCGGGTCGCCCTCGTGGAACAGCGACTCGCCACGGGCGAGCGTCACCTCGGTCATGGAAGCGCGGAGCTCGGCAGCCTGGTCGTCGTCGAGTGCCGCAAACAGCGCGGCGCGCCGCAGAACGTCGTCCACGAGCTTCCTCCTGCTGGTGTCATGGGCAGTGCTATTCACCACCAAGGATGACGCATGTCGCTCCGATCATATGAGGAGGGGGTGTGCCCGGGTGCGGCCTACGCGGCCATTCGCGCACTTCGGGTGACGGTCGCGACGGCTCCGACGGCGCTTGTCCGACGGCGGGTCAGCGGCCGAGCGTCTGGCGGCCGGGCGTCTGGCGGCCGAGCGCCTGGAGGGCGAACGCCCGGGTGCCGGCGACGTGGTGGCGGGCCAGTACGGCGGCGGCCTCCGGGTCGCGGGCCTTGATGGCGTCCAGCAGTTGCTGGTGCTCGGTGCACATGGGGGCGCTGGTCTCGGCGTCCGAGGTGAGGCGGAACAGGCGGCGCAGGCGGCCGTCGAGCGGGGCCATCATGTCGCGCAGCAGCGGGTTGCCGGAGAGGTCGACGATCGCGCGGTGGAAGTCGGCGTTCAGGTCGGCGCTCTCGCGCACCCGGCCGGCCTCGGCGGCCTTGCGGGTGCGGGCGAGCAGGCGCTCCAGGCCGCGGATGCCGGTGGCGGTGGCGTTCCGGGCGGCGAGGCTGGCGGCGAGGGCCTCCAGGGATTCGCGGACGGCGAAGAAGTGGTCGGCGTCGGCGGGCCCGAAATCGGCGACGAACGCGCCGCGGCGGGCCTGGACGGTGAGGAAGCCCTCGCGTTCCAGACGCTGCATGGCCTCCCGGACGGGGATCCGGGAAACGCCCAGGCCGTCGGCGAGTTCGCGTTCCACCAGGCGCTGCCCGGCGGGGTACTCGCCCTCGATGATCTGCTCGCGCAGCCGGAGGTAGACGAGGTCCGCCAGCGACTGGTGGGCGTCGCCGAGGGTGTCGGGCATCGGGGGCTCCAGGCAGAAGCGGGCGGACCGAGCGGTCTGAGGATCAGATCATTCCAGATCGCTTCGCGTCACCCCCTTGTTCGGTATTCGGTATACCAGATAGCTTGGCCGCCCAGCGGGTCCGCGCGGTGCCCCACGCCGCGCCCGTACCCCCATCCCGCCGAGCTTTCGCCGAGCCGAGGAGGCCCCCGTGGCGACCCGACCGACCCCAGGCCCGCAGCTGCTGCTGGACGCCACGCTGCCCGACGGCGCCCGCGCCGACCTGCGGATCGAGGACGGCCGGATCGCGGCCGTCACACCCGTGCCGCCCGGCCGGGAGCTTCCCGCCGCCGCCGGCCCCGGCGAGCGTCGGCTGAACGGCGCGCTGCTGCTGCCCGCGCTGGTGGACGGCCATGCCCACCTGGACAAGACCTTCCTCGGCGCGCCCTGGCAGCCGCACCGGGAGACCGCCGACCTGCGCGCCCAGATCGCCTCCGAGCGGCAGCAGCGCCGCGAGGTGGCCGACCTGCTGCCGGTGGCGGACCGGGCGGAGGCGCTGGCCCGCCGGATGGCGGCGCTCGGCACCGGCCACGTCCGCTCGCACGTGGACGTCGACCCGGACACCGGCCTCGACCACCTGTACGCGGTGCTGGAGGCCCGTGAGCGGGTGCGCGAGCTGATCGACGTGCAGCTGGTGGCGTTCCCGCAGAGCGGCGTGGTCGCCGAGCCCGGCGTGGCGCAGCTGCTCGACGCGGCGCTCCGGGAGGGCGCCGAACTGATCGGCGGGCTCGACCCGTTCGGGTTCGACGGCGACGTGGACGGCCAGCTGGACGTGGTCTTCGAGCTGGCGGAGCGGCACGGCGCGGGCGTCGACATCCACCTGCACGACGGCGGCGCGCCCGGCGCGGCGCAGCTGCGGGCGATCGCCGGGCGGACGGCCGCGCTGGGCCTGGGCGGCCGGGTCGCGGTCAGCCACGCGTACTGCCTCGGGCAGCTGGAGCCGCGCGAACTCGACGCCGTCGCCGCCGTGTTGACGGATGCCGGGGTGGCCGTGATGACCAACGGCCCGGCCCGGTCGATGCCGCCGGTCAAGCGCCTGCACGAGCGCGGGGTGCTGGTGTTCGCCGGCTCGGACAACATCCGCGACGCGTGGTGGCCGTACGGCACCGGCGACATGCTGGAGCGGGCCACGATCATCGGCCTGCAGGGCGACCTGATGACCGATCAGGACCTGCGCCTCGCCGCCGACCTGGCGACCGCGCACGCCGCCCGGGCGCTCGGGCTGGCCGAGTACGGGATAGCCGTCGGGGGACGTGCGGACCTGGTCGCGGTGGCCGCCCACTCGGTGCCGGAGGCGGTCGCGGCACACCCCGAACGGCTGCTGGTGCTGCACCGGGGCCACCCGGTGCTCGACCGGCTCGCCCCCTGACACACCCGAACTCCCCCCGTACCACCCCGTGTTCGGAAGGACCCCCACGCCATGACCACCGTTGCCACCCCCACCGGAAGACCGCCCGCCGAGCCCGCCGCCGAGACCTCCGGGCGACTCGCCAAGGGCCTGATCGGCACCACCGACCTGGTGTTCTTCGTGGTCGCCGCGGCCGCGCCGCTGACCGTGCTGGCCGGCATCGCGCCGTTCGCGATCGGCGTCGGCGGGGCGTCCGCGCCGGCCGCCTACCTGATCTCCGGCGCGCTGCTGGTGCTGTTCGCCGCCGGGTTCACCGCGATGAGCCGGTACGTGCGCAACGCGGGCGCGTTCTACGCGTACGTGGCGCGCGGGCTGGGGCGCACCCTCGGGGTGGTCACCGCCTATGTGGCGGTGGTCAGTTACAACCTGATCACCCCGGGTGTGGCAGCCGCGTTCGGCTACTTCGCGGCCGGGCACATCGAGCAGCGGACCGGCGCGCACGTGCCGTGGTGGCTGCTGTCCGGCGGCTGCGTGGCCGTGGTCGGCGTGCTCGGCTGGCTGAAGGTCACGCTGTCCGCGAAGGTGCTCGGGGTGGCGCTGGTGCTGGAGGTGCTGTCGCTGCTGTTGATGGAGGGCGGGGTGCTGGCCGACCGGGGGACGGCCGCGCTCGACCCGGTGTCCTTCGACCCGTCGCTGCTCACCCAGGCCGGGGTGGCCGGCATGTTCGTGCTGGTGATCGGCGCGTTCACCGGCTTCGAGGCGACCGCGATCTACGCCGAGGAGGTCCGCGACCCGGCCCGTACCGTGCCGCGGGCGACGTTCGTCGCGATCGGCTTCCTGGCGGTGTTCTACGCGCTGGGCACCTGGATCGTGATGGGCGCGTACGGCACCGACCAGGCCGTCGCGCAGGCCCGTGCGGACGGCGGGCCCGACCTGACGTTCCGGGCCGCCGAGCGGTTCGTCGGACTGTGGCTGTCCGACACCATGCACGTGCTGATCATCGTCTCGGCGTTCGCCTCCGCGCTGGCCTTCCACAACGCGGCCGCCCGCTACCTGTACGCGCTGGGCCGGGAGGGACTGCTGCCGCGCCGCCTGGGCCGGGTGTCGGGGCGCACCGGGTCGCCGGGGACGGCGGTGCTGGTGCAGTCGGGGTTCAACGTGCTGGTGGTGGGCCTGGGCGCGGTGCTCGCCGTCGACCCGTACCTGGTGGTGCTGCTCTGGTCGAACAGCGTCGGGGTGCTCGGCATCATGGCGATGCAGGGGCTGGCGGCGGTCGCGGTGTTCGCGTTCTTCCGCCGCGACCGGCGCGGGCTCTCCGCGTTCCGGGTGGTCTGGGCGCCGCTGCTGGCGGCCGCCGGACTGGGCGTGCTCACCGTGCTCGCGGTGCTCAACTTCGATCTGCTGACCGGCCGTTCGGGCCTGGTGAACTGGCTGCTGCTGGTCCCGATGCCGCTGGTCGGCGGGGCCGGCTGGCTGGTCGCCCGGCGGATCCGGCGCACCGACCCGGAGCGGTTCGCCCGGCTCACCGAGGTCGATGTCGAACGCGACTGAGCGGAACGCGAAGCGGCGGCGACGGCCCAGGACGGGCCGGCGCCGCCGCTTCGGCGTGCCTCAGCCGACGAGTGCGCCGTGCTCGGCGACCACCCGGCCGGCCTTCACCACCAGCTCGCGCTCCGGCAGGTCGACCACCACCTGCGGCGGGCACTCGCCGTCCACCAGCAGGAAGTCGGCGGGCGCGCCGGGCGTCAGGTCGGCCCTCGGCAGGCCGAGCAGGTCGGCGCCGCCGTGCGCGGCCAGCTCCAGGCAGTCGGTCAGCTCCTGGTCGGTGCGGGCGTCGGTGGTCCAGCCCAGCAGGTGCGCCCGGTGCAGCATGTCGGCGTTGCCGAACGGGCTCCACGAGTCCCGCACGCCGTCCGAGCCGAGGCCCACCCGCAGCCCGTGCGCCTGCAGCGCGCGGAACGGCAGCACCTGGTGCGCGGACGGGGCGACGGTGGTCAGCGCGATCCCGGCGCCCGCCAACAGCTCGGCCATGGCGGCGAGTTCGCCGGCCGGCAGCTCCGGCAGGCAGAACGCGTGGCTGACCGTCACCCGGCCCTGGAGGCCCGCCGCGACGGTGCGGGCGGCGATCGCCCGCAGCGGGCCGAGGCCGGTCGCGCCGCGGTCGTGCAGGTGGACGTCCAGCAGCACCCCGTACCGCTCGGCCAGGCCGAACAGCAGGTCGAGCTGCTCGCGGCCGTCCGCGCTGCCGCCGTCGAACCCGGCCGGGTCGATGCCGCCGACCGCGTCCACCAGGTGCTCGCGGGCCGCTGCGGTGAGCAGGTCGGCCGCACCCGGCGTGCGCACCACCCCGTGCTGCGGGAACGCCACCGACTGCACGTCGAGCTTCCCGGCGAGCCGGTCGGCGGCCTCCCGCAGGCCCGTCACGCCGGCCAGGCCGTACGCGGGCGCGACGTCGACGTGCGCGCGGACGGCGCGGGTGCCGCGGGTCACCGCGTGGGCCAGCAGGCGGTGGGCGCGCTCGCCGATCGGGCTGGTCTGGCGCCGGTACAGCTCGACGTCGCCCGCCACGTACTCCGGCAGGCTGCCCGCCGGGCGGCGGCTGTACCAGGGCTCGCCCCAGGCGGTCTTGTCCGGGTGGATGTGCGCGTCCACCAGCGTCGGCAGCGCGATCCGGCCGCCGCCCTCCACCACCGCCGGGCGGGCGTCGTCCGGCAGTTCGGCCACCAGGACGCCGTCCACGGCGGCCAGATCGGTGACCGGGCCGCCGAACGGGCGGACCTGGCGGAACAGCGTGGCGTGCATCGCTTCACTCCCGAGGAGGTGCTGAAAGGGTCTTCCGGGAGCAGTCGATCCGGTTTCACGGGTGCAGTCAACTCGGCCTGCTGGAAGGCGAGTTGACGATTCGGGCTGCCGTCGTGCCGATCGGCGGGGCGGTGACGGTCAGCACCGGGCACGGGGCGTGACTGCGGCAGTGCCGGGCGGTTCGGTCGCCGTGCGGGTGCGCCCGGCGGCGGTGCGGGGCGCCGAGCAGCAGCAGGTCGCCGGGGCCGCCGACCGCCGCGACCAGGGTCGGCCCGGGCAGGCCGGTGACCACGGTCGGGTGCACCAGGACGTCGCTCGGCCAGCCGCCGAGCGCGGCGTCGAAAGCGGCGTCCAGCAGCAGCCGGGCGGCCCGCTCGGGCACCCGGTCGGCCGGGCGGCGGGCGAGCACCGGGACCAGCACCGCGCCGCGCACCGAGGCCTCCTCTGCGGCCCGGCGCAGCGCGGCCAGGCTGTCCGGTGAACCGTCCACACCGACCACCACGCGGGTCTCGTCGCGTTCCATGGCCAGGCCTCCTCGCTCCCCCCACTCCAGTGAACGCCGGTCGCGGCGGCCCGCGCGTCAGGGCGGCGTAGGGAAGACGGCCGTGCGCGTCAGGGAGTCGTCAAGGGCGGCCGGGGACGGGGCCGGGACGCGATCTGCTGGGCCGTGCGGGCCGCACCTGGCCCGGGAGTTCCTGGACGGAGGACGCGTGATGGAGCAGCGGCCGCGCATCGTGGTCGGGGTCAGCGGATCGCTCGGCAGCCTGGCGGCCGTGCACCGCGCGGTGGCCGAGGCCCGGCGGCTGGGCGGCGAGGTGCTGGCCGTGCACGCCTGGGAGCCGCCGAGCGGCGAGTTCGGCCACCGCCGCTCGCCCTGCCCGCCGCTGCTGTCGGCGGTGCGCGAGCTGGCCGAGACCACGCTGGCGGAGGCGATGGCGGAGGCGTTCGGCGGCACCGACCCCGGCGTCCCCGTCACCGCCCGCCTCGTCCGGGGCCGCACCGCCCCGGCCCTGCTGGCCGCCGCCGACCGGCCCGGCGACCTGCTGGTCCTCGGCCCGTCCGGCTCCTGGCTGCACCGCGGCCTGCGCGGCTCGGTGCCCAGGGCGTGCCTGCGCCGGGCGGGCTGCCCGGTGCTGGTCGTGCCGCGCCCCGAACTCGCCACCGCCCTCGACGAGATGACCGGCCACCTGTTCGCCGCCCGCGCCCTGGACGCGGAACTGCGGAGCCTGGTGGCGGTGTCCGACGGTGCGTGACCGGCTGCCGGTCGCCCTGTCCGGCGCGACCGCGCTGCTGCTGGGCGCGGCGACCGCGCTGGTCCTCGCCCCGCTCGGCGAACTGCGCGGCGGCTGGTTCGCCCTCACCGCCTTCGCCGCCGGCTGCGCGGCCCTCGGCACCCGCTCCCGGCCGGCCGCCGCACCGTTCATCGGCCTGGCGGCGTGGCTGTTCCACAACGGCTTCGCGGAACACCGCTACGCCCAACTGGGCTGGGACGGGCCCGGGCACCTGGCGCTGTTCACCGCGTCGGCGCTGGTCGCCGCGCTGCCGTGGCGGCGCCTTCGGGTGCACGACTAGAGACGGCGGCGGCCTGGCTGTGGGGGCCCGGACGCCGCGAACCGGAACGGTCCGGGTGGTGCGTGGGGGCACCGCCCGGACCGTCTGTCTGCCGTTCCCGCTCCGGCCGTTCCACAATGGACGGTATGACTGCGCACGAGGACGGCCTGCCCGCGCTGGCCCGGCTGCTGGCCGGCGGCGGCGTGGCGGTGCTGAGCGGCGCCGGGCTGTCCACCGAGTCCGGCATCCCGGACTACCGCGGCCCGGACGGGATCCGCCGCCACCGGGCGCCGATGACGTACCAGGAGTTCCTGGCGGGGGAGCCGGCCCGCCGCCGCTACTGGGCGCGCAGCCACGCCGGGCGCGCCGTGATCGCCGGGGCCCGCCCGAACGCCGGCCACTTCGCGGTGGCCCGGCTGCGCGCCGCCGGCCGCCTCTCCGCCGTCATCACCCAGAACGTGGACGGCCTGCACCGCGCCGCGGGCACCGCCGACGCCGTCGAACTGCACGGCGGCCTGGACCGGGTGATCTGCCTGGGCTGCGCCGCCGTCAGCCCCCGCGCCGAACTCGACGAGCGCCTCGCCGCCCTCAACCCGGCCTTCCGGGACGCCGGTTCCCGCATCAACCCGGACGGCGACGTCGAACTCCCCGACGCCCTGGTGGCGTCCTTCACCGTCGCCGACTGCGCCCGCTGCGGCGGCATCCTCAAGCCCGACGTGGTGTTCTTCGGCGAGAGCGTCCCCAAGGACCGCGTCGAGCACTGCTACCGCCTGGTCGACCAGGCCCGCGCCCTGCTCGTCCTCGGCTCCTCCCTGGCCGTCATGTCCGGCCTGCGCTTCGTCCGCCACACCGCCAAGTCCGGCAAACCGGTCGCCATCGTCACCCGGGGCGCCACCCGCGCCGACGACCTCGCCACCCTCCGCCTCGACCGCCCCCTCGGCGAGACCCTGACGTCTCTGGCCACCGACCTCGGCGCCTAGCCGGGCTCACGCCCACGGCGGTGCGGTGAGTCGGCAGATAGCGACGAGTTCCAGGCGCGGCACGACGTCGTAGGTGAGCAGCCCGCGGGCGACATCGAAGCGGGCCGCTGCCCTCGTACGCGGTGCCGTCCAGGAACAGGGCCTCGGCGGCCCGGACGAGTTCGGCGGCACGGAGTTCGACGGCAGCGAGGAAGCCCGCAGGAAACCCACCGGCGGCGTGTTCGGCGTCAGGCGGATGCTCCCGACTTCAGCTCACCCGTTCACCGTCGCGAACGCGGCCCGGTACAGCTCCGCGACCGTGACGGCGTGGCGGCGGCACTCCTCGACGGTGGCCGCGTGGTTGGCGAGGTGGTTCGACCGGTGGTAGGCCCGGGCGGTCACCGGGAGACGTTCGATCTCCAGCACCGCGGCCCAGTGCGCGACGAAGGAGCGGATGGGCCGGACGCTGCCGGTGGTGATGGCTTCGGCCATGGCTCCGGTCCGGCCTTCGACCATCTCCGCGAGTCGATCGGGTGCGACCACGGTCAGGGCGGCTTTCAGCGCGGCCGGGGTCCTGTCCGGTCGGGGGATGAGCTCTGTCTCCTCGGATGCGGCCCGGCTCATGAACGGCTCCTCTCCTCCGATCCGAGGCTACCGGGCCGAGCCCACTCATCAGGGCCCGGAGGCGGGGCGTCAAGGAGGCGTCAAGGGTGGGGGACCACCCGTATGGGGGGCGTCAGGGAGCGTGAACGCGGGGGATTGCGCTGCTTGGCTCAGTGGGCCGGCGAAATACGCAGGCCGTTGTCCCGAGCCACCTTGGTGGATGCCATGTCGGATCTGATCTATGTCGGTGTCACGGTCGCCGTGTTCGCCGTCATCGCCCTGATCGCGCGGGGGGTGGAGAAGCTGTGACCGCGGAGAACATCGTCGGTCTCATCGTCGCCGCCGCGCTGGTCGGCTACCTCGTTCTCGCGTTGATCCACCCGGAGAAGTTCTGACATGAGTGCCACTCTTGCCGGCTGGCTCCAGGCGATCGCCCTGGTCGGCGCGCTGGCCCTGTGCTACCGGCCGCTGGGCGACTACATCGCCGGGCTGCTGACGTCCGCGAAACACCTGAGAGCCGAGAGGGCCCTGTACCGACTGGTCGGCGTCGATGGCGACGCCGACCAGCGTTGGCCGGTGTACCTGCGGTCGGTGCTGGCGTTCTCGATGCTGTCGGTGCTGTTCCTGTACGGGCTGATCCGGCTGCAGACGCATCTGCTGCTGAGTCTGGGCGTGCCCGAGATGGAGGCGCACCAGGCGTGGAACACCGCGATCTCGTTCACCGCCAACACCAACTGGCAGTCCTACAGCGGTGAGTCCGCGATGGGCCACCTGGTGCAGATGGCGGGTCTGGCGGTGCAGAACTTCGTCTCCGCGGCCGTCGGCATCGCCGTGGTGGCGGCGCTGATCCGCGGGTTCACCCGCAACCGCACCGACCGGGTCGGCAACTTCTGGGTGGACCTGACCCGGATCTCGCTGCGCCTGCTGCTGCCCATCGCGATCCTGTTCGCGCTGGTGCTGGCCGCGAACGGCGTGGTGCAGAACTTCCACGGGTTCCACGAGGTGACCACCCTGACGGGCGGTCAGCAGGCGATCCCCGGCGGGCCGGTGGCCTCGCAGGAGGTCATCAAGCTGCTCGGCACCAACGGCGGCGGCTTCTACAACGCCAACTCGGCGCACCCGTTCGAGAACCCGACCGGCTTCACCAACCTGGTGGAGGTATTCCTGCTGCTGGTGATCGCGTTCTCGCTGCCGCGCACCTTCGGGAAGATGGTCGGCGACCACCGGCAGGGCTACGCGATCGTCTCGGTGATGGGCCTGTTCTGGGTGGCCTCGGCCGCGCTGATCACCTTCTTCGAGCACCAGCACGCCGCCAGCGCCCTGCAGGCGGCCGGCGCGGCGATGGAGGGCAAGGAGCAGCGGCTCGGCATCGCCGGCTCCAGCCTGTTCGCGGCGTCCACCACGCTCACCTCGACGGGCGCGGTGAACTCCTTCCACGACTCGTACTCGCCGTTCGGCGGCGGTCTGACGATCTTCAACATGATGCTCGGCGAGATCGCGCCCGGCGGTACCGGCTCCGGCCTGTACGGCATGCTGATCCTGGCGATCGTCGCGGTGTTCGTCGCCGGTCTGATGGTCGGCCGCACCCCGGAGTACCTGGGCAAGAAGCTCGGCGGCCGGGAGATGAAGTTCGCCTCGCTGTACATCCTCACCACCCCGACTCTCGTGCTGATCGGCGCCGGCACGGCGATCGCCCTGCCCGGCGAGCGCGCCGGGATGCTCAACTCCGGGGCGCACGGCTTCTCCGAGGTGCTGTACGCGTTCACCTCGGCCGCGAACAACAACGGTTCGGCGTTCGGCGGCATCACCGTGAACACCGCCTGGTACGACACGGCGCTGGGCCTGGCGATGGTGTTCGGCCGGTTCCTGCCGATGGTGTTCGTGCTGGCGCTGGCCGGCTCGCTGGCCCGGCAGCAGCCCGTCCCGGCGAGCGCGGGCACGCTGCCCACCCACAAGCCGCTGTTCGTCGGACTGCTCTCCGGGGTGGTGCTGATCGTCGTCGGCCTCACCTACTTCCCGGCCCTGGCCCTCGGGCCGATCGCAGAAGGTCTCCGCTGATGTCCACCACGCTTGAACCCGCACCGCACCGGGCCGCGGCCGGCCTGCTCGACCCGAAGCTGCTGCTCGCCTCGCTGCCCGACGCGGTGAAGAAGCTCGACCCCCGGGTGATGGTGAAGAACCCGGTGATGTTCGTGGTCGAGGTCGGCTCGGTGGTCACCACCGTCGCCGCGATCGCCGACCCGTCGGTGTTCGCCTGGGCGATCACCGCCTGGCTCTGGCTGACCACGGTGTTCGCCAACCTGGCCGAGGCGGTCGCCGAGGGCCGCGGCAAGGCGCAGGCCGACACGCTGCGCAAGGCCAAGACCGAGTCCGTCGCCCGCCGTCTGGTCGACTGGCCCGCCTCGCAGGCCGAGGAGGAGGTGCCGGGCACCTCGCTGCGGCTGGGCGACCACGTGGTGGTCGAGGCCGGGGAGGTCGTTCCCGGTGACGGCGACGTCGTCCAGGGCGTGGCGTCCGTCGACGAGTCGGCGATCACCGGCGAGTCCGCACCGGTGATCCGGGAGTCCGGCGGCGACCGGTCCGCGGTGACCGGCGGCACCAAGGTGCTGTCCGACCGGATCGTGGTGAGGATCAGCTCCGAGCCGGGCAAGACCTTCATCGACCGGATGATCGCCCTGGTGGAGGGCGCGGCCCGGCAGAAGACGCCGAACGAGATCGCGCTGAACATCCTGCTGGCCTCGCTGACCATCGTCTTCCTGATCGCGGTGGTCACCCTGCAGCCGATGGCGACCTACGCGGGCGCCCCGCAGCCCACCGTGGTGCTGGTGGCGCTGATCGTGGCGCTGATCCCGACCACCATCGGCGCGCTGCTCTCGGCGATCGGCATCGCCGGCATGGACCGGCTGGTGCAGCGCAACGTGCTGGCGATGTCGGGCCGGGCCGTGGAGGCCGCCGGCGACGTCAACACCCTGCTGCTCGACAAGACCGGCACCATCACCCTCGGCAACCGGCAGGCCGCCGAGTTCCAGCCCGCCGCGGGCGTCACCGTCGAGGAGCTGGCGGACGCCGCGCAGCTGTCCTCGCTGGCCGACGAGACCCCCGAGGGCCGCTCGATCGTGGTGCTCGCCAAGACCGGGTACGGCCTGCGGGCCCGCGCCCAGGGCGAGTTGGCGCACGCCGAGTGGGTGCCGTTCACCGCGCAGACCCGGATGTCGGGCGTGGACCTTCACGAAGGCGCCGGCAAGCAGGTCCGCAAGGGCGCGGCCGGCTCCGTCTCCAACTGGGTGACGGGCAACGGCGGTTCGGTCGGCGCCGATGTCGCGCAGCTGGTCGACGGGATCTCCGCGGCCGGCGGCACGCCGCTGGTGGTGGCGGAGAAGGACGGTGCGAAGGCGCCGCGCGTCCTGGGTGTGATCTACCTGAAGGACGTGGTGAAGGAGGGCATGCGGGAGCGGTTCGCGGAGCTGCGCCGGATGGGCATCAAGACCGTGATGATCACCGGCGACAACCCGCTGACCGCACGGGCGATCGCCGAGGAGGCGGGCGTCGACGACTTCCTCGCCGAGGCCACGCCCGAGGACAAGATGGCCCTGATCCGCAAGGAGCAGGAGGGCGGGAAGCTGGTCGCGATGACCGGCGACGGCACCAACGACGCTCCGGCGCTCGCCCAGGCCGACGTCGGCGTGGCGATGAACACCGGCACCATGGCGGCCAAGGAGGCCGGCAACATGGTGGACCTGGACTCCAACCCGACCAAGCTGATCGAGATCGTCGAGATCGGCAAGCAACTGCTGATCACCCGCGGCGCGTTGACGACCTTCTCGATCGCCAACGACGTGGCCAAGTACTTCGCGATCATCCCGGCGATGTTCGCCGGCGTGTACCCGGGCCTCAGCCACCTGAACATCATGGGCCTGCACAGCCCGACCTCCGCGATCACCTCGGCGATCATCTTCAACGCCCTGGTCATCGTCGGCCTCATCCCGCTGGCCCTGCGCGGCGTCAAGTACCGCCCGTCCGACGCCAGTTCGCTGCTCTCCCGGAACATCGGGATCTACGGCCTGGGCGGCCTGGTGGTGCCGTTCGTCGGCATCAAGCTCATCGACCTGATCGTGCAGTTCGTCCCCGGCCTCAACTGACCCGAGAGGAGAACGAGACATGCCCACCTTTCTGCGCACCCACCTCACCGCGCTGCGGATGCTGCTGGTGATGACCGTGATCCTCGGCATCGCCTACCCGCTGCTGGTCACCGGCATCAGCCAACTCGCCTTCCCCGCCAAGGCCAACGGCTCCGTCGTCGAGCGCGACGGCAAGGAGATCGGCTCCGGCCTGCTCGGCCAGAGCTTCGACCTGCCGAAGCAGAACCCCGACGACCCGGACGAGCAGGCGCAGCCCGACCCGAAGTGGTTCCAGCCCCGCCCGTCGGCCGGCGGCTACGACCCGAAGTCGTCCGGCGCCTCCAACCTCGGCCCGAACAGCGAGGACCTGCTGAAGGCCGTCGAGGAGCGCCGCGCCGCCGTCGCCGCGTTCGACGGCGTCGACCCGGCGAGCGTCCCGCCGGACGCGCTGACGGCCTCCGGCTCCGGGCTCGACCCGCAGATCTCCGTGGCCTACGCCAAGGAGCAGGTGCAGCGGGTCGCCAAGGCCCGCGGCGTCCCCGCCGAGCGGCTCGACCAGCTGATCGCCCAGTACACCGACGGCCGCTCGCTCGGCTTCCTCGGCCAGCCCGGCGTCAACGTGGTACTGCTCAACCGTGCGGTCGCCGACCTGACGTGACGATGCGTCAATTACCGAAGCAGGCCGACCCGGGCGCTCCCCCGCCCGGGTCGGCCGGCCGCGTCCCCGAACCCCTCCAGCCCACCACCGTGAGACGAGCCGCCATGCCAGCCGACCCCGGACAGGCCCTCCGAGCGCAGCCGCCAGGCCACCGGCGGGGCCGGCTGCGGGTCTACCTGGGCGCGGCCCCCGGCGTGGGCAAGACCTACCGGATGCTCGACGAGGCGCACCGCCGGCAGGAGCGCGGCACCGACGTGGTGGTCGGCTTCCTGGAGACCCACAACCGGCCGCGCACCGCCCGGCTGCTCGACGGCCTGGAGCAACTCCCGCGCACCGTGCGGCGCTACCGCGACACCGAGTTCGCCGAACTCGACCTGGACGCGCTGCTGGCCCGCCGCCCCGAACTCGCCCTGGTCGACGAACTCGCCCACACCAACATCCCCGGCGGCCGGCACGCCAAGCGCTGGCAGGACGTCGAGGAACTGCTCGCCGCCGGCATCGACGTGGTCACCACCGTCAACATCCAGCACCTGGAGTCGCTCAACGACGTGGTGCAGAAGATCACCGGCGTGCCGCAGCGCGAGACCGTCCCCGACGAGGTGGTGCGCCGCGCCGACCAGATCGAACTCGTCGACATGGCCCCGCAGGCGCTGCGCCGCCGGCTCGCGCACGGCAACGTCTACCAGGCCGAGAAGGTCGACGCCGCGCTCGCCAACTACTTCCGGGTCGGCAACCTCACCGCGCTGCGCGAACTCGCGCTGCTCTGGCTGGCCGGGCGGGTCGACGAAGGGCTGCGCGACTACCGGGCCGTGCACAACATCGACCGGGTGTGGGAGACCCGCGAACGCGTGGTCGTCGCCCTCACCGGCGGACCGGAGGGCCCGACCCTGATCCGGCGCGCCGCCCGGATCTGCGACCGCACCGCCGGCGGGGAGCTGATCGCCGTGCACGTCACCCGCAGCGACGGCCTGGCCGGCGCCTCGCCCGGCCGGCTCGCCGAGCAGCGCAGCCTGGTCGAGTCGCTCGGCGGCAGCTACCACGTGGTGGTCGGCGACGACATCCCCGAGACGCTGCTGACCTTCGCCCGCGCCCGCGACGCCACCCAGCTGGTCCTCGGCACCAGCCGGCGCGGCCGCACCACCCGCTTCCTCACCGGCCCCGGCATCGGCGAGACCACCGTCGACCGCTCCGAGGACATCGACGTCCACATGGTCACCCACGCGTTCACCGGCCGCGGCCGGCTCCCCTCGCTGGGCCGCCGGCACTCCCGTCGCCGCACCCTCGCCGGGTACGCCGCCGGACTCGCCGTCCCCTGGGCGCTGACCGCCGTGCTCTCCCAGGCGCACACCGCGCTGAACCTCACCACCGACGCGCTGATCTTCCAACTCGGCGTCGTCGGCGTCGCGTTGCTCGGCGGTGCGATGTCCGCCCTGCTGGCCTCGCTGGTCGCCTCGCTGCTGCTGAACTACTACTTCATCCCGCCGGTGCACACCTTCACCATCAACGAGGCCAACAACTTCATCGCGCTCGCCGTGTTCGCCGCCGTCGCGCTGTGCGTGTCCACCGTCGTCGACCACTCCGCCCGGCAGACCGCCCGGGCCGCCCGCGCCACCGCCGAGGCCGAGACCCTCTCCACCCTGGCCGGCTCGGTGCTGCGCGGCGCCGACGCCGTCCCCGCCCTGCTGGAACGCACCCGCACCTCCTTCGGGCTGGACACCGCCGCGCTGCTCGACCCCGCGAGCGGCGAGGTGCTCGCCCGCACCGACACCCCGGCCGCTGCCGAGGAACACCCCGAGGTCACCGAACTGCCGGTCGGCGCCGACGCGTTGCTGGTGCTCACCGGACGCCGGCTGCCCGACACCGACCACCGGGTGCTGGCCGCGTTCGCCGCCCACCTGGCCGCCGCCCTGGAACGCGACCGCCTGGCCACCGTCGCCGCCGAGGTCGAACCGATCCGGGCCGCCGACCGGATGCGCACCGCGCTGCTCGCCGCCGTCAGCCACGACCTGCGCACCCCGCTCGCCACCGCGCTCGCCTCGGTCGGCTCGCTGCGCAGCCCCGACGTCGACTTCTCCGCCGCCGACCGGGCCGAACTGCTCGCCCTCGCCGACGAATCGCTGGTCGAACTCACCCGGCTGGTCGACAACCTGCTCGACCTGAGCCGCCTGCAGGCCGGGGCGCTCACCCTGCACCTGCAACCCACCCACCTGGACGAGATCCTGCCGCGCGCCCTCGACTCGCTGCCCGACCCCGACGCGCCCGTCCAGCCGCTCGACCTCGACACCGCCCCGCCCGTCCTCGCCGACCCGCCGCTGCTGGAACGCGTCCTCGCCAACGTCGTCACCAACGCGCTGCGGCACAATGCGCCCGGCGCACCCGTCCTGGTCACCGCCTCCGCGCACGCCGACCGGGTGGAGATCCGGATCGTCGACCGGGGACCCGGCATCCCGCCCGAGGACCGCGACCGGGTCTTCCTGCCGTTCCAGCGTCTCGGCGACACCGACAACACCACCGGCCTCGGCCTCGGCCTCGCGCTCTCCCGCGGCCTCGCCGAAGCCATGGGCGGCAGCCTCGACGTCGAGGACACCCCCGGCGGCGGCGCCACCATGCTGCTCACCCTGCCCGCCGCCACCGCCCACGAGGGAACCTGATGACCCGTGTCCTGGCCGTCGACGACGAACCCCGCCTGCTGCGCACCCTGCGCCTCAACCTGCTGGCCCGCCAGTACGCGGCGCTCACCGCCGGCACCGCCCGGCAGGCCCTGCAGCTGGCCGAGCAGACCCCGCCCGACGCCGTCCTGCTCGACCTGGGCCTGCCCGACCAGGACGGCATGGACGTGCTGCGCGCGCTGCGCCGGCACAGCGCCGCACCGATCATCGTGCTGTCCGGCCGCACCGACCCCGCCGACCGGATCCACGCCCTCGACGGCGGCGCCGACGACTACCTCACCAAACCCTTCGTCATGGACGAACTCTTCGCCCGGCTGCGCGCCGTCCTGCGCCGCCCCGCACCCGCCGCCGCCCCGCCGCTCGCCCGGATCGGCGACCACACCGTGGACGCGGCCGCCGCCCGCGCCACCGGACCGGACGGCCCCGTCCGGCTCACCCCCATCGAATGGCAGCTGCTCTCCGTGCTGCTCGCCGCCCCCGGCCGGCTGGTCGGCCGCCGGCAACTCCTCACCGCCGTCTGGGGACCCGGCCACGACCACCACAGCAACTACCTGCGGGTCCACTTCGCGGCCCTGCGCCGCAAACTCGAACGCGACCCGCACCGGCCCCGCCACCTGGTCACCGAACCCGGCCTCGGCTACCGCTACCTGCCCTGACGGACCGTCAACAGCGCTGTGGCAGAATCCGCCGGGTGACCATCCGGGTGCTGCTCGCCGACGACCAGGAGATGGTGCGACGGGGCCTGCGTCGCATCCTCGAAACCCAACCGGACCTCCAGGTGGTCGGCGAGGCCGCCGACGGCGTCGCCACCGTCGAGGCCGCCCGCGCGCTGCGCCCGGACGTCGCCCTGGTCGACGTCCGGATGCCCCGGATGGACGGCCTGGAAGTCGTCCGGCAGCTCTGCGGGCCCACCGCCGACCCGCAGGTCAAGGTGGTCGTGGTGACCACCTTCGACCTCGACGAGTACGTGTACCCGGCGCTGCGCGGCGGCGCCTCCGGCTTCCTGCTCAAGCGTTCCGGGCCGGCCCTGCTGATCGAGGCCGTCCGCGCCGCGATGGCCGGCGACAGCCTGATCAGCCCGTCCGTCACCGTCCGGCTGCTCCAGCACGTCACCGGCCGCCGCCCCGACACCGCGCCGCTCGCCGAACCGCTCACCGGCCGCGAGCAGGAGATCACCCGCGAGGTCGCCGCGGGCCGCACCAACGCCGACATCGCCGCCGTCCTGTTCATCTCGCCCGGCACCGTGAAGACCCACGTCGCGCACATCCAGCGCAAGCTCGGCGTCCGCAACCGGGTCGGCATCGCCATGCGCGCCTTCGAACTGGGCTACCTCACCGACCTGCCCGCATGACCGCCCGCCGCGCCCTCACCGCCGCGGCGGCCGCGCTGCTGCTGCTGCTGCTGCCCGCGGCGCTCGGCCCGTGGACGGCCTGGTTCCCCGCTGTCGCCGCCGCCCTGGCGCTCGCCCTTGCCGTGCTCCGCCCGCCGCCCGCGCCGACCGCCGTCGCCGCCGCACTGGTCTCGCTCGCCGTCGACGCCGGCCTCCCGGGCGACCACGGCCTGGCGCTGCTCTGGATGCCCGTCGAGTTCGCCGCCCTGCTGACGCTGCTGGTGCGCTCGGTGCGGCGGCTGACGGAGCGCCGGGCCTGGACGGTCGGCGCGCTCACCGCCACCACCGCCCTGGCACTGCCGCTGCGCTTCGCACTGCGCCAGCCGCACCCGGCGGACGCCTCGGTGGCCGGCCTGCTGCTCGCCGCCGTCCCCGTCGCCGCCGCCCTCGGCGCTGCCCTCCACCTGCGCGGCCAGGACGCCCGCCGAACCCGCGCCGTCCGCGACGCCCGCCGCGAACAGCGCCTCGCCGTCGCCCGCGACCTGCACGACTACGTGGCCCACGAGCTCACCGGCATCCTGCTGGAGGTGCAGGCCGCCCAGGTCGGCGGCTACGACCAGGAGGAGAACGCCCGGCTGCTGACCCGCCTGGAAGCCGCCGGGCAGCGCGCCCTCGTCTCCATGGACCAGACCCTCGACACCCTGCGCGCCCCTGATGGCGCCGACCCGCGCCGCCACACCCTCGCCGAACTGCCCGCCCTGCTCGACCGCTTCCCCGACCGCCCGGCCCTGCGCGGCGCCGCCGAGCTGCCCGCGCTGTCGCCCGCCGTCGAGGATGCCGCCTACCGGGTCGCGCTGGAGGCCCTCACCAACATCCGCCGCCACGCGCCCGCCGCCGACCGGATCGCCGTCGCCCTCGCCCACCGCCCCGGCGCCGGACTGACCGTCACCGTCACCGACAGCGGCCCCGCCCACCCCCGCGCCCGCTCCCGCCCCGGCGGCGGCACCGGCCTGGCCGCGCTGCGCACCCGGATCGCCGACCTCGGCGGCGAGCTCACGGCCGGCCCGCACGGCGCCGGCTGGCAGGTCGCGGCGACCCTGCCCACCGGCGGCTGAACGCGCCGACAGCCTGAACGCACCGGCGGCTGAACGCACCGACGGCGCGCGGCACGGAGCCGCGCGCCGTCAGGTCGCGCTGTACCAGCGGGAGTCCTATTCCTCGACCGGGGTGCCGTCGGCGGCGATCCGGGTGAAGCCGAGGTACTTGTGCAGCGCCTTCGGCAGCAGCACCGAACCGTCGGCCTGCTGGTGCTGCTCCAGCACGGCCGCGATGGTGCGGCCCAGCGGCAGACCCGAACCGTTCACGGTCGCGGCCGGGGTCGGCTTCCCGTTCTCGTCCCGGGTGCGGATGCCGGCCCGGCGGCCCTGGAAGGTGCCGAAGTCCGACACCGAGGAGATCTCCCGGTAGGTGTCCTGGCTGGGCAGCCACACCTCCAGGTCGTACGTCAGCTGTGCCGAGAAGCCGGTGTCGCCGGCTGCCAGCATGACCACCCGGTAGGAGAGTTCCAGCTCCTTCAGGCAGGCCTCGGCGTGCGACACCATCAGCAGCATCTGCTCCCGGGACTGCTCCGGGGCGCAGATCCGCACCATCTCCACCTTCGAGAACTGGTGCAGCCGGATCAGCCCGCGGGTGTCCCGCCCGTACGAGCCGGCCTCCGAACGGAAGCACGGGGTGTGCGCGGTGAGCGCCAGCGGCAGCTCGGCCGGCGGGACGATCTCGTCCGCGTACAGGTTGGTCAGCGGCACCTCGGCGGTCGGGATCAGGAACAGGTCCCGGTCGGCGACACCCGTCCGGAACAGGTCCTCCTCG
Source organism: Kitasatospora griseola (assembly GCF_014648555.1). GTDB lineage: Bacteria > Actinomycetota > Actinomycetes > Streptomycetales > Streptomycetaceae > Kitasatospora > Kitasatospora griseola. The sequence goes on from NZ_BMRI01000014.1 coordinate 179,726, forward strand.
AACTTCGGCAGCTGCCCGGTGCCGGTCATGGTGCGCCGGTTCACCAGGTACGGCACCGCGTGCTCGACGTAGCCGTGCCGGCGGGTGTGCAGGTCCAGCAGCAGCGCGGCGATCGCCCGCTCCAGCGCCGCACCGGTGCCGCGCAGCACGCTGAACCGCGAACCCGACAGCTTGGTGGCCCGGCCGAAGTCCATGATGCCCATGGTCTCGCCCAGGTCGACGTGGTCCTTGGGCGTGAAGTCGAACGACGGCGGCTCGCCGACCCGGCGCACCTCCAGGGCGTCCTCGTCCGAGAAGCCGTCCGGGGACTCGTCGGACGGCAGGTTCGGGATCGTCAGCAGCAGGTCCGTCAGCTCCTGCTGGACCTTCTCCAGCTCGCCCTCGTTCTGCTGCACCTGCTCCTTCAGCGAACGGGCGCTCTCCTTCAGCTCGGAGACGTCCCCGCCCTGCTTCGCCGTCCGCTGCACCTCCTGTGCGACCTGCTTCGAGCGGGCCCGCAGCTCGTCGCCGGCCTGGATGCCCGCGTTGCGCCGGGACTGCAGGGCCTCCAGTGCGGACAGGTCGAGGCGGTGGCCGCGGCGTGCGAGCCGCCGGACGGCTTCGTCCCCCAGGTCGATCAGGGCGCGGGCATCATGCATCGGAGTCTGCTCCTCGGGACAGCCAGATCGGAGTCCCGACGGTAGCAGGGGCGCGGATCGCGTCGTAGTGCCTTTCTCCGCCATTGCGTCCCATGTCAGCCCCAGGTCAGCCCGTGGTCATGAACTCCGTGAGGACCGGGGCCAGCACCTCCGGCGCCACCTCGTGGGTCTGCCCCTCCAGGGTGCGGTACTCGGCGTTCGCGGCGGCCGCGGCCTCCCGGGCCGCGGCCCGCAGCGACTCCGGGCTGAGGCCGCCGTCCAGCACCAGCACCGGAACGGTCAGCGCGGCCAGCCGCTCGGCCGGCACCGGCGCGCCCACCTCGCCGTCCAGCACCTCGGTGTCGGTGGCCAGCGTCGGCGCGACCGACTCGAACACCGGCCAGACGGGCGACTGGCGCATCCCGTCGATCATCGGCTCGGGCATGCCGACGAACGCCATGAAGCGGGCGACCGCCGCGGCCCGGTCGTCGGCGGCGATGTCCTGCGTCACGCCCGTCCGGTAGTCGACGAACCGGGCCAGCTGCTCCTCGGTGGTGCTGAACGGCGGCTCGTACACGGCGACCCGCTCGACGCCGATGCCCGCACCGGCCGCCCGCAGCGCGAGCGCCCCGCCGGAGGACAGGCCGAACAGGGCCGCGGAGCCGCCGGCCGCCGCGACGAGCGCCGCCAGGTCCTCGATCTCCCGCTCCAGGGCGTACCCGTCGAGCGGGCCGCTCTCGCCGCGGCCGCGCCGGTCGTAGCTGAACACCCGGTGGCCGTCGGCCAGTCGGGCGGCGATCCCGGCGGACGGGCCGAACGCGCGGTGGCAGAGCGCCCCGTCCACGATCACCACGGCGGGGCCCTCGCCCACCGCCTGGTAGGCGATCCGGGTGCCGTCGGCGGAGGTCACGAACTCGGTCATGGTCGAACTCCTGGGTGCGATGCGGATGCGGGTGCGGTGCGGTCAGCGGGCGGCGGCGGCGAGCGTGTGGGCGACCAGCGCGTTGGCGTGGCCGTGGCCCAGACCGTGCTCGGTCTTCAGCCAGGCGACCAGCTCCATGTGCTTGGTCAGCGGCGAGCTGCGGATCAGCTCCTGCCAGTGGGCGATCGGGTGCCCGTACTTCTGCTCGATCGAGGGGAAGTAGCTGGCCGGTCCCTTGACGCTCATCCCGGGTTCCTCCACGTTCCGTTGCGCTGCTGTCGTGCCGTCACAGGTATGGACGAGCGGCCCCGGCGGAACTCATCGGTCCCCGCGAAAGTTTTTTCGCGTCACTTCGCCAACATCGGACGCAGCCCGCTCGGGCCGCCTACGGTCGGGTCATGGCATGGATCGACGACAGCACGATCGAGCGCGCCGCCGGCTACCTGTGGACCTCGGGCCGGGTCCTGGAACAGCGGCGCTTCACCCACCTGTTCGACGCCCCCGACCCGGCGGGCGTCCTCGCCGCCCTGGACGCCCACCGCACCCCGGACGGCGGCTGGGCGTACGGCCTCGAACCCGACGTCCGCGGCCCGGCCGCCCAACCGCTGGCCGCCGGAGCCGCCGCCCGCATCCTCGGCGAGGCCGGCGCGCTGACCGGCCCGCGCGGCCGCGAACTCTGCGACTGGGCCGCCACCTTGACCACCCCGGACGGCG
>NZ_BMRI01000014.1:182013-183402 GCF_014648555.1 Kitasatospora griseola
GCGTGCCCGCCGTGCTGCCCAGCCTGCGCGGCTACCCGCACCCGCCGTTCATCCCGATCGCCGACGACCCGCCGGCCGAGCTGCTCTCCACCGGCCAGATCGCCGCCCCGCTGCTGCGCCACGGCGTCGAGCACGCCTGGCTGGCGGGCGCCCACGAGTTCTGCCGCCGCGCCGTCGAGGCGATCGACACCACCCATCCGTACGAGGTGTTCACCGCCGTCGGCGTCCTGGACGCCTCGCCGGACCGCGCCTGGGCGACCGAACAGGCCGCCCGGCTCGGCGAACTGGTGCGCCGTCAGCAGCTGGTGCTGCTGGATCCGGCCCATCCGGAGCAGGTCCGGCTCGCCCCCGGGTACGCACCCCGCGAGTACCACCTGCCGCACGACTTCGCGCCCCGCCCGGACAGCCTGGCCCGCGCCTGGTTCTCCGACGCCGAGCTGGAACGCGGCCTGCTCCACCTGCTGTCCGCCCAACTCCCCGACGGCGGCTGGCCGATCAACTGGGCGCGCTGGTCGGAGTCCACCGAGCACGAGGCCCGCCCGGGCGTCACCCTCTCCGCCCTGCTCACCCTGCGCGCCTACTCGAACTGAGAACGCGCGGGTTCAGCCGACGGCGCGCTTCACCAACTCGGCGATGCGCGCCGACTCGGCCTCGCCCAGCTCGGCGACCGCGTAGGAGGTCGGCCACAGGTCGCCGTCGTCGAGGCGCGCCTGGTCGCTGAAGCCGATGGTCGCGTACCGGGACTTGAACTTGGCGGCGCTCTGGAAGAAGCACACCGGCTTGCCGTCCTTGTTGTTGTACGCGGGCATGCCGTACCAGGTCTTCGGGGCCAGCTCCGGCGCGACCTCGGTGACGATCGCGTGGAAGCGCTCCGCCAGCAGCCGGTCCTCGGGCGGCATCTCGGCGATCTTCTCCAGCAGGTCCCGCTCCGCCTCGGCGGCCTTCGCGGCGGCCGACGCCCGCTTGGTCTCCGCCTTCAGCTCCTTGGCGCGCTCCTTCATCGCCGCGCGCTCGTCCGCCGTGAAACCCTCGTGCTTCTCCGCCATGACCGACTCTCCCGTTCCTGTTCCCTCGTGACGTTCTTCATCGTAGGAACGCGGCCGCCGCCACGGCTTCTCGGAAACTGATCGGTCCCGCACACGCCGAAGTCCGGCCCGGGAGACCTCCCCGGACCGGACTTCTCTTCGATGCTCAGCGGGCCTTGAAGGTCCGCAGCCGCAGGCTGTTGCCGACCACGAAGACCGAGGAGAAGGCCATCGCTGCTCCCGCGATCATCGGGTTGAGCAGGCCGGTCGCGGCGAGCGGCAGGGCTGCCACGTTGTAGGCGAAGGCCCAGAACAGGTTGCCCTTGATGGTGGCGAGGGTGCGGCGGGAGAGGCGGATCGCGTC
>NZ_BMRI01000015.1:0-19488 GCF_014648555.1 Kitasatospora griseola
GAAGCTAAGCCTCACAGCGCCGATGGTACTGCAGGGGGGACCCTGTGGGAGAGTAGGACGCCGCCGAACAATTCTTCTGGAAAGGGCTCCAGCCACATGGCTGGGGCCCTTTCTGCATTTCCGGACGCGGATTCGGCAGAGGGGAGCCGAAAGGCCGGCGAGCCAGGAGCCCGCCGGCCCGGAGACCGGCAGGGCTCAGGCCTCCTTGGCCGTCTCCGCCTCGCCGTCGCCGCGGCGGCGGAGCGCCCGTCCGGCGATCCCGATCCCGCTCGAAAGCTTGCCCGTCACCGCTTTGGCGCGGTCCAGGGTCTCGGCCCCGATGCGCTTGGCGGCGTCGACGCCTTCGGCGCCGGTTTCGAGCATCCGGTCCCTCGTCTCGCCGGCCGCGTCCACCCAGCGCCTGGCGTCCGACGACTTCCGGTCGCGTTCGATGCCGAGCCGGCCGCGGAAGTCGTGGACGGTGGTGGCGACCTGGTTGCCCGAGGTGACCACGGCGGGGGAGGCGGTCGGGTGGAGCAGGACCTTGGTGTTGGCGGTGTCGACGGCCGCGTCGATGCGGGCCAAGAGGCGTTCGGTGCACCGGGAGATGAGCTCCACCCGGTTCTGCCGGGCGGCGCGGATCGCGAGGCGGTGCAGGTCGAGTTCGTCCGGGGAGGTGTCCAGGACGCGGTCGAGTTCCAGGACGGCGATCGCGTCCTGCAGCTGGAAGCAGCGGGCCAGGACGGCGAGCCACTCCCGGGTGGCGGTCTCGGCGTCCTTGGCGGCCTTGGCGAGGTCGCCGATCTTGGTCTTGTTCTCCAACTTCTCGGCGAGCGCGTCGAGCTGGCGCAGCGCGTAGGCCTGGGTGCGGGCGATCGTGATCGAGGTGAGCGACACCTTCGACCAGGTGACGTCGGAGACCCGGCCGACCTGGTCCCGGACGGTCAGGCCCTCTTCGATGACGAAGCCGGCTCCGATCATGTCCGCCAGTACCGCGTCCTTCTGGGCGCGGAGCACGTCGTCGACCTTCTCGTCGATCGCGGCGAGGTAGTCGGTGATCTCGTCCATGGTCTGTTGCATGGCGAGCTGTGCCATGAGGCCCGCGGCGCCTGCCAGCAGGGCCGGGTTGGACAGCATCGAGCCGGGTGTCCGCACCAGCTGGAGGATTCCCTTGATCTTGCCGTTCTCGGTCAGCACGGCCCGGCTGGTGTCGGCGGTCGAGCCCTTCATCAGCGGGTGCTTGCTGAGGGCCTGGGCGGACTCCTTGGTCAGCTTCACCCAGCGGCCCGAGTTGGCCGCGATCTCGGAGCCGACCTGGGTGGCGCCGGCCGTGGCGTTGAAGGCCGAGCCGAGTCGTGCCAGTCCGAGGTCCCGGGACGGCAGGCCTTCGGAGACCAGGAACCGTTCGACGGCGGTGGGGTCTCCGATGACCGCCAGGCCGTCGCCGTCGCTGATCAGCTGAAGGTCGGTGTTCAACGCGGCTCCTGAGTGGGCCGGGGCGGGTCAGAGCCGGCCGGCGGCCTTGAGGGTGAGGTAGGTGTCGGCGAGGGCGGGGGCGATGGACTCGGGCGGGGCGTCGAGGACGGTGATGCCGCGGCGGGTGAGGAGGTCTGCGGTGCGGCGGCGGTCGGCCCGGGTCTGTTCGGCGGCGGCGGCGCCGTAGACGTCGCGGACGGTGGTGCGGGGGGCGTTGACCAACTGGTCGAGACGGGGGTCCGCGACGGAGGCCAGGACCACCTCGTGGCGCTTGGTGAGGAGGGGGAGCTGGGGGAGCAGGCCGTCCTCGATCTGGTGGGCGTCGAGGCCGGTGAGCAGGACGATCAGGGAGCGGTGGGGGGCCATCCGGAGGGCGGTGGAGACCATGGCGCGCAGGTCGGTCTCGATCAGGGCGGGTTCCAGGAGGGCCATCGCGTCGGTGAAGGCGGGGAGGATCTCGGAGGGGGAGCGTCCGGCGACGGCGGTGCGGCGGTGGCGGTCGTGGGCGAGCAGGTCGACCCGGTCGCCGGCCTTGGTGGCGAGGGCGGTGAGCAGCAGGGCGGCGTCGAGGGCGGCGTCCAGGCGGGGGGCGTCGCCGACGCGGCCGGCGGAGGTGCGGCCGGTGTCGAGGACGATGAGGACGTGCCGGTCGCGTTCGGGTCGCCAGGTGCGGACGGCGACGACGCTGCGGCGGGCGCTGGCGCGCCAGTCGATGGAGCGGACGTCGTCGCCGGGGAGGTATTCGCGCAGCGAGTCGAACTCGGTGCCCTGACCGCGGGTCAGGACGGAGGTGCGGCCGTCGAGTTCGCGCAGGCGGGCGAGGCGCGACGGGAGGTGCTTGCGGCTGGCGAACGGCGGCAGGGCGCGGACCCGCCAGGGGGCGTCGAGGGTGCCCTGGCGGCCGGCCAGGCCGAGCGGGCCGAGGGAGCGGATGGTCACGCGTCCGCTGTGGTGGTCGCCGCGCCGGGTGGGGGCGAGCCGGGTGGTGAGGCGGCGGCGTTCTCCGGCGGGGACGGTGACGGAGTGCCGGGAGGCGGTGAGGGAGGTGCCGGGGGCCCACGCGGAGGGGTACCAGGCGTCGCGGATCCGGGCGCGCAGCGGGCGGCGGGACGGGTTGGCGACGAGCAGGTTGACGGCGACGGTCTCGCCGAGGCGGACGCTGGGGTCGCCGGACCGTTCCAGGGTGAGGCGGCGGACGGGGGCGGCGAGCACCAGGTCGGCGACGATCGCGGCGAGCAGCGGCAGCATGACCACGCCGATGCCGGTCCAGGAGGGGAGCACGAGGCCGACCAGGAGGGCGCCGAGGGCGGCGATGAGGGCCGTGCGGCCGGTCAGGGCCATGGGGTGCTGGGCTCGCTTTCTGGAACGGTGGACGCTGAGGGGGAGAGGCGGGCGGCGCTCTCCCCCGGGGCGGTGGCGGCTAGCGCGGTGCGGGCGTCTGGGCGAGGACGGCCTGGATGACGCTGTCGGCGGTGGTGCCTTCCATCTCGGCCTCGGGGCGGAGCTGGATGCGGTGCCGGAGGGTGGGCAGGGCGAGGGCCTTGACGTCGTCGGGGGTGACGTAGTCGCGGCCGGCCAGCCAGGCCCAGGCGCGGGAGGTGTTGAGCAGCGCGGTGGCGCCGCGGGGCGAGACGCCCATGGCGAGCGAGGGCGACTGCCGGGTGGCGCGGACCAGGTCGACGATGTACGCGAGGATCTCGGGGGAGACCGTGAGGGCGCGGATCTCGGCGCGGGCGGTGGCCAGGTCGGCGGGTCCGGCGACGGGGCGGACGCCGGCGGCGGCGAGGTCGCGGGGGTCGAAGCCGCCGGCGTGCCGGGCGAGGACCTGGAACTCCTGCTCGCGGGTGGGCAGCGGGAGGATCAGCTTGAGCAGGAAGCGGTCGAGCTGGGCCTCGGGCAGCGGGTAGGTGCCCTCGTACTCGACGGGGTTCTGGGTGGCGGCGACCAGGAACGGCTCGGGGAGCTTGCGGGGTTCGCCGTCGACGGTGACCTGCTTCTCCTCCATGGCCTCCAGCAGGGCGGCCTGGGTCTTCGGCGGGGTGCGGTTGATCTCGTCGGCGAGCAGCAGGTTGGTGAAGACCGGGCCGGGCTGGAACGAGAACTCGGCGGTGCGGGTGTCGTAGACCAGGGAGCCGGTGACGTCGCCGGGCATCAGGTCGGGGGTGAACTGGATGCGCTTGGTCTCGACGTCGAGGGCGGTGGCAAGGGTGCGGACCAGCAGGGTCTTGGCGACGCCGGGGACGCCTTCGAGCAGGACGTGGCCGCCGCAGAGCAGGGCGACGACCAGGCCGGTGACGGCGGCGTCCTGGCCGACCACGGCCTTGCCGATCTCGTCGCGCAGGCCGGTGAGGGCGGTGCGGGCGTCGCGGGTCTGGCCGGGGTCGGTCTTGTAGAGCTGGTCGGTCACGGCTGTCGTACCTGCCATTCCATGTCGTCGAGGTCGTCGGCGAGCCGCAGCAGGGCGGCGTCGTCGGTGGGGGCCGGGCCGTACAGCAGCTGCTGGAGGTCGGCGGCGGGGCGTCCGAGCCGGGCGGCGGCGGCCTCGGTGAGGGCGGCCGGGTCGGGGTCCCCGGAGGTGTGCGGGAGGCCGAGGGCGGCGGCGGCCCGTCGGCGGGCGGCGCGGCGCAGGGTCTCGGCGGCGTGGCCGCGGGCGTTCGCGCGGTGGTAGAGCCGGGCGCGGCCTTCGGTGGTCTCGGAGGCGCGGACCACGGCGGGCAGCCGTTCGCTGAGCACCGGGCCGAGGCGGCGGGCGCGCCAGACGACGGCGAGCAGCGCGGCGAGGAGGAGCTGCAGGGCGCCCCAGTTCCAGCCGTCGGGGATCAGCTCGTCGAAGCTCTTGCGCTGCTCGGCGGGGGCGACGGAGGTGGTCAGGTCGGGGGTCTGCCAGACCAGCCGGTGGTGGGCGCCGAGCAGGCCGAGGACGAGGGCGGCGTTGCCGTCCTGGTCGAGGTGGGCGTTGGTGAACGGCCACTCGGTGCCGACGACGATCACCTGCTGGGTGCCGGTGGTGCGGCTGACCAGGCCCAGGCGGGAGCTGCCGTGCGGGTAGCAGCCGACATCGCGGGCGGCGGGGCCGTAGGTCTGGCCGCCGAGTTGGGCGGCGCCGGCGTTGACGGCCTCGGGCAGCGTGCAGGCGGGCGGGACGGCGGTGGTGTCGATCGCGGAGTAGTAGGTGGAGATGCCGGGGGTGAAGGCGTTCAGGACGGGCTGGTCGGGGGCGATCAGCACCAGCCGGCTGTTGGCGCCGCGGGTGAGCGCGGCGAGCCGGGCGAGTTCCTGGTGGGGCAGCTGGTCGGGGCGGCCGAGGACGACGGTGGTGTCGTCGGCGCGCAGGGCCGCGACGAGTTCGCTCTCGGTGGCGGCGGTGCGGCTGGTGACGCCGTGCCGCTGGAGGATCTGGTCGGCGGCGCGGGTGCCGTCGACGTCGCCGGAGCGGGGGTCGAACGGGCCGTAGCCGTTGTTGCCGGGTATGCCGGCGACCATCGCGCCGACCAGCAGCAGGGCGAGGCCGGCGAGCAGCCACCAGCGCCAGCGCCGCCACAGGGTGCGCAGGGTGGTGCGGGGTGCGGCGGCGGCCGGTTCGACGGCGGGCTGTTCCGCGGGTTCGGCGGTGGCGGGCGGGGGTGCGGTGGTGGTCATGCGGTTCCTCCGCCGGCCGCCACGGGCGTGGGGCGGGTGCGTTCGAGGGCGCGGTCGAGGTCGGCGAGGAGCCGGTAGGAGGCTTCGTCGGCGGTCCGTTCGCCGAATGCGATGTCGTCGAACAGCCGTGCCGCGGAGGCGAGTTCGCGGGCGCGCTCGGGCAGGGCGCGGCCGGCTTCGGCGGCTGCCTCGTCGGCGGTGCGGCCGGGGCGCGGGTCGAGGACGGTGCGTTCCTCCAGGCCGCGGACCAGGGCGCGCATCTGCTCGCGGACGGCGTCGGCCCAGGCGCCGCGTTCGGCGTGGGCGGCGGCGTCGGCGCGGTGCTGGTCGGCGCTGCGCGGCCCGTCGGCGGCGAACAGCCGGCCGGCGGAGCGGGCCTCGCGGCGGGGCGCGCCGTAGCGTCGCCAGAGCAGCACGGCGATGATCGCGGCGAGGACGATCAGCACCACCAGGGCGGAGCCGTCGCCACCGCCGAGCGGGCCGCCGACGCCGTTGAACAGGTGGTCGAGCTGGTCCTGGATCCAGGTGATGAAGCGGTCGACCAGGCCGGGTTCGTGCTGGTGGTAGATGGCCTTGCGGAGTTCTTCGTGCGCGGCGTCGCGGGCGGCGTCGCGCGGCACGGTGACCGGGACGCCGTCCGCGAGCAGCGCCCCTCCCCCCCGGAGTCCCATGGCGGTCAGGCCCCCGGCGGGGGGTACTGGCCCGGGACGGGCGCGGTGGCGGGGGTCGGGTAGTGCCCGGGCAGGCCGGCGGCGCGGGCGAGTTCGAGGTCGAGCGCCTCGCGGCGGATCCGCTGGTCGACGTAGAGCAGGCCGAGCATGTTGCCGGTGAGCGGGATGGTGAGGGTCTTGGCGAGGACGCCGCAGACCGCCATGACGCCGATGCCGATCGCGGCCTCGCCGTCGGTGGCGTAGATGTCGGCGGGGCCGCCGCCGATCAGCAGGGTGATGATCGCGCCGGGGACGGTGAGCACCGCGGCGAGCAGGCCGACGGCGATTCCGAACACGAGCATGGTGCCGAACATCCGCCACCAGGAGCCGCGGACCAGGTGCCAGGAGCGCTTGAGGGCGCCGACGACGCTCTGCCGCTCCAGGATCAGCGCGGGGGCGGCGAAGGAGACCTTGACCCACAGGAAGACCGCGGGCAGCACGGCGGGCGGTACGAGCAGCAGCAGGGCGGGCTGCATGGTGGCGCCGGTCAGCGCGAAGATCGGGACCAGCGGCACGGCGAGCGAGCCGAGCAGGATCGCGGTCTGCAGCAGGGCCAGGCCGGTCAGTCGGCCGAGGTGCGGCCGGGCCTGCGCCCAGGCCTGCTTGGGCGTGGTGTCACGGCCGAGCAGGCTGTTGCCGATGACGGGGGTGAGCAGTCCGGTGGAGATCACGCCGGCGAGCATTTCGAGCGGCAGCGTGTAGTAGCCGTCGAACATGGCTTCGGTGCGGGTGCCGGAGGTGTGGAGCCACCAGGAGACGCCGGCCTGGACGAGTTCGAGCACACAGGCGAGGGCCAGGCTGAGTCCGAAGGCGGTCTTCCAGTACCGGCGGACGAGGGCGAACGCGCCGTCCATCAGTTCGCCGAAGCCGAGGGGGCGCAGCGGGATGATGCCGGGTCCGGGCGTCGGTCCGGGCGGCACGGCCGGGCCGGGCTGCGGCGGTGCGGGTGCGGCGGTGGTCTGGGGGACCGGGGGAGCCTGGTGGCCGGATTCGGACGGGCCGGGCGCGGGCTCGGGAGAACCGGGTGAGGTCCAACCCGGGGTCTCGGACAATCGACGCTCCTCGTCGGGGCACCCTTGGCGCGGGTGCTTCGGGGGCCCATCGTGCCATGGTGCGCACGCGCACCCCAGGGGTATCCCGTTGCTGATCGGCAACGGTCCGAGCAAGGCCGCAAAGCCGATACCTTTGCGATGGTATGACTGGTTCGGCCGACGGTCGGGGGGCCGGGAACGGAACAGCTGTGCGTCAGGTCACATTCGGGTGATGAGAAGATGGAGCCATGAAGGGACGTGTCCTCGTCGTCGATGACGACACCGCACTGGCCGAGATGCTCGGCATTGTGCTGCGTGGTGAGGGTTTTGAGCCGTTTTTCGTCGCGGACGGGGACAAGGCGCTGGCCGCCTTCCGGGAGACCAAGCCGGACCTCGTACTGCTCGACCTGATGCTGCCCGGGCGGGACGGCATCGACGTGTGCCGCCAGATCCGGGCCGAGTCGGGCATTCCGATCGTCATGCTGACCGCGAAGACCGACACGGTCGACATCGTGGTCGGCCTGGAGTCCGGCGCCGACGATTACGTGACGAAGCCGTTCAAGCCCAAGGAACTGGTCGCCCGGGTCCGGGCCCGGCTGCGGCGGGCCGAGGAGCCCACGCCGGAGCAGCTGACCATCGGCGACCTGGTGATCGATGTCGCCGGGCACTCGGTGAAGCGCGAGGGCCGCGGCATCCCGCTGACCCCGCTGGAGTTCGACCTGCTGGTCGCGCTGGCCCGCAAGCCCTGGCAGGTGTTCACCCGCGAGGTGCTGCTGGAGCAGGTCTGGGGCTACCGGCACGCCGCCGACACCCGGCTGGTCAACGTGCACGTGCAGCGCCTGCGCTCCAAGATCGAGAAGGACCCGGAGCGCCCGGAGATCGTGGTCACGGTTCGCGGCGTCGGCTACAAGGCCGGGCCCAGCTGAGGATGAGCGAGGAGCAGGCCGCCGCCTCCCCGTCGGACGAGACCTCCGGCGGGGAGGCTGCCGTGCGCGGCGACGTGCTGAGTTCCACCACCGGCCGGCCGCGCCGGCGCCGGTGGTGGTCGGTGCTGTTCGCGCCGGTGATCCGCCAGTTCCGGCACCCGGTGGGCCGGGTGCTGGCGCTGTACCGCCGCTCGATCCAGCTGCGGGTGGTGGCGGCGACCCTGCTGCTGTCCTTCGTGGTGGTGCTGGTGCTCGGCGTGGTGGTGGTCGCCCAGGTGCGCACCGGCCTGCTGGAGGCCAAGCAGAAGGCCGCCCACGGGCAGGCCATCGGCGGCTTCCAGATCGAGCAGGACAAGATCAACGAGGCGATCAACCTGCAGGCCAAGGCCGGCGCGACCGCCGACCCGACCCGCGACCGGATCAACGCCTGGCTGACCAAGCAGGTCTCCGACCTGGCGTCCGGCGGCGCCGGCGTCTACTCGGTGATCGCGATCGCGCCCAGCGGCCAGGAGGAGAGCGCCTCCAGCGCCGGCCTGCGCGGTGCCCGCTACTCGGGCTCGATCCTGCCCGACTCGATCACTCCCGAACTGCGCGCCCTGGTCGCCGCCGAGCCGTCCATCCCGCACGAGCAGCCGGTCAAGCTGCACCGCGCGCCGGACAGCCAGGCCAAGCCCGACGACAACAAGGGCCTGGCGATCGGCAAGCAGTTCACCGGCCCGGACGGCAACCCGTACCAGCTGTACTACGTGTTCTCGTTCTACCAGGAGACCAGCACCCTGAACCTGGTGATGGGCACCCTGGCCACCGCCGGGCTGTTCCTGGTCATCCTGCTGGGCTGCATCGCCTGGCTGGTGGTCCGCCAGGTGGTCACCCCGGTGCGGATGGCCGCCGGGATCTCCGAGCGGCTGGCCGCCGGGCACTTCGACGAGCGGATGAAGGTCACCGGCACCGACGACATCGCCCGCCTCGGCGACTCGTTCAACCGGATGGCCAACGGCCTGCAGGCGCAGATCCGCAAGCTGGAGGAGCTCTCCCGGGTGCAGCGGCGGTTCGTCTCCGACGTCTCGCACGAGCTGCGCACCCCGCTGACCACGGTGCGGATGGCCGCCGACCTGATCTACGACAGCCGCGAGGACCTGGACCCGATGGCGGCCCGCTCCGCCGAGCTGCTCCAGGACCAGCTGGACCGCTTCGAGTCGCTGCTCGCCGACCTGCTGGAGATCAGCCGCTTCGACGCCGGCGCGGCCATCCTGGACGCCGAACCCGTCGACCTGCGCGACATCGTCACCCGCGTCGTGGAGGCCGCCGACCCGCTGGCCCGCGCCAAGGGCAGCGCGGTGCTGATCCGCGGCGGCGAGACGCCGGTGATCGCCGAGGTCGACAGCCGCCGGATCGAGCGGATCCTGCGCAACCTGGTGGTCAACGCGCTGGAGCACGGCGAGGGCCGGGACGTGGTGATCCGGCTCGGGGCGGGCGACGGCGCGGTCGCCGTCGGCGTGCGCGACTACGGCATCGGCCTGAAGCCCGGCGAGGCCTCCCGGGTGTTCCACCGCTTCTGGCGGGCCGACCCGTCGCGGGTGCGCACCACCGGCGGCACCGGCCTCGGCCTGTCCATCGCGGTCGAGGACGCCCACCTGCACGGCGGCTGGCTGCAGGCCTGGGGCGAGCCCGGCGGCGGCTCGCACTTCCGGCTGACGCTGCCGCGCACCCGCGGCGGCGAGCTCTCCCGGGCCCCGTTCCGGCTGGAGCCGGAGGACTCCCGGCACAACCGCGGCATGGCCTCGGTCGGCGCGCCCTACCGGCGCGCGGTGCGCGGCACCGAGCCCGCCGCCGTCCCGGAGACCCCGGACACCGAGCGGCAGACCTTCGGCTCCGGGCTGGGCGGGGTGCTCAGCATCGGCCCGGGCCTGGGACGGCCCAGCGCGGCCCCGGTCGCGAACCCGTCCGACGTCCGTGCCGCAGCCGCCGGCTACGGCGCCACCGGCGCGCAGATCGTGGTGGACCGCAGCGGCCGCCCGACCCAGCCGGCCCCGCCCGCACCGGACGGCGCCGACACCGACCAGGAGGGGACCGCCGGTGCACAGGAACGACAGGACGGCTGAGCGGCGGACCCGCGCCCTGGGCGGCGCGGCGCTGCTGGCGGCCGCCGTGACCGGCTGCGCCACGATGCCCTCCGGCGGCCCGCCGCAGCGCCTGGAGGTGCCGCAGGGCGCCGCCGACGGCGTCCAGGTGCACGTCTACCCGGTCGCCCCGCACAAGGACGAGAGCCCCGACGACCTGCTGGCCGGGTTCCTCGACTCCTCCAACGCGGACCAGGCCGACTACGACACCGCCAAGCAGTACCTGACCGCGGAGGCCGCCAAGCGCTGGCGCCCCGACGCGCAGGTGGTGGTGCTGGCCGACGCCCCGCGCCTGAGCCACCCCGTCCTGGGGCAGGACGACACCAGGGCGCACCTCAGCGTCAGCGGCAAGCAGGTCGCCGAGCTCGACGGCCGGCACACCTACCAGGCCCGGTACACCGACGACTACGAGCAGGAATTCACCTTCGTGAAGGTCGGCGAGGGCCCCGACGCAGGCCAGTGGCGGATCGACACGCTCCCCGACGGCCTGATCGTCGACCAGACCAACTTCAAGAACACCTACAAGCCGGTCCACCGGTACTTCTTCGCCACCGCCGACCCGACCAGCGAACGCACCCAGGCCAACCCGGTGCTGGTGCCCGATCCGATCTACCTGCGCCGCCGGATAGACCCGCTCACCGAGGCCGCCCAGGCCACCGCCGACGGGCCCTCGCAGTGGATCGGCCCGGTGGTGTCCTCCAAGCTCGACGGCGTCAAGGTGCTGAGCGCGACCGCCGGCGACAACCGGATCGCCACCGTGAAGGTGGACGGCGTCGACCTCGGGAAGAACCAGACCGGCTGCCGGCAGATGGCCCAGCAGCTCTTCCAGACCCTGGCCGACCAGCAGGGCAAGCTGGACCGGCTCGACCTGTCCTCCCCCAAGGGCGGCTGCACCCTCAGCGCCGCCGAGGCCGCGCAGGTCGCGCCCGGCGTGCTGGCCGGCGGCGAGGGCGGCACGCAGGCGTACATCCAGCTGGTCGACGGCCGGCTCACCCGCTACCAGGACGGCCTGGACCCCGCCCCGGTCGCCGGAGTGCTCGGCCAGGTCGCGCAGGGCGGCCAGCCGCGCCCCGGCGAGCTCGCCGTCCGCCGGGACGGCAACGCCGTCGCGGTGATCGGCCAGGACGGCCACAACCTGTACCGCACCGGCCTGACCGAGACCGACAAGTACGGCGACCCGATCGTCTCCAGCCGCGCCCCGCAGCCCGGCCAGGGCCTGGCCTCGCCGAGCTGGGACGGCCGGCAGGACCTGTGGCTGGTCGACCGCGACCCGGCCGCGTCCCGGGTGCTGATGGTGCGCGAGCGCACCGTCGTCCCGGTGACGGTGGACGGGCTGGACGGGCGCACCGTGCAGTCGCTGCGGATCTCCTCCGACGGCACCCGGGTCGCGATGCTGGTGCACCGCGGCAACGACCCGACCACGCTGGCGCTCGGCCTGGTGGTGCACGGCGGCACCGCGGTCAACCCGACCGTCCGGATCACCGCGCTGCGCAACATCGCCCCGCAGCTCACCGAGGTCGCCGCCGTCTCCTGGGGCGACGCCGACCAGCTGGTGGTGCTCGGCAAGGAGGCCGACCGGCTGCAGCAGCTGCACTTCCTGGGCACCGACGGCTCGCAGTCCACGGACTCCCCGCTGCAGGGCGGCGAGTCGATGACGGCGCTGTCCGCCACCGAGGCCCGGGCACCGGGCGACCAGGTCGGCCCGGCGGTGCTCGCCGCCTCGACCAACGCGTCCGGGCAGCGCCTGTACCGGCTGAAGGACAACCAGTGGCACGCGGCGTCCAGCAAGTGGCCGTCCGCGGCGTTCATCTACCCGGGCTGAGCCCGGCCTCCCCGGCGGGCGCGCCGCGCCGGCCGGGCCCGGGGCCGCGCCGGGCGACCGCCGCGACGGTGGCCGCCGCCCGCGGCGGGCAGCCCGCCGCGCGCAGCGCCCGGGCCGCTTCGGCGAGGCTCGCGCCGGTGGTGACCAGGTCGTCCACCAGCACCAGCCGGTGCCCGGCCAGCCGGACCGCCAGCCGGGTCGGGACGGTCAGTGCCCCGTGCAGGTTGCGGTGCCGCTCGGCGGCGCCCAGGCCCGCCTGGTCGGCGACCGGCCGGGCCTGCCGCAGCACCGGGGCGACCAGCGTGGCCACCCCGCCGCGGCGCAGTTCGCGGGCGGCGGCCCGGGCGAGGCGCAGCATCGGGTCGTGGCCGCGGGCCCGGGTGGCGGCGGGTGCGGACGGCACCGGCACCAGCAGCAGCGGGGCGGCGCCCGGGCCGGTGGCGGAGCGGACCGCGGCGGCCAGCGCGCGGCCGAGCGGGGCGGCCAGCCGCAGCGCGCCGCGTTCCTTGTGGGCGAGCAGCAGTTGGCGCACCGGCCCGGCGTAGGGGGCGGCGGCGTGCACCGGCGGCAGGCCGGGCGGTGGGCGCAGCGGCCCGGCGGGCCCGGCGGCGGTGCCGTCGAGCAGGGCCCGGCAGGGCGGGCACAGGCCGGTGCGGCCGTCGCCGCAGCCGGCGCAGCGGGCGGGGACCAGCAGGTCGAGCAGGGCGGCGAGGACCGGTGCGGGGCCGGATCCGGGCCGGTGGGCGGTGCTGCGGCTCGTCACGGAAACCCCTCCGGAACGCTCGCCGGGCGGCGACTTCAGCCATACGGTGGGCGGTGTCAGGCGTGTTGTCCAGTTGTTCACCACTGTTTCACCCGTAGGAGGGTAAACAGGGGAGAACAGCCGGACCGTCGGGCGCCCGTCGGTACGTTCGTTCGACTGGGGAGGCGAGATCCCCGGGTGAGGTGTTGCATAAGGGCTCCAGGGGTTTCGAACGCTCCTGGTGGGGAGGAAGTGAGGTAAGGGGCCGGCGGTTCTCGCGGTCTCCCGGGCGGTGTTCCGGGGACGGGCGGTGACCGGCTGGTCCGGCTGGGTCTCACGCCGGTCCGGGACGCACTCCGGGCCGGTCAGCACAAGGGATCGGAGTTCTGCGTGGACATCGTCGTCAAGGGCCGCAAGACCGAGGTGCCCAAGAGGTTCCGCGAGCACGTGGCCGAGAAGCTGGAGAAGGTCCAGAAGTTCGACACCAAGGCGATCAGCCTGGATGTCGAGGTGTCCAAGGAGCACAACCCGCGGCAGGCCGACCGCTCCGATCGGGTGGAGATCACCCTCCGCAGCCGGGGCCCGGTGATCCGGGCCGAGGCGTCCGCCAACGACGCGTGGGCCGCGCTCGACCTGGCCTCGGCGAAGTTGGAGGCGCAGCTGCGCAAGTCCGCCGACCGCCGCCGGGTGCAGAAGGGCGGCACCAACGGGCGAGGCCCGCTGAGCGTCGCCGCGGCCACCGCCGCGCTGGCGGCACTGCCGTCGACGGAGGCCACCGAAGGCGTCGACGGCACGCCGCGCAAGACCATGGCGGGCAGCCTGGAGGTGGAGGGCGACGGCCCGCTGGTGGTCCGCGAGAAGACCCACTCCGCGGCGCCGATGTCGCTGGACCAGGCGCTGTACGCGATGGAGCTGGTGGGCCACGACTTCTACCTGTTCCAGGAGAAGGACAGCGGCCTGCCGAGCGTGGTCTACCGCCGGCACGGCTACCACTACGGCGTGATCCACCTGAAGGAGGACCCGGCCGCGGCGGCCGACTTCGCCGGAGCCGGGGGCGCGATCAACGGCCCCGACGAGGAGTAGCGACGGCCGCGTCCGTCGAACGGAGGAAGTGGTGACCCCGGTGGCCGTGAACGGCCACCGGGGTCACCGGCGTTCGGGGGGTCACCCAGCCGGGCGGTTCGGCGGCGCAGGGTGATCCCAGGCCGTCCCGGGCGTGGAATGATGGGCGCGTCACGTGACCGGAGGGCGGGGGAGGAGCGGATGGGGGAGAGCCTGGGCGCGGAGGACGCCGGCTACCCGCCGCGTCGTGCGGAGCCGATCCGGGTGCTGGTGGTGGACGACCACGCGCTGTTCCGCCGCGGCCTGGAGATCGTGCTCGCCGAGGAGGAGGACATCCGGGTCATCGGCGAGGCCGGGGACGGCGCGGAGGCCGTGCTGAAGGCCGCCGACCTGCTGCCCGACATCATCCTGATGGACGTCCGGATGCCCCGGCGCAGCGGCATCGAGGCGTGCACCGCGATCAAGGACGTGGTGCCCAGCGCCAAGATCATCATGCTGACGATCAGCGACGAGGAGGCCGACCTCTACGAGGCGATCAAGGCGGGGGCGACCGGCTACCTGCTGAAGGAGATCTCCACCGACGAGGTGGCCACCGCGATCCGCGCGGTCGCCGACGGCCAGTCGCAGATCAGCCCGTCGATGGCGGCCAAGCTGCTGACCGAGTTCAAGTCGATGATCCAGCGCCGCTCCGACGACCGGGAGCTGGTGCCCGCGCCCCGGCTGACCGACCGGGAGCTGGAGGTGCTCAAGCTGGTGGCCACCGGGATGAACAACCGGGAGATCGCCAAGGAGCTGTTCATCAGCGAGAACACCGTGAAGAACCACGTGCGCAACATCCTGGAGAAGCTCCAGCTGCACTCCAGGATGGAGGCCGTGGTCTACGCGATGCGTGAAAAGATCCTCGAAATAGGCTGAGTGAACGCTGCGGGCCGCTCAGGCCAGCAGCTTCTCCAGGGCCGGCCGCAGCGCCTCGTCGTCCAGCCGCTCGACCCGGACGTCCGAGCAGCCCACCCAGGCGGCGGCCTCGCGGAGCGCCTCGGCGAGGGCCGGCACCGACCGCGGGCCGTCCAGCGAGACCTGCCGGGCCACCAGGGTGGCGCCCTCGCGGGCCGGGTCGACCCGGCCGACGAGGCGGCCGCCGGCCAGCAGCGGCATCGCGAAGTAGCCGTGCACCCGCTTGTGCTTGGGGGTGTAGGCCTCCAGGCGGTGGCTCATGCCGAAGATCCGCTCGGTGCGGGGGCGGTCCCAGATCAGCGAGTCGAACGGGGACAGCAGCGCGGTGCGGTGCCGGCCGCGCGGCTCCGTCCCCAGCGCCGCCGGGTCGGCCCAGGCCGGGGCGGACCAGCCCTCCACCTCGACCGGGACCAGGCCGGAGGCGGGCAGCGCCGCGTCCACCTGGGCGCCCTTGAGGCGGTGGTAGTCCATCAGGTCGGCCCGGGTGGCCACCCCGAGCGCCGCGCCGGCCTGGGCCACCAGCCGCTCCAGGCACTCGGCGTCCGTCAGGTCCTGCTCGAACAAATCGCCGGGGACCGCCCGTTCGGCGAGGTCGTACACCCGCTTCCAGCCGCGCCGCTCGGTGACCACCACGTCGCCGAAGGCCAGCGCCCGCTCCACCGCGATCTTGGTGTCGGACCAGTCCCACCACTCGGCGGTCTTCTTCGCCCCGCCGAGGCCGGTGGAGGTCAGCGGGCCCTCGGCGCGCAGCTGGTCGATCACCTGCGCGTACACGCCCTCGTCGATCTGGTGGCCCCAGACCCGGCCCTTGGCGCGGTTGGCGCGGCGGCGGAACGCGAACAGCGGCCACTCCTCGATCGGCAGGATGCAGGCGGCGTGCGACCAGAACTCGAAGGCCGTGCCGCGCCCCCAGTACGCCTCCTCCACCGGGCGCCGGCCGACCGCGCCGAGCCGGGCGTAGGGCACCAGTTCGTGCGAGCGGGCGAGCACCGAGATGGTGTCCAGCTGGACGGCGCCGAGCAGGCGCAGCACGCCGCGGGCGCCCGCGCGGCGGTCGGGGGAGCCGAGCAGGCCCTGGGCGCGCAGCGCGAGCCGGCGGGCGTGGTCGGCGGAAATCCGGGCGGTCGGGGCAGGGGTCGCGGCCATGGGGCGAGGCTAGGGCAAGGCACTGACAGAGCGGCCACGCCCGAGCGCTTTGACCGTTTGCACCCTGCTTCGGCCGATGTGCCCCCAGGGGTGACACAGGAATAGCGTGCTGACGGACCTCCCGGGGGCTCGGCCTCCTCGCATACGATGACCCGTACGGTGGGGTGGACTCCCCACCGTCAGTAATCCAGAGCCGATCCAGGCAAGGAGCCCGCTCACGTGTCCGTCTTCGACAAGATCCTGCGCGCAGGCGAGGGCAAGATCCTCCGCAAGCTGCAGCGGATTGCCGCCCAGGTCAACTCGATCGAAGAGGACTTCGTCAACCTCACCGACGACGAGCTGCGCGCACTGACCGACGAGTACAAGGCCCGGCTCGCCGACGGGGAGAGCTTGGACGATCTCCTCCCCGAGGCCTTCGCGACCGTCCGGGAGGCCGCGAAGCGCGTCCTGGGCCAGCGCCACTACGACGTGCAGATCATGGGCGGCGCCGCGCTGCACCACGGCCACGTCGCCGAGATGCGCACCGGCGAGGGCAAGACCCTGGTCGGCACCCTGCCGGCGTACCTGAACGCGCTGACCGGCAAGGGCGTCCACCTGATCACCGTCAACGACTACCTCGCCGAGCGCGACTCGGAGTGGATGGGCCGGGTGCACCGCTTCCTGGGCCTCGAAGTCGGCGTGATCCTGGGCAACATGACGCCCGCCGAGCGCAAGAAGCAGTACGCGATGGACATCACGTACGGCACCAACAACGAGTTCGGCTTCGACTACCTGCGCGACAACATGGCCTGGTCGCAGGACGAACTGGTGCAGCGCGGCCACAACTTCGCGATCGTCGACGAGGTCGACTCGATCCTGATCGACGAGGCCCGTACCCCGCTGATCATCTCCGGCCCGGCCGACCAGGCCACCAAGTGGTACAGCGACTTCGCCAAGCTGGTCCAGCGGCTGAAGATCGAGCGCGACTACGAGGTCGACGAGAAGAAGCGCACCGTCGGCATCCTGGAGGACGGTGTCACCCGGGTCGAGGACTACCTGGGCATCGACAACCTCTACGAGTCGGTGAACACCCCGCTGGTCGGCTTCCTGAACAACGCCATCAAGGCGAAGGAGCTGTACAAGCGGGACAAGGACTACGTCGTGATCAACGGCGAGGTCATGATCGTCGACGAGCACACCGGCCGCATCCTGGCCGGCCGCCGCTACAACGAGGGCATGCACCAGGCGATCGAGGCCAAGGAAGGCGTCGAGGTCCAGAACGAGAACCAGACGCTGGCCACCATCACCCTGCAGAACTTCTTCCGCCTGTACGACAAGCTGTCCGGCATGACCGGTACCGGCACCACCGAGGCGGCCGAGTTCCACCAGATCTACAAGCTCGGCGTGGTCCCGATCCCGACCAACAAAACCCCCAAGCGGATCGACCAGCCGGACCTGATCTACAAGTCCGAGCCGGCCAAGTTCGCCGCCGTGGTCGAGGACATCGCCGAGCGGCACGAGAAGGGCCAGCCGGTGCTGGTCGGCACCGTGTCGGTCGAGAAGTCCGAGTACCTGTCGCAGGAGCTGCGCAAGCGCGGCATCCCGCACGAGGTGCTGAACGCCAAGCACCACGAGCGCGAGGCGCAGATCGTCGCCCAGGCCGGCCGCAAGGGCGCCGTCACCGTGGCCACCAACATGGCCGGCCGCGGCACCGACATCATGCTCGGCGGCAACCCCGAGCACCTGGCCGCCGCCGAGCTCGCCCAGCGCGGCATCACTCCCGAGGACACCCCGGAGGAGTACGAGGGTGCGCTGCCGGCCGCGATGGAGAAGGCCAAGGCCGCGGTCAAGGCGGAGCAGGAGGAGGTGCAGGAGATCGGCGGCCTGTACGTCCTCGGCACCGAGCGCCACGAGTCCCGCCGGATCGACAACCAGCTGCGCGGCCGCTCCGGCCGTCAGGGCGACCCGGGCGAGTCCCGGTTCTACCTGTCGCTGGGCGACGACCTGATGCGGCTGTTCAAGGCCGGCATGGTCGAGCGCGTGCTCTCCATGGCGAACGTCCCCGAGGACGTGCCGATCGAGTCGAAGATGGTCACCCGCGCCATCGCCTCCGCGCAGACCCAGGTCGAGCAGCAGAACTTCGAGATCCGCAAGAACGTCCTCAAGTACGACGAGGTCCTCAACCGCCAGCGCGAGGTCATCTACGGCGAGCGCCGCCGCGTCCTGGAGGGCGAGGACCTGCAGGAGCAGGTCGGCCACTTCATGGACGACACCGTCGCCGCGTACGTCAACGCCGCCACCGGCGAGGGCTTCGAGGACGACTGGGACCTCGACAAGCTGTGGACGGCGCTCAAGCAGCTCTACCCGGTCTCCCTCGACCTCGACGAGCTGGAGGAGGACGCCGCGGAGAACGGCGGCCTCACCCCCGAGTACCTCACCAAGGTCATCCAGGAGGACATCGCGGCCTCCTACGGCCGGCGCGAGGACCAGCTCGGCGAGCAGATCATGCGCGAGCTGGAGCGTCGGGTCGTCCTCTCGGTGCTGGACCGCCGCTGGCGCGAGCACCTCTACGAGATGGACTACCTCCAGGAGGGCATTGCGCTGCGCGCCTACGCCCAGCGCGACCCGCTGGTCGAGTACCAGCGCGAGGGCTTCGACCTGTTCTCCGCGATGATGGAGGGCATCAAGGAGGAGTCCGTCGGCTACCTGTTCAACCTGGAGGTCCAGGTCGAGCAGCAGGTCGAGGAGGTCCCCGTCCCGGACGACGAGCAGGTGCTGCTCGACAAGCTGGAGAAGGACGCCATCCCGGCCGCCCGCCCGGAGATCCGCGCCAAGGGCCTGGAGGCCCCCGAGCGCAAGAAGCTGCACTACACCGCCCCGTCCGACGAGGTCGGCGGCGGCGTGGTCGAGGGCGACTTCGACGACGACGGCCTGGTGCCCGACGGCGACGGCCTGACCCGCGCCGAGCGCCGCAAGGCGGCCAAGGCCGCGAAGGGCCGGCGCCGCAAGGGCTGACCCGCAGCAGCGGATCGACGGGGCGTCACCTCCCTCCCGGGGGTGGCGCCCCGCCGCTTTCCTCGCGGGGTCAGCGGGTCTCCACGGCGGCGCACTGCCACTGCCCGGTGCGGGTGTGCTGCTCCAGCCGGAACGCCAGCATGTGGTGGCGGGGCCCGAGTTCGACCCGGACACAGGCCTCCACCGCGCCCGGCGCGGGCGCCGAGTTGTGCACATGGCCCAGCCGCGGCTGCCAGGACCGCCCGCGCGGGCGCAGCGGGCCGCTGCGGGTGAGCGCCGCGAGCTGATGGAACCCCGGCAGCGTGGTGTGCCGCTGCAACTGGTGCACCGGGCGCACCCCGCACAGCACCTCCACCAGCCGGCGCGCGAACCGGGTCGCCAGGTCGCTGTGCCCCGTCCGGGACGGCGCGGGGCTGCGCGGCCGGGCCGGGCGCTCGCCCCCGCCGCAGGCCGCCCGCGGGCTGCGGACCGTCCGCGCCGCCTCCCCGACCGGGTGCGGATGCCGGACCGGGCGGCGGGCGGAGTGCACCGGATGGACCAGCGGACGGATACGGGGGCCGGGAGTCCGGGTGAGCTGCTCGGTCATCGGGGCCTTCTCGGGGTGGGGGAGCGGCGGGAGTGTCCGACCTTGTTATCGGGCCCACGACGGCCGACCCAAGCGGCGTCCCGCCCGCGCGGAAGGCCCGGGAAGTCCACCCGTGCGGGTGGCGTGCGCGGCGGCGGACGGGATCCGGCGGCCCCGGCCGGTCACCGAGTTGACGCACGGTCGGCGGCCGAGCGGCACCAAGGGGGACACCGCCCGTCCCCTGACCGGCCCAGCGCGGACCGGCGGCCGCGGGCTGCGTATTCTTGGACCGTCGCACAGTGACCTATGAAGGGTGCCCCCA
>NZ_BMRI01000015.1:19519-30209 GCF_014648555.1 Kitasatospora griseola
TGCGCGTGTACGTGCCCACCACGTTGAACGACCTGGCGGTGGCGCACCCCGAGGGGGTCCTGGAGCAGAGCGTCGCGTACGCGGTGACTCCGGCGCTGCGCGAGTGGTACGTCAGCGACGACCTGGAGGAACTGGAGTACGCGGCGCTCAACCGCGCCGCGCTGTCCTCCGTCCGGCTGCTGGCCGCCGACCCGAAGGCGCCGCGCCGACGCGTGGTGGTCGCCGTCGAGGTCTCCGACTCCGCGGTGACGCCGTTCCCCGGGGACGAGTACCAGGACCAGGCCTCACTGGGCCGCGTGGTGCTGGCCGGCCCGATCCGGCTGGCCAAGGCCGCGTCCGTGCACGCCGACGACGCGGACCCGGACGTGGCGGCCGACGTGGCGGCCGCGGCCGAGGCGATCGTGGCCGCGGACCAGGGCGACCAGGACGCGCAGTTCACGGTGGACGGGGCGGACGACCACGAGCTGCTCTGGTTCGCGACGCAGGAGATCCCCGGTCTGATCGCCTGATCTTCGAGAGCTCACCGCAGGACCCCGTCACGGCCACCCGGCCGGGGCGGGGTCCTCGCGTTTGCCGGGGCCGTACGGGAGGAGCGCCTCCGCCGATCGTTGCGTTTGCAAGAAGATGCGTCTGCAATTATTGTCGAAGCTCGTAAGGCGCATTCGCAATCGCATGGAGGTCGGCATCATGCCGCTCGCGCTCCTCGCCCTGGCCATCGGGGCGTTCGGCATCGGAACCACCGAGTTCGTGATCATGGGCCTGCTGCCCGAGGTCGCCTCGGACTTCGGGGTGACGATCCCCACCGCAGGCCTGCTGGTCACGGGCTACGCGATCGGCGTGGTCGTCGGCGCGCCGC
Organism: Kitasatospora griseola; assembly: GCF_014648555.1. Lineage (GTDB taxonomy): Bacteria > Actinomycetota > Actinomycetes > Streptomycetales > Streptomycetaceae > Kitasatospora > Kitasatospora griseola. Next base: position 20,376 of record NZ_BMRI01000015.1, read on the forward strand.
TGATGACCGTGCTCGGCACCCGGATCAGTCGCAAGCGGATGCTGATGCTGCTGATGGTCCTGTTCACCGTCGGGAACCTGCTCTCGGCCGTCGCGCCGAGCTTTGGGGCGATGCTCGCCGGGCGGATCGTCGCCTCGCTCGCCCACGGCGCGTTCTTCGGCATCGGGTCGGTGGTGGCGGCCGAGCTGGTCGCACCCGAGAAGAAGGCCGGGGCGATCGCCACCATGTTCACCGGCCTGACCGTGGCCAACATCGTCGGCGTCCCGCTCGGCACCTTCGTCGGCCAGAGCGTCGGCTGGCGGGCCACCTTCGCGATCGTCGCCGTGCTCGGCGTGGTCGGACTGCTGGGCATCGCCCGGCTGGTGCCGGACCTGCCCCGGCCGGAGGGCGCGCACCTGCGCCGCGAGCTGGCCGCGTTCCGCAACGTGCAGGTGGTGCTGGCGATGGCGATGACCGTCCTCGGCTTCGGCGGCGTGTTCGCCGCGATCACCTACATCGCGCCGATGATGACCGAGGTCGCGGGCTTCTCGGACGGCGCGGTGACCTGGCTGCTGGTGCTGCTCGGCGTCGGCATGTTCCTCGGCAACCTGCTGGGCGGCCGGTTCGCCGACCGCCGGCTGATGCCGATGCTGTTCACCACCCTCGGCGGACTGGCCGTCGCGCTCGCGCTGTTCACCGTCACCGCCCACAACGAGATCACCGCCGCGGTCACCCTGCTGGTGATCGGCGCCCTCGGCTTCGCCACCGTGCCGCCGCTCCAGAAGCGGGTCCTCGACCAGGCGCACGGCGCGCCGACGCTGGCCTCGGCCGTCAACATCGGAGCATTCAACCTGGGCAACGCGCTCGCCGCGTGGCTCGGCGGCGCCGTCATCGCGGCCGGCCTCGGCTGGACCGCACCCAACTGGGTGGGCGCGGCGCTGGCCGGAGCCGCCCTGCTGCTGGCCTTCGTCTCGGCCGCCCTGGAGCGCCGCGACGCGGCGGCCCCCGCAGCGGTCCGCGCCCCGGCCCTGAACCACTGAACCACCGTCACTCCCCGTACCGGAGACGCACCATGAGCACCACCGCCACCACCGCCCCGCTGTCCACCGCCGACGCCGAGACCCTGGTCGCCGCCGCCCGCGCCGCCGCCGAGGCGGCCGGGGTCGCGGTCAGCGTCACCGTCCTCGACGCGGGCGGCCACCTGCTGGCCTTCCGCCGCGACGACCGGGCCGTGCTGATCTCCGGCGAGACCAGCACCCGCAAGGCGTACACCGCGCTCCAGCTGAACGCCCCGACCGCGGACCTGGTCGAGCTGGTCAAGCCGGACGGCCCGTTCCACTCGCTGCCGACCGCACTGGACCGGCCACTGCTGTTCATCGCCGGCGGCCTCCCGGTGCAGCGCGACGGCCGGCCGGTCGGCGCCGTCGGCGTCGGCGGCGGCGCCCCCGAGCAGGACCACGCGTTCGCCGCCGCCGCGCTGCGGGAGCTCGCCCGATGAGCGCCCGCACCCCGCAGGAGGTGTTCGCCGAACACGGCCGGCGCCTCGCCACCGGCGACCTCGACCTGATCGCCGGGAGCTACACCGAGGACGCGGTGCTCCTGACGCCCGACGGCGTCCGCACCGGCCGCGACGGCGTCAAGCAGGTCATCGGCCGGCTGCTCGCCGAACTGCCCGACGCCGAGTGGCAGCTCACCCCGCTGTTCGCCGAGGACGTGCTGTTCCTCCGCTGGGGCGCCGCCACCGCCACCCGGCAGGTGACCGACGGAGTCGACACCTTCGTCTTCCGGGACGGCCTGATCCGCGCCCAGACCCTCACCTGCACCCTCACCGAAAAGGCTTGATTCCCATGACCGCCCCCACCGTCCCCACCGTCACCCTCAACAACGGCGTCGAGATGCCGCAGCTCGGCTTCGGCGTCTTCCAGGTCCCGGACGAGGAGACCACCGCCGCCGTCGCCGCCGCCCTGGAGTCCGGTTACCGCAGCATCGACACCGCCGCGATCTACGGCAACGAGCGCGGCGTCGGCAAGGCGCTGGCCGCGTCCGGGCTGCCCCGCGAGGAGCTGTTCGTCACCACCAAGCTGTGGAATGCCGACCAGGGCTACGACGCGACGCTGCGGGCCTTCGACGCCAGCCTCGACAAGCTCGGCCTGGAGACCGTCGACCTGTACCTGATCCACTGGCCGACCCCGGCCCGTGACCTGTACCTCGACTCCTGGCGGGCCGTCGAGCGCCTCGCCGCCGACGGCCGGATCCGCGCCGCGGGCGTCTCCAACTTCCAGCCCGCGCACCTGACCCGGCTGATCGAGAACGGCGGCCTCGTCCCCGCCGTCAACCAGGTCGAGCTGCACCCGGGCCTCCAGCAGTCCGAGCTGCGGGCCTTCCACGCCGCGCACGGCATCGCCACCGAGGCCTGGAGCCCGCTCGCCCAGGGCGCCGTCCTGAACGACCCGGCGATCACCGCGATCGCCGAGCGCACCGGCAAGTCCGCCGCCCAGGCGGTGCTGCGCTGGCACCTCCAGCTCGGCAACCTGGTGATCCCGAAGTCCGTCACCCCGGCCCGGATCCGCCAGAACCTCGACGTCTTCGACTTCACCCTCACCGACGACGAGATGGCCGCCATCGCCGCCACCGACCGCGGCCTGCGCACCGGCCCGGACCCGGACGAGTTCAACGCCGCCTGATCCGCCCCGCGGCCGGGGCCCGGAATTCCCGAACGGGGTTCCGGGCCCCGGCCGTACCCTTGGCGGGTGCGTACACACATAGTCTGGGACTGGAACGGCACCCTGCTGTCGGACATGCCGGCCGTGCTGGGGGCCAGCAACGCGGCGCTCTCGCTGGTCGGCGTCGCGCCGATGACGCTGGACGAGTACCGGGCGCAGTACGAGATCCCGATCCCGAACTTCTACCACCGGCTGCTGGGGCGGATGCCCAGCCGGGACGAGTGGCTGGAGCTGGACGACGCGTTCCACCTCAAGTACACGGAGCTGTTCCCGGGCTGCGGGCTGACGCCGGGCGCCGAGGAGCTGCTGACCGGGTGGACGGCGGGCGGGCGCAGCCAGTCGCTGCTGTCGATGTACGAGCACGAGCAGCTGGTGCCGGTGGTGGACGGCTTCGGGCTGACCAGGCACTTCGTGCGGGTGGACGGCCGGCGCGGAGCGTCCGGCGGGCGCAAGGCGCAGGAGCTGGCGGGCCACCTGGCGGCGCTGGGCGACGGCATCGACCGGCAGCGCACCGTGCTGATCGGGGACGCGGCGGACGACGCGCAGGCGGCGCTGTCGCAGGGCATCAAGTCGGTGCTGTGGACGGGCGGCTCGCACACCCGGGAGAAGCTGGTGCACGTGGGAGTGCCGGTGGTGGACTCGCTGGCGGAGGCCGTCGCGGTGGCGGAGGAGCTGGCCCGCTAGGCGTGTCACAGCTCGTCAACACGGGCGGGTGCGTTCACCCTGGGAGGGGAAGTACCCGCACCACCGTACGGAGCAGTTGAACAGCATGCCGATCGACGCGGTCACCACCGTCCCCACGCCCGTCAACGAGCCGCCGCTGGCGTACGCGCCGGGCAGCCCCGAGCGGGCCCGGCTGCTGCGGCGGGCGGACGACCTGGCGGGGCAGCACACCGCGCTGCCGATGACCGTCGGCGGCGAGCAGCGGCTCGGCGGCGGGGAGCGGATCGAGGTGGTGCAGCCGCACCATCACGCCGCGAAGCTCGGCGTGATGGGCAACGCGACCGCCGCCGACGTGCGGGACGCGGTGGACGCGGCGCTGGCGACGGGGCCGGAGTGGCGGGGGCTGTCGTTCGACGACCGGGCGGCGGTGTTCCTGCGGGCCGCCGACCTGCTGGCCGGGCCGTGGCGCGGGACGCTGGTCGCCGCCACCGTGCTGGGGCAGTCGAAGACCGTGCAGCAGGCCGAGCTCGACATCTGCGAACTGGTCGACTTCTGGCGGTTCAACGTGCACTTCGCCCGGCAGATCCTGGCCGAGCAGCCGATCTCCGCGCCGGGGGTGTGGAACCGCGCCGACCACCGCCCGCTGGAGGGCTTCGTCTGCGCGATCACCCCGTTCAACTTCACCGCGGTGGCCGGCAACCTGCCGACCGCGCCCGCGCTGATGGGCAACACCGTGGTGTGGAAGCCCGCGCCGACCCAGACGCCGGCCGCGCACTTCCTGATGCGGCTGCTGGAGGCGGCCGGCCTGCCGCCCGGCGTGGTCAACCTGGTCACCGGCGACGGGCAGGCGGTGACCGAGGTGGCGCTGCGGGACCCGGCGCTGGCCGGGCTGCACTTCACCGGCTCCACCGCCACCTTCCAGCACCTGTGGCAGGAGATCGGCCGGAACATCGGCCGCTACCGCGGCTACCCGCGGATCGTCGGCGAGACCGGCGGCAAGGACTTCCTGATCGCCCACCCCTCGGCCGACCCGGCGGTGCTGCGCACCGCGATGCTGCGCGGCGCGTTCGAGTACCAGGGCCAGAAGTGCTCGGCGCTGTCCCGGGCGTACCTGCCGCGCAGCCTGTGGCGGCGGATCAAGGACGACTTCCTCGGCGAGGTGGACGCGCTGACCGTCGGCGACGTCACCGACCTGAGCAACTTCATGGGCGCGCTGATCGACGCCCGCGCCTTCGCCCGCAACCGGGACGCCCTCGCCCGGGCCACGGCCGACCCGCAGGTGCAGCTGCTGGCGGGCGGCCAGCTGGACGACGCCATCGGGTGGTTCGTCCGGCCGACCGTGCTGCTCGGCGGCGACCGGCGCGGCGAGATCTTCTCCACCGAGTACTTCGGGCCGATCCTGGCCGTCCAGGTGTACGAGGACAGCCGCTGGGAGGACGCGCTGGACCGGGTCGACGAGGCCGCCCCGTACGGGTTGACCGGCTCGGTGATCGCGCAGGACCGGCGGGCCATCGCGCGGGCCGTGGACCGGCTGCGGTTCACCGCCGGAAATCTGTACGTCAACGACAAGCCGACCGGAGCGGTGGTCGGGCAGCAGCCGTTCGGCGGCGGCCGGGCCTCCGGCACCAACGACAAGGCGGGCGCGGCGCAGAACCTGCTGCGCTGGACGTCCACCAGGTCGATCAAGGAGACGTTCACCCCGCCGACCGACTACGTCCACCCGTACATGGAGTGGTCACCCGAGTGACGTACACGGTGCTCGGAGGGCTTTGGACAAGGTGTCCAGGAAGGAACGATCTTCCTGCGGGTTTGCGCCTTCGTGTCCCCTGACACCCTGGTTGCGCCACGTTAGGCTGGCTGGCGTCGCCGGTTTCGGTCACGCAGGCCAAACGACTTGTCGTACCCGGGCGGAACGCGACTCATGCGTGCCATGAGCGCTTTTCCGTCCAGTGCGTGCGGGAGGATTGCGGACGGGGCCCGGCGGTGCACCCACCAGTCATCACCGAGTCACGCAACGGCGCGCGACAGGAGCCAAACAGCCATGCAGACCAAGCTGGACGCAGCCAAGGCCGAACTGCTCAAGAAGGCAGCAGCAGCCGCTGAGAACAGCCAGGTGGGGGGAGCGGCGCCCGGGGAGGGGCTGAGCAACGGCGCTCTGGCCGCCTACCTGCACCACTACTACCTCCACACGGCCCCCGAGGACCTGATCGGCCGGGACCCGGTGGACGTCTACGGTGCCGCGGCCTCCCACTACCGGCTGGGCCTCAAGCGGCCCCAGGGCACCGCCGAGGTCCGGGTCTCCACCCCGACCGTGGAGGAGAACGGCTGGTCCTGCGGCCACACCGTGGTCGAGGTCGTCACCGACGACATGTCGTTCCTGGTCGACTCGGTCACCAACGAGCTGACCCGCCTGAACCGCGCCATCCACCTGGTCGTGCACCCGCAGCTGGCGGTGCGCCGCGACCTCACCGGCAAGCTGCTGGAGATCCTCGACATCGACGCGTGCAACCGCGCGCGGGCCGCCGGCGCCGAGTGGCCCGCGGACGCCGTGGTCGAGTCCTGGATGCACATCGAGATCGACCGCGAGACCGCCCGCGAGGACCTGCGCGACATCGAGGCGGGCCTGCGCCGCGTGCTGGGCGACGTCCGCGAGGTCGTCGAGGACTGGTCGAAGATGCGCGACTCCGCGCTCCGACTGGCCGACGAACTCGCCGAGCAGCCCCCCGCGCACCTGCCCGAGCAGGAGGTCGGCGAGGCCTGGGAGCTGATGCGCTGGCTGGCCGACGACCACTTCACCTTCCTCGGCTACCGCGAGTACGACCTGGTCGAGCACGAGGGCGAGGAGGTGCTCAAGGCGGTCGCCGGCACCGGCCTGGGCATCCTGCGCTCCGACCCGCTCAGCCACGACACCGACCACCACCCGGTGTCCGAGGCCTTCGGCCGGCTCTCCGCCCCGGTCCGCGCCAAGGCGCACGAGAAGAAGCTGCTGATCCTCACCAAGGCCAACAGCCGCGCCACCGTGCACCGCCCCGCGTACCTCGACTACGTCGGCGTGAAGAAGTTCAACGCGGCCGGCGAGCCGACCGGCGAGCGCCGCTTCCTCGGCCTGTTCTCCTCCGCCGCCTACACCGAGTCGGTCACCCGGATCCCGGTGGTGCGCCGCAAGGTGCAGGAGGTCATGGAGGGCGCCAGCTTCTCCGGCGACAGCCACGACGGCCGCGACCTGCTCCAGATCATGGAGACCTTCCCGCGCGACGAGATGTTCCAGACCGCGGCCGCCGAGCTGCAGTCCGTCGCCACCAGCGTGCTGTACCTGCAGGAGCGCCGCCGGCTGCGGCTGTTCCTCCGCCAGGACGAGTACGGCCGGTACTTCTCGGCCTACGTGTACCTGCCGCGCGACCGCTACACCACCCGCATCCGGCTCGCCCTGATGAGCATCCTCAAGGAGGAGCTGGACGGCGACACCATCGACTACACGGTGTACGCCACCGAGTCGGTGCTGACCCGCCTGCACTTCATGGTCCGGGTCGCCCCCGGCACCGAGCTGCCGCAGCTGTCCGACGCCGACATCGAGCGGATCGAGAACCGGCTCGCCGACGCCGCCCGGTTCTGGATGGACGGCTTCAACGACCAGCTGCAGACCGAGTTCGGCGAGGAGAAGGCCGCCGAGCTGGGCCACAAGTACGCCACCGCCTTCCCCGACGGCTACCGCGCCGACTTCCCGCCGCGCACCGCCGTCGCCGACCTCAAGCAGATCGAGTCGCTGGCCGGCGAGGGCGACTTCCGCCTGAACCTGTACCAGCCGGTCGGCGCCGGCGACGACGAGCGCCGCTTCAAGATCTACCGGGTGGGCGGCCCGATCTCGCTCACCGAGGTCCTGCCGGTCCTGCAACGGCTGGGCGTCGAGGTGCTCGACGAGCACCCGTACGCGCTGCGCCGCACCGACGGCACCACCGCGTGGGTGGTCGACTTCGGCCTGCGGCTGCGCGAGGGCACCGAGCTCACCGACGAGGACCGCGAGCGCTTCCAGGACACCTTCGCGGCGACCTGGCGCGGCCAGGCCGAGAACGACGGCTTCAACGAGCTGGTCCTCACCGCCAAGCTGACCTGGCGCCAGGCCGTGGTGCTGCGCGCGTACGCCAAGTACCTGCGGCAGGCGGGCTCCACGTTCTCCCAGGACTACATGGAGGACGCGCTCAACAACAACACCCACACCACCCGGCTGCTGGTCAACCTGTTCGAGGCCCGGCTGTCGCCGAGCCACCGCTCCGGCGGCGACGAGCTGACCGACGCCATCCTGGAAGAGCTGGCCGGCGCCCTCGACGAGGTCGTGTCGCTGGACGAGGACCGCATCCTGCGCTCCTTCCTGCACCTGATCAAGGCCACCCTGCGGACCAACTTCTTCCAGCACGACGCCGAGGGCGACTGGCACTCGTACGTGTCGATGAAGTTCGACCCCAAGGCCATCCCGGACCTGCCCGCGCCGCGGCCCGCCTTCGAGATCTGGGTGTACTCGCCCCGGGTCGAGGGCGTCCACCTGCGCTTCGGCAAGGTCGCCCGCGGCGGTCTGCGCTGGTCCGACCGGCGTGAGGACTTCCGCACCGAGATCCTCGGCCTGGTCAAGGCCCAGATGGTCAAGAACACCGTCATCGTGCCGGTCGGCGCCAAGGGCGGCTTCGTCGCCAAGCAGCTGCCGGACCCGGCGGTCGACCGCGACGCGTGGCTCGCCGAGGGCATCGCCTCGTACAAGACCTTCATCTCGGCGCTGCTCGACATCACCGACAACCTGGTCGCGGGCGAGGTCGTGCACCCCGTCGACGTGGTCCGCCACGACGAGGACGACACCTACCTGGTGGTCGCCGCCGACAAGGGCACCGCGACGTTCTCCGACATCGCCAACGGCGTGGCCGAGTCGTACGGCTTCTGGCTGGGCGACGCGTTCGCCTCCGGCGGCTCGGCCGGCTACGACCACAAGGGCATGGGCATCACCGCCCGCGGCGCCTGGGAGTCCGTCAAGCGCAACTTCCGCGAGCTCGGCGTCGACACCCAGTCCGAGGACTTCACCGTCATCGGCATCGGCGACATGTCCGGCGACGTGTTCGGCAACGGCATGCTGCTGTCCGAGCACATCCGCCTGGTCGCCGCGTTCGACCACCGGCACATCTTCCTCGACCCGAACCCGGACGCGGCCGCCTCGCACGCCGAGCGCCGCCGCCTGTTCGACCTGCCGCGCAGCTCCTGGGACGACTACGACAAGTCGCTGATCTCGGCCGGCGGCGGCGTCTTCCCGCGCTCCGCCAAGTCGATCGCGCTGTCCGCCCAGGTCCGCGAGCGGCTCGGCATCGAGGCCGCCAAGCTCACCCCCGCCGAGCTGATGAAGGCCATCCTGCAGGCCCCCGTGGACCTGTTCTGGAACGGCGGCATCGGCACCTACGTCAAGGCCTCCACCGAGACCAACGCGGAGGTCGGCGACAAGGCCAACGACTCGATCCGGGTCAACGGCAGCGACATCCGCGCCCGGGTGGTCGGCGAGGGCGGCAACCTCGGCTGCACCCAGCTCGGCCGGATCGAGTACGCCTCGCAGGGCGGCCCGCAGTCCAGCGGCGGCTGGATCAACACCGACGCCATCGACAACTCGGCCGGCGTGGACACCTCGGACCACGAGGTGAACATCAAGATCCTGCTCAACCAGGTGGTCGCCGACGGCGACATGACGGTCAAGCAGCGCAACGCCCTGCTCGCCGAGATGACCGACGAGGTCGGCCGCCTGGTGCTGCGCAACAACTACGCGCAGAACGTGGTGCTGGCCAACGCCGTCGCGCAGGCCGCCAGCATGGTCAACGTGCACTCGCGCATGATCAACCGGCTGGAGTCCAACGGCCAGCTCGACCGGGCGCTGGAGTTCCTGCCCACCGAGAAGCAGATCCGGGAGCGCCAGCAGGCCGGCCGCGGGCTGTCCCAGCCCGAGCTGTCGGTGCTGCTCGCCTACACCAAGATCACCCTGGCGGACGAGCTCCTCGCCACCGACCTGCCCGACGACCCGTACTTCCGGGACGTGCTGCACCAGTACTTCCCGTCCGCGCTGCGGGCCCGGTTCGCCGAGCAGATCGACAACCACCCGCTGCGCCGCGAGATCGTCACCACCCTGATCGTCAACGACACGATCAACCGCGGTGGCTGCACCTTCGCGTTCCGGCTCCGCGAGGAGACCGGCGCGACGATGGAGGAGATCGCCCGCACCCACGCCGCGGCCCGCGCGGTGTTCGGCCTGGAACAGCTCTGGGACCGGGTCGAGGGCCTCGACAACCAGGTCGGCGCCAAGATCCAGACCACCATGCGGCTGCACGCCCGCCGCCTGGTCGAGCGCGCCACCCGCTGGATGCTGGGCAACCGCCGCCAGCCGCTCGACATCGCCGGCACCATCGAGTTCTTCCACGACCGGGTCAACCAGGTCTGGGACTCGCTGCCC
>NZ_BMRI01000015.1:30239-80199 GCF_014648555.1 Kitasatospora griseola
AAGCCGCTGCGCGGCGAGGACCTCGCCTGGTACGAGTCGGTGTACCAGAAGCTGTCCTCGGCCGGCGTCCCCGACGAGCTGGCCGGCCGGATGGCCGGGCTGTCCTCCGCGTTCCCGACGCTGGACATCGTCGGTGTCGCGGACCGCTCGGACGCCGACGTGATGGACGTCGCCGAGCTGTACTACGACCTCGGCGACCGCCTGGAGATCAGCCACCTGCTCGACCGGATCATCGAACTGCCGCGCACCGACCGGTGGTCCTCGATGGCCCGCGCCGCGATCCGCGAGGACCTGTACGCCGCGCACGCCGCCCTCACCGCGGACGTGCTGGCCGTCCGCCCCGCCGGGGCCAGCCCCGAGGAGCGCTACACCGAGTGGGCCGACCTCAACGGCAACCTGCTCAGCCGGGCCCGCACCACCCTCGACGACATAAGGGGTTCGGACAACTACGAGCTGTCCAGCCTCTCGGTCGCCATGCGGGTCATCCGCACCCTGCTGCGCGCCGGTCGCTGACCGCACCGAAGGGGCCCCGGGCACTGCGCCCGGGGCCCCTTCGGGCGTTTCCGGCACAATGGCGGGCATGACCGATCCCGTGTTCGACCGGCTCACGGAACTGCTCGGCGAGCCCGACCGGCAGGCCGCGCACGGCAGTTGGGACGCCGCCGAGACGTACCTCGGGGTCCGGCTGCCGACCGGCTACAAGACCTTCGTGGACCGCTGGGGCGCCGGCACCCTGGACGACTTCCTCAGCGTCGTCGGACCGGTCGACGGCAGCTCGGAGGAGGCCCGCGGGCTGTGGGGGGTGTGGTACGGCTCGCAGCCCGGCCAGACACGCAACCACGACATCGACCCGTTCCCGTACCACCCCGAGCCCGGCGGGCTGATCGGCTGGGGAGTCGACAAGTACGGCGGCGCCTGGTTCTTCCTCGCCCAGGGCCCCGACCCGGACCGCTGGCCGATCGCCGTGGTCAGCGACACCGGCCAGTGGTACGCCACCCGCGGCGCCTTCCCCGAGTTCCTGCTGCGCTGCCTGGAACGCCGGGACTACCCGCTGTTCCTCGACCTCACCTGGCCGCGCCCGCAGCCCCACTACCGGCCGTACCGGGCAGACTGAGCACCGCCGTCAGCCCCCCGTCCGGGTTGCCCGCCAGCCGCAGCCGCCCGCCGTGCGCCTCCGTCACCGCCGCGACGATCGCCAGCCCCAGGCCGTGTCCGCGCCGCACCGGACCGCGCTGCGCCGTCCGGCCGCCGCCGCGCAGGAACGGCTCGGTGAGCGTGGCGACCAGCGAACCCTCCAGCACCGGGCCGGAGTTGCGCACCGTCAGCCGGACCCGGCCCGGATGCTCCGGGTCCGGCCCGGTGGCCAGCTCCACCCGGCCGCCGGCCGACAGATTGTGCCGGACGGCGTTCTGCAGCAGGTTCACCGCCGCCTGCCGCAGCAGCACCTCGTTGCCGACGGCCGGAGCGGCGGACAGCTCCGCGTCGATGGCGACACCCAGCTCGGCGGCCTCGGCGGCCACCGCCGCCAGCGCCTCGCGGACCGGCGCGGACAACTCCAGCGGCGCCGACTCCGGCGCGCCGTGCGAGAGTTCGGCGAGCTGCAGCAGCGCCTCGGTGACCTCGATGCCGCGCCGGTTGGTGTCCAGCAGCCGCTCCACCAGCCGCGGCCAGTTCTGCCCCGCCGGGTCGGCCGCCGCCACCTGCAGCATCGTCCGGTTGATCGCCAACGGCGTGCGCAGCTCGTGCGAGGCGTTCGCCGCGAAACGCTGCTGCGCCTCGAACGAGCGCTCCAACCGGGCCAGCATCTCGTCGAAGGCGTCCGCGAGTTCGGTGAACTCGTCCCTCGGCCCCGCCAGCGCGATCCGGTGCCCCAGATCCCCGCCGGACGCCCGCCGGGCCGCCGCCGTCACCTCCTGCAACGGCCGCAGCACCCGCCCCGCCACCAGCCAGCCGCCCGCCATCCCCACTGCCGTCAGCAGCGTCAGCGCGTACCCCGAGGCGGTCAGCAGCGAGTCCAGGATCTCCTGCCGCGACGGGGCGTCCGAGCGGTAGCGCGGATTCGCCGACGTCAACGGGTAGTTGGGGACGTACTTCATGCCGACGTACACCACGCCCAGGCACAGCACGCCGGTGGTCACGGTGAACAGCGTGTAGCTCAACGTCAGCCGCAGCCGGGCGGTCAACCGGCGCGGGCGGCTCACACCGCGTCCAGGCGGTAGCCGACGCCCGGCACGGTGTGGATCACCCACGGCTCACCGAGACGCTTGCGCAGACCCGAGATGGTGATCCGCACCGCGTTCGTGAACGGGTCCGCGTGCTCGTCCCAGGCACGCTCCAGCAGGTCCTCCGCGCTCACCACCCCGCCGCGCGCCGCCATCAATACCTCCAGCACCGCGAACTGCTTGCGCGCCAGCGCGACGTACCGCCCGTCCCGGAACACCTCGCGCCGGAACGGATCCACCCGCAGCCCCGCGAACTCCAGCACCGGCGGCGCGGACTGCTCCGGCCGACGGGCCAACGACCGCAGCCGCACCACCAGTTCGGCCAGATCGAACGGCTTGGTCAGGTAGTCGTCCGCGCCCAGCTCGAACCCCGCCACCTTCTGGTCCAACCGCGCCGCCGCCGTCAGCATCAGCACCCGGCAGCCCAGTTCCGCCGCGACGATCCGCCGGCACACCTCGTCGCCCGACATCCCCGGCAGGTCCCGGTCCAGCACCACCACGTCGTAGCGGTGCACCCCCAGCCGCTCCCACGCGGCCTCACCGTCCTCCGCCACGTCGCACGCGATCGCCGCCAGCCGCAACCCTGCCTGCACCGCCTCGGCGAGGTACACCTCGTCCTCCACCACCAGCACCCGCACGCACAGCTCCGCTCCTCGACGATCGAACATCCATTGAACCCGACCCCGCATCTCGAAAACGTATGCAGAAACGCAGACGCCCTCGCAACACCGCCCGCCCTGCAATGGAGCCCGGAAACAGCGCACGGAGCAGGAGGCGGATATGCGGAAGACCACACGGCGGACGATCACCGCGGCGGGGACGGTGGCGGTGCTCGGAGCGGTGGCGGCGTTCGCCGTGGGGGGATCGGAGCAGGTGCGGGCCGCCGACGGCGAGCTGGCCGCTGGTGTCTCGGCCAGTCCGTTCGACGACGGTTCGGCGGCGGTGAGCAGGCTCGATCCGGCGCTGCTGGCCGCGTTGCGGGCGGCGGCCACGGACGCGAAGGCGCAGGGGATCGAGCTGCGGGTCACCTCGGGGTGGCGCAGCCGGAGCTATCAGCAACGGCTGCTGGACGCCGCGGTGGCGAAGCACGGCAGCCTGGAGCTGGCACGGCGGTTCGTGAACACGCCGGAGAAGTCCTCGCACGTGTCCGGCAAGGCGGTGGACGTCGGGCCGACCGACGCCGACGACTGGCTGAACCGGAAGGGCGCCAGGTACGGGCTGTGCCAGGTGTACGCCAACGAGATGTGGCACTTCGAGCTGCTGACGACGCCGGGCGGCCGTTGCCCGGCGCAGCTTCCGGACGCCGCCGGCTGAGCGGCGCCGTCCGGAAGCCCCAAGAGGTCAGCTCTCGGTGGCGCGGCGCAGGGCGGAGGCGAGCAGGGCGAGGTCGGTGGGGCCGTTGCCGAGTTCGCGGACGGGGCGGGGGGACGGGGCGGCGCCGTGGTCCTCCAGGCGCTGGGCGACGACGGTGGGCCGGAGCGTCGCGGTGCGCGGGATGCGGCCGCTGACCCGGGCGCCCTGGAAGGCGGTGACGGCGCCGTCGGGGCGGCGCAGGTAGCCGCGGCCGGGGGTGGTGCCGGGGAGGGCGGCGGCGTCGGGCAGGTCGATCAGGAGGTCGGAGTCGCCGGGCTGGTCGGTGCGCAGGGCGATCCGCAGCTGTGCGGCGTCGTCGAGTTCGGTGCCGACGGTGGCCCCGGGCGAGCCGGTCGCGGCGACCACGTGCACGCCGAGGCGGGCGCCGCGGGTGGCGGCGGCGGCCAGGGCACGGGCGAGCGGCCGGCCGCCGGGGGAGGCGGGGCCGAGCAGTGCGTCGAGGTCGTCGACGACGACGACCAGGCGGGCGGGGGCGGTGTCGGCGGACGGGGCGTCGGGGGAGCGGCGGGGTTCGACCACCCGGCGGCGGTCGCCGGGGTCGTCGGCGGGGCCGCCGACCAGTGCGGGGGTCTTGTCGAAGATCTGCCGGGTGTGCCACTCGGTGAAGCTGAGGCCGTCGAACAGGGCTTCGCGGTGGGCGAGTTCGTCGAGCAGGCGTTCGGCGGCGAGGAGGGCGCCGCGCGGGTCCTCGGCGGCGTTGACGTGGTCGGTGACGTGCGGCAGGTCGGTGCAGCCGGCCAGGCCGCCGTCCTCGGCGCGGTCGCCGTCGATCATCAGCAGCGACAGCCGGCCGGGGCGTTCGGAGACGGCGAGCGAGGCGGCCAGGCTGCGCAGCAGTTCGGACTTGCCGGAGCCGGGGCCGCCGCCGATCAGCAGGTGGTCGCCGTCCTCGGCGAGGTCGACGGCGCAGGTCTCCTCGCCGGCCGGGCCGCGGGCGGTGCCGAGCAGGGCGGCGGCGGCGCCCGCGCCGGCGGGCAGCGCGTTCCAGTTCTCGGCGAGCCGGGCGGGGGAGAGCGATTCGGAGCGCAGCAGGTCGAGCAGGCGCAGCGCCTCGGGGAGCGGCCCGCGGGCGGCCTCGGTGTCGGTGGCGGCCTCGCGCAGCGGGGCGAGGGTGCGGGCGAGGCGTTCGGCCCAGGCGGGGGAGACCGCGTCGAGGGCGATGTCGGTGAGGCGTTCGCGGGCGCCGCCGACCGGGCGGTCGAGGGTGAGGCGGGTGGCGACCTCGCCGGTGATCAGGCCGAACGCACCGAGCCCGGTGGGGAGGTCCTCGGGGGCTTCGGCGAGGCAGAGGACGAACACGCCGGCCGCGGGGCCCTGTCGGAGCAGCAGGCCGAGGGCGCGCCGACCGGCCTCGGTGCCGGGGTCGCCGTCGATCAGGACGACGGTGGCGGGGACGGCGGCGGTGGCGGAGGCGAGTTCGGTGAGCCGGGCCTCGGCCTGGTCGGGGCCGAGGCCGTACAGCAGTCGGCAGGCCTGGTTGTGGGCGGGCCGCAGGTGGGGCAGCCACTGGGCCCAGGCCCAGTCCTCGGCGTGCTGCTCGGGGGCGATCACCACCAGGGCGAGGCCGCTGGGCGGGTGCAGCGCGGCGAGTTGGGCGAGCGCGGCGCGGGCCAGGCCGGTGAGGCGGTGGCGCGGGCCGGCCAGGCCGAGGCTGCCGGCGGTCTGCAGGTCGACGGTGGCGGGGACGGCGGGCAGCAGGGTGCCGGGGGCGGTGCCGGGGCCGCCGGGGAGGTCGGCGGTGCCGAGGCGCAGGGTGAGCGCGTCGGGGTGGTCGGGGCCGCGTTCCCACAGCCGGGGGCCGGCGCCGAGGGCGGCGAGCAGCAGGGCGGCCGGGTCGGGCCAGCGTTCGCGCTGGTTGGCGGCCTGCCGCAGGCGGGCGGTGGCGTGCTGCCGGTCGGTGTCGACGGCGGGCGGCTCGGGGCGGGTGCGGCGCAGCCAGCGGCCGCGGCGCTCGCCGGTCTCGGCGGCGGGTTCGGCGGCGGGTGCGGGGCCGGCCGGGCGGGCGGGCGCGGTGCGGGCGGTGGGGCGGGGGGCGAGCCGGAGCCGGCCCTCGCCGTCGGGGGTGGCGGTGCGGGCCGCTATGTCGGCGGGGTGGGCGAGCTGGAGGGTGGACTCGCCGATCCGCAGCAGTGCGCCGGGCGCGAGGTCGGCGCTCTCCTCGCGCAGGTAGCGCTCGTCCAGCAGGGTGCCGTTGGTGGAGCCGAGGTCCTGGACGGTGGCGTGGCCGTCGGCGGTCAGGTGCAGGGCGAGGTGCAGCCGGGACACGTCGGGGTCGTCGAGCGGCACGTCGGCTTCGGTGGAGCGGCCGATCCGGATGCGTTCGCCGTGCAGGCGGTGGACGCCGCCGGCGTCGGGGCCGCCGACGACGCGCAGTTCGGCGGCGGGCCGGCCGGCGGTGTCCTCGGTGTCCGGGTCGGGTTCGCCGAGGGCGAGGACGGCGCCGTCGACCAGCGGGGGGTGGCCGAGCGGGAGCTGCTCGTCCAGCCGTTCCTCACCGGCGTACAGGTGGACGTGGGTGGCGGAGCGCGGGCCGCGGACGCCGACCGCTCCGGCCAGCGCGGTGGCGACGGCGCCGAGCGTGGTGCCGGCCGGTGCGGTGACCAGGACGTCGGCAGAGCTCCCGGGGCCGGTCGGGCCGCTGCGCGGTCGAAGGACGGTGAGCCGGATCTGCATCACGCCCGGGGTCCCTTCTGCACACGTGTGGTGCCTGCCATCCTGCCACTCGGGACGGACAGTCCGCGCACGGTACCGGATTTGACGATCTTGCGATCATCGACATGGTGAATCCGACGCCGAGTCAGGTCAAGGATGCCCGGACACCCCAGGTGGCCGACAGTGCGCGTCCGACCTCGGCAACACCTCGGAAACCCGCACGGGCACCGTTAGAGTTGCCGAAAAACCGGGAGCCCTCGCGCGCGGGCGGTTCACCGGAGGCCCCGGCGCCGTTCACGGGAACGGGGGAGTGCCGGAACGCGGCCCCGCAGCGGGCGCGGGGTGACCGAACGGAGTGCACAGGTGCGGCCTGTCGGAAGCAAGTACTTGCTCGAGGAGAGCCTCGGACGCGGAGCGACCGGCACGGTCTGGCGCGGCCGGGTGCGCGAGGACGTCGCCGTGCCGGGCCTGCAGCCCGGCCAGGCGGTCGCGGTGAAGGTGCTGCGCGAGGAGCTCGCCGCCGACCCGGACGTGGTGATGCGCTTCCTGCGCGAGCGCTCCGTCCTGCTGCGGCTGACCCACCCCAACATCGTCCGCACCCGCGACCTGGTGGTCGAGGGCGAGCTGCTCGCCCTGGTGATGGACCTGATCGACGGCCCCGACCTGTTCCGCTACCTGCGCGAGTCCGGCCCGCTGTCGCCGATCGCCGGCGCGCTGCTGATGGCGCAGATCGCCGACGCGCTGGCCGCCAGCCACGCCGACGGCGTGGTGCACCGGGACCTGAAGCCCGCCAACGTGCTGCTGGCCACCCTGGCCGTGGACGGCGGCGAGCAGATGTACCCGATGCTCACCGACTTCGGCATCGCCCGCCTCGCCGACTCCCCGGGCATCACCCGCACCCACGAGTTCGTCGGCACCCCCGCGTACGTCGCCCCGGAGTCCGCCGACGGCCGCCCGCAGACCGCCGCGGTGGACGTCTACGGCGCCGGCATCATGCTGTACGAACTGGTCACCGGCCGCCCGCCGTTCCAGGGCGACAACCCGCTGGCGATCCTGCAGGCCCACCTCGCGCAGGAGCCGCAGCGCCCGCGCACCATGCCCGAGCCGCTGTGGACGGTGGTCGAGCGCTGCCTGCGCAAGGACCCGGCCGAGCGGCCGACCGCCGTCTCGCTGGCCGAGGCGCTGCGGGTGGTGGCGGCCGGCATCGGCGTGCACTCCTCCCCGGCCGCCGTGGACGCCGCCCTCTCGGTCGGCGCGCTGCTGGTGCCCGACCCCGCGCTGGCTCCGCCGGCGCCCGCCCACGAGCCCGGGCTCGGCGGCAACGGGTACGACCCGGCGGCCGCCACCCAGGTCATGACGCACCGTCAGGCCGTCCCGGGCGCCGAGGACCGCACCCAGCTGATGAGCCCGCAGCCGCCCGCGCCGCCCGCCGACCGGACCGCGGTGATGCCCTCGGTGCCGCCGGCGCCGCCCGAGCAGCAGCCGGACGGGCCGCACCCGTGGCAGACCCAGATGCAGGCCGCCCGGGACCGCAACGAGCAGACCCGGATCGGCTACTTCGAGCCGGAGGACCTGGCCGACCCGCAGGTCGCACCCCGCCCGTACCAGGCCGGCCAGTACCCGCCGCCCGGGCAGCGCCCGCCGGTCGCCCCGCCGCCGTACCAGGCCCCGCACCCGCAGCAGCCCGGCGGCGGCCGGTACGCCCCGCAGCAGGGTCCGTACCAGCCGCAGCCCGGCCGGCACCCGCAGCAGGGCGGTCAGTACCCGCAGCAGGGCGGCGGCCGGCAGGGCGGCCAGTACCCGCAGGGCCGCGGCGGGCGTCCGCCGGTCGCGCCGCCGCCGTACCAGGCGCAGCAGCAGCCCGCCGGCCCGCCGCCCGGCTACGACGGCCGGCCGCAGGGCCACGGGGCGCCGCAGCGCCGGGCCGAGCCGGCCCCGCCGCGCCGCCAGGAGCCGCCGTACCGGGAGCCGGAGCCGTCCCGCGAGCGGGAGCGCGAGCCGCGCCGGCGCAGCCGCAACCGGATGTGGATCCCGGGCCTGGGCTGCGCGAAGGGCTGCCTGCTGGTGCTGGTGGTGCTGGCGCTCGGCTGCCTGGCGCTGTGGAACTTCACGCCGCTGCCGCACTACTGGGACAACGTGGTGGGCTGGTTCGACTCGGCGAGGGACTGGGTCGGCAGCCAGACCGGCAACCAGAATTGACGCTTTGTCGACAATGCCGCGAAATTCCACCGGATCGGAACCCCTCCGGGGGCCCTCCACGGCCCCCGGATGCCGCTCGGACGCGTAGGTTGTTCGTCGAGCACCGACCTCACGAGCCCACGGAGCAGCATTGGCACGCAAGATCGGCAGCCGGTACACGGTCCACCAGGTGATCGGCCGCGGCTCGGCCGGCACGGTGTGGCTCGGCGAGGGCCCGGACGGGCCGGTGGCGGTGAAGCTGCTGCGCGAGGACCTGGCCGCCGACCAGGTCCTGGTCGGCCGCTTCGTCCAGGAACGCACCGCCCTGACCTGCCTCGACCACCCGCGGGTGGTCGGGGTGCACGACATGGTGGTGGACGGCAGCGACCTCGCCCTGGTGATGGACCTGGTGCAGGGCACCGACCTGCGCACCCGGCTGGAGCACGACGGCGTGCTCGCCCCGCTGGTCGCCGCCTCGGTGATCGCCGACGTCGCCGACGGCCTGGCCGCCGCGCACGCCGCCGGCATCGTGCACCGCGACGTCAAGCCGGAGAACGTGCTGCTCGACCTGGCCGCCCCGCCCGGACCCGGCGGCGCCCCGCGGGCCAAGCTCACCGACTTCGGCATCGCCCGCCTGGTCGACGCCCCCCGCCGCACCCGGGCCACCCGGATCATCGGCACCCCCGACTACCTCGCCCCCGAGATCATCGAGGGCCTGGAGCCGCGGGCCGCCGTCGACATCTACGCCCTCGCCACCGTGCTGTACGAGCTGCTCACCGGCACCACCCCGTTCGGCGGCGGCCACACCGGCGCGGTGCTGCGCCGGCACGTCACCGAGAACGTCCCCCCGGTCGAGGGGATGCCGGACGGCCTGTGGCGGATCATCTCCGAATGCCTGGCCAAGGCCCCCGCCTCCCGGCTGCGCGCCTCCGAGCTGGCCTCCCGGCTGCGCCTGCTGCTGCCCGAGCTGGCCGGCGTCGGCCCGCTCGCGGTGCCCGCCCAGCGGACCGCCACCGAGGAGGCGCCCACCCCCGGCGAGGCCGTCTACGCCGAGGCGGACTCCGGCCGCGGCACCCACCGCCGCCGGCGCGGCCCCGCCGTCCCGCTGGTGCCCGGGCCCACCCCCGACTCCACCCGGGACACCCACACCAGCCTGCGCCGCCCGTCCGCCGGGGAGCTCGCCTCCTACGCGGAGGAGTCCCGCGCCCAGCGCACCCAGCCCGCGCCCGGCGCCCACCGGCGCACCCGGGCGCAGCAGATCCGCCGTCGCCGCACGCTGGCCGTGCTGATCGCCGTGATCCTGCTGCTCGCGGGGGCCGCCGCCGCCTGGACGGCGTTCGCCGCCGAGCCCCCCGCGCACGCCGCGGGCGCCCTGTCCGGCACCTGGCACCCCCGGTTGTAGCCGAGCCCCCCCGGCGAACCATTACCCTTGTGGGCGTGGCAGCCGTCGATCCTTCCGAAGAGCTCAAGAACCTCGATTCGACCATGGCGTCGATCGAGGCCGTCCTCGACCTGGACAAGATCCGGGCCGACATCGCGACCCTGGAGGAGGAGGCAGCCGCCCCCAGCCTGTGGGACGACGTCGCGAACGCGCAGAAGATCACCAGTCGCCTCTCCTTCCTGCAGGGCGAACTGCGCAAGGTGGAGTCCCTGCGCGGCCGGGTCGAAGACCTGGGCGTCCTGTTCGAGCTCGCCGAGGCCGAGGACGACGCGGACACCCGCGTCGAGGCCGAGAACGAGCTGGAGGCCGTCAAGAAGGCCGTCGAGGAGCTGGAGGTGCGCACGCTGCTCTCCGGCGAGTACGACGCCCGTGAGGCCCTCGTCAACATCCGTGCCGAGGCGGGCGGCGTGGACGCCGCCGACTTCGCCGAGCAGCTGATGCGCATGTACCTGCGCTGGGCCGAGCGGCACGGCTACCCGACCGAGGTCTACGACACCTCGTACGCCGAAGAGGCCGGCATCAAGTCCGCGACCTTCACCGTCAAGGCCCCCTACGCCTACGGCACCCTCTCCGTCGAGCAGGGCACCCACCGCCTGGTGCGCATCTCCCCGTTCGACAACCAGGGCCGCCGGCAGACCTCCTTCGCCGGCGTCGAGGTGCTCCCCGTCGTCGAGCAGTCCGACCACGTCGACATCGACGAGGGCGACCTGCGCATCGACGTGTACCGCGCCTCCGGCCCCGGCGGCCAGGGCGTCAACACCACCGACTCCGCGGTCCGCATCACCCACATCCCCACCGGTGTGGTGGTCTCCTGCCAGAACGAGCGCTCGCAGATCCAGAACAAGGCCTCGGCGATGAACGTCCTCCAGGCCAAGCTGCTGGAGCGGCGCCGCCAGGAGGAGCGCGCCGCGATGGACGCGCTCAAGGACAGCGGAAGCTCCTGGGGCAACCAGATGCGCTCCTACGTCCTGCACCCGTACCAGATGGTCAAGGACCTGCGCACCGAGCACGAGGTCGGCAACCCGCAGGGCGTGCTGGACGGCGACATCGACGGCTTCATCGAAGCGGGCATCCGCTGGCGCAAGCAGCGCGAGAGCTGAAACCGGCAGTAGCGAGCCGAAGCCGGTAGTCACCGGCATGAAGAAGGGCCCCACCGCCTCGGCGGTGGGGCCCTTCCCGTCGAACGGTCCCGGGGGTCAGCGCATCAGCAGTGCCAGCGCGAGCACCGCGGCGCACAGGACGGCCAGCAGCACCGTCGGGTTGAGGGTGGCGAACGGCCCGTGCTGCTCCTGCTGGAGCCGGGCGCGGTTGGCGCGACACACCGGGCAGCGGCCGTCGACGACGCGGCCGTTGCAGTTGGCGCACACCAGTTGGTCGCAGGTCATGCGTGTCCTCCTTGCTGCAGAGCCAACGTGCCGGAGGCGGCTTCGGTTCCGACTCTCCTACCACTCTGCCAGGTTCCGGACACCTGGGCCCCCGGAGGGGAAGGGTCGGCGGGCTGTGACGTAGCTCGCAATTCCGGGTCCGAACCGGAACCGAAGCACACGGAATCCCGATCGGTAGCCGTGCGGTTACTGCGGGTACGCGAGGACGTCGCGTAAGGTCACTGGCTCCGATCCACCTAGGATGGCCCCCGTGATGCAGCCGTGATCAGATTCGACAACGTCTCCAAGACCTATCCCAAGCAGAACCGTCCGGCCCTGGACAACGTCTCGCTGGAGATCGAGAAGGGCGAGTTCGTCTTCCTGGTCGGCTCGTCCGGTTCGGGCAAGTCGACGTTCCTGCGCCTGTGCCTGCGCGAGGAGCGCCCGTCCACCGGCGCGGTGCACGTGCTCGGCAAGGACCTGGGCAAGCTCTCCAACTGGAAGGTGCCGCACATGCGGCGCCAACTGGGCACCGTCTTCCAGGACTTCCGCCTGCTGCCGAACAAGACCGTGGGGCAGAACGTGGCGTTCGCCCTGGAGGTCATCGGCAAGCCGAAGAGCGCCATCAACAAGGTGGTGCCCGAGGTGCTCGACCTGGTCGGCCTCGGCGGCAAGGAGGAGCGGATGCCCGGCGAGCTGTCCGGCGGTGAGCAGCAGCGCGTGGCGATCGCCCGCGCGTTCGTGAACCGGCCGATGCTGCTGATCGCCGACGAGCCGACCGGCAACCTCGACCCGCAGAACTCGGTTGGCATCATGAAGCTGCTGGACCGGATCAACCGGACCGGCACCACCGTGCTGATGGCCACTCACGACCAGGCGATCGTCGACCAGATGCGCAAGCGCGTCATCGAGCTCGACAAGGGCCTGCTGGTTCGCGACCAGGCCCGCGGCGTCTACGGCTACCAGAGCTAGAAGAGAGAAGCATGCGCGCCCAGTTCGTTCTGTCGGAGATCGGCGTCGGTCTCCGCCGCAACCTGACCATGACGATCGCCGTCGTGGTCAGCGTCGCGCTCTCGCTCGCCCTCGCCGGTGCCTCGCTGTTGGTCCGCGACCAGGTCAACTCCATGAAGGACTACTGGTACGACAAGGTCGAGGTCAGCATCTACTTCTGCGCGAAGGCGGACCACAACTCGCCCCAGTGCGCGGCCGGAGCGGCCACCGACGACCAGATCAAGCAGGTCAAGGCCGATCTGGACAAGCTGACGCCGCTGGTGCAGAGCTCCACCTTCGAGAGCCCGCAGGAGGCGTACCAGCACTTCAAGCAGTCCAACCCGGACAACCCGCTGCTCGCGGCGGTCGGTGCGGACGCGCTGCCGGCGTCCTGGCGGGTCAAGCTCAGCGACCCGACCAAGTACGACGTGATCCAGAGCGCCTTCGCCGGCAAGCCCGGCGTGAAGTCGGTCGAGGACCAGCGCAAGATCCTGGAGAACCTGTTCGGCCTGCTGCGCGGCCTGCAGACCGCGGCGTTCGTGATCATGGCGCTGATGCTCTGCGTGGCGCTGCTGCTGATCGTCAACACCGTCCGCGTCTCGGCGTTCAGCCGACGGCGTGAGACCGGCATCATGCGACTGGTCGGCGCGTCCAACTTCTACGTGCAGATGCCGTTCATCGCGGAGGCCGCGTTCGCGGCGCTGCTCGGTGCGGGGCTGGCCTCGCTGCTGCTGGTGGGCGGGCACTTCTTCATCCACGGGTGGCTGGCGAAGAAGGTGCTGTTCATCAACTTCATCGGCCTGTCCTCGGTGTTGGCGGTCATTCCGCTGCTGGTGGTGGTCGGCATGGCGATGGCCGGCATCGCCGCGTTCTTCACCCTCCGCAAGTACCTGAAGGTCTGACGGTCCGTCGGCGGACCCGGCGGGTGGCCCTACACTCGCCGGTATGCCGTCAGGACCGCGTGTACGCCAGGGGATGACCCTCGGCCTGGTGTTCGGCGCCGTGCTGTTCGCCGGAGCCGCTTCCGGGGCCTGGGGCGAGCCGATCGGTTCGCCCCGGGCCCCGTCGTCGTCCGACGGGGCCCGCGGCGCCGACCTGTCCGGGGCGGACCTGAGCCCGCAGGAGGCCCGGCAGCTGGTCGGCGCCAGCGGCGACCGGTGGGCGGCCTACCTCAGCCCGCAGCAGTACCGGGACTTCACCGGCGGCCGCTACCCGGGCATCGGGCTGTCCCTGGACCGCGCCGCCGACGGCCCCACGGAGGTGGCCGAGGTGCTGCCCGGCTCGCCCGCCGCCCGGGCCGGGATCACCGCCGGCGAGAAGCTGGTCAGCGTGGACGGCGTCCCGGCCGACCGGCTGCCCGTGACCGAGGTGGTGTCCCGGCTGCGCGGCGGCCCGGCCGGCAGCGCGGTCGCGGTCGGCGTGCAGGGCGGCGACGGGCCGGTCCGCGAACTCAGCCTGACCCGGGCCGAACTGGCCGCCCGCGAGGTCGAGTCCGACCGTCCCCGCCCCGGGGTGGCCCGGATCGCCGTGCACGCCTTCACCGAGGGCGTGGCCGACCAGGTGCGCGCCGCCGCGGCCGGCGCCCGCGGCGTGGTGCTGGACCTGCGCGGCAACTCCGGCGGCCTGGTCGAGGAGGCCGTCGGCGTCGCCTCGGCGTTCCTCGACGGCGGCCCGGTGGCCAGCTACCAGGCGCACGGCGAGCGCCGCGAACTGACCGCCGCCCCGGGCGGCGACACCGCGGTCCCGCTGGTGGTGCTGGTCGACGGCGGCACCATGAGCGCCGCCGAACTGCTGGCCGGCGCGCTGCAGGACCGCTCCCGGGCCGTCCTGGTCGGCGGGCGCACCTTCGGCAAGGGCACCGTCCAGCAGCCCAGCCGGCTCGCCGACGGTTCGGTGGTCGAACTCACCGTCGGCCGCTACCAGACCCCGGCCGGCCGCTCCCCGGACGGCACCGGCGTCCAGCCCGACGTTCCCGCCCCCGCCGGCGACGACGACGGGACGGACGCCCTGGCGCTGAGGGTGCTGGAGGGGCTGAGTCCGACCGGCGCGCCGTAAAGGGGCTGCCGAGGCCGCCCCCGAGGTGCGAGAATGACGGAGCTATGGCAAAGGAAACGGGCAAGAAGCTGGTCGCGCAGAACAAGAAGGCGCGGCACGAGTACACCATCCTCGACACCTACGAGTGCGGCATGGTGCTCACCGGAACCGAGGTCAAGTCGCTCCGCGAGGGCCGGGCCAACCTGGTCGACGGCTACGCGTACATCCAGGGCGGCGAGGCCTGGATCGACAACGTCTTCATCCCCGAGTACACCCAGGGCACCTGGACCAACCACTCGGCCCGCCGCAAGCGGAAGCTGCTGCTGCACAAGATGGAGATCCGCAAGCTCGAGTCCAAGGCCAAGGACACCGGCCACACGCTGGTCCCGCTGTCCCTGTACTTCAAGGACGGCCGCGCCAAGCTCGAAATCGCCCTCGCCGTCGGCAAGAAGCTCTACGACAAGCGGCAGACCCTGCGCGAGCGCCAGGACCGCCGCGAGTCCGACCGCGCGGTGGCCGCGGCCCGCCGGCGGCAGGGCTGACCCCGCCGCCGGGGAACGGCTGAACCGGAGTCAGGTAAACAGTACCTCCCGGTTGTACGCGGACAGTTGGCGCGACCGTACGATCTGTGCGTGGAGATCTCACTGCTCAGCGGCTGGCTGCCCTGGACCTTGCGGATACTGGCCCTGGTGGCGGTCGCGGCGGCGCTGGCCCGCATCAGCCCGTTCTGGCTGCGCCGCAGACTGCCCTGGGTGGTCGGCGGCTCGATCGGCCTGACGGCGCTGACCGCGCTGCTGGTCGCCCTGGTCGGCGGCGTCGACGACCCGCTGCCGTTCGGCCTGTGGTTCTGGCTGTGCTGCGCCCTGCTCGGGCTCGGCGGCCTGGCGGCGGGCCTGCGCAACTCCAGCTGGTGGAACCTGGCCGCGGTGCCGGTGGCGGCCGGGCTGTCGCTGCTGTGCGCCGCCAACTCGCTGAACATCTCCACCGGGTACTACCCGAGCGTGGACGCCGCCGTGGGCGACCTGTCGGGCGCCCCGGTGCCCCAGCAGATGAGCCTGGACGAGGCCCGCAACACCGTCGGCAAGGCGACCGAGGGCCGGGTCGTCCAGGTCGACATCCCCGCCGAGCCGAGCGGCTTCAAGCACCGCCGCGAGCTGGTCTACCTGCCGCCGGCCTGGTTCCGCAGCAAGGTGCGGCCCAAGCTGCCCGTGCTGGAGATGATCGGCGGCCAGTACGCCGCCCCCGACAACTGGATCCGGGCCGGCGAGGCGATCAAGACCGCCGACGAGTTCGCCGCCGCGCACAACGGCTTCGCCCCGATCCTGGTGATGGTCGACGCCACCGGAAGCTTCAAGACCGACACCGAGTGCGTCAACGGCGCCCACGGCAAGGCCGAGGACCACCTGGTCAAGGACATCCCGCAGTACATGGAGAAGACCTTCGACACCGCCACCGGGCCGCGTTCCTGGGGCGTGATCGGCTGGTCGATGGGCGGCACCTGCGCCGTCGACCTGGCCGTGGTCCACCCCGACGTGTTCGGCCGGTTCGTCGACATCTCCGGCGACGACGGCCCCAACGTCGGCAGCAAGCAGGTCACCATCGCCCAGCTGTACGGCGGCGACGCGGCCGCCTGGGAGGCGCACGACCCGGCGACGGTGCTCGGCAAGGCCAAGAAGGGCGTCTACCAGAACTCCAGCGGTCTGTTCGTGGTCGGCGACCAGGAGACCGAGAAGCACCTCACCGCCGCGCAGAACCTCGACAAGGCCGCGAAGACCGCCGGCCTGGCCACCGAGGTGCGGGTCCGCCCCGGCAAGCACGACTGGCAGCTCGGCTCGCTGGCCTTCAAGGAGTCGCTGCCCTGGCTGGCCAAGGAATTCGGCCTGCCGGGCGTCACCGGCTGACCGGCGGCACTGTCGCAGCTTCGTCACCGTCCGCCGGGCGGTCCGCACCGGGGCCGCCCGGACGCCTACCATCCCGGGGTGGACATCTCGCTTCTGGACGGCTGGTTCCCGTGGACGGTGCGGGCGCTCGCCGTCGCCGCGCTGCTGGCCGTGATCGGCCGCCGTGGGCGCGCCTGGTGGCAGCGGCGGCTGCCGGTGGCGGTCGCCGCGGCGGCCGGCACGGCGGCGCTGCTGGCGGTCGGGGTGCTGGAACTGTCCGGGATCACCGACCCGCTGCCGACCGCGCTGTGGATCTGGCTGGGCGTGGCGCTGCTGGCCGTCCTGGCCGTGGCGCTGGGCCGCCGCGGGGCCCGCTGGTGGCACTGGGCGGCGGCGCCCGTCGCGGTGCTGCTGGCGGTGCTGGCCGGCGCGAACACGCTGAACGCGGAGACCGGCTACTACCCGACGCTGGGCGACGCGGTCGGCGAGCTCTCCGGCTCCCCGGTGCCCGACCAGATGAGCCTGGACCAGGCCCTGCACACCACCGGCCGCACCGGCACCGGCCGGGTGGTCGCGGTGGACGTCCCCGCCGACCCGAGCGGCTTCGCGCACCGGCAGGAGCTGGTGTACCTGCCGCCGGCCTGGTTCCGCAGCAAGGTGCGGCCCAAGCTGCCGGTGGTGGAGATGGTCGGCGGCGAGTTCGCCGCCCCCGACAACTGGGTGCGGGCCGGCAACGCGGTGAAGACCGCCGACCGGTACGCGGCCAAGCACAACGGCTTCTCCCCGGTGCTGGTGTTCGCGGACGCCACCGGCGGCTTCAAGGTCGACACCGAGTGCGTGGACGGCCCCGCCGGGAACGCCGCCGACCACCTGGTCAAGGACCTGCCGAAGTACGTCGAGAAGACCTTCAACGCGTCCGCCGACCCGAAGAAGTGGGCGATGGCCGGCTGGTCGATGGGCGGCACCTGCGCGATCACCCTGACCGCCGCGCACCCCGAGGTGTTCGGCCACTTCCTCGACATCTCCGGCGACCTCGGCCCGTACATCGGCGACAAGCAGCAGACCATCGCGAAGCTGTACGGCGGCGACGCCGCCGCCTGGGCCGCCTACGACCCGCAGACCGTGCTGGCCGCGCACCGCGGCAAGTACCGGGGCGTGACCGGGATGTTCGACGTCGGCGACCAGGAGAGCGGGCAGCTCGCGCACGCCAAGCAGCTGGAGGCGGCGGCCGGGAAGGCCGGGCTGGCCACCCACCTGAGCGTCGAGCCCGGACGCCACGCCTGGCAGTTCGCCGCGGGCGCGTTCGAACGCCAGCTGCCGTGGCTGGCCCAGCAGTTGAGCACCCCGGGGACGGTCGGGAAGAACCCGCCGGCCGCCGCCGGTTAATGCGCTGGACCCTTGACGCGCTGCCCGAGTACTATGGCAGCGCATCACCCGGAGGGCTCGTCCCGCCGGTGCTGTTTGTCAAATCAACATGGGGATGATCGGTTTCGACAGTGGTAGTCGAAACAGGAGAAGCGAGCCGAGGAACGCGGCAATGATCTCGTTAACCATCTGTCGCAAAAAAATAATCGCCAACTCTAAGCGCGATTCCCAGCAGTTCGCTCTCGCTGCCTGATCAGCGAAAGTGAATGGGTGTCAGCCCGGGGCGTTCCCGACCCGGATCCTGGCATAATCTAGGGAACTCAACCTTCCACCCCGGCCGCGGGGGTGGCGGGGAAACCAAACAGTGGCTGGGCCTGTTGGCGGCTTGTCCGCGTGACCGCCAGGGCCGAGAAACTCACAGCGGACTGCGCTCGGAGAAGTCCTGAATCCGCTCCACTGGACCCGGGTTCGATTCCCGGCATCTCCACCACCCCATGTGCATCGCAGAGCCGTCCTCCGCCCGGAGGGCGGCTCTCGTGCGTTCCGGAACGTGCGGTCCGGCCCGGGCCGCCCGCACGCTTCGGGGCGGGGGACCTCGTCGGCGGAACAGTTCATCCCTTAAGATCGTCCGTCCGCCTTTTTCTCCGCACCTCTGGGGGCTCCTTGGGCGCGCACGGCTCTGCCGAGCACCACACCGACACTGTCCGCGACCGCGAGATCGCGGGGGAGCAGCAGCATCTCGACACCGTCTACCAACGGCTCGAGGAGAAGCTCGCCGAGGCGGAGTACATCCTGGAGGACGCCGCGAAGCGCGTGCAGGTGGGCACACCCGGCGCGCTCGCCGAGCGTGACGCCCAGGTGTACCGCGCCGGCGCGCACCTGCAGCGACTCAACAACGAGTTCGAGGACTTCCTCTTCGGACGCATCGACCTCCAGCAGGCCGACGCGCCCGAGGAACACGGGATCCCCTCGCAGACACCGATGGACCCGGCCGACCCGGCGGTCGCCGAGAGCCTGCACATCGGCCGGCTCGGCGTGCTCGACGCCGAGTTCGGCCCGCTGGTGATCGACTGGCGGGCCCCCGCGGCCGCGCCGTTCTACCGGGCCACACCGCTGGAGCCGGGCCGGGTGATCCGCCGCCGGGTGATCCGCTCCAAGGGCCGCAAGGTCATCGGCGTCGAGGACGACCTGCTGCGTCCCGACCTGACCCCGACGCTGGACGGCGAGGAACTCGCCGTGGTCGGCGACGGCGCGCTGATGGCGACGCTGGGCCGGGCCCGCGGCCACACGATGCGCGACATCGTCTCGTCCATCCAGAAGGAACAGGACGAGGTGATCCGGGCCGCCGCGGCCGGCGCCACCCTGGTCACCGGCGGCCCCGGCACCGGCAAGACCGCCGTCGCCCTGCACCGCGCCGCGTTCCTGCTCTACCAGGACCGCCGCCGCTACGCGGGCGGCATCCTGGTGGTCAGCCCGACGGCGCTGCTGGTCTCCTACACCGAGGGCGTGCTGCCCTCGCTGGGCGAGGAGGGCCAGGTGGCGATCCGCGCGGTCGGCAGCCTGGTCGACGGCATCGAGGCCGGCCGCTACGACACCCCCGAGACGGCCCGGATCAAGGGCTCCTCGCGGATGGTGCAGCTGCTGCGCCGGGCCGCCCGCGCGGCCCTGGAGCTGGGCGCGCCGACCGAGCTGAAGGTGTTCGCCCGCGGCCGGGCGCTGCGGCTGGACGCCGGACGGCTGAAGACCGTGCGCGGCAACGTGGTCGGCGGCGGCGGCACCCCGCTGAACCTGCTGCGCCCGCGCGCCCGCCGCCTGCTGCTGGACGCGCTCTGGTCGGAGGCGGTCCGCGACCTGCCGAAGCCGGTCAGCCACGGCGAGCGCGAGCAGCGCCAGGAGGAGCGTGAGTCCTTCGACGAGTACGTGTCCGACGAGGCGGTGTTCCTGGACTTCCTGGACGCCTGGTGGCCGGCCGTCACCCCGCGCCGGGTGCTGGCCACGCTGCGCCAGCACCGGCACACCAACCGGATCGCCCGCCGGGCCGTCACCCCGGAGGAGTCCCGGCTGCTCGCGGCGTCCTGGCGGCACCTGGACGACCGGGGCGCCGGCGAGCTGTCGGCGCACGACGTGGCGCTGGTCGACGAACTGCAGGTGCTGCTCGGCGAGCCGGCCCGTCCGAAGGTCCGCGAGGTCGACGCGATGGACCTGCTGACCGGCCTGGACGAAGTCACCACCTACGGCGAGCGGGCCTACGGGCGGCGCGAGCGCGAGAGGGTCCCGGAGGAGCGCCGCGAGTACGCGCACGTCATCGTCGACGAGGCGCAGGACCTCACTCCGATGCAGTGGCGGATGATCGGCCGCCGCTCCCGGATGGCGACCTGGACGATCGTCGGCGACCCCGCGCAGTCGTCCTGGCCGTTCCCCGAGGAGGCGCAGGCGGCGATGGACGAGGTGCTGGCGGGCAAGCCGCGCCGCCGGCACACGCTGACGGTCAACTACCGCAACCCGGCGGAGATCGCCGAGGTGGCGGCGAAGGTGCTGGCGCTGGCCGCGCCCGGCACCCCGTCGCCGAGCGCGGTCCGGGCGACCGGCGCGCACCCGCGGTTCGCGGCGGTCCGGGACACCGGCGCGGAGTCCTTCGGCAAGGCCGCCCGGGCCGAGCTGGAGCGGCTGCTGGCCGAGGTCGACGGCACCGTCGCGATCGTCGTCCCGATGGACCGCCGGGCGGAGGCCGCGAGCTGGGCCGAGGGCCTGGGCGAGCGGGTGGTGGCGCTGGGCAGCCTGGAGGCGAAGGGCCTGGAGTACGACGCCACCGTGGTCGCCGACCCGACCGGCATCGCGGGCGAGTCGGAGGCGGGCCTGCGGGTGCTGTACGTGGCGCTGACCCGCGCCACCCAGCGGCTGACGGTGCTGTCCGGCCCGGACGACCTGCCGGATGCCGCCGGAGTCCCCGCCCTGCTGAAGTAGCGACCAGCACGAAGGCCCCCCACCAGGAGGTGGGGGGCCTTCGTCAAGCAGAACACCGACCCGCCATGCTCGCCTCGCGGCAAGTGGTCCCTCGAAGGGACGAAGGTTGGGCCCGGGGGCTTGGATCGAGCCGGTGCCGTTCCAATGTAACGCATCCGGGCCCACGGGCAAGGAGGCCGCCGGTCGGGCCCGGGCCGGTTTGTCGGATCCGCACACTCAATGAACGTTATTTCTGGCTAGCCCTCGGTAGGTGCGACGATCGATACCTAGCATGCTGCGCGATTACCAGGCCGTACACGGTCTGCTGATTCTAGGAAGAAGGACGTCGATGGCGACGGTGCCCAGTGTCTCGAACTCGATCACGGTCCGGTTGGAGGTGCCGGCCACCGGCAACGCGGTGAGCTCCATCACCACCGCGGTCGAGTCCTCCGGCGGCTCGGTCACCGGCCTCGACGTCACCGCCTCCGGCCTGGAGGCGCTGCGCATCGACGTCACCGTGGCGGCGTCCTCGGTGGCGCACGGCCAGGAGATCGTCGAGAAGCTCCGCGCGATCGACGGCGTCACCATCGGGAAGGTCTCCGACCGGACGTTCCTGATGCACCTCGGCGGCAAGATCGAGATGTCCTCGAAGCTGCCGATCCGCAACCGTGACGACCTCAGCATGATCTACACCCCGGGCGTGGCCCGGGTGTGCATGGCGATCGCGGAGAACCCGGAGGACGCCCGCCGCCTGACCATCAAGCGCAACTCGGTCGCGGTGGTCACCGACGGCTCGGCGGTGCTGGGCCTGGGCAACATCGGCCCGAAGGCCGCGCTGCCGGTGATGGAGGGCAAGGCGGCGCTGTTCAAGCGCTTCGCCGGCATCGACGCGTGGCCGCTCTGCCTGGACACCCAGGACGCCGACGAGATCGTGGCGATCGTCAAGGCCATCGCCCCGGGCTTCGCCGGCATCAACCTGGAGGACATCTCCGCGCCGCGCTGCTTCGAGATCGAGGCCCGGCTGCGCGAGGCGCTGGACATCCCGGTCTTCCACGACGACCAGCACGGCACCGCGATCGTGGTGCTGGCCGCGCTGACCAACGCGCTGAAGGTGGTCGGCAAGGAGATCGGCGAGATCCGGGTCGTGATGAGCGGCGCCGGCGCCGCGGGCACCGCGATCCTCAAGCTGCTGATGGCCGCGGGCGTCTCGCACGCCACCGTGGCGGACGTGCAGGGCGTGGTCCACCTGGGCCGCGAGGACCTGAACGACAACCTGCGCTGGATCGCCGAGAACACCAACCGCTCCGGCCGCACCGGCACCCTCAAGGAGGCGGTGGCCGACGCCGACGTGTTCATCGGCGTCTCCGCCCCGAACGTGCTGGACGGCGACGACCTGGCCACCATGGCCAAGGACGCGATCGTCTTCGCGCTGGCCAACCCCGACCCGGAGGTCGACCCGGCGGTGGCCCGGCAGACCGCCGCGGTGGTCGCCACCGGCCGCAGCGACTTCCCCAACCAGATCAACAACGTGCTGGTCTTCCCGGGCGTCTTCCGCGGCCTGCTGGACGCCCAGTCCAGCAGCGTCGACACCGAGATGATGCTGGCCGCCGCCCGTGCGCTGGCCACCACCGTCACCGACGACGAGCTGAACCCGAACTACATCATCCCCAGCGTCTTCCACCCGGGCGTCGCCAAGACCGTCGCCACGGCCGTCCGGGACGCCGCCGTGGCGGCCCGTGGCGACGCGGAGACGGCCCCGTCGAAGCCCACCCCGGGCATCGTCGGAACGCTCGACACCGCCGCGTTCCCGGCCGTTCAGCTCTGAGTCGGTGAGCGCCCGGCGCGTTCGTCGCACCCCGATTGCGGCGAACGTGCCGGATCCCTTGCGACACAAGGGAAAGGGGCGTGTTTGGGCTTGTCGGTGCCAGGGCGTACGGTAGCCCTGCGACGGGGTGGCGTGTCCGACAAGTACGGAACGTCCCTTGTTGCGCAACGGCGTGTCGTCCCGGCCGCCGCCCGCCCCGGCCACCCCGGAGCCGACGGAGCGTCACACCTCTGTCCGGTGGGCGCTGTTCGGGTCAACCACGCCGGTGCCCGATTGGCTTTCTCAGTGCCGGTCGGGGCAGGATTCGTACCCAGGCGGGCAGTTTGCGGCGCTTCGCGGTGCGAGCCCGGCCCCTGACCACCCCTCGCCTGAACGAGCACCGTCGCGCGGACCGGCCATGCCTCCGCGCACGGCAGAGCAACAGACCACAGGAGTACACATGAACCGCAGTGAGCTGGTGGCCGCGCTGGCCGAGCGCGCCGAGGTGACCCGCAAGGACGCCGACGCCGTGCTGGCCGCCTTCGCCGAGATCACCGGCGAGGTCGTCGCCAAGGGCGACGAGAAGGTCACCATCCCCGGTTTCCTGACCTTCGAGCGCACCCTGCGCGCCGCCCGCACCGCCCGCAACCCGCAGACCGGCGAGCCGATCCAGATCGCCGAGGGCTTCAGCGTCAAGGTGAGCGCCGGCTCGAAGCTGAAGGAAGCCGCGAAGGGCAAGTGACCCTCCGCTGAACGCACCGGTGGCCGGTCTCCCCTCGGGGGAGGCCGGCCACCGGCTTGTGCGGGCCCTGCGCGGTCAGGCGGTCAGCTGGACCTCGGCCGACTCGACCTCCGACGGCAGCTCGATGTGCGCGCCCAGGTCGCGCAGCTTGTCCATGAAGTTCTCGTAGCCGCGGTTGATCAGGTCGATGCCGTGCACCGTGGAGGTGCCCTCGGCGGCCAGCGCCGCGATCAGGTACGAGAAGCCGCCGCGAAGGTCGGGGATGACCAGCTCGCCGCCCATCAGCTTGGACGGGCCGGAGACCACCGCGGAGTGCTTGAAGTTGCGGGCCCCGAACCGGCACGGGGTGCCGCCCAGGCACTCGCGGTACAGCTGGATGTGGGCGCCCATCTGGTTCAGCGCGCCGGTGAAGCCCAGCCGGGACTCGTACACCGTCTCGTGCACGATCGACAGGCCGGTGGCCTGGGTCAGCGCCACCACCAGCGGCTGCTGCCAGTCGGTCTGGAAGCCCGGGTGCACGTCGGTCTCCAGGGCGATCGCCTTGAGCTCGCCGCCCGGGTGCCAGAACCGGATGCCCGCGTCGTCGATCTCGTAGGCGCCGCCGACCTTCCGGAAGGTGTTCAGGAAGGTCATCATCGGGATCTGCTCGGCGCCGCGGACGTAGATGTCGCCCTTGGTGGCCAGCGCCGCGCAGGCCCACGAGGCGGCCTCCAGGCGGTCCGGCAGCGCCCGGTGGGTGTAGCCGTCCAGCTCGTCCACACCGGTGATCAGGATGGTGCGGTCGGTGCCCAGCGAGATGATCGCGCCCATCTTCTGCAGCACGCAGATCAGGTCGACGATCTCCGGCTCGATCGCGGCGTTGCGCAGCTCGGTGACGCCCTCGGCGAGCACCGCGGTCAGCAGCACCTGCTCGGTGGCGCCGACCGACGGGTACGGCAGCTCGATCTTGGTGCCGCGCAGCCGCTGGGTGGCCACCAGGTAGGTGCCCTGCGGGTGCTTCTCGATGGTGGCGCCGAACTGGCGCAGCACCTCGAAGTGGAAGTCCACCGGCCGGCCGCCGATGTCGCAGCCGCCCAGGCCCGGGATGAAGGCGTGGCCGAGGCGGTGCAGCAGCGGGCCGCAGAACAGGATCGGGATGCGCGAGGAGCCGGCGTGCGCGTCGATGTCCGCCACGTTGGCGCTCTCGACGTGCGACGGGTCGAGGATCAGCTCGCCCTCCTCGTCGCCGGTGCGGACGGTGACCCCGTGCAGCTGCAGCAGGCCGCGGACGACCTTGACGTCCCGGATGTCCGGCACGCTGCGCAGTCTGCTGGGGCCCTGGCCGAGCAGCGCGGCGACCATGGCCTTGGGGACCAGGTTCTTGGCGCCGCGGATCTGGATCTCGCCTTCGAGCGGGTTTCCGCCGTGGACCAGCAGGACGTCGTCGGTCATCGTTCTCGCAATCCGGGTGCGCAGGGGAGGTTTTCGGCTGCGGAGCTGAGGGAACGGCCCTTCGCCACCTCATAGATGGTAGAGGGTGGGCGATTGGTTCCCGTGTGCCCTATTGGTGATCATGCTGTGAGGCGTGCCGACCGGCACCGCCATTGGGCCGGACGGGTGGCCCTGCGCACGGCCTGCCGGGTGTCCCGCAGGGCCCGTCGGGAGGCATCATGGCAGGCATGGAAGCGGCCCCCGTGCTCACCGGCCGACTGCTCGTGGCCACGCCCGTGCTGACGGACCCGAACTTCGCCAGGTCGGTCGTCCTGCTGCTCGACCACGACTCCCAGGGGGCGCTCGGGGTGGTGCTCAACCGGCCCACCCCGGTGGACGTGGCCGCCGTGCTGGACGGCTGGGCCGCGCTGGCCGGCGACCCCGCGGTGGTGTTCCAGGGCGGGCCGGTCGGGCTGGACTCGGCGCTGGCGATCGCCGTGGTGCCCGGCGAGGAGACCCACCCGGGGCCGCTCGGCTGGCGGCGGGTGCACGGGGCGATCGGCCTGGTCGACCTGGAGGCCCCGCCGGAGGTGCTGGCCGGGGTGCTCGGCGGCATGCGGGTGTTCGCCGGCTACGCGGGCTGGTCGCCGGGCCAGCTGGAGCAGGAGATCGCCGAGGGCGCCTGGTACCCGGTGGAGTGCGAGGCCGGCGACGTCTCCTGCGTCGAGCCGGACCGGATGTGGCGGGCCGTGCTGCGCCGCCAGCGCGGGCCGCTGGCGATGCTCGCCACCTACCCGGACGACCCGACGCTGAACTGACCGGCGGGCCGGTTCCACATGGTGGCCGGGTTCCGGGCGGCCCCCATAGACTTGGCACCCATGAGCACTCTTGAGCCCGAGCGCGGCCTCGGCACCGGCACCCTGGTCGAGCCCGTCCCGCAGACTTCGCACGGGGACGGCGACCACGAGCGCTTCGCCCACTACGTCCAGAAGGACAAGATCATGGAGAGCGCGCTCTCCGGGTCCCCCGTGGTGGCGCTGTGCGGCAAGGTCTGGGTGCCCGGCCGCGACCCGAAGAAGTACCCGGTCTGCCCGATGTGCAAGGAGATCTTCGACGGGCTGAACAACCCGGGCGGGGACGACAAGAAGGACTGACCGTCCGGTCGGAGCGAAGCCCCCGAGTGGTCTATGCCAATCGGGGTGAACCGGGGCAGGATGAGGCGCATGGACCTCATCCCTGCCCCGTTGCACGTCCACGCCCCCGCCGACGCCGCCCCGTTCGAGCTGCACGCCGGCACCCGGATCGCCGCCGCCCCCGGCGCCGAGGGCGTGGCCCGTCGGCTGCGCGCCGAGCTGTCCGCCGCCACCGGCTTCGACCTGGACCCGGCCCCGGCGGGGCAGGAGGGCGGCCTGGTGCTCGCACTGGACGACGCCCTCGCCGCCGAGGAGTACCGGCTGAGCGCCGGCCCGGACGCGGTGCGGCTCACCGGCGGCGCCGCCGCGGGCCTGTCGTACGCCGCCCAGACGCTGCGCCAGCTGCTCGGCCCCCCCGTGTACCGCACCGCCCCGCTGCCCGGCGCGCGCTGGACGGTTCCCGCGGTGGAGATCCACGACGCGCCCCGGTTCGGCTGGCGCGGCGCGCTGCTGGACGTCTCCCGGCACTTCATGCCGAAGGCCGGGGTGCTGCGGTTCATCGACCAGCTGGCCGCGCACAAGCTGAACGTCCTCCACTTCCACCTGACCGACGACCAGGGCTGGCGGATCGAGGTCAAGCGCTACCCGGAACTCACCGGGACCGCCGCCTGGCGGGAGCGGTCGATGGTCGGCTTCCGGGCCGGCCGGCGGCACGACGACCAGCCGCACGGCGGCTACTACACCCAGGACGACCTGCGGGAGATCGTCGCCTACGCCGCCGCCCGGCACATCACCGTCGTCCCCGAGGTCGACCTGCCCGGCCACAACCAGGCCGCCATCGCCGCCTACCCCGAGCTCGGCAACACCGACGTGGTGGACACCGCGGCGCTCGGCACCTGGACCGACTGGGGCGTCAGCGAGAACATCCTGAACGCCTCCGAGGCCACCCTGCGGTTCTACGAGCACGTGCTGGAGGAGGTGCTGGAGATCTTCCCCTCCACCTTCGTCCACCTCGGCGGCGACGAGTGCCCCAAGGACCAGTGGAAGGCCAGCCCCGCCGCGCAGGCCCGGATCGCCGAACTCGGGCTGAGCGACGAGTTCGAGCTGCAGAGCCACGTCATCCGGCACTTCGACGGCTGGCTGGCCGAGCGCGGCCGCCGGCTGATCGGCTGGGACGAGATCCTGGAGGGCGGCCTCGCCCCCGGCGCGGCGGTCTCCTCCTGGCGCGGCTACGAGGGCGGCATCGCCGCCGCGCAGGCCGGGCACGACGTGGTGATGTGCCCCGAGCAGCACGTCTACCTCGACCACCGGCAGGACGGCGGCGAGGACGAGCCGATCCCGGTCGGCTGGGTGCGCTCGCTGGAGGACGTCTACCGCTTCGAGCCGGTGCCGCCGCAGCTCGACGAGCGGGCCGCCCGACACGTCATCGGCACCCAGGCGAACATCTGGACCGAGTTCATGTTCGACGGCCGGGACGTCGACTACAAGGTGTTCCCGCGGCTCGCCGCGTTCGCCGAGGTCGCCTGGTCCGACCTGCCGCGCGACCCCGAGGCGCGCGACTGGGCCGGTTTCGAGGCCCGGATGGCCGGCCACTACCCGCGCCTCGACGCCCTCGGCATCGAGTACCGCCGCCCCGAGGGCCCGCGCCCGTGGCAGCGCAAGCCCGGCATCGTCGGCCGGCCGATCGAGGGGCGTCCCGGCGCCGGGCCGGCCGTCGGATAGGACCTGCCGGAACTCCGGGCGCGGCCGCCTCGTCAAGATCAAGTGAACAACCGATCACCTGGACATCGGCCCGGTCGCGTTCGTGCGCGTTCGCGCCCGGAGTTGTCCCGAGTTGTTCGGACCTGTCCGCGACCTCGGAAATGATCAGCGGTCTTTGTGTGCCAGAGTTGCCCAACCCGCACCGATCGCCCGTACCCTACGGGCGGCAGGCCGCACTGCAAATGGAGCACGGTGGGAACCTGGTGAACCGGACGATCATGATGCCGGCCTCGGTGGACGAGGCGGTCGAAGCGCTGGCCGCCACCCCGGGGGCGGTGCCGGTGGCGGGCGCCACCGACCTGATGGAGGCCGTCAACGGCGGGCGGCTGCGGCCCGCCGCCCTGATCGGACTCGGCCGGATCACCGAACTGCGCGGCTGGCGCTACGAGGACGGCGGCACCGCCGTCCTCGGCGCCGGCCTCACCCACGCCCGGATGGACCGCCCCGACTTCGCCGCCCTGATCCCGGCCCTCGCCGACGCCGCCCGCACCGCGGGCCCCCCGCAGGTGCGCAACGTCGGCACCCTCGGCGGCAACATCGCCACCGGCGCCCCCGCCGGTGACACCCTCCCGGTGCTCGCCGCCCTCGAAGCCACCGCCACCCTCGCCCGGCCCGGCACCGTCCGCGAGGTGCCGATCAGCCACCTGCTCACCGGACTCGACCCGCTGCGACCCGGCGAACTGCTCACCTGGGTGCGGGTCCCGCTGCTGCACGCCCCGCAGGTGTTCCTGAAGTCCACCGGCCGCAGCGGCCCGTCCCGCGCCGCCGCCTCCGTCGCCCTGGTCCTCGACCCCGCCCGGCGCGGCGTGCGCTGCGCCGTCGGCGCCGTCGCCCCCGTCCCGCTGCGGCCGCTGGAGGCCGAGAGCTGGGTGGCCGGCTGCATCGACTGGGACGCCCGCGGCGAGGACGGCGCGGTCCTGATCGACCCCGCCGCGCTCGCCGCGTTCGGCGAATACGTGGCCGCCGCCTGCGTCCCCGAGGGCGCCGCCGGCGGCGAGGGGGCGGGCCCGGCGGGCGCCCGCCTGCGGCGTACCGTAGCCGTGCTGGCCCGCCGGGCGTTGGGAAGGGCGCTGAAGTGACCGACGAACTGCTGAACCACCCCGGAGCGCTCACCGGCGACGTGCGCCCCACCGCCTCGTACACGCTGCGCGTCAACGGCGTCGAACGACCCGTCAGCGACGCCTGGATCGGCGAGAGCCTGCTGTACGTGCTGCGCGAACGCCTCGGCCTGGCCGGCGCCAAGGACGGCTGCGAGCAGGGCGAGTGCGGGGCCTGCTCGGTGCAGGTCGACGGACAGCTGGTGAACGGCTGCCTGGTGCCCGCCGCGCTCGCCGCCGACAGCGAGATCAACACCGTCGAGGGCCTGTCCGGCGCCGGCGGCGCCAGCGACGTCCAGCAGGCGCTCGCCGACTCCGGCGCCGTCCAGTGCGGCTACTGCACCCCCGGCCTCGCGATGGCCGTCCACGACCTGCTGCAGCGCAACCACCGCCCCAGCGAGGTCGAGGCCCGCCAGGCGCTGTGCGGCAACCTGTGCCGCTGCACCGGCTACCGGGGCGCGCTGGCCGCGGTCCAGACCGTCGCCGAGGCCCGCGAAGCCGCCCTCGAAGCGGAACTCGACGCCGCCGAACAGGCCGCGGCCACCGCTGAACCGGTGGCGCCGGCACAGGCCACCGAGCAGTCCTTCGCCGACCTCGCGCTGGCCGGCGAGCTCCCGCTCTACGCCGACTCCGAACTCTGGCACGAGGCCGACCAGTTGATCCCCCCGCAGGCGCAGCCGCAGGCCCAGCCGCCCCGGCCCGCCGAACCGGCCTGGTCCGGAACCCCCGCGCACGGCACCGCCGTCCCCGTCGGCTGGGAGCCCACCCCCGCGCACGGCACCGCCGCCGACGCCGCGGCCTACGGCACCCCCGCGCACGGCACGCCGTACCTGCCCACCCCGCCGCACGGCATCCCGCACCAGGACCCGGGCGTCTACGAAGGCGCCCCGCCGCACGGCGCCCCGCAGCAGGACCCGGGCGGCTACGACGGCACCGTCTACGCCACCGACGGCTACGGACACCAGTACCCCGGCTACGACGCCACCCCCGCCCACGGCATCAGGCTCCCCGAGGACGAGAACGCATGACCTCCGCCACCGAGCTCCCGGCGGCCGCCCCCGCGGACGACGAGACCGGCTCCACCGGCCTCGGCAGCTCCCCGCTGCGCACCGACGCCCTCCCCAAGGCCCTCGGCATCTACCCGTACGCCGCCGACCTGTGGGCCGAAGGGCTGCTCTGGGGCGCCGTGCTGCGCTCCCCGCACCCGCACGCCCGGATCGTCTCCGTCGACACCTCCGCGGCCCTTGCCGTCCCCGGCGTGCACGCCGTGGTCACCGCCGCCGACCTGCCCGGCGGCAGCGACGGCGGCGCCGACGGCGCGACCCCCGGACCCGTCGTCGCCGACCGGCCGGTGCTCGCCTCCGGTGTGGTGCGCCACCACGGCGAACCCGTCGCCGCCGTCGCCGCCGACCACCCCGACACCGCCCGGCTCGCCGCCGCCGCGATCCTGGTCGAGTACGAGGTCCTGGAACCCGTCACCGACCCCGAGGCCGCCTTCCACGCCCCGCCGCTGCACCCCGACGGCAACCTGCTGCGCCACCTGCCGCTGCGCACCGGCGACCCCGA
Source organism: Kitasatospora griseola (assembly GCF_014648555.1). Lineage (GTDB taxonomy): Bacteria > Actinomycetota > Actinomycetes > Streptomycetales > Streptomycetaceae > Kitasatospora > Kitasatospora griseola. The sequence continues at coordinate 60,196 of NZ_BMRI01000015.1, forward strand.
CGCCGTCGGCGAGATCGTCGTCGAGGGCCTCTACCAGGTCGGCCGACAGGACCCCGCCCCGATCGGCGCCGAGGCCGGCCTCGCCGTGCCCCGCCCCGACGGCGGCGTCGAACTGCACCTGTCCTCCACCGACCCGCACGGAGACCGCGACCGCACCGCCGCCTGCCTCGGCCTCGACCCCGACCGGGTCCGGCTGGTCGTCACCGGCGTGCCCGGCGCCACCGCCGACCGCGAGGACCTGTCCTTCCAGGTCACCCTGGCGCTGCTCGCGCTGCGCACCGGACGCCCCGTCAAGATGACCCTCACCCGCGCCGAGTCCTTCCAGGCGCACACCACCCGGCACCCCGCGCTCCTGCGCTACCGGCACCACGCCGACGCCGACGGCAGGCTGGTCAAGGTCGAGGCGCAGATCCTGCTGGACGGCGGCGCCTACGCCGACGTCTCCGCGGAGGCGCTGGCCGCCGCCGTCGCGTTCTCGGTCGGCCCCTACACCTGCCCCAACGTCTTCGTCGACGCCTGGGCGGTGCGCACCAACAACCCGCCGGCCGGCCGGATGCGCGGCGAGGGCGCGCTGCAGACCTGCTTCGCGTACGAGTCGCAGCTCGACCAGCTCGCCAAGCAGCTCGGCGTCGACCCGCTGGAGATCCGCCGCCGCAACGCGATGTCCACCGGCGACCCGCTGCCCACCGGACAGGCCGTCACCTGCCCCGCCCCCGTCACCGCGCTGCTCGACGCGCTCGCCGACTCCCCGCTGCCCGCCCTGCCGCTCGACGACCCCGAGGCCGACTGGCTGCTGCCCGGCGGCCCGGGCGGCGCCGGCGACCCCGCCGCGGTGCGCCGCGGCATCGGCTACGCGGTCGGCATGGTGCACATGCTCGGCGCGGAGGGCGAGGACGAGGTCGCCACCGCGACCGTCCGGGTCTCCGGCGACCACGCCACCGTGATCTGCGCGGCCGTCGACTCCGGACAGGGCTTCGCCACCCTCGCCCGGCAGATCGTCCAGTCCGTCCTCGGCGTCAGCGAGGTGTACATCGCGCCCGTCGACTCCGACCAGTCCGCGGCCGGCCCCGCCGCCCGCGGCCGGCACACCTGGGTGTCCGGCGGCGCGGTCGAACGCGCCGCGCTGATGGTCCGCCACCAGATGCTGCAGCCGATCGCCGCGGACTTCGGGATGTCCGTCGAACTGCTCACCATCAGCGACGGGAAGATCACCTCGTACGACGGCGTGCTCGGCATGCCGGTCAGCCAGGCCCTCGAAGGCCGCGAGCTCTGGGCCACCGCCCAGTGCCGCCCCCACCCCACCGAACCCCTCGACCCCGAGACCGGGCAGGGCGACGCCTTCGTCTCCATCGCCTTCTGCGCGATGCGCGCCGTCGTCGACGTCGACATCGAACTCGGCGCCGTCCGGGTCGTCGACGTGACCGTCGCCCAGGACGTCGGCCGCGCCCTGAACCCCCGCCAGATCGAGAACCGCATCGAGGGCGCCGTCGCCCAGGGCGTCGGACTCGCCCTGCTGGAGAACCTCCGCACCGAACACGGCATCCCCCTCAACGCCTCCCTCACCGGCTACCGCCTCCCCACCGCCCTCGACACCCCCGACATCCGGATCGCCGCCCTCCTCGAAGAACGCGACGTCGTCGCCCCCTTCGGCGCCAAAGCCGTCAGCGCCGCCCCCGCCGTCGTCGCCCCCGCCGCCGTGGCCGCCGCCGTCCGCGCCGCCACCGGCCTCCCGGTAGGCCGCCTCCCGATCCTCCCGGAGGACGCCACCCTCGCCTGACCGGCCACCCGGACCGCCGGCACCGGGCGAACGAGCCCGGTGTGCCGGCGTGGGCGCCCAGTACTGCAGACGGCTGTGACATCCTCGCGCCGACCGAAGCCCTGGCCAAGGACATCCCGACAGGCGCCGGCTACCCGCAGCGGCCCTACCGGAGCGGTAGTTGGCAGTAGGTCGGCCGATTCGGCGATCGAATCCCGCTCGCACGTCCGGACCTGACCGACAGTCGGCATCGCGGTGAGGCGAAACGTAGCGAACTCGTCACTGGAGGTCTGCGCAGGGCCCGGGCCGGGCGATACGATCGGACGGTCCTGCGTTCCGGGGGCGTTGCGAGAACGAACGGGCTGTCACTCGACCGACGGGGTACTGATGAGGCTGACGAGACTCACGCGCGTGCTCGGCGCGACCACGCTGACTGCGGGGTTCCTACTGACCGGACTGCCGGCGGCGTCCGCGGACCAGGTGCGGGACGGGCAATGGGCGAACCAGTACTTCAACCTCAGCAAGGTGTGGTCGATCACCAGGGGTGAGGGCGTCACCGTCGCGGTCATCGACAGCGGAGTGAACCCCAACCATCCGGACCTTGCGGGGCACGTGCTGCCCGGGTACGACCCGAGCGGTGGCGGCAACGAAGTAGGAACTGCCAATCCGCACGGCACCGGGGTGGCGAGCCTGATCGCCGGCCAGGGCCACGGCAGTGGTGACGGCGTGGTGGGGTTGGCTCCCGGCGTCAAGATCCTGCCGATCTACAAGCTCGGCCCCGGAGGCGCGGGCGGGATTGGCGAAGGCATCAAGTGGGCGGTGGACCACGACGCGAAGGTGATCAACATTTCGCAGGGCGGTCCGGACCTCAGCGCGCGTGAGAAGGACGCGATCGCCTACGCCTATCAGCACGATGTTCTGATTGTGGCCGCGGCGGGCAATGTCGGGGCTGGGGTGGACTATCCCGCCAAGGCCCCAGGGGTTCTCGCGGTCGGCGCGGTCGCCAAGGACCTGAAGATCTGGCCGAAGTCCAACTTCGGTCCTGAGGTGCTCCTTTCGGCACCGGGCGTGCGAATCGTCTCCGCAGGTGACTGTGGCACCAGCCAGTACTGCATGGACGACGGAACCTCGTTCGCGACGCCGTATGTCGCCGCTGCCGCGGCGTTGGTACGAGCGAAGTTCCCGAAGCTGACGGCCGGACAGGTCGCGGAGCGGCTGGTCAAGTCGGCGGCACGGCCTGACGGGGTGAGTAAGCTCCCCGATCAGCACTACGGTTACGGGATCGTCAGCCCGTACGAGGCGCTGACCATGAACATTCCGACCGGTGCCGCCCAGGGACCGCTGGCGCTCCCGGAGGGCGTGGACGATGGCGGCTCAAGTCCTGCGGCCAGCCAGGGGGCGACCACCGGTGGTGGGAGTTCCACTGATCCCGGGTCCGGACTGGGAAATCCTGGGGCGGCGCCGGAGTTGGAGCAGTCGTCCACTTCGACCATGCCGCTGATCCTCGGTGCGATCGGCGGAGCGGTGGTGCTGCTCATCGTGATCATCGCGATCGTGGTGGCGAACAGTCGGAGGCGCAACCGGTCGCAGAGCGTGCCTGGTCAGCCGGGTGGTCCTGCTCCGTACGGTGCTCCGCAGGGCTGGCCGCCCGCTCAGCAGCAGCCTTACGGCCAACAGCCCGGGGCCCCGCAGTACGGCCAGCAGCCGCCGCCCGGCTACCCTCAGCAGCCGCCGACGGGCTATCAGAACCCTTACCAGGGGCAGTAACCAGTCGCGTTCAGGACGTGTCAAGACACGCCCTGAACGCGATACGATCGAACGCTCTGAGTAAACGTCAGCCCACCCACCAGAGCGCTACCACGGGGAAGTTTCGACACTCCAGGGGGAGAGGGCCTCGTGTCCGACGGATTCAGCGTAAACCCGGATGAGCTGGAGGCAGTGGTCAAGCGACTGCGGGCCCTCCAGCAGAACATCAGTACGTGCGGCACCAACACGAAGTACAAGACCGACATCTCTCGGGATGCCTTCGGCGGCAACTTCGTCGAGGCGCAGGCGCTGTACGAGGCGCACGGCAAGATGCAGGCGTTCCTGACCCAGACGATCGCGGATCTTGACGCCCTGATCAACGAGTACGGCGACAAGACCCAGACCGCTCATGCCAGGTACACCGGCGGTGAGCTCGACAAGCAGGCGACGATGAACCAGCTGACCCCGAGGACGGTCTGACATGGCGTCACACAAGACTCCGTTCGACTCCTACGCCCTCATCCCGCTCAAGGACATGGTCGGGCACTCCAGCCCGGACCAGATCCGCCAGGTCGGCGAGCACTGGAAGAGCGTTCACCAGGAGTTGAACGACGTCGCCGCGAAGCTGCAGGAGGCCGTGCAGCACGCCACCGCGAACTGGCAGGGTGCTGCGGCCCAGGGCTTCGCGCAGAAGGGCGGTCAGATCCAGCAGAGCCTGGCCAACACCGCCGCGCATGCGTCGAACACCTCGGTCGCCATGGACTACGCGGCGACCGCGCTGCAGCAGACCAAGTCGACGATGTCGCAGATCAAGGTTCCCGGCTTCTGGGACCGGGTCGGCAAGACTCTCAACGACGGCTTCGCCTCTTCCGACGAAGGCCTCAAGCGGGACCTTGCCTCGGGGATGAACCGCATCGACGCGGTGAACAAGAACGCCCATGAACTGTCGGCGACCGAGGTCGCCCACCAGTACGCGATCGGTGTCATGGAGCACCTCGGTCCCCAGTACACCGAGGCGGCGAGCTACATCGACGAGCCGCCGAAGCGGGATTCCGGTGACGGCGGGACTCACGAGGCCTATCCGCCCCAGCCTGCGGTCTCTCCGCCGCCCGGGCACACCCCGCCCACCATGCCGATGCCGAAGTACCCCGAGGGGCACCCCAAGGACCAGCCCCCGCCCGGGTACGTGCCGCCCAAGGATCCCGGGCAGCCTTCGCCGTGGGCTCCCGGGCAGGTGGAGCCGATGCCTCCGACGCACGGGGTGCCGCCGATTACGCCGGGGCAGCCGTGGAAGCCGCCGTCCACCGGGTTGGACGGGTGGACTCCGCCTGAGACGGGGCCCGGGTTGCCTACGGGGCCCGGGGGTGGGTTGCCCGGTGGGGTGGGGACCCTGCCGGGGCCCGGTACGGGTGGTGGTGGTACCGGTGGTGGCGGGTTCCCCGGTGGCGGTGGTTACGTGCCCGGGGTCGGCGGCGGCGGGTACCTGCCCGGTGGCGGGTCCGGTGGCGGTCGTACCGGTGGCGTCGGGACCGGCGGGCTCGGGACCGGTGGCAGTGGCGGCGGCAAGGTCGGCGGGTCCGGCGGTGCCGGGGCCGGTGGCGCGGGCAAGGCCGGCGGTGCCGGTGGCGCCGGGGCTGCGGGCGCCGGTGCCGCGGGTGGTCGTGGCGCGGCCGGTGCCGGCGGCATGGGCGGCGGTATGCACGGCGGCGGCATGGGTGGCGCCGGCGGCGCGAAGGGCGGTGCCGGTGGGAAGGGCAGCGGCCTGGTGCGCAAGGCCGGCGGCACGATCGGCGGCGCCAAGGCCGGCGGTGCCGGTGGCCGGGCGTTCACCGAGGGCGGTTCGGGCATCGGCAAGGGCCGCGGCGGCGGCCAGGGCGGTGCGGCCGGTATGCACGGCGCGCCCGGGTCCGGCAGTGCCAACCGGAAGAAGAAGGGCGAGGGCCACCGTCCCGACTACCTGATCGAGGACGAGGAGACCTGGCGCGGTGGCACGGCGAACCCGCCGGTCATCGAGTAGCAGGCGGGTGGCAGCCGGGCAGTCGGCAGCGCGCGGCGGGCGCCGGTGGTGGTCCTGGGGGATCACCGCCGGCGCCCGCCGCATTGTGCCGGGAAACTCGCCGAGGAAAAGGAAAAGGGCAGCGGAATTCACCGGGCGCGGCGGTGCATGAATGGCGCCCGGTGAATTCCGGAAGAGACCGTGACGGGAATCGAACCCGTGTAAACCGTTTTGCAGACGGTTCCCTGAACCACTCGGGCACACGGTCGGGAAGGGGTGCGCGCAGGCGTCAAGAGGCCTGTCGGCGCGGGGGAGTTGCGGTCAGGCGCAACAGGGGAGGGAACACCGGCAGCCGGGACAGGAGGCACAGGTGCGGGGCGCTGCGAGGGCCACCAGCTTCCTGTTCATCGCCTTCTCCTGCCGTCGTGGGCTGCTCCGGTTCGTTCCGGTGAATTCACTATAGCGGGCGGGATCGGGGCGGCGTCAATGGAAAGCGGTAATTCGTCGATGAATTCCGCGTGTCGGCGCTGTGCTACGGTCGGGAACGAGGCGGGTGCTGGTGGCCCGTCCCGGACGAGGTGCGTCGTACCCGGTATGACAAGACGGCGCGGTAGGTGGTTCGACTACTGCGAGGAGTCCGTCGTCATGGCGTGGGTGGTTCTGATCGTCGCCGGTGTGCTGGAGACCGTCTGGGCGGTGGCCCTGGAGGCCAGCAAGGGGTTCTCGCGGCTGGTGCCGAGTCTGGTGTTCGCGGTGGGTCTGGTCCTGTCGATGGGCGGGCTGGCGTACGCGATGCGGTCGATTCCGTTGGGGACCGGGTATGCGGTGTGGGTCGGCATCGGCGCGGTGGGGACGGCGCTGTACGGGATGGCAGCGATGGGGGACGCGGTGAGTGCGGCCCGGATCACCTGCCTGGTGCTGATCCTGGCCGGGGTGGTGGGGCTGAAGGTGCTGCACTAGCGGAACCGGCGGAGGCAGGGCCTAGGGCCGGCGGCGGAGGTCGTCGTCGGCCGAAGGGTCAGGACCAAGAGGCGATGACGGCACTTACCATGTCGTGGTGACCACCACCTCCCCGGCCGAAACGGCAGCATCGCGGCAGATACCCGACGACGACGGCACGGGAGGTGTGCTCAGCGGCCCCTGGCGGGCGCTGACGCTGGGCATCGTCTCGGTGGTGCTGCTGCTGGCGTTCGAGGCGACGGCGGTGAACACCGCGATGCCGACCGCGGCGCAGCAGCTCGACGGTATCGGCCTGTACGCGTTCGCGTTCTCCGCGTACTTCACCACCACGCTGCTGGCGATGGTGGTGTCGGGGCAGCTGTGCGACCGGCGCGGGCCGCTGGTGCCGCTGTTCAGCGGGATCGCGGTGTTCGCGGCCGGGCTGGTGATCGCCGGCACCGCCGTGAACATGTGGATGTTCGTCGCGGGCCGGGCGGTGCAGGGCCTGGGCGGCGGCCTGGTGATCGTGGCGCTGTACGTGGTGGTCGGCCGGGCGTTCCCGGAGCGGCTGCGCCCGGCGGTGTTCGCCGCGTTCTCGGCGGCCTGGGTGCTGCCGTCGATCCTCGGCCCGGTGATCTCCGGCGCGGTCACCCAGCACCTGGGCTGGCGCTGGGTGTTCCTCGCGGTGCCGGTGCTGGTGCTGCTGCCGCTCGCGGTGATGGGCCCGGCGCTGCGCCGTTCCGAGCGGCGCCAGCCGCCGCTGCAGGTGCAGCCGTACGACTGGCGGCGGACCCGGGACGCGGCGATGGTCGCGGTCGGCGCGGCGCTGCTGCAGTACGCGGGTCAGCGGCTGGACGGCTGGTCGCTGCTGCCGGCGGCCGCCGGGGTGGCGCTGATCGGCCCGGCGGTGCTGCGGCTGCTGCCGAAGGGGACGCTGCGGGCGGCCCGCGGTCTGCCGACGGTGATCCTGCTGCGCGGGCTGGCGGCGGGCGCGTTCTTCGCGTCCGAGCTGTTCATCCCGCTGATGATGCAGACCCAGCGCGGCCTGTCGGTGACCATGGCGGGCCTGACGCTGGCGCCGGGCGGACTGTCCTGGGCGCTGGGGTCGTGGCTGCAGGGCCGGCCGGGTGCGGAGCGCCACCGGGAGGCGATGATCCGGTACGGGTTCGTGCTGACCGCGGTGGCGATCGGCGCGGCGGCGCTGGTGCTGTTCTCGTCGGTGCCGGTCTGGGTGACGGCGGCGGCCTGGGCGGTCGGCGGCTCCGGCATGGGCATGGCGATCGCCAGCATCAGCGTGCTGATGATGAAGCTGTCGGCGCCGGCGGAGACCGGCGAGAACTCGGCGGCGCTGCAGCTGAGCGACGCGCTGGGCAACGTGCTGCTGACCGGTCTCGCGGGTGTGCTGTTCGCGGCGTTGGGCGGCGGGGCGGTCAGCGCCGTGGCCCGCGACGCGGCGCTGCCGGCGGGGGCGTTCGCCGCGGTGTTCCTGACGATGCCGGTGGTGGCGCTGGCCGGTGCGGCGCTCTCCGGCCGGGCCGTGCCGGCCCGGCCGAAGGCGTGAGGACCTGACGGAGGACTACTTGCCGCCGGCCACCGGCGGCACGGACGGGCGGGTGGTGGCGGCGGGGGCGCCCGCCCCGCCGAGGTAGCTGCTCCAGCCGCCCTCGGGGCTCTGGCCGGGGGTGAGGGCCTGGAGCTTCTTGAGCACGGCCGGGTCCTGCACCTCCAGCCACTCGACCAGCTGCCGGAAGGACACCATCCGGACCTCGGGCTTGTCGGCGATCGCCTTCAGGACCTCCTCGACGGCGTTCATGTAGATGCCGCCGTTCCAGCCCTCGAAGTGGTTGCCGATGATGAACGGCGCCCGGTTGCCGCGGTAGGCGCGGTCGAAGCCGGCCAGGTAGGCGTCGCGGGCCTGGGCCTGCCAGAAGGCGCGGCGGCCGGGGTCGCCCTTGGTGTTGTCGCCGGACTGGTTGTACATGATGTTGTAGTCCATCGAGAGCACCTGGAAGGTGTGCCCGGGGAACGGGATGGACTGCAGCGGCATGTCCCACAGCGCGCCGCCGGCGAACTTCTGCGGCCACATCTGCAGCCCGCCGGGGCCGGAACTGTCGTACTTCCAGCCGCGCTTGACGGCGGTGGGCAGCAGGCCGCGCTGGCCCTCCAGGCAGGGGGTGCGGCCGCCGATCAGCTCCTTGCGGTAGTCGAAGGGCAGCGCGGGCAGATCGGTGTTGCCGGTGTTGGTCTTCCAGTTCATGACGAAGTCCATCGCCTGCTGGATCTCGCTGTCCCAGTCATCGGGGGACCAGCGGCCGCCGCCGTTGGCGCCGCAGAAGTGCCCGTTGAAGTGGGTGCCGATCTCGTGTCCGTCCAGCCAGGCCGCGCTGATCTCCTCGATGGTGGCGCGGATGTGGGCGTCGCTCAGGTAGCCGATGTCGGAGGCGCCGACCTGGTGCTGCGGCGGGTGGTACATGGACTTCTTCGACTCGGGCAGGGTGTAGATGCCGGAGAGGAAGAACGTCATGGTGGCGTCGTGGTCCTTGGCGAGCTGCCGGAACCGGCTGAACAGGCGGTCGTCGAGCTCGCCCGCGCCATCCCAGGAGAACACCACGAACTGAGGGGGCTTCTGGCCGGGCTCCAGCGGTTCGGGGGTGGGCTGGCCCGGCTGGGGGCCGGTGTCGGAGGTGGAGCCGTCGCCGATCAGGGTGGCGGGGGGCTTGGGGACGGCGCTGGGGGTCTCGTTCGCGGCGAGGCCGTCGGCCCGGGCCGGCCCGTCGGCTCCGCCCCCGCTCCCGGAGGTGCTCGCGCAGCCGGCCGCGAGGGTGGCGGCGGTCGCCGCACCGGCGGCCAGCAGCGTCCTGCGGGAGAAGGCGTCCATGTCTCACATCCGTTCACCAGGGAGTATGGGGAAGGCACCGGCCGGAGGTGCGGTCCGTCGGATGGAATGAACGGTGCGTCGTCCGGGGGAGTCGGCCCCAGCATCGCACGGGCCGCCACGCCGTGCCGGGAAGCACGGCCCGGGGTACGGATGACCGGGGGACGCCGCTCCGGAAGGCTCACCTGTTCGGCGCACCGGGCCGGTGCGGCACCGCCGTCCGGGCGTTGACCTGGCATCAGATGGCACGGACCGGATCGGACCCCGGACGAGGAGGACGCACCCGCCGATGTGGCAGTCGCTGCTGGACGCCTACCGGGACCGGATCGTCGACACCGGACGGGAGCCGCTGTTCCTGCTGCTGCTCGGTCTGGTGCTGGCGTTCCTGTTCATCCGGATCAGCACCCGGCTGATCCGCGCCCAGGTCCGCTGGTGGCCGGGCAACGTCACGCCCGGCGGGCTGCACATCCACCACGTGGTGTTCGGCCAGGCCCTGTTGCTGATCTGCGGCGTCGCCGCGTTCGCGGTGCGCGGCGACGGCGGCTCCTGGTGGAACCTGCTCGGCTTCGGGTTCGGGGTCGGCTGCGGACTGGTGCTGGACGAGTTCGCGCTGGTGCTGCACCTGAAGGACGTCTACTGGTCGACCCAGGGCCGCACCTCGGTGGACGCCGTGATGCTCGCCGTCGCCACCATCGGCCTGCTGCTGCTCGGCGAACTCCCGCTCGGCGGCTTCGCCCGCCACCCCGACGGGCCCACCCTGGCGGGGGCCTGCGGGCTGCTCGCCCTGGTGGTGGTCAGCCTGCTCAAGGGCAAGACCTGGACGGGCCTGCTCGGCATCATGCTCTGGCCGCTCGCCCTGGTCGGCGCGGTGCGGCTGGCCCGGCCGCAGAGCCCGTGGGCCCGCTGGCGCTACCGGTCCCGGCCCCGCCGGCTGGCCCGCGCCGAGCGGCGCGAGGAGCGCATCCACCGCCGCCTGGTCGCGGCGAAGACCGCCGTCTACGACCTGGTGGCCGGCACCCCCGACGCCGACCTCGAACCCGCGCCGGCGGCGCCGGCCGCCGCGCCGCCGGCCGTCCCGCCGCCCGCCGTCGCCGAGGCGCCGCCGCCCGCGCCGTGGCGGCTGCGCTGCGCCGCGTCCGTCCAGTGGTACCTGCGGATCGTCACCCTGATCGACCTGCTCGGCGCGGTCGTCGCGCCGTTCCGCGCGCAGGTCCAACGGGTCGACCGCGGCGAGTACTTCACGCCGGTGCTGGTCACCTCCGGGTTCACTGCGGCGCTGCTGTCCGGCCTGCTCGCGGTGATGCTGCGCCGCCGCAAGCGCGCCGCGTGGATCGCCGCGCTGGTCGTCGTGCTGGCGCACGCCGGGCTGTACGGGCTGGCGCTGGCCTTCCCGGAGTTCCGCGCGCACCCGTTCAACTGGTTCTCGGCGGCGCTCACCCTCGCCGTCCTGCTGGCGCTGCTGCTGAGCCGCCCCGTGTTCCGGGTGCGCGGCGGGCGCGGCAACGTGCCGCTGGCGGCCGCCGTGCTGGTGGTCGGCGGGGCGCTGCTCACCGCCCTCGGCGCGGTCGCCGTCCGGCTCGGGCACACCGACGGCGTGCCGGACTGGGGCGAGGCTGCCCGGTACGGGCTGCTGCGGCTGGTCACCCTCTCCGGCGTCGTCAAGGTCAGCGGGGTGGAGGTGCCGCGCTGGATCGACCTCGCGCTCAACCTGCTCGGCACCGCCCTGCTGCTGCTCACCCTGCGGATCCTGCTGCGCTCCCCGCTCGGTGCCGAGCAGCTCGGCCCGGAGGACGAGTCGAGGCTGCGCGGGCTGTTGGAGCGGCACGGCGGGCGGGACTCGCTGGGCTACTTCGCGCTGCGCCGCGACAAGTCGCCGTGCTTCTCGCCGAGCGGGAAGGCCGCCGTCGCCTACCGGGTGGTCAACGGCGTGGCGCTGGCCTCGGGCGATCCGATCGGCGACCCGGAGGCGTGGCCGCAGGCGATCGAGGAGTGGCAGCGGCTGGCCCGCGCGCACGCCTGGATCCCCGCCGCCGCCGGCGCGGGCGAGCAGGGCGGCACGGTGTACGCCCGGGTGGCGGGGCTGCGGGCGCTGCACCTCGGCGACGAGGCGGTGGTCGAGCCGGCCCGGTTCACCCTGGACGGGCGGGAGATGGACGGCCTGCGGCAGACCTGCCGCCGGGTCGAACGGGCCGGGTACCGGGTGGTGGTCCGCCGGCACCGGGACATCCCCGCCGAGGAGTTCGCCGACCTGGTGCGGCTCGCCGACGCCTGGCGGCACGGCCGCACCGAACGCGGCTTCTCGATGGCGCTCGGCCGGCTCGGCGACCCCGCCGACGGCGACTGCCTGATCGCCGAGTGCCGCGACGAGGCCGGCCGGACCGCCGCCCTGCTGTCCTTCGTCCCGTGGGGCGCGGACGGGCTGTCGCTGGACCTGATGCGCCGCGACCGGGAGTCCGACCACGGGCTGGTCGAGTACACCGTGACGAGGCTGCTCGAACACGCCCGGGGCGGTGAGCCCGCGGTGCGGCGGGTGTCGCTGAACTTCGCGATGTTCCGCGAGGTGTTCGAGGAACGGATCGGCGCGGGGCCGGTGCTGCGGCTGTGGCGCGGGGTGCTGCGGTTCCTGTCGCGCTGGTGGCAGCTGGAGTCGCTGTACCGGGCCAACGCCCGCTACCGCCCGCACTGGCAGCCCCGGTACGTGCTGTACGAGAAGCCCTCCGAACTGCCCGCGATCGGCCTGGCCACCGCCCTCGCCGAGGGCTTCCTGACCCGCCCCCGGCTGCGCCGCGGCCGCCCGGCGGGCCGGTCCTGACGGCCGGTCACCCGGGCGGAACGCCGGGCGTGCCGGGGCGGGCGGCGATCGGTTGACTGGGCGCAGCGGTTCGGCGCGGGCGGAGGGTGCGGTGGGCGAGCGGGCATGGAGCAGGGCGGCGCTGGCCGCGGGGGCGATCGTGGCGGGGGCCTGGCTGCTGCACGGGGGAGCGCTGGGCGTGCTGCCGCCGGCCCCGGTCGCCGCGCAGGCCTACGACGGGACGCCGGTCGGGCCCGCGGTGCCGCCACTGCCGTCCTCGCCGCCGGTGCGGGTCCGGATCCCGGCGCTCGGCGTGGACGCCCCCGTCGGCCCGCTGGGCCTGGACGGCGAGGGCCGCCTGGAGGCGCCGCCCGGGGCGGACGGCAATCTGGCGGGCTGGTACCGGGACGGCGCGGCCCCCGGGTCGAGCGGCGCGGCGGTGCTGGCCGGGCACGTCGACACCGCGCACGGCCCGGCGGTGTTCTACCGCCTGGGTGCGCTGCGCAGAGGAGACCAGGTGGAGGTCGCCCGGGCCGACCGGGCCACCGCCTGGTTCCAGGTGGACGGCGTGGAGATCTACCCGAAGCGGGAGTTCCCCGACGCCAAGGTGTACACGGCCACGCCCGATGCCCAGCTGCGGCTGATCACCTGTGGGGGCGCCTACACCCGCGAGGGCGGCTGGGAGGGGAACGTGGTGGTGTACGCACACCTGGTGCGCACTCAACGGGCCTGACGGCCACCCGATGAGCGCCTGCCCCCGACGGGAGCTCAGGCCAGCAGCTGGGCGAGCGCCCGGTCGCAGTCCAGGTGCCGCAGCTCCTGGCCCTCCGGGACGGCCAGGTGGCTGCGCCACAGGAAGCGGCGCAGGTCCGCGCGGGCGAACTGGAGCAGCGCGACGCCCTCCGGGGAGCGCAGCTCGACCATGGTGCGCATGCCGAACGCGGGCCGGATCCGGACGTCGCCCTCGCCGGCCAGCTGCTCCAGGCCGACGGAGAGCAGCTGGCGGGCGAACACCCACTCGATGTCGGGCGCCGACTGGTCGGCGGGGACGGCGGCGGTGTCGAACGGGTCGCTCGGGTCGTAGGGGCCGTGGGGGTCGTACGGGTCGGTGTCCAGCGCGTACTCGGCGGGGAAGACCATCCGGACCGCCAGCGGGTCCTCGCAGCGGTAGCGCAGGGTGACCCGGAGCAGGGCGGAGCGGTGGGAGCCGAGGATCAGGCGGGCCTGGGTGTGTTGTTCGATCGGTGCAGGGGCTGCGGACACGACGATTCCTCCGGAGTGTGGGGGTGCGACCGGTGTCGCCTTCCGTGACTGAAGAGTCGGAAGGGGCAGGAGCAATTACACCGGTTTTGGGGTCCTTTCGAGTGATCTGCGCCACATCGGCAGGGATGAGTCGGGCATTTCGGTCGTCGAGCGCGGGGGTGTCGTGCGCAGCGGCCCGGCCGCCCGGGCAGGATCGCAGGAATCGACCGGGCTGCCGCCGGTCCGACCGGGCCAGGGGGGGCGAGATCGTGGAGTCGTCAGTGCGGACGGCCGAGCGCCGGTCGCTCGCCGCGTACACCGAGCTCTACCGCAGCCACCACCCCGGCCTGCTGCGCTACGCCGGCATCCTCACCGGCGGCGACCGCTGGCGGGCCGAGGACCTGGTCGCCGAGGCCCACCTGCGGGTGTGGCGGCGGCTGGCCGCCGGGCAGCGGATCGAGGACCCGTGCGCCTACCTGGCCACCACCGTCCGCCACCTGGCCGCCGCCCCGGTGCGCGAGAAGGCCGTCCCGGACGTGCCCGGCGGCGAGAGCGGCGGCCCGGCCGCCGGGTGGCCGAGACCGGCCGGATGCGCCGGCTGCTCGCCCAGCTGCCCGAGCGGTGGGCGCACGCGCTGTGCCGGCCGAGGTGGAGGGGCTGCCGCCCGGCGAGATCGGGGCCCGGCTCGGGGTGCGGCGCGGCGCGGCGGCGGTGCTGGTGCACCGGGCCCGCGAGGGGCTGCGGCCGGCCCACCTGCGGGCCGGCCCGGGCAGCCCGCACCGCCCGTCCTGCGCCGGGCGCTGGGCGGCGCCGGCCGGGCACGCCCGCGGCCGGGCCGGACGGCGGGCCGGGCAGCGGGTGGAGCGGCACCTGCCGCACTGCGCCGACTGGCCCTGCTGCGCCGGGTCAACCTGGGCCTGGCCGGGCCGGCGGGCGGCGCTGCTGGCCGCGCTGTTGGGGCCCCCGGCGGGCGGCGCGGGGCAGCGCGGCGCCGGCGCCGAGGCCGGCTCCACGGGCGCCGCGACGGACCCGCGCGCCGCCCCGGAGGTGTTCACGGTGAACGGCCGGCCGTGCCGCGTGAAGGTGTGGTGAGGGCCGCGCGACCGGAGTGGGACGCGCGCCACAGGACCTCGGCAACGCCGTGGTCCGCCCCCCGGAAGGGGCTAGGCTGGGCGGGTTCCACGACCGCCCGCCGACCGCGGGAGACGGGCCTCAAACTGGCCCTGACCTGCGACGACCCCGTTCGGAGACCGTGACTACCGCCGCCTCCTCCTCGATGTCCCCGCTGTTCTCGCACGCCGACAGCCTCCACCCCCGCCCCACCGGCACCTCCGCCGCCGCGCACCTCTCCCCGGCCTTCCCCGGCCGTGCCCCCTGGGGCACCGCCGGCAAGCTCCGCGCCTGGCAGCAGGGCGCGCTGGACAAGTACATCGAGCAGCAGCCCCGGGACTTCCTCGCGGTCGCCACCCCGGGCGCCGGAAAGACCACCTTCGCCCTGACCCTGGCGTCCTACCTGCTGCACAACCACCTGGTGCAGCAGGTCACCGTGATCGCGCCCACCGAGCACCTGAAGAAGCAGTGGGCCGAGGCCGCCGCCCGGATAGGCATCCGGCTGGACCCGGCGTACTCCTCGGGCCCGCTGTCCAAGGACTTCCACGGCATCGTGGTGACCTACGCGGGCGTCGGCGTGAACCCGATGCTGCACCGGAACCGCACCGAGGCCCGCAAGACGCTGGTGATCATGGACGAGATCCACCACGCCGGCGACTCCAAGTCCTGGGGCGAGGCCTGCTTCGAGGCGTTCGAGCCCGCCACCCGCCGGCTCGCGCTGACCGGTACGCCGTTCCGCTCGGACACCAACCCGATCCCGTTCGTCCAGTACGAGGCGGGCGGCGACGGCATCCGCAAGTCGGTCGCCGACTACACCTACGGCTACGGGCACGCGCTCGCCGACCACGTCGTCCGCCCGGTGATCTTCCTCAGTTACTCCGGCAACATGCGCTGGCGCACCAAGGCCGGCGACGAGCTGGAGGCCCGGCTCGGCGAGCCGATGACCAAGGACCTGATCGCCCAGGCCTGGCGCACCGCGCTGTCCCCGCAGGGCGAGTGGATCCCGGCGGTGCTGCAGGCCGCCGACCGGCGGCTGACCGAGGTCCGCAAGGGCATCCCGGACGCCGGCGGCCTGGTGATCGCCACCGACCAGACGGTGGCCCGCGCCTACGCCAAGATGCTGCGCGAGATCACCGGCGAGAAGGTCTCGCTGGTGCTCTCCGACGAGACCGAGGCGTCCAAGCGGATCTCCGACTACGCCGAGGGCACCTCGCGCTGGATGGTCGCGGTGCGCATGGTGTCCGAGGGCGTCGACGTGCCCCGGCTGTGCGTCGGCGTGTACGCCACCTCGATCTCCACCCCGCTGTTCTTCGCGCAGGCCGTCGGCCGCTTCGTGCGCGCCCGCAAGCGCGGCGAGACCGCCTCGGTGTTCCTGCCGACCATCCCGATGCTGCTCGGCTTCGCCAACGAGATGGAGCTGCAGCGCGACCACGTGCTGGACCGTCCGAAGAAGGACGGCGAGGGCCTGTTCGACGAGGAGGACCGGCTGCTCGCCGAGGCCGAGAAGGCCAACGACGGGCCGGACACCGGCAGCGAGGAGTTCTCCTACGAGGCGCTGGGCAGCGAGGCGGTCTTCGACCGGGTGCTGTACAACGCCATGGAGTTCGGCATGCAGGCGCACCCCGGCAGCGAGGAGGAGGAGGACTACCTCGGCATCCCGGGCCTGCTCGAACCCGACCAGGTGCAGATGCTGCTGCAGAAACGTCAGCACCGGCAGATCCAGCGCTCCAAGGCCCGCCCCGCCGAGGAGGCCGACCTGCTGGAACTGCCCGCCGAGGAGCGCCCGGTCGTCACCCACCAGGAGCTGCGCGAGCTGCGCAAGGAGCTGAACGCGCTGGTCGCCGCCTGGCACCACCGCACCAGCCAGCCGCACGGCACCATCCACAACGAGCTGCGCCGCCAGTGCGGCGGGCCGCTCACCGCGCAGGCCACCGCCAACCAGTTGAAGGCGCGGATCGGCCGAATTCGGGAGTGGGCGACGACGGGCTGATCGGGGCGCCCGGAGGGAGGTTGACTGCCCGTCAGGAGCTCGCGGCGGAACTTGGCGAAGGAAGTGTGGAGACGAGCGGTCCTACGATCCGCTAATCTTCCGCGTGCCGGTGCTGGGGGGACCAACACTCATGTGTGGTGCGCCTCGGCATGCGGTCGACCTGCCGATGCCGTCCCGTCCGACGCTCCGGCCCGCACTGCTAAGAGGAGCCCACGGTGGCGTACCCCAACCAGAACCCCGAGCTGTCCGACAAGTCCAAGGTCGTCGCCGGAATCCTGCAGATCCTGCTGGGCGGCTTCGGCGTCGGCCGCTTCTACACCGGCCACATCGGCATGGGCATCGCCCAGCTGCTCACCTGCGGCGGCCTCGGCTTCTGGGCGCTGATCGACGGCATCATCTTCCTGGTCAGCGACACCCGCACCGACGCCCAGGGCCGTCTGCTGCGCAGCTGACCTTGCACGCCGAGGAGAACGGCCGGCACCCCCGCCCCGCGGACACCCGCGGCGGGGGCGCCGGCCGTTCGCCGTTCGCGCTGCTGCGCCACCCCGCCGCCGCCCCGCTCGGCCTGCTCGCCGTCGGCCTGACCGCCGCCGGCTACCTGTACACCCGCAATCCGCACCTGCCCGGCCAGGCCCTGCCGTTCTGCCCCTGGCGCCGACTGACGGGCCTCCAGTGCCCCGGCTGCGGCGGCACCCGGATGGTCTGGGACCTGATGCACGGCGACCTGCTCGCCGCCTGGCACGACAACGCCGCGCTGCTGCTCGCGCTCCCCTTCGTCGCCGCCTGGTACCTGGTGCGGCTGCGGCACGGGCTGGCCGGCCGGCACTGGAAGCTGCGCCTCGGGCCGCGTGCCGTCACCGCGATCCTCGTCGCCGCCGCGCTCTGGGCCGTCGGCCGCAACGTCCTCTGACCCCCGCCGCCGGGAGGCGGTGTCCGGCTACCGGTCAGATATCGAACACCAGAGCGGTCGAGGTCGGAGTTTTGGGTGTCTTGTCCGTTTTTTCATCGCGACTTTCCAACGATGTGGACCGGATTTTGAACAACCACTTCCGCAGCGCACCTCCCGTTCACTAGCGTCTCCCCAATCCCGACCGGGCCCCCACCCCACAGGCCGGTCGGACAACCGCGGAGCCCTGCGACCGGCCGACGACGCCGAGGCCGGTCTCCCGCGCCGGACACCCCTGCTGGCGTGTGATCAATTCCGGTGCAGCCAACGGTAGTTGTGCCGTAAGGTCGGATTCGCCGCGGAAAGGACCTGGCGTTCGTGACTGCTGAGACCTCCCAGACTCTGGACCGAGGTGTCCGAGTACTGAAACTGCTCGCCGACTCCGAGCGCGGGCTGACGGTGACCGAACTGGCCGCCCGACTGGCCGTCAACCGCACGGTGGTGTACCGCCTGTTGGCCACCCTGGAGCAGCACGGCCTGGTCCGCCGCGACATCGGCGGCCGCGCCCGGGTCGGCCTCGGCGTGCTGCGCCTCGCCCACCGGGTGCACCCGCTGCTGCGCGAGGCCGCGTTGCCCGCGCTGCGCTCGCTCGCCGAGGACCTCGGCGCCACCGCCCACCTCACCCTGGTCGACGGCAACGAGGCGCTCGCCGTCGCCGTGGTCGAACCGACCTGGACGGACTTCCACGTCGCCTACCGCACCGGCCTGCGCCACCCGCTCACCGAGAGCGCGGCCGGCCGGGCGATCCTGGACGCCCGCGGCTTCCCCGGCCAGCGCCGCCCCGAACAGGGCTTCGTGATCACCCGGGCCGAGGAGCAGTCCGGCGCCTGCGGCGCCGCCGCCGCGCTGATCGGCCTGAGCGGCATCGAGGGCAGCGTCGGCGTGGTGATGCTCAACGGCCTGGTGCCCGAGCGGGTCGGCCCGCGCGTGGTGGAGGCTGCCACCGAGGTCGCCGACGCGCTGCGCTGAACCGGCCGCGGCCGGGCCGATCCGCGCGGCCGTCCCTGGCGGCGGCCCCGGTGTGTTTGGATGCGGGGTGTGCCTCTCCAGAACCTGCCCACGGCCCTGACCGCCCCGCGCAGCCGCGCCCTCGCCCTGTGCGCGCTGCCGGTGCTGGCACTGTTCGCGGTGGCCGCGTTCGTGCCGCTGCCCTACACCGTGGAGTGGCCCGGCGTCACCGCCGACACCCTGGGCACGTACAAGGGCCGGCCGGTGATCACCGTCACCGGGGCGCAGCAGCGCGCCACCGAGGGCCAGCTGCGGATGGTCACCATCACGGCCACCGAGCCGGGGCACCGCAACTCCCTGTGGGACTCGCTGCGGGCCTGGGGCGACCCCGAGCAGGTGGTGGTGCCCACCGAGGAGGTCTACCCGCAGAGCAACCCGAAGCAGGCCAACGAGGTGACGCAGCAGCAGATGACGCAGTCCCGGGACGACGCCACCACGGCCGCCCTGAGCTACCTGCACCTGTCGCCCGACCAGGTGAAGGTCGCCATCGACCTCGGCGACATCGGCGGCCCCAGCGCGGGCCAGATGCTGGCCCTGGGCATCGTGGACAAGATCGCCGGCGACGGCCGGGGCGGCGACCTGACCGGCGGCCGGAACGTGGCCGGCACCGGCACGATCGACTCGGCCGGGCGGATCGGACCGGTCGGCGGCGTCCCGCTGAAGACCCAGGCGGCGGCCCGCGACGGGGCCACCGTGTTCCTGCTGCCGCGCAGCGAGTGCACCCAGGCCAAGGTCAACACCCCCGACGGGCTGCAGCTCGTCCCGGTGGACACCCTCGCCGAGTCGGTGGCCGCCCTCCAGGCGCTGCACGACGACGGCGCCGTCCCGCACTGCTGAACCGCCCGGCCGGGCGGCCCGTACTGCTGAACCGCCGCGTCGGGCGACCGGCCGAGTGTCCCGCAGGCCCGGCCTACACGCCGAACGCCGCGGTCGCCAGGTCCTCGCCGACCCGGGCCTGCAGCTTCCCGGCCACCGCGGTCAACCGGTGCGCCTGGGAGAGCGGCAGCGCCACCGCGATCGCCGCCAGTTCGCTGCCCAGCACGATCGGCACCGCCGCCCCCACCAGACCCAGCTGGTACTCCTGGTACTGGGTGATCGGCGCGGCCCGCTGCGGCCCCGGCCCGGGCAGCAGCGGCAGCTGGGCGGGCTGCCGCAGGGTGTACGGGGTGAACGGCACCATCGGGTGGCGGGCCAGGTACTCCCGGCGCTCCTCGGCGGACAGCAGCGCCAGCAGGGTCTTGCCGCTGGCGTGGGCGTGCGCGCCGGCCCGGAAGTTCGCCGGGTCGGCGGTGGCGGTGCCGGGCGCGGCCCGGGCGGCCACCAGCTCCACCTCGCCGTCCTTGTACCGGGCGTAGTGCACGGCGGCGTTCAGCTCGTGGGCGATCCGGCTGAGCATCCGGTCCAGCCGGATCCGCCCGGCCTCCGGCCCGTCCGGGTCCTCCGCGCTCAGCCCCAGCACCGCGGGCCCGGTCCGGTAGCGGCCCTCGCGGCGCTCCAGGTACTGGTCGTGCACCAGGGTGCGCAGCAGGTGGTAGGTGGTGCCGAGGGCCAGCTCGGTGTCCCGGGCGAGCTGCTTGGCGGTGGCGCCGGCCGGGTGCTGGGCGG
>NZ_BMRI01000015.1:80222-124633 GCF_014648555.1 Kitasatospora griseola
CGGCCTCCAACAGTCGCAGGGCGCGTTGCGCGGAGGCGATCAGGGTGGGCGCCTCGGTGCCCCGCTTCACCGCGGCGCCCCGGCGGCGCGGAGGGCGGACGGCGGACCGGGGGCGGCCCCGGGGTTCACACTTGCGTTGATTGCCTGCA
Organism: Kitasatospora griseola; assembly: GCF_014648555.1. GTDB lineage: Bacteria > Actinomycetota > Actinomycetes > Streptomycetales > Streptomycetaceae > Kitasatospora > Kitasatospora griseola. Next base: position 80,372 of record NZ_BMRI01000015.1, read on the forward strand.
CGAGCCATAGGCATATGTCATAACGCGGCGTTCGTCACCTGCGGACACGCCCGGACGCCCGGGGCGGCCCTCCGTCAGGACCGGTCCGGGGCCCCCGCGGCCTGCTCCACCAGCGGCAGGATCCGGTACGGCACCGGGTTCTCCAGGGCGATCGCGGTGGACGCCCGGACGATTCCGTCGAAGCCCACCACCCGGTCGATCACCCGCTGCAGATCGGCGTTCGACCGGGCCACGATCCGCACCAGCATGTCGCCGTGACCGGTGATGGTGTGCAGCTCCAGCACCTCCGGCACCGCCGCCAGGTGCGCCCGTACGACCGTGCCCTGCCCCTGCGAGATCTCCAGCGTCGCGAACGCCGTCACCGGGTAGCCCAACGCCCCCGGGTCCACCTGCGGGCCGAACCCGCCGATCACCCCGCGCGCCTGCAGCCGGTCCAGCCGGGCCTGCACCGTGCCGCGCGCCACCTGAAGGCGGCGCGAACACTCCAGCACCCCGATCCGCGGCTCCTCGGCGAGCAGCCGGATCAGTCTTCCGTCCAGCGCGTCGATGGCATCGGGCTGCGGGGGCACGGGCGGCTCCTCGGTGGTGCGGGCGTCGACCGACATTGTGGGGTCGGCGCGGCCTGCCCGTCAGCCCACTGAGCCGCACGTCACCCCGGGACGACCTGCACGTCCGGCTGGTAGCCGTTCCACGTCACGATCAGGTAGGAGACCCGGTCGTCCTTGCTGAAGTTGACCCGCAGCCACTGGTCGCCGTGCCAGACCTGCATCGCCCAGCCCGCCTCCGGGGTCGCCGACACCAGCTGCACGTCGTGTTCCCGGATGTCGAGCGCCACCCGGCCGCCCGGCATCAGGTAGCTCTTCACCGTCCCGGTCGTGCTGCTCGGCGTGGCGCGGATCGCCGCGGTGCTGCGCGACGGCGAGGCCTGACCGCGGCTCGGGCTCGGGCCCCCGCCCGGGTTCGCGGGCGGGTCCGGGTCGGGACCGGGGCGCGGGGTCGCCGTCGTGCCGGCGGAACCCGGACCGCCGGGGCCGCCGGAGGCGCCCGGGTCGGTCGGCGGGGCGCCCGTCGCCGCGGGAGGCGGCGCGGTCGCCGCCGTCCCCGGCTCCGGCGAGGCCGCCGACGGCAGCGGAAGCGCCACCGGGCCCTCGAACACCGTGTCGGCCAGCACGGCGTGCACGCCGAGCCAGGACAGCGCCACCGCCGCCCCGGTGGCTGCCGTCCAGGCGCCCAGTTGAACCCATCCGCTCCGCATCGCGGGCCATCCTGCCGTACTCAGGTCACGAGCAGGTCAGTGCCCCGGTCAATCCTCAGCAACCTTGCAGATCACGCCCCCAGAGGACCCGTCAGACAGCTGCCCGCGCCCGCCAGGGCCACCCAAGGTACAGACCAGTTGGTCGCGATGCCGTACCGTGCAGCCCCATGGCAACAGTGCTTGTGGTCGAGGACGACCCCTTTGTGCGTTCCGCCCTGATCCGCCATCTGGCCGACTCCGGCCACGCCGTGCGCTCCGTCGGCACCGCCCTGGAGGCGCTGCGGGAAGTCGCCCAGGTCGGCTGCGACCTGGTGATCCTCGATCTGGGCCTGCCGGATCTGGACGGCAGCGAGGCGCTCAAGATGATCCGCGGACTGACCAACGTACCGGTCATCATCTCCACGGCCCGCGACGACGAGGCGGAGATCGTCCGGCTGCTGAACGACGGCGCCGACGACTACCTGGTGAAACCGTTCTCCGGCGAGCACCTCACCGCCCGGATGGCCGCCGTGCTGCGCCGGCTCGGCGGCGGCTCGCTGATGGCCCCCCAGATCCTGCGGGTCGGCGGCCTCGCCATCGACCCGCAGCGCCGGGAGGCCCTGCTCGACGGAGAACGGCTCGACCTGACCCGGCGCGAATTCGACCTGCTGGCGTTCCTCGCGGCCCGGCCCGGCGTGGTCGTCCCGCGCAAGGAGATCCTCGCCGAGGTGTGGCGGCAGACCTACGGCGGCGACCAGACCATCGACGTCCACCTGTCCTGGTTGCGCCGCAAGCTCGGCGAGACCGCCTCCAGCCCGCGCTACCTGCACACCGTGCGCGGCGTCGGCGTCCGACTGGAGGCGCCCTCGGAACCGGTCGGGTGCGCGCCGTGAAACGCCTGCTCCGCTCGCTGCGCTGGGCGATGGTCAAGGCCGCCGTCGCCGGCACCGTCATGGTCGCGCTGGCGTTCCTCATCCCGCTCGGCCTGGTCGTCCAGCACACCGCCCGCGACCGGGCCTTCACCGCCGCCCAACGGCAGGCCGCCGCCCTCGGCCCCGCGCTCGCCATCACCACCGACCAGGACGCCATCGCCCGCGCCCTGGCCTCCACCGACGCCGGCGCCGAGGACCGGCTCGCCGTCCACCTGCCCGGCGGCCCGGTGGTCGGCCACACCCGGGTCGACGCCGGGCAGCTCGGCTCCGCCGAGACCCAGGGCCGCTCCCGCGGCGGCACCGTCCGCACCGCCGGCGGCTACGCGCTGCTCCAGCCGGTCGCCGTCGACAACGGCCGGGTCGCCATGGTCGAGGTGTTCGTCGCCGACGCCGATCTGTCGCGCGGCGTCGGCACCGCCTGGCTGGTGCTCTCCGGCGTCGCGCTCGCCCTGGTCGCGGTGTCCGTCGCGGTCGCCGACCGGATGGGCGCCCGAATCGTCCGCTCCGCCCGCCGCCTCGCCACCGCCGCCCGCTCGCTCGGCTCCGGCAACCTCGCCGTCCGGGTCCCGATCGACGGGCCCGAGGCGGCGGGCGCACCCGAAGAGCTCCGCGAAGCCGCCTACGCGTTCAACGCCATGGCCGACCGCGTCGTCCACCTGCTCGCCGCCGAACGGGAGCTCGCCGCCGACCTGTCGCACCGGCTGCGCACCCCGCTCACCGTGCTCCGGCTCAACGCCGCCGCCCTCGGCGCGGGCGACGCCGCCGACGCCACCCGGCACGCCGTCGCCCAGCTCGAACGCGAGGTCGACCAGATCATCCGCACCGCCCGCCGGGACCCGGTGGACGCCCCGCCGGTCGTCCTCGGCTGCGACGCCGTCGAAGTGATCCGCGAACGCGTCGCGTTCTGGTCCGCCCTCGCCGAGGACGAGGGCCGGCCCTGGCAACTGGCCGGCGACCGGGAACCGGCGCCCGTGCCCGTGCAGCGCGGCGACCTGGCCGCCGCCGTCGACGCGCTGCTCGGCAACGTGTTCCGGCACACCGCCGTCGGCACCGCGTTCGCCGTCGACCTGACCGTCACCGAGGACGGCGTGACCGTCCTGGTCGGCGACGCCGGACCGGGCTTCGCCGACCCGGCCCCGGCGATCCGCCGCGGCGCCGGCCACGGCGGCGAAGGCTCCACCGGCCTCGGCCTGGACATCGTCCGCAAACTCGCCGAGAGCACCGGCGGAGACGTCGCCCTCGGCCGCTCCGCCGCCCTCGGCGGCGCCGAGATCGGGGTGCGGCTCAACACCCGCACCCAAGTCGAACTGCCGCGCCAGCAACGGCGCCGCTCCGGCCGCCTCATCCGCAAGGACTGACCACAGGCCGATGACACCGACACAGCAGCTGTTACCGCGGGGGCGACAGCTGGTGTCGCTCCTCTTCCTTAAGTACTCCCCAGTACCGCCTCAGCGGCGCCTGATGCCGCCCCGGCCGCGCGATTGCGGCCCGCCGACGCGGCCAGGGTCGGCCGCACGCCGATCACCGTCCGCATCGGCGGGCCGCACCCCGGGAACGCGGCCACCCGGAACCGGCGGTCGCCCCGGGCCGGGGCCGAGCCCGCGCGGTCACCCTTCCCCGTGACCGCGCCGCAGGCCCCCGGCGGGGAGCCCGGGGCGACCGCGACCGGACCCGCGTCTCCCGGGCGCGCCCCGCGACGATCGCGACCGGTGGCGCGAACCGGGAGGTCGGGTAGTGTCGGCTGCTGGCCCAGCGCAGGTCGACGGCGGACGGAGCAACACAGTGACCACGGTGCAAGCAGAACGCGCCACACCCTCCGGCGGACCCGAAGAACCACCCGTCCCCGCCTGGCAGCGCGCCCTCACCGCACCCGCCCGCCTGCTCGCCGACATCACCGCCGCGCTGCGCGCCGCCCCCCGGCGGCAGCTGCGCACCGCCGTCGCCGTCGCCCTGGTCTCCCTGCTCGGCTACGCGGTCCTGCGGCACTTCGTCGGCACCTCGATGGTCGACATGATCGTCTACCGGGCCGAGGGCGCCGCCGTCGCCCACGGCCAGGACCTGTACGCGCTCCGGGTCACCGAGTGGGACCTGCCCGCCACCTACCCGCCGTTCGCCGCCATGCTGTTCGTGCCGACCACCTGGTTCGGCATCCCGTTCCTGCGGGTCGCCGTCACTCTCGGGAACCTGCTCCTGCTGGCCACCCTCGCCCACCTGTCCTTCAAGCTGGTCGGCTGGCCGCGCCGCGAACTGCGCCCCGTCGGCGTGATCCTGATCACCGGACTGGGCGTCTGGTTGGAACCCGTCTTCACCACCCTGCGCTACGGACAGATCAACCTCGCCCTGGCCTGCCTGATCCTCTGGGACCTCACCCGCTCCGACCACGCCCGCTCCAAGGGCCTCGCCATCGGCCTCGCCGCCGGCATCAAGGTCACCCCCGGCCTGTTCGCCGTCTACCTGCTGATCACCGGCCGGATCCGGGCCGCCCTGGTGGCCGGCGCCGCCTTCGTCGGCACCTTCCTGATCGGCGCGCTGGTCCTGCCGGACGCCACCCGGGGCTTCTGGACCACGTACCTCTTCGACTCCACCCGGGTCGGCAAGACCGTCATCGTCGACAACCAGTCGCTGAGCGGCCTGGTCGCCCGCCTGCTGCACACCGAGAACCCCGGACTGCCCGCCACCGCGCTCGCCGCCCTGGTCGCCGTCGCCGGCCTCGGCATCGCCGTCTGGGCGCACCGCAGCGCCCGCTGGTCGCCCCGGGCCGACGCCTGGAGCGTGTGCGCCGCACTGGTCACCGCCGTGCTGATCTCCCCGATCAGCTGGACCCACCACTGGGTGTGGTGCGTGCCGATGCTGGTGCTGCTGGCCGCCGAGGCCGCCCACGAACGCTCCCGCCCCGCCGCCGTCCGGCGCTTCCGCTGGCGGATCGTGTTCGGCCTGACCCTGCTCGGCTTCCTCTCCTTCGCGATGTGGATCGTCCCGCACAAGGGCGACCTGGACCTGCACCTGTCGCTCCTGAGCCAGGCCCCCGCCTCCGTCTACCCCCTGCTCGGCCTGTGCTTCCTGGCCGTCGCCGCACTGCGCGTGCACTCCCGCCGCCGCGCCGCCGGCGCCCCGCTGGTCCGCCTCCCCGCCCCGCGCGCCGACCTCGACGGGCTCGGCAGCACCGGCACCCAGAAGGCCCCCGCGGCCCACTGAGCACCGACGCGACCGGGGCGGGCGCGGGCCCCGGTGCGCTCGTCGGCGCGGCTCCCGGCCCGGGCTGTCATGCCAGCAGCTCGGCGAGCGAGCCGTCCAGGTCCATCGCCGCCAGCTCGGCGCCCGGCGGCACCAGCCGGTGCGCCCGCTCCAGCCACGCCGCGACGGTGGGCAGCGGCGCCTCCAGCAGCGCGTCGCCGGCCGGCGAGCTCAGCGCCATGCACAGCACGCTGCGCCGCCCCGCGCGGGTCGGCCAGATCCGGACGTCGCCCTGGCCGCACGGCCGGAACGTTCCCTCCACCAGCAGCTCACGGGCGAACACCCAGGTGACCGGCGTCCCGCTGTCCAGGTGGAAGGTCACGTACACCGCGAACGGGTCGTGGCTCCCGTACGACAACCGCGCCGGCACCGGGACGCTGCGCTCCGGCGACAGCACCAGCTCCAGCTCCAGCTCCTGCTCCACCACTCCGGTCGACTGTCCGGCCATGGCCGCTCACCCTCTCGCCTCCGTGTGAGGCCGCTCGCCTCCGCGTGGGGCCGCCGATCGGCCGCACACCCGGAGAGAGGGCGGGCGCCGCGCACTCTTACACGGGTTTCCGAGAACTTTTCCGACGGACTTTCCGCAGAACCTTTTCCCCGCCGCCCCGGTTGTTCCGGAGAGGACACCGGACAGGACACCGAACCGGCCGACCGCGGCCCCGGCGCGACCGACCCGACTCCCAGGACTCGCGCCGTACCACTCGAGTCCGTCCCGTTCCACCCGTTTCACGAGTTCCGATGAACCGGGCGGACCGGGCCCCTCCAGGTACTACTCTTTGTGACTGCCCGGCGACTCTCCGCCCGCGGCGGCCCTGTTGCGCACATCCGCACACCTGCACGCCGCGGTGCCGGTACGAAGGAAGAGGCAATGACGGACCGGCTCCCCACCGCAGCACCCATGCTCGGCACGACCGTGCCCGCCGAAGCCGGGGCACCCGGCTACTACCCCGACCCCTCGGTACCCGGCTTCGTCCGCTACTGGGCCGGCCACGCCTGGGTCCCCGGCACCAGCCGGGCCGCCCCCGCCCCCGGCGAACAGCTCCAGCCCCCGCGCTTCGTCGCCCGCTACATCGGCCCGCCGCCCTACAGCGTCCCGCCCGGCCTCGCCCCCGTCGCGCCCACCGGCCCGCTGATCGAGACCGGCCCGATCTACCTCGACGAGACCGGCGCGCACACCGCGTTCAACATGCCCGCCCACCCCGATCCGGTGGAACCCCCGCCCGCCGCCGTCGAGATCCGCCCGCGCACCGGGACGGCGCCGCTGCGCCCCGTCGAGCCCGCCCCCTGGGCCGTCACCGGCAACGGACTCCAGCCCGCTGCCGCGGAGTCCTGGGCCACCGCCGCCGCGCTGCGCCTGGGCCCGGTGTCGGTCCCGGCCCCTGCCCCGGTGTCGGAGGCGGTGCCGGCGCCCGAGGCGGTGGTGGTGGCGCCGCGCGGGCCGGTGGGGGACGGTCGGGAGGCGCGTGCCGTCCGGGAGCGGCGCGCGGTCCCGGAGGCGGCCGAGCTGCTGGACGCGGTTCATGACGCGGTGCGCGACGCAGTGCGCGAAGCGGTTCAGGACGCGGTTCAGGAGCCGGTGATCGTGGAGGAGGTCGCGCCGCGCCCCGCCCAGCCGCTCGGCGGGACGCCCTGGCACGGCGGCGGTGGCGGGGCGGGCGGCGACGGCTCGGTGGGGATGTCGGCCGCGCCCGGGCCGCTGTACGAGCCGCGGCCGGCGTACGAGCGGCCGGCCCCGCACGAGCCGCTGCGTGGACGGAGCGCGGGGGAGGCGCGTTCGGGCCCGGGCGCGCCGGCGGAGGAGGCGCACGACGCCGAGCCGGCCGCCGGTACGGGCTGGCGGGCGGACCCGCGGGCGCAGCGCGGCCTGATGGACACCGGGGAGGCGCCGCGGCGGGTGTCCTGGGGCGTCGACGCGGCGCTCGACGAGGCCGTCGAGTCCCCTCTGGAGCGGGCCGCGCGGGAGCCGCGGGCGGCCCACGTCACCAGCGAGCGGGTGCGGCCGCCGCGCGAGAGCGAGGCGGGGCCGCGGGTCGCCCCGGCCGAGGAGCGTCCCGTGGCGCGGGTGCGCGGCGGTGACGGCGGGAAGCAGCGCCGGGCGGCCGCGCCGGCGCCCGTCCCGGCGGGGCTCGCGGCGCGGACCTTCGGGTGGCTGGTGGACGGGGCGGTGACGCTCGTGGTCGGGGCGGCCGTCGCGGTGCCGATGGCGGCCACGGTCTCGGCGCACGTCCAGAAGAAGATCGCCCAGGCGCAGCTGGCCGCCCGGTTGACCGGTCGGCAGCACCAGGTGTGGCTGCTGGACCAGGTGGTGCTGGGCCGGCTGGGCGTGGTGCTCGGCGTGCTGCTGCTGTTCGCCCTGCTCTACCAGGTGCTGCCGGTCGCACGGACCGGCCAGACCTTCGGCAAGCGGCTGGCCCGGATCCGGGTGGTCGCCGCGGGCGGCGCCCGTCCGCCGGGCTTCGGACGGGCGCTGCTGCGCTGGCTGGTGGGCGGGCTCGGCACCGTCCTGCTGGTGGGCCTGTTCGCGCCGCTGCTGGACCGTCCGGCCCGGCGCGGCTGGCACGACCGGGCGGCCCGGACCCGGGTGGTGCGGGTGGTGCGGCGCTGACGGCGGGTTACCCGGCGTGCTCTCGGTCCGGTGCGTCGGCCGCTCGGTCGACGGTCGCCGAAAGGGACGGAAACGGCGCAAATGTCCCAACATCGTAGTAATCGCGGTGTTCTACTCGTGCCATGAGCACCCACGACGACCCCTCTGGGACCGAGCCGGAGGAGGAGGGCGGCAAGCCTTCCTTCGACAAGCAGCCGCCGTCGGGGGGCAGCCCGTACGACACGCCGCCCGGCTACGGTGGCCAGTACGGTGCGCCGCCCGGATCGGGCTCCCCCTACGACAACCGGCCGCCCGGCTACGGCCCGCCGCCCGGTCAGACCCCGCCCCCCGGCGACCCGTACGGCTCGCCCTATGGCGCGCCCGGCCCCGGCCCGATCCCCGGAATGCCGGCGCTCGGCGGCTGGGGCGCCCGGATCGTCGCCACCGTGGTCGATTGGATCATGGTGGAGGCGGTCGCCGTCCTGGTGCTGCTGCCGTTCGTCAACTTCGGCCGGCAGGACGGCTGGGTCGGCTCGGCCTGGCTCGGCTACCTGATCTTCCTGGTCTACCAGGGCCTGATGCTCAGTCGGGACGGCCAGACCCTCGGCAAGAAGCTGATGAAGGTCCGGGTCGCGATGCTCGCCGACGGCTCGTCCCCGACCGCCGGCGCCGCCTGGACCCGCGCCGCGACCTTCGTCGTTCCCGCCCTGCTCTGCTGCGGCGGCCTCTGGTGGCCCGTCGACGGCCTGTTCGGTGTCTTCGACAAGCCCTACCGCCAGTGCATCCACGACAAGGCCGCCAAGACGGTGGTGGTCTCCACCGCCTGACGGGCGCCCGGCTCGGTTCGGCGTGGTGGGTTCTCTTGGGCTGGGTTCTCTTGGGCCGGGTTCTCTTGGGCCCCGGGCCCGTGGCAGTCATCGACCTGCCGCGGGCCCGGGAGTCGCTGCGTCCGGCCACCGGTTCCGGGGGCGCGGCTACCGGGACTGGTGGGCGTATTCGGGTCGGCGGGCCGGCGGCGCGTGGGCGGCCGCCGGCACCCGCGGACGGGTGGTGAGCAGGACGGCGGACAGCGTCCCGAGCGCGACCGCGAACGCCACCAGCACCGCGACCCGCCACACGCCGGTCTCCCCGGACACCGCCAGCAGGACCACTGTGGCGGTCGCCGCGATCAGGGCGCCGAGAACCACCTGGACCGGGCCGGGACGGGCGGCGGCCGACGGGCGGACGGCGCGGGACGACGGGGCGGTGGGGCGCGTCATGGCGGTCAACCCTTCGCGCGGGGACTGGGCCCGGGTCGGGTTTCTCCGGCCCGTTCGGTAAGTTCAGCCTAGCCTTTGGGAGTTGAGCTGATCGGGGGCACAGGGGGCGCACAGGCTCACGCCGCTCGGCGCCGGGCCCTCGGTCTCCGCCCCGCAGCCCCGAGCGATAGCGTGCACACGGACAACACCGGGGTGGGTGGCCGCCCCGTGCCACCTGTACCCGACCCGCCCGGAGTCGCCGTGACCGTCCCCGCCGACTGGCCCACCACCGCGGAAGCCGCCCGCGCCGAACAGGAACGCCTGCGCCCCCTGGTCGTCCCCGAAGGCCCCGAACCCCCGCGCCGCCCCGGCACCCTGATCGCCGGCGTCGACGTCGCCTACGACGACGAACGCGACGTGGTCGCCGCAGCGGCCGTCCTGCTCGACTACGCGACCCTCGACGTCGTCGAACAGGTCACCGCCGTCGGCCGGGTGGCCTTCCCCTACCTCCCCGGACTGCTCGCCTTCCGCGAGCTCCCCGCCGTCCTCGACGCGCTGTCCCGGCTCACCCGCACCCCCGACCTGATCGTCTGCGACGGCTACGGCCTGGCCCACCCCCGCCGCCTCGGCCTCGCCAGCCACCTCGGCGTCCACACCGGCCTGCCCACCCTCGGGATCGCCAAGACCCCCTTCACCTTCACCCACGAGCCGCCCGGCGACCGCCGCGGCGACTGGTCCCCGCTCCTCGACGGCCCCGAGACGGTCGGCCGCGCCGTCCGGACCCGGCAGGGCGTCAAGCCCGTCTTCCTCTCCGTCGGCCACCGCATCGGTCTACCCGAAGCCACCGCCGTCACCCTCGCACTCACCCCCTCCTACCGCCTCCCCGAAACCACCCGCCGCGCCGACTCCCTCTGCCGCCGGGCCCTTGCCGCCACCGTCCCCGCCCCCTGACCCCACCTCCCTTCACCAGGGGGCGTTTTGACGGACCGTTCCATGTGTTAGACATATGGACTGGAGCCAACTTTCCATCAGGCCCCAGGCGGTCGAGCGGGCAGTCCAGCGGGCAGCAGGTACGGGGGAGGTACGAATACATGAGCACAGGCGGCAAGGGCTACCAGGTAGAGGTCGACAGCCTGCGCGCGTTCGCGACGCAAGTCCGAGGACTGCTCAAGGAGTTCGAGGACGGCGCGGGCGGCGCGAAGGTGCACGGCCAGACGGGGCTGAGCCCGACGGCGTTCGGCAGCTTCGCGGAGGCGCAGGCGCTGCACGCCAAGTACGGCGACATGCGGGACGGACTGAAGGGGGTCCTCGACCACCTTCAGGAGCTCATCGACGATGCGCAGAAGAACGCGGACCGGACTGCGACCAACTACGAGGAACAGGAGCACAACGCCAGCAAGCACCTGAAGCTGGCAAGTGACGGCTGGTCCACTGTGGCCCCCAGCCCTGTGACCTCGACCCAGCGCACCACCGCGGCGGCACCGCAGGCAGCACCGCCGGTCGGGAACGTCTCACCGGCCGGAAGCGGAGAGCCGAGGCCGCAGTGGTGAGCATGCGGAAGACAACGGGACCGGTCGCCGGGCGAGGCACTGTTCGGTGTGAGGGGAGCCAATCGTGACCGACATGACCAACTTCAGTGGCTACAGCCATGGACAGATGCGCAGCATGGTCCAGTCGATGGACTCCGGCGCGGTCATGGCTGCCGCCGATCCCTGGCGTCGTGCCACCAACACCCTGAAGCAGATCCGTACCGCGCTGAACACGGCGGCTGCCGATGCCAGTGACTCCTGGCAGGGTGACACCAGCGATGCGTTCTACTCGCGGATGACGTCGCTCGCCAATGACGTCAACACCGTCGCGGCCTACTCCAACGACGCTGCCAACGCGCTGGAGATGATGTCCGAGGCCATCGACAAGGCCAAGCGGGACATGCCCGAGGAGCCGGGACTCTGGGACAAGGTGGGTGACGCGATCAGCGACACCGCCCAGCAGACGGTCGGCATCGACAACGAGGACACCCGCACTGCCGTCGCGGACACGCGTAAGCAGGAGGCGGTCACGGTGATGCAGACCCTGGCGGCCAGCTACCGCGCCACCACCAACTACCTGAGGCCGTTGAGGCCTCCCTTCGACGATTCCAAGGACCTGCCGCAGCCGGACAATGGCGGCACCTCTGCCCTTGGTGCTCTGATCATGGGCGTCGGGGCCGGACTTGCCGGGCCTGGCGGCGTCGGGGCGACGGGCTCGTCCGGATCTCGCGTCTCCGGTCAGGGCCCGGTGACCAACCGGACGCCGCAGGCTCCGAAGCTGAAGCCGGCCGTGATTCGTCCTACCGACGCGGGCATCTCCGGCGGAACGGCCAATCCGGTTCCGCAGCCGAAGGGCCCGGGCACGGGCATTGACGGCACTCTGGGCGGAAACGGTGGTGTTCGCGGGGGCACCGGGACGATCGGCGGTACCGGCGGAGCCGGCGGAGTGCACGGCCCGTCCGGCAGCGGCGGGCTCGGGCCGGCCGGTGGTGCCAGTGGCGGTTCGATCGGTCGTGGCGAAGGCGGACTGCTCGGCGGCGGTTCCGGTATCGGGACCAGCCGCGCCGGATTCAGTGGCAACAGCGTCTCCAAGGCCGGCACCTTCGGTTCTGGCGGTCTGGGTGGCAGCGGTGGCCCGGGTGCCGGTGCAGGCGGCGGTGCCGGCGGCGGTGCCGGCGGTGCCGGGGCACGCTCCGGTGGCGGTGCGGGCGGCGGCGGAATCGGCGCGCGTTCCGGCGGCAACCTGACCGGCAAGGCCGGTGGCGTGGTCGGCGAGTCGACCCACGCCACTGCCGGCGGACGAGCGTTCACCGAGGGCGGGTCGGGCATCGGCCGCAACCGCTTCGGCCAAGGGGGCGCAGGGGGCCAGGCCGGCGGCCCGGGACAGGCGGGTGCCGGGCACGGCGGTGGCATGGGCGGCCAGGGCCAGGCCGGCAAGAAGGACAAGAAGCGCGGCAAGGACCGTCCGGACTACCTCGTCGAAGATGAGGAAACCTGGGCATCGGGCGATCAGGTCAACCCGAACGTGGTGGAATGACGCTCGGTCAGTAGAACTGTCGAACGCAACCGGCCGTCCCGCAGATCCGATGGTCTGTGGGGCGGCCGCTTCAACGAGTGGGGTGTGACGAGGCTTGACGACCAGCCGATCTGTGCGCGGTCTGGCCGCGCTCGCTGCGGGAGCCCTGGTGTGGGGTGTCAGCGCCGGGCCCGCTGCCGCGGACACCATTCGCGATGGGCAGTGGGCGCTGCTGAACTACGGCGCGGCCCAGAAGGTTTGGCCGATAAGCGAGGGCGACGGGGTGATCGTCGCGGTTCTGGACAGCGGTGTTGCAGATCATCCCGATCTGGCCGGCCAGGTTCTTCCCGGGACTGACCTCACAAGCCCTGGCAAGGACGGGCGAACTGACACCCAGGGCCACGGGACCGGTATGGCGAGCGTCATTGCCGGGCACGGCCATGGTGACAATGCGGGAATCATGGGACTCGCACCCAAAGCCAAGATCCTTCCTGTGCGGATCCACATCACTGATGTCGAGCACGTCCAGTCCGGCAGCGAAACGGAAATCGGCGATGCCATCCGTTACGCGGTCGACCACGGCGCGAAGGTCATCAACATGTCCTTCGGCGGAGGAAGCAAGTTCGATGCCGGGTACCAGGACGCCATCAACTATGCCCTTCAGAAGGACGTTGTCCTCGTTGCATCACCCGGAAACGACGCCAGCCTGAAGATCGGCTACCCGGCGGCTTCCCCCGGAGTGGTGGTGGTCACGGCGATCGACGAGAAGGGCGATCTCTGGCCGAAGTCGACCACTGGGCCCCAGGTGACGCTCGCAGCTCCAGGCGTCAACATCTATCGTGCGAACGCAAAGCAGGGCTACAGCACTGCGAACGGTACGTCCGACTCCACGGCGTACGTGTCCGCGATCGCTGCGCTGGTGCGGTCGAAGTATCCGAACCTGTCGGCGGGCCAGGTCATCAACCGGATGATCAAGAGTGCGGTGCAGCAGCCGGGCAAGGGGACATATCCGAACGACCAGTACGGGTACGGCATTGCATCTCCGTCCGGCGCGTTGGCCCCTAACCCGGCAGTGGACAACGGGCCCAAGGACAACCCGTTGCTCAATCGCCCCGGTACAGGTGACAGCACGCCCGGCTCTGGCGCCACGGATCCCGCGAAGACGCCTCAGGCCGGTGGCGACTCCACCACCCCGCGGGCGGACGGTGACTCCAAGAGCAGCAACGGCATGCTGATCGCGGTCGGCGGCGGCGTCCTCGGCCTGATCGTCATCGTCGTGATCGTCCTGCTGGTCCGCCGCTCCAAGAGCGGCGGCAACGGCCCCGGCGGTCCGGCCGGCCCCGGTGGCCCCGGTGGTGGGCCCGGCTACGGGTATCCGCCGCAGCAGCCCGGGCCCGCCGGTTACGGGCAGCAGCCGCAGCCGGGGCAGGGCTACCCGCCGCAGCCGCCCTACCCGCAGTCGCAGTCGCCGTACCCGCAGCAGCAGGCGCCGTACCCGCCGCAGCAGCCGCCGGCCGGGGGGAATCCGTACCAGCGGTGACAGGGCTTGTCGTCGACGGCTCCTCTGCGAACGGTTCGACCGTTCGTGGGGGAGCCGTTGTGCGTTCGGAGGGGGAAGGAAAGTCGTGACGGGGTGCTACTCCTGCCAGCGCGAGGCCGAGTTCGAGCGGCTGCCGCGATACGAGCGGATCGCGGTGGACGAGCACTGGCGAGTGGTGCACGCGGTGGACTGTGCGCTGCCGGGCTGGCTCGTGCTGGTGCCGAGGCGGCATCTGGAGTCGATGGCGGAGTTGAGCACGGCCGAGGCGGCGGTGCTGGGTGGGTGGCTGGTGCGGTTGGCGCGGGCGGTGGAGGTGGTGACGGGGTGCGAGAAGGCGTATGTGGCGCAGTTCGGGGAGGCGGCCGGGTTCGCGCACCTGCACTTTCATGTGGTGCCGCGCGGGCCGGAGTTGGGGGTGGAGTTGCGCGGCCCGCGGGTGTTCGGGTTGTTGGGCGCGGGGGAGCGGGCCCTGACGGCGGCGCGGATGGACGAGGTCGCCGACAGGGTGGCCACTGCGTTGGAGAACTGGTGAGGGGCTGATCAGCCGGCGGTGGTCCAGGGGGCCTTGCTCATCAAGGCCTTCACGTTGGCGACGTACGACGGGTTCGGGATGACGGACTGGCCGACCTGGGCGCCGGTGGCGGGGTCGGTGGTGAGGTTGTAGTGGACGTTGCCCGCGCCGGCGTTGTAGGCGGCGATGACCAGGTCGAGCAGCGGGGTCTTGCCGCTGACGGGGTCGGGGGAGAGGTCGTAGTCGCCGCCGAAGCAGGAGTCGCCGTAGTAGGCGACCAGCCAGTCGAGGTACTCGGCGCCGAGTTGGACGTTGCCGGCGAGGGTGTGGACGTCGGCGGTGTTGTTGTACTTGGCGTTCATGGTGGAGACCGTGCCGGGCATGATCTGCATGGTGCCGATGCCGCCGTCGCAGGCGAGGATCGCGGACTGCCAGCCGCTCTCCTGCCAGGCGATCGCCTTGACCAGGGCGGCGGGCAGCGGCGGGAGGGTGTCGGCGGTGCGGCCGCCGGACGGAGTGCCGAGGGTGAAGGTGCGGGTCTTGCCCGCGGCGGCGGTGAGCGCGTCGTTGACGGCGGACCTGGGCTCGTTGGCGCCGGTGTAGGACGGCTTGCAGGAGCTCTGCAGCGGCGGGGTGTGCGGCGGCACGGCGGGCGGCGGGGGCGCGACGGGGCCGGCCTTGGCGACGGGGGCGGGGGCCGCGGACGGCGGGCGGCTCGCGGTGCGGGTGGGGGTGGCGCTGCGGGACGGCTTCGGGCTGTCCGACGCGCTGGGCGCGGCGGAGGCCGACGGCGCGGCGGACGTGGATGCGGAGCCGGACGGCGAGGCGTCGGCCGTCGGGCCGGGCGACAGTTCCGCAGCGGCGCCGACCGCCGTCCGGTGGTCGTCGTTCGACGTCGTCTTCTTGGCGCAGCCGGCGACCGGGGCCAGGACGGCGGCGGCCGACAGCAGGCAGATCGCGGCGCGCACCGGAGTGCGGACAGTCATGGAATCCCCCCATATGTGTACGAGCGATCCGTCCGCCGCAAGGCGGACCGGACCGCGAGACGGGGGCATGCTACGCCCTCTCCCCCGAGCGGACTGCTCACGGGTCGTCAGCCGGCCGGGTGGCGGGATCTCGACGGCCGGTGGCGGTGGCGCCCCTGGTGGGGCGGGGGAGGGGCGGGCGATGCTGGGGCACATGATGATCCCTGACACCAAGGACTGGACCTGGGTGCTCGAGCGCCCCTGCACCGAGTGCGGTCTGGACACCCCGTCGGTCGGCTTCGAGCGGATCCCGGGCATGGTCCGGGCGAACGCGGCGTCCTGGACGGGGCTGCTGGCGGGCGATCCGGCGGCGCTGCGGGAGCGCCCGCGGCCGGAGGTGTGGTCGGCGCTGGAGTACGCCTGCCACGTGCGGGACGTGTTCCGGCGGTGCGATGCGCGGCTGGCGCTGATGCTGACCGAGGACACTCCGATGTTCGCCAACTGGGACCAGGACGCGACCGCCGTCGAGGAGCGCTACGGCGAGCAGGACCCGGCCACGGTCTCGGTCGAACTCGCCGCGGCCGCCGAGCAGTTCGCGCGCTCGCTGGAGGCCGCGCCGGACGCCGCCCGGCCGCGCGCCGGGGTGCGCAGCGACGGCGCCCGGTTCACCGTGGAGTCCTTCGCCCGCTACGTGCTCCACGACCCGGTGCACCACCGCTACGACGTCACCGGCGAGCAGCATCAGGGCAGTTGATCGACCGCCAGGGCCGGGTCGCCGGGCTCCAGGGTCCACGCGGGCAGGCCGTGCGGCATCGCCTCGGCGAGCACCGTGGTGGGCCCGGCGCCGAGTCGGGCGGTGAGCAGGAAGCGGTGGCCGGGGCCGACCCGGCGCGGTTCCAGAGCGAGGTGGACGAACGGCGCGGACGGGCCGGACGCGGCCGCCAGGCGCTCCAACTCGGCTTCCACGGACCGCCATTCCTCGGCGGGGACGTACTGGCGCATGATCGAGTGCCAGACCACGGTGAGCGTGCCGTCGGCGAGGCGGACGTCGCGCAGGAAGGCGGCCGCGCCGATCGGTTCGACCGGGGCGGGGAGCCGGGCGGCGAGCGCGAGTGCGCCGTTCAGCCGTTCCAGTCGGGGGAGTTGGTCCGCCCACAGGTAGGCGCGCAGGGCGAGGGCGCCGTCGGCCGAGCGCGGGTCGATCGGCGTCGGGTCGCAGCCGCGCCGCTCCACCACCCGCTGCAGCGGCGCGTCCCGCAGCCAGGCGGGCGGCTCGCCCTGCCAGGCGTCGGCGAGCACCACGGGCGAGTCCGGCGGCCCGTACGCGAACCCGGGGGAGACGCAACGGAACTGCTCGGCAAGGAGGTTGAGGCCCGCGCTGGAGCCGAGTTCGTGCAGCCGGACCGGCAGTTGCGCGGCGTCGGGCGAGGCCTGGGCGAGTCGGTGCCGGGCCCAGGCCAGACCGGTGAGCAGCAGGTTGGCGCGGCCGACCTCGTTGGTCTGCGGCGGGCGGGTGAGCCACTCGCGGATCCACGGCAGGTGGTCGGCGACGGTGGCGCGGAAGGCCGGCCAGGGGGCGTCCGGGTCGGCGGGGTCGAAGGCGCCGCCCGCACTGGGGTAGTGGGCGGCGAGTCCGGGCGCCCGGCCGGAGATCACCAGGGCGTGGACGGCGCCGAGCAGGCGCAGCGCGACGGCCGACGGCCCGGGGGCGTCCTCGTGGCCGGCGATCGCCGCGGCGCACGGGCCGCCCGCGGCCAGGTCCTCGGCGGCCCGGTGCAGCAGGGCGGCGGACAGCGGGGAGCCGAGCTCCGCGCAGGCCTCGGCCTGGTGCCGGAACATGGCCACGGCATGCTCGATGGACATCTCTGGAGCTCCTCCGTCCTGGGCTGACATCACGTCATCCTTCGCCGCCGGGAGGGCCCTCGGTAGCGCGCCGGGCGGTGATTTCGCTCACGGACGGTACGGGTGCGACCGGCGCGGACGCCCTGCACGCCGCGTACGGACGCGCGCCCGGGCGGCCGAGGCGGTTCAGGGGCGCACGATCTTCCCCACGCGCCGGGTCCGGGCCCGCACGCGACCCGGCCGACACCGCACCGTCGGGGCACCCGGTCGCCGGTCCGGTCACCGGTCGGTGGTGCGCCACCGATGGGTCTGCCGGAGCTGGCTGGTGATGCTGGCGGTGTCGACGCCCACCACGTCGGCGATCTCGGGCGTGGCCAGGCCGACCACGTAGTGCAGGATCGCCAGGTCCTCCTCCGCGTCGACGTCCGGGCGCAGCCGCTCGGCGCCGGCCAGCGCGTGCTGCTCGGTGACGGTGTCGCGGAGGATCTGCCAGGCCGCGGCGGCGGGGTTGGGGCTCTCCAGGACGGCGGGCCAGACCTGGGCCAGTTCGGTCAGGGCGAGCCGGACCACCTGGTGGGCGGCGGCGGGCTCCTGGAACCAGACCCGGGCATAGCTCCGGTACCGCGGCTCGTGCAGCTCGCAGAACGCCGCGAACTCGACGGAGACGCGGGGCAGTTCGACGGACCGATCAGCACATGCCGAGTCCGCGGCCGGGACATGACGGTCGGTCACATCAGCTGCCTCTCGATCTGGGTCCGGACGGGGAGCGTCAACGCTCACTCTAGGCCCTCGGGCGGGTGCTGTGGGTGACAAGTCTGCTGAGATGCCCGGGTCCGGCCCCGCACCTGCGCGTTGTGTGACGCCCCGTCAACAACGGTCGCCCGCCGGACGCGGTCGCGAGCGCGTCGCACCTGGTCGGAGACGATGGATCGGCAGTGGCTGCAGGGCAGTTGGTGTGCCACCGTGGGCCTCATGGTTGAACGCGGAAACGGCATCGGGGCTCATTTTCACGGGCGAAACCCGGACCACGGGCATGACCACCATCACACATCGGCCCGGCAGCACCCTCACGAACACGCGCACCGACACGCACACCCCCACGAACAAGCGCACCCGCACGGGCGCCCCCGCCGGACCAGCCTCGGCCACCGCCCGGCGCGCCTGCTGCGGCCGCACTCGCACGACGCCGCCGACCGGGTCGACCCGGTCCTGGAGTCCTCGGCGGAGGGCCTGCGCGCTGCGGGCCTCGCTGCTGGTGCTCGGTCTCACCGCCGCCGTGCAGGCGGTGGTCGCGGCGCTGTCGGGCACGGTGGCGCTGCTCGGCGACACCGAGGACAACGCCGCCGACGCGCGCTGACCGCCGTCCCGCTGGGCGTGGCGTTCCTGCTCGGCCGACGGGCGGCGAACCGCTGCTTCACGTACGGGCATGGGCGGGCGGAAGGCCTGGCGGGCGTCGCGGTGGCGCCGGCGGTGGAGTGGCTGCCGCCCCCGCAGTCGGTGGGCCACCTGCGGGCGGTGGCGGGGTGTGCCAGCAACGAGTGGGGTGGCCCGCCACCGGGCGGCGGATCGGCTCGGCGGCGCTGGTCGCGGACGGCCTGCACGCCCGCACCGACGGGCCGACCTCGCCGGCGGTGCTGCTCGGCGCGGCCGGCAGCGCGCTGGGCCGGCGGCTCGCCGACCCGGTGGCGGGGCTGCTGATCACGCCGGCGATCGCGCCGGTGCCGGGCGGCACGGTGCGCGAGGTGGGCCGACGGCCGATGGACGCCGTCGACCCGGCCCCGGCGGACGCGGCGGCACGGGAACCGGTCGCCGTGAACGGGGTGGGCGCGGTGCGGATGCGCCGGAGCGGGCACGCGCTTCGCGCCGAGGCGGAGGCGGTGGTGGACCGCACCACCCTGACGGCGGCGGCGGCCGGCCGTCAGGTGGTGGTGGCCGCCGAGCGGGCGCATGGTCCGCGCCGTCCCCCGACTGCCGGCAGCCACCGTCCACCTCGACCGCGCTCCGGCGGAGGGCGGAGGTCTGAACCTCTCCGGGAGCCGGGCATCCGACCCCGAATCGGCCCCGATCAGCGCCCCGCCGGTCTGACGAAGCGTCAAAAACCGCCCCAGGGAGCCCGGAAGGGCTCCCTGGCGACCTCGTGGGGCGGTCAGTGAACCTCGGGGCCACCCGCCTTCCGAACGGGCCGCAGAGCGGCGCTGGAGCCCTCGCCGCGGATTCCGGGCTCGACGGCGTTCCGTGCGCCGGCCTGCGCGGCGGCCTGCGCGGCGGCCTGCGCTGCGGCCTCGGTCGCGGCCTCCGCCGCCGCCGCCTCGGCGGCCCTGGCGGCGGCGGCCACGCTGTCGGGCTCGCGGCGCGACTGCTCGGGAATGCCGGCGGTGCGGCGGATCCGGCCGGTCTCCTCGGCGGTCTCGCGGGCGGCCAGGTAGGCCTGCACCGCGGCGATCCCGTACACCGGCTGGATCAGCTGGTGGCCTTTGAAGAACGGCCGCGCGGGGGCGAACCCGGCGGCCGTGACCAGCTCGCGGATCTCGGTTATCTCCTCTTCGCTGCGCGCCGTGAAACGGACTTCCCAGCCCTTCTTGTACGCACGTCCGTCCTCTCCGCCGCGCCGGGCGGGATCGGGTTGGCGGACGTAGCCGGGCAGGCGGCCGAGGCGCAGTCTGGCGGCGCGCTGGGCGGATGACTCGTCGCGGGACATGAGCCTGATGGTAGGCAATTCGGGACGCCCGCCGACGCCGCGGGGCGTGCCGGAGCGTGTGGGATCGATCACGGTCGGTCAGATCGCGCAGGTCGGCGGGCCGGGTCCGACCGGATCGAAATCTGTGTTGATCCAATGAAAATCGGATTGTAGGCGGTAAGTCCGACCTGATCCGACATTGGTTCGAACGTCCGATCCGCCGAATGGGTGAGGGTATGAGGACTTTAGTGCAGGGCAGTCCCGGTTTGACGACGGTTGGGTAACAGGTGGTCAGGTCCGGAGTCGGGTGTCGGAGGCGAGGGGGAATGTGGTCGGTATGAGCTACCGGATTCCGCAGCAGCCCACCTCTCTCGAAGAGCTCGCCCGGCGCCAGCAGAATGTGGTGACGGCCAGTCAATTGCGCACCCGGGGCGTGCCGGCCCGCCTGGTGAGCGAACACTGCCGGCAGAGCGGTCCGTGGCAGCGGCTGCTGCCGCGGGTGTACCTGCTGCAGGAGGGTCCGCCGACCCCGGAGCAACGGATGTGGGCGGCGCTGCTGTACGCGGCGCAGAACGGCCGGGCCGAGGGCGGCCGGGATCGCGCGGTGATCACCGGGGCGGCGGCGCTGGCGCTGTACGGGTTCGTGTCGACGCCGCGGCTGCCCGCGGTGCTCGGGGTGGAGGTGCTGGTGCCCCGGCAGCGCCGGCTGCGGGACGCCGGGCAGGTCCGGATCCGGCGCACCGAACGGCAGTTGGAGGCGCGCGAGGTGCACGGGCTGGCCTGCGCGCCGGTCGCCCGGGCGGTGGCGGACGCGATCCGCGAGTGGTCCGAGGAGGGTGCGTTCGAGGGCGGCCGGGTCGGCCCGGGGGTGCTGCGGGCGGTGCTGCGCGAGGCGGTGGAGCGGGAGGGCGGCAGCGCGGCCGGGCTGCTGGCCGAGCTGACCGAGGCGGGGCTGCTGGCGGAGCCGCGGGTGCGCGCGGCGGTGGACGAACTGCTGGCCGCACAGCGGGAGTCGGCGCTGGCCGCGCTGGTGGAGCTGGCCGTCGGGCGGGGCCTGCCGCTGCCGCTGCCGGGCCCCGAGCTGCGGATGCGCGGCGGGACGTACGTCGCGGTGCCGGACCTGTTCTGGCCGGAGGCGGCGGTGGCCGTGGAGGTGGACTCCGAGGTGCGCTGCGTCAGCGAGGGCGAGGCGGCCTGGGTGCGGGCCGGGCAGCACCGGATGGAGTACCTGGGCGTGCGGGTGGTGTACGTCGGCTCGGCCCGGCTCGCCGCCGAACGGGACGCGGTCGGCGACGAGTTGGCCGAGGCCTACCGGATCGGCGGCGAGGACGTGGTGGCGCTGGTGGTCAACGAGCGCTGAACGGCGATGATGTGACGCCGCGTCAGGAGCGGACCACCGGGGTGCCGTTCAACTCGACGCCCGCGGCGCGCAGTTCGTCCAGCGCCGCGCTGGTGGTGGCGGGCGCGACACCGGCCGTCAGGTCGAGCAGGACGCGGGTGGCGAAGCCCTCCCGGGCGGCGTCCAGGGCGGTGGCGCGGACGCAGTGGTCGGTGGCGATGCCGACCACGTCGACGTCGGTGACGCCGCGTTCGTTCAGCCACTCGGCGAGGGTGCCGCCGTGCTCGTCGAGGCCCTCGAAGCCGCTGTAGGCGGCGGCGAACGCGCCCTTGGAGAACACCGCCTCGATCGCGCCGGAGGTCACCGAGGGCGCGAAGTTGGGGTGGAAGCCCACGCCTTCGGTGCCGGCCACGCAGTGCGCGGGCCACGAGTGGACGTAGTCGGGCTCGGCGGCGAAGTGCGCGCCGGGCTCGATGTGGTGGTCGCGGGTGGCGACGATGTGGGCGTAGCCGGGGGCGGAGTCGGCGATCAGGTCGGTGATCGCGGCCGCGACCTCGGCCCCGCCGGCGACGGGAAGGCTGCCGCCTTCGCAGAAGTCGTTCTGCACGTCGACGACGATCAGGGCCCGGTGCATGGCTGGTCTTCTCTCGTTGGGTGGTGCGGTCCGGAGCCGGGGGGTCTCGGCCGCACGGGCGATCGGGGGGAGGGACGGTGGGGCGGTTGGCACTCTAGGGAGTGCCGGGCGGCGGCGGAAGGGCTCAGCCGGTGTGCCGCTCGGTGCCGATCACCGGCTCGCCGCGGGACAGCTGGGTGGCGGACAGCGGCAGCGCGGCGCGGGCGCGGCGGTGGCGTTCGCGGGCGGCGTCCAGCGATTCGCGGCCGACCACCTCGCCGGCGGTGATCAGCGGGACGTGCAGCAGGTGCGGTTCCAGTTCGGCGGGCACCGGGCCGGTGCCGACCACCTCGGCCTCGGCGACGCCGTCGGCGTCGGGGCGGCGGGCGGCCCACTTGCGGCCGCCGATGCTGGTCTTGCCGCCGACCGAGCGCTTGGCGACCGGGACGAGTTCGCCGCCTGCGGCGGATTCGCGGGCGACCAGCTTGTAGACCATCGCGCAGGTCGGGTGGCCGCTGCCGGTGACCAGGCTGGTGCCGACGCCGTAGCCGTTCACGGGGGCGGCGGCCAGCGCGGCGATGGCGTACTCGTCGAGGTCGGAGGTGACGATGATCTTCGTGCCGGTGGCGCCGAGCTCGTCGAGCTGACGGCGGACCCGGTGGGCGAGCAGGGTCAGGTCGCCGGAGTCGATCCGGACGGCGCCCAGGTCGGGGCCGGCCACCTCGACGGCGGTGCGGACCGCCTCGGCGAGGTCGTAGGTGTCGACCAGCAGCGTGGTGGCGCGGCCCATCGACTCGATCTGCGCGGTGAAGGCGTCCTTCTCGCTGTCGTGCAGCAGGGTGAAGGCGTGGGCGGCGGTGCCGGTGGTCGGGATGCCGTAGGTGAAGCCGGCCTCCAGGTCGGAGGTGGCGGAGAAGCCCGCCAGGTAGGCGGCCCGGGCGGCCGCGACGGCGGCCTGCTCGTGGGCGCGCCGGGCGCCCATCTCGATCACCGGGCGGTCCCCGGCGGCGGCGGTCATCCGGGACGCCGCGGCGGCGATCGCCGAGTCGTGGTTGAGGATCGACAGGATCACCGTCTCCAGGATCACCGCCTCGGCGAAGCTGCCCTCGACGGTCAGCAGCGGCGAGCCGGGGAAGTACACCTCGCCCTCGGGGTAGCCGTGGATGTCACCGGTGAAGCGGTAGTCGGCGAGGTAGCGCAGCGTGTCCTCGTCCACCACCCGCTGGTCGGCGAGCCAGTCGAGCTGCGGCGTGGTGAACCGGAAGTCCTCCACGGCGTCCAGCACCCGGCCGGTGCCGGCCAGCACACCGTAGCGGCGGCCGTTCGGCAGGCGGCGGGTGAACACCTCGAAGACCGAGCGGCGGTGCGCGGCGCCGCTGCGCAGGGCGGCCTGCAGCATGGTCAGCTCGTAGCGGTCGGTGAGCAGCGCGGAGCTGCGCTGCGCGGTGATGGCGTCCATGGGAATGATGCTACTACCACTTAGCGTCAGAGTGACGATTTCCCCTCCGGGTCACGTGTCGGGCGACCCTGATTCGCTCCGGAGTCCCTCGGATGGAAGCATGGGCGGAGGGGAAAGATCGAGGTCGACGAGGAGAGACGGACTGTGAGTGTCGCGCCGGTGGAGATCGAGCGCCCGGAAGTGGAGGGGGTTCCGGTCACGGAGCCGGACACTCCCTGGGTGACCATCGTCCACAACGACCCGGTCAACCTGATGACCTACGTGCAGTACGTCTTCCAGAGCTACTTCGGCTACCCGAAGGACAAGGCGCGCCAGTTGATGATGGACGTGCACACCAAGGGGCGGGCGGTGGTCTCCAGCGGCACCCGCGAGGAGATGGAGCGCGACGTGCAGGCGATGCACGGCTACGGCCTCTGGGCCACCCTGCAGCACGACTGACGGCCCGTCACCCACCGATCCACGAGGGACTGATCCGAAACACATGGCCGGTTTGTTCGAGAGCGCCGCGAGCGGCGGCGCGGCGATCCCGCTGGACGAGTTCGAGGCCTCCATCCTGCGCTCGCTGGAAGTGCAGATGCTGGAGCTGATCGGCCCGCCGCCCGGCGGGGAGCACGAAGATCCACTGGCGGCGCTGTTCGCCGAGGGTCCCAGCGAGGCGCCCGAGGATCCGGCGCTGCTGCGGCTGTTCCCCGACGCGTACGGCGGCCCGGGCGCGCCGAAGGACCCGCAGGCCGCCGAGATGGCCTCCGAGTTCCGCCGCTACACCGAGCTGGACCTGCGGGCCCGCAAGCGCGAGGACGCCCTCGCGGTGGTGCGGGCGCTGGACGGCCTCGGCGGCGAGGGCGGCGTGGTCGCGGTCGGCGCCGGGGACTGCCCGCGCTGGCTGGGCGCGCTCAACGACCTGCGGCTGACCCTGGGCTCCCGGCTGGAGGTCAGCGAGGACGACGACGACGGCCTCTACGACCTGCCGGAGAGCGACCCGCGCAAGCCGCTGGTGATCGCCTACCTGTGGCTGGGCGCGATGCAGGAGAGCCTGCTGGAGGCGATGGCGGGCTGAGCCGCTCGGCCGCCCAATTCGTTCATATGGTCGGATTGCCCCACTGACGCCCGTACTCGGGCGGTTGTGGGGCTTTTCGCGTGATTGACTCGACCTCCCGAGGGAGCGGGGGCGCGCCGGCCGGCCGGTCGGCGCGGACCGGGAGGCGAGGCGGGCAGATGACACGCGAGGCGAACGAGGAGACCGACTCCGTCCCCGACGAGGAGGGCTACGAGCGGGGTCTCGGCAGCCGGCAGATCCAGATGATCGCGATCGGCGGCGCGATCGGCACCGGCCTGTTCCTCGGCGCGGGCACCGCCATCTCCAAGGCCGGACCGAGCCTGCTGCTCGACTACGCGGTGGCCGGCCTGGTGATCTTCGTGATCATGCGGGCGCTCGGCGAACTGCTCACCTACCGCCCGGTGTCGGGCAGCTTCGCCGAGTACGCCCGGGAGTTCCTCGGCCCGTTCGCCGGCTTCGTCACCGGCTGGACGTACTGGCTGTTCTGGGTGGTCACCGGCATGGCCGAGACCACCGCCGCCGCCGTCTACGTGCGGTTCTGGGAGCCGGGCGTCCCGCAGTGGGGGACGGCGCTGGTGTTCCTGGTGCTGCTGTACGCCGCCAACCTGATCTCGGTGAGGCTGTTCGGCGAGATCGAGTTCTGGTTCTCCATGGTCAAGGTCACCGCGATCGTCGGCATGATCCTGATCGGCATCGGCGTGCTGGTCTTCGGCTTCTCCGCCGCCGGCGACACCGCCTCGATCACCCACCTGTGGAACGACGGAGGCTTCTTCCCCAAGGGCTTCGGCGCCACCGTGATGTCCCTTCAGATCGTCATGTTCGCCTACCTGGGCGTGGAGTTGGTCGGCGTCACCGCGGGCGAGAGCGAGAACCCGGAGAAGACTCTGCCGCGGGCGATCAACACCCTGCCGGTGCGGATCGCGCTGTTCTACGTCGGCGCCCTGCTGATCATCCTGTCGCTGGTGCCGTGGTCCGAGTTCGAGCCCGGCGTCAGCCCGTTCGTCGCCGCCTTCGGCAAGGTCGGCATCCCCGCGGCGGCCGGCATCATCAACTTCGTGGTGCTCACCGCGGCGCTGTCCTCGTGCAACTCCGGGATGTACTCCACCGGCCGGATGCTGCGCGACCTGGCGCTGCGCCGGCTCGCCCCCGGCCGACTCACCCGGCTGACCGCCAGCCGCACCCCCGCCGCCGCGATCACCGTCTCCTGCCTGCTGATGGGCGCCGGCGTGGTGCTCAACTACCTCGTCCCGGAGCGGGCGTTCGAGTACATCACCTCGGTCGCCACCGTCTGCGGACTGTGGACCTGGGGGGTCATCCTGGCCAGCCAGCTGCGCTACCACGCCGCCTGGAAGGCCGGCCGGCTGCCCGCGCCGACCTTCCGCGCGCCCGGCGGCAGTTGGACCCGCTGGCTGGCGCTGGCCTTCCTGGTGCTGGTCCTGGTGCTGATCGCGCTCGACCCGACCGCCCGGATCTCGCTGTACGTCTTCCCGGTCTGGGCGCTGGTGCTGATCGTCGGCTACCGGATGATCGGCCGCCGCGACCCGGGCGCCGTTCACGGCGATCCGCACTCCCACCTGCACGCCGGAAGCGGCGATTGACCGCTCGCTTATCCTGGCCCGCATGCTGACCATCACCCGAGAACTGCGCGACCGCATGGTCGCCCACGCCCGCGCCGATCACCCGGACGAGGCGTGCGGCGTGATCGCCGGACCGGCCGGCACCGGCCGGCCCGAGCGGTTCGTCCCGATGCTCAACGCGGCCCGCTCGCCCACCTTCTACGAGTTCGACTCCGGTGACCTGCTGAAGCTCTACCGCGAGATGGACGACCTGGACGAGGAGCCGGTGGTGATCTACCACTCGCACACCGCCACTGAGGCCTACCCGTCCCGCACCGACGTGAGCTACGCGTCCGAACCGTTCGCCCACTACGTGCTCGTCTCCACCGCCGAGGGCACCGGCGAGGACGATCCCTACCAGTTCCGGTCGTTCCGCATCGTGGACGGCATGATCACGGAGGAAGACGTCCAGGTGGTCGAGGCCTACCAGCTCTGAACCCCAATGCCCCCCGACGGGCCCGTTTCTGCTGCGCAGCGC
Source organism: Kitasatospora griseola (assembly GCF_014648555.1). GTDB lineage: Bacteria > Actinomycetota > Actinomycetes > Streptomycetales > Streptomycetaceae > Kitasatospora > Kitasatospora griseola. The sequence continues at coordinate 106,736 of NZ_BMRI01000015.1, forward strand.
GTGGTGGGCGGGCCCGTTTCTCATTGGCCGGGACGCGGTCGACCGGATGCTGAGACCACCATGTCAAAAAGGGGCCGGGAATCTATACGATGAGTCCATGCGTTCCGTCGATGTGAGCATTCAGGCCCCAGGCATCCGCCTCGTGGCACGCCTGCACGTCGACCTGTGCCGACTCGCCAGCGCGATCTGTCCCGGCACTGCCGCGCACTGACCGGCAGCGCCCTGACGGCAAGCCTTCTCCACCCTCCTGCCCCGGCCGCCCCGGGGCCCTTCCCCCCTGCCGCGCCCCGTCGGCCCGGCAACCCGAAACCACTTCACAGGAGCGCAGCCATGGCCATCGAGGTCCGCATCCCGACCATCCTCCGCACCTACACCGACGGCGCCAAGGCCGTCGACGGCAACGGCGCCAACCTCGGGGAGCTGTTCACCGACCTCGACGTCCGCCACCCCGGCATCGCCGCCCGCCTGCTGGACGGCGGCGAGCTGCGCCGCTTCGTCAACGTCTACCTGAACGACGAGGACGTCCGCTTCCTGGACGGCGTGGCCACCGAGCTGGCCGACGGCGACAGCGTCACCATCCTGCCCGCCGTGGCCGGCGGCATGAAGTAGGGAGCCCGGACGGCCAGGGGCGGCGTCGCGTGCCGACAGCCGTCGCCCGGCCGCACGTCCCTCGTCGCGCGCAGCGCCGCTGCCCACTCTCTCCCAGCCTGGCGGCTGGGAGGTGCGCCCGCACGATGCACGCCCGGGCTCGGCTCTCGCCCCGCTCCTTCTTCCACCCCTGACCGTCGGAGGCCCCATGCGTTACGACAGCCCGATCGAGGCCGTCGGCAACACCCCGCTGGTGCGGCTGCCGCGGCTGTCCGCCGCCGTGCCCGGCAATGACGACGGCCTGGTCACGCTGTGGGCCAAGCTGGAGGACCGCAACCCCACCGGTTCGATCAAGGACCGCCCGGCGCTGCACATGATCGAGCGCGCCGAGGCCGACGGGCGGCTCACCCCGGGCTGCACCGTCCTGGAGCCGACCAGTGGCAACACCGGCATCTCGCTCGCCATGGCGGCCAAGCTCAAGGGCTACCGGATGGTCTGCGTGATGCCGGAGAACACCAGCGAGGAACGCCGCGAACTGCTGCGGATGTGGGGCGCGGAGATCATCCCCTCGCCGGCCGCGGGCGGCTCCAACACCGCGGTGCGGATGGCCAAGGAGATCGCCGCCGAGCACCCCGACTGGGTGATGCTCTACCAGTACGGCAACCCGGACAACGCCGGTGCGCATTACCACGGCACCGGCCCGGAGATTCTCGCCGACCTGCCCACCGTCACCCACTTCGTGGCGGGCCTGGGCACCACCGGCACCCTGATGGGCGTCGGCCGGTACCTGCGCGAGAAGGTCCCGGGCGTGCAGATCGTCGCCGCCGAGCCGCGGTACGACGACCTGGTGTACGGCCTGCGCAACCTCGACGAGGGCTTCGTCCCCGAGCTGTACGACGCCGAGGTGCTGACCACCCGGTTCTCGGTCGGCTCCGCCGACGCGGTCGCCCGGACCCGTGAACTGCTCCAGCAGGAAGGCATCTTCGCGGGCGTCTCCACCGGTGCGATCCTGCACGCCGCGATCGGGGTGGCCCGCAAGGCGGCCCGGTCGGGCGAGCGGGCGGACGTGGTCTTCGTGGTCGCCGACGGCGGCTGGAAGTACCTGTCCACCGGCATCTACACCGCCGAGTCCACCGAGGCGGCGGTCGAGGCACTGCAGGGCCAGCTCTGGGCCTGACGGAACGTCAACCCGACGGCGCGGCACCCCTTTTCGGGGGCCGCGCCGTCGGCGTTCGTGCGGTGGGACGGTCGGATCATCGGCCCGCTGTGACATCCCGGTCTTTGTCCGTTCCCGGTGACCGCTCTGTCACGGAACCGCCACCGCCGCCTGTCGTGCACCCGCCGGGCGCACCCACCCCCGAGGCTGACGGCGCACCGCTTGGTTCACCGTCACCGTGGAGGTGGGCACCCATGCCCGGCCGGAAGCTCTGGTCCTACGTCGAGATCGCCCGTCACATCGGCGTGCAGGCCGAGACCGTCCGCCACTACAAGCGCCACGGCCTGCTCCCGCACCCCGACCGGCTGGACCCCGAAGGCCGCCCCCGCTGGTACCCGCAGACCATCCGGCACTGGGCCAGGACCCGCCCCGGGCGGCGCTGAGACGCCCCGCCCCGTCCTGGTGATTCCGCCCACAGCGCGGCACGGGAGAGGGAGCAAAGTGCCGCCCGGCCCTTACCCTCGACACTCAAAGAACCCGCTCCGCCCCCGGCGGTGCGGGCGGCCGCGGACGATGGCCCGACGGGGCGGGAAGGGCTCGGCATGAAACTGACCGTGGTGGGGTGCTCGGGGAGCTTCCCGTCCGTGGACTCCCCGTGCTCCAGCTACCTGGTGGAGGCCGACGGCTACCGCCTGGTCGTCGACCTCGGCAACGGCGCCCTCGGCAATCTGCAGAAGCACACCGGCCTGTACGAGGTGGACGCGGTGCTGCTCAGCCACCTGCACGCCGACCACTGCATCGACCTGTGCGCCTACTGGGTGGCCCGCAACTACCGGGTCGAGGGCTGCCCCGAGCCGCTGCCCGTGTACGGCCCCACCGGCACCGCGGAACGCCTGGCCCGCGCCTACGACATGCCGGAGAAGCCCGGCATGACCGAGGTCTTCGACTTCCGCGACCTCGCCGACGGCGCCCGCCTGGAGCTCGGCCCGCTCACCGTCACCGCGGCCCTGGTCAACCACCTGGACTCCGAGGCGTACGGCTTCCGGATCGAGCACGGCGGCCGCAGCGTGGTCTACTCCGGTGACACCGGCATCTGCCCGGATCTGGTCGAACTCGCCCGCGGCACCGACCTGTTCCTGTGCGAGGCGGCCTACACCCACGGCAAGGAGACCTTCGACTCCATCCACCTCAACGGCCGCCAGGCCGGTGAGCACGCGGCCCGGGCCGGCGCCAAACGCCTGGTGCTGACCCACATCCCGCCGTGGACCGACGCCGAACGCAACCGCCGCGACGCCGCCGCCGTCTATCCCGGCCCGGTCGACCTGGCCCGGGCCGGGGCCGCCTACGAACTGTGAGCCGGCGAGCGGTGGACCGGCGTCAGCCAGTGCCGGTACCGGGCGTCCTCGCCGTGCACCGCGGCCCGGTACGCGTGCGCCAACTGCTTCGTCAACTCGCCCTCGTGCGACGGTAGTTCGCGGTTGTCCAGGGAGCCGACCGGGACCACCCCGGCGGCCGTCCCGGAGATGAACACCTCGTCCGCCGCGTACAGGTCCGACCGCAGCAGCGGCTCGATCCGGACCTCCGCGCCCAGGTCGCGGGCCAGCGTCAGCAGGGTGTCCTGGGTGATCCCCTCCAGCGCCCCCGCGCTGGCCGGAGTGGTCCGCAGCACGCCGTCGCGCACCACGAACACGTTCTCCGAACTGCACTCGCTGACCGTCCCGTCCGGGGCCAGCAGCAGCGCCTCGTCGAACCCGGCGTCGGTCGCCTCCCGGCGGGCCAGCGCCGAGTTCAGGTACGGGCCGGTCGCCTTCGCCGCCGGGGGAACGGAGTTGGGGTCGGTGCGCCGCCAACTGCTGGTCATCAGCCGCAGCCCGCGTCCCTCCGGCAGGTAGGCCGGCCACTCCCAGGACGCGATCGACACGCTGGTGGGGGAGTGGCGCATGTCCAGCCCCATCGAGCCGTACCCCAGGAACGCCAAGTGCCGCAGGTAGCACTCCCGGTGGCCGTTCGCCGCCACCAGCGCCACCGTCGCCGCCGCCAACTCCTCTGCCGAGTACGGCAGTTCCATCCGCAGCATGCGGGCACTGCGGTCCAGCCGGGCCAGGTGCTCGGGCAGCCGGAACACCGCCGGCCCGTCGGCCGTCGCGAACACCCGGGTGCCCTCCAGCACCCCGGTGCCGTAGTGCAGCGCATGGCTGAGCACATGGACGCGGGCCTCGTGCCAGGGCACCAGTGCGCCGTCGAACCAGATCACGGAAGACTCGGGAATCGCCATGCCGCCATCCTGGCCAGCCCGAACGCCCCCGCGAAGGCCTTCGGGCCCGCCGGATCGGGCCATGGCCGCGACCGGCGCAGTCGTCTCGGATGGTGGAACTGGGGCGTCCGCCCACCGGTCGCGGGCCTAGGCTCCGGAAGGGTGGAGACCAGCACCGCCCTGTACGCCCGCCTGCTCGCCGACCCCGGCTGTCCACTGGACCGGCTGCGCGAGGAACTCGGCTGCGAAGAGGGCGAGTTCGCCCGGGCGCTGGACGACCTGCACACCCTCGGACTGCTGGAGGCGACCACCGCCACCGCGAGCGGCGTGGCCGCCGTCTCCGTCGACACCGCCGTCCGCCACCTGCTCGCCGACTCCGACCACCGCCTCACCGCGCTGCTCGGCGAGGCCCGCCGCGCCCACGAGCGGGTCGAGCACCTGCACCGCCACTACCTGCCGCTGCGCACCGCCGCCGCCCACGAGTTGGTCCGCGGCCCCGACCGGATCGCCGCCCTGCTGGAGGACGCCGCCCGGGCCGCCCGCACCGAGGCGCTGTCGCTGCGGCCCGGCCAGGACCAGTCCGAGACCGGCCTCGCCGAGAAGCTCGCCCGTGAACGGATCGCCCTCGCCCACCGGGTGGCGCTGCGCACCATCTACCCCGCCGCCGCACTCCGGCAGCCGGCCGTGCTCGCCCACGTCCAGGCGCTCACCGCCGCGGGCGCGAGCATCCGGGTCGCGCACACGCTGCCGCTCTGGCTGATCGTGGTCGACTCCCACCTCGCCGTCCTGCCCGCGCCCGGCGAGCCGCCCGGCACCGCGGCGGTGGTGGTGCGCGATCCGGCGGTGGTGTCGGTGGTCCGCGAGCTCTTCGAGCACTTCTGGGCGGCGAGCTGGGTCCCGCCCGCGCTGTTGGGCCGGGCGGCGCCCGACGACCGGCACCGCGAGGTGCTGCGGCTGCTGGCGGCGGGGCTCACGGATCAGGCGATCGGGCGGAAGCTGGAGATCTCCGATCGGACGGTGCGGAGGCTGGTCGCGGATCTGACGGCGGCGCTGGGGGCGCAGTCGCGGTTCCAGGCGGGGGTTCACGCTTCGAGGCTGGGGTGGATCTGAGGGGCGCCTCCGCGTCCGACCGGCCGGCGGGGCGCCTCCTGGGGTCACTCCTCGAAGTCTTCTTCCTCGCGGCCGGGGGTCTTCAGGTCGAAGCGGAGGATGACGAAGCGGAAGGCCGTGTAGTAGACCACCGCGATCACCAGTCCTATCGGGATGATCAGCCAAGGTCTGGTGGCGTAGCCCCAGTTGAGGACGTAGTCGATGACGCCGGCGGAGAAGGTGAAGCCGTGGTGGACGCCGAGGGCCCAGGTGACGGCCATGGAGAGGCCGGTGAGGAGGGCGTGGGCGGCGTAGAGGGCGGGGGCGATGAAGACGAAGGCGAACTCGATGGGCTCGGTGATGCCGGTGACGAAGGAGGTGAGGGCGAGCGAGATCATCATGCCGAGGACGGCGCGGCGGCGGTCGGGGCGGGCGCAGTGGGCGATGGCGAGGGCGGCGGCAGGCAGGCCGAACATCATGACGGGGAAGAATCCGGACATGAACTGGCCCGCGCTGGGGTCGAGTTGGAAGAAGCGGGTCTGGTCGCCGTGGACGGTGTGGCCGTCGGCGGTGTAGCTGCCGGCCTGCTGCCAGAAGAAGGTGTTGGCGATCTGGTGCAGGCCGAACGGCAGCAGGGCCCGGTTGACCAGGCCGAAGACGCCGGAGCCGAGCGCGCCGAGGCCGATCACCCAGTTGCTGAAGTCGTCGACGAGGACGCCGATCGGGCCCCAGCACAGGCCGAAGAAGACGCCGAGTCCGGTGCCGACGAAGGCCATCACGATGGGGACCAGCCGGCGGCCGTTGAAGAAGCCCAGCCAGTCGACCAGCCGGGTGCGGTGCAGGCGCTGCCACAGGAGGGCGGAGAGCAGGCCGACGACCACTCCGCCGAGGACGCCGGGGTCCTGGTAGGTGGCCGCGACGTCCTTGCCGGGCAGCACCTGGTAGTCGGTCTTGGGGAAGGCGGTGAGCACCTGGTGGTAGGTCAGGAAGCCGACCAGGGCGGCGAGTGCGGTGGAGCCGTCGGACTTCTTGGCGCAGCCGATGGCGATGCCGACGCAGAACAGCAGCGGCATCCAGTCGAACACGGCGTGGCCGGACGCGGCGAAGACCTCGGCGACCTTGGTCCAGCCGAGGCCCTTGGGGCCGAAGACGTCGTCCTGGCCGAGGCGCAGCAGGATGCCGGCGGCGGGGAGGACGGCGATCGGGAGCTGGAGGCTGCGGCCGATCTTCTGCAGGGCGGGGAAGGCCCGGGTGCGCAGGCCCCGTCCCGCCGGTGCCGCCAGCGAGTTCGGTGCGGTCGTACTCATAGCGGGCGGTTCCTCACGGCAGCGCGATCCTGGTCTAGACCACTGGTGGCCCGGTCCCGTTTCTAGCACGCGCCGAACAGGCTCCGGAACCCTCCGAAGGTCGCCTCCGGCAGGCGGAGCGGAAACCCCGGATCGGCCGACGCGCCGTCAGGCGTCGGACAACACCGCGCCCCCGGACGGGAATTGTCTCCCACCGGGGGCGTTCGGGGCGAATTCGTCAGGCCTTGGTGGGGTCCTCGATCTCGCCCTCCTCCTCGCGTCCTGGTGTCTTCAGGTCGAATTTGACGATCACGAATCTGAAGACCGCGTAGTAGACCACCGCGAAGCACAGGCCGATCGGGATGATCAGCCAGGGTTTGGTGGCCAGGTTCCAGTTGATCACGTAGTCGATCAGGCCGGCCGAGAAACTGAAGCCGTCGTGGACGCCGAGTCCCCAGGTGACGGCCATCGAGGCGCCGGTGAGCAGGGCGTGGATGCCGTACAGCAGCGGGGCCACGTAGGCGAAGGAGTACTCGATGGGCTCGGTGACGCCGGTGACGAAGGAGGTCAGCGCGACCGAGGTCATCAGGCCGTAGATCTCCTTGCGGCGGTGCGGCTTGGCGGAGGCGGCGATGGCCATCGCGGCGGCGGGGAGCGCGAACATCATGATCGGGAAGAAGCCGGAGAGGAACTGGCCGGCCGTCGGGTCGCCGGCCAGGAAGCGGCCGATGTCGCCGGTGGCGGTCTTTCCGGTGTGCGGGTTGGTGAAGGTGCCGAACTGGAACCAGACGAAGGTGTTCAGCAGCTGGTGCATGCCGACCAGCAGCAGGGCGCGGTTGGCGACGCCGAAGATGCCGGCGCCGCCGGCGCCCAGGTCGGACAGCCACTTGGAGAAGTCGGCCAGCCCGGTGCCGATCGGCTGCCAGATCCACACCATCAGCGAGCCGAACAGCAGGCCGACCAGGGCGGTGATCATCGGGACCAGGCGGCGGCCGTTGAAGAAGCCCAGCCAGTCGACCAGCCTGACCCGGTGGTAGCGCACCCACAGCCAGGCCGAGAACAGGCCCATCAGGATGCCGCCGAGCACGCCGGGGTTCTGGAAGTCCACCTTCACGGCCGTCTTGGCCTCGAAGTCGATGCAGATCGTCTGCTCCAGCACCGAGGGGGCCGGGCAGGCCTTCGGGAAGGCCCGCAGGACGGCGTAGTAGACCAGGAAGCCCGCCACCGCGGCGAGCGCGGTGGAGCCGTCCGCCTTCTTGGCCATGCCGATCGCCACGCCGATGCAGAACAGCAGCGGCAGGCCGAGGGCCGGGTCGAGGAGCGCGCCCCCGGCGGCGGCGATGGCCGTGGCGACCCGGTCCCAGCCGAGGCCGTCCTTGCCGAAGATGTCGTCCTGGCCGAACCGGGTGAGGATGCCGGCGGCAGGCAGCACGGCGACCGGCAGCTGGAGGCTGCGGCCCATCTTCTGCAGGCCGCCGTAGAAGGTGTGCCACCAGGTGCTCTGGTTGGCCGTGGCGCCCGTTGAACTCATTCGTCGGCCTCCGTGCTTCCGTCCGGTCCCGGTCCGTCCGCGGGTGGGCCAGGAACACCGGTGGACCGTCCGGCGTTGTCCGAGTACACCTACAATTGGTGTAGACCAGTTCTGGGCCAGGGGCGGTCCGCCGGGTTCGAGCACCCGGTGATCGTCATCCTCGGGCGGCCCCGGAGCGGACCGCGCGCGGAGCTGGTCCGAACGTGGACCAACATGGCATACCGTCCGGAATCGGGTGATGCTGGTCGCGCCGTCGGAAGGCGCGGCAGACTGATCCCGATTCACTTCCGGCCGGTACCACCGCACACGCAGGACGGCACCCGGCGACCGACCGCCGATGCGCCGAGACAGAGGGAGAAAGACCATGGCCAGCAAGGCTGAGAAGATCGTCGCCGGTCTCGGCGGTATCGAGAACATCGACGAGGTCGAGGGGTGCATCACCCGGCTGCGCACCGAGGTCCACGACGCCTCCAAGGTCGACGAGGCGGCCCTCAAGGCGGCCGGCGCCCACGGTGTGGTGAAGATGGGCACGGCCATCCAGGTCGTGATCGGCACCGACGCCGACCCGATCGCCGCCGAGATCGAGGACATGATGTGAGACGGGCCCCCGCCGGCCCCGACGGCCCGCCCCCGGCAAGCTGCCGGCGGCGGGCCGTCGCACGTCCGGGGACGGGTTCCGGAACGGGGCGGGTCCGGGGACGGGGGCGGGACGGCGATCCGGACGGGATACGCTCGTTCGCATGTCACGCATCGACGGCCGCACCCCCGACCAGCTCCGCCCCGTCACCATCGAACGGGGCTGGAGCAAGCACGCCGAAGGATCCGTCCTGGTCTCCTACGGCGACACCAAGGTGCTGTGCACCGCCAGCGTCACCGAGGGCGTCCCGCGCTGGCGCAAGGGCAGCGGCGAGGGCTGGGTCACCGCCGAGTACGCCATGCTGCCGCGCGCCACCAACACCCGCGGCGACCGCGAGTCGGTGCGCGGCAAGATCGGCGGCCGCACCCACGAGATCAGCCGGCTGATCGGCCGCTCGCTGCGCGCCGTGGTCGACCACCGGGCGCTCGCCGAGAACACCATCGTGCTGGACTGCGACGTACTCCAGGCCGACGGCGGCACCCGCACCGCGGCGATCACCGGCGCGTACGTGGCGCTGGTCGACGCGGTCTCCTGGGCCCGCGAGAAGAAGCTGCTGCGCGCCAAGGGGCAGCCGATCACCGGCGGGGTCAGCGCGGTCAGCGTCGGCATCATCGACGGCGTCCCGATGCTCGACCTCCGCTACGAGGAGGACGTGCGGGCGGAGACCGACATGAACATCGTCTGCACCTCCGACGGCCGCTTCGTCGAGGTCCAGGGCACCGCCGAGGGCGCGCCGTTCGACCGCGACCTGCTCAACCAGCTGCTCGACCTGGGCAGCCTGGGCTGCGCCGAGCTGGACGAGATCCAGCGCAAGGCCCTGGAGCTGTAACCCGTCCCGGGAACCGCGGTGGGCTGAACGGCCGTCAGAAGCGAAGGACCGGCCCGCGTGTGCTGTACAGGCACGCGGGCAGACCCTTAACGTTCGCTGTGAGCCCGCACACCCTCCTGGAGGACTCGCCGATGCAGCAGCCGCTCAGCATCAACCGCACCACCGCGCTCGCCGTCGCCGCGATGGTGCTGATCCTGCCGCTGAGCGCGGTCAGCTGTTCCGCCGCGGAGAAGGCGGTGAGCTGCGCCAACACCGCGGTCCAGCTCTCCACCGACGTGGCGCAGCTCGGCAGCGCCTACAACAACGCCGACAAGGACCCGGTCGCCGCCGGCAAGGCCGTGCAGAAGATCAAGGGCGACCTGGACAAGATCGGCCGCAACTCCAGCGACGCCGACCTGGCCAAGGCCGTCGGCGACCTGCAGACCCAGGTCGACAAGGTGCAGAAGGCCGTCGACAACAACGAGACGCCCGACCTCGGGCCGCTCGGGGACGCCGCCGGGCGGGTCAGCAAGGTGTGCACGGGCTGAGTACCGCGGGTGGTTAGGCTTGCGGCATGACCAAGCGACTCGTTCTCGCCACCCGTAACCAGCACAAGGTCGCCGAGCTGCGCGACATCCTCGGCGCGGCCGGACTGGACGTCGAACTGGTCGGCGCGGACGCCTTCCCCGAGGTGCCGGACGTTCCGGAGACCGGCGTGACGTTCGCCGAGAACGCCCTGCTGAAGGCGCACGCGCTGGCGCGCGCCACCGGGCTGCCGGCCGTCGCCGACGACTCCGGGCTGTGCGTGGACGTGCTCGGCGGGGCGCCCGGCATCTTCTCCGCCCGCTGGGCCGGCCGGCACGGCGACGACAAGGCCAACCTGGACCTGCTGCTCGCCCAGCTCGGCGACATCGCGGCCGAGCACCGCGCCGCGTCCTTCGCCTGCGCCGCCGCGCTCGCGCTGCCCGACGGCGCCGAGCGGGTGGTCGAGGGCCGGCTGCACGGCACGCTGCGCACCGAGCCGGCCGGCAGCGGCGGCTTCGGCTACGACCCGATCCTGCAGCCGCTCGGCGAGAGCCGGACCTGCGCCGAGCTGAGCGCCGAGGAGAAGAACGCGATCAGCCACCGCGGCCAGGCGTTTCGCTCGCTCGCCCCGGTGGTCGCCGAACTGCTCGGCTGAGGCCGCGGGAACAACGCGCGCGAGGCCCGTCCGGAATGCTCCGGGCGGGCCTCGCGCGCATCTGAACTCCGGTGCGGCCTGAGGGACTCGAACCCTCACGAGATTGCTCTCACGGGCACCTAAAACCCGGGCGTCTGCCAATTCCGCCAAGACCGCAGGCAGCGACTTCCCCGTCATGCTACTTGTCCGTCACCTCGGCGTGCACCACCCTTTCGGGCGGCGTTCGGGCCGCGCCGGGACCGGCTGAGAATTGGTACAGACCTATTGACCAGTGTGGTCCAGACCACGTACGTTCGCGCCGCGTCATTCCTCCCCCACGGCGTCCGGTCCCCCTGCCGGGCGCGAACATTGGAGCGACCCATGCCCGAACGCGCACCCGTCGGCCGGCCCGGCCGACGTCCGTCGAGGACCGGCACCGCGCTGGCGACCGCGACCGCACTGGTGGTCGGAGCCGCCGGACTGGTCACCGTGATCGGCGGCGCCTCCTCGGCCGCCACCGTCAACCTGCTGGCCAACGGCGACTTCGAGACCGGCGCACCGACCGGCTGGAGCTGCTCCGGCGGCCTCGGCTCGACCACCTCCACCGCCCCGCACGCCGGCGGCTACGCGCTGCAGGCGGCGGCCTCCGCGTCCGACACCGCGCAGTGCTCGCAGACCGTCGCGGTCAGCCCGGGCACCACGTACAGCCTGAGCGGCTGGCTGAAGGGCAGCTACGCCTACCTGGGCGTCACCGGCACCGGGACCACCGACACCAACTCCTGGGGCTCCAGCACGGATTGGGTGAACCGCAGCACCACCTTCACCACCGGGGCGTCGACCACCTCGGTGACGGTCTACACCCACGGCTGGTACGGCCAGGGCACGTACTACGCGGACGACCTGACCCTCACCGGCCCCGGCGGCCAGGGCTCCACCGGCCCGTCGGCGAGCACGGGTCCGTCCGCCTCGGCGTCGGCGTCGGCCTCGCCGAGCAACAGCGCCTCGCCGTCGGCCGGTTCCTCCGCGACCGGGTCGCCGGGCGGGGACGGGGTGGTGACCACGCCGACCGGGCTGACGGCGAGCGTGGCGAACACCGCGGTGACGCTGAAGTGGAACGCCTCCACCGACAACGCGCAGAACGGCAACAGCGCGGTGTACCGGATCTTCTCCGGCGGCGTGCAGACCGCGACCTCGATGGGCACCTCGGTGACGGTCTCCTCGCTGCTGCCGAACACCACCTACACCTTCACCGTGCAGGGCTACGACAAGGACGGCCACAGCAGCGGGTACTCGGCGCCGGTCACCGTCACCACCGGGGCGGCGCCCACCGGGCCGCTGAAGTCCGCGTACTTCGCGCAGTGGGGGATCTACGGCAACAAGTACTACCCGTCCACCATGGCGGCCACCGGCGCGGCGAGCGGGTTGAACACCATGACGTACGCGTTCGCCAACATCAACCCGTCCACGCTGAGCTGCTTCGAGACCATCAAGGCCGCGGACACCAACGACAACAACCCGAGCGCCGGCGACGGCGCGGGCGACGCGTTCGCGGACTACCAGAAGGGCTACACCTCGGACATCTCGGTGGACGGCACCACCGACGCCTGGACCCAGCCGCTGAAGGGCAACTTCAACCAGCTGCGGGAGCTGAAGGCGAAGTACCCGAACCTGAGGATCACCATGTCGCTGGGCGGGTGGACCTACTCGAAGTACTTCTCGGACGCGGCGGCCACCGACGCCTCCCGCAAGAAGCTGGTCTCCTCCTGCATCGACATGTTCATCGAGGGCAACCTGCCCTCGATCCAGGGCGACATCACCGGCGGCGCCGCCGCCGCGATGGGCGTCTTCGACGGCATCGACATCGACTGGGAGTACCCGGCCTCCGCGGGCGGCCACACCGGCAACCACTACGCGGCGGCCGACACCGCCGACTTCACCGCCCTGCTGGCCGAGTTCCGCAACCAGCTGGACGCCTACGGGCAGACCGTCGGCAAGAAGTACCTGCTCACCGCGGCGCTGCCGAGCGGCCAGGACAAGATCGCGCTGCTGCAGACCGACCAGATCGGGAAGTACCTGGACTACGGCAACGTGATGTCCTACGACATGCACGGCGCCTGGGACGCCACCGGTCCGACCAACCTCCAGGACCCGCTGTACGACAGCCCGGACGACCCGAGCGACGTGGTCGCCCCGGGCGCCCAGAAGTACACCGTGGACAACGCGGTCAACGCCTACCTGGCCGGCGCTCCCGCGTACGGCATCAAGGGCGGGTTCCCGGCGAAGAAGCTGGCGCTCGGCGTGCCGTTCTACTTCCGCGGCTGGACCGGCGTGCAGGCCGGCTTCACCTACGGCCTGTACCGGGCCGCGACCGGCCCGGCGGGCGCCCAGAGCACCAGCCAGACCGCCGGCGTGGCGTTCTGGAAGGAGCTGGCGGCGGCGGGGAAGACCACCGGCTCCACCGTGCACTGGGACCCGACCACCCAGAGCTCGTGGATCTACGACGGCGTCAACCTGTGGACGGGCGACACCCCGCAGGCCATCGCGGCGCGCGGCGCGTACGCCGCCGGCAAGGGCCTGGGCGGCATCTTCGCCTACTCGCTGGAGGGCGACGACCCGTCCGGAACGCTGGTCAACGCGATGAGCGGAAGCATGAAGTAGCGTCAACTCTCCCTGGGGAGGGCCGGATCGTCCGAGTGCGGACGATTCGGCCTTTCTTGCCAAGTTGGTACAGACCTGTTGACGCGGGTGGTCCAGACCTTTTAAGTTCGGCGGAACTTCCCCCACATGTGCATGCCCTCCCACGGGCGTGCACGCGACACTCTCTCCTGGAGGACCGAGTGTTGATCCGACACACCACGGCGCAGCGCCCCACCGCTGTCGGCCGTCACAAGACCGGCCGCAAGGTGGCGTTCGCCGCCACCGCGGCGGCGGGGCTGGCGGGCCTGCTCATGGGCACGCTCGGCGTCGCGCCGTCCGCAGCCGCCGTCGACAACCAGGCGTGCCGCCCCGACGGCATGTACACCACGCCCGGCGTAGACGTCCCCTACTGCAACGTCTACGACACCAACGGCCGCGAGCAGATGGGCGCCGACCACCAGCGCCGCGTCATCGGCTACTTCACCAGCTGGCGCACCGGCAAGGACGGCACGCCCGCCTACCTGGTGAACAACATCCCGTGGGACAAGGTCACCCACCTCAACTACGCGTTCGCGCACGTCGCCAGTGACAACACCCTCTCGGTGGGCACCGACGGCCCGAACAACGCCTCCACCGGGATGACCTTCCCGGGCGTGGCCGGCGCGGAGATGGACCCGTCGCTCCCGTACAAGGGCCACTTCAACCTGCTGACGAAGTACAAGAAGCAGTACCCGAACGTCAAGACCATGGTCTCGGTCGGCGGTTGGGCCGAGACCGGCGGCTACTTCGACGACTCGGGCAAGCGGGTCGACTCCGGCGGCTTCTACTCGATGACCGTCAACGCGGACGGGTCGGTCAACCAGGCCGGCATCAACACCTTCGCGGACTCCGCCGTCAACTTCGTCAAGAAGTACGGCTTCAACGGCGTCGACCTCGACTACGAGTACCCGACCTCGATGAAGGACGCGGGCAACCCGCTCGACTACTCCATCTCCAACGCCAAGCGCGCGTCCCTGATGAAGGGCTACGCGGCGCTGATGAAGACCATGCGCGAGAAGCTCGACCGGGCCTCCGCCGCCGACGGCAAGTACTACCTGCTGTCGGTCGCCGCCCCGTCCTCGGGCTACCTGCTGCGCGGCATGGAGACCTTCCAGGTCACCCAGTACCTGGACTACGTCAACATCATGTCGTACGACCTGCACGGCGCGTGGAACAAGTACGTCGGCCCGAACGCCGCGCTGTACGACGACGGCAAGGACGCCGAGCTGGCGGCCGCCAACGTGTACGGCACCTCGCAGTACGGCGGGATCGGCTACCTGAACGGCGACTGGGCCGTCCACTACTTCCGCGGCGCGATGCCGGCCGGCCGGATCAACCTCGGTGTGCCGTACTACACCCGCGGCTTCCAGAACGTGCAGGGCGGCACCAACGGCCTGTGGGGCACCGCCTCCACCACCAACTGTCCGGCCGGCTCCGGTCTGACCACCTGTGGTGACGGCGCCGTCGGCATCGACAACATCTGGCACGACCTGGACGACAACGGCAAGGAGTCGCCGGCCGGCTCCAACCCGATGTGGCACGCCAAGAACCTGGAGAACGGCGTCGTGCCGGACTACCTCTCCAAGTACGGCGTCAGCGACACCTCGCTCAAGGGCAGCTACTCCCGCAACTACAGCGCGGCCCTGGCCTCGCCGTGGCTGTGGAACGCCGACAAGAAGGTCTTCCTCTCCACCGAGGACGACCAGTCCATCGGCGCCAAGGCCGACTACGTGGTCAACCAGGGCGTCGGCGGCGCGATGATCTGGGAGCTCGCCGGCGACTACAAGTGGGACGCCACCGCCAACGGCGGCAAGGGCGAGTACGTCCAGGGCAACACCATGACGTCGCTGCTGTACGACAAGTTCAAGTCGGCCTCGGCGTACGGCGCGACCCGCTCCACCATCGCGCTGCCGCAGCAGACCCTGCCGATCGACGTGTCGTTCACCAACTTCGCGCTGGGCGACAACAACTACCCGATCAACCCGAAGATCCACATCGTCAACAACTCGACCGTCACCCTGCCGGGCGGCACCGAGTTCCAGTTCGACTACTCGAACTCCGCGCCCAGCAACGCCGCCGACCAGTCCGGCTTCGGCTCCAAGGTCATCCGGGCCGACCACACCGGCAACAACATCGGCGGCCTGAAGGGCACCTACAACCGCGTCTCGCTGAAGCTGCCGACCTGGCAGTCGCTGGCGCCCGGCGCCTCGGTGGACGTCGCCTTCGTCTACTACCTGCCGGTCTCCACCCCCGCCAACTGGACCGTCAACGTCGGCGGCACCCTGTACGGCATCGCCGGCGACTACACCCGCGGCACCACCGCGAGCACCGGCTCGCCGTCGCCCAGCAGCTCGGCCTCCGCGTCTGCCTCCGCGTCCGCCTCGGCCTCGCCCTCGCAGTCGGCCTCGCCGTCCGCGTCGGCCTCCGCCAGCGCCTCGGCTTCGCAGTCGGCCTCGCCGTCGGCGTCCGCCGGCACCTGCTCGGGTGCGCCGAGCTGGAACGCCGGGACCACCTACGCCACCGTCACCAAGGTGTCGTGGAAGGGCCACTACTACCAGAACAAGTGGTGGACCGCGGGCGAGGACCCGTCGCTGAGCGGCGCCTGGGGCGTCTGGACGGACCTCGGGACCTGCTGATCCCGAGCCCATGAACGGCGGTGGCGGTCGACCCGGTCGGGGGGTCGGCCGCCACCGCTTCCGTGCGGCCGGCTACTGGCCGACCTTCAGGTCCTTCAGCAGCTTCGCGACGTGGCCGGTGGCCCGGACGTTGTACAGCGCCCGCTCCACCTTGCCCTGCTCGTCCACGATCACCGTGGAACGGATCACGCCCTGGTAGGTGCGGCCGTAGTTCATCTTCTCGCCGTACGCGCCGTACGCCTCCAGCACCCGGTGCTCGGGGTCGGACAGCAGCGTCACCTTCAGGTCCTCCTTCTCGCGGAACTTCCCGAGCTTCTCCGGCTTGTCCGGCGAAATGCCGATCACGTCGTAGCCCGCGCCCGCGAAGACCTCCAGGTTGTCCGTGAAGTCGCAGGCCTGCTTGGTGCAGCCCGGGGTCAGCGCCGCCGGGTAGAAGTAGACGATCACCTTGCGGCCCAGGTGGTCGGCCAGCGACACCTGGTTGCCGTCGGCGTCGGACAGGGTGAAGGCGGGGGCGGTGTCGCCCGCCTGCAGGCGCTCGCTCACGATGGTGCTTCTCTCCTCTGAGCCAGGACGGGGATCTCGTGCTGCCAGCCAACCTACCTCCGTTGGTGGGTGGCGCTGCGCGAGCGCGACGGCGAGCTGACAGACTGTCGGTGCAGAGACGTACCTAGCGGTAACAGAGAAGGGGTGGCCCCAGTGGCAGCGAGCAGCAAGGACACGTCGGCACCGCGCACGACGGCCCAGATCGAGGCGGACATCGCCGGGACCAGGGACAGGCTCGCCGCGACCCTCGACGAGCTCGCCATGCGCGTGCACCCGGCCACCGTCGCCGCCCAGACCAAGGCCAAGCTGCGTGCGGCGGTCGAGCAGAAGGCCGGCAAGGCGTACGTCGCCGCGAGCGGCGCCGTCGAGCAGGTCACGTCGAAGTTCGTCGACGAGGACGGGCGGCCCCGGCCCGAGCGGATCGTGCCGGTCGCGCTGGTCGGCATCGGCGTGGTGCTGCTCGTCGCGTCCGCGAAGCGGCGCCGCAAGGGCTGACAGCGCCTGCGGACGGCGGGATCCCGGGTTTCGGTGCCCGGGACCCCGCCGTTTTCGCGGTCCGGTACGGTCGGAGCGTGAGTGAGAACGACGCGCAGAGCAGACACGACCGGCTCGGGGAGAAGCTTCCGATTCGGATGCTGCACGACCGGGTCCTCGTCAGGACCGAGACCGGGGAGGGCGAACGCCGCTCCACCGGCGGCATCCTGATCCCCGCCACCGCCGAACTGTCCCGCCGCTGCACCTGGGCCGAGGCGGTGGCCGTCGGCCAGAGCGTCCGCTCGGTGGAGCCGGGCGACCGGGTGCTCTACGACCCGGAGGACAAGCTGGAGGTGGAGGTCCGCGGCGCGACGTACATCCTGCTCCGGGAACGCGACCTGCACGCGGTGGCGGCGGGCCGCTTCGGGGATCTTGAAGGGTCGACGGGGCTGTACCTGTAGGAGGAGCGAGCGCAGGCGGGCGCGAAAACAGGGGCGCGGGGAACTGCGCGAAACGGAAGGCGCCCAACCGTGAGATCGCGATGCGGGCAATGACTTGAACACTGCTCGCGACCTTGCGGACGGTGCATGGCTGGTCGCGCAGTTCTCCCCCAGCCCTGGCGGGCCGGGAGGTACCCCCACGCGCCCCTGTTTTCGCACCCGCCCGCGAACAAGGAGACGGTCGAAATGTTCGGGGTCTACTCGGCCGTCGCCCGCGGCGCGTTCCGGCGGTATTCGACGTACCGGGCCGCGACGGTGGCCGGGGTGGTCACCAACAGTGTGTTCGGGGGGATCCTGGCGTCGGTGATGCTCGCGTTGTGGCACGCGAGGCCGGGGCTGGGTGGGTACGACGCGCGGCAGGCGGTGACGTATGTCTGGATCAGTCAGGCGTTGTTGGTGACGGTCGCGGTGTGGGGCGGCGGGTTCCAGGACGACGTGCAGGCGCGGTTCCGGAGCGGGGACATCGCGATCGACCTGTACCGGCCGGTGGATTTCCAGGGGTGGTGGCTGGCGACGGACCTGGGGCGGGCGGGGTTCCAGCTGCTGACCAGGGGCGCG
>NZ_BMRI01000015.1:124658-140753 GCF_014648555.1 Kitasatospora griseola
GTGCCGCTGGCGTTGGGGGCGCTGGTGTTCGAACTGGCGTTGCCGTCCGATCCGTTGGTGTGGGCGGAGTTCCTGCTGGCGGTGGTGCTGGCGGTGGTGGTGAGTTTCGGGGTGCGGTTCCTGGTCTCACTGGCGGGGTTCTGGCTGCACGACTCGGAGGGGGTGCGGGCGGCGGTGATGGTGCTGTCGATGTTCTTCTCCGGGATGCTGCTGCCGTTGACCCTGTTCCCGGGCGCTCTCGGGGAGTTGGCCCGGGTGCTGCCGTTCTCGGCGATGGTGCAGCTGCCCGCCGACGTACTGCTGCAACGGCGCACCGGATACAGCCTGTTGACCCTCTACGGGTTCCAACTGGCGTGGGCGGCGGCTCTGTTGATGCTGGGTCGGGTGGCGCAGGCGCTCGCGGTGCGCAAGGTGGTGGTGCAGGGTGGTTGAGAGCGAGTCGCTCGCCGCCCGGGCGGGCTGGGCGGTGCGGTCGTGGTGGCTGATCGCCGCGATGTGGGGCCGGTCGATGCTGACGTACCGGACGTCGTTCCTGCTGGGCCTGGCCGCGAACGTGCTGATCACGTTCCTGGACTTCGCGGTGCTGATCCTGATGTTCCGGCACACCCGGCAGCTGGCCGGGTGGACGCTCGCCGAGACCGGGTTACTGTACGGGACGAGTTCGGTGGCGCTGGGCGCGGCCAACCTGCTGGTCGGTTCGGTGAGCGGGCTGGGCGAGCGGGTGCGCTCCGGGACGCTGGACACCATGCTGATCCGGCCCGCCCCCGCGCTGGCCCAACTCGCCGCGGAGCGCTTCTCGTTGCGCAGGCTGGGCCGGCTGGTGCAGGGGTTCGCGGTGCTCGGCTGGTCGCTCACCGCGCTGGACGTGCGGTGGACCTGGGACCGGGTGCTGATGGTGCCCGGTCTGCTGCTGTGCGGGACGGTGATCTTCTGCGCGGTCTTCGTCGGCTGCTCCTGCGTGCAGTTCTGGTGGGGCGACGCCGCCGAGCTGCAGAACTCCGTCACCTACGGCGGCTCCACCCTGCTCCAGTACCCGCCGACGGTGTTCGCCAAGGAGGTCGTCGCGGGCACCGTGTTCGGGGTGCCGCTGGCGTTCGTCAACTGGCTGCCCGCGCTGCACATCCTGGACCGGCCCGACCCGCTCGGGCTGCCCGTCGCGTTCCGGTTCGCGTCGCCGGTCGCGGCCGCGCTGTGCGTGCTGGCCGCGGGACTGGCCTGGCGGGCCGGGCTGCGCGCGTACCGCTCCACCGGAAGCTGAGAGAGGGAGAGGACCGTGGCGGTGATCGAGGTGGAGGACGTCCGGCGGACGTTCACCGTCCGTACCAGGAACGGCCGCTGGCGGCGCGAGAAGCGCGAGGTGCGGGCCGTGGACGGGCTGACCTTCCAGGTCGAGGAGGGGGAGTGCGTCGGCTGTATCGGGCCGAACGGGGCGGGCAAGTCGATGACGGTGAAGATGCTCACCGGCATCCTGGTGCCCAGCGGCGGGCGGCTGCGGGTCGCCGGCGTCGACCCCGCGGCCAGGCGGGCCGCGCTGGCCCGGCGGATCGGCGTGGTGTTCGGCCAGCGCACCACCCTGTGGTGGGACCTGCCGCTGCGCGACAGCTACGAACTGGCCCGGCGGATCTACCGGATCCCCGACGCCCGCTACCGGACCAACCTCGACCGGTGCGTCGAACTGCTCGACCTGGGCGCGCTGTTGGACACCCCGGTGCGGCAGCTCTCGCTCGGCCGGCGGATGCGCGGCGACCTCGCCGCCGCGCTGCTGCACGACCCGAGCGTGCTGTACCTGGACGAGCCGACCATCGGGCTCGACGTGATCAGCAAGACCAAGGTCCGCGAGTTTCTCCGCGAGACCAACCGGGAGCAGCGCACCACCGTGCTGCTCACCACCCACGACCTCACCGACATCGAGCAGCTGTGCGGCCGGGTGATGGTGATCGACCACGGCCGGCTGGTGCTGGACGGCCCGCTGGAGGAACTGCACACGGCCGGTGGGAGCGAACGTACCCTGGTGGTCGACCTGGCCGGCCCGCACCCGCCGATCGAGCTGCCCGGGGTGCGCACCGTCAAGGTGGAGGGCCCGCGGCAGTGGCTGGCGTTCCCGGCCCGGCAGAGCGCCGCGCCGCTGGTCGCCGCCGTCGCCGAGCGCTATCCGCTGGTCGACCTGTCGGTGCGCGAACCCGCCATCGAGGACGTGATCGCCCGGATCTACGCCGGCGCCGCGGGCGAGCCGGTGGCCTGACCCGCTCACTCGATCGGGTGGGGGAGGTGACCGAACGGTCGGTACGGGAGTTGGTATCTCGTGACCGAGCATGAACCGGACGTCAGTGTGGTGATCGCCGTCCACGACACCATGCCCTACCTCACCGACTGCCTGACCTCGCTGGTCGAACAGACCATCGGCGAGGCCCGGATGGAAGTGGTCGCCGTCGACGACGGGTCGAGCGACGGCAGCACCGAGGAGCTCGCCCGGTTCGCCGCCGCCCACCCCGGGCTGCTGCGCACCGTGCGGCAGCCCGCGTCCGGCGGGCCCGCCAAGCCCACCAACCGCGGCACCGACCTGGCCCGCGGCCGCTACCTGATGTACCTCGGGGCCGACGACTGGCTCGGCTCCGAGGCGCTGGAGCGGATGGTCGACACCGCCGACCGCTGGCAGTCCGACGTGCTGATCCCCAAACTCGTCGGCGAGAACGGCCGGGTCGTCCCGCAGGGCATTTTCGAGCGCACCGTCGAACAGGTCGGCTTCACCGACTCCGCGCTCGCCTGGGCGCTCGCCGACACCAAGATGTTCCGCCGCTCCCTGGTGCTCAGCCACGGCCTGCGCCGCCGCGAGGACCTGCCGGTCTGCTCCGACCAGCCGTTCACCCTCGGCGCGCTGCTGAACGCCCGCAAGGTGTCCGTGCTCGCCGACTACGACTACTACCACCTGGTGCTGCGGCAGGACCGCTCCAACGTCACCCACCGGGCCGGGCCGATCGACCGGCTGCGCGCCATGGACGCCGTCCAGGAGGTGCTGGAGCGGGGCACCCGGCCCGGGCCGGTCCGCGACGCCGTCCGGGAGCGCTACTTCAGCTGGGACGTCCCGCAGTTGCTGCAGGAGCAGTTCCTCGCCGAGCCGCCCGCCATGCAGCGGCGCATCCTCGGCGAGATCGGCCGGCTGCTCGACCGGCACTGCTCGCCCGGCGTGTTCGGCGCCGTGCCGGTGCCCGCCCGGCTGCGCCTCGCGCTCGCCCGGCGCGGCGAACTCGCCACCCTGTGCGAGCTGATCGACTGGGAGCGGCAGCACGGCCCGGCCCCCGTCGAACGCCGCGGCGACCGGCTGTACGCCCGCTACCCGATGTACCGCGACCGGCGGCTCGGCCTGCCCGACACGCTGTTCGACACCGGCCGCGCCCCCGGCCCCACCGGCTGGCGGCGACTGGTCCCCGCCCCGGTGCGCCGCGTCCTGCGCCGCACCCGGCGGGTGCTGCGCGGCCGCCCCGGAACGCTGCGGGCCGCCCCGTGACGCAGCGACCCGACCCTTCGTCGAAGAGGAAGGCGACCGAGTGACGGCGCTGCACATCTGCGTGGTCGGACTGGGCAAGATCGGCCTGCCGCTGGCCGTCCAGTTCGCCGCCAAGGGCCACCTGGTCACCGGCGCCGACATCGCGCCCGCGGTGGTCGCCGCCGTCACCGCCGGGCGGCCGCCGTTCCCCCGCGAGGCCCGCCTCGACGAACTGCTCGCCGAGACCGTCGCCGCCGGGCGGCTGCACGCCACCACCGACACCGTGGCCGCCACCGCCGCGGCCGACGCCGTGGTGATCGTCGTCCCGCTGCTCACCGACGGCGACGGCCGGCCCGACTTCGCGCTGCTGGACGCCGCCACCGACGCCGTCGCCGCGGGGCTCCGGCCCGGCACGCTGATCAGCTACGAGACCACGCTGCCGGTGGGCACCGTGCGCGGCCGGTTCGCCCGGCGGCTGGAGGCCGGCTCCGGGCTGACCGCCGGCCGGGACTTCGCGCTGGTGTTCAGCCCCGAACGGGTCCGCACCGGGCGGGTCTTCGCCGACCTGCGGCGCTACCCCAAGCTGGTCGGCGGCATCGACGAGGAGTCGACGCGGCGCGGCGTGGAGTTCTACCGGGCGGTGCTGGACTTCGACCCGCGCCCCGACCTGCCGCGCGGCAACGGCGTGTGGCCGCTGAGCGGGGCGGAGGCCGCCGAGTTCGCGAAGCTCGCCGAGACCACCTACCGGGACGTCAACATCGCGCTGGTCAACCAGTTCGCCCGGCTCGCCGACCGGATCGGCGTCGACCTCGTCGAGGTGATCGACGCCTGCAACTCGCAGCCCTACAGCCACCTGCACCGGCCCGGCATCGCGGTCGGCGGGCACTGCATCCCGGTCTACCCGCGGCTGTACCTGTGGAACGACCCGGAGGCGACCGTGGTGCGCGCCGCCCGGGAGGCCAACGAGCAGGTCCCGGCGTACGCGGTCGGCCTGCTGGCGGGCGCGCTCGGCCCGCTGGACGGGGCGGCCGTCACCGTGCTCGGCGCGTCCTACCGGGGCGGGGTCAAGGAGACCGCCGTCTCCGGGGTGTTCCCGCTGGTCGAGGCGCTGCGGGCGGCGGGCGCCGTGGTCGGCGTCAGCGACCCGCTGTACACGCCGGAGGAGCTCGCCGCGCTCGGCCTGCCGCCCGACGACGGCAAGCCCGCCGTCGCGCTGGTCGTGCAGGCCGACCACCCCGAGTACCGGGACATCGGCGCCGTCGACTTCCCGGGCGTGCAGGTGCTGCTCGACGGCCGGCGGGTCACCGACCCGGCGCGCTGGGAGGGCGTCCGGCGGATCGTCCTCGGAGGAGGGAACGCCCTGCGGTAGCGGCGGATTCGCGAGGCGGCGGTCGTCCCGTACGACCGGTGTGCGAGTCTGACGGGGTGAGTGTGGACGAGACGGCACCCCCCGGAGTCAGCTTCACCGCCGCCGACGAGGCCAAGCGGCAGGGCGTACGGCGGATGAAGACCATCGCCACCGGCCTGCTGGGCCTGGCCACGGTCGTCTTCGCGCTCGCCACCTGGGCGGGCGCGGCCGGCGCGGGCAGCTGGGCCGGCTACGTGGCCGCCGCCGCCGAGGCCGGCATGGTCGGCGCGCTCGCCGACTGGTTCGCCGTCACCGCGCTGTTCCGCCGCCCGTTCGGGCTGCCGATCCCGCACACCGCGATCATCCCCACCAAGAAGGACGCGTTCGGGCGCTCGCTCGGCGACTTCGTCGGCGACAACTTCCTGTCCGCGCCGGTGGTCCGGTCCCGGCTCGGCCGGATCGGGGTGGCCCGGCGGCTCGGCGAGTGGCTGTCCGCGCCCGGCAGCGCCGAACGCGTCACCCACGAGGCGGCCGCCGCGCTGCGCGGCGTCCTCGCGGTGCTGCGCGACGAGGACGTGCAGGCCGTGGTCGCCGAGGCGATCACCCGGCGGGCCGCCGCCACCTCGGTCGCCGAACCCGCCGGCCGGCTGCTCGGCAGGATCGTCGCCGACGGCGGGCACAAGGGCGTGGTCGACCTGGTCGCGGTGCGGGCCCGCGACTGGCTGGTCGAGCACCACGTCGACGTGGTCAACCGGGTCACCGCCAAGACCCCCGGCTGGACGCCCAGGTTCATCGACCACCAGGTCGGCGAACGCGTCTACAAGGAACTGCTGCGCTTCGTCACCGACGTCCGCGACGACCCGGAGCACCCCGCGCGCGGCGCCCTCGACAACTTCCTCGCCGACTTCGCGCAGGAACTCCAGGACGACCCGGAGACCATCGCCCGGGTCGAACGTGCCAAGTCCGACCTGCTGGCCCGCCCCGAGGTGCAGGACCTGATCGCCTCCTCCTGGTCGGCGGTGCGCGCCCTGGTGATGAACGCCGCCGAGGACCAGGACAGCGAACTGCGCCGCCGGATCACCTCGGGCCTGCGCTCGCTCGGCCGCCGCCTCGCCACCGACGCCAAACTCCAGGCGAAGACCGACGGCTGGCTGCTGGACGCCGCCGAGTACGTGGTCTCCACCTACCGGCAGGAGATCACCTCGCTGATCTCCGAGACGGTGGCCGGCTGGGACGCCGACGACGCCTCCCGCAAGATCGAGGCCAACGTCGGCCGCGACCTCCAGTTCATCCGGATCAACGGCACCGTGGTCGGCGCGCTGGCCGGCCTGCTCATCCACACCGTCAGCACGGCGTTCGGAGGCTGACGAACCGTCCGGTCCGCCCCCGGCGGGTCGGTGTCCGACCCCTTCGGTAGGGTGATCGACCGGTCGGCGCGGCCAGGGGGGTCGAAGCCGGGTATTCCATGGGGGAGTTGACCATGAAGACGGTTCACGCACGCACGCTCGGACTGCGCATCGCCGCACTGGCCGCGGCCGGACTGGTGCTGACGGCCTGCAACGACGACGAGGCCGCCACCGGGGCGACCGGCCAGAGCGCGCCGTCGTCGCCGACGGCTTCCGCGTCGGCCGCGACGTCCGCGAAGCCCAGCGGCAAGGCGAGCGGAAAGCCCAGCAGCAGCGCCGTCACCGGGGGTGACG
This sequence comes from Kitasatospora griseola, assembly GCF_014648555.1. Taxonomy (GTDB): domain Bacteria; phylum Actinomycetota; class Actinomycetes; order Streptomycetales; family Streptomycetaceae; genus Kitasatospora; species Kitasatospora griseola. The sequence continues at coordinate 131,191 of NZ_BMRI01000015.1, forward strand.
CGGCCGCCCGGGCCAGGACCGACAAGCTCGCGCTGACCCCCGCGGACTGGGGCGCCGGGTACGAGACCCGCATCGACGACGACACCAGCCTGGCCAAGTTCACGATGGACAAGTCCTGCCTGTACAAGGAGGACGGCCCGGACAAGACGCTGCTCGCCTACACCAACCGGTTCGTGCGGGTGCAGCGCCCCGACGGCAGCCAGCTCTGGGGCACCAGCGGCGCCTCGCAGGCCACCACCGCCGACGCCGCGCACCAGGAGATGGCGAAGTGGGCGGCCGACATCAGGCGCTGCCCCGACTACAAGGACGACAGCGGCACCCAGACCACCTCCGCGCACGACATCGAGTCGCCCAAGGTGCCCGGCGCCGACGAGGTGTTCTCGGAGGAGGGCCTGGCCGTCTACCACGACGACGACGGCACCACGACCCCGCCGCGGCCGTACTCCTCCATCACCGCGCGCAAGGGGGCGCTCACCGTGTGGGTGTTCGTCGACCTCGCCCCCGACCAGCAGGTCTTCGAGGGCCGCGCCCAGGCGCGGGCGCTGCTCCAGAAGATCACCGCCAAGTGGTGACACCGCCGTCCACTCCGGCGGGTTAGCATGCGAGGTCTGTCCGGATCCGGGTGAGTAGACGGGAGCGTGCCATGGCCGAGGGAGTCCAGGGGATCGAGGCGTTCATCGCCGGAATGCCGAAGGCGGAGCTGCACGTGCACCACGTCGGCTCGGCCTCGCCCCGGGTGGTCGCCGAACTCGCCGCCCGGCACGCCGGGCGCACCGAGGTCCCGGCGGACCCGGAGGCGCTCGCGAAGTACTTCACGTTCACCGACTTCGCGCACTTCATCGAGGTCTACCTGAGCGTCGTCGACCTGATCCGCGACGCCGAGGACGTCCGCTCCCTCACCTACGGCGTCGCCGAGGACATGGCCCGGCAGAACATCCGCTACGCCGAACTGACCGTCACGCCCTACTCGTCGACCCGCCGCGGCATCCCCGACGTCGCCTTCATGGAGGCGATCGAGGACGCCCGGCTGGCCGCCGAGAGGGAACTCGGCGTCGTCCTGCGCTGGTGCTTCGACATCCCCGGCGAGGCCGGACTGGCCTCCGCCGAGGAGACCGCCCGGCTCGCCCTCGACCTGGCGCCCGCCGGACTGGTCTCCTTCGGCCTCGGCGGCCCCGAGATCGGCGTGCCCCGCCCGCAGTTCAAGCCGTACTTCGACCGGGCCCGGGCGGCCGGCCTGCACAGCGTGCCGCACGCCGGCGAGTCCACCGGGCCGGAGACCGTCTGGGACGCGATCCGGGTGCTCGGCGCGGAACGCATCGGCCACGGCACCCAGTCCGTCAAGGACCCGGCGCTCGTCGACTACCTCGGCGAACACCGGATCCCGTTGGAGGTCTGCCCGACCTCCAACCTGGCCACCCGGGTGGTCGAGCGGATCGAGGACCACCCGATCCGGCAGATGGTCGACGCCGGGCTGCTGGTCACCGTCAACAGCGACGACCCGCCGATGTTCGGCACCGACCTCAACACCGAGTACGCCGTCGCCGCGAAGCTGCTCGGCCTGGACGAGACCGGGATCGCCGCACTCGCCCGCAACGCGGTGGAAGCCTCCTTCCTGGACCAGGCGGCCAAGCGACGGCTGACCGGCGAGATCGACGCCTACCTGGCGGGCTGGGGCGCCACCGCCTGAGCCCGCGCCGGACGGTCGGTCGGGCGGGTGAGGAACCAGCGCTCGGCCGCCGTCCAGGCGGTGCTCGTCAACAGGTGGAGACCGCCGGCCAGCGGCAGCAGCAGGGCGAACAGCGGAGTGCCGAACGCCAGCCAGCGCAGCAGCCCGAGACCGGCGGGAGCCCCGTCGGGCGCCGGGGCCTGCTTGGCACGGTGGACGTTCCACCAGGCGAGTGCGAGGAACGCCGCCTCAAGGACCGCGAACACGGCGAACTGGGCCGGGGTGTGGGCGGACGCCGGGTGCGTACCGAGCGGGACGCCTGCGAGGGTGGCGTCCAGCAGGTTGCCCGGGGCGGTGGTGAACAGGCGGTACATCACCGAGAAGAACGGCGCCTGCAACAGGACCGGCAGCAGACCGGCGAACGGGGAGACGCCCTCGGCGCGGTTCAGCGCCAGGAGCTCGCGGGCCAGGCGGTCACGGTCCTTCGCGTGACGCTTCCGCAGTTTCGCGACCTGGGGCGCGATGCGGGTACGGGCGCGTTCGGCGCGGGCCGCGGAGCGGGCGAGCGGGTGCAGGGCGGCGCGGACGGCGAGGGTGAAGACGACGATCGCCGCTGCGGTGGGGATGACGCCTGCGAGGGTTGCGACGGCGGCGTGGGCGAGACGGACTGCGGGGTCGAGGACGCTCAGGATCGACATGGGTCGGCTCTCCGGGTGTGTGCGGGTGGGACGGTGCACGGAGGGCGGACGCGACAGAGGGGGCCTTTCCCGCCTACGCCACGGGATGCGGCGGGCGCAGCGGAAGTCGACGGCGGTGGTGGATTGCTCGCGCAGTTCTCCCCCGGCCCTGGCGGGCCGGGAGGTGCCCCCACGCGCCCCTGACGGGGCACGGAGGTTCAGTGCCCACGGCCCTGGCGGGGCGTGGGAGTTCGGTCACCACGATCCCTGGCGGGTGCGGGGACTCGGAGATGCGCGAGGAGAGAAGTGCCCCTCAGACGGCGGCCGCAGGCCGGTGGCCCGGGGCTCGGGGGCGGGGGCGGCCCGGGGCGGCGGGGTCGCGCGGGGGGAGGTAGGCCGTGCGGTAGGCGCGGCGGCGCATCGCGGCGGCGTGGATCGCGGCGGGGGTGCCGGCGATCGGGAGACGGGCCGGGGTGAGGGCCAGGGCGACGGCGCAGGTCAGGACGAGGAGTGCGGCCGTGGTGACGGCGCCCGGGCCGGTCGGCAGGTCTCCGGTGAGGACCCGGAGCAGCGCGAGCAGGAGCGGCGTGACGAGCACGGTGCGCACCTCCTCGGTTCGGGTCCGAACCCGATGCTACGTCACCGGCGGGGCGGGGGACAGCAGTTGTTCCGTCCCGCCGGCGGCGGTGCGGTCAGGGGAGGCGGACGACGCTCGCCGTGGCCGCGGAGGCGCGGGCGGCCTCCAGGACGGTGAGGGTGGCGACGGCGTCGCGGGGGTCGACCGGCGGCGGGGTGCGGTCGGTGAGCGAGGCGGCGATGCCCGCGTAGAAGGCCGGGTAGTCGCCGGGGTCGGTGGGGACGGGTTCGGCATCGCCGTCGGTGCCGAGCAGGCCGTACGCGGCGGGGTCGTCGTCGCCCCAGTGGCGGCCGGGTCCGGGGCGGTGGCCGGCCCGGAGGGCGGCCTCCTGCGGGTCCATGCCGAACTTGACGTAGCCGGCGCTGTCGCCGAGGACCCGCAGGCGGGGTCCGGCGAGCGGGGTGAGGGCGCTGGTCCACAGCTGGGAGCGGACGCCGCCGGTGTGGGTGAGGGCGAGGAAGGCGTCGTCGTCGACGACCGCGCCGTCCCGGAGGACGTCGATCTCGGCGTACACCGTCTCGACCGGCCCGAACAGGGCGAGGGCCTGGTCGACCAGGTGGCTGCCCAGGTCGTACAGGGTGCCGCCGACCTCGGCGGGGTCGGCGAGTTCGCGCCAGCCGGCCTTGGGCTTGGGGCGGAAGCGCTCGAAGCGGGACTCGAAGCGGTGCACCCGGCCGAGCCGGCCCTCCTCGACCAGGCGGCGGACGGTGCGGAAGTCGCCGTCCCAGCGGCGGTTCTGGAACACCGACAGCAGCAGGCCGGACTTCTCGGCGAACTCGCACAGGTCGCGGGCCTCGGCGCTGGTCGCGGCGAGCGGCTTGTCGACGACGGTGGCCAGGCCGGCCAGCAGGGAGGTGCGGGCGAGCGGGACGTGGGTGCGGTTGGGGGAGGCGATCACCACCAGGTCGTAGCGGTCGGCGTCCTCGAACAGCTGGTCGGGGGTGTCGAGGGCGCGGGCGTCGGGGTGGTCGCGGTGGAGTTGGGCGCGGCGCTCGGGGTTGGCGGTGACCACCGCGTCCAGCCGGAGTCCGGGGGTGGTGGCGATCAGCGGGGCGTGGAAGGCCGAGCCGGCCAGGCCGTAGCCGATCAGGCCGACGCGGAAGGGGGCAGGGGGCGTGCTCATGACCCCCACTCAACCATCCCCGTCCCCCGGAGCGACGGACGCCACCCGGTCCGTCCGCCTAGGTCGGGACGGTCCGGCGGGCTTGGTGCGGCGGCGCGCGGTGGCGGCGGCAGCGCCGGTGAGCAGCAGCGCCGAGCCGAGCGACAGCAGCACGCCGCGGTCGGCGCCGCCGTCGGCGAGGGCGGCGGTGGCGGGCGCGGCGGCGCCGCCGAGCAGGACGGCGGCGGCCAGCAGGACGGCGGTGCGGCGGACGGAGGCCACGGGCGGGGCTCCTTGCGTCGGACGGAGGGTGTGTCCGGGACGCTAGCCGCACCGGGTACGAGAACTGATGGTGCGTCAGAACGGTTAGGCGCGGCTTAAGGCTGTCTTGAGGCGGCCCCGGCCCGCCGCGACGGGCCGGGGCCGGGCGGTCACGCGCCGTCGGCGAACAGGACGGTGGCGGCGCGCTGCGTGTCGGTGTACTCGCGCACCTCGGCGATCCGGCCGTCGCGGACGGTGAAGATCCCCAGGTTGCGGTTGTCGTAGCGCAGGCCGTGCACGGTGGTGCAGTGCGAGGCCCACTCGGCGACCACCCGGTCGCCGTCGACGACCGGGGCGCCGATCGGCTCGACGCGGATGGCGGTGCCGGGCGCGATCAGGCCGCCGATCGAGCCGAGGAACTCCTCGACGACGGCCTGCCGGCCGCGCCACTCGCCGCTCAGCGGCAGGTCGCCGGGGTAGTGCCAGACGACGTCCTCGGTGAAGGCGTCCCGGATCGCGTCCTGGTCGCCGCGGGCGACGGCGGCGATGTAGTCGGCCACGACGGTGCGCGGGTCGGTGCTCACGAGAGGTCTCCTTCGGCGGGGCGGTCGAGGGTGAGGACGGTGTTGCCGCGGACCTGTCGGCCGCGCAGCGCGTCGATCGCGTCGGCGGTGCGGCGCCAGTCGTCGACCAGGCCGAGCTCCGGGTGCAGCCGGCCCTCGGCGGTCAGCCGGACCAGGGTGCGCAGGTCCGGGCCGTCGGGGTGGTCCACGTCGGCGTAGGAGAAGTGCTGGACGGTGGCGGAGGCCGGGCCGTTCAGCAGGGCGAAGAAGTCCAGCCGGACCGGCTCCCGGGAGGCCTGCCCGAACCAGATCAGCCGGCCGCGCGGGGCGAGCAGGGCCAGCGTCTGCGGCAGCGCCGTGCCGCCGGTGGACTCCAGCACCAGGTCGTACGGCCCGCGTGCGTCGGCGAGCGTGTGGACCACCTCCGCCGCGCCCAACTCCCGCAGCCGCGCCCCGCGTTCGGGGCTCGCGGTGACGGCGGTCAGCTCCGCCCCGGCGGCCGCGGCGAGCTCCGTCAGGTAGTGGCCGACGCCGCCGGACGCACCGGTCAGCAGCAGCCGCCGGCCGGTGACGGCGCCCGCCGCGCGCAGCAGCCGCAGCGCGGTCAGCCCCGCCAGCGGGAGGGCGGCGGCGGTACGGGTGTCCAGCTGCTCCGGCAGCACCGCCAGGGCGTCGGTGCGCACCGCCGCGTACTCGGCCCAGCCCGCGGCCGGCGGGTGGGCGACCACCCGCTGCCCGACGGCGGGCCCGCTGCCGTCGGCGGCGGCCTGCACGACCAGCCCCGCGACGTCCTTGCCGGGCCGCCAGCCCGACGGCGGGTCCTCCAGCACGAAGGTCTCGCCGCGGTTCACCGAGAACGCGTCGACCTTCACCAGCACCTCGTCCGGGCGCGGCTCGGGCTGCGGCAGCTCGGTGAACTCGACCGTGCCGCGGGCGGGGATCAGGGCCTTCATGGATGTGTCCTTCGATCGGCGGGGGCGGGCCGCTGCGGGCGGCCCGGCGGGAACACGCCCAGTACACGGCCGCGGCCGCACCCCGGTCCAACAACCCGAACACGCCGACGACAACCGACGGTTGTCGGCGATGATGGCCGGATGGACCCGGACCTCGGACAGCTGCGCGCCTTCGTCACGGTCGCCGACCAGCGGCACTTCGGGCGCGCCGCCCAGCAGTTGGCGATCAGCCAGCAGGCACTGTCGAAGCGGATCGCCCGACTGGAGCAGGAACTCGACACCCGACTGCTCGACCGCGGCCCCGCCGCCGTCCGCCTCACCGCCGCCGGGGAGCGCCTGCTCGACCCGGCGCGGACCGCGCTGGCCGCCGGACAGGCCGCCCTCGCCGCCGTCCGCCGGCCCGCCGAACCGGCCCGGCTGGACGTCTGGGGCCACCTGTTCGAGCCGCTCCGCACCGTCCGTGAAGTCCTCGCCACGGCACCGGAGTCGACCATCGAGGTCGGCCCGGCCCGGGATCTCGCCGCAGTGGCCGCCGCCCTCGACCGGGGCGAGAGCGCCGCCGGCTTCGGACGCCACCACACCGGCCCCGACGGGCAGTTGGCGCACCGACTGGTCCGGCTGGAGCCCGTCGACGCGGTGCTGCCCGCCGCCCACCCGCTGGCCCGCGCCGAGACCCTGCGCCCCGCCGACCTCGCCGCGCTGCGCCTGGTGCTGCCCGCCGACCCCGCCCGGCTGGACTTCCTCACCCGGTTCGCCGAACGCTTCGCCGTCCCGCTGCTCCCCGGCGACGCCAACCTCGGCCTCGACCACCTGCTCGAACGCGTCCGCACCGTCCCCGACGGCTGCACCCTGCTGCCCGCCGAACTGCCGCTCGCCGTCCCGCCGGGGCTGGTCGTCCGCCCGCTCGCCGACCCCGTCCCGCTGTACGCCTGGTCACTGGTCTGGCACCGCGAACGCCCGCACCCCGCGGTCCCCGCCCTGCTGCGGGCCTTCGCCGACCGCGGCCGCGACCGCCGCTGGCTGGAGTACCGCCCCGGCCGCGACTGGCTCCCGGAGACCGACGTCCGCGACCTGGCCTGAGCGGGCCTGCCACCACCGGGGGCGGCCCGGCCGACGTCGTGCCGTGCCGCCCCGGGCTTCCGTCAGATCAGCTCGACCAGGTCCGCGATGGACTCCACCACCTGGGTCGGGCGGTACGGGAAGCGGTCCACGTCGCCGGCCTGGGTGAGGCCGGTCAGCACCAGGAAGGTCGACATGCCGGCCTCCATGCCGGAGACGATGTCGGTGTCCATCCGGTCGCCGATCATCGCGCTGTTCTCCGAGTGCGCGCCGATCGCGTTCAGACCGGCCCGCATCATCAGCGGGTTCGGCTTGCCGACGAAGTACGGCTCCACGCCGGTGGCCTTGGTGATCAGCGCCGCGACCGCGCCGGTCGCCGGCAGCGCACCCTCGGCGGACGGGCCGGTCTCGTCCGGGTTGGTGGCGATGAACCGGGCGCCCGCGTCGATCAGCCGGACCGCCTTGGTCATCGCCTCGAACGAGTAGGTGCGGGTCTCGCCGAGCACCACGAAGTCCGGGTCGGTGTCGGTCAGCACGTAGCCGACGTCGTGCAGCGCGGTGGTCAGACCGGCCTCGCCGATCACGTACGCGGTGCCGTTCGGGCGCTGGTCGGAGAGGAACTTCGCGGTCGCCAGCGCGGACGTCCAGATGTGCTCGGCCGGCACGTCCAGGCCCATCCGGGACAGCCGGGCGTGCAGGTCGCGCTGGGTGTAGATGGAGTTGTTGGTGAGCACCAGGAACGGCTTTCCGGATTCACGCAGCCGCTTGATGAAGGCGTCGGCCCCCGGGATCGGCACGCCCTCGTGGATGAGGACTCCGTCCATGTCGGTCAGCCAGGTCTCGATGGGCTTGCGGTCTGCCACGGTGGGTCTCTCCTAGGTCTTGCGACGGTCGAACGATCGATGTGCATCGCTCCGACCGGACACCGCTGGCCGGCCGGGCGCCACTGGCTGCCCCAACGCAGGCCAGCCTAGTGCGCCCCGCCGGCCGACCACAGGGGCGGCCGGGCCCTCAGCCCGCGTAGGGGTTGCCGCCGGGCGGCGGCTGCTGGCCGTAGGGAGGCTGCTGGCCGTACGGAGGCTGCTGCCCGTACGGAGGCTGCTGGCCGTACGGGGGCTGCTGGCCGTACGGGAGTTGCTGTCCGTACGGGAGTTGCTGGCCGTAGGGCTGCTGCGGCTGCTGGCCGTAGGGCGGCTGCTGACCAGGGAGCGGGGCCGGCGGCACCGGGGCCGCCGAGGCGCCGCGGTTCCGGCGGACGATCAGCACCACCACGACCAGCAGCACCACGACGGCCACCGCACCGCCGATCGCCAGCGGCACGACGTTCGAGGACTTCTCCGGTGCAGCGGACGGCTGCGTCGCCGGGTCCTGCCCCGGCCCGGAGTCGGCGGGCGCGCTCGCGGCCCCGCTCGGCTGCGCCGCCCCGCCGGACTTCCCGGTCTTCTCGGGCGTGGGCGACGCCGCGGCGGGCAGCGGGCTGACGTTCGCCGGGCCCGGGTCGCCGGGGTCGGTCAGCGCGATCCGCGGTCGGACGGTGCCGTAGCCGAGGTAGTCGCTGCGCTGCTGCGGGTTGCTCGCGGTGTTGATCAGCACCCGCAGCACCTGGTTGCCCGACCAGTCCGGGTGCGCCGACCAGATCAGCGCCGCCGAGGCGGAGACCAGCGCGGTGGCGCCGGAGGTCCCGTGGCCCTTGCAGTAGCCGGACGGGCCGGTACACGCCCCGTAGAGGTCCTGGCCCGGGGCGGCGAGCGTCACCTGCGGGCCGTGCTCCGACTCCGCGGTGACCTTTCCGTCCTGGTCGGTGGCGCCCACGCCGACCACGCCGCTCATCGAGGCGGGGTACTCCAGGCGGTTGTCGGTGTCGCCGGTGTTGCCGACCGCGGCGAACAGCAGGACGCCCCGGGACACCGCATGGTCGACCGCAGCCCGGAGCTTGTCGACGTCGGCGGGCTGAAGCGACCTCACGGGGACGCCCAACGACATGTTGACGATCTTCGCGTTGTGGTCGGCCGCGTAGGTAATGGCTCGGGAGACCTCGTCCATGGCTCTGCTGTCGGAGCCTGGTCCGCCATCCATGTCGATCTTGATCGGGAGGATCTTCGCACCGGGTGCGAGACCGTACGCACCCTTGCCGCCCAGCCCCTTGCCGGTGCCGGCGATGGTGCTGGACATCTCCGTCCCGTGGCCGTTGCTGGGGGAGAGCTCCCCACCGGGCTTTGTACTGAAATCTGTGCCGGCCACCAACTGTCCGACCAGGTCGGGTGCGTCGCCCTTCACCCCGGAGTCGATCACGGCCACGGTGATTCCGGACCCGGTGCTGGTCCGCCACATCTCCTCGGCGTGCATCGCGTCCAGGTGCCACTGCTGTGCGCGGATCGAGTCCACCGCGAGCGCGGGTCCCGTCGTCCACCCCCACAGGACACCGGCGACCGCCACCGCTGCGGCGAGCTGCCGCCCCCGTCCTGCCCTGCCCGTCTGCCGCATCCCAAACTCCTTCGCACGCCGACGTGTTCGGCGAGTGGCTTGCCCCCGACCGCACGATGCTGCCCGGCCGCAGGAGCGGTATTCCCCTGCGGCCGGGCAGTAGATGCGGCCTTTACTCGATCACACCCGGGTTGGCCGGGCCCATGCCGGACGTCCAGGTG
>NZ_BMRI01000015.1:140786-168927 GCF_014648555.1 Kitasatospora griseola
TCCTCGTCCTCGATCAGGTAGTCGGGACGCTTGCCCTGCGGCTTGCCCTTGCGGTTCGCACCGCCCTGGCCGCCGCCGAAGCCGCCCTGGCCGGCCCGGCCGTCGGCTCCCCGCTCGCCCCGGGCGCGCAGCCCGGTGCCGCCGGGCGTGAACTCGCCGCCCGCGGCCGGCCCGCGCCGTCCGCCGACGGTGCCGCCCGCCCGGCTGACCAGCCCGCTGCCGCGCGCGCCGCCGCCGGCTCCGCCACGGGCGCCGCCGGCACCCGCGCCGCCGCCGCCGTGCGGCATGCCGCCGCCCATGCCCGAGGCACCCGCGCGTCCGGCCTGGCCGGCCTGACCTGCCTGGCCCGCTCCGGCGGGCGCCGCGGTGGGGCCACCGGTCCTGCCGGTTCCGGCCGCGCCGCCCGAGTACCCGCCGCCGCCGGGGATCGGGCCGCCCTGGTAGCCGCCGCCTCCGACAGAGCCGCCGAGGCCACCGCCACCCGTGCCGTGGCCGCCACCGCCCGTGCCGTATCCGCCACCCCCGCCTCCGCCGGTGACCGGAAGGGTCGGGTCCGGGGGACTCTGGGTGGGTGTGTGGTCGATGCGGGTGGTCGGGTCCTGGATCGGAGTCGGCGGCGGGACCGGGCCCGGCGGCAGCGGCGGATGCGGGGGCCGCGGAGTGGGCGGCGGGACCGGACCCGGCGGCTCCGGCGGCTGCGGGGGTCGTGGAATCGGTGGCGGGACCGGACCCGGCGGCTGCGGCGGATTCGGCTTCGGGGGCGGCGGCGGGATCGGCGGCTTCCCGATGACGGGACCGACGGGCTTCCGGCCGGTGCTGCCGCCTCCGCCGTCGTCGCCGACCGGGACGTCCACCGAAGTGTCGTGATCGATATCGCCCCCGGGCAGCGGCGGAAACACCGGCGGCTGCACCGAGTTGAGCTGCGTCGTCGACTGCTCGTAGGCCTGCGCCAGCTTGTTCATCTGCTGGATGGCCTCGTTGTGCGCCTGTGCCACCCGCTGCTGCGCGGCCTTGGCCTCCGCGGGGGTGACCCAGTCGGAGTCCACCGCGTCGGCGATCTTGTTCGCGCCCCAGCTGCCGATCCCCGCGCCGACGCCCGGGATCATGCTGCCCAGGATGGCGCCGCCGGTGCTGACGGCGTCGTTGGGCTGCCCGTCGTAGCGGCTGACGGCCGCGATGTCGTCGTGCGGCACCGGCGGCATGCCCGACTTGACGGCGGCGAGCGTCTCACCGGCGGAGGCCATGTACGTGCCGGCGTTCCGCGAGTACGAGGCCAGGTCCATGGTGGACTTGGAGACCTGGCCGCCCCAGGTCTTGAAGCTTTCGGCGGCGGTGCCCTCCCAGTCGAGGCCGCTCATGTGCGCGTGCAGTTCCTCGCTGACCTCGTCCATCTTCTGCGAGGCCTGCAGCAGTCGCTGGGCCACCTGCATGACGGCGATCGGGTCCGTGTGCTGGACCATGGCCACCAGTTGCTCGTGGCTGGCGCCGCCGATCTCGCCGCCGTCGTGGACTGCCCGGACGAAGCGCTTGTCTGTCATCTCTCATCTCCCCCGATCTCCGTCGCCGGAGACGTCGTCAGTACGCGCCTTGCTGGGTGCCGGTGGCCGGAGCCGGTGAGCGGTAGGCGGTCCTCGGGTCGGCGGCGGCGCCGCCCGGGAGCGCCGAGCCGGTGCCGGTCCGGTCCAGTGCCCGGAACTGGCCGTGCTGTTCGGCGTCCGTGTTGCCGTAGTTGCCGGCGACCTGGCCGATGCTCGCGCTCATGGCCGCGATCTGTGCGGCGAGGGTCTGCGAGAGCCGTTCCAGGTTGGTGTGCACCGTGTTGTACGCGGTCATCAGGTCGTCGGCCTGGCCGAAGTTCTGGCCGAGTTGACCGGTCGCCAGCGTCTGCTGGGAGACCTCGCCGTGGCTCGCGGCCGAGCCGTCGAGTTCACGCAGGATCTGGTCGACCTTGTTCTTGAAGGTCTGCAGGTTCTCGACCTCGACCTTGACCGCCCCGCCGCCGACCTGGTTCGCCAGCGCGACCATGGCCGCCGTCTGTGCGGTCGTCGCGACGGCGACCACGTTGTACACGAACCCCGACATCCCGCCGGAGACGTCACTCATTGCCGATCCCCTCCCCCGTAAGCGGACCCACCCCCGTGGTGGCCCGCCGGTGGCATTGGCCATCTTTCAAGATAGCGGTACGAACGGACGGTCCGTCAGGGGAGCGGAGATAACGGTACGGGTAGCCTGTGCCGGTCGTCCTCCGCTGAGGGAGCGTCAAGAGGCTTGGCGTACGGGGGAGTTCGGATGGGGGAGAAGCGCGTCACCTGGGCGGAGCTGTACTTCGACCTGGTGTTCGTGTTCGCGGTGACGCAGGTGTCGGCGCTGCTGCACCACCACCACGACTGGGCCGGGTGCGGGCGGGCCCTGGTGGCGTTCGTGCCGGTGTACTGGTGCTGGGTGGGCACCACGGTGCAGGCCAACATCCGGGACGTGGACAACCCGCGGGACCGGATCGGGATCTTCGGGGTGGGCCTGGCGGGACTGTTCATGGCGCTCGCCCTGCCGGGGGCGTTCGGCGACCGCGGCGTGCTGTTCGGCGTCGCGTACTGGGCGGCCCGGCTGCTGCTGATCGGGCTGCTGGCCCGCCGGGTGCGGCGGGTCTGGATCGGTCCGTACGGGGTGGGCGCGTTCTTCAGCGGTCCGCTGCTGGTGATCGGCGGCCTGCTGGCGTCCCCCGCACGGGAGTCGCTGTGGGCGCTGGCCGCGGCGGCGGACCTGTCGGCGCCGCTGCTGTTCCGCCGGCGGCTGGCGAAGGTCGAGTACCACCCGGGCCACCTGCCCGAGCGCTTCGGGCTGTTCCTGCTGGTGGCGCTCGGCGAATCGATCGTCGGGATCGGCGCCCCGGTGGCCGGCGCCCCGTTGCACGCGGGCCGGCCGGCCTCGGTGGCCGTGGCGTTCGTGATCTCCTGCGCGCTGTGGTGGCAGTACTTCGGGTACGCGGCCGACGCGATGCGGCACGCCCTGGAGACCGCGCTCTCGCGGCGCGACGTGCTGCGCCGGGTGTTCTCGTACGGGCACCTGGCGCTGATCGCCGGGGTGATCACCGTCGCGGTGGGCTTCGCCGAGACGGTGGCCCGGCCCGGGGCGGCGCTCGGCGGCGGCGCGCTCGGGCTGCTGTACGGCGGCAGCGCGCTGTACCTGCTGGCCTTCAACTACACCCGGTGGATGATGTTCGGGAAGCTCTCGCCGACCCGGCTGACCGCAGGCCTGCTGGTGGCCGCACTGCTGGCGCTGCTGCTCCTCACCCCGCTGCACCGGCTGCCCGCGCTGGCCGTGCTGGTCCTGCTGGCGGCGGTGCTGGTCGGGCTGAGCGGCTGGGAAGAGCTTCGTGTGCGGCGGGCGGAGCGGGCTGTCGGCGCGACTGTGTAGCGTTCTTCGCAGCGGGTCCGGAACGGGCCCGGGAACGATCGAGCGAGAGCGGTCGCCGTGCGGCGCGGCCGGTGGGAGGTACATCGTGACGGAGCTGGCCGAGGCGTCCGTGGGCGGCGCGCTGGAGCTGCCGGAGTCCTGGCGCGCAGTGCTCGCCGAGGAGACCGGCAAGCCCTACTTCGCGCAGCTGTCGGAGTTCCTGGCGGCCGAGCGGGCCGAGCACGAGGTGTTCCCGCCCGCCGGGCAGGAGTTCTCGGCGCTGGACGTGACCGCCTACCAGGACGTCCGGGTGCTGATCCTCGGCCAGGACCCGTACCACGACAACGGGCAGGCCCACGGCATGAGCTTCTCCGTGCTGCCCGGCGTCAAGGTCCCGCCGTCGCTGCGCAACATCTACAAGGAGCTCAACACCGACCTCGGCCTCTTCACGGAGCCCGGCACCGGCACCGGCTTCAAGATGCCCGACAACGGCTACCTGATGCCGTGGGCCGAGCAGGGCGTGCTGCTGCTGAACGCGGTCCTCACGGTGCAGGCGCACCAGGCCAACTCGCACAAGAACAAGGGCTGGGAGAAGTTCACCGACGCGGTGATCCGCGCGGTCAGCGCCCGCGAGGAGCCGTGCGTGTTCGTGCTGTGGGGCGGCTACGCGAAGAAGAAGCTGTCGCTGATCGACACCGAGAAGCACGTGGTCGTGCAGAGCGGCCACCCGTCGCCGCTGTCGCAGAAGACCTTCTTCGGCACCAAGCCGTTCTCGCAGATCAACGCTGCGCTGGAAGGGTTCGGGCAGAAGGCGGTCGACTGGAACATCCCGAACGTGAAGTAGCACGGCGGACTCCCCGGGCCCCTGAGGGGCCCGGGGGGCTTTCAGTCGGCGAGGACGGGGGGTTCCGTCGCCGCACGGAGCTGTTCGAGCGTGACGCCGTCCGCGAGTTCGACCAGGCGCAGGCCGTCCGAGGTGACGTCGAGGACGGCGAGGTCGGTGACGATGCGGTGGACGACGCCGCGGCCGGTGGCGGGCAGGGTGAGCTCGTCGACGATCTTCGGGGTGCCGTCCTTCGCGGTGTGCTCCATCACCACGATCAGGCGGCGGGCTCCGTGGACCAGGTCCATCGCGCCGCCCATGCCCTTGACCATCTTGCCGGGGATCATCCAGTTGGCGAGGTCGCCGCTCGCGGAGACCTGCATCGCGCCGAGCACCGAGACGTCGATCCGGCCGGAGCGCACCATGCCGAAGGAGAACGCCGAGTCGAAGTAGGCCGCGCCGGGGTTGACGGTGACGGTCTCCTTGCCGGCGTTGATCAGGTCGGGGTGGACGTCGGCGTCCGTCGGGTAGGGGCCGACGCCGAGGATGCCGTTCTCGGAGTGCAGGACGACGTGCACGCCCGCGGGCAGGTGGTTGGGGATCAGGGTGGGCAGGCCGATGCCGAGGTTGACGTACTGGCCGTCGCGGAGTTCGCGGGCGGCGCGGGCGGCGAGCAGGTCGCGCGGGTCGAGCGCGGTGGTCATCAGGACTCCTTCGCGGCGGAAAGACTGACGGTGCGGCGCTCGATCCGGCGGTCGGCGGGGTCGGCGGCGACCACCCGGTCGACGTACACGCCGGGCAGGTGGACGGCGTCCGGCGGGATCTCGCCCGGTTCGACGATCCGGTCGGCCTCGACGACGGTGATCCGGCCGGCGGTGGCGCACAGCGGGTTGAAGTTGCGGGCGGCGGCGTGGAAGACGCAGTTGCCGTGGCGGTCGGCGATCTCGGCGCGGACCAGGGCGAAGTCCGCGACGATCGCCTCCTCCAGCAGGTAGAAGCGCCCGTCGAACTCGCGGACCTCCTTCGGCGGGGAGGCCACCGCGACGGCGCCGCCGCCCGGGGCGTAGCGCCAGGGCAGGCCGCCCTCCTCGACCTGGGTGCCGGCGCCGGCCGGGGTGTAGAAGGCGGGGATGCCCGCGCCGCCGGCCCGCAGCCGTTCCGCGAGGGTGCCCTGCGGGGTCAGTTCGACCTCCAGTTCGCCGTTCAGGTACTGGCGGGCGAACTCCTTGTTCTCGCCGACGTAGCTGGAGGTCATCCGGGCGATCCGGCCGGCCCGGAGCAGCAGGCCGAGGCCCCAGTCGTCCACGCCGCAGTTGTTGGAGACGACGCGCAGGCCGGTGGTGCCCGCGTCGACGAGCGCGCCGATCAGGGTCGACGGGATGCCGCACAGGCCGAAGCCGCCGACCGCGAGCACCGCGCCGTCGGGAATGTCCCCGACCGCGCGGGCGGGGGAGTCCAGGACCTTGTCCAAGGGGGCCACCTTCTCGAAGGGGGAGGGCTGACTGCCGCACCACACTCGTCGCAGGCCCCGGCGCTTTCCATGGCGGGCGACGCCATGGAGCAGGGCGGATCCATGTGTCCGTCACACACCTCGCGGGGAGCGGCACCGCAACATGTCGCCAACCCACACAGAAGTGGCCGCCGATGCGTGCCCCCGTCACATGTCGTCTTCCGGGCGGCCCCCCTACGGTTCCCGCATCCCACCAGCACAGGTACGTCAGGAGCTCCCCACCATGTCAGTCACGGACGCCACCCCCAGACGACCCGTCCGCAGGCTCGCCGCGCTGGCCGCCTGCGTGCTGCTCGCGTCCGCCTGCGCCAAGGCCGGTACGGCGGGCACCTCGGCGGAGGCGGGCGGCGGCGACAAGAGCCCGGTCAAGGTCGGCCTGGTGTACTCCAAGACCGGTCCGCTGGCGGCCTACGGCAAGCAGTACCTGGAGGGCTTCAAGGCCGGTCTGTCGTACGCCACCAAGGGCACGAACGCGGTCGGCGGGCACCCGGTGGAGATCGCCGAGCAGGACGACGCGGGCGACCCGGCGAAGGCCGTGTCCGCGGCGAAGGACCTGATCGGCAAGAACTACAAGATCCTGGCGGGCTCCACCGCCTCCGGCGTGGCCCTGCAGGTCGGCCCGATCGCGGCGCAGAACAAGGTGCTGTTCATCAGCGGCCCGGCCGCCGCCGACAAGGTCACCGGCCTGAACAAGTACACCTTCCGCTCCGGTCGGCAGTCCTACCAGGACACCAAGGCCGCCGCGTCCTTCATCGGCGACGCCAAGGGCAAGAAGGTCACCGTCCTCGCGCAGGACAACGCCTTCGGCCAGGCCAACGTGGCCGCCGTCAAGGACGTCCTCGGCGGCGAGGGCGCCACCGTGGAGGCGGTGCTGGCCCCGCCGTCCGCCACCGACCTGACGCCGTTCGCGACTCAGGCCAAGGCCGCCAAGCCCGACCTGCTGTTCGTGGCGTGGGCCGGCGACACCGCCTCCGCGCTGTGGACCTCGCTCAACCAGCAGGACGTGTTCTCCTCGACCAAGGTCGTCACCGGCCTCGACGTGGCCGCCTCGTACCCGCTGTTCGGCCCCGCCGCCGAGAAGATCGACTTCCTGAACCACTACTTCTCCGGCGCGGCCGGCGGCACCGAGGCCGAGCTGGCGATGAACGACTTCGTCACCAAGAACGGCTCCAAGTCCGACCTGTTCACCCCGGACGGCTTCACGGCCGCGCAGATGGTGGTGCACGCGCTGGAGGCCAACAAGGGCTCCGACACCGACACCGACGCGCTGGTGAAGTCGCTGGAGGGCTGGAGCTTCGACGGCGTCAAGGGCAAGCTGACCGTCCGCGCCGAGGACCACGCGCTGCTGCAGCCGATGTTCCAGGTGAAGCTGACCGGCACCGGCGCCGCCGCCAAGCCCACCGCGGAGAAGGTGCTGTCGGCCGACCAGGTCGCCCCGCCGGTCGCCAAGATGGCGGGCTGACCGCAATGAGCACCCCCGCCCCGGTCCTGCGGCTGGACGGCCTCGGCTGGTCCGTCCGCGGCGTCCCGATCGTCCAGGACGTCACCTTCGACGTCGCCGAGGGCGAGTTCGTCGCCTTCATCGGCCCGAACGGGGCGGGCAAGACCTCCCTGTTCAACCTGATCTCCGGCATCTACCCGGCCAGCCACGGCACCCTCCGGTTGGACGGCGCCGACATCACCGCCCTGCCGGTGCCCGCCCGGGCCCGGCGGGGTCTCGGCCGGACCTTCCAGACCTCCTCGCTGTGGCCCGGCCTGACCGTCGCCGACCACGTCCGGCTGGCCGCGCAGGCCGCGGCCGGGCCGGCCGCCTCGTACCGGATCTGGCGGCGCGCCGACCGGTACCGGCAGCAGGTCGAGGAGACCCTGGAGCGCACCGGCCTCGCCGACCAGGCCGACGACCTGGCCGGTTCGCTGTCGCACGGCGGCAAGCGGAAGTTGGAGCTCGCGGTGCTGCTGGTGGGCGACCCCCGGCTGATCCTGCTCGACGAGCCGATGGCGGGGGTGAGCGCCGAGGAGGTGCCCGCCCTGGTCGAGCTGATCCGCTCCGTGCACCAGCAGGGCCGCACCGTCCTGATGGTCGAACACCACATGGACGTGCTGCTGGGCCTGGCCGACCGGCTCGCCGTGATGCACCACGGCACTCTGCTCGCACTCGACACCCCCGAGGCCGTGATGGCCGACGAAACCGTCCAGGGGGCCTACCTCGGGGAGGCGCTGTGACGACCCTGCTCGCCGTCCGCGACCTCCGGGTGGTGATCGACGGACTGCACATCCTGCACGGGGTGGACCTGGACGTCGCCGCCACCGGAGTCACCGCACTGCTCGGCCGCAACGGCGCCGGCAAGACCACCACCGTCAAGGCCGTGATGGGACTCGTCCCGCGCACCGGCTCGCTGGTGTTCGACGGCGCCGACATCGGTCGGCTGCCCACCCACCTGGTGGTCCGCCACGGCATCGGCTACGCGCCCGAGGACCGCGGCATCTTCGCCGGCCTGACCGTCGCGGAGAACCTGCGGCTGGCCGAACGCGACGGAACTCCCGCCTACGACCTGGTCTTCGAGCTGTTCCCCGAGCTGAAGCAGCGTCACCGGCAGGCCGCCGGAACCCTGTCGGGCGGCCAGCAGCAGATGGTGGCGATCGCCCGCACGCTGCTCAACGGCAACCGGCTGATCATCGCCGACGAGCCCACCAAGGGCCTCGCCCCGAAGATCGTCACCGAGGTCGCCGACGTGCTCGCCCGGGCCGCCGAGACCGTCCCCGTGCTGCTGGTCGAGCAGAACCTGGCCCTGGTCCGCCGGGTCGCCGGACAGTGCGCCGTCCTCGCCGACGGCCGCACCGCCCACCAGGGCGACGCCCGCGAGCTGCTCGCCGACGAGGACGCCGCCCGCCGGCTGCTCGGCGTCGGCAGCCACCGCCCCACCGCAGCTCCCGAGGTGACTCCCTGATGAACACCGTCGTCCTGCTCGCCTGCACCGGACTGGGGCTCGGCGCGCTGTACTTCCTGGTCGCCTCCGGCCTCTCGCTGATCTTCGGCCTGATGGACGTGCTCAACTTCGCGCACGGCGCGCTGCTGTCCATCGGCGCGTACGCCGCCTGGTGGGCCGCCACCGACGGCGGGATGGGCTTCTGGCTGGCCGTCCCGTTCGGCACCGCGGTCGGCACCGCCGCCTCGGTGCTGCTCGAACTCGCGCTGATCCGGCCGCTGTACTCCCGGCCGCGCGACCAGATCCTCGCCACCGTCGGCGTCGGACTCGCGCTGCCCGCGCTGATCATGGGCATCTGGGGCGCCGACGCCCGGCCGTTCCCGCAGCCCGAGGCGCTGTCCGGCACGGTGCGGCTGCTGGGCGCGACCGTGCCCGTCAACCGCTTCGTGCTGATGGCCGCCGCGCTGATCGTGCTGGTGCTGCTGCGGCTGTTCCTGGCGAAGACCCGCTACGGGCTGATCGTCCGGGCCGGCGTCGAGGACCGGGCGATGGTCACCGCGCTCGGCATCGACGTCCGCAAGGCCTTCACCCTGGTCTTCGCGATCGGCGGCGCCGCCGCCTCGCTCGGCGGGGCGCTGGCCGGCCTGTACTTCGGCTCGATCAACCCCGGCCAGGGCACCGGACTGCTGATCTTCGCCTTCGTGGTCGTGGTGATGGGCGGCATGGGCTCCGTCACCGGCGCGGCCGTCGCCTCGGTCGGCGTCGGACTGGTCCAGCAGTTCGCCAACTACTACACCGCCGCGGGCCTCGGCGACCTCTCCGTGGTCGTCCTGCTCGCCGTGCTGCTGCTCGTCAAGCCGCGCGGACTCACCGGGAGACTCGCATGACCACCCACCTCAAGCGCTGGTGGCCGCTCGGCCTGCTGGTCGTCCTGGTGACCGCGCCGTACAGCACCCTGTCGCTGCCCGGCCTGCTGGACGGCCCGCTCGGCAGCCCCGGCAGCCTCCAGCTGATCGCGCTGTGCCTGGTCTACGGCGGCCTCGCCACCGGCTACGACCTGCTGCTCGGCCGCACCGGGCTGCTCTCCTTCGGGCACGCCCTGTACTTCGCCACCGGCCTGTACGCCACCGACCTGGCGATGCTGGAGTTCGGCCTCGGCTTCGTCCCGGCCGCGGTGTTCGGCATCGCCTGCTCGATCGCGCTGGCGCTGCTGCTCGGCTCGGTGTCGCTGAAGGTCACCGGCATCGGCTTCTCCATGGTCACGCTGGCGTTCGCGCAGGCCGGGGCGATCCTGGTGCAGCGCAACCCCGGCGGTCTGACCGGCGGCGAGGAGGGCCGCTCGGCGCCCGCCGAGCACCTGCCGGACGCGCTGATCGGCATTCAGAACACCGCCAACCTGTACTGGATCGCGGTGCTCTACCTGGTCGTCACGCTCGCCGTGGTGCACTGGACGGTCTCCTCGCCGACCGGGCGGGTGTGGGCCGGCATCCGGGAGAACGAGCGCCGGGTCGAGGTGCTGGGCCTGCGCCCGTACGGCTTCAAGCTGGTCGCGTTCACCGTGTCGGGCGGCCTGGCCGGCGCGGGCGGCGTGGTCTACCTGCTGCTCACCGGCGGCGCCACCCCGCAGGCCGCGAGCTCGGACGCGACGCTGGCGCTGCTGGTGATGGTGGTGCTCGGCGGCTCCGGCACCCGGTGGGGGCCGCTGCTCGGCGGCGTGCTCTACACCTGGGCCGCGCACCGGCTCGGCGACCTGGCGAACTCCGCGTCCATCGCGGAACTCCCGTCCGTGCTGCGGGTTCCGCTCTCCCAGCCGCTGTTCCTGCTGGGTACGCTCTTCGTCGCCGTGGTCTACCTGCTGCCCGGCGGTCTGGCCAAGCTGCCCGCCCGGCTGCGCGCGGGCCGGGCCGCCAGGGCCGCCAAGGTGTCCGTCACCGCCGTACCGGAAGGCGCCGCATGACTCTCCCCCAGCACCTGACCGTCCCCGTCGACGGCGGTGACCTCGCCGTCCTGCACTGGCCGGCCGCCGACCCGGGCGCGCCCGTGGTGGTCGCCGTGCACGGCATCACCGCCAATGCGCTGGCCTGGGCGGGCCTGGCCCGCCTGCTGGACGGCCGGGTCGCGCTGTACGCCCCCGACCTGCGCGGCCGGGCCGCCAGCCGCGACCTGCCCGGCCCGTGGGGCCTGGGCCGGCACGCGGAGGACGTCGCCGCGCTGATCCGCCACCTGGACGCCGGCCCGGTCCGGCTGGTCGGCCACTCGATGGGCGCCTGGGTGTCGGCCGTCGCCGCCACCCGGCACCCCGAGCTGCTCGCCGACCTGGTCCTGGTCGACGGCGCGGTGACCTTCCCGCTGCCCGAGGGCGTCCGCGAGGAGGACGCGCTGGCCGCGGTGCTCGGCCCGGCGCTGGCCCGGCTGTCGATGACCTTCGAGAGCCGCGAGGCCTACCGCGGGTTCTGGCAGGCGCACCCCGCGTTCGCCGAGTGGAGCGAGGAGTTGGACGCGTACACCCAGCGCGACCTGATCGGCGAGGCCCCCGAGCTGGTCTCGTCCTGCGTCCACGAGGCGATCACCACCGACGGCGCCCAGGTGCTGCTCGATCCGGAGGCGGCCGGCGCGATCCACCGCCTCACCGTCCCGACGCAGTTCCTGTACGCCGAGCGCGGCCTGCTGAACGAGCCGCAGGCGCTGTACGACGAGGGCCGGCTGGCGGCGGCGAAGGTCACCGTCCCGACCGAGCTGCTGGCCGGCACCAGCCACTACTCGATCATCTGGGCCGACCGGCTGGCCGAGCTGCTGGTCTGAGCGCGAACGCTCCGGTGCCCTCCCGCCTCCGTGTCCGGAGCGGGAGGGCACCCGGCTGTCCGGCCCGGTCAGGCGCGGCGCCGGTAGTACACGGTGCCGAGGACGGCTGCGGCGGCCAGCGAGCCGCCGATCACCCCGACCTGGGTGTCGATCATCGGCACGGCCCCGGCCGCCGGTGCGCCGCCGCACTCGACGTGGCCGACGATCACGTTGGCGCCGCCGAGGGCGGGCAGCAGGACGATGTGCACGGCGTTGACGGTGAGCACGTCGTTGGCGTCGGTGGACTGCTCGTTGAGGGTCACGGTGCCGAGGCCCGGAACGGTGACGCTGGTGTTCTTCGGGGCGTTCGCCTGCAGGGTGGTCGGGATGCCCAGCACGGTGAGGGTGCCGCTCGCGATGACGCCGTTGCCGGTGGCCCCGTTCGGGTCGGCGCTGCAGGTGGCCTGGACGCCGGTCAGGTCGCCGGCCAGGGCCGGGCCGAGGGTCAGGGTCAGGTGGTCGACGGTGGCGGAGGCGGAGGAGGTGCCGAGCGTCGGGTCGCCGGCGGTGGTGGCGGTGAGGGTGGCGTCGGTCGCGAACGGGCCGACGGTCAGGCCCACCAGGGTCTGGGTGCCGCCCGGCGGGTAGGTGGACAGCGGTTGCGGCGGGACGGCCACGTTGTTGTTCAGTGCGTCGGCGGAGACCACGTACGCCGTCGCCTCGGGGGAGGTGAGCGCGGCGAACGCCGGTGCGGCGGAGCAGAACAGGCCGGCCGCGAGAGCTGCGCCGGCCAGGACGCGGGTGCGGGTGGGGACGGTGGTCACGAACGGACCGCCTTTCTGGGGGAGGAAGTGCCGATTCCGAGGGCTGTCGATCAATTCCCTGATGCGACAAGAGGCTTATGTGACTGGTCGGGAAATCCGGTCGAATGGAGTAGTTGCCTGACGGGGCGTCAACGCGCGGCTGTCCGTGCGGTCTTGTGCCAGCTCTGCTCCCCGCGCACCAGCCGCCAGAACGCGCGCACCGCGACCAGGTACGTCCCGAACGCGTAGACCGCCAGCGCGAGCCCGTACCCCAGCGCCGGGCCGCGGCCGATGTCCCGCTCGCAGCGGCGCCGGTACAGCGGCCCCCAGACGGCGAACTCGGCGATCCCGATCAGCAGATACAGGCCGATCAGCAGGGCGCCGCCGTGGGCGAGGAAGTCCGCGGTGAACTCCGGGTACGCCCAGGAGTGGTAGCCGAAGACCCCGATCGGCAGCAGGTAGGCGAACATGCCGACCACCTGGAGCCAGGGCTGCGCCATGAAGTAGCCCACCTCCAGGAAGCCGAGCGCGCTGAACTCCCGGGAGCTCCAGATCCGCGGCAGGTACCGGGCGCACTGCATCGAGCCCTGCGCCCAGCGGACCCGCTGGGTGAGCAGCTGCCGCACGCTCCACAGCGCCTCCTGCTCGACCCAGGCGGTGGTGGTGTAGCCGTTGCGGCGGCCGGCCAGCATCATCCGCAGGCCCAGCTCGAAGTCCTCCAGCAGGGCCTGCCCCCAGGGGCTGCCGGTCTCGGCGGCGACCGCGCGCAGCGCGCTCAGCCGGTTGGCCTGCCCGTTGCCGCCGACGTTGACGGTGCCGGTGCGGCGCCGGGTGATCTGCATCGCGGAGATCGGCCCGCGGAACTCCAGGTCCTGCAGCCGGGCCAGCAGCCGGGCCCGGGCGTTGGCGACCCGGCTCCGGCCCGGCAGCGGCGCGGCCACCGCCCGGTTCGACATCCGGACCTCCACCTGGACGGCGCCGATCGCCGGGTCGCCGAACGAGGCCGGCCCGGCCAGCACGTGCAGCAGGTTGGGCGAGGGCCGGCCGTCCGCGTCCACCACGGTGAGCACCACCCGGTCCGGGTCGGCGCCGACGGGCAGCCACTCCGCCAGCGCGTGGTACGCCGCGTTCAGCGCGTCGCCCTTGCCGGTGCGGGCGTGCGGCAGCCGGCGCCGCACCAGGTGGACGGGCAGCCCGGCGACGGCGAGGGCGAGGACCACCTCCGCGGTGCGGTCCGTCGAGTGGTCGTCCACCACCCACAGGTGGGCGGTGGGGAAGTGCCGGTGCAGGTGGTCGAGGGTGAGGCCGATCACCGCCTCCTCGTCGCGGCACGGGACGACGAAGTGCCACTGGTAGCCGGACGGGTCGCCGGGGGCGTCCGGCCGGGCGCGCAGGAAGCCCGTCACGATCACCCCGACGTAGCCGAGGAAGCCGACGCCGAGGATGAAGGACAGGCAGACGGAGAGATCGAGCAGGCTCACGGGGCGACGTCCTCGGCGGGGGCGGAGCCGCGGGCGACCACGGCGAGACAGAGCAGCAGGGCCGCCAGCGCGGCGACCATCATCAGCAGCGAGCCGAACAGGACGTGCGTCCACTCGAACCCGGCGCTGCCGTAGCGGTGCTGCATGGCGACGATCAGGGTGAGCCGGCCCAGGTTGGTGCCGGCGATCAGCGTGCCGGCCAGTGCCAGGGCCAGCAGCAGCCGGCCCGGGCGGCGGTGGCCGAACAGCAGCAGCAGGCCGAGGACCAGCGCGAACGGCGCGATCAGCAGGGCGCTGCTGCAGCCGGTGGTCAGCGCGATGCCGCGCTCGAAGTGGTCCGGACCGCCCGCGTACAGCACCGGCGCGCTCGGGCTCGGCAGCAGCAGGGTGCGCAGCCCCAGCAGGTGGGTCGCCACCTGGGCGACGGCGGTCAACTCCAGGTTGCGGTACATGTGTTCGCCGCCGACCAGCAGGCCGGCCAGGGCGAGGGCGAGCGGGCCGCACACCGCGCCGAGCGGGCCGGGGCGGGTGCGGGCGGCGGGCCGGGCCGGCAGTCCGGAGAGTGCGGTGGCAGGCATGGGCGGCTCCACGCGGAGGGGCGGACGGGCCGGACCCGGCGGTCGTCCGCCCGGTCCGGGGGAGGTCAGGGACGGCGGTCCGGGTCGGACCGCTCGGGGCGGGGCGGGGCGGTGGCCAGCCGGCCGCGCCGCACCAGCACCACTCCGACCAGCAGCAGGCCGGTGGCCGCGGCGGCCGCCAGGCCGAGTCCGGGCGAACCGGTGGAGGCCAGCACTCCGCCGCCGGCCGCGACAGGCGGGATTCCGCCGACGTGGGGTCCGTACACGGTCGTCTCCTCTCGTCTCGGCCAGGTGGCTTCCGGGCCGAGCCCAAGGTGACTGCCAGGCCGATCATCAGACCGCAGTGACGCGCGGATCGGCCGGAAGACCACTCGGACGCCCCACGTCCGGAGCCCGGCCCGCTCGGCCGTCGGTGCCACGGCGGCCGAGCGGGCGTCCGGGCGGACGGCGGCTGCGCCGAGCGGGTGGTCCTCGCGCCCCCGACGGTCGGCAAGGGCGCGGCGCGCGGCGCTCACCGACGGAGCGTCATGACCATGTGATCGTCATTCAAAAATCCCGCCGGCTGATCCCTCGGCGCTCGGTCCGTCGTCCCGTCCCCCTCACGGAGCACCATGACCTCCCGCGACCTTGCCCTGGTCCTCGGAACCCGACCGGAGATCGTCAAACTCGCCGCCGTCACCCGGCTGTTGGGCCCGCGCGCCCGCGTGGTGTGGACCGGACAGCACTGGGACCCGGCCCTCACCACCGCCTTCTTCACCGGCTACGGACTGCCCGCCCCGCACCACCGGCTGGACGGCGTCGGCGGCGAACCCCGCGGCCGGCAGATCGGCCGGATGATCGGCGAACTCAGCCGCCACTTCGCCGAGCACCCGCCCGCCGCCGCCATCGTCCAGGGCGACACCAACACCGCCGCCGCCGGGGCGCTCGCCGCGCACTGCGCCGGCGTCCCCGTCGTCCACGTCGAAGCGGGCCTGCGGTCCTTCGACCGCGACATGCCCGAGGAGGCCAACCGGCGGGTCATCGCCCCGCTCGCCGACCTGCACTGCGCGCCCACCGCGACCGCCGCCGCCCACCTGCTGCGCGAAGGCATCGACCCGCGGCAGATCCTGGTCACCGGCAACACCGTGGTCGAGGCCACCCTCGCCACCCTGCCCGACGAACCCGCCGCCCGCGCCGTGCTGGCCCGGTACGGCGTCACCCCCGAGAACTACCTGCTGGCCACCGTCCACCGGCCCGAGAACACCGACGACCCCGACCGGCTGGCCCGGCTGCTGGCCCAACTCGGCGGCCTCGACCTGCCGGTGCTGCTGCCGCTGCACCCCCGCACCCGGGCGGCCGCCGCCGGCGCCGGGCTGCTCGCCGGCGGCGGGCGGCTGCGCCCGGTCGAACCGCTCGACCACGCCGCGTTCCTGGCGCTGGCCCGGCACTGCCGGCTGCTGGTGTCCGACTCCGGCGGCGTCCAGGAGGAGTGCACGGTGCTCAAGCGCCCGCTGGTGGTGGTCCGCAACTCCACCGAACGCCCGGAGGCGGTCCGGGCCGGGTTCGCCCGGCTGGCCCGCCCCGGGCCCGAACTCGACGCCGCTCTGCGCGAGTTGCTCGCCGACCCGGGCGCCGCGGCGCGGCTCGCCGAGGTGCCGTCCCCGTACGGCGACGGGCAGGCGTCCCGGACGATCGCCGCCGCCGTCCGGGCCCGCTACCCGCAGCGTCCGCCCCGGCCGCGCGGTGCGGCGGCCGGGGCGGACGGGGCGACGGAGTCGGCGGAGCCGGCGGACCGTCAGGGAGTGCCGAGGAAGGTCTGCCAGCCGCCGGTCGGGGCCTGGCCGACGTTGAGGGTGCGGAGCTTGCGCAGCGTGGACTGATCCTGCGCCTCCAGCCACTCGACCAGCTGCCGGAACGAGACCAGGCGGACGTCCGGCTTGCCGGCGATCTCCTTGAGGGTCTGCTCGACGGCGTCCATGTAGATGCCGCCGTTCCACTGCTCGAAGTGGTTGCCGACGAAGAACGGCGCGCGGTTGGTGCTGTAGGCCCGGTTGAAGCCCGCCAGGTAGGAGTCCCGGGCCTGGTCGCGCCACTGGCCGTACTTGGCCGGGTCGCCCTTGGTGGAGCCGGCGGACTGGTTGGCCAGGATGTTGTAGTCCATCGACAGCACCTGGAAGTTGTGCCCGGGGAACGGGATGCCCTGCAGCGGGAAGTCCCAGATCTTGCCGTCCTGGACCTTCTGCGGCCAGATCTGCTGCCCGCCGGGCGAGCTGGCGTCGTACTTCCAGCCGAGCTTGGCGGCGGTCGGCAGCAGCGTCTTCTGGCCCTCCAGGCACGGGGTGCGGCCGCCGATCAGCTCCTTCTTGTAGTCGAAGGGCAGCGGGTCGACGTCGGTGAACCCGGTGTTGGTCTTCCACCGGGTGACGAAGCCGACGGCCTGCTCGATCTCGCTCTCCCAGTCCTCCGGCGACCACTTGTTGACGCCGTTGCCGTCCGAGCGGGTCGAGCAGAAGTGCCCGTTGAAGTGGGTGCCGATCTCGTGGCCGGCCAGCCACGCCTGGCTGATCAGCTTCAGCGTGTTGCGGACCGCGCCCTCGGACAGGAACGGGATGTCGGAGGCGCCCTGGGTGTGCTTCGGCGGGTGGTACAGCGAGGACTTCTCCTTCGGCAGCGTGTAGATGCCGGAGAGGAAGAACGTCATGGTCGCCTTGTGCTCCTCGGCGAGCTTGAGGAACCGGGTGAACTGGCCGTCGTCGGTGGCGCCCGCGCCGTCCCAGGAGAACACCACGAACTGCGGCGGCGCCTCACCGGGCTTCAGCTTCTCGGCCTTCGGCTGGTTCGGCTGCGGGCCGGTGTCGGCGTTGGAGCCGTCGCCGATCGGGGTGCCCTTGGTGCTGGACTGGCCCGGGGCGGGCTTGCCGCCGCCGCTGCCGGCGCCCGCGTCGGAGCCGGGCCGGCCGGCGGCGCCACCTCCGCTCGAACAGGCGGCGACGGCCCCCAGGGCCGCGGTGGCCGCCGTGGCGGACAGCACTGTCCTGCGCGAGATGGTGCTCATGGTCTCCCCTGCCGCAGTGGGCCCGGCCAGAAGAAGATCCGGACGCCTGCCGCGGCTCCGGATGGTCAACTTCTGGCAAACTCGGACAATTTGACGGTTTCGCCACTCAAGGATGGCATGCCCGGGACGGGCGGTCCAACGCCGCCCACCCTCAACCGGTCATCACGCGAGTCGACTTCGTCCGGCTCCCGCCGCGGTCGTCCTGTTGCCGTCCTGGGACACAAACCCCGAGGCAGCGGCCTTCCTAGGCCGGTTCGCCCTCGACCAGCACCGCCAGCCGGCGGCGTCGGCGCACCACTTGGACCACCAGGCTGCTGATCGCCGTCGCCGCCACCGAGGAGATCGCCAGGCTCAGCCACTCGGTGTCGAACCAGTGCAGGTTCAGCCAGCCGAGGCTGACGATGTACGCCGCCCACACCACCGCGGCCACCGCCGACCAGCGCAGGAAGGTCCACGGCCGGTTCGGGGAGTGGCCGACCGCCAGGTCCAGCACCGTCCGCCCGGCGGGGACGAAACGCGCCACGATCACGATCGCCGCCGCCGTCCGACTGGTGGTGCGGCCGGTCAGCGCCCGCTGCACCCGGGCCACGTTGGCCGCCAGCCGGGGCCGGCGCGCCAGGCGCCGGTTCACCGCGGGCGCGCCGCGGCGGGCCAGCTGGAGCAGCAGCAGATCGCCGAGGAAGGACGCCACCGCCACGCCCGCGGCCAGCGGCAGCGGCGAGCCGCCCACCTGGCCGGTCTTCAGCACGGCCAGGATCACCAGCGTCCCGCTGGGCAGGAACGGCAGGAAGGCGTCACCGAGCACCGCGACCAGCGCGAGCGCGCAGTACCACGCAGGTGCGATCACCGCGTCGGCGTCCAAGGTTCTCTCCCTCCAGCCCGCCCGGGGGAGAGGCAGCTGCAACGAGGGTCAACGCTAGCGCGGACACCTTTCATCACCTGAAGCACCCCCGTGTGGGATGCCGCACACGTGTCCGGGCACGGCTGGGAGCCCCCGGCGGGGTGCCGCTGCGGGGGCTCGGGGGATCCGCGGCGCTGGTCGAGCCCGCGACTCCGGTGCGGTGCGCGGAGCCGGTAGGTCGTCCGCGACGATCACCAGCCTGCCGCATCCCCGGGGCCCGGCTCGACCATCGTCGCTGGCGACTTCTCGCGGTGGCGTGAACTCGCCAGCGGCGGTGCCTCGTTGGCGATTCGTCCCGGCCGGCGGGAACAGCCCGGCCGGTTGACGGGTTGTCCTCCGTCGGACGCCCGGGCACCGGGCCGGGGCACCAGGAGGACGCGCCGCATGACCACCGCACCGACCGACCGGCACCCCGGCGACGACGACAGGATCCGCGGCCGGGCCGTCGGCACCGCCCCCGCCCCGCTCTCGATCCTCGACCTCGCCACCATCGGCGCCGGCCACAGCGCCGGCGAGGCGCTCGCCGCCACCACCGAACTCGCCCGCAGTGCCGAGCGCTGGGGCTTCCACCGGTTCTGGGTCGCCGAGCACCACGGCATGCCCGGCGTCGCGTCCTCGGCGCCCGCCGTGCTGCTCGCCCACCTCGGCGCGCACACCAGCACCCTGCGGCTCGGCTCCGGCGGCGTGATGCTGCCCAACCACGCCCCGCTCACCGTCGCCGAGCAGTTCGGCCTGCTGGAGGCCCTGCACCCCGGCCGGATCGACCTCGGCCTCGGCCGCGCCCCCGGCACCGACCAGGCCACCGCCCGGGCCCTGCGCCGCGGCCTGGCCGACGGCGCCGAGGACTTCCCGCGCCAGCTCGCCGAGCTCACCCACTTCCTGGACGGCGATTTCCCCACCAGCCACCCGTACGCCCGGCTGGTGGCGGTGCCGCGCTCCGCGACCCGCCCGCCGATCTGGCTGCTCGGCTCGTCCGGCTTCTCCGCGCAGCTCTCCGCCCGGCTCGGCCTGCCGTTCGCCTTCGCGCACCACTTCAGCGCCGCCAACACGGTGCCCGCGCTCGACCTGTACCGGGACAACTTCCGCCCGTCCGAGGTGCTGTCCGAGCCGTACGCGCTGATCGGGGTCAACGCGGTCGCCGCCGAGACCACCGAGCGGGCGCTGTGGCTGGCCCGCTCCGCCGCCCTCGGCATGCTGCGGCTGCGCCTGGGCCGGCCCGGGCCGATCCCCACCCCGGAGGAGGCCGCCGCGCGCACCTACACGTCGGCCGAGGAGGACTTCGTGGACTCCTGGCTGGCCGACGTGGTGCTCGGCACCCCCGAGGAGGTCGTCGACGGCCTGGAGGCGCTGCGCAAGCGCACCGGCGCGGACGAACTGATGGTGACCTCGCACATCCACGGCCACCAGAACCGGCTGACGTCCTACGGGATGATCGCCGAGGCGTACGGCCTCACCGGCTGACGGCTCACCGGCGAGGGCGCTCCCGCAGTATCTCCGCGATCCGGTCGGGGGCGCCCGGGCGGGCGAAGTGCCAGCCCTGGGCGAAGTCGCAGCCGGTCTGCCGCAGGCGCTCGGCCTGGGCGGCGTTCTCGATGCCCTCGGCGGTGACGGTCAGGCCCAGGGCGTGCGCCAGCTGCACGACGGCGCCGACGATCTGCTCGTCGGCGGCGCGCCGCCGCCCGCCGTCGCCGGGCGCGCTCTCCCGGAACGCCTCGATGAAGGTGCCGTCCAGCTTCAGCGCGTGCACCGGCAGCCGGGACAGGTAGGCGAGGTTCGAGTAGCCGGTGCCGAAGTCGTCGATGGCGATCCGCACGCCCATGTCGGCGAGCGCCTGCAGCGCCTGCAGCGGGCGCCCGCTGGGGCCGAGGATCGCGCTCTCGGTGATCTCCAGCTGCAGCAGCCGGGTCGGCAGCCCGGTGCGCTCCAGCACCTCGGCGACGTCGGCGACCACGTCGGAGTCCCAGATCTGACGGGCGGCCAGGTTCACCGAGATGAACGTCTCCGAGCCCGGGAACTCGTCCAGCCAGCGCCGGGCCTGGCGGCAGGACTCCTCCAGCACCCACTTGCCGAGCGGCACGATCGCCCCGGACTCCTCGGCGAGCGGGATGAAACGGTCCGGCGACAGCAGCCCGTAGCGCGGGTGGCGCCAGCGCACCAGCGACTCCGCGCCGTGCACCGTGCCGTCCGCCAGGCCCACCAGCGGCTGGTACTCGACGACGAACTCGCCGCGCTCCACGGCCGGGCGCAGCGCGGTGGCCAGCAGGTGCCGGGTCAGCTGGTCGGCGCCGCGGTCGCGGTCGTACAGCGTCCAGCGGGCCCGGCCGTCGGCCTTCGACCAGTACAGGGTGGAGTCGGCGTCGCGGATCAGGTCGGTGGGGGTGGAGCCGCGCACCGGGCGCTCCACCACGCCGATCGAGGCGGTCACCGTCAGCCGGTGCCCGGCCACCTCGAAGGGCCGCTCCAGGGCGCCCATCAGCCCGGCCGCCAGGTGGGTGAGCTGCTGGTGGCCCGAGCTGTCGGTGACCAGCACGGCGAACTCGTCGCCGCCCAGGCGGGCCACCAAGTGGCCCTCGCCGTCGGCGAATCCGTGCTCCAGCC
The DNA here is from genome assembly GCF_014648555.1 of Kitasatospora griseola. GTDB lineage: Bacteria > Actinomycetota > Actinomycetes > Streptomycetales > Streptomycetaceae > Kitasatospora > Kitasatospora griseola. Next base: position 161,616 of record NZ_BMRI01000015.1, read on the forward strand.
GGGCGGCGACGGCGACCAGCAGTTGGTCGCCGATGTGGTGGCCGAGGGTCTCGTTGATGGCCGCGAAGCCGTCCAGGTCGACGTAGCACAGCCCGATCCGGGGCTCGCCGTCCACGTCCTGCGACCCGGCCTGACCGGCCGGCTTGAACGCGGACTCCAGGCGCTCGAAGAACAGCGCCCGGTTCGGCAGCCTGGTCAGCGGGTCGTGCAGCGCCTGGTAGGCGAGCCGGTCGCCGAGCTGGCGCTGCTCGGTGATGTCCTCGACCATCACCAGCGTGTAGTACGGCAGGCCCGCGCCGTCGCGGATCAGCGAGACGGTGACCCGGCCCCAGACCTCGCGCCCGTCGCGGTGCTTGAGCCGCTTCTCGGTGCGCATCCGGTCGCGCTCGCCGCGCACCAGCTCGCGGTAGCGGAGCCGGGACGGGTCCTCCGGATCGATGATCTGGTGGATGTGCAGGCCGGAGAGTTCGGCGGTCTCCCGGCCGAGCATGGCCGCGAACGCCGGGTTGCCCTCGATCACCAGGTCATCGGTGTCGATCAGCGCCATGCCGATGCCGGCGTCGGAGAACGCGGCGCGGAAGCGCGACTCGCTGGCCCGCAGCGCGTCGGCCAGGTGCACGGAGTCGGCGCTCAGCAGGCTGCCGCAGACGGTGCAGATCCGGGGCGGACCGGTGGTCGCCTTCGAGGCGGTCCCGCCGTCCTGCGGGCGCGGCGTTTCGGGCCGCCCACCCTGATGGTGTGCGTCGGCCCCGACGTTCCGGCCCGGCACGGCACGCTCCCGTCCGCTGCTGCCACTGATCACGGTCGACACCCGAGCGGGCGGGGACCGGCCCGCGGTCCCGCTCCGCCCGGTCGCCCCCGGTCGGACCGGGAAGCTGCCGGCGGCCTCGGGCCACGTCCGCCGATCATAGGCCGCCGGTGTAACTGTGCGCGACCGCCGCCGGGGTGATTCGGGCGGATTGTCCGCAGATGTCCTTCGACAAAACGTGCGAGACCCCCGGCGTGCACCGGACTTGGTGCACGCCGGGGGCGTACGCTCACGCTCACGCGCCGTAGCGACGCGTGGGCGTGAGCAGGTCGGGCGGGGCCGGGCGGGTCAGGCCAGCGACGCGGAGAGCGTGATGGTGGTGCCGGTCAGCGCCTGGCTGACCGGGCAGTTCGCCTTCGCGTCCTCGGCGGCCTTCACGAAGCCCGCCTCGTCCAGGCCCGGGACGGTGCCGACCACGGTCAGGTGGATGCCGGTGATGCCGGTGCCCGGCTGGAAGGTCACGTCCGCCTTCGTCTCCAACTTGGTCGGCGGGGTGCCGGCGCCGGCCAGGCCGTGCGACAGCGCCATCGAGAAGCACGCCGAGTGCGCGCCCGCGATCAGCTCCTCCGGGCTGGTCTTCCCGTTCGCGGCCTCGGCCCGGGACGGCCAGGACACCGGGAACTCGCCGATGCCCGAGGAGTCGAAGGTCACCAGGCCCTTGCCGTCGAGCAGGTTGCCCTCCCACTCGGTGTGCGCGGTGCGGGTCGTAGCCACGATCAGGTACCTCCTGTAGGGGGACTGCCGGTCGAACTGCTCCACCCGCGACCGCACTTGCGGCCGCGGCCCGCCCAGCCTAGGGCCTGGCCGACCGTTCTCGTCGGATCAGCGCGCGACCGTCCGTCCGGCGGCCGTCCCACATCCCGGAACGTGTCGCCCGATCGGGCGGGAACGCCGTGTTTGCCCTGTTAGATTGGCCGTTCGCCCGCGCCCGGGTCGGCCCGTCCGCCGTGCTCCGCCGCACCCGGCGCCCACCCGAACCCGCATCGGAGCCACCGCCATGACGGACCAGCCCACCTCCGCCCCGGAAGCGACCTCCCCCGGGCAGATCGACGAGGCCGTGCGGGCCGAGCTGACCCGCCTGCGCGAGTCGATCGACAACATCGACGCCGCCGTCGTCCACATGCTCGCCGAGCGCTTCAAGGCCACCCAGCAGGTCGGCCGGCTCAAGGCCGAGCACCGGCTGCCGCCCGCCGACCCGGAGCGCGAGCGCCGGCAGATCGCCCGGCTGCGCGAACTGGCCGTCAGCGCCCGCCTCGACCCGGTGTTCGCGGAGAAGTTCCTCAACTTCATCATCGCCGAGGTGATCAGGCATCACGAGGCGATCGCCGGCGACAGCGGCCGCCCCGGGAACTGACGGCTCTGTCCGGTCCGCGTAAGGGCCGGATTTCGCCCCGTCCGGCGGGCGGGTTAGCGTGCTGTCCTTCGGAGGAGGCGGTGTCGGTGTCGGTTGCGGTGACCGAGGAGACCACGCAGGAACAGGGCTGGCGCAGGCGTCGGCCCTGGTACGTCGAACTGCCCGTGATGATCGCCGTCGGCCTGGTGGTCGCTGTGGTGATCAAGTCCTGCCTGTTCCAGATGTTCTCCATCCCGTCCGGGTCGATGGAGAACACCCTGCAGATCGGCGACCGGGTCGCGGTCAACAAGCTCGCCCCGCTGACCGGTTGGAAGCCCGAGCCGGGCGAGCCCGTGGTCTTCAAGGACCCGGGCGGCTGGCTGCCGCCCACCCCGAAGGACAGCAACGCCTTCACCGGCGCGATCCACTCCGGCCTCAGCGCGATCGGCCTGCTGCCGCCCGGCGACGACTACCTGGTCAAGCGGGTCATCGCCACCGGCGGCCAGACCGTCGCCTGCCGCGGCACCACCCTCACCGTCGACGGCCAGCCCGTCGCCGAGCCCTACCTGCACCCCGGCGACGACTCCTGCGCGGGCCTGGACTTCGGCCCCGTCACCGTCCCCGCCGACCACATCTGGGTCGAGGGCGACCACCGCAGCGACTCCGCCGACTCCCGCTACCACCGCGAAGGCCCGGCCGGCGGCGCCGTCCCCGTCGACAACGTGGTCGGCCCGACCGCCGCCGTGGTCTGGCCCCTGGGCCACGTCACCTGGTTCGGCTGGACCGGCCGCTGACGCTGACCGCCCGTCAGGCCGCCACGCCCCGCCGCAGCCGCACCGCGCACCCCACCGCGACAGCCGCCGAGAGCAGCGCCAGCGCCCCGGCCTCCGTCCACTGGAACGCCCAGTAGCGCCCGGCCGGCTGGTACTCGACGCGCTGCGTCAGGTGCATCGCGTCGATCGTCTCCCGGCACAGCCGGGGCGAGCCGTCCGGCCCGCACGCCTCGGGGGCGGCCGCAGTGAACGGACGGCCGTCGGCGGCCAGCGTCCGCACCGACACCACCCAGGCGCCGGGCACCGCCACCGGAGTCGACACGTACAGCCGCTCGCCCTCGATCCGGATCACCCCCGGCCGGTCCGGCGCCAGCACCACCGCGCTCTCCGCCCGCACCGGCGCCGCCAGCTGCGGGCGCACCACCAGCGGCACCAGCACCTGCGCCGCCACCACGACCGCCGCCGCCACCGCCATCGCCGCGACCTGGCGGCGCAGCAGCAACCCCGCCGCCACCCCCGTCGCGAAGCCGAACAGCGCCCACCCCGCCGGCGCCAGGCCGTGCGCGGCGAACACCAGCGGACCGAACCGCCCCGGCAGCGCCGACCCGCCGTCCCCGCCCGGAAGCGCAGCCGCCCGGTCCAGCGGCGCCGCCCACCGGCTCGCCAGCCAGGTCAGCAGCCCGGACAGCGCGAGCACCGAGCCGCCGACCAGGGCCAGCCGGACGACCAGCCACCGCGTCCGGGTCACGCCCTGCGTCCACGTCAGCCGGAACGACCCCGACTCCAGCTCGCGGGCCACCAGCGGCACCCCCGCGAACATGCCGAGCACCGCCGGCAGCACCAGCAGCACCACCACTCCCAGGTAGAACAGCGAAGTGACGGCCGGGTCGGCCCGCACCGCCGCGGCGAACGCCGACTGGGCCTGCGCACAGCCCACCCCCGTCCGGGCGCAGCCGGGCAGCCCGCTGGAGTCGTACAGGTCCGCCAGCCGGCCGCCGGTCGGCAGCAGGGCGGCGCAGGCCGCGGCGAGCAGGGCCAGTGCCAGCCATCCGTGCATCCGGTACTGACGCCACGTCAACCAGGTCATCGCGCCTCCTCCAGCCGCTCCAGCACGTACTCCTCCAGGTCGCGGCCGCCCAGCAGCTCCGCCGACGGGCCGGCCGCCCGCACCCGGCCGCGGCCGAGCACGATCAGGTGGTCGCAGTCCCGCGACAGGTCGGAGACCAGGTGCGAGGAGAGCAGCACCGTCGTCCCGTGGTCGGCGCGGGCCCGCGCCAGGCCGTCCAGGAACTCCCGTCGCGCCAGCGGGTCCAGCGCTGCCACCGGCTCGTCCAGCACCAGCAGCTCCGGGCGCTTGGCCAGCGCCAGCGTCAACGCGAGCTGGGCCCGTTGCCCGCCCGAGAGGCGGCCCGCCCGCCGGCCCGGATCCAGCCCCAGCTCCTCGATCCGGCGTCGCGCGCCCGCGCCGTCCCAATGGCGGTTCAGCTTCGCGCCGAGCGTCAGGTGCTCGGCCACTGTCAACGACCGGTGCACCGGGGCGTCCTGGCCGACGAACCCGATCCGGGCCGACTGCGGGCCGGTCGGCGGGCCGCCCAGCACCCGCAACTCGCCCTCGCTCGCGGCGAGCAGACCCACCGTCAGGTGCAACAGTGTGCTCTTGCCCGCCCCGTTCGGGCCGACCAGCCCCGCCATCCGCCCGGTCGGCACCTCCAGCGTGCACTCCCGCAGCGCCCACCTCCCGCGAAAGCGCCGCCCCGCACCACGCGCCTCGATCACAAGTTCCTCCTCCTGTACGGCCCTTCGGACCCGGCACACCCTCCCGCCCGGCGGGCCCGCACCGCGTCGTTCCCCGGGCCGGAAACGGAGCCCGTCCCGCAGGCCGGTCCCGGGGCTCCGCGCGGGCTCCCATCGCACCGGGGGACGACGGCCGCCGTCGTCCCCCGGTCCGATCCGCCCGCTGCCGGCCGCGGCTAACGTGACGCCCATGGATCTGCACCGACCGCTCGGCACCCGGGCGCGGGCCGTCGTGGACGCCGCCGCGGCCGCCGCGCTGACCGGGCTCGCGGCACTGGCGGCGTGGGACGTGCTGCCGGCCGGAACGCCGTCGACCTCCCCGGTGGGCGCCGGCCCGCGCCCGGCGGACTGGGCGATGGTCGCGGTGGCCGCCGTCGCCGCGCCGCTCGCCCGCCGTCGGCCCGTCGCCGTCCTGTCGGCCGTGCTCGCGCTGGCCGCGCTGAGCGCGGGGACGGCGGCCTCGCCCGCGCCGTGGGTGGCCGTCGCCGTGGCGCTCCACCCTGTTCCGCGGGCGCTGCCCGGCCGGGTCTCCGGCGCGCTGCTCGCGGCCGCCCTCGCGGTCGCCGTGCTGTGCCGCGCCGGTGTCCTGCGCTGGCCCTGGGCGCGACCCGAACTCGGCGGCCCGGCAGCGGTGTTGACGGTCGTGCTGATCCTGGTCACCGGCTGGACCGCCGGATCCGCGGCCGACCAGCGCCGTCGCCGCCGGATCGAGGACGAACGCTCCCGGCTGCGCGAGGAACGCCTGCTGATCGCCCGCGAACTGCACGACGTGGTGGCGCACAGCCTCGGCGTGATCGCCGTCCAGGCCGGGGTCGCCAACCACGTCGCGGAGCAACAGCCGGAGCAGGCCCGGCTCGCGCTGGCGTCCATCGAGGAGACCAGCCGCACCGCGCTGGACGAGATGCGCGCCCTGCTGGGCGTCCTGCGCACCGGCACGGACGACGACCGGCTGCCCGCGCCGAGACTCTCCGAACTCGACGAGGTGATCCGCCGAGCGGCTGCTGCCGGCGTCCGGGTCGAGCTCGAACTGCTCGGCGAGCGGCGCGAGTTGCCGCCCGGGCTGGAACTCGCCGGCTATCGCGTGGTGCAGGAGGCCGTCACCAACGTGGTGCGGCACGCGGGCACCGACCGCTGCCGGGTGCTGGTCGACTACCGGCCCGACGCGCTGGCGCTGACCGTCTCCGACGAGGGCCGCGGCGGCAGCCCGGACGGCGGCGGCCACGGGCTGGCGGGCATGCGCGAGCGGGTCGCCGTGCACGGCGGGGAACTCCGGGCCGGGCGGCGCGCCGGGCGGGGCTTCGAGGTCGCGGCGGTGTTCCCGCTGGTGGTGGCCCGGTGATCCGGGTGCTGGTCGCCGACGACCAGGCGCTGGTGCGCGGCAGCTTCCGGCTGCTGGTGGACTCCGCGCCCGACCTGACGGCCGTCGGCGAGGCCGCGGACGGCGTCGAAGCCGTCGAACTCGCCCGCCGGGAACGGCCGGACGTGGTGCTGATGGACATCCGGATGCCCCGGCTGGACGGCATCGAGGCCACCCGCGCGCTGGCCGCGGACCCGGTGCTGACCGACGTCCGCGTCCTGGTGCTGACCACCTTCGACCTGGACGACTACGCGTTCGCGGCCCTGCGGGCAGGCGCGGCCGGGTTCCTGCTCAAGGACACCCGCCCCGCCGAACTCCTGGAGGCGATCCGGGTGGTGGCGGCCGGACAGGCGCTGCTGGCGCCCCGGGTGACCCGGCGGCTGATCGAGGAGTACACCCGGCGGCCCGAGCCCGCGACGGTCCCGGCGGCGCTCGCCGGGACCACCGAACGGGAACGGGAGGTGCTCGAACTGGTCGGACTCGGCCTGTCCAACGAGGAGATCGCCGCCCACCTGCACGTCAGCCTGTCCACCGCGAAGACCCACATCGGCCGGCTGCTGCAGAAGCTCGCCGCCCGCGACCGGGCCCAACTGGTCATCGCCGCCTACGAGTCGGGCCTGATCCGGCCCGGTGGCCGCCAGAACGTACGATGATCGGGTGTTCATCCTTGAGTTGACCTACACCGCCCCGCTGGAGCGCATCGAGGCGCTGCTGCCCGCCCACATCGCCTGGCTGGAGCAGCACTACGCGACCGGCGCCTTCCTCGCCTCCGGCCGCAAGGTGCCCCGCGACGGCGGCGTCATCATCGCCGTCGCCGAGAGCCGATCCGCCATCGAGGCCCTCGCCGCCACCGACCCCTTCGCCCAGGCCGGCGCCACCGGATACCGCATCACCGAATTCCTCCCCACCACCACCGGCCCCGACCTCGCCGCCCACCGCCAGACCCTCCCTGCCTGACAGTCCGCCGACGACTCCCGCTCCCGCGGAGAGCTGCCTCCGTGGTTCGGAGGAGCCGACGAGGTGAGGTCGAGCCCTCCGCTCGCCGCGCGGCGGCGGACCGGTCGCGGCCGGGTTGCCTCCGGCGGCGCTGCAGGGCCCGGGAGTTGATGGAGCTGGACTGCTGACTCCCCTCGTCGCCCGGCGATTCGCTGGTTACAGAGGCGGGATACTCCCTGCGGCCCTGCGGCCCTGCGGCCCTGCGGCCCTGCGGCCCTGCGGCCCTGCGGCCCTGCGGCCCTGCGGCCCTG
>NZ_BMRI01000016.1:0-6437 GCF_014648555.1 Kitasatospora griseola
CGGCCTGGCCGAGGCGCAGGCCCGGGACACGGCCAACGCCCACCAGTCGGAGGGCGGCAACCAGGGCACCGGCGGTACCACTCCCGAGCAGGGCGGTACCACCGTCACCCCGGTGTCCGACACGACCACCACCACGGTGACCGCCACCGACACCACCACCACTGCCACGGGTGTTCTCGCGTCCACCGGTGTCGACGCCCCGCTCGGTGCGATCACCGCCGCCGGCGCAGCCTCCGTGGCTCTCGGCGCCGCCCTGGTGGCCGCCCGCCGCCGTCGGCAGCACCAGTCCTGACGAGTCGTCACCGCAGGTCCTGAACGCGGCGCACCCCGGTCACGCACCGGTGTGCGCCGCGGTTCTCGTCCTGCGCCGGGGGGTCGGCTTTCCGCAGGCCGATGCGGCGTCAGATTCCTTGCGGGCCGGTCGACTTGGTGGTTCCTTGTGAGTGAAGCGGGCTTAGTTCGTCACGGCCGTTTACCCTTGAGGAGTTCGCCGTGTCCATGAAGCTGGAACGCGAGCCGGGTCGACCGGTGGATCCCAACCTCGTTTTCTTCCTGATGCCGTACGGGAGGAAAGCCGTACCCGACGGCCGCACCCTCGACTTCGACTCGGTGTACCGGGAACTCGAGTCCGTGGTGCGGAGTTTGGGGCTGAGCGCCCAGCGCGCCGACACCAACGACGAGACGACGCTCGGCCCGCTGGAGGCTGCCTGGGACGGGGTCGACCGGGCCGGCATCGTGGTCGTGGACCTGTCGGTTCCGTCGACGTCGGTGGCCATGGAGCTCGGCTGGGCCATGTGCCTGCACAAGCGCATGGTGGTGACCATGTACGAGGGGGCGGCGGTCCCGACGAACGTGGTCGGGCGGCTCCGGCCCATCACCTACACGCAGGAGTTCGAGCAGTTCGGGCGGTTCAAGAACGAGCTGCGGGAGCGGATCCAGGCGGAGCTGCAACGCACCGCGCCGGAGCGGGACCTGGTGCCGCGGACCGCGACGTGGGGGGCGTACGAGGCGACGGCGCAGGTGGAACTGGCTTTTCCGGACCGGGTCTTCGTCCGGAACATCCAGGACCCGTTGCAGGCCGCCGAGATGAGGCGCGAGGAGGTCAGCTACTGGGACATGGTCCCGGAGGACATGTCGGCCAGCAAGCACTACCGCCAGGGCAGTACGGTCAACGGCTTCTTCGTCGTCGACCAGGGGCGGGTGGTCTTCACGCAGCGGTATCGCCAGGAGAACCCGTGGCCCCGGCTGGTGGCGGCCTACCGGCTGCGGCAGGTGTACTCGGCGCGGGTCACCAACGTGAGCCCCGCGGCCGGTGCGTTCATCGAGCTGCTGCCCGAGGGCGGCAAGTCGTTCATCCCGGCCTACCAGGTGCGGGCCGCGGGCATCGCGAAGGACGACGAGGTCCAGGTGCGGATCCTGCGGGTGGACCCCGTGCAGCGGCGCATCGACGTGGCGCTGGCCGACGCGCCGAAGGCCGGCCTCGCGACGCCGCCCGCCGGCGAGTACCCGACGGTCGGGGAGCGCTTCGCGGGCACGGTGCACGACGTGCAGGCCAACAAGGGCTACGTCCGGGTGCGGCTGGACGGCTACCGGCGGCCGGGCCTGCTCCACCGGTCGAACATGAGCGACGCGCTGTGGCAGGCGGTGCGGGCGGGCCGGGTGACCGCCGGCTCCACGATCGACGTGGTGGTGCTGCGGGTGACGGCCTCGCGGAACCGGGTGGCGCAGTGGGACATCGCCCTGGAGGAGGACCGCAGTGCGCAGGCCGCGCCGCGGCAGACCGCGGCGGGCGCGGACGACGGTGCGGGCACGACGGTGCCCGGCCAGGGGCCGGGCGCGTGAGCGACGCGGTCCCCGCGTGCGCCTGCCGCCGATGCGGTCCCACCGCCGTCCGGGATCAGCAGCCGATGTTCGAGCTGCTGATGCAGGACCTGACGGCGAGGACGGGGCCGGCCGCCGACCACCGGCCGCCCCGGACGAGCACCGGCCACTGACGGCGCGGCCCGGACCTGCCGGGAGCGGACGGCCGCTACAGCCAGCCCGCGCGTTTGAACAGGCGGTGCAGGACGAAGCAGACGCCGGCCATCAGGGACAGCGCCGCCGGGTACCCCCAGGCCTGGCGGAGCTCCGGCATGTGCTCGAAGTTCATGCCGTAGATGCCGGCGATCATGGTGGGGACGGCGGCCAGGGCGGCCCAGGCGGAGATCTTCCGCATGTCGTCGTTCTGCTGGACGCTGACCTGGGCGAGGTTGGCGGACAGGATGTCGGAGAGCAGGCGGTCCAGGCTCTCCACCACCTCGTTGACCTTGGCCAGGTGGTCGGCGACGTCCCGGAAGTAGGGGCGCAGCTCGGCGGGGACGAAGGGCACGTTGACCTCGCCGGAGGCGGTGCCGGCCCGGGTGAGGCGCAGCGCGGGCTCCATCAGCGGGAAGGCGGCCTTGCGGAAGTTCACCACCTGCCGCTTGAAGCCGTAGATGCGTTCGGCGGCGCCGCGGACCCGGCCGGGGGAGAAGATCTCCGCCTCCAACTCGTCCAGGTCGGTCTGGAGTTCGGTGGCCACGTCGAGGTACTGGTCGACCACCATGTCGAAGATCGCGTAGAGCACCGCGGCGGGCCCGTGCGCCAGCAGTTCGGGCTGCTCCTCCAGCCTGGCCCGCAGGTCCTTGAGCGGGCTCTCCGGCCCGTGCCGGACCGTCATCACGTACGAGTCGCCGAGGAAGATCATCAGCTCGCCGATGGAGACCGACTCGTCGTGCGGGTGGTACCCGGCGGTCTTCAGGACGGTGAACACCGAGTCCCGGTAGATGTCGAGCTTCGGGCGCTGATGGGCCGTCACCGCGTCCTCCACCGCCAGCGGGTGCAGGCCGAACTCGTCGGCGGCGTGGTCGAATTCGACCTTGGTCGGGTCGGCGAGGCCGATCCACACGAAGCCGTCGCCGGCCGCCCGGACCGCATCCAGGGCGTCCGAGAAATCCTCCGGCCCCTCGGCGCGCCGCCCGGCCCGGTAAGTGCCGCAATCCACGATCATGCCCGCCATTGTGACCCGAACCCCCAGCCCACCGGGAGGGGAGCACCCCTTAGGCTTGCGGTATGCCCACCCTGCTGCTCGTGCGCCACGGCCGCTCCACCGCCAACACGGCCGGAATCCTGGCCGGCTGGACGCCCGGCGTCGACCTGGACGACACCGGGCGCGCCCAGGCCGCCGCCCTGCCGGAGCGGCTGGCCGGACTGCCCGTCGTCCGGCTGGTCAGCAGCCCGCTGGAGCGCTGCCGACAGACCCTGGAACCGCTGGTCGCCGCCCGCCCCGAACTCGGCCCGCCCGAGCTGGACGAGCGGCTCGGCGAATGCCACTACGGCGACTGGACCGGCCGTCCGCTGTCCGAGCTCGCCGACGAACCGCTGTGGCGCACCGTCCAGGACCACGCCTCCGCCGCCGCCTTCCCCGGCGGCGAGTCGCTGCGCGCGCTCAGCCACCGCACCGTGGACGCGGTCCGCGAGTGGAACGAGAAGATCTCCGTCGAACACGGCCCGGACGCGCTCTGGGCGGTCGCCACCCACGGCGACGTGATCAAGGCGATCGCCGCGGACGCGCTCGGCCTGCACCTCGACCACTTCCAGCGGATCTCGGTCGAGCCGTGCTCGGTGACGGCGATCCGCTACACCCCGAACCGCCCGTACCTGCTGCGCCTCGGCGACACCGGCAGCCTGTCCTCGCTCGCCCCGCGCCCGCACGGCCACTCGGTCGGCGACGACGCGGTGGTCGGCGGCGACACCGGCACCGTCTGAGCCCGGCCGGGCCGGGCACCCTCTGAGCCCCGCCGGGCCGGCGCCGTCCGGACCCGCGCGGTCCGAGCCCCGCCGGACCGGCGCCGTCCGGGCCCCCGCCGTCCCCGGCAGGAATCCGCGCCACCCGCACCCCACGGCAGGCCCGTTTGGCCGTAGGGTGAGATCGAGAAGACCGCACACCCCCGTACCGGAGCGAGCAGCGTGTCCCGTCAGGTCCACTTCTACGACCAGCCCGAGCGGTTCGTGGCCGGCACCGTCGGCCAGCCCGGCGCCCGGGCGTTCTACCTGCAGGCCTCCTCGCGCGGCCGGATCACCAGCGTGCTGCTGGAGAAGGCCCAGGTCGCCGCCCTCGCCGAACGCATCGAGGAAGTCCTCGACGAGGCGCTGCGGCGCAGCGGCGGCGAGGCCCCGATCCCGGCCGCCGCGCCCGTCGACCTGCTCGACGCCGCCCCGCTCGACCTGCCGCTGGAGCAGGAGTTCAGGGTCGGCACCATGGCACTGGCCTGGGACGCCCGCGAGGAGTGCCTGGTGGTCGAGGCGCAGGCGTACGTCGAGGAGTCCGAGGACGAGGACGAGATCGAGGTCTTCGACGACGAGAACGGCCCCGACCTGCTGCGGGTGCGGCTCAGCGGCGCGATGGCCCGGGTGTTCGCCAAGCGGGCCCTGGACCTGGTCGCGGCGGGCCGCAAGCCCTGCCCGTTCTGCAACCTGCCGCTCGACCCCGAGGGCCACCTCTGCCCCCGCGCGAACGGCTACCGGCGCTGAGCGGGCAACCGGCCGTGGAAGCCCCCGGCACCGACCCGGCCACCAGCGCCGCCCTGGCCGCCGACACTCCCGCCGCCCTCGCCCTGCTGCGCGAGGGCACGCTGGCCGTCCACGGCCGGGTCACCGACGCCTCCAACGCCGTGCTGTACTGCACCGTCACGCTGGACGGCGTCACCGCCCCGTGCGTGTACAAGCCCGTCGCCGGCGAACGCCCGCTGTGGGACTTCCCCGACGGCACGCTGGCCGGCCGGGAGACCGCCGCCCACGAGCTGTCCGCGGCCACCGGGTGGCAGCTGATCCCGCCGACCGTGCTCCGTGAGGGCCCGGCCGGGCCCGGCATGGTCCAGCTGTGGATCGAACCCGACCCGGACGCCCCCGAACTCCTCGACCTCCAGCCCCTCGACGGGCCCGCCGCGGGCTGGCTGCCGATCGTCCGCGCCGAACTCGACGCCGGACGCCAGGCCTGGCTGGTGCACCGCGACGACGAACGGCTGCGCCGCCTCGCCGTGTTGGACGCCGTCCTCAACAACGCCGACCGCAAGGGCGGCCACTGGCTGCCCGCCGCCGACGGCCGGATCTACGGCATCGACCACGGCGTCACGTTCCACACCGAGCCCAAGCTCCGCACCCTGCTGTGGGGATGGGCCGACCGACCGCTCACCGCCGAGGCCCTCGACGTCCTCGGCCGGCTCGCCGGCGACCTCGACGGTCCGCTCGGCGAGCGGCTGCGCCCGCATCTCACCCGCGCCGAACTCGACGCGCTGCGGGCCCGGATCGGCGCCCTGCTGGCCTCCGGACGGCACCCGCAGCCGTCGGCTGACTGGCCATCTATTCCCTGGCCGCCGGTCTGATACCGATCCGAAACAGAGAACTGGCGGAATCAAGCCGATCACGCCAACAGGTTGGTCTTTCAAATCAGTGCACGGTTAGAGTCGGTGCCATGCATGCCTGGCCCACCTCCGAGGTTCCCGCCCTGCCCGGTCAGGGGCTCCCCCTGCGCATCTACGACACCGCCACGAGCAGTGTCCGAGAGGTCGTACCCACCGGCCCGACCGCCCGGCTCTACGTCTGCGGCATCACTCCCTACGACGCGACCCACCTGGGCCACGCAGCCACCTACAACACCTTCGACCTGGTCCAGCGGGTCTGGAAGGACGCCGGCCACGACGTCCTGTACGTCCAGAACGTCACCGACGTCGACGACCCGCTCCTGGAGCGCGCCGTCGCCACCGGCCAGGACTGGACCGAACTCGCCGCCCGTGAGACCGCCCTGTTCCGCGAGGACATGACGGCGCTGCGGATGCTCCCGCCCGCGCACTACATCGGCGCCGTCGAATCGATCCCGTGGATCGTCCCGCTGGTGCAGCAGCTGCTCGCCTCCGGCGCCGCGTACGAGGTCGACGGCGACATCTACTTCTCCGTCGAGTCCGACCCGCACTTCGGCGAGGTCTCCGGGCTCACCCGCGAGCAGATGCTGCCGGTCTTCGCCGAGCGCGGCGGCGACCCCGAGCGCCCCGGCAAGAAGAACCCGCTGGACGCGCTGCTCTGGCTCGCCGCCCGACCCGGCGAACCCGCCTGGGACACCGAGCTCGGCCACGGCCGGCCCGGCTGGCACATCGAGTGCGTCGCCATCGCGCTGAAGTTCCTCGGCATGGACTTCGACATCCAGGGCGGCGGCAGCGACCTGTCCTTCCCGCACCACGAGATGGGCGCCTCGCACGCCCAGGTCGCCCTCGGCGCCCACCCCTACGCCCGCGCCTACGTGCACGCCGGGATGGTCGCCCTCGACGGCCACAAGATGTCGAAGTCGCGCGGCAACCTGGTGTTCGTCTCCGCGCTCCGCCGCGAGGGCGTCGACCCCGCCGCGATCAGGCTCGCGCTGCTCG
>NZ_BMRI01000016.1:6477-10679 GCF_014648555.1 Kitasatospora griseola
CCCACCACTACCGCAGCGACTGGGAGTGGACGGCCGAGGACCTCGACTCCGCCCTCACCCGCCTCGCCGCCTGGCGCGCCGCGGTCTCCCGTCCGGACGGCCCCTCCGCGACGTCGCTGCTCGCGGAGCTCCGCGAGGCCCTCGCCGACGACCTCGACGCCCCGGCGGCGCTGGCGGCCGTCGACCGCTGGGCCGCGACCGCTCAGGCGGAGGGCGGCGACGACATCTCGGCCCCGGGCCTGGTCTCCCGCGCGGTGGACGCGCTCCTGGGCGTTGCCCTGTAAGGGAGCTACAACAGGGGCGCGTGGTGGCACCTCCCCACGCGCCCCCGGTTGCTCCTACTCTTCGTCCTCGTCCTTGGGCCGCTCCGTCGCGTGCCCCGTGATCGGCTTCTCGCCCTTCGGGCCCTGGTTCTCGCGGCGCCGCAGGTACCTCTCGAATTCGCGGGCGATCGCGTCCCCGGAGGCCTCCGGCAGCTCCGCGGTGTCCTGGGCCTCTTCCAACTGCTGGACGTACTCGGCGACTTCGGTGTCCTCTGCGGCGAGCTGGTCGACGCCGAGCTGCCAGGCGCGGGCGTCGTCGGCGAGCTCGCCCGGGGGGATGCGGAGGTCGAGGAGGTCTTCCAGCTTGTTGATCAGGGCCAGGGTGGCCTTGGGGTTGGGCGGCTGGGAGACGTAGTGCGGGACGGCGGCCCAGAAGGTGACGGCGGGGACGCCGGCGTGGGCGCAGGCCTCCTGGAGGACGCCGACGATGCCGGTGGGGCCCTCGTAGCGGCTCTCCTCCAGGTCGAGGCTGCGGGCCACCGAGGCGTCGGAGGTGACGCCGGAGACCGGGACCGGCCGGGTGTGCGGGGTGTCGCCCAGCAGCGCGCCCAGGACGACGACCAGTTCGACGCCCAACTCGTGGGCGAAGCCGAGCAGTTCGTTGCAGTAGGAGCGCCAGCGCATGCTCGGCTCGATGCCGCGCACGAGGACCAGGTCGCGCGGCTTGGGCTCGGTGACCCGGACCACCGAGAGCCGGGTGGTGGGCCAGGTGATCCGGCGGACGCCGCCGTCGAGCCAGATGGTGGGCCGGTTGACCTGGAAGTCGTAGTAGTCCTCGGCGTCGAGCGCGGCGAACACCTTGCCGCCCCAGGTCTCGTCGAGGTGTCCGAGCGCGGCGGAGGCCGCGTCGCCGGCGTCGTTCCAGCCTTCGAAGGCGCAGATCATCACCGGGTCGATCAACTCGGGCAGGTCTTCCAGCTCGATCACCCGGCATCTCCCTCCGTCCGTGGCGGGGGCACTGCCGCCCCCAGGTCCCTTACCTGCCCAGCCTACGGGCTTTGAATGCCACCCGTGGCCGGGCAAGAGGCCCAAGCGTATCGCCGTGAGCGGACGGGTCCGGCCGTCAGTCGACGGGCTCGGCGCAGGCGACGGTCGGGTACATGGCGAGGGCGCCGGGCGGGGCGGGGATGGTGAAGGTGACGGTGGCCTCGTCGGGGCAGGTCGCCTCGGTGCTTCCCTTGAGCTGCACGGTCTGCCTCACGTACTCCTTGTCGACCTTGTACTCGGGCCTGTGGTCGCCCTTTCCGTCGCAGCGGGTCTCGGCGACGGTGTCGGAGCCACTGGCGCTCTTGGTGGCGTAGACGCAGTCGCCGACGACGATGCCGGGGCCGCCGCCCCCGCCGGGCTCGCCGGGGTGCGGGTCGTGCAGGTTGCGCAGGCAGGCCCAGGCGGCCCGGTTGCGGGTGACGTTGGTCAGGTCGTTCTGGGTGAGGTCGAGGGCGACGTCGGTGCCGTCGGGGCAGTCCGCGCCGCGCGGGAGGGCGGCGGCGACGCCGGTCAGGGTGCCGCTGCGCTTGACGACCTTGGCCTCGGCGTTCGGGCTGTCGCAGGGCACCGTCTCGTAGTGGGCGGTGGTCCCGCTGCCGCCCGGGTCGAGGGCGCGGGCGCAGCTGCCTTCGGCGAAGTAGGAGTCGTCGAGCCGGGAGGGCGTGGGGGAGACGACGGGGGAAGCGGCGGCAGTGGCGGTGGGGGAGGGGCTGGGCGGCGGTGCGGCCTTGGCGTGCTTGGCGGGTTCGCAGCCGACCAGGAGCAGGCCGGCGGTGAGCAGGGCCAGTCCGGTCCCGGCGGTGCGCAGGAGTGCGCGGGTCATGTCGGTCCTCCGTACCCGGGGTGTGTCCGATGTGTCCGGTGGGCACAGAAAATGCCCAACCCGCCTGGGAATGACGGGCTTTGGTCAACGCTACCCTGACGGGCCGTCAGCCCCGGACGGGGAGCGGACGGTGATCTTCGTCGGGGTCGGCGCGCCCGTTCGCGGTTCCCCGGCGGAGCCAGCAGGCTGAGCGCAGAGAGACATCCCTTTTGTCGGATTCACCCGCTCTGCGAGGAGAGAAGGCCATGAAGGCAGCTGTGGTCCGGGACTTCACCGAGCCGCTGGAGATCGAGGAACGCGAGGTGCCGACCCCCGCGCCGCACCAGGTGCTGGTGCGGATCGAGTGCTCCGGCCTGTGCCACACCGACATCCACGCCGCGCACGGCGACTGGCCGGTCAAGCCGTCCCCGCCGTTCGTGCCCGGCCACGAGGGCGTCGGCGTCGTGGAGGCCGCCGGTTCGAACGTCCGGCACGTCAAGGTCGGCGAGCGGGTCGCCATCCCGTGGCTGGCCGACGCCTGCGGCCGCTGCGACTACTGCGTCACCGGCTGGGAGACGCTCTGCCTGTCCCAGCACAACTCCGGCTACTCGGTGGACGGCGCCTACGCCGAGTACGCCGTCGCGCACGGCGACTACGTGGTGCCCGTCCCGGACGGCGTGGACCCGATGGACGCCGCCCCGCTGTCCTGCGCGGGCGTCACCACGTACAAGGCGGTCAAGCTGTCCGGCGCCCGCCCCGGCACCCGGGTGCTGATCTCCGGCATCGGCGGCCTGGGCCACCTGGCGCTGCAGTACGCCCGGATCTTCGGCGCCGAGACGGTCGCGGTGGACATCACCGACGACAAGCTGAAGCTCGCCAAGGAGCTCGGCGCCGACCACGTGATCGACGCCCGGATCCAGGACGTGGCGCACGAGGTCCACAAGCTCGGCGGCGCCGACGCCGCGGTCTCGCTGGCCGTCAGCAACGCCTCGTTCCGCGCCGCCTACGACTCGCTGCGCCGCGGCGGCACCCTCGTCCTGGTCGCGCTGCCCGCCGGGGGCGAGCTGACGCTGCCGGTGTTCGAGACGGTGCTGAACGGCACCAGGGTGATCGGCTCGATCGTCGGCACCCGGCAGGACCTGGCGGAGGTGTTCCGGCTGCACCAGCTGGGCCGGACCAAGGTGATCCGGGAGACCCGCAAGCTGGAGGACGTGAACGCCTGCTTCGCGGACGTGCTCGCGGGCAAGGTGTCGGCCCGGCTGGTGTTCGACCTGCGCTGATTCGACCTGCGCTGATTCGACCTGCGCCGGGCAGGACGGGGCGGAGCCGGTCGGCTCCGCCCCTCGACGTCGCGTCAGACGGCCGGGCGGCCCGTCATCAGCGCGGTGATCCCCGCGGCGAGGTCCGGGCCGAGCTCGCCCCAGCCCTCCTTGTAGCCGTACACGCCGGCCAGGGTGCGGGCCTCGTAGTCGCCGTTCAGCACCTCGATGTCGGCAGCGGTGATCAGCGACGGGTGGGCGACGCCGAGCGCGGAGGAGACCTTCGTCAGCTCCCTGCGCAGGGTGCGCAGGTAGACCGCGGCCCGGGTGGACTTGGAGCCCGGGTCCACGCCGCGGGCCAGCCACGGGTTCTGGGTGGCGATGCCGGTCGGGCACTTGTCGGTGTGGCACTTCTGCGCCTGGATGCAGCCGATCGACAGCATCGCCTCGCGCGCCACGTTGACCATGTCGGCGCCGAGCGCGAACGCCACCGCCGCGTTCTCCGGCAGACCGAGCTTGCCGGAGCCGATGAACGTCAGCTCGTCGGTCAGGCCCAGCTCCGCGAAGGTGCCGTAGACCCGGGAGAAGCCCATCCGGAACGGCAGCGACACCGAGTCGGCGAAGATCCGCGGCGCCGCGCCGGTGCCGCCCTCGCCGCCGTCCACCGTCACGAAGTCGACGCCCCGGTCGCCGCGCGCCATCAGCGCGGCCAGCTGCTGCCAGAAGTCCAGCTCGCCGACGGCGCTCTTGATGCCGACCGGCAGACCGGTCTCGGCGGCCAGCAGCTCGACGAAGTCCAGCATCGAGTCCACGTCGCCGAACGCGGAGTGC
>NZ_BMRI01000016.1:10706-18385 GCF_014648555.1 Kitasatospora griseola
CGCGACGGCGAGGCGCAGTCCTTGCCGACGGGTATGCCGCGGATCCGGGCGATCTCGGGCGTCACCTTCGCGCCCGGCAGCATGCCGCCCAGGCCCGGCTTGGCGCCCTGCGAGAGCTTGATCTCGATCGCCCGGACCGGCGCGCCCGCGACCACGTCCTTGAGCTTGTCGAGGCTGAAGCTGCCGTCCTCGTTGCGGCAGCCGAAGTACGAGGTGCCGAGCTGCAGCACCAGGTCGGCGCCCTTGCGGTGGTACGGCGACAGGCCGCCCTCGCCGGTGTTGTGCATCGCGCCGGCCTGCGCCGCGCCCTGGTTGAGCGCGGTGATCGCCGCCCCCGAGAGCGAGCCGAAGCTCATCGCGGAGATGTTCACCACGCTGCCCGGCCGGAACGCCTTGGCGCGCCCGCGCGGGCCGCCCAGCATCTTGGCCGAGGGCAGCGCGGCCTGCGGGTCGTGCCCGTCCGGCAGCGGCCCGGCGAAGGTGCGCTGCTTCAGGTAGGCGCGGCCCTGCGCCTGGGCGACGTCCACCTCGGTGCCGAAGCCGAAGTAGTTGTTCTCCTCCTTGGCGGAGGCGTAGATCCAGCTCCGCTGGTCGCGGCTGAACGGCCGCTCCTCCTCGTTGGAGGTCACGATGTACTGCCGCAGCTCCGGCCCGATCGTCTCCAGCAGGTACCGGGCGTGCCCGAGCACCGGGAAGTTCCTCAGCAGGGCGTGCTTCTTCTGGACCAGGTCGCGGGCGGCGATGACCGCCACCGCGGCGGCAGCGGCCGCGCCGATCTTCCGGGCTTGCATGAACGTTCCTCCTGAGTGCCGACTCCGTCCCCACACGGCGAAGCCGAACCGATGCTAGGAGGTCCCCCCGCACCGCCCGGCGGCCAGGGGCCCCGACGCCGGATCACCCGAGGTCAGGGCCCCTGCGGATGGTGCGCACCGGCCGGCTACACGCACCAGCCGTCGCGGTACGCCGCCCAGTGGTCCGGGGTCGCGGCGAAGTCCACGTACAGCGCCAGGCCGAAGTTCTCCCGGCCGTCGGGGCCGAGCGCGAGCCGGGCCCCGCGGACCGCGGCGCGGACCGTCTCGGCGTCGCCGCGGTGCGTCGGGGTGTCGTCCCAGTACGCGGGCAGGCCCATCAGCAGCGCGACGCCCGGCGGAGTGTTGGCCAGCGCCAGCGTGGTCTGCCGGGCGACGTAGCCGCCGTACAGCGATTCCACCGGCATCGAGGTGTCGTACGACATCACCGCGACCTGGTCGACCCGCCGCGCGGCCTGCGCGAAGTACCCGGCGCTCCACCACTTGCCGTGGTCGGTCAGCGCGAAGCTGACCCGGCCGACCATCGGGACGGGCTCGATCTGCGGGGCCGCGATGGACAGCGGGGCGGACCGGGCGGCGGTCAGCGCGTGCACCTGGTCGAGCAGCGCGAGGAAGCCCGACGAGCCGTCGTGCACCGGCTCCAGGTCGAAGTGGACGCCGTCGAAGCCCAGGTCGAGGACCTGCTTCGCGGAGGCGGTGATCCGGTCCCGGACGTCCTGGCGGTCCAGGTGCAGGCCGTCCTTCTCCGGCGCGACCACGTCGCCCAGCCAGGACTGGATCCGCACCCCCGGCATCGCCGCCCGGGCCCGGCCGAGGAAGTCCGCCACGCCCGGGGCCCGCTTCGGATCGAGCGATCCGTCGTGCTCCAGCGGGCCGGTGTGCACGTACAGGTCGTGGATGCCGGTGCCGCGCACCCGCGTCGCCAGCACCGACAGGTCGGCGTCGGTGCGCCGCCCGTCCACCCAGGCGTGGCCCAGCCAGATCGCGTCCCGGCCGCGGGTGCGGGCGTCGACCGCCGGGTCGCCCGCGTAGCACCAGCGCAGCGCGAGCGCCGCGCCCAGCACCGGCAGCACCAGCAGCGCCGCCACCACGGCGCAGGCGGTCAACGCACGGCGGCGCCGGGTCCAGCGGGTGCGCTCGGTCCAGCGGCGACGCGCCCGGGCCGGCGCTGTCCGCCATGCGGACGCGGTGCGGGTGCGGACGCGGTGATGCCACCTGCTGGGACATGGTGAAGCGGGCATGATCGGGCTCCCTTCCGGTGGACAGGGACGCCCACGATGCGAAATGGGTTCCATGGCACCGCCGCCGGGCGGATACCCTGGCCGGGTGCGCCCCAGGTCAAGGTGGGGCCGCATAGCCGACAGCCGTCGCAACCAGGGAGCAGCCTCATGGCCACCGTTGTATCCACGTCCGCCCAGCAGGACCGCGCCGCCGCCTTGCGCGAGGCGCTCGCCACCCGGGTGGTGGTGGCGGACGGAGCGATGGGCACGATGCTCCAGGCCCAGGAGCCGACGCTGGAGGACTTCCAGCAGCTGGAGGGCTGCAACGAGGTCCTCAACGTGACCCGCCCGGACATCGTCCGCTCGGTGCACGACGCGTACTTCGCGGTCGGCGTGGACTGCGTCGAGACCAACACCTTCGGCGCCAACTTCTCGGCGCTCGGCGAGTACGACATCGCCGACCGGATCGGCGAACTGTCCGAGGCCGGCGCCCGGATCGCCCGCGAGGCCGCCGACGAGTACACCGCCAAGGACGGCCGCGTCCGCTGGGTGCTCGGCTCGATCGGCCCCGGCACCAAGCTGCCGACGCTCGGTCACATCGCCTTCGAGACGGTCCGCGAGGGCTTCCGGCAGAACGCGGCCGGCCTGATCGCCGGCGGCGCCGACGCGCTGCTGATCGAGACCAGCCAGGACCTGCTGCAGACCAAGGCCTCCGTGCTCGGCTGCAAGGACGCCCTCGCCGAGGCCGGCCTGGACCTGCCGGTGCTGGCGCAGGTCACCGTGGAGACCACCGGCACCATGCTGCTGGGCTCGGAGATCGGCGCGGCGCTGACGGCGCTGGAACCGCTCGGCGTCGACTTCATCGGCATGAACTGCGCCACCGGCCCCGCCGAGATGAGCGAGCACCTGCGCTACCTGGCGAAGAACGCCAAGGTCGGGCTGTCCTGCATGCCGAACGCCGGCCTGCCGGTGCTCACCAAGGACGGCGCGCACTACCCGCTCAGCCCGCAGGAGCTCGCCGACGCCCACGAGGCGTTCGTCCGGGACTACGGCCTGGCGCTGGTCGGCGGCTGCTGCGGCACCACCCCCGAGCACCTGCGCCAGGTGGTCGAGCGGGTGCAGGGCCGGCCGATCACGCCGCGCGAGCCGAAGCCCGAGCCGGCCGCCGCCTCGCTGTACCAGGCGGTGCCGTTCCGGCAGGACACCTCGTACCTGGCGATCGGCGAGCGCACCAACGCCAACGGCTCGAAGAAGTTCCGCGAGGCGATGCTCGCCGCGGACTGGCAGACCTGCGTGGAGATCGCTCGCGAGCAGATCCGCGAGGGCGCGCACCTGCTCGACCTGTGCGTCGACTACGTGGGCCGCGACGGCGTCGCCGACATGAAGGAGATCGCCGGCCGCCTGGCCACCGCCTCCACCCTGCCGATCGTGCTGGACTCCACCGAGCCGCCGGTGCTGCGGGCCGGCCTGGAGATGCTCGGCGGCCGCGCGGTGCTGAACTCCGTCAACTACGAGGACGGCGACGGCCCCGACACCCGGTTCGGGAAGATCGCCGCGCTGGCCCGCGAGCACGGCGCCGGCCTGATTGCCCTCACCATCGACGAGGACGGCCAGGCCCGCACCGCCGACAAGAAGGTCGCCATCGCCGAGCGGCTGATCGAGCAGCTGGGCCGCGAGTACGGCATCCACGAGAGCTCGATCCTGGTCGACTGCCTGGCCTTCACCCTGGCCACCGGCCAGGAGGAGTCCCGCCGCGACGGCATCGAGACCATCGAGGCGATCCGCGAACTCAAGCGCCGCCACCCGGACGTGCAGACCACCCTCGGCCTGTCCAACATCTCCTTCGGCCTCAACCCGGCCGCCCGCCAGGTCGTCAACTCGGTCTTCCTGCACGAGTGCGTGGAGGCCGGCCTGGACTCCGCGATCGTGCACGCCGCGAAGATCCTCCCGATGAACCGCATCCCCGAGGACCGCCGGCAGACCGCCCTCGACCTGGTCTACGACCGCCGCAGCGAGGGCTACGACCCGCTGCAGAAGCTGCTCCAGCTGTTCGAGGGCGTCTCCGCCGCCTCCAGCGCCGCCTCCAAGGCCGAGGAGCTGGCCGCCCTCCCGCTGGAGGAGCGCCTGCAGCGCCGCATCATCGACGGCGAGCGGGCCGGCCTGGAGGCCGACCTGGACGCCGCCCTGACGGAGCGTCCGGCGCTGGAGATCATCAACGACACGCTGTTGTCCGGCATGAAGGTGGTCGGCGAGCTGTTCGGCTCCGGCGAGATGCAGCTGCCGTTCGTGCTGCAGTCCGCCGAGGTGATGAAGGCCGCGGTGGCCCACCTGGAGCCGCACATGGAGAAGTCCGACAGCGAGGGCAAGGGCACCATCGTGCTCGCCACCGTCAAGGGCGACGTCCACGACATCGGCAAGAACCTGGTCGACATCATCCTGTCGAACAACGGCTACAACGTGGTCAACCTGGGCATCAAGCAGCCCGTCTCGGCGATCGTCGAGGCCGCCCAGGAGCACAAGGCCGACGTGATCGGCATGTCCGGCCTGCTGGTCAAGTCCACGGTGATCATGAAGGAGAACCTGGAGGAGCTCAACCAGCGCGGCCTCGCCGCCGACTTCCCGGTGATCCTCGGCGGCGCCGCCCTCACCCGCGCCTACGTCGAGCAGGACCTGCACGAGGTCTACGACGGCGAGGTCCGCTACGCCCGCGACGCCTTCGAGGGCCTGCGGCTGATGGACGCCCTGATCGGCGTCAAGCGCGGTGTGCCCGGCGTGGTGCTGCCCGAGCTGCGGCAGCGCCGGCACGCCCGGGTCGAGATCGACGAGCCGGAGGAGGTCAACCTCGGGCAGATCCGCTCCGACGTGGCCGTCGACAACCGCGTCCCGACCCCGCCGTTCTGGGGCGACCGGATCATCAAGGGCATCCCGTTCCAGGACTACGCCTCCTGGCTCGACGAGGACGCCCTGTTCAAGGGCCAGTGGGGCCTCAAGGGCGGCCGCTCCGGCGGGCCGTCGTACGAGGAGCTGGTGGAGACCGAGGGCCGCCCGCGACTGCGCGGCTGGCTGGACCGCCTGCAGACCGAGGGCTGGCTGGAGCCCGCCGTCATCTACGGCTACTACCCGGCCAACTCCAAGGGCGACGACCTGATCGTCTACGGCGAGGACGACACCGAGCTCACCCGCTTCACCTTCCCGCGCCAGCGCCGCGGCCGCCGCCTGTGCCTGGCGGACTTCTTCCGCCCGGAGGAGAGCGGCGAGCGCGACGTGGTCGCCCTGCAGGTGGTCACCATGGGCAACCGGATCTCCGAGGCGGCCAACGAGCTGTTCGCCGGCGACTCCTACCGCGACTACCTCGAACTGCACGGCCTGTCCGTGCAGTTGGCCGAGGCGCTGGCCGAGTTCTGGCACGCCCGGGTCCGCTACGAACTCGGCTTCGGCGACGAGGACCCGCAGGACGTCCGGGACATGTTCGCGCTCAAGTACCGCGGCGCGCGCTTCTCGCTCGGCTACGGCGCCTGCCCGAACCTGGAGGACCGCGCCAAGATCGCCGAGCTGCTCAGGCCCGAGCGGGTCGGAGTGATCCTCTCCGAGGAGTACCAGCTGCACCCCGAGCAGTCCACGGACGCCATCGTGCTGCACCACCCGGAGGCCAAGTACTTCAACGCGCGGTAGCCGCCGCAGCAGAACTTCGACCGGAGATCATCCGTTCGCCGCGCCGGCGCCCGACGCAATCCGCCCCGGCAGGCGTATTCTTGATGATCCTGAACGGGCCGGTCCGCTCACCAGCGGGCCGGCCTGTGCCATCCCCGGACGCAGTGCGCTCCGGACGACCATCCGGAAGGACGGCGCGCATGACGACGGTCTCGACCCCGATCCGTGTCGGCGGAGACGGCGAGGACAGCGGCCTGCAGGCCGTCCTGCTCGACATGGACGGCACCCTGGTCGACACCGAGGACTTCTGGTGGCAGGCCGAGGTCGACCTGTTCGCCGAACTCGGCCACCGGCTCACCCCCGAGGACCGCACCCACGTGGTCGGCGGCCCGATGACCCGCGTCATCGACTACCTGCTCACCCGCACCGGGGCCGCGATCCGCCCCGCCGACCTCGGCGCCCAGATCAACCAGCGTTTCGTGGACCTGCTGGACGGCGGCGTCCCGCTGATGCCGGGCGCCGAGCTCCTGCTCAACACCCTTGCCGCGCACGGCATCCCGGCCGCGCTGGTGTCCGCCTCGCACCGGCGCATCATCGACATCGTGCTGCGCAGCCTGGGAGCCCAGAACTTCGCCTTCACGGTGGCCGGCGACGAGGTGCCGCGCACCAAGCCCTTCCCCGACCCGTACCTGACCGCCGCCGCCCGCCTGGGCGCCGACCCGGCCCGCTGCGTGGTCGTCGAGGACACCCCGACCGGTGTCGCCGCCGCCGAGGCGGCCGGCTGTCCCGTCATTGCGGTACCCTCCATCGCCGCCATCGAGCCCGGCCCCGGCCGGCTGGTGCTGCCCTCGCTCGAACAGGTCGACCTCGGCCTGCTGCGCACACTGGCCGCCACCCGGGTGTGACCTTCGTCTCATCTGCGCGGTTTTCCGGTTCCCCTCCGCGTCCGTGGGTACGCGGACCGTATCCGGCAGCGGGTATGAAATCGGGCATTGGCTGACAACTCGTCGACGGTCCGGAGCCGGTCTTCCACCCGTAGGCCACCCATTGTTCGAACAGACGGTGACCGCCCCGGTGCGATGTGGCACGCTACAACCGATCAGACGCCCTCCCGCGCCGCCGCCCGCCGTCGTCGAATCCGACAGGGGGCGCCCGCGTGGTCGTACCGGCCTGCGCCCTGCCGCCCCACCCCGGCGGCCGGACTCGGGTTCCCCCAGGGCGAGCCGGCCGCACGCAGTAAGGAAGACCACCCGCATGACTACGCCCAACCGCCTGGCCGTGCTCAGCTGCGCCGCGCTCGTCGTCACCACGGCGGCCGGCTGCGCGTCCGTGGAGAAGGCCGCCAACGGCGGCGACAACGGTGCCGCGATCACCCTGGGCACCACCAACGGCACCACGGTGCTGGACCCGGCCGGCGCGTACGACATCGGCGCCTGGCTGGTGCTCAACAACTCCTTCCAGTCGCTGCTGGCCTTCCCGCCCGGCGCGACCGTGCCGCAGCCCGACGCCGCCGAGTCCTGCCAGTTCACCGGCAGCGACGCGATGACCTACAAGTGCACGCTGAAGGCCGGGCTGAAGTTCACCAACGGGCACCCGGTGACCGCCGAGGACGTCAAGTTCTCCATCGAGCGCGTCAAGAAGATCAACGACCCGACCGGTCCGAGCCCGCTGCTGTCGACCATCAAGTCGGTGGACGCGAACGGCGACCTCGAGGTCGTCTTCCACCTGGAGACCCCCGACGCGGTGCTCCCGGCCAAGCTGTCCTCGCCGGCCGGCGCCATCGTCGACCACCAGGTCTTCCCGGCCGACAAGCTGCTCGCCAACGACAAGCTGGTCGGCTCCGGCCCGTACCGGGTGGACGCGATAGAGAACCAGGGCAAGAGCCCGAACAAGGTCACCCTGTCGCCGAACCCGACCTACCGCGGCAACGCCACCAAGCCCGAGAACAGC
This sequence comes from Kitasatospora griseola, assembly GCF_014648555.1. Taxonomy (GTDB): domain Bacteria; phylum Actinomycetota; class Actinomycetes; order Streptomycetales; family Streptomycetaceae; genus Kitasatospora; species Kitasatospora griseola. The sequence continues at coordinate 18,337 of NZ_BMRI01000016.1, forward strand.
AAGTTCGCCGTCCGCTTCTACGAGAAGGCGGAGGACCTGAAGGCCGCCC
>NZ_BMRI01000016.1:18419-23103 GCF_014648555.1 Kitasatospora griseola
TCGACAAGGGCGAGGTCGACATCGCGGACAACGGCCTCGACCCGGCCGTCGCCGCCCAGATCAAGAACGACGACCAGTCCGGCAAGGGCAACCTGCGGGTCGCCGAGGGCGACAGCGCCGCGACCTTCTACCTGGTGTTCAACACCAAGGACGAGGTCGGCGGCAAGCAGGCGATCCGGCAGGCCGTCGCCCAGCTGGTCGACCGCAAGGCGCTCGCCCACGACGTGTACGCGGGCACCGTGCTGCCGCTGTACTCGGTCGTCCCGGCCGGCGTGGTCGGCCACAACACCGCCTTCTTCGACAAGTACGGCGAGCCGGACGTCGCCAAGGCCAAGAAGATCCTGACCGACGCGCACATCAGCACCCCGGTCAAGCTCACCATGACCTGGTCCCGCTCCCGGGCCGGCGCCGCCGAGCTGGAGGCCGTCAAGAAGCAGCTGGACGCCAGCGGCCTGTTCCAGGTGACGGTCCAGCAGGAGAACGACTGGAACACCTTCCTGGCCAACTGGTCGAACGACAGCTACCAGTCGTACCTGATCGGCTGGACCCCCGACTACGTCGACGCGGACGACTACATCAGCCCGCTGGTGGTCAACGGCGGCGCGTTCCACAACAACTACGACAACGCGCAGATCAGCAACAAGCTGGTGCCGGAATCGATCAAGATGACCGACCGCACCGGCGCCGGCGCCTACGCCCAGATCCAGAACATCCTGGCCGACGCCGTGCCGATGGTCCCGCTGTACCAGAACAAGTCGTTCTACGTGTACAAGAACGGCGTCACCGGCGTCGACACCACCGTGGACAACACCAGCCGGTTCCGGTTCTGGCTGATCGGCCGCAACAAGAAGTAACGATTCTCCCGGCAGCACAACGGCCCGCCACCCCACCGGGGTGACGGGCCGTCCGCAGTTTCGGGCCCGCTACATCGCGCCGGGGCGCACCAGGCCGCTCTCGTACGCGTACACCGCCGCCTGCACCCGGTCGCGCAGCTGGAGCTTGGTCAGCACATGGCCGACGTGCGTCTTCACCGTCGTCTCGGAGACGAACAGCTCGGCCGCGATCTCCGCGTTCGACAGCCCGCGGGCCACCAGCCGCAGCACCTCCACCTCGCGCTCCGTCAGCACCGTCAGCGCCTGCGGCGGCGCCTCGTCGCCCGACGGCAGCTTGGTGGCGTACATGTCCAGCAGGCGGCGGGTCACCGACGGGGCGAGCATTGCCGCGCCGTCCGCCACCACCCGGATCGCCTGCACCAGCTCCTCCGCCGGGACGTCCTTCAGCAGGAAGCCGCTGGCGCCCGCGCGCAGCGCCTCCACCACGTACTCGTCCAGGTCGAAGGTGGTCAGCACCAGCACCTTCGCCGGGCCGCTGCGGTCCGGGCCGGCGATCCGGCGGGTCGCCTCCACGCCGTCCATCCGCGGCATCCGGATGTCCATCAGCACCACGTCCGGCTGCAGCGCGCGGACCTGGTCCAGCGCCTGCTGCCCGTCGCCCGCCTCGCCGACCACCACCAGGTCGGACTCCGCCTCCAGGATCATCCGGAAACCGGTACGGAGCAGCGGCTGGTCGTCCACCAGCAGCACACGGATCGTCACCTACGACTCCTTGCGGGGATTGGTCAGGGTGGCCAGCGGCAGCGGGTACGGCGGGGGAGTGCCGCCGAACTCCGGACAGCTGGCCTTGTGGTCGCACCAGTCGCACAGCCGGTTGCGGGTCGCCGGGAACTCACCGGTGGCCACCGCCGCCGAGATCGCCTCCCACAGCGCCTCCAGCTTCCGCTCCACCGCCAGCAGATCGGCCTCGTCCGGGTCGTACGTCACCACGTCGCCGCCGCCGCCGAGGTACACCAGCTGCAGCCGCTTGGGGACGACGCCCTTCCAGCGCCACACCACCAGGGCGTAGAACTTCATCTGGAACATCGCCTTGCCCTCGAAGTCCCGCGAGGGCGCCCGGCCGGTCTTGTAGTCCACCAGCCGCACCTCGCCGGACGGTGCGACGTCCACCCGGTCGATGTAGCCGCGCAGCAGCAGGCCGGAGGCCAGCGCGGTCTCCACGTACAGCTCGCGCTCCACCGGGTGCAGCCGGGTCGGGTCCTCCAGCCGGAACCACTTCTCCACCAGCTTCTCGGCGTCGCCCAGCCAGCCGGCCAGTTTCTCCGGCTCGTCCGGGAACAGTTCGGCCAGCTCCGGCCGTTCCCCGAGCAGCCGCTCCCACTGCGGGGCCAACAACCCCCGGGCCCGCTCGGGGGTGCGCTCCACCGGCGGATGGTCGAACAGCCGCTCCAGCACCGCGTGCACCAGCGTCCCCCGGGTGGCCGCCGCACTCGGCGGCTCCGGCAGCCGGTCGATCACCCGCAGCCGGTACATCAGCGGGCAGGTCATGAAGTCACCCGCCCGGGACGGCGACAGCCCGGTCGGCGCGGCCGCCGGACGGGCAGTGGGCGTGGGGTCGGTCTGCTGCATGCCCCGACCCTATTGCACCGGACGGACAGCTCGGTCGAAGAGGTGGGTATGGCTAAGGAGAGCGGGGTGCGCCGTCGCAGCGGGCGGGAGATCACGTAGCGTACGAGGACGCAGAGAGTCGGCGGAAGGTGAAGGGAGCACGGTGAACGACACCAAGGGGCGGGCACCGGGGACGCCGGACTCGCCGGAGGGCGGCGAACCGCCCCGCGGCGGCATCCTGATGGGCCGGCCGTTCGGCGTGCCCGTCTACGTCACCCCGTCCTGGTTCCTGGTCGCCGCGCTGATCACCTGGATCTTCGGCAGCCGGCTGGCCGACGTCCTGCCCGGCCTCGGCGCCACCCGCTACCTGCTCGCCTTCTCCTTCGCCGTCGCCTTCTACGGCTCGGTGCTGGTCCACGAACTCGCCCACACCGTGGTCGGACTGCGCTACAAGCTCGGCGTGCGCCGCATCCAGCTCCAGTTCCTCGGCGGCGTCTCCGAGATCGAGAAGGAGGCCGACCGGCCCTGGCGCGAGTTCTGGCTCGCCCTGGTCGGCCCGCTGCTCTCGCTGGTGCTGGCCGGGGTGTTCTGGGCCGGCCTGAGCGCCGTCGAACCCGCCACCGTCCCCGGCGTGCTGCTGGCCGGCCTGATGATCTCCAACCTGGTGGTCGCCGCCTTCAACCTGCTGCCCGGCCTCCCGCTGGACGGCGGACGGATGCTGCGCGCCGTCGTCTGGGCCGCCACCGGCGACCCGATGAAGGGCACCGTGGCCGCCGTCTGGACCGGCCGCGCCCTGGCCATCGCCGTGGTCCTCGGGCTGCCCGTGCTCGGCGCCGCGCAGAACGCCGAACGCTCCACCGGCGAAGCCATGCTCGACGGCGTGCTCGCCGCCATCCTCGGCTTCATCATCTGGCAGGGCGCCGGCAACTCGCTGCGCAACGCCCGCCTCAAGGAGGTCCTGCCCGGGCTCAAGGTCCGCGACCTGGCCCGCCGCAGCATCGACGTCACCCCCGACACCCCGCTCGGCGAGGCCCTCCGCCGCGCCCACGAGGCCCATGCCGGCGCCATCGTGGTGGTCGACGGCCGGGGCGAACCCACCGGACTGGTCAAGGAGTCCGCGGTCACCGACATCCCCGAGCACCGCCGCCCCTGGGTCGCCGTCTCGGCCGTCGCCCGCGACCTCCAGCCCGGCCACATCGTCCCCGTCGACCTGGCCGGCGAGCAGATCCTGGAGACCCTGCGCCGCGCCCCCGCCTCCGAGTACCTGGTGATCCGCGCCGACGGCAGCGTCTACGGCGTGCTCTCCCTCGCCGACCTCGAACGCCGCCTCACCGCCGCCCTCCTCGGGCGCCCGACCGTCTGAACCGATCATGTGGTCGGGGGAGCCCTCAGGCTCCCGTAGGATGGCCCCCATGTCCGAACCGACCGGTGCCGCCCGCCGACGCGGGCCCTTCCAGGTCGGGGACCAGGTCCAGCTGACCGACCCCAAGGGCCGCCACTACACGTTCACGCTCCAGGCCGGGAACCAGTTCCACACCCACAAGGGTGCGTTCCCGCACGACGAGCTGATCGGCGCTCCCGAGGGCACGGTCGTCCGCACGACGGGCAACGTCCCGTACCTCGCGCTGCGCCCCCTGCTCCCCGACTACGTCCTGTCCATGCCGCGCGGCGCGGCCGTGATCTACCCCAAGGACGCGGGGCAGATCCTGGCCATGGCCGACATCTTCGCCGGCGCGAGGGTGGTGGAGGCGGGCGTCGGCTCCGGCGCCCTGTCCACCTACCTGCTGCGCGCCGTCGGCGACACCGGCATGCTCGCCTCCTACGAGCGGCGGGAGGACTTCGCGGACATCGCCCGCGGCAACGTCGAGCGCTACTTCGGCGGCCCGCACCCCGCGTGGAAGCTCACCGTCGGCGACCTCCAGGACAACCTGGTCGAGACCGACGTCGACCGCGTCATCCTCGACATGCTCGCCCCCTGGGAGTGCCTGGACGTCGCCTCCGAGGCGCTCGTCCCCGGCGGCCTCATCTGCTGCTACGTGGCCACCACCACGCAGATGTCCCGCACCGTCGAGGCGCTGCGCGAGCACGGCACCTTCACCGAGCCGCAGGCCTGGGAGACCATGGTCCGCACCTGGCACCTCGAAGGCCTCGCCGTCCGCCCCGACCACCGCATGATCGGCCACACCGGCTTCCTCCTCACCGCCCGTCGCCTCGCCGACGGCGTCGAGCCCCCGCTGCGCCGC
>NZ_BMRI01000016.1:23130-35714 GCF_014648555.1 Kitasatospora griseola
CGCCGGCCCGCGAAGGGCGCCTACGGCGAGGACTACGACGTGACGGAGCCCGAGCTCACGCTCGCGGAGCGGGCCGCGGTCCGCAAGGCGCAGCGCGAGGCCGCGGCGCACGACGCCCGCGAACTGGGCTGAGCCACCGAGGCACGAGCAACCGGCACCCGTCGGCAGGATCGCGATCAACGGCAAGTCATTGCCCGTGTCGCGACCTTGCGGACGGGTGCCTTCCGTTTTCCGCACCGCCCCGCGCTCCGGGTTCTCGTTGCCCACCTGCCGTCGGGCACGTGTCCCCCCATGTGCGAAAATGCCCGCACGGAGAGGGGAGTTTGCGGTGCACGCACGGTCGGGGTTGAAGCACTGGGTGCTGGTCGCGGCGGGGTGTGCCGCCGTGGTGGGCGGGGCGCTGGGGGCGACGTCGGCGACCGGGGCGGTGGTGACGAGTCGTCAGGCCGGGGCGGTGGTGCCGGAGGTGGACCTGTCGAAGGTCCAACTGCCCATGGAGTGCGGGCCGTTCCCGGTCGCGGTGAGCCTGAAGGCGGCCGCGGTGGTGGACGGGAAGGCGCTGGCGGTTCTCGCCGGGCACTGCCAGGCCGACATGGGGACCCCGCCGGACCAGGTGTTCGTGGTGGAGGGCGCCGGCGGCCGGCCGGTCGAGCTGCTCTCGGACCGCGACGGCTACACGCTCACCGAGTTGACGATCCGCTCCGACGGTTCGATCCGCGGAGCGGCTCGCGGCTACTCGTCCGACGACGTGCCGCGGTTCTCGCCGGACGTCGTGGTGGAGCTGGTGTGGAAGCAGTCCGCCCGCGGGTGGACGAGGGCCGAGACCCGGACCCCTGCCCACACCGCCTGACGGAACGTCAGTCCGCGTCCGGGCCGTACACCTCGACGCCGTCGGAGGCCCGGCGGACGTGGATGCAGTCGCCCGGGCAGTCCTTCACCGAGTCGACCACGTCCTTGAGGAGCGTCAGCGGGACGGGCACCGTCTCGCCGGGCTGCTGGCGCAACTCGTCGTCCTCGCCCTTCACATAGGCGAGTCCGTCGATGTCGAGTTCGAAGACCTCGGGCGCGTACTGCGCACAGATCCCGTCCCCGGTGCACAGATCCTGGTCGATCCAGACTTCGAGTGCCTCGCCAGTCCCCGCCATTGCCCCTGCCGTTTCTGCTCCGGTTGCCCCGCATTCGGGGACATTCCTGTCACGATACATCCGCGCTGCTTTGAACCGTTGAGGGGTGGGCATCTCCTCTGTCAGAGGGGAAGCGCGCAGGGCGAACATCGGACACGCCCGATCCATCTTTCTGATCTAGGGGTTTACATGACCCTGGTCCCAGGTAGGTTTGGGTCGTCCAGCTCCCCCAGGAGGAGGTGAGGACCGTGGCAGCCCACGATGACGACTACGACCGCAGCGCCGGCAGGCCCGCACGGGGGTCCGACGAGGCCGCGCAGGTCTCCTACCTCGAGCAGGAGATCGCTGTGCTTCGACGCCGGCTCGCCGATTCTCCGCGCAGCTCAAGGGTGCTTGAGGAGCGGATCGTCGAGCTGCAGACCAACCTGGCCGGTGTGACCGCCCAGAACGAGAGGCTCGTCGCCACCCTGCGCGAGGCCCGCGACCAGATCGTGGCCCTCAAGGAGGAGGTGGACCGGCTCGCCCAGCCGCCCGCCGGGTTCGGCGTCTTCCTCGAGAAGAACGAGGACGGCACGGCCGACATCTTCACCGGCGGCCGCAAGCTCCGGGTCAACGTCAGCCCCAGCGTCGAGCTGGACGAGCTGCGCCGCGGCCAGGAGCTGATGCTCAACGAGGCGCTGAACGTCGTCGAGGCGATGGAGTTCGAGCGGATCGGCGAGATCGTCACGCTCAAGGAGGTGCTGGAGGGCGGCGACCGCGCGCTGGTCGTCGGGCACACCGACGAGGAGCGGGTGGTGCGGCTCGCCGAGCCGCTCCGCGAGCTGACCCTGCGGGCGGGCGACGCGCTGCTGCTGGAGCCGCGCTCCGGGTACGTGTACGAGGTGGTCCCGAAGTCCGAGGTCGAGGAACTGGTCCTCGAGGAGGTCCCGGACATCGACTACCGGCAGATCGGCGGCCTGTCCAACCAGATCGAGCAGATCCGGGACGCGGTGGAGCTGCCCTACCTGCACGCCGACCTGTTCAAGGAGTTCGAGCTGCGCCCGCCCAAGGGCGTGCTGCTGTACGGCCCGCCCGGCTGCGGCAAGACGCTGATCGCCAAGGCGGTGGCCAACTCGCTGGCCAAGAAGGTCGCCGAGGTGACGGGCCGGCCGCAGGGCAAGAGCTACTTCCTGAACATCAAGGGCCCCGAGCTGCTCAACAAGTACGTGGGCGAGACCGAGCGGCAGATCCGCCTGGTCTTCCAGCGGGCCCGGGAGAAGGCCGGCGAGGGCACGCCGGTCATCGTGTTCTTCGACGAGATGGAGTCGCTGTTCCGCACCCGCGGCTCCGGCGTCAGCTCGGACGTGGAGAACACCATCGTCCCGCAGCTGCTGGCGGAGATCGACGGCGTGGAGGGCCTGGAGAACGTCATCGTGATCGGCGCCTCCAACCGCGAGGACATGATCGACCCGGCGATCCTGCGGCCCGGCCGCCTGGACGTCAAGATCAAGATCGAGCGGCCGGACGCCGAGGCGGCGAAGGACATCTTCTCCAAGTACCTCAAGGACTCGCTGCCGTTCCACCCCGACGACGTCAAGGAGCACGACGGCTCGGTGCCCGCCACCGTCGCCGCCATGATCCAGTCGGTGGTCGAGCGGATGTACTCGGAGACCGAGGAGAACCGCTTCCTGGAGGTCACCTACGCCAACGGTGACAAGGAAGTGCTGTTCTTCAAGGACTTCAACTCCGGCGCGATGATCCAGAACATCGTCGACCGGGCGAAGAAGATGGCGATCAAGGACTTCCTCGACCACGGCCAGCGCGGCCTGCGGGTCTCCCACCTGCTCGCCGCCTGCGTGGACGAGTTCAAGGAGAACGAGGACCTGCCCAACACCACCAACCCGGACGACTGGGCCCGCATCTCCGGCAAGAAGGGCGAGCGGATCGTGTTCATCCGCACCCTGGTCACCGGCAAGCAGGGCGCCGAGTCCGGTCGCTCCATCGACACTGTCGCCAACACGGGGCAGTACCTGTAGTACGCGATCCATCCGTCCGGCTGCGGTGCTCGGCACAGTCCCGCAGCCGGACGGCGCGTCTGCACCGGCAGTACCGACAGGGTCTGGAGGGCCGCATGACCGTACGGCGCGTGATGGGGATCGAGACCGAGTACGGCATCTCCGTGCCGGGCCACCCCAACGCCAACGCCATGCTCACCTCGTCCCAGATCGTCAACGCGTACGCGGCGGCGATGCACCGGGCGCGCCGCGCCCGCTGGGACTTCGAGGAGGAGAATCCGCTGCGCGACGCCCGGGGCTTCGACCTGGCCCGGGACGTGGCGGACGCCAGCCAGCTCACCGACGAGGACATCGGGCTGGCCAACGTCATCCTCACCAACGGCGCCCGGTTCTACGTCGACCACGCGCACCCCGAGTACTCGTCCCCCGAGGTCACCAACCCGCGCGACGCGGTGCTGTGGGACAAGGCCGGCGAGCGCATCATGGCCGAGGCCGCCGCCCGCGCGCTGGAGCTGCCCAACGGGCAGCGGATCCTGCTCTACAAGAACAACACCGACAACAAGGGCGCCTCCTACGGCACCCACGAGAACTACCTGATGCAGCGGGCCACCCCGTTCGCCGACATCGTCCGCCACCTCACGCCGTTCTTCGTCTCCCGCCAGGTGGTGTGCGGCGCGGGCCGGGTCGGGCTCGGGCAGGAGGGCGGCGGGCACGGCTTCCAGATCAGCCAGCGCGCCGACTACTTCGAGGTCGAGGTCGGCCTGGAGACCACCCTCAAGCGCCCCATCATCAACACCCGCGACGAGCCGCACGCCGACGCCGAGAAGTACCGCCGGCTGCACGTCATCATCGGCGACGCCAACCTCTCCGAGATCTCCACCTACCTCAAGCTCGGCACCACCGCACTGGTCCTGTCGATGATCGAGGACGGCTTCATCGCCGTCGACCTCGCCGTCGACCAGCCGGTGCGCACCCTGCACCGGATCTCCCACGACCCGGAGCTGAAGCACCTGGTGTCGCTGCGCTCCGGGCGCAAGCTCACCGCCGTCCAGTTGCAGATGGAGTACTGCGAACTGGCCCGCAAGTACGTCGAGGACCGCTTCGGGCAGGACGCCGACGACCAGACCATGGACGTGCTGGCCCGCTGGGAGGACGTACTCGGCCGGCTGGAGCGCGACCCGATGAGCCTGTCCCGGCAGCTCGACTGGATCGCCAAGAAGGAGATCCTGGAGGGCTACCGCCAGCGCGACGCGCTGAACTGGGACAGCCCCCGCCTCCAGCTGGTCGACCTGCAGTACAGCGACGTACGCCCCGAGAAGGGCCTGTACAACCGCCTGGAGGCCCGCGGCCGGATGGAGCGCCTGCTCACCGAGGACGAGGTGCGCCGCGCCGTGTCCGAGCCGCCCGACGACACCCGGGCCTACTTCCGCGGCCGCTGCCTGGAGCAGTACGCCGACCACGTGGCCGCCGCGTCCTGGGACTCGGTCATCTTCGACCTCCCCGGGCACGACAGCCTCCAGCGAGTGCCCACCATGGAGCCGCTGCGCGGCACCAAGGCGCACGTCAAGGAACTGCTCGACCGGTGCCGCACCGCGGAGGATCTGGTGCGCGTCCTCTCCGGCGGGTAACTTTTCGATCACCACGGGTGAACATTCCCGGACGGGGAATCATTCGGGTGAGCAGCGAGCGTTGTTACGGGAACACCGAGCGAGCGGGGTGAGGAAAATGGCGGAGAAGGACACCGGCGGCGGCCAGCAGCGGGCCAGCCGCTCCTCCGAGGAGGTCGAGGAGCAGGCCGCGGAAACCCAGGCCTCGGACGACCTCAAGGAGCGTCAGGAAAAGCTCAACGACGACGTCGACGCGGTACTCGACGAAATCGACGAAGTGCTGGAATCCAACGCCGAGGATTTCGTGCGCGGATTCGTGCAGAAGGGCGGCGAGTGAGAGGGGGCGAACCCCTTTCCATCGGAAAAGAGCACGGCGAGCGCCGCAGGTGTGCCCTGAGCGCGCCTGCGGCCTCGCCTTCTCTGCCGCAGGGCACCGAAAACGTGGATCCGGCTCCCGGAACGGGTAGGGTCCGGGGCACAACTCCAACTTTGGATCTTCGATCTGGAAGGACACGTGTGGAAGCCAACCTCAGTGGCACCGGGCGTCTACCGGCTGCCTTCCTCACCCCCGGTTCCTCCTCGTTCCTCGACTTCCTCGACAGCCACGCGCCGCAGCTGCTCCCGGGGCGGCGCCAGTTGCCCGAGGGCCTGACGATCGAGGCGCCGCACGGCACCACCATCGTGTCCGCGGTCTTCGACGGCGGCGTGGTGCTGGCCGGCGACCGCCGGGCCACCATGGGCAACGTCATCGCCCAGCGCGACATGGAGAAGGTCTTTCCGGCCGACGAGTACAGCGCGGTCGGCATCGCCGGCACCGCCGGCCTCGCCATCGAGATGGTGCGCCTGTTCCAGCTGGAGCTGGAGCACTACGAGAAGATCGAGGGCACCGTGCTCTCCTTCGAGGGCAAGGCCAACCGGCTCACCACCATGATCCGGTCCAACCTGGCGATGGCCATGCAGGGCCTCGCCGTGGTCCCGGTCTTCGCGGGCTACGACCTCGACCTCGGTCGCGGCCGGATCTTCACCTACGACGTCACCGGCGGCCGCTCCGAGGAGCGGGCGGGCTTCGCCGCCACCGGCTCCGGCTCGGTGTTCGCCCGCGGCGCGATGAAGAAGCTCTACCACGAGGGGATGACCGGCGAGCAGGCCGCCACCCTCACCGTCCAGGCGCTGTACGACGCCGCCGACGACGACTCGGCGACCGGCGGCCCGGACCTCGCCCGCAAGATCTTCCCGATCGTCACCCTGATCACCGAGGACGGCTTCCGCCGGCTCAGCGAGGAAGAGGTCACCGAGATCGCGGTGTCCATCACCGACCAGCGGCGCGAGCACCCCAACGGCCCGCAGGCCCCGCTGCTCTGAATCCGCCTCAACCACCCGAAGGGAGACCGGCGGTGTCCACGCCGTTCTACGTCTCGCCCCAGCAGGCCATGGCGGACCGCGCGGAGTACGCCCGCAAGGGCATCGCCCGCGGACGCAGCGTGGTGGTGCTCACCTACGCCGACGGCATCGTCTTCGTCGCGGAGAACACCTCCCGCGCCCTGCACAAGGTCTCCGAGATCTACGACAAGATCGCGTTCGCGGCGGTCGGCCGCTACAACGAGTTCGAGAACCTGCGGATCGGCGGCGTGCGCTACGCCGACCTGCGCGGCTACTCCTACGACCGGGCCGACGTCACCGCCCGCGGCCTGGCCAACGTGTACGCCCAGACCCTGGGCACCATCTTCTCCTCGGTCGGGGAGAAGCCCTACGAGGTCGAGCTGATCGTCGCCGAGGTCGGCCGTACCGACGCCGACGACCAGATCTACCGGCTCACCCCCGACGGCTCGGTGGTGGACGAGAAGAACGCCGTCGTGGTCGGCGGCAACGCCGACTCCATCGGCAACTACCTCGGCCAGCGCCACCGGGCCGGCCTGAGCCTCACCGAGGCGCTCAAGCTCGCCGTCGACGGCCTCGCCCGCGACCCCAACGGCGGCACCCCCCGTACCCTGACGCCCGAACAGCTGGAGGTCGCCGTCCTCGACCGCCAGCGGGTCCAGCAGCGCAAGTTCAAGCGCATCCTGGGCGGCCAGCTGTCCCGGCTGCTCAGCGGCGACGAGAGCGCCGCCACCGAAGAGGACGAAGGCACCACCACCGAATGACCGCGTCGGGGCCTGTCCGGCCGACCGGACAGGCCCCGCGACCCGCCACCTGCCGGCGGGCCGCCCGACGATCCATCACCGCACCGAAGGGTTTCACGGAGCTTCCCACAGAGAAGAGTCGCCATATGGACCGCCGAATTTTCGGGATCGAGAACGAGTACGGCGTCACCTGCACCTTCCGCGGCCAGCGCCGCCTGTCGCCGGACGAAGTCGCCCGCTACCTCTTCCGCCGTGTCGTCTCCTGGGGCCGCAGCAGCAACGTCTTCCTGAAGAACGGCGCCCGGCTCTACCTCGACGTCGGCTCCCACCCCGAGTACGCGACCCCCGAGTGCGACGACGTGGTCGAGCTGGTCACCCACGACAAGTCCGGCGAGCGGATCCTCGAAGGGCTGCTGGTGGACGCCGAGCGGCGGCTGCACGAGGAAGGCATCGCCGGCGACGTCTACCTCTTCAAGAACAACACCGACTCCGCCGGCAACTCCTACGGCTGCCACGAGAACTACCTGGTCGCCCGGCACGGCGAGTTCTCCCGACTGGCGGACGTGCTGATCCCGTTCCTGGTGACGCGTCAGCTGATCTGCGGCGCCGGCAAGGTGCTGCAGACCCCGCGCGGCGCGGTGTACTGCGTCAGCCAGCGCGCCGAGCACATCTGGGAGGGCGTCAGCTCCGCCACCACCCGCTCCCGCCCGATCATCAACACCCGCGACGAACCGCACGCCGACGCCGAGCGCTACCGCCGCCTGCACGTCATCGTCGGCGACTCCAACATGTCGGAGACCACCACCCTGCTCAAGGTCGGCGCCACCGACCTGGTGCTGCGCCTGATCGAGGCCGGCGTGGTGATGCGCGACCTGACGCTGGAGAACCCGATCCGGGCGATCCGCGAGGTCAGCCACGACCTGACGGGCACCCACCAGGTCCGGCTCGCCAACGGGCGGGAGGCCAGCGCCCTGGAGATCCAGGAGGAGTACTACACCAAGGCACTGGAGTTCGCCGACCGCAAGGGCCTCAACGAGGGCACCGTGGCCCGCGTCCTCGACCTGTGGGGCCGCACCCTGGAGGCGGTGCGCACCGAGGACCTCGGCAAGGTCGGCACCGAGATCGACTGGATCATGAAGTACCAGCTGATCGAGAAGTACCGCGCCAAGCACCAGATGACGATGTCCAACCCGCGGGTCGCCCAGATCGACCTCGCCTACCACGACATCCACCGCCGCCGCGGCCTGTTCTACCTGCTGCAGAGGAACGGCCAGGCGCAGCGGGTCACCAACGACCTGCTGACCTTCCAGGGCAAGTCGGTGCCCCCGCAGACCACCCGGGCCCGGCTGCGCGGCGACTTCATCCGGCGCGCCCAGGAGCAGCGCCGCGACTTCACCGTCGACTGGGTGCACCTGAAGCTGAACGACCAGGCGCAGCGCACCGTGCTGTGCAAGGACCCGTTCCGGTCGGTGGACGAGCGGGTGGAGAAGCTGATCGCGGGGATGTGACGGTGACGGTCCGTCGGGGGCGCGCCAGAGTGCCTCCGACGGACCGGACGAATCGGGCCATACGCTGAGCTCATGCGTCGAATCGCCTGCCTGCTCTCCGTTCCCCTCGCCGCCGTGCTGCTGACCGCGTGCGGCAGCGACTCCGGCAAGTCCGCCGGGGCGACGCCCTCGTCGGCGGCCTCCCCGGCGGAGGTGCCGAGCCCGGTGGCCTCCGCCTCGCCGATGCCCACGATCAGCGGGGAGTTCGGCACCAAGGCGACGATCACACTGCCCGCCGGCCAGCCGAGCGGGCAGTTCGTGGTGAGCACCGAGACCGAGGGCACCGGGGCGACGGTCAACAAGAACGACTGGGTGACCGTCAACTACACCGCCAAGGACTGGACGACCGGCAAGGACCTGACCAGTTCCTACGACTCCGGCGGCAAGCCGCAGCTGTACCAGGCGGGCAGCGGGCAGCTGGTGCCGGCGTTCGACGTGAGCGTGGAGGGCAAGAAGGTCGGCAGCCGGCTGGTGGTGGTGGCCCCGCCGGCCGCCGGGTTCGGCGCCCAGGGCTCGACGGCGCTCGGCGTCGGCAAGGACGACACCGTGGTGTTCGTGCTCGACATCATGCAGTCGGTGCCGCAGGACTCCACCGCCTCCGGGCCGGTCACCGAGCCGCCCGCGAACGCCCCGCAGGTCAAGGACAACGGCAAGGCCGCGCCCACCATCACCATCCCGGCCGGCGAGCAGCCGCCCGCCGACCTGCAGCAGTACGTGCTGATCAAGGGCGACGGCCCCGAGGTGAAGTCCGGGCAGACCCTGGTGGTCCAGTACACCGGCGTGACGTGGGCCGACGGCAAGCAGTTCGACTCCTCGTGGAACCACGGCGGGGCGCAGGCGCTGCAGGTCGGCACCGGCAGCCTGATCAAGGGCTGGGACCAGGGCCTGGTCGGCAAGACCGTGGGCAGCCGGGTGATGCTGGTCGTCCCGCCGTCGCTGGGCTACGGGGACAAGGCCAGCGGGTCGATCCCGGCGAACTCCACCCTGGTGTTCGTGATCGACATCCTGGAAGCTGTCTGACCGACACCTGACAGCGGGGCCAGTACCGGACTGACCGGCTCTCATGCCGACCTGACATACTGCTGCCCCGCACCAGTGGTACACGCGTCGTCGGGCGAGATGAATGGGGAGTCATGTCTGAGAAGCTGTCGAGCCCGGACGAGGCCGACAACACCGGGCAGCTGCGGCCGGGAGACCGCGAGTCGATCGTCGTCCCCGCCGAGATGCTGACCCAGGCCGGCTGGGCCCCGCCCGCCAACCCGGCGCCGGGCCCCGCGGCCGGGAGCGGCGAGGCGCCGCAGGTTTTCGCCTCCACGCAGCGCAAGGTCGACCAGTCGGAGGCCGGCTACGCCGAGGACCCGGGCAGCTCGGGCCGCCTCGGCGCGATCCTCGGCACGGTGCTGGCGGTGCTGCTGATCGGCTCCGCGATCACCATGTACGAGGTCAACAAGGACAGCGGCAAGCCCGCCGCGAAGTCCGACGCGAAGCCCGCCGCCACCGACACGCCCAGCCAGGATCCGGTGCCGCCGATCAAGGACAACGCCAAGGCGCTGCCCACGGTGACCGGCGACTTCGGCTCCAAGGCGACCATCACGGTGCCGCAGGACAAGCCGGACGGCACCTTCGTGGTCAAGGAGCTGTCCGCGGGAAGCGGCCCCAAGGTCGAAAAGGGCAACTGGGTGTCCATCGACTACACCGCGCTGGACTGGAACACCGGCAAGGAGATCCCCGGCTCGTACGACGAGAAGGCCGGGAAGCCCCAGCTGTTCCAGGCCGACTCCGGCAAGCTGATCCCCGCGCTGGACAAGGCCGTCGCCGGCCACAAGGCCGGCAGCCGGGTGCTGGTGGTCGCCCCGCCGGCCGCCGCGTTCGGCGCGCAGGGCAACAGCCAGCTGGGCATCGCGGCCACCGACAGCCTGGTCTTCGTGCTCGACATCCGGCAGGCCACCGCGCCCGACGCGGTGCTCAGCGGCGAGATGACCGCGCCGCCGGCCGACATGCCGCAGGTCAAGGACAACGGCAAGAAGCCGTTCGACATCACCCCCGTCCCCGGCGTCCCCGACCCGACGGAGCTGAAGTCGCACGTCCTGATCCAGGGCAAGGGCCGCAAGGTCGAGACCGGCGAGAAGGTCGTCGTCCAGTACACCGGCGCGCTGTACAAGGACGGCAAGAAGTTCGACTCCTCGCTCGACCGCAACCAGGCGTACACCTTCGCCACCGGCGCCGGCAGCGTCATCGAGGGCTGGGACAAGGGCGTCGTCGGCCAGAACATCGGCAGCCGCATCGAACTGGTCATTCCGGCCTCGCTGGCCTACAAGGACCAGGCCAGCGGCTCGATCCCGGCCAACTCCACGCTGGTGTTCGTGATCGACATCCTGGACGCCGGCGTCGGCGGCGAGGACTGATCGTCCGCCGCGTTTGTCTAGGATGAGCAGCGTTCACGCAACCGAACGAGAAGAGCAACAGTGAGCCTGACCAAGCCGGAGATCGACTTCCCGGGCGGCGACGCCCCGACCGAGCTCCAGATCCGCGACATCGTGGTCGGCGACGGCGCCGAGGCCAAGGCCGGAGCGAACGTCGAGGTCCACTACGTCGGTGTCACCTTCGCCTCCGGCGAGGAGTTCGACGCCTCCTGGAACCGCGGCCAGACCTTCCGCTTCCCGCTGGGCAAGGGCCGCGTCATCAAGGGCTGGGACCAGGGCGTCGAGGGCATGCGCGTCGGCGGCCGCCGCGAGCTGGTCATCCCGCCGCACCTGGCGTACGGCAACCAGTCCCCGAGCCCGCTGATCCCGGCCGGCTCCACCCTGATCTTCGTGGTGGACCTGCTGGGCGTCTGACCTCGGACGCACCACCGAACCCCCGGTTCCGCTCGGAGCCGGGGGTTCGGCTTTCGCCCAGCGTGTCCGTACCGGTACGGTCAGGCGGGTCACCCCCGATCGGAGGAAAGGTCAGCGATGGCGATCGCCAAGGCAGAGCGGCTGATGAACCTCGCCCTGTGCCTGATGAACACCCGGCGTCCGCTCTCCAAGAAAGAGCTGCGCGAATCCGTCGAGGCGTACAGAGAGGCCTGGCAACAGGGCTCCGAGGACGCCTTCAACCGGATGTTCGAGCGCGACAAGGACGACCTGCGCGAACTCGGACTGATCATCGACGTGGACGAGAACGCGCTCGACGGCGAAGTGGGCTACCTGGCCCGCCGCGACCGCAACCGCCTCCCCGAGATCGCCCTGGACGCCGAGGAGGCCGCCGCGCTCACCCTCGCCGCCCGGGTCTGGCAGCAGGCCAAGATGTCCGGCGCGGCCAGCGGCGCCCTGCAGAAGCTGCGGGCCGCCGGCGTCCCGTTCGCCGAGGAGCGCGAGCACGGCGCGCTGGAGCCGCGGATCCCCGGCCGGGAGGCGGCGTTCGAGCCGCTGCTGGTCGCCGCCCGCGACCGGCGACCGGTCACCTTCGAGTACCGCAAGGCCGGCGCCGCGACCGCCGAGCCCCGCTCGGTGGAGCCGTGGGCGCTGGAGTGCTGGCGCGGCCACTGGTACCTGGCCGGCTGGGACCGCGACCGCGGCTCCGCCCGGGTGTTCCGGCTGTCCCGGATCACCGGCAAGGTCCGCTCCCGGGCCGGCGCGTTCACCGGCGACGTTCCCGAGCACGTCGACGTGCGCGCCGTGGTCGCCCGGTTCGCGGGCGAGGGTGCGACGGCCACCGCCGTGGTGCAGGTCCGCCGCGGCGCGGCCTACCCGCTGCGCCAGCGTGCCCTGGACACCCGGCCGGTGGACGCCGACCGGGACGAGCTGGACATCCCGTACGGCAACGGCCTGGGCGCCGACCTCGCCGAGTACGGCCCCGACGTCATCGTGATCGGCCCCGAGGACCTGCGGGCCGACGTCATCGACCGGCTGCGCGCCGTCGCCGGTCTCGCGGAGGTTCAGTCGTGAGCAATGCCATCGATCAGACGCGGCGGATGCTGTCGCTGGTCACCTACCTGCGCGAGCGCCCCGGCGCCGAGGTCGCCGAGGTGGCCCGGGCGTTCGGGATCACCGAGCGCGAGCTGATCGGCGACCTCAACGTGCTGCCGATGTGCGGCACGTCCTTCCGCGGCGGCGACCTGCTCGACATCGACACCGACGGCGAGCGGATCTGGTGGCACAACGTGGACGACGTCGCCCAGCCGCTGCGGCTGGCCGCCGACGAGGCCACC
>NZ_BMRI01000016.1:35753-141956 GCF_014648555.1 Kitasatospora griseola
GCGCTGCTGGTCGCCGCCCGCGCCGTGGCCGGCCTGCCCGGGCTGCGCGAGCGCGACCGGCAGGCGCTCACCCGGGCCGTCGCCAAGATCGAGGACGCGGCCGGCGAGAGCGCCGAGTCCGCGGCCCGGATCGGCGTCACCTTCGAGGCCGAGGGCACCGTCTTCGCGGACATCGACCGGGCGCTCAGCGAGGGTCGGCTGATCTGGCTGCGCTACTGGTCGCACGGCCGCGGCGAGCTCACCGAGCGCGAGGTCGACCCGATCCGGCTGGTCACCGAGGGGCACACCTACCTGGAAGGCTGGTGCCGCACCTCCGAGGACCGGCGGACCTTCCGGCTCGACCGGATCGCCGAGATCAAGGTCCTCGACGAGCCCGCCAACCCGCCCCGGATGCAGCCTCGCGACCTGTCCGCGGGCCTGGTGGCGCCCGCCGCCGACGACCCCGAGGTGGTGGTCGAGGTCGGCCCCGGCGGCCGCTGGGTCGCCGAGTACTACACCCACGACAGCGCCGAGGAACTCCCCGACGGCGGCCTGCGGATCACCCTGCGCTCCGCCGAGCCGTCCGGCCTGCGCACGCTCGCCCTGCGGCTCGGCCGGGACGGCCGGATCACCAAGCCGCCGCAGCTCGCCGAACAGGCCCGCACCGCCGCCCTGGCCGCGCTGGAGCACTACCGGGACGGACAGGTCCGAACCACGTGACCGAGGGCACCAGATTCAAGGTGTACTGCTCGCAGTGCCGGGAGAAGGTCGAGCTCCCGGCCCCCGAGTTCCGGCTGGCGCTCGGCGCCAGCCGGGAACGCACCTTCTACAGCTTCACCTGCCCGGCCTGCGGCGCGTCCGTCCGCAAGATCGCCGGGGAGCGGATCGTCGCCGCGCTCACCGCGGCCGGCGTGCACACCATGCGGCTGCTGCCGGTGGACGGATAGGAAAGGCCGCACGCACATGAACTGGACCCTGGTCGGCGCCGTCCTGCTGTCCACCGCGGGCCTGCTGGTGCTCGGCGTGCTCGCCGTCCGGCTCTGGCTGGACGCCCGGGCGCTGACCCGCGAGGTGGACGGGGCGGTCGCCGCGCTGCAGCGGGCCGCGGACAGGAACTGACCGCGCGGGCCCGGTCGCCGAACGTTGGGGACCGGGTTCCCGCCGCGACACCCCGAGCGGCTACCATCGCCCGCAGGGGGAGCTCTGCCTCCCCGGACCTCCCGGGTCTCCCGGATCTCCCGGACAAGGAAGGCGGTGCTCCGATGCGGATCCTGTCACCCGCCTCGCTGCTGGTCGTCGTGGTGTTCGCCGCGCTGCTGTTCGGCGGCAAGCGGCTGCCCGACGTGGCGCGGGGGATCGGGCGGTCCCTGCGGATCCTCAAGAGCGAGGGCAAGGCGCTGCGCGGCGAGTTCGCGGCCGGGGCCCAGGCCCCTGCCGCGCAGTCCGCGGCCGCCGTCGCCGAGCCGGAGCGGGTGGTCAAGTCCGCTCCCGGCGCCTCCGGTGCCCCCGGTGCCTCCCGTACCGACCGGGCCGCCTGAACCGTACGGCTGCCCGCACCACTTCCGACCACCATCGACGAGCGCACGATTCGAGGACCGGGTTGAGCAAGACGACCAAAGCGCCCAAGGACCCTGAGGGGCGGATGGCGCTGGCCGACCATCTGCGCGAGCTGCGCAACCGGCTGGTCAAGTCACTGCTGGCGATCATCGTTCTCACGATCGCCGCGGCGTTCTACCACCGGGAACTGGTGGAGTTCCTGATCCGTCCGTTGCCGGCGTGCAATCCGGACGGGTCGCTGCCGGCCGGGCTGAAGCAGTGCGTGGAGATCTCCAACATCGGTCTGACCACGCCGTTCACCGTCGCGCTGAAGGTCAGCCTCACGGCCGGTGTGGTGGCCGCCACTCCGATCTGGCTGTACCAGCTCTGGAGGTTCGTGGCGCCCGGCCTGCACCGGCACGAGAAGCGCTACTCGGTGTCGTTCCTGGCGCTCGGCACTCCGCTGTTCCTGGCCGGCGCGGTGCTCGCCTACGTGGTCATGCCGGTCACGGCGCAGATGCTGATCAGCTTCATCGCGGACGGCGTCAAGTCGATCGTGCCGGTGGAGACCTACCTCGACCTGATCACCCGCATGGTGCTGGTGTTCGGCCTGGGCTTCGAGCTGCCGCTGTTCCTGGTGATGCTGAACGTGGTCGGGGTGCTCTCCGGCAAGCGGCTGCTCGGCTGGTGGCGCGGTTTCGTGATGGGCATCACGGTGTTCGCGGCCTTCGCCACCCCGTCCGCCGAACCGCTGTCGATGCTGGCGCTGGCCGCGCCGATCTGGGCGCTGTACTTCCTGGCGGCCGGCTTCGGGGTGCTCAACGACAAGCGCAAGGCGGCCCGCAACCCCGATGCGCTGCTCGACGACGAGCAGGCGTCCGAGGTCGACCTGACGGTGGACGCCATCGAGGACTCGGAGGCGGTGCAGGCCCCGGCCCCGGTGACGGCCGCGCGCCGGGACCAGATCGACGACATCACCTGATCCGCGAGGATCGCCGTCCCGAACGGCCCCGGACCCGACGGTCCGGGGCCGTTCGGCGTTCCCGGGCCGGCCGCTCCGGGGATTTGGGCTGGTGGGGGGCTTGTCGGTGCTTCTGGATATGTGACATATTACTGACGTGCTGAAGCGAACCTCCTACGACGTCGTGGTGGTCGGCGCCGGTGTGGTCGGCGCCGCCTGCGCCTACTACGCGGCCCGGGCCGGACTGCGGGTCGCCGTGGTCGACCGCGGGCCGGTGGCCGGCGGCACCACCGGCGCCGGCGAGGGCAACCTGCTGGTCTCCGACAAGGAACCCGGCCCCGAGCTCGACCTCGCGCTGCTCTCCACCACGCTGTGGCGGGAGCTCGCCGAGGAGTTCGGCGACCGGGTCGAGTACGAGCCCAAGGGCGGCCTGGTGGTCGCCTCCGCGCCCGCCGGACTGGACGCCCTGAACGGCTTCGCCGCGAAGCAGCGGACGGTCGGGGTGGAGGCCGTCCCGGTCGCCGCGGACTCGCTGCGCGAACTGGAGCCGCACCTCGCGGAGGGCCTGCCCGGCGGCGTGCTCTACCCGCAGGACGCGCAGGTCCAGCCCGCGCTCGCCGCCGCCCACCTGCTGCGCGCCTCCGGCGCCGAGCGGTACCTGGGCGAGGCCGTCACCGCGCTGCGGCGCGGGCCCGACGGCGCGATCCGCGGCGTGGTCACCGAGCGCCGGGAGCTGGCCGCGCCCGCCGTCGTCAACGCCGCCGGGACCTGGGGCGGCGCGGTGGCCGAGCTGGCCGGAGTGCGGCTGCCGGTGCTGCCGCGGCGCGGCTTCGTGCTGGTCACCGAGCCGCTGCCGCGACTCGTCCGCCGCAAGGTCTACGCCGCCGACTACGTCGCCGACGTGGCCTCCGGCTCCGCGGACCTGCAGTCCTCGGCGGTCGTCGAGGGCACGCCCGCCGGGCCGGTGCTGATCGGCGCCAGCCGGGAGCGGGTCGGCTTCGACCGGACGCTGCGCCCCGAGGTGCTGCACCGGCTGGCCGCGCAGGCCGTCGCCCTGTTCCCGGTCCTGCGCACGGTCGCCGTGCAGCGCGCGTACCGGGGCTTCCGCCCGTACCTGCCCGACCACCTGCCCGCGATCGGCCACGACGCCCGGGTGCCCGGCCTGTACCACGCGTGCGGCCACGAGGGCGCGGGCATCGGGCTCGCGCCGGCGACGGGGCTGCTGATCGCCCGTCAACTGGCGGGTGAGGCAGTGGAGTTCGAGCTGGCGCCGTTCCGGCCGGAGCGGTTCGACGGGACGGCCGAGGGTTCGGGTTCCGGTGCGGAGTAGGTGAGCGGGCCGGAGGCGCCCGCGCGCGGGTGCCGATGGTCCGGTGGTGTGACCGGTGTGGCAGGTCAACGGTGTCAGGGAGGTGTGAGCGTGGATCCGCTCGAGTTGGTGGGGGCCGAGCCCGGCCCCGCGCGGACGATTCTGTTCGACGGGCGGCCGGTGTCCGCGCTGCCCGGGCAGACGTTGGCGGCGGCGTTGTGGGCCGACGGGGTGGTGGCGTGGCGGACGACCCGGGTGGGTGGACGGCCGAGGGGCGCGTTCTGCGGGATCGGACAGTGCTTCGACTGCCTGGCGACCGTCAACGGGCGTCCCAATCAGCGGCTGTGTCTGTTGACCGCCGAGCACGGCGACGCCGTCACCACCCAGGAAGGGCACGGACATGGTGAACTCGACGTCTGAGCAGGTGCGGTACGACCTCGCCGTGATCGGTGCGGGGCCGGCCGGGTTGGCCGCCGCCGACGCGGCTGCCGGGCTCGGGCTGCGGGTCGCGCTGGTTGACGCGGGTGCGGGGCTCGGTGGGCAGTACTACCGGCACCCTGCGCCCGAGCTCGGGGCGGCGCGGCCGGACAAGCTGCACCACGGGTGGCGGACGTTCGCCGAACTGCGGGAGCGCCTGGCGGCGGCCCCGCTGGTCGACCACCTGGCCGGGCACCACGTGTGGGCGGCGGAGCGCGGCGAGGACTGGATCCTGCACGCGACCCGCGGGCCGGAGGCCGCCGACCGGGCCACCGTCACGGCCCGGTGCCTGCTGCTGGCCACCGGCGCGTACGAGCGTCAACTGCCCTTCCCCGGCTGGACGCTGCCCGGCGTGGTGACCGCCGGTGGGGCGCAGGCGATGCTGAAGTCGGGGCTGGTGCTGCCGGGGCGGCGGATCGTGGTGGCGGGCAGCGGCCCGCTGCTGCTGGCCGCCGCGTCCTCGCTGGCCGCCGCCGGGGCACGGATTCCCGCGATCGTGGAGGCGACCGCCTACCTCGGGTACGCCCGGGGGCTGCCGGTGCTGGCCGGGAACCCGGCGAAGCTCGCCGAGGGCGCCGAGCACGCGGCCCGGCTGCTGCGGCACGGGGTGCGGCTGCGCCGTCGCTCCGCCGTCGTCGAGGCGCACGGCACGGACCGGATCACCGGCGTCACCGTGGCCCGGCTGGACGCCCGGTGGAAGCCGGTGCCCGGCACCGAGCGGCGGATCGACTGCGACGCGCTCGCCGTCGGCCACGGACTCGTCCCGCAGATCGACCTGGCCGTCGAGCTCGGCGCGGACACCGTCACCACCGCCGACGGCACGGCCGCGCTGCGGGTGGACGCCCAGCAGCGCACCAGCGTGCCCGGGCTGTGGGCGGCGGGGGAGACCTGCGGCGTCGGCGGCGCGGACCTGGCGCTCGCCGAGGGGGTGCTCGCCGCCCACTCGGTGGCCGGAAAGCCTGCTCCCGCACGGGAGTTGACGGTGCGCCGGCGGCGGCGGGCGTTCGCCGCGCTGATGGCGGCCGCGCACGCGCCCGGGCCGGACTGGACGGGCTGGGTGACCGACGACACCGACGTCTGCCGGTGCGAGGAAGTCCCGGCGCGGGCCGTCCGGGAGGCCGTCACCGAGCTCGGCGCGGCCGACGCGCGGACCGTCAAACTGCTCACCCGGGCCGGCATGGGCTGGTGCCAGGGCCGGATGTGCGGGCCCGCGGTGGCCTGCCTGTCCGGCGGCCCGGTCGGCCGGCCCGACAGCCGGCCGCTGTCCTGCCCCGTTCCGCTGGCCCAGCTGGCGCAGCGGGACGGGACGACGGAGCTCTCCGAGTAGAGCCGAGTGGGGCCTTGTGCGCCCCCGTCGACCATTTATAAAATGTCACACATCATATCGAGGGAGATCCCCGTGACTCGCACCGCCCACGACTCCGCCCGCCCCTGGCGCGGCATCATGGTCGCCACCACCCTGCCGTTCCGCGAGGACCGCAGCGTCGACTACGACGCCTACGCCGACCACGTCCGCTGGCTGCTCGACAACGGCTGCGACGGCGTCGTCCCCAACGGCTCGCTCGGCGAGTACCAGACCCTCACCGCCGAAGAGCGCGCCAAGGTGGTCACCACCGCCGTCGAGGCCGCCGGTGACGGTGCGCGCGTCATGCCGGGCGTCGCCGCCTACGGCAGCGCCGAGTCCCGCCGCTGGGCCGAGCAGGCCGCCGAGGCCGGGGCCGGCTCGGTGCTGCTGCTCCCGCCGAACGCCTACCGCGCCGACCACGACGCCGTCCGCGCCCACTACGCCGAGGTCGCCAAGGCCGGGGTGCCGATCGTCGCCTACAACAACCCGATCGACACCAAGGTCGACCTCGTCCCCGCGCTGCTCGCCGACCTGCACACGGCCGGGCACATCGTCGCCGTCAAGGAGTTCTCCGGCGACGTCCGCCGCGCCTACGAGATCGCCGAACTCGCCCCCGGCCTCGACCTGCTGATCGGCGCCGACGACGTCCTGCTGGAGCTCGCGATCGCCGGCGCGGTCGGCTGGATCGCCGGCTACCCGAACGCGCTGCCCGCCACCAGCGCCGAGCTGTACCACGCCGCCGTGGCCGGCGACCTGGCCACCGCGCTGCCGCTCTACAAGTCGCTGCACTCGCTGCTGCGCTGGGACTCCAAGACCGAGTTCGTCCAGGCCATCAAGCTCTCCATGGACCTGGCCGGCCGCACCGGCGGACCGACCCGCGCCCCGCGACTGCCGCTGAGCCCGGAGATCGACGCCGCGGTGCGCGCCGCGACCGAGAAGGCGCTCGCCGAGGGCCACAAGTAGAGCCCGCCCCATGCCCCGACCCGGACCGGCGACCTCGGGGGCGCCGGTCCGGGCCGGACCACCAGCCGTCAGGAGAGGACCCGCGATGCGGACCCGCCACGTCTTCCACGCCGTCGACTCGCACACCGAGGGCATGCCCACCCGGGTGATCACCGGCGGCTTCGGCACCATCCCCGGCGCCACCATGGCCGAGCGGCGCACCCACTTCCAGCAGCACCTGGACCACTTCCGCACGCTGCTGATGTACGAGCCGCGCGGCCACGCCGCGATGAGCGGCGCGATCCTGCAGCCGCCCACCCGGCCGGACGCCGACTTCGGCGTGCTCTACATCGAGGTGTCGGGCCTGCTGCCGATGTGCGGCCACGGCACGATCGGCGTCGCCACCGTCCTGGTCGAGACCGGCATGGTCCCGGTGGTCGAACCCGTCACCACCGTCCGCCTCGACACCCCCGCCGGGCTGGTGGTCGCGGACGTCCAGGTGCGGGGCGGCGCGGCCGTCGGCGTCACCATCCGCAACGTCGCCTCGTTCTCGGTCGAGCTCGACCGCAAGCTCGACGTGCCCGGGTACGGCTCGGTGACGTATGACCTGGCGTACGGCGGCAACTACTACGCGATCCTGCCGCTGGAGCAGTTCGGGCTGCCGTTCGAGCGGGAGCGCAAGGACGACATCCTGGCGGCCGGGCTGGCCATGATGGACGCGATCAACGCCTCGGAGGAGCACCGCCCCGTGCACCCCGAGAACCCGTCCATCCACAGCTGCCACCACGTCCAGCTGCTCGCGCCCGGCTCCGACGCCGTCCACTCCCGGCACGCGATGGCCATCCACCCCGGCTGGTTCGACCGCTCCCCGTGCGGGACGGGCACCTCGGCGCGGATGGCCCAGCTGCACGCGCGGGGCGAGCTGGCGCTCGGCGTGGACTTCCGCAACGACTCCTTCCTCGGCACCACGTTCGTTGGTCGCCTGGTGGAGGAGACCACGGTGGCCGGCGTGCCCGCCGTGGTGCCGACCGTCACCGGCCGGGCCTGGGTGACGGGGACGGCGCAGTACTTCCTCGACCCGACGGATCCGTTCCCGGCCGGGTTC
This sequence comes from Kitasatospora griseola, assembly GCF_014648555.1. Classification (GTDB taxonomy): domain Bacteria; phylum Actinomycetota; class Actinomycetes; order Streptomycetales; family Streptomycetaceae; genus Kitasatospora; species Kitasatospora griseola. The sequence goes on from NZ_BMRI01000016.1 coordinate 43,408, forward strand.
CTGCTGTAGCCGGGGCGCCGCGCGTGACGGGGGGCGCGCGGCACACGGCATGCGGTGGGCGGCGTCCGGTCCGTGCGGCATGGACGGCCGCGTCCTGCGGAAGGAACAGGTCGGCGGCGGCCCGTCCTTCCGTTCCGCCCGTTGTGCGTCCCCGGCCGGGCGGGCCCCGAATTTCTTGCAACGAAAGGTGTTTCGATCGTGACCACTGTCGACTCGTACAACCCCGCCGACCCCGGCGACCTGGTCGTCTCCGCGCCCTCTGCGGGGGCCGCCGGAGTCGAGGAGGCGATCGCGCGGGCGCGAGTCGCGCAGCGGGAGTGGTGGGCGCTCGGCGCGGCGGGGCGCTCGGCGGCGCTCGGCCGGGCCGCGACGGCCGTGGAGGCGGCGGCCGAGGAACTGGTCGCGCTGACGGTGCGTGAGGTCGGCAAGCCGGTCGCGGAGGCGCGCGGCGAGGTGGCGCGGACGGTCGCGATCTGGCGCTACTACGCACAGGCGCCGTTCGCCGCGGCCGGCGAGCTGCACGAGCCGGCCGCCGGGCAGGGCCTGCTGCTGACCCGGCGTCGGCCGTACGGCGTCGCCGGGCTGGTGACGCCGTGGAACTTCCCGCTGGCGATCCCGACCTGGAAGGCCGCGCCCGCGCTGGCCGTCGGCAACACCGTGGTGCTCAAGCCCGCCCCCGAGGCGACGGCGTGCGCGCTGCGCCTCGCCGAGCTGGCCGGACTGCCGGACGGCGTTCTGACGGTGGTCCCCGGCGGCGGCGAGGAGGGTGCGGCGCTGGTCGCCGGCACCGACGTGGTGTCCTTCACCGGCTCGACCGCCGTCGGCCGGCAGGTGGTCGCGGCGGCCGCCGGGCGGGGCGTCCCCGTGCAGGCCGAGATGGGCGGCCTGAACGCCGCACTGGTGCTCCCCGACGCCGACATCGCGCAGGCGGCCGCGCACCTGGCCTCGGCGATCGCCGGCTACGCGGGCCAGAAGTGCACGGCGACCAGCCGGGTGATCGCGGTCGGCGACGCGTACGAGCCGCTCGCGGAGGCGCTGGCCAAGGCGCTCGCCCAGCTCGCCGCCGCCGACCCGGCGCTGGCGACCACCGCCTGCGGCCCGGTGATCAACGCCCAGGCGCTGACCCGCCTCACCGAGGCCGCTGGCGACCACCGCCTGCGGCCCGGTGATCAACGCCCAGGCGCTGACCCGCCTCACCGAGGCGATCGACAGCGCGCGGACGGCCGGCGCGACCGTGCTGACCGGCGGCGTCCGGACCGCGGACCGGGACGGCTGGTACCTGGAGCCGACGCTGCTGGAGGGCGTCCCGGCCGAACACCCGCTGGCGAGCGAGGAGTTCTTCGGCCCCGTGGCGGTGCTGCTGCCCGCCGCCGACCTGGACGAGGCGATCGCGCTGGCCAACGACACCCGCCACAGCCTCTCCACCTCCGTCCACTCGCGCAGCCTGGACGTCGCCCTGGCCGCCGCGGACCGGCTGGACGCGGGCATGATCCGCATCAACGCGCCCTCCAGCGGCGTGGACTACCACCTGCCGTTCGGCGGTGCGAAGGCCGCGTCGTACGGCTCCCGCGAGCAGGGCCAGGCGGTGCTGGACTTCTACACGGCCTCGCGGACCGTCAGCGTGCTGCCGACCGAGACGTACTGAGGAACGGGGCCGGCGGCGGTGCGAGGCGCCTCCGGCGGTCGGGCGCGGGAGCGGGTGCCGTCGGCCGGGGCGGAGCCGGGCAGTCGGGGCGCGTGGTGCGGGTTCGGGGCGCTCGCGCGGCCGCCGACCCGGTCCGACCCGGTCCGACTCCGGGCGTCCGGTCCGTGTCGGGGCGTCGCGCGTTCCGCCGGCGGGCCGGTGCCGGGCACCGTCGTGTGTCGGCGGGCGCGGTCTCGTGGCGGAAGTTCGCGCCCGTGCGGGGTCGGCCGGTGTGCGGTCCTGCCGCGCCGGCCCGTTCTGCGTTCTGTTTCGTCGGCGGGTCTCGTCGTAGGTGCTCGGTCCACCGGCGGGTCCGTCCGATCCGTCGTCAGCCGCCGGGCTTCGGGCCGTGGTCGCCTCGGCCCGGCGGGCTGTCCTTCTCTCCCTCTGTCAGCGTGCGTTCCTTCGTGGAGTACTGAATGAACATCACCACTACCGACTACCACACAGCCGGTGAGCCGTTCCGGATCGTCACCGGAGGCCTGCCGCCGGTGCCCGGGGACAGCGTCGTCGAGCGACGGGCGATCGCGATCGGCGCGGGTGGGACGGCGACCTCGCCCCGGCGCAGTGCGTTGGACGACGTGCGGCGGTTGCTGACCCGGGAGCCGCGGGGCCACGCGGGGATGTACGGGGGGTTCGTCGTTCCCGCGGACGACGACGAGGCGGACTTCGGGGTGCTGTTCTGGCACAAGGACGGGTACTCGACGGCGTGCGGGCACGGGACGATGGCGCTCGGGGCGTGGGCGGTGGACACCGGCCGGGTCCCGGCGCCCGAGGACGGGACGGCGTTGGTGCGGATCGACGTGCCGTCCGGGCGGGTGAGCGCGACGGTGCACCGGCGTGGCGGTCGCACCACGGCCGTGACGTTCCGCAACGTGCCGACCCGGGTGCTCGCGAGGAAGGTCGAACTGGACACCTCCCGCGGGCCGTTGGCGGTCGATCTGGCGCACTCCGGCGCGGTCTACGCCTCGCTCCCGGCGTCCGCGCTCGGCCTGGCCGTCGCCCCCGAGCAGCTGCCCGAACTGACCGCCGCCGGGCGGGAGATCAGGGCCGCGCTGGAGGGACATCCGGCGCTGGCGGAGTACCGGGACGGCGTCTACGGCGTCATCCTGTACGACGAACTGCCCGACATGCCGTCGGGCCCCCACCAGCGGAACGTCACGGTGTTCGCGGACGGCCAGATCGACCGTTCGCCCTGCGGGTCCGGCACCTCCGCCCGGCTGGCGCTGCTCGCCGACGAGGGCGCGCTCCGGCCGGAGCAGAGCCTGCGGCACGACTCGATCATCGGCACGGTGTTCACCGGCCGGGTCCGCGAACGGCGGCCGGACGGCGTGGTCACCGAAGTCACCGGCGCCGCGCACCGCACCGGCGAGCACCGGTTCGTGCTGGACAGCGACGACACCCTCGGCGCGGGGTTCCTGCTGTGATCGAGAGCCTGGAGTTGACGCTCGGCCACCCGGCGGCCGTCGAGGCGCTGGAGCGCACCCTGCTGGACGGGCTGGACGTGGAGCGCTGCCCGCAGCGGTCCGCGGTGCCCGTTCCGGCGGGGGAGTTGCTGTTGATGCCCGCCGCCACGGGTGCGTTCGCGGGTGTGAAGATCGCGGGCGTGGCGCCCGCCAACCCGGCGGCCGGGCTGCCCCGGATCACCGGCAGCTACCTGCTGCTGGACGGGCCGACCCTGCAGCCGCTGGCCCTGCTGGACGGGGCGGCGCTCACCGCGCTGCGCACGCCGGCCGTCACGGCGCTCGCGCTGCGCGCGCTCGCGGGGCCGGACGCGGCGCACCTGGTGGTGTTCGGCGCGGGCCCGCAGGCGTTCGGGCACGTGGCGGCGCTGCGTGCGGTGCTGCCGCTGGAGCGGGTGACGGTGGTGGCCCGCCGGCCCGGCCCGGCGACCGAACTCGTCCGGTACGCGCAGGGGTTGGGCCTGGCCGCGGCGGTCGGTGGCGCGGACGCGGTGGCGAAGGCGGACCTGGTGGTCTGCTGCACCACGGCGCGCACCCCGCTGTTCGACGGGCGGCTGGTGCCGGACGGCGCGGTGGTCGCGGCGGTCGGCTCGCACGAGCCGGACGCCCGCGAGGTGGACGAACAACTGGTGGGCCGCGCCGACCTGTTCGTGGAGGCGCGGGCGGTGGCCCGGCGGGAGGCCGGAGACCTGCTGATGGCGGGGGCGGCGGAGGAAAGCCTGGTCAATCTGTCGGAACTGGTGACCGGCAGGGCCGTTGTCCGCCATGATCGGCCGAGGTTCTTCAAAAGCGTCGGCATGGCCTGGCAGGATCTGGCGGTGGCGGCGGCGCAGTACTCCGAGAGCCGGTCGAGCGGAAGCGGATCAAGTCATTCACTCTCCGCAACGTGACATTGTACAATGGGGCTCTGCTGAAACCCCGCTGGGGTTCTGCTGAACCCCCGGAGGAACCGCCATGTCCGACCTGAAGCCCCGCAACCTCATCTCCGTCCAGGAGAGGCTGCGCGACCAGGTCGCCCACGCCCTGCGCGCCGCCCTGATCTCCGGTGAGCTGCGCCCCGGCGTGGTCTACTCGGCGCCGGCGCTGGCCGCCGACTTCGGGGTCTCCGCCACCCCCGTCCGGGAGGCGATGCTCGACCTGGCCCGCGAGGGCCTGGTCGAGGCCGTCCGCAACAAGGGCTTCCGGGTCACCGAGCTCAGCGACCGCGACCTCGACGAGTTCACCGAGATCCGCGCGCTGATCGAGGTCCCGACCGTCGGCCGGGTCGCCCGCACCGCCGCCGCCGAACAGCTGGAGGCGCTGCGCCCGCAGGCCGAGGCGATCGTCGCGGCCGCCCGCAAGCACGACCTGATCGGCTACCTGGAGGCCGACCGCCAGTTCCACCTCGACCTGCTCGCCCTCGCGGGCAACGCCCGCCTGGTGGAGACCGTCGGCGACCTGCGCAAGCGCTCCCGCCTGTACGGCCTCAACCGGCTCGACCAGCGCGGCGAGCTGGTCTCCTCCGCCGAGGAGCACCTCGAACTGCTGGACGTGCTGCTCACCGGCGACGCCAAGGCCGCCGAGGAGTGCATGACCCGCCACCTCGGCCACATCCGCCACCTGTGGGCGGCCGACGAGGAGGCCCGCGCGGCCGGGCGCTGAGCGTTCGGCCGCGTTCAGGGCCGAGCGTCCGTCAGGCGGTGCGCGGTGTGCGGCTGCGGGACGAGTGGCCGAGCTCCGGGCCCAGCCCGAAGTAGTGCCGGAAGTTGTACACCAGCGGGCTCCACGCGGCCGGCTCCACGTAGTCGGTGCCGGGCACGGTGATCGATTCGGCCGCGTGCACCCGCAGCACCTGCACCTCGGCCACCAGGAACTCGCCGGTCGCGTCCGCCCGCAGGTCGGCCACCCGGGCCTCCAGCTGGAGCGGGCACTCGACGACCCGGGGCGGCGCGACCAGCTCCGCGGGCTGCGCCGTCAGCCCCGCGTGCCCGAACTTGTCGCGGACGAAGTGCGCCGCGCCCGCCCGCCCGGTGGCGCCGCCGAGCAGCTCCACCTGCCGCCACAGCCCCGGGCCCGGCACGTTGACCACCAGCTCGGGGCGGGCGGCCAGGTTGCGGGAGGTCTGGCCGTCCGGGCCGAGGCCCAGCACCACCGTGCGGTCCAGCGCCCACGCGGAGGAGATCGGCGCCAGGTTGACCGCGCCGTCGGCGTCGACCGTGCTCAGCAGCACCACCGGGGTGCCGAAATACAGGATGTGCGGCTCCACCACGCGGTGCGTCGGGCCGGCGTCGGGCAGGGAGATCTCGTTCATGCCGCCGACCGTAGGCCGGGCACGCTTCGGCGCCCGCCGAAGCGTCCGCGCGGCACCATGGACGGGTGGACACCCCGCTCAGCGCCCGCCGGCTCGCCGACACGGCGGCCCTGCTCGCCGACCCGACCAGGGCCGCGATCTGCCTCGCCCTGCTGGACGGCCGGGCCTGGACGGCCGGCGAGCTCGCCCGGCACGCGGCGGTCGCCGCCCCCACCGCCACCGGCCACCTCAACCGGCTGGTCGCCGCCGGGCTGCTCGCCGAGGAACGCCAGGGCCGGCACCGCTACCTGCGGCTCGCCGGGCCGACGGCCGCCGAACTCGTCGAAGTGCTCGCCCAGTTCACCGGCGGCCCGCCGCCCGTCGCGACCTCGCTGCGGGCCGCCCGACAGAGCGGTGAACTCGCCCGCGCCCGCACCTGCTACGACCACCTGGCCGGGGCGCTCGGCGTCACCGTCACCGGGGCGATGACCGCCCGCGGCCTGCTGGACGACCGGCACGGCCTCGCCCTCACCCCCGCCGGCGCCGACTGGCTGACGGCAACCGGCATCACCGTCGCCCCCGCCCGCCGCGCCGCCGTCCGCGCCTGCCTGGACTTCACCGAACGCCGCCCCCACCTGGCCGGCGCCGTCGGCGCCGCCCTGTGCGCCCACGCCCTGACCGCCGGCTGGCTGGAACGCCGCCCCGACACCCGGGCCGTCCGGGTGACGGTGACGGGCGAGCGGGCCCTGCACGACCTGCTGGGCGTGCGCTGGGCGGACGTCCGGCCGGCGCAGTGACCCGGCGGTCGGCGGTGCGGTCGGACGGCCTTCCGCCGGCGGGTGGTCACGGCCTGCGCGGTACGGGGCGGCGGCAGTGCGGATCGCGTCGTCGGTCGGCGCGGTCGGGCAGCTCGCGGCGAAGGGCGACCGTCGCCGGCCCCGAGTGCGGCCACGGCGGCACCGCAGTGCCGTCGACGGCCTGCGCGCCCGTCTCCGCTCCGCCCGGCCGCACCCGCGACATCGGCACCCGCGGCAGCCGGCGGTGATCGGGCGACCGTCGCCGGGCGCCGCGCTGCCTAGCGGGCCGTCAGGCGGCCGTCCTGCATTTCCAGCACCCGGTCGGTGCGGCTCAGCAGGTCGCGGTCGTGGGTGACCATGACCGTCGCCGTGTCGTGGGTGCGGGTGATCTCAGCCAGCAGGTCGACCACCTGCGCGCCGCGTTCGTGGTCGAGGGCCGAGGTCGGCTCGTCGACCAGCAGGACGGACGGGTTGCCGAACAGGGCGCGGGCGATGTTGACCCGCTGGCGCTCGCCGCCGGACAGCTGGTGGGGGCGGCGCTGCTGCTTCGGGCCGGCCAGGCCCACCGACTCCAGCAGGTCCTCGGCGCGCTGCCGGGCGGCGGCCGGGCGGCGGCCGCGCACCGACTCCAGCACCAACAGCTGCTCCACCGCGGTCAGCGAGGCCAGCAGGTTCGACTGCTGGAAGACGATGCCCAGGCGCTCGCGGCGCAGCGACGTCCGCTCCCGGTCGCCGAGCGCGCCCGCGTCCACGCCGTCGATCAGCACCTGCCCCGAATCGGGGCGCTGGAGCGTCGCGGCGACCGCCAGCAGGCTGGACTTGCCGCAGCCCGACGGGCCGACGATGGCGGCGAACTCGCCGGGGGCGACGGAGAGTTCGATGTTGTCCAGGGCCGTCAGCCGGCTCTCGCCGTCCGGGTAGGTGAGGGTGACGCCACTCAGTGCGAGGCCGGTGCGGACGGCGGTGGTGGTGGTCATGGCGGGGTCCTTCGGGAAGAGAGGTACGACGGTCATCGGTTGGCGCCCAGCGCGGCGAGCGGGTCCACGGAGGTGATCCGGCGCACTGCGAGGGCCGCGCCCAGCAGGCCGAGCAGCACCATCGCGCCGACCGGCACCGCCACCGTGAGCACACCCACGTCGAACGGCACCGCCGCCGAGGCGAACGCCCCGCCGATCGCGCCGATCGCCCCGCCGAGCAGCGAGCCCGCCACCAGAACGGCCGCGGCCTGCGCGAGCGCGTCGCGCACCAGGTAGCCGCTGGACGCGCCGACGGCCTTGAGCACCGCGATGTCGGGGCGGCGCTGCACCGTCCACACCGTGAAGAACGCGCCGATCACCAGGGCGCTGACGGCGAACAGGAAACCCTGGATCATCAGCAGACTGCCCCGCTCCGCCGAGTACCCGTTGATGCCCGAGAGCGCGTCGCTCCGGGAGACCGCCTTCAGGTCGGTGGGCAGGTTCTTCGGGGAGCCGTGCACCGCGACCGCGGTCGGCTGCTTCTGGCCGGAGACCTGCTGCCACGTCGTCGTGGTCGTCCAGACGCTCGGTGCGTGCGAGAGCGAGCGCTCGGCGGTGATCGCGCTGACCGTCAACTTCTGCGCGCCGAGGGTGACTTGGCTGCCGGGGGAGAGATGGTACTCGGCGGCGGTGTCGGTGCCGACGGCGACCTCGCCGTCCTTGGGCGCCGCACCGGCCGACAGCGGCGGAAGCAGCGCCGCGTCGGTGCCCAGCACGCTCACCGAGGCCGCGCCGTCGGGGGCCGTCAACCGCGTCATCGCCACGCCCAGCGGGTGCGCGTCCCGGGTGCCCGGGGCCGCGGCGACCTGCGCCTGCTGCTCGGCCGTCACCGTGCTGGAGGCGAACGACACCTCCGGCGCCGCGCCCGCGGGCGCGCCGAACACCACGCCGTCCACCGGGAGTTCGGCGATCGTCGAGGACGCCGCCGAGGACAGGCCGCCGGTCAGGCCGTAGAGGAACACCACCAGGGTCGTGATCAGAGTGACCACCGCGCCCATCAGGGCGAACCGCCCCTTGGCGAAACGGATGTCACGCAATGCGACGAACACGGGAAACCTTCCGAAGGACAGCTGGACGAGAAGACCACTCCACCTTCGCGTTTTCGGCCCGTCCTGCCATCAGGGAGAAGGCGGACTGTGCACCGTCCGTGCGGTGCAGCCGAAAATCCATCGAACGGTTGATGCCGCGTCGCGCCGACCGGTCGCCGACGCCCCGTACCCTCGGACAGCGTGCCCCGTACCGAACCACCCCCGCCCCCGCCCGCCCCCGCACCGCACCGCTCACCCGCCGGCCCGACGCCCGCGCTGCGACTGGCCAACCTCGCCGTGCACGGCATGTTCTTCACCCTGCTGGCCGTCCTGCTGATCCGGGCCGCCGCCGACGGCGAACTCGGCGTGGCCGGCTGGGTCTGCGCCGGGGCACTCGCCGTCGCCTACGCCGCCGGCGGCGTCCTGCGGCAGATCCGCGAATCGCGCGCGCTGGGCACCGCGTGGCTGCTCGCCGTCGCCCTGCTGTGGATCGAACTCACCCTGCACCACCCCGAGTTCAGCTACCTCGCGTTCCCGCTGTACTTCGTCTGCCTGCACGTGCTGCCGGTGCGCTGGGCGTTGCCCGCGGTGGCCGGCCTGACCGCCGCCGTGATCGCCGCGCAGGCCACCACCCCCGGCGGGCTCACCACCGCCAAGGTGATCGGCCCGCTGGCCGGCGCCGCCGTCGCGCTGCTCACCGCCTACGGCTACGCCGCCCTCTACCGGGAGAGCCGGGCCCGCCAGCAGCTCATCGACGACCTGGTCCGCACCCGCGGCGAACTCGCCGCCAGCCAGCGCGAAGCCGGCCGCCTCGCCGAACGCCAGCGGCTGGCCCGGGAGATCCACGACACCCTCGCCCAGGGCCTGTCCGGCATCGTGCTGCTGGCCCGCGAAGCCGCCGCCGCCCTGCCCGACACCCCCTCGCCGGCCCTTCCGCTGCTGCGCGAGATCGAACAGAACGCCTCCGCGAACCTCGCCGAGGCCCGCCGCTTCGTCCACGCGCTCACCCCGCCCGCGCTCGACGACACCACCCTCGCCGACGCGCTGCGCCGCCTCGCCGACGGCGCCGACGCCGCGTTCCACCTCGACGGCGAGCCCTACCCCCTGCCCGTGGAGGCCGAGGTCGCCCTGCTGCGCCTCACCCAGGAAGCCCTCGCCAACGCCGTCCGGCACGCCGCGGCCCAGCACATCGCCGTCACCCTCGGCTACCTCGACGACACCGTCACCCTGGACGTCTACGACGACGGCACCGGCTTCGACCCCGCCACCGCACCCGCCCCCGGCTCCTTCGGCCTGCACGGCATGCACGAGCGCATCGCCGCCCTCGGCGGCACCCTCACCGTCGAGTCCACCCCCGGCGAGGGCACCGCCGTCGCCGCGACCCTGCCGCTGCGCGCGATCGACCCGCTGCCGATGGCCGCCGACGGCCCCGCGCCCGGCGCCCGCCCGAAGACGCCGCCCGGCGGCCGGCCGAGCACGCCGCCCGGCGGTGCGCTGCGCCTGCGGCTCGCGGGGGTGCGGCGGTGATCCGGGTGCTGGTGGTGGACGACCACCCCGTGGTGCGGCGCGGCCTTCGCGCGATGGTCGACGACCTGCCCGACGTCACCGCCGTCGGCGAGGCCGCGGACGGGGCCGCCGCGCTCGACCTGCTCGCCGCGCTCCCGGCCGGGCAGCGCCCGCACGTCGTCCTGATGGACCTGCAGATGGGCGCCGGCATGCACGGCGTCGAAGCGACCCGCCGGATCACCGCGCTGCCCGACCCGCCCGCCGTACTGGTCCTCACCACCTACTCCACCGACGCCGACATCCTCGCCGCGGTCGAGGCCGGCGCCACCGGCTATCTGCTCAAGGACGCCCCGCCCGAGGACCTCGCTGCCGCGATCCACGCCACCGCCCGCGGCGAGACCGTCCTCGCCCCGCCGGTCGCCGCCCGCCTGCTCGGCCGCGTCCGGGCCGGGCGCCCCACGCTCTCCCCGCGCGAGGCCGAGATCCTCCAGCTCCTCGCCGAGGGGCTGCCCAACCGGCAGATCTCCAAGCGCCTGTTCATCAGCGAAGCCACCGTCAAGACGCACCTGGTGCACATCTACGACAAGCTCGGCGTCGACTCCCGCACCTCGGCCGTCGCGGCGGGCCTGGCGGCGGGCCTGATCCGCGCCGTCGACCGCTGACCGACCGCCGCAGAAACCCGGACCGGGTACAGTTTCGGACCCGGTCTGAGTATGATGATCCGATGGTCGGACTGCGTGAACTCAAGAAGGAGCGGACCGGACGCCGGATCGCCGAGCAGGCCCTGCGCCTGTTTGCCGAACGCGGCTTCGAGGACGTGACGATGGGCGAGGTCGCCCGGGCCTCCGAAGTGGCCCGGGCGACCCTGTTCGCCTACTACCCCACCAAGGAGTCGCTGGTCCTGGCCGGCGTGGCCGGCGACGACCTGGCCGCGACGGTCGCCGACCGCCCCGACGGACAGTCGGCCCTCGCCGCCCTGCGCGCCCACCACCGCACCCTGGCGGCCGGCCCGGTCGCCGCCGCCGACCTGCCCGCACTGCTCACCCGGGTACGGGTGATCCAGGCCAGCCCCGCGCTGCGGGCCGCCGCCGACAGCCTCCGGTACCGCCAGCGGCAGGCCCTCGCCGACGTCCTGTCCGCCGAACACGGCGAGACCGCCGGCACGCTGATGGCCGCCCAGATCGCCGCCTCGCTGGCCGCCCTGCAGGAACGCCACTTCGCCCGCCTGGTCGCCGGCACCCCCGCCGAGCAGGCCGACCGGATGCTCGCCGAAGACCTCGAACTCGCCTTCGACCTGCTGGAACACGGCCACAGCGGAACGAGGGAGCAGTGACGGTGCGCACCCTGGGCATCACCTACGACACCGGGACCTTCACCGGCGAACGCCGCACCCGCCGCCGCTTCGACCCCGCCCGGGTCCGCCACGACCTGACGGTCGTCGCCCGCGAACTGCGCTGCGACGCCATCCGGATCACCGGCGGCGACCCCGAACGGCTCGACCTGGCCGCCCGGTTCGCCGCCGACGCCGGACTCGACGTCTGGTACTCGCCGTTCCCCGCCGACCTGCCGCCCGCGCAACTGCTGCCGCTGTTCGCGGACTGCGCCCGCCGCGCCGAGACGCTGCGCCGCTCCGGCGCCCGGGTGGTGTTCGTCGCGGGCTGCGAACTCAGCGTGTTCGCCGAAGGGTTCCTGCCCGGAGCCACCCACCTCGACCGGCTGCACGCCATGACCACCGCCGACCTGGACTGGTGGCTGGCGCTCGGCCCCCTCCCCGAGCGGCTGAACGCCTTCCTCGCCGAGGCCGCGACGACGGTCCGCCAGGAGTTCGCCGGCCCCGTCGGCTACGCGTCCGGACCGTGGGAGCCCGTCGACTGGACCCCGTTCGACCTGGTCGGCGTCGACGCGTACCGGTCCGCGCAGAACGCCGACGAGTACCGCGAGCACCTGCGGGCCGCCCGCGCCCACGGCAAGCCGGTCGCCGTCACCGAGTTCGGCACCTGCGCCTACCGCGGCGCCGCCGACCTCGGCGGCATGGCCTGGCAGGTGCCGCCCGGCGCCGTCCCCGACGAGGGCGAACAGGCCCGGCACCTCGACGACCTGCTCGACGTCTTCGCCCAGGAGGGCGTCGACAGCGCCTTCTGGTTCACCTTCGCCGCCTACGACAAGCCCGGCCCCCGCGACCTCGGCTCGTACGGCGTGGTCCGGACGCTGGACGACGAACGGTGGGAGCCCAAGCGGGTGTTCGACACGATGGCCGCCCGGTACCGGCGCTGACGGTGACCCGCTTGCGGTGGCCCACCTAGAGGCGGCTCACATGCGGCGGCCCACTTGAGGAGGCTCACTTGAACGCGGCGACGTACCGCCGCGCCCAGTCGGCGAAGGTGCGCGGGGCGCGGCCCAGGACGCGCTCCACGTCCGGGCTGATCCGCCGCTCCGCCGGAGTGGGAGCGCCGAGGATGCTCAGCGTAGTCTCCACCACGGGCTCCGGCATGAAGTCGAGCAGCTGCGCCCGCGCCTCCTCGGCCGTCTGCTCGACGAACCGCACCGGCTCGCCGAGCGCGTCGGCGAGCGCCTCGGCCCGTTGGCGGGGCGTGGTGGCGACCGGACCCGTCAGCTCGTAGATCCGCCCGTCGTGGCCGTCCGCGCGCAGGGCGACGGCCGCCACCTCGGCGATGTCGTCCGGGTCGACGGACGGCAGGGCGACGTCCGCGAACGGCGCGGCGACCGTCCGGTGGGCACGGACCGGCTCGGCCCACGCGTACGCGTTGGAGTGGAACCCGCCGGGCCGCAGGATCGTCCACGCCAGCCCCGACTGCCGCACGGCCTCCTCGAACGCCAGCGCCGTCGCCCCGTGCGACGGCGACTCGGGCCGGGTCGCCACGCCCTGCGAGGACAGCAGGACGACGCGGCCGATGCCGGCCGCCCGCGCGACGTCCAGAATCCCGTGCGGGCTCAGCAGGTGGGCGCTCGGCCCGCCGTTCTGCAGGAACAGCGCGTCCGCCCCGTCGAACACGGCCCGCAGGCCCGCCGGATCGGCCAGGTCCGCCCGCCGGTGCGCGACGTGCTCCGGGACGTCCGCCGCCGAGACGTTCCGCGACGTCGCGGTCGTCGGCATGCCGGCCGCCGCGAGCGCCCGCACCAGCGATCCGCCCACGTTACCCGTCGCTCCCGTGACTACGATCATGGCAATTCCTCTGTTCCGTACGGTGATTGACGCCCAGTCGGAGCGGCGCTCCCGGGCAGTGCGAGGACGCTAACAAGGCCGATACAGTAGGTACCTAGAGGAAAGCGACTACCCGTGGAGTGCGTGTGGCCACCGAGACCGACCGAGCATCGGCCGCCGCCACCGACCCCGAACTCGCCTGCCCCACCAGCGCGGTGGTGGACATCGTCTTCAGCCGCTGGACCACGCCGATCCTGTGGACCCTGCACACCCACGGCCGTCAGCGCTTCGTCGAACTGGAACGCCGGATCGGCGCCATCACCGCGAAAGTCCTGACGCAGCGCCTGCGTCAACTCGAACGCGACGGCATGGTCGTCCGCACCTACCACCCGGAAGTCCCCCCGCGCGTCGAGTACGAGATCACCGACCTCGGCCGCAGCCTCGCCCCGCTCTTCGCCCACCTCTCCCAGTGGGCCGCCGCCAACCTCGACCAGGTCGAACTGGCCCGGCACGCCTATGACGGGCAGGCGCCCTGAGGTCGCAGTGATTCGGTGGTCAGCGCCGCCGCGTGTGTGTATCGTCGCAGTGCGCGACCGGACGGCTGTCGCGAAACAGCAGCTGGGGGCGGCAATGGCTGTGCAACCACCACCGGGACTCGATCCTGTCATCAGCCTGCTCGGCGTCCGCTTCCCGAGCATCGACGAGGACGAACTCAGGCTTCTGGCCGACCAGTTGGAGAAGTTCGCCGAGGGTCTGGACGGCGCCCAGACGGCGGCGGACGCGGAGCTGGCCCAGCTGTACGAGGTCTACCGGGGCTGGTCCGCGGGCAAGCTCGCCGAGCTGTGGAGCACCGTCACCGGGTACTCCGGGCTGATCACCGAGACCTGCCGCACGGTGGCCAGGGTGCTGCGGGCGGCGGCCGTCGTGGTCGAGGTGGCCAAGACCCAGCTCATCACGCAACTGCTCGCCGTCCAGGCCCAGTTGGCGAAAGTCTCGGCCCGCGGCTCGTGGCGTGCGGCGGCGGTGCTGCGGCTGGGCCGCAAGATCGTCAACCAGTTGCTGGCGGCGGCGGCCGACCGGCTCGCCCGGACCGTCGCCCGGCCGATCGACGACATGGTCGACAAGGTCGCGCAGAAGATTCCCCCCGCCCCGGTGGACGGCTCCGACCGCTTCGACGGTCAGAGCTTCGGCATCGACCTCGGCCGGCTCGAATCGTGCGCGGCCGGCCTGCGGCGCGGCGCGGACGACATCGAGTCGAAGGGCCTCGACCTCCGGCGGACCGTGCAGGGCCTTACTGCCGGCGAGCCCCGCGACCCCTTCGGTGAGTTGGCGATCGAGGCCACCGAGAAGATCCTGCGGGCGATCACCGACGACGCCCTCGGACGGATCCTCACCTCGTTCCGCGACACCGCCGCCGGGATGGACAGGCTCGCGGACAGCCTGACCGAGGACGAGGACAGCAACCGCATGTCGTTGAACAGCCTCTCCATCACCGTCACCGACCGGCTCCGCCTGTCCCCCTTCTCCGATCACGGCCTCTCGCGGGGCGGTTCATCGGCGGCCGGGCTCGCCGCCGCGGTGCCCCGGTACAGCCCGGTCGGCTTCCGCCGAAGGCCCGGCGCCGACAGGCCTGCCCTGACCTGGGACTCGCCGTACGACAAGGACACCGCCCCCCGCGCCGCCCGCCCGCCCGAGCTCGTCCGGGACCACGTGCGGCGGCTCCTGGACACCGACCTCACGGCGCTCGGCGCACTCGACGAGGCCTCGCTGGAGGAGATCGCGGACACCGTGGACCGGGGTCTCACCGAACTGCTGGAACGACTCGACCGCCTGCCCGTCCCGACGAACGGGACCCTGGGCGACGATCCGACGGAAAGGCCCACCGGGGAACATCGTGGCTGAGGACGAGCAGTACGAGGCGGACTCCGAACCGGGCGGGCCGTACGAGGAGGGCTTCGAGTCGGACGACCTCTGGCAGAGCCGGGCGTTCGAGCAGGCGAGCAAGATGGCCGCGAAGTGGGGCGACGTCCCCGCGCCGACCGTCGTCGCCATGCTGGCCACCCTGAACCAGGAGGCCGAGCGCAAACAGCAGTTGCGCCTCAAGCTGGCGGAGTTCCAGCACGAGCTGGAGATGGCCAGGCTCAAGGACGGCGAGCGGCTCCACGAGTTGGAGATGGCCAAGCTGAAGGACGGCGAGCGGCTCCACGAACGGGAGATGGCCAAGCTCAAGGACGCCGACCGGCGGCACAGGCTGGACATGGCCAGACTGAAGGACGGCGAACGGCTCCACGAGCGCGAGATGGCCAAGCTCAACGACGCCGACCGGCAGCACCTGGTGGGCGTGGCCGCCGGCGTGCTGGTGAGCCTGAGCTGCATCGGCGGCGCGATCTGGTTCGGCGCGGTCGGCCACTACTGGCCGATGGGCATCCTGGTCGGTCCGGTGCTGATCGTGCTGACCAAGATGTTCGTCCTGCGCAGGAGCGACACCGGCGACGTGGGCGCGATCGCCAACACCTTCGGCAGGCGGCTGGGCCTGAGCCCCGCCCCCCGCGCCGACGCCGAAGGCACCGACGTCGGCTGAGGCGCTCCACCGGCCGGTCCGGCCGGGCAGTTCGCTCAACTCCGCCGAGGCGCTCGGGTATGTGCCCCGGGAGGGGATGAGGGACGACCGAGGGCCGGCAGCCCCCACCGGCCGGCGCCAGCGGGCGGCGGGTCGGCTGGGACAGCTACCCGGAGGACCCGGACTTCGTGGTGCTCGCCGACACCGAGGGGGACCGCCTCTGTGTGATCGACACCAGCCACGGCTGACCGAGGGCGGGGTGCGGGGTGCACGACCAGCGCCCCCGGTGGTCCGCTCCCTCCTGGAAAACCACTGGTCAGGGCGCCGGCGAGGCTGGCAGGCTGCCGGGTATGGACTCCTTGCGCGTGGTGGCGAACCGTCAGGCCGTCGGGTGGATCTGGCCCGAGCGGCTTCCGATGGCGGCGGCGGATCTGCTGGTGGACGGTCATGACTCCCCGGCACTGCGGGAGTTGGCCGGGTGCAGTGGCCGCGAGCAGCGTGCCGAGCTGGATCGGCTCTGGCGGCGGGCGCTCGACGAGCTGGGGGAGGCGGAGCCCGAGCAGGAGGACGCGGAGCGGTGGGCGCTGCGCGATGTCGCGGCCCGGCTGGCCTTCGGTGAGATCCGGTCGATGGGCGAAGTGATGGCTGCCGTCGGCGGGTTGGAGTCTGCGGAGGGGGAGTTCGTCCGGGTCGTGGGGGAGGGGTGCTGCGACGGGTGCGTCGAGTACTGGACTCCCGAGCAGGTCCGGGCCTGGGAGGCGCAGGCGCGTGCCGCCGCGGCGGCGCTCGTGGCGGAGGGGCGGTGAGTGGGAGTGCCGGAGATGGAGCGGGTGCGGCTGGTGGCGCTGCGGTACCGCGCGGGTGAGCTGAGCACCGGTGAACTTCCGATGGCCGCCGCCGAGTTGGTGGCCGACGGGTTCGATTCCCCGGCGTTGTACGACCTGGCCGGGCGGGGGCGCCGGGAGTCGGCGTCCGAGTTGGAGCCGTTGTTGCGGGAGGTGCTGGACGACTTCGGTCTGGCGTACCCGGGGGCGGTGGACGGCAAGCGGTGGCTGATGCGCGAGCTCGCGGCCCGGGTGGTGGCGAGCGGCATGACGCCCGCGGAGCTGGCTGCGGCGGTGAGCGACTGGGACTCCGAGGGCCTGGACCAGGACGAGTCGGCGTTGCTCGGGCTGCTGGCCGTCCACTGCGACTGCTGCGCCGGGTACTTGACTGCCCGGCAGTTCCGCGGATGGGAGGCCGACGTGCGGGCCGCCGCTGCCGCGCTCTCCGGGGAAGGTTGAGGGCGGCCCCTCCCCTGCGGGGGAGGGGCCGAACGGGTCAGGCGAACTGACCGGGGACGTAGTCGCCCGCGGGCTGGCGAATGATCACGTTGACCCGGTTGTAGGTGTTGATCAGGGCGATCAGGCCGACGAGGGCGATCAGCTGCTCCTCGTCGTAGTGCTTGGCGGCCTCCGCCCAGGCCTCGTCGCTGACGCCGCCCGCCGCGTCGGCGATCCGGGTGCCCTGCTCGGTGAGTTCGAGCGCGGCGCGCTCGGCCTCGGTGAAGCAGGTCGCCTCGCGCCAGGCGGCGATCATGTTCAGCCGCTGCTGGGTCTCCCCGGCGTGGGTGGCGTCCTTGGTGTGCATGTCGGTGCAGAAACCGCAGCCGTTGATCTGGCTGGCCCGGATCTTCACCAGCTCCTGGGTGGCGGCCGGGAGCGAGGAGCCGCCGATGGCGGCGCCGGCCGAGTTGATGTGCTTGATGATCTTCCCCGCGAGGGGGTTGCCGAAGTAGTTGAGGCGTGCGTCCACGGTCGGGCTCCTTGTCGAGTGTGCTTCTGCAAGGACTGACCCCGCAGCTCCCCCGAATGTGACCGCTCCGCGGATGTGACGCCTGTCACGCCACCCGTTCGCGTCCGTTCGCCTCCGTTCGGCCGTGCGGGCGGGCCGGGGCGGCGTCAGCGCGGGGCCGTTCCGACGCTGCGCACCCACACGGGAAAGGGCGGGAGCTCGGGGTCGGGCTCCAGCGGGTCGTCGACCTCCTCGGGACCCTGCTGCTCGTCGTGCAGGAAGCCCTCGACGACCGGGCCGAGATCGTCGACCGGCAGGTACGCGGCGCCGAACGGCAGCTCCTCGGTGGGCACCGATCCGGTGGAGCAGCGGAGTTGACCGGCCTGCCGGTCGTGCCACACGTAGAAGGTCGCCACCCCGCCGAAGCCCAGTTCGCGGACGCGCTCCCGGATGCGTCCGGCGGTGCGCTCGAAGGCGGCGACCACCTCATGCACCGTCAGGGACCGCCGGTCCTCGTCCGCCGCGCTCAGCAGCCAGGTGTTGGTCTCCCACTCCACCCGCCGGTCGGCCGGCTCCAGCGCCAGCGGTTCGTCCGCCACCTCGGCGATCCAGGTCAACAGCATCCGGGGAGTATCGCGGTGCGGCGAAGGCTCCGGCAAACAGGAGACCGACGGCGGACCGGGCGGCCGTCGGCGGGATCGGCCGTCGACGTAGGGTGGGCAGCGACCGGGATCGGTGCGCACGGAGGCGAGGGAGCGGCATGGCATTCGACTGGGAGGTGCCGCTGATCGCGGCCCCGATGGCGGGCGGCCCGAGCACTCCCGAGCTGGTCGCGGCCGTCAACGGCGCGGGCGGCCTGGGCTTCCTCGCCGCCGGCTACCGGACGGTCGACGGGATGCTCGACCAGGTTTGCCGGACCCGCGAGCTGACGGACCGCCCGTTCGGCGTCAACCTGTTCGTGCCCGCGCCGCCCTCCGATCCGGGGCCGGTCGTCGCCTACCGGGAGCGGCTCCGACCGGAGGCCGAGCGGTGGGGCGTGGAGCTGCCCGCCGAGGTCCGGTCCGACCGGGACGGCTGGGAGGCGAAGCTCGACGCGCTGCTGCGCGACCCCGTCCCGTACGTCTCGTACACCTTCGGCCTGCCCGGCCGGGACGAGGCCGACGCGCTCCGGGCCGCCGGCATCGGCCAACTCGGCACCGTCACCAGCCCGGAGGAGGCCCGCGCCGCCACCGCGCTCGGCCTGGACGCCCTGACCGTGCAGGGCCCGGAGGCCGGCGGCCACCGCGGCACCCACCGCGCCGAGGACACCCCGGGCACCCTCCCGCTGCTCGAACTGCTCGCCG
The DNA here is from genome assembly GCF_014648555.1 of Kitasatospora griseola. GTDB lineage: Bacteria > Actinomycetota > Actinomycetes > Streptomycetales > Streptomycetaceae > Kitasatospora > Kitasatospora griseola. Next base: position 62,010 of record NZ_BMRI01000016.1, read on the forward strand.
CCGTACGGGAGGTGACGCCGCTCCCGCTGATCGCCGCCGGCGGCCTCGGCGACGGCCCGGCGATCGCCGCCGCGCTGCGGGCGGGCGCGGTCGCCGCCCAACTCGGCACCGCCTACCTGCGCACCGACGAATCCGGCGCCTCGGCCGCGCACCGCCGCGCCCTGGTCGAACTCCCCGGGACGACCGTCACCCGCGCGTTCACGGGCCGCCCCGCCCGGGCCCTCCGCAACGCCTTCATCGACCGGTACGACGCCGACGCCCCGCCGGCCTACCCCGAAGTCCACCACCTCACCCAGCCGTTGCGGGCGGCCGCGACCCGTCGCGGCGACGTCGAGGGCATGCACCTGTGGGCGGGCACCGCCCACACCTCGGCCCGCGAGGGCGGCGCGGCGAAGGTGACTCGCGCGCTGTGGGAGGATGCGCAGCGCGCCGGGTAGGGCCCGGCCTAGGGTCGGAGGTCGCGCCGGTACCAGGTGCCCGGTTTGCCGCCGAGGTCGGCCGGGGCGGCGGGGCCGTCGGAGGCGAACCCGGCCTTGGTCAGGACCCGGCGGGACGCGGCGTTGTCGTGGGAGGTGGCCGCCCGCAGGGTGTGCAGGCCGTGCAGCGCCGGCGCCGTCCGGCAGAGCTGCTGGACGGCCGCCGTCGCCAGGCCGCGTCCGGCGGCCTGTTCCGCGACCCGGTAGCCGAGGACGGCGGCGCCGTCCTCCAGGTCGTACAGGTTGAACCTGCCGAGGACCGAGCCGTCCTCGGCGACGAGGAGGTGGAAGACGCAGACGCCGGCCTCCTGCTCGGCCAGCAGGGCGTCGTGGCGCTCGGCGAACCGGTCGAAGTACTCGTCGCCGCGGTCGGTGATCGAGGCGGCGAAGTAGGCGCGGTTCGCCAGCTCGAAGGCCAGGACCGCCGGGGCGTGGTCGGCGCGCAGCCGCTGCAGCTCGGGCATCGGCCGACCGTACCGGGGTCGTACGCCGGGGTCACTCGAATTTCCGTCGGTCACCGACAGGTCCGGGTCGTGTGATCATGCCCGAGGACCGCCGGGGTCCAGCCGCGAAGAACGGAGCCACCATGGCCGAGCGCCCGTACGTGCTGCTGAGCGTCGCCACCTCGATCGACGGGTACATCGACGACACCTCGACGGAGCGGCTGCTGCTGTCGAACGCCGAGGACTTCGACCGGGTGGACCAGGTGCGGGCCGAGTCGGACGCCGTCCTGGTCGGCGGGAACACGCTGCGGGCGGACGATCCGCGGCTCCTCGTCAACAGCGAGCGGCGGCGGGCCGAGCGGGTCGCGGCGGGGAAGCCGGCGTACCCGTTGAAGGTGACGGTCTCGGCGAGCGGCGACCTCGATCGGGGGCTGAAGTTCTGGCACTTCGGCGACCGGAAGGTCGTGTACACCACCGACGCCGGGGCGTCGAGGCTGGGCGGCGCGCTGGACGGGCTGGCCGAGGTGGTGAGCACCGGTGACAGCGTCGACTTCGGGGCGATGCTCGACGACCTGGCGGCCCGTGGGGTGCGGCGGCTGATGGTGGAGGGCGGCGGGCGGATTCACACGCAGTTCCTGTCGCTGGGCCTAGCCGACGAGGTCCACCTGGCGGTGGCGCCGCTGCTGGTCGGCGAGGCGGGTGCGCCGCGTTTCGTGTATCCGGCCGCGTTCCCGGGCGGCAGCACGCACCGGATGACGCTGCTGGGGGCCGAGACGGTGGGCGACGTGGTGCTGTTGCGCTACGCCCCGTGAGGGGGCGTCAGTCGGTGTCGGTGGCCGCGAGGACGGCGAGGCGGCCGCGGTCGGGGGTGAGGGCGGCGAGGCCGAGGTCCCAGGCGATGCGGTCGAACCAGGGGGCGGGGGCGTCGAAGGCGAACCAGTGGCAGGCGGTGGCGCGGGCCTCGGCGGTGGGGAGGCCGGCGTCGGCCAGTGCGGCCAGCGACTGCCACGCGGCGAGGCGGCCGTAGGCGCCCTGCACGCCGTAGTTGTAGGCGCCGCCGGTGGAGGCGGCGGCGAACAGGACGCTCCAGGCCTCGGCCGGCGGGCAGGCGGTGACGGAGAGCGCGGAGGGCTCGGCGTCGGCGAGGCAGTCCAGGCCGAGGGTGAGCAGGGCGACCGGGACGGAGCCGACGGGCAGCGGTGCGGCGAACTCGAACACCCGGGCCTCGATGCGGCCGTTGGACTCCTCGGCCCAGTTCGCGACGGCCCGGCCCAGGGCCTCGGCCGCCTCCGGAGTGGTCGTTTCGGCGGCGGGCGGCAGCGGTTCGGCGGTACGGCGGGCCGTCAACTGCTCGCCTCCCGCACCCCCGTACGGCAGCGCGTGGCAACCGCCGTCCGGGCCGTAGCCGGGCAGGTCGGCGAGCGCCTCCAGCGGGGAGGGCGTCAGGGGCAGCGCGCCCAGCGGGTGGTGGGCGAGATGCGGGGCGGCCGTCCACGCGGAGGCGCCGGGGACGGTGTCGAGGTCCACGCCGCGCAGGATCAACTCGTGGACCAGGCAGGCCCGTAGCTCGTTCGGGGCGGGCTCGGCGAACGCGGCGGCGAGGTCGGCCGGGCGGTGGCCGGACGCCAGCAGCGAGGCCGCGGGGCGGGCGGAGTCGGGTGCCGCGGTGAGCAGCCGCAGCGCCTGCCGGACGTTCTCGGCGCCGGGCCGGGTGGCCAGGAGCCGGACCAGGTGGTCGAAGACGCTGCGGTACTGCCACTTCGGCTCCGCCCCGCCGAAGCGCCGGGCGAGGGCGAGGCCGAGCTCGGCGAGGAACGCGGCGTCGCCCCGCGCGAGTTGCTCCCGGGCCGTCGCGCGGACGCTGTTGACGTCGCTGAGACGGGGGAGGTCCGCCACGATGCGGGCGATGCGGTCGGTACGGAGGGCACGGTCGGTCACGGGGGCTGAGCCTACGCACCCGCGACCGACCGTTCATCCTGAAATCAGCCCAGCAGCTCGCCCATCCAGGACTCGATGCCGTCCACCGTGCGCGGCAGCTCGGCGGACATCAGGCGGGCGCCGTCGGCGGTGATCACCAGGTCGTCCTCGATGCGGATGCCGATGCCGCGCAGCGCGGGCGGCAGGGTGAGGTCGTCGGGCTGGAGGTAGAGGCCCGGCTCGACGGTGAGGACCATGCCTTCCTCCAGCACGCCGTCCAGGTACGTCTCGGCGCGGGCCTTCGCGCAGTCGTGGACGTCCAGGCCGAGCATGTGGCCGCTGGCGCAGAGGGTGTAGCGGCGGTACAGGCCGGAGTCCTCGCGCAGCGCCTCCTCGGCGGAGACGGGCAGCACGCCCCACTCGGCGAGGCCCTCGGCGATCACCCGCATCGCGGCACGGTGGAAGTCGCGGAAGGACGCGCCGGGGCGCAGCGTGGCGATGCCGGCGTTCTGGGCGGCGAGGACGAGTTCGTAGGCGTCGCGCTGGGCGGGGGAGAAGGTTCCGGACAGCGGCAGGGTGCGGGTGATGTCGGCGGTGTAGAGGGTGTCGGTCTCCACGCCCGCGTCGAGCAGCAGGAGCTGGGCCGGGTCGAGCGGGCCGTCGTTGCGGATCCAGTGCAGCACGCAGGCGTGCGCGCCGGAGGCGACGATGGTCTCGTAGCCGGTGCCGTTGCCCTCGGCGCGGGCGCGGGCGTTGAACGCGCCCTCCAGGATGCGCTCGCCGCGGTGGTGGCGCAGTGCGGCGGGCAGCGCGCGGACCACGTCGGCGAAGCCCGCGGCGGTGTGGTCGACGGAGAGCTGGAGCTGGTCGACCTCCCACGGGTCCTTGATCAGGCGCAACTCGCTGAGCGCGGCGGCGAGTTGGCCGTCGCGGGCGGCGTGGTCGGCGGACGGGCGGCCGGCCAGGGCGTCCAGGACGGGGTCGACGTCGGCGAGGACGCGGGTGGGCGCGCCGGTGGTGAACAGCTTCGGCAGGTCGTCGAGGTGGGCGGTGCGCAGGCCGGTGAGCTGGGCGGCCTCGGCGAGGTCGGCGCGCCGGCCGACCCAGAACTCGCCGTAGCGGCGGTCGCGGTAGAACTCGGCGGAGCCGCCGGCCCGGTCGGAGCGGGGCCGCAGGTACAGCACGGCCTCGCCGTCGGGCTCGATCACCAGGACGTGGCCGACCTGCTCCTCGCCGGTCAGCCCGGTGAGGTGGGCGTAGGCGCTGTGCGGGCGGAAGCGGTAGTCGCAGTCGTTGCTGCGGATCTTCAACTGCCCCGCGGGGACGAGCAGCCGCTCGCCGGGGAAGGCGGCGGCGATCCGGGCCCGGCGGGCCGGGAAGTACGCGTGGCCGGGGACGCGGCTGTCGGCGGGCAGCGGGGTGGCGGCCCACTGGTCGGCCATGAAGGCGGCCAGGGCGGGGGTGATGGGCAGGTCGTGGCTGCCGGTGTTCAGGGCGGGCTGGTCGGCCATCGGGTGGAACTCCTCCGAGCGGGGGCGATACAGGGACAACTGGTGTGAGCGGCTAGGAAATTGCACTGCTGAGCGGCGGGCAATGACACGGCTCGGTAACGGTCGGGCCGCCTCATTGCGCAGTGCAATTTCACATTACTATGTTACGGGTCACACCTCAGAGCGGGCCAGACCCCGGCGGCATCGATCCCCGGAGGCGCCGATCTCTCGGTGATCCGATCCCCGTTGAGCAGCCCCCAGTTCCGGAGATGCACATGAACAGGCGTACCCACGCCGCCCTCGCGGCGGCCATCGCGGCGTCCCTCACCCTCGTCCTCGCCGCATGCGGCAGCAACGGCGGCGGCGGTGACGACAGCGGCGGACCGCAGGGTGTGACCACCGAAGGCAACGGCATCGTCGGCGGCACCCCCGTCAAGGGCGGCACCCTGACGATCCTGTCGAACCAGGACTTCGACCAGCTCGACCCCGCCCGCAACTGGACCATGCCGGTGATGGACGTCGGCGTGCGCATGCTCTACCGCACCCTGACCACCTTCAAGGCCGCCCCCGGCGCCGAGGGCCTGAAGATCGAGCCCGACCTGGCCACCGACCTCGGCACTTCCAGCGACGGCGCGAAGACCTGGACCTTCCACCTGAAGGACAACCTCAAGTACGAGGACGGCACCCCGATCACCGCCGACGACATCAAGTACAACGTCGAGCGGTCGTACTCGCCGGAACTGGCCGGCGGGCCCGACTACGCGGTGCGCTACCTCAACGCCCCGGCCGGGTACAAGGGCCCGCTGGGCGGCGAGCGGCTCGGCAGCGACGCCATCGAGGTCCCGGACGCCAAGACGATCGTCTTCCACCTCAAGCGTCCGGTCGCCGAGTTCGGCTACACCGTCACCCTGCCCACCTTCTCGCCCGTCCCCAAGGCCAAGGAGGCGGGCGCCAACTACTCCAACCACCCGGTCTCCTCCGGCCCGTACAAGATCGAGAGCTACGACCGCGGCAAGCGCATGGTGCTGGTCCGCAACACCAACTGGGACCAGGCCACCGACCCGGTCCGCAAGGCGTACCCCGACAAGATCGTGGTCGACCAGACCCTCAAGGGCACCGGCATCGCCGACCGCCTGATCGCCGACCAGGGCGACGACAAGAGCGCCGTCTCCTACGTGGACCTGACGCCCGCGAAGATCTCCGAGGTGCTCACCAACCCCGACGTCAAGAAGCGCCTGATCAGCGAGAACGCGGGCTGCACCACCAAGCTGGACATGAACACCACCAAGGCGCCGTTCGACAACGCCAAGGTCCGCCTGGCGATGCAGTACGCGGTGGACAAGGAGTCCTTCGCCGCCGCCACCGGCGGCCCCGCGTTCAACGACATCGCCACCACCTACCTGCCCCCGATGCTCACCGCCGGCACGGCCGTCGACCACTTCCAGATCAAGCCCGGCGGCGACCCCGAGAAGGCCAAGCAGCTGCTCGCCGAGGCGGGCTTCCCGAACGGCTTCTCCACCGACTTCGTCACCTCCACCGGCGGCAAGGCGCAGGCCGAGGCCATCCAGGCCGCCCTCAAGCGCGCGGGGGTGAACGTCACCATCACCACCGTCGACCCCACCGCCGTCAACTCGATCGTCGGCGACAAGGAGAAGCAGCCCGGACTCACCAGCCTCGGCTGGTGCCCCGACTACCCGTCCGCCGGCACCTTCCTGCCGATGATCTTCGATGGCCGGGCCGTCAAGGACAAGGGCAACAACGGCAACATGACCCGGTTCGACGACCCGACGGTCAACGCCGAACTCGACCGGATCGCCGGCCTGGACGACCTGAAGAAGGCCAACGAGGCCTGGCTCGCGCTGGACGGAAAGATCATGGACGCCTCGCCCGCCGTCCCGCTGATCTGGCAGAAGAAGCCCGTCCTGGTCGGCTCCAACATCGCAGGCGCCTACGCCCACCCGGTCTGGGCCGGGCAGCTCGACTACGCGGGCATCGGCCTCAAGTCCGTCAAGTAGAGCGGGAGTTCCCACCATGACCACCCCGCTCCCGACGGCCGCGGCCGAGGGGGCGGGGGCCCCGGACACCACCGAGGCCCCCGCGTCCCCCTGGAAGCTCGCCCTGCACCGCCTGCGCCACCAGAAGGCCGCCCTCGTCGGCGCCGCCATCATCGCCTTCTTCGTCCTGGCCGCACTCCTCGCGCCGGTGCTCACCGCGATCAGCGGCACCCGCCCCGACACTGTCGACAAGAAAGCCGTCGACCCCTACCTCGGCGGCCTGCCCCGCGGCGCCCTCGGCGGCATCAGCCCCCAGCACTGGCTCGGCGTCGAACCGCTGCTCGGCCGCGACATCTTCGCCCGGCTGCTCTACGGCGCCCAGATCAGCCTCCTGGTCGCGTTCAGCGCCGCCCTGCTGATCACCCTGATCGGCACCGTCCTCGGCATCACCGCCGGCTACTTCGGCGGCCGCACCGACGCCCTGATCAGCCGGTTCATGGACGTCATGATGTCGTTCCCCAGCCTGATCTTCATGATCGCGCTGCTCTCCGTCGCCCGGGACGTCAACCGCGTCCTGCTGCTGATCGGCGTCATGTCGCTGTTCTCCTGGCCCTACATCGCCCGCGTGGTCCGCGGCCAGACCCTCTCCCTCAAACATCGCGAATACGTCGAGGCCGCCCGCGCCAGCGGCACCCGCAACAGCCGCATCCTGTTCGGCGAGATCCTGCCCAACCTCACCGGCACCATCATCGTCTACGTCACCCTCGCCGTCCCCGGCCTGATCGGCACCGAGGCCGCACTCAGCTTCCTCGGCGTCGGCATCCGCCCGCCCACCCCCTCGTGGGGGCAGATGATCTCCGACGCGGTGCTCTACTACAAGGTCGACCCGATGTTCTTCATCCTCCCCAGCGCCTGCCTGTTCCTGGTGGTCCTGGCCTTCACCCTGGTCGGCGACGCCCTGCGGGACGCCCTCGACCCGAAGGGCAGCCGGACGTGATCGGATACCTGCTCCGCCGGCTCGCTGCGATGGCCGCCACCCTGCTGGTCGTCTGCGCGCTCACCTTCGCCGTCTTCTACCTGTTCCCCGCCGACCCCGCCGTCCAGTTCTGCGGCAAGGACTGCTCCACCGAACGCATCGAACTCGTCCGCCAACAGCTCGGACTGGCCGACCCCCTGATCGTCCAGTTCTGGCACTACGTCACCGGCATCTTCGCCGGCCAGACCCTCGGCACCGGCCAGTACGCCGTCCAGTGCGGCTTCCCCTGCTTCGGCTACTCCTTCCAGTCCGCCCAGCCCGTCTGGGACCTGATGATGGACCGGCTGCCCACCAGCATCTCCCTCGCCCTCGGCGCCGCCGCCCTCTGGCTGCTCCTCGGCGTCGGCACCGGCGTGGTCTCCGCGCTGCGCCGCGGCACCCGCCTCGACCGCACCCTGATGGTCGGCACCATCGGCGTCGCCGCCCTGCCGGTCTACTTCACCGCGATGATCCTGCTCTACCTGGTCGTCACAGTGGCCGGCCTGCTGCCCTACCCCCGCTACATCGCCTTCACCGAGCACCCCGGCCAGTGGATCTCCAACCTGATCCTGCCGTGGATCACCCTCGCCCTGCTGAACGCCGCCATCTACGCCCGAATGACGCGCAACTCCGTCATCGAGACGATGGCCGAACCGTACGTGCGCACCGCCCGCGCCAAAGGCCTGCGCGAGCGCCGCGTCGTCGGCAAGCACGGCCTGCGCCCCGCCCTCACCCCCGTCGTCACCATGCTCGGCATGGACCTCGGCGGACTGCTGGCCGGTGCCCTGATCACCGAATCCCTGTTCAGCCTCCCCGGCATCGGCAAACTCTTCGCCGACTCCCTCAACAAGTCCGACCAGCCCGTCGTCATGGGCGTCACCCTGCTCGCCTCCTTCTTCATCGTCAGCTCCAACCTGGTCGTGGACCTCCTCTACGCCTGGATCGACCCGAGGGCGAGGCTCGCATGACCACACCCCTGCTCGCCGTACAGAACCTCGCCGTCACCTTCGACACCGCCGAAGGCACCGTCCACGCCGTCAAAGGCATCGACTTCACCGTCGAACGCGGACGCACCCTCGGCATCGTCGGCGAATCCGGCTCCGGAAAGTCCGTCACCTCCCTCGCCGTCATGGGACTGCACCGCGGCGCCACCGTCACCGGCTCCGCGCAACTCGACGGCACCGAACTGATCGGCGCCCCTGACGACCACCTGCGCACCCTGCGCGGACGGAAAATGGCGATGGTGTTCCAGGACGCACTCACCGCCCTGCACCCCTACTTCACCGTCGGCGACCAGATCGCCGAGGCCTACCGCAGCCACTTCGGCGGCACCCGGAAAGCCGCCCACGCCCGCGCCGTCGACGTCCTCGGCGACGTCGGCATCCCCGAACCCGCCCGGCGCGCCCGCGAACACCCGCACCAGTTCTCCGGCGGCATGCGCCAACGCGCCATGATCGCCCTCGCGCTGTCCTGCGAACCCGACCTGATCATCGCCGACGAACCCACCACCGCCCTCGACGTCACCGTCCAGGCCCAGGTCCTCGACCTGCTGACCCGCCTCCAGCGCGAGCGCGGCCTCGGCCTCGTCCTGATCACCCACGACCTCGGCGTCATCGCCCGCGCCGCCGACGACGTCCTCGTCATGTACGGCGGCTCCGCGGTCGAACAGGCCGACGCCGAAGCGCTGTTCACCACCCCCCGGCACCCGTACACCCGCGGGCTGCTCGACTCCCTGCCCCGCCTCGACGCGGCGCCCGACACCGCCCTGCGCGCGATCCCCGGCACTCCGCCGTCCCTGCTCGCCCCGCCCGCCGGCTGCGCCTTCCACCCCCGCTGCCCCGCGTACGCCGCCACGTCCGACACCCGCTGCACCGGCGAACGGCCGCCGCTGCGCACCGTCGCCGGCGGCCACCGCAGCGCCTGCATCCACGACGAGGTGACCGCATGACCACCGACACCGCGGTGCTGAGCGTCCGCGACCTCGGCATGACCTTCCCCGGCCCGCGCGGCGTCCTGCGCCGGGCCCCCGGCGTCCGCGCCGTGGACGGCGTCAGCTTCGACGTCCGCCCCGGCGAGACCCTCGGACTGGTCGGCGAATCCGGCTGCGGCAAATCCACCACCGGACGGATGCTGGTCCGCCTGCTCGACCCGACGGCCGGGCAGGTGAGCTTCCGCGGACAGGACATCACCCGTGCCCCGCAGCGCCAACTGCGGCCGCTGCGCAGCAAGTTCCAGATGATCTTCCAGGACCCGTTCGCCTCGCTCAACCCGCGCAAGACCGTCCAGCAGATCATCGCGGCCCCGCTGCGCGCGCAGGGCGCCTCCCCTTCGACGATCCGCGAGGAGGTCCGGGACCTGATCCGGCTGGTCGGGCTCGCCCCCGAACACCTGGAGCGCTACCCGCACCAGTTCTCCGGGGGCCAGGCCCAACGCATCGGCATCGCCCGGGCGCTGGCGACCCGGCCCGAACTCGTCGTCGCGGACGAGCCGGTCTCCGCGCTCGACGTCTCCATCCAGGCGCAGATCGTCGGCCTGATGGAACGCCTGCAGGCCGAACTCGGCGTCGCCTACGTCTTCATCGCGCACGACCTCGCCGTGGTCAAACACCTCAGCCACCGGGTCGCCGTCATGTACCTCGGCCGGATCGTCGAACTCGGCGACCGGGCGGACGTGTACGAGCGCCCCGCCCACCCGTACACCAAGGCGCTGCTGTCCGCCGTCCCGCTGCCCGACCCGGCCGCCGAGCGCGCCCGCGAACGCATCGTCCTGCTCGGCGACCCGCCCAGCCCCGCCAGCCCCCCGCCCGGCTGCACCTTCCACCCGCGCTGCCCCAAGGCGCAGGCCGTCTGCCGGACCGAGGCGCCGGTGCTCGCCCCCGACACGCCCACCCGCCAGGTCGCCTGCCACTTCCCCGAGGCATAGCGCGCCCCTCGGGCGGGACGGGAGAGCCCACGCTCTCCCGCCGACCACACCTGCGAAGGCCCACTGCGCCGCCGGGCCGACGCCCCGAACCCCCGCTCCGGCCGGCCGTTCACCCGCTTCCGCGGCCGGCCGGGGCGGGACCACTTCCCGCGAAAGGAAACCCCGCGTGACCGCACTGTCCTGGGACGGCTCCGCACCGCCGTCCGGTCGCACCGAGACCTCCCGCACCGTCGACGCCGGCCTGCTCACCCTCCGGGTGACGGCGGTCGGGAGCGTGAGCGCCCCGGCCGTGACCGTGACCGAACTCGCCGTCCCCGGCGTGCTGCTGATCGAGGCGACCACCGTCGAGCCGGACGCCCGCCTGCGGATCGAATGGCAACTGCCCTGCACCGGCGCCACCGCCTACTGGACGCCCAACACCAACGCCCGCTGGCTGCCGCCGAGTTGGGCGAACCCCCGGGAGGCGTCACTGCCCAAGGGCGCACCCGTCGGCAGCCTGGTCGGCCAGGGCGACGGCGCGCTGTGCACCTTCGCGGTCGGCGAACTCGTCCGACCCGTCGCCATCGGCGAAGGCGCGGTCGAGGAGACCGGGCGCTACAGCTGGTGGATCGAACAGGACGGCCCCGGGATCGCCCTGCGCCTCGACCTGAGCGGCCGTCACTTCGCCGATACCGTCCGGGAGTGCGCCGACTGGTGGGCCGGCCTCGCGCCCGTCCGCGCCGTCCCCGACGCCGCGTTCGAGCCGGTGTTCTGCACCTGGTACGCCCTGCACCTGGCGATGGCCGCCACCGACGTCGAGCGCCTCGCCGAACTCGCCGCACCGCTCGGCTTCCGCAGCCTGATCGTCGACGACGGCTGGCAGACCGACGAACGCACCCGCTCCTACGCCACCACCGGCGACTGGCAGCCCGCCCCCACCGACTTCCCGGACTTCGCCGCGCACGTCGCCCGCGTCCGCGGCCTCGGCCTGAACTACCTGCTGTGGCACGCCGTCCCGTTCGTCGGCGACCGCAGCGAAGCGGCGACCCGGCTGGCCGGCCACACCCTCGCCCACCTGCCGACCCTGGAGACCTACCTGCTCGACCCGCGCAGCCCCACCGTCCGCGCCCACCAGGTCGACCGGCTCGCCGCCGCCGTCGAGCAGCACGGCGTCGACGGCCTGAAGATCGACTTCGTCGACACCTTCGCCCACCGGCCCGCAGCCGGCGCCGCACCCCACACCGCCTCGCCCGAAGCGGACTGCGCCACCGTCGCCGAAGGCGTGCAGAGACTGCTCGCCGCCCTCGACGAACGGCTCCGCGCCACCCGCCCCGACGTGCTGGTCGAACACCGCCAGGACTACCTCGGCCCCGGCCTGTGGCCGTACGCCACCATGGTCCGGGCCGCCGACTGCCCGCACAACGCGGTGGAGAACCGGGTCCGCACCGCCGACCTGCGACTCACCGCCGGGCCGCTCGCCGTGCACGCCGACCCGCTGACCTGGCACCCCGAGGAGAGCCCGGAACAGATCGCCGTGCTGCTCCAGTCGGTGCTGTTCGCCACCGCCCAGGTCTCCGTCGACCTCGCCGCGCAGCGCCCGGAGCAGCTGGCCGCACTGAGGTTCTGGCTGGGCGTCATGGCCGAGCACCGCGAGCTGCTCCAGCGCGGCGAACTGCGCCCGCACCGGCCCGAGTTGGCGTACCCGGTGATCGAGGCGCGGCGCGCGGGCGCGCTGGCGTTCGGCCGCTACGCCCCGCTGCCGCTGCGCGCCGCGGGCCACTGGCGGAGGCTGCTGGTGGCGAACGCCGACCCGGACACCCTGGTGCGGATCGAGTTCGACCGGGCGCCGGGCCCGGTCGACCTGTTGGTGCAGGACTGCCTGGGCGGGGAGGTGGCGCGGGCGCAGACCCCGGTCGACGGAACGGAGCTTGCCGTCCGGGTGCCCACCGGGGGCCTGCTCACCCTCGGCCGGGCCGGCTGACCTCAGACCTCCAGGTCGGTCTCGACCTTCTTCAGTTGGTGGCGGGCCATCGCCAGGTTCGCCCGGTTGCGGTCCAGTGCCAGGTAGAGGAACAGGCCCTTGCCGGAGCGGGAGGTGAGCGGGCGGATCAGGTGGTACTGGGAGGAGAGGGTGATCAGGATGTCCTCGATCGCCTCGTTCAGGTTGAGCAGCTCCATCGCGCGGAGCTTGGCCCGGACCACGTCGGTGTTGCCGGCGGCGGCGACGTTCAGGTCCAGGTCGGGGCCGCCGCCGATCAGGCCCAGGGCCATACCGCTGTTGTAGTCGACCAGGGCGACGCCGATGGCGCCCTCGACCGACCCCATGATCTCCTTGAGCGCGGTTTCCAGCGTAGACATGGTGCAAGTACCTCTTCCAGTAAGCGAATTGACGGCACGTCAGATCGACGCCCGGGGTGGTGCGGAGACGGGACGAGTGTCGAAGGGGGGAGAGCGGGAGGGTCAGAGGGGGCTGCGGTCGAGGTCCGCGTCGGCCAGGGCGGCTATCCGCGCGCCGGCGCGGCGGGCCTCCAGGTGCAGGCGGCCGACGTTGGCCTGCGCGCCGGCCAGCAGCGTGAGCACCGTGTACGCGCCGGCGGCGTACGTCGCCGTGTAGCCGCGCTCGCCACGGGTGATCAGCTCCAGGAAGGCGCCCTGCCCGGTGGCCTCCGTGAGCCGCGCGCCCACGCCGAGCGCGGCGGCGGTCAGCGCGGCCACGCTCTCCGCCTCCAGGGCGCTGGTGTCGTGGGCCACCACCAGGCCGTCGACGGTGGCGACCAGCGAACCCGTCAGATGCGGGACGCGGGAGCGCAGGCCCCGCAGTTCGGCCTGCACCTCGGCTTCGGGCAGCACGGGCGTCCTCCTCGCGGTCAGTTGACGGAACGTGCGCTTCATGACTCGGACGGCGGGCAGGTGCGGGCGGACAGGGCGGTCACAGGGCCTCCAGGGCGGCACGTAGTCGGAGCAGCAGGCCCACCTCCGGGTCCGAGGAGTCGTAGGAGCGCGGGCCGGGCGGCAGCAGCACGTCCGGCGGCGTCGGCCCGGGCGCGGCGGCCGGTGGCGGGTCGGGGAGGACGGCGGGCCGGCCGGCCGAGAGCAGCCCGGCGGCGGCCAGCTGCCGGACGTCCAGCAGGGCGCCGAAGGTGGTGCGGCCCAGCAGCCGGGCCAGTTCGGGCACGGTGCGGGTGCCGTCGGCGGCGGCCAGCAGCGCCTGCCGGCGGTGGCGCGGCACGGCGGTGCGGCGGACCGGGACGGCGCCGGTGGCGACCGGCGGGGCGGAGTCGAGTTCGGCGGACGGCCAGCAGGCGTCCAGCAGGGCGCGGCGTCGGCCGACCGCGCCGCGCAGCTCCAGGACGGACAGCGGGCGGGCGAGCCGGAAGCCGGGGCGGGCGGCGGAGTCGAAGCGCAGCTCGCCGCCGTGCTGGGCGAGCGCGTCGTGGGCGCCGTCCAAGGTGGCGGCCAGGCGGGCGAGTTCGAGTTCGCCGCGGCCGACCATCCCGGCGGCGAGCAGGTGGTCGGCGGGGTGTCCGCCGGTCAGCGCCATGCTCTCCTCCCAGGCGCGGACGGTGACCCGGCCGGCGGCGGTGAGCAGGTGGCCGACGCTCGCCCCGCGCGGGGACTCGGCGTGCACCACCAGGCCGGCCGCCAGGTGCACCGCGCCGTCCGGGCCGTGCAGGACGCCGGTGGCGCCCTCGGTGGCGAGGTCGGTGAGCGCCGCCTCGAACGTGGTGGCGGGCGCGCAGGCGGAGCGTCGGCGGCGGGGGAGCGGGGCGGCCTGGGTGCGCCGCGGGCGGGGGCTCGACTGCGGGGCCGGGGCGGCGAGTTGAGAGGAGGCGACCAGGAGCGGCGGCACGGTCGGCATCGGCGGGACGCGGTAGGGGCCGGTGCTGGAGGCGGGCGTGAGGGTGTCGGCGGACCACATCAGGTGAGCACCAGTCGGTCGGCGATGGTGGCGAGGCGGAGCCGGGCCATCGCCAGGTTGGCGTGGTCGCGGTCCAGCCGGAGGTAGAGGAAGACGTTCGCGTCGAAGGCGGCGGGGACGAACCGGATCAGGTGGTAGTTGCCGGCCGAGGTGACGATGACGTCCTCGGCGGGCGGGGCGCCGGAGTCCGGGTCGGCGAACGACGGGGTCTGGGTGACGGCCCGGGCGAGTTCGGTGGCGTCGGCCGCCCCGACCTCGTGGTCGCCGTCGGGGCCCAGTCCGGCGGTGCCGATGGCCAGCCCGTTGGTCCAGTCGACCAGGCTGACCCCCAAGGCGCCGGTGATCCCCATGGCTTCCGCAAGGCACTCTTCGATCCCGGGCACGTACGGCGTTCCCTCCCCACCGTGCCGGACACGGTGCGTCGCTGCCACCGCTTTCACCTGCGGTAGTCTGACCGGAACGCAACGCTACCGGCGGGGCCCCCGCGGGGCGAGACTTTCGGCCATATCCGTCGGGCATATGCCCGAATGCGCTATCGTGCCCCGGAATCCCGCCCCGACGTCAGGTCGAATGTTCGAGTCGTTCCTCCTGGTCAGCCGGGTCCTCCGGGTCCACCGCCCCGTCCTGGCCGGGCAGTTCGCGCAGCCGTGGGATCGGCGAGAAGACCACCCACAGTCCGGAAGCGATCGCTCCGATCGCGGCGATCCAGAGCGCGGGGCGCAGGCCCAGGGTGGAGCCGAGCAGCCCGCCCAGCAGCGAACCGAGCGGCCGCACACCGTAGTTGACTGCCTGGTAGGCGCCGGAGACGCGGGAGCGCAGGGCGTCCGGGATGAAGGCGGCGAAAATGGTGCCCGCGGAGATGTCGAGGACCATCACGCCGATGCCGGACAGGAACTCCGCGGCGAACAGCAGGGCCGCGGCCGTCGCGCGCGACCCGCCGGCCAGCGGGATCAGCAGCAGCGGCGCGGCGAACGCCACCAGGCCGAACAGGAAGGCCGGGCCGATGCCGATCCGGGCCGCCACCCGTCCGGTGAGCGCCGCGCCGAGCAGCGTGCCGACCGCCGCGGCGCCCAGCACCGCGCCCAACAGGCCCGCGCTGAAGCCGAGTTCACGGGTCGCGTAGAGCACGAACAGGGCGCTGAGGACGAAGGTGAACAGGTTGACGGTGGCGGTGCCGAGCAGCGCCGCGCGCATCACGGGGGAGCGGCGGATCCAGCGCAGGCCCTCGCCGGTCGAGCCGCGCCCGGCCTCGGCGGGCGGCGGCTCCTCGGGGCTGATCCGGCGCAGGAACAGCGCGGACGCCACGAAGGACAGCGCGTCCGCCACCAACGCCACCGGCGCGGACAGCAGTTGGACCAGCAGGCCGCCGAGGCCCGGGCCCACCACGTAGCTGGCCGCGCGGCTGCCGTTGATCAGCGCGTTGCCGCTCAGGTACTGCTCGGCGGGGACCAGGGCGACGAACAGCGGCGCGTTGCAGACGTTGAAGAACACCGACAGCGAGCCGACGGCCAGCACCACGGCGTACAGCTGAAAGAGCGTCAACACGCCTGCGGCCCAGGCGATCGGGACGGTCAGCAGCGCCGCCGCGCGGCCCAGGTCGGTGACGATCATCACCCGGCGCCGCTGCCGGGAGCGGTCGGCCCAGCTGCCCGCGTGCAGCGACAGCAGCAGGTACGGCAGGTAGCCGGCGGCGGCCAGGTAGCCCATCTGCGCGGCGTCGGCGTGCAACGCGGAGACCGCGATCAGCGGGATCACCAGCAGGGTGACCTGGTCGCCCAGCGAGGAGACAGTCTGCCCGGTCCAGTAGCGGCGGAAGGCCGCCTCGCGCAGCAGTTCGGGTATCCGGAGCCGGCCGATCACGGCCGCACGTCCGTCGGCACGGCCAGCTGCATCAGCTGGACGGCGCGCGCGCCCTCCGGCCGGTCGGCCGTGCGCTCCACGTAGGGGCGGGTCAACTCCTCGATGCGGGTGAGGAGTTCGGTGAGCTCCTCGGGAGTGACCCGCACCACGGTGTCGCCGAAGCCGGCCGCCTCGCGCCACTCGGGCGCCTCCTCGGCGCGGTGCGTCAGCCAGCCGGTGGCGCGGGCGAAGTAGCCGTCCAGCACCGCGCGTTGCAGGGTGTCGACGGCGGCCGCCTGCTCGGGGTCGGCGGGGGAGGAGTCCCAGCTGGTGAGGTCGGCGGTGGCCTGCCAGGGCTTCTCCCGCCCGCGCCCGCCGCCGGCCTCCTCCACCAGCCCGTACTTGGCGAGTTGGCGCAGGTGGAAGGAGCAACTGGCGACGGACTCGGTGCCGAGCAGCTCCGCGGCCCGGGTCGCGGTCAGCGGCCCGTGCACGCGGAGCAGGCCCACCAGGGTCATCCGGGTCGGATGGGCGTAGGCGCGCAGGGCGCGCGGATCGGTCAGCCGGACGGCCGACGGCTGTTCGCTCATGTATCTAAAGCTATCTTTCTAAAGAAGCCTTTACAAGAGGAGCGGCTGTCGGCCGACCGGTACTTCAGATCACCGCGGAGCTCAGGACGCCGGGCCCACCCGGACGGTGGTCAGCTTGCCGCCCTGGGTCTCGCGGACCACCTCGATCCGGGTGTTGGTGTCGGGCACCTTCACCCCGAGCTGCGGGATCGCCGGGTCGGTGTACACCCCGCTGTGGTCGTCGAAGGCGGGCACCGCCGGCTCCGAGGGAACCTTGGTCGCCACGCCCGCCTTGTGCAGCGTGAACGCGTCGGTCCTCTTCAGCGAGAACGTCGCGTCGTAGGACTGCGAACGCCCGTTGGTGAGCGAGCCGTCCGCGAACCGCAGCGCCTTCGGGTGCGCGTCCACCGGCAGGATCAGCCCGCCGCCCAGGTGGTCGACGGTGTTGTTGTTCTCGTAGGAGGTGTCCCACAGCCAGACCAACACCCCCTCCTGGTACGGGTAGTTGTCGATCACGTCGGCCTTGCCCGGCACACCCGAGTAGCCGAAGTTGTACGGCCCGGTCTTCAGGAACGCGCCGTACCCGGCGTAGCGGCGGTTCTCCACCAGGTAGGCCCGCGGGTGCTGCTTGACGGCGTCCTTGCCGTGGATGACCGAGAACCCGACGGCCGCCCAGTCGCCCGGGCCGCCCTCCGCGCCGTCGGCCAGCAGCACCGCGCCGTCCGCGGTCAGCTTCACCGCGTCCACCAGCACGCCCCGGCCGTGCGTGTTGGTGTCGGAGGTGACGTGGAAGCGCACCTGCACCTGCTTGCCGAGGTACCCGTCCAGCGGGAGGTGCAGCTGTCGCCAGCCGCCCGAACTGCCGCTCAGGCCGGGCGTGTTCGCCGTGGTGTCGCCGATCGGCAGCCCGTCGACGGTGCCGTGCAGCGGCGTCCAGGTGCGGCCGCCGTCCGCGGACGCCTCCACCGTGAAGAAGTCGTAGTCCTGCTCGGTGTCCCACCAGGCCGCGGCGTCGAGGGCGGCCGAGGAGGTCTTCCCGGTCAGGTCCACGGTGCGCGACAGCGAGGCGTCCATGTTGTCGCCGGTGTCGCTCCACCACTGCGCGCCGCCCTCGAACGGGTCGGCCAGCGAGGTCGTGGTCGAAGCCGGCGGCAGGTGCACCAGGACGGCCTGCGCCTGGTCGGTGTTGTAGCCGGACACGCCCAGGGTGTGGCTGGAACGGGTGGCGGCCTGCGCCTCGTCGTAGTTCAGCCAGCCCATCTGCAGCTTGCTCCAGGCGTCCAGGTCGCCCGGGTACGCGCCGGTGGTGTTGCGCCCCTTGCCCAGGTACGAGCCCGAGGACATCAGCGACCAGAAGCTGACGGAGTTGTCGCCGCCGTTGGTCGAGTAAAGGTCCGGCAGGCCCAGGTTGTGCCCGAACTCGTGGGAGAACAGGCCGACTCCGCTGTTCTCGCCCGCCTGCACGTAGTCGTACACGTACAGGCCGGTGTCGCCGACCGGCGCGCCGCCGATCCGGTTGCCCGCCGGGCCGGTCTGCCCGGTCGGGTCGGGGAAGGTCCAGCTGCGGTGCGCCCACAGGGCGTCGCCGCCCTGCGCGCCGCCGCCCCAGGTCTCGTCGACGCCGGCGTGCACCACGATCACGTTGTCGAGGTAGCCGTCCGGCTCGTCGAAGTTGCCGTCCTTGTCGTAGTCGTAGCGGTCCTGGACGTCGTACTGCGCCAGCTCCGCCTTGACGTCCGCGGCCGTGCGGCCCTTGGCGATCTCGCCGTCGTACCAGGCCTTGGTGGCGTCCCGGACGAACTCCTGCGCCTGGGTCCAGCCGCCGCCGCCCTGCGGGCCCTTGTTGGAGCCGTAGCGGGCCTCGTTCCACGGCAGGGTGACCCAGTCGGTGACGGTGCCCTCGATGTCGTACCGGCCCGAGGACTGGGTGCGGTAGAAGTTGCGCATCGAGTTCGCGCCCGGCGCGTCGTCGAAGAACATCTTCCGGTAGGAGTCGCGGCTGAAGTCGTTCTGCCAGTAGGTGTGGGTGTCGTTCGCGCCCGGCTGCGGAATCCGGTTGTGCTGCGGGCCGGGGGTGCCGCCGTAGCGCGGCTTGCCGTCGTACAGCGTGGTGTTGTCGACCTGGTCGCCGAACTGGGCGAGGATCACGAACACCTTGTCGGTGCGCTGGTGGGCGAGCTGGACGTAGTCGTTGCCGATCTTCACCTTGGCCGGGGTGGTGCCCTTGTCGCTCTTGGCGACCCGGCCCTGGTTGACCTGTGCCATGGCCTGCGCCTTGAGCGCCTGCCGGGCCCGCTCCTGCGGCGGCACCGGCGAGGGCGGCGCCTCCCGGCCGTCGGTCGCCGACTGCGGGGCGGCGGTGGACGGTTGGGCCTGGGCGGGGGCGGCGGTCAGGGCTATCGCGCCGGTGGTCAGGGCAGCCAGCAGGGCTGTGGGGAGTCTGCGCAAGTGACCCGCTCCTCAATGGGAAAGGGGGAGGAAAGGAATGGTCGGTAATATTTCACATGTCACGCATCAGGCGGAAGGGGTTGCGCCCAACTCCCGCCCCAGGCCCAACTTCTCGCGGAGGAAGGCGAGCTCCACCGCCGCCACCCGCTCCAGCTCGCCGTCCGGCAGCATGTGGCTCACCCCCGGCAGCGGCAGCACCGCGTGCGGACGCCCCGCCCGGTTCAGCGCCTGCGACAGCAGCAGCGAGTGCGACGGGTGCACGTTGTCGTCCGCCAACCCGTGGATCAGCAGCAGCGGACGGCGCAGTGCCGGCGCGTCGGCCAGCAGGCAGTCCGCCTCGTACCCCTGCGGGTTGTCCTGCGGCAGCCCCAAGTACCGCTCGGTGTACGCCGTGTCGTACAGCCGGAAGTCGGTCGGGGGCGCACCCGCGCTCGCCACGTGGAACACGTCCGGGCGGCGCAGCACCGCCAGCGCCGCGAAGTACCCGCCGTACGACCAGCCGCGCACGCCCACCCGGGTCAGGTCCAGATCCGGGTGCTCCGCGCCCAGCGCCTGCAGCGCCGCCACCTGGTCGTCGATCGCCACCTGCGAGAAGCGGCGGAAGATCGCCCGGGTGAACTCCGGTGACACGAAAGGCGTTCCGCGGTTGTCCACGGTCACCACCGCGAAGCCCTGGTCGGCCCACCACTGCTTCAGCTGCCAGCGGCGCGGCTCGTTCGCCACCGCCTGGAAGCCCGGCCCGCCGTACACATCCAGCAGCACCGGAAGCCGGTTCCCGGCCACGTGCCCGCGCGGGTACAGCACCGCCGAGGGCAGCCCGTGCTCGGTGACCCGTCGCAGCAACGGCTCGGGCCGGTAAGGGAGTTCGGCCGACAGGTCGGGGAACGCGGTGCGGGCGCCGCCGGGCCCGACCAGCTCGCGGCGGACGCCGTCGAGGGACGCCGAGACGAGCAGCAGCACGCCCTCGCCGTGTGCGGCCACGGTGTGCACGCCCGGGCCCTCGGTGAGCCGCTCCGGCGCGCCGCCGTCCGGGTCCAGCAGGAACACCTGCTGGTCGGCCGGGTCGCCGTCGCCCGCCTCGACCAACAGGCCGCCGTGCCACGGCCCGACCACCCGGCGCACCTGGAGGCGCTCGTCCGTCAGCGCCTTGCCGTCCAGCGCCAGCCCGCGCGCCGCCGGGGTGTCCGCCGAGGTCAGCACCCGCCCGTCGGACAGCCGCAGCGGCGTGCCCGGCAGCGGGTCCACCCAGAACTCGTCCTCGGTGCGGGAGAGTTCGCGCGTGACGCCGGTGGCCGGGTCGGCGCTCAGCAGCAGCACCCGCTGCTGCAGGCGGTCCGCGACGGTCAGCAGGATCTCCCCGTCGCCCTCCCAGTCGGCCGCCAGCAGGTACGGGAACTCGGCGTCGTCCCAGCGCAGTCGGGTGCGGTCGCCGGACAGCCGCAGCACCCACAGCTGGAGGTCCGCGTTCGGGCCGCCCGCCTGCGGGTACGCGAACGACTCCGGCTCCCGCTCCGGGTGCGCCGGGTCGGCGAAGTGCCGGAGCGGCACGGCCGATTCGTCCACCCGGGCGGCCAGCACCGCGGAGCCGTCGGGCGACCACCAGTGGCCCCGGGAGCGGCCCAGCTCCTCCGCCGCCGCGAACTCCGCCACGCCCCAGCGGGCACCGTCCGCCGGGCTGAGCCGGCCGCCCGAGGTCAGGTGCAGCGCGTCGTCGGCGACGTACGCGACCAGCGCGCCGTCCGCGCTCGGGCGCGGGTCGAACGCGGGCCCGGCGACCGGGAGTTCGGTGCAGGAGCCGGTCGCGGTGTCGCACCGGAACAGCCGGCCGTCGAGGGCGAAGACCGCCGTGGCGAGATCGGCCGTGGCCGCGAACGAGCCGATGCCGGGCGCCCACACCCGGATCCGCTCGCGCAGCCGGCGCTCCACCGGCGGCAGGTCCGCGACCGCGCCGGTGCGTCCGGGCGCCAGCGCCGACGGGTCGGCCACCAGGTGCTCCTGACCGGTCGTCAGGTCGAAGATCCACAGGCGCTCGACCGGGTCGGTCGGGCCGGTGGAGCGCAGGAACAGGGCGCGGCGGGCGTCGGCGGCGAGGGTGACGGCGCGGGGCGAGCCGTAGCTGAAGCGGCCGGTGGCGGCGCTCAGCGCGAGAAAGGGGTCGGTGTGGGTCACCAGCCGATCGTTGCGGGGCAGGGGTGGGTTCGGCTAGAAGTATGACCTGTGAAATGTCACACAGCATAGGCATTCGAATTGGAGTTCACCGTCCACGCGGTCTGCCTGCCGCGGGAGCTCGCGCAGCGAGACGTCATGAGCGGGCCACCCGGTGCGGGGGCGGGTGGCCCGTCGGCGTGTCAGGGGGAGGCGCGGAGCTCCTCCAGCAGCATGCCCTGATCGGCGAGCAGCTCGGTGAGTATCCGGCGGGCGGTGCGCAGCAGTTCGGCGACGTCGGCGCCGGCGAGCGCGTAGACCACCGTGGAACCCTCGCGGGTGGCGGTGACCAGGCCGGAGCGGCGCAGGATGGCCAACTGCTGGGAGAGGCTGGACGGTTCGACGTCGAGTTCGGGCAGCAGCTCACGGACGGGCGTCGGCCCCGCCTGGAGCAGTTCGAGCACTCGGATCCGGACCGGATGGCCGAGCATCCGGAAGAATTCGGCCTTGGCCTGGTACAGCGGTACGGGCATGCTTCCTCCCCTTGTCTCCGGCGGCCCGTGGGCCGCCGCCCCGCGCTCAGACCTCCAGGGACGCCTCGATCCGCTTCAACTGGTGCCGGGCCATCGCCAGGTTGGACCGGCTGCGGTTGAGCGCGAGGTAGAGGAACAGCCCGCGCCCGCCGGCCGTGGTCAGCGGGCGGATCAGGTGGTACTGCCCGGTCAGGGTGACCAGGATGTCCTCGATCCCGTCGTCGTGGAGGTTGAGCAGCTCCATCGCCCGCATCTTGGCACGCACCAGGTCGGTGTTGGCGGCCGCGGCGACATTCAGGTCGATCTCCCCGCCGTCGCCGAGAGTCCCCAGCGCCATTCCGCTGCCGTAGTCCACCAGCGCCACGCCGATGGCTCCTTCGATGGTCATGGCTTCCTTGAGCGAGGTTTCGAGATTCGCCATCGCCTGTCCTCCTGCTGCTGTCGCGGCCTGGTCGGTCGGCACGACTGTAGGAACCGGATCGCACTTCGGCCGAGTGTTGACCGGAATCGTTCGAAGCTGGACGGCCTTCGATCGACAAGCATCGAATCGCTGATCACTTGAAGACATTTGAAACTCAGGATGTGAACACTTCTCGGAAACGCCACTCGGGAGAGCCGGCCGCCGAACGTGACGGGGCCCGGGAGCGGTATCCAGCTCCCGGGCTCCTGAGGTGCCACCCAATTGCTCTGCGCCGGCACGTTTAAGGCCGAGGGTCACTCTCACAACGTCGTGCTTTGCCATTGAAGCTACCGCGCCAGGAAGAGGCGCAGGCGGGAGTCGAACCCGCATCCGACGTTACCGGCCCTCGACCGGTCGATCCGGCGCTCGGCGGCGAATGCTGAGACTTGAGCGAGAGTCTGAGATTGACGGGGTTTGCCTCTGCCTGGTTGGGCCACCCCGGCGCGTGTGGTGCCGGGGGGAGGACTCGAACCTCCACCTGTACCCCGAAGTCAGCTTCAACTTCAGTGTCAGCTTGCGCTTCTCGCGCCACCCCCGGTCTCACCCGGGGGGCTCTTGGGGCTACCCGAACAGGTAGCCGAACACGGCGTCGCCGACCCGGCGGTCGGTGACCTCCGCGGCGTTCGCCTCCTCACGGGCGAACTGCACCGCCTGCTGGAGCTTCTCCACCCGCTCCAGCAGCTCGTTCACCCGGCGCGCGGGCAGCGCGCCGGAGAACTTCACGGTCGTCCAGTACCCGATCGCGACGTCCTCGTAGTAGACCTCGACCTGCGCCGGGTGCTTCTCCGTCGCCTCCGCCTTCACGTGGTTGCGCGGCACCTTCTTGGTGCGGATGGTGCGCACCGCCTCGGTCTTCCACGCGTCCGAGGACGGGTCGTGCGACCAGGACTCGGCGGCGTCCAGCACCGGCAGCTTGCGGACGAACGTCCGCAGGTCGGTCAACTGCTTCTCCAGGAACAGCAGGTACGTGACGGGCGCGTCGGCCACCAGCGTCCGCCCGTCCACCACCACGTCGGCCCGGGCCTCGGTGTTGGCCCAGTCCTTCGTCGCGGTGACGTCGAACAGCCGGGTGAGCGTGGCGGCGGTGGTGCGCAGCACGTCCTCCGCCTTGACCTGCACCCGCGTCGACTCGGGCGGCAACTGCTCGCCCTCCTCGTCCTTCGGCTGGTACGTCCGGGAGATGCCAGCCAGCAGGGCGGGCTTCTGCAGATCCTGGTGAGCCTGCGTCAGCTCCTGGAACGACTTCGACTTGACGCCTTTTTCCACGGCGATGATCTGGTTCAACTTGGCCACGGCGAGGACGCTAGCGGAACGCCCGTTCGACCCGCACCGGGTTTTTCGCGGCCCGGTCCACCTGCGGCGACGCTCACCCCGAGCAGCCGTCCGATCACGCATCGCACCGTCTCCCGCCGGCGATTTCAGCTGCCGGAAAAGTCGGCTGTTGATGTCACTCCAGACGGGTAATCTCAGGCTGAGATGCTCGATCACCACACCCCAAGCACCCGCTGCGCCCCGTCGCCCGCCAGGGCCACGGCCCCGCAGCCGCAGGCGTCGCCGTCTG
Source organism: Kitasatospora griseola (assembly GCF_014648555.1). Classification (GTDB taxonomy): domain Bacteria; phylum Actinomycetota; class Actinomycetes; order Streptomycetales; family Streptomycetaceae; genus Kitasatospora; species Kitasatospora griseola. The sequence continues at coordinate 85,720 of NZ_BMRI01000016.1, forward strand.
CGCCCCCGTCCAGCCACACCCACGGGAAGAAAAGGTGACGCCAGTGCACGGCAGCCCCACGCCCGAAGAGCAGCTCAGCCCCGCCGAGCGGTACGCGGCCTCCCGCGAACGCGCCAAGGAGCAGGCGACGGCCCTCTACGGCTTCCAGCAGTTGTACGACTTCCCGCTCGACGACTTCCAGGTCCGCGCCTGTCAGACGCTGGAGAGCGGCAAGGGCGTCCTGGTGGCCGCCCCCACCGGCAGCGGCAAGACCATCGTCGGCGAGTTCGCCGTCCACCTGGCGCTGGCCGCCGGGCGCAAGTGCTTCTACACCACGCCGATCAAGGCGCTGTCCAACCAGAAGTACGGCGACCTGGTCAAGCGCTACGGCCAGGCCAAGGTCGGCCTGCTGACCGGCGACAACTCCGTCAACGGCGACGCGCCGGTGGTCGTGATGACCACCGAGGTGCTGCGCAACATGCTGTACGCGGGCTCCAGCGCCCTCGACGGCCTCGGCTACGTGGTGATGGACGAGGTGCACTACCTCGCCGACCGGTTCCGCGGCGCCGTCTGGGAGGAGGTCATCATCCACCTCCCCGAATCCGTGATCCTGGCGTCGCTGTCCGCGACCGTCTCCAACGCCGAGGAGTTCGGCGACTGGCTGGACACCGTGCGCGGCGGCACCGAGGTGATCGTCTCCGAGCACCGCCCCGTCCCGCTCTGGCAGCACGTGATGGCCGGCAACCGGATGTACGACCTGTTCGCCAGCCCCGACCGGGACGGCCGCCCCAAGGGCAGCCTGAAGAACCCCGCCAAGGCGGTCAACCCCGAGCTGGTGCGCCTGGCCCGCTCCGAGGCCGACCGCGGCCGGGACAGGTTCGCCCGCGGCCGCGGTCGCTCGATGCCGGCCGGCCGGCCCGGCCGGGTCTGGACGCCGAGCCGGGTCGACGTCATCGACCGGCTCGACGCCGAAGGCCTGCTCCCCGCGATCACCTTCATCTTCAGTCGGGCCGGCTGCGAGGCCGCCGTCCAGCAGTGCCTCAACTCCGGCCTGCGGCTGAACCGCGAGGCCGACCGCGCGACCGTCCGCCGGTTCGTCGAGGAACGCTGCCGCGACATCCCCGACGAGGACCTCAACGTGCTCGGCTACTTCGAGTGGCTCGACGGCCTGGAGCGCGGCATCGCCGCCCACCACGCCGGCATGCTGCCCAGGTTCAAGGAAGTCGTCGAGGAACTCTTCGTCAAGGGCCTGGTCAAGGCGGTCTTCGCCACCGAGACGCTCGCCCTCGGCATCAACATGCCCGCCCGCTCGGTGGTCATGGAGAAGCTGGTCAAGTGGAACGGCGAGACCCACGCCGACATCACCCCCGGCGAGTACACCCAGCTCACCGGCCGGGCCGGCCGCCGCGGCATCGACATCGAGGGCCACGCCGTGGTGCTGTGGCAGCGCGGCCTCGACCCGGAGGCGCTGGCCGGCCTGGCCGGCACCCGCACCTACCCGCTGAAGTCCTCCTTCCGCCCGTCCTACAACATGGCCGTCAACCTGGTCGGCCAGTTCGGGCGGCACCGCTCCCGCGAACTGCTGGAGACCTCCTTCGCGCAGTTCCAGGCGGACCGCTCGGTGGTCGGCATCGCCCGCCAGGTCCAGCGCAACGAAGAGGGCCTGGACGGCTACCGCGAGTCGATGACCTGCCACCTCGGCGACTTCGACGAGTACATGTCGCTGCGCCGGCAGCTCAAGGACCGCGAGAACGAGCTCGCCCGCGAGGGCTCCACGCAGCGCCGCGCCGCCGCCGTCGAATCCATCGAGCAGCTCAAGCCCGGCGACATCATCCACGTCCCCACCGGCAAGTTCGCCGGCCTCGCGCTCGTCCTCGACCCCGGCCTCCCGCCGGACGTCCGCGGCCGGCACGGGCGCTCCGGCCCCCGCCACCCCGACTACCAGGACGGGCCGCGCCCCGTCGTGCTCACCGCCGAACGCCAGGTCAAGCGCCTCGCGATGATCGACTTCCCGCACCCGGTCGCCGCCATGGACCGGATGCGCATCCCCAAGTCCTTCAACCCGCGCAGCCCGCAGTCCCGCCGCGACCTCGCCTCCGCGCTGCGCACCAAGGCCGGTCACCTCGAACCCGAGCGGTTCCGCAAGGGCCGCGCCGCCGCCGCCGACGACCCCGAGATCGCCCGGCTGCGCGCCGCGCTGCGCCAGCACCCCTGCCACGGCTGCGACGAACGCGAGGACCACGCCCGCTGGTCCGAGCGCTACCACCGCCTGCACCGCGACACCGAACTGCTGGAACGCCGGATGCGCTCCCGCACCCACACCATCGCCCGCACCTTCGACCGGGTCTGCGGCCTGCTCGCCGAGCTCGGCTACCTCAGCGGCGACACCGTCACCGACGACGGCAAGCGGCTGGCCCGGCTCTACGGCGAGCTCGACCTGCTCGCCTCCGAGTGCATCCGCGAAGGCGTCTGGGACGGTCTCGCCGCCGCCGAACTCGCCGCCTGCGCCTCCGCGCTGGTCTACGAGGCCCGGCAGTCCGACGACGCCACCGCCCCCCGGGTCCCCGAGGGCGGCGCCAAGGACGCGCTCGGCCGGATGGTCCGGATCTGGGGCAGGCTCGACGCCCTGGAGGAGCAGCACAAGATCTCCACCGCGGAGGGCGTCGGCCAGCGCGAACCCGACCTGGGCTTCGCCTGGGCCGCCTACCGCTGGGCCCTCGGCCACGACCTGGACGCCGTCCTGCGCGACGCCGACATGCCCGCCGGCGACTTCGTCCGCTGGACCAAGCAGCTGATCGACGTCCTCGGCCAGATCCAGGACGCCGCCGGCGACAACGTCGAGCTCCGCCGCACCGCCCGCAAGGCCGTCGACGGGATGCGGCGCGGCATCATCGCGTACTCGTCCGTCGGGTAGCGGTACCTGCGCAGCGGGCCCGGCCGGTCGGCGGCCGGGCCCGTTCGCGTCCGTCCCCGTCGGTGCGGTCGAGCCGGGGACGCCCGGACCGGGGTCAGGCGTCGGCCGGGAGCACCGTGCACGGCAGCGGGTCGAAGCCGTTGAACCCCTGGGTGAGGTAGCTGACCGCGTACGCGCCGCTGGAGAGGATCCACACCGGGTCGCCGGAGGCCACCGCCCGGGGCACCGGCACCCGGCCGGTGGTGCGCCCGTGCGGGAAGGTGTCGTCGCTGTCGCAGGTCGGGCCGGCGATCACGGCGGGAACGCGGTCCTCGTCCGGGTGGGTGGGGAAGACCAGCCGGTACTGCACCTGGTCCATCTCGTACAGCCCGTTGAACTTCCCGCAGCCCAGGTAGAGCCAGTGCTCCCGCTCGCCGTCCGGCTGCTGACGGTCCGTCAGCCGGTAGACGTGGGTGCGGATCGCGCCCTGGTCGGCGACCAGGTGGCGGCCGGGCTCCAGGACGAACGCCAGCTTGCCGCCGTGCAGTCGGCGCAGCCGGTCGAGGCCCTGCCGGACGGTGCGGAAGATCTCGTCGAGCGGTGGTTCGAGCGCGGTGCCGTACCGGTCGACGTAGCCGAGGGCGGGCAGGCCGCCGCCGAGGTTGACGTGGTCGAGCCGGATCCCGTCCCGTTCGAGCTCCACCATGGCGTCGGCGAGCAGGTCGAAGGACGCCGCCCAGGCCTCGGCGGTCAGCTGCTGCGAGCCGACGTGCACCGAGAGCCCGGCGGGGGTCAGCCCGGCCGCCCGGGCCGCGGTCATCACCCGGACGGCGTCCGCCGCCGAGCAGCCGTACTTGCGGCTCAGGCCCCAGAGCGCGCCCTTGCCGGTGGTGGCGAGCCGGCAGAACACCCGGGCGCCCGGGGCGTGTTCGGCGATCGCGGCGACGTCCGCGAGGCTGTCGGTGGCGAAGTCCCGGATGCCCAGGCGGTGGGCCTCGGCGATGCCCCGGTCCGACTTGACGGTGTTGCCGTAGTGCACCCGCTCGGCCGGGACGCCGGTGCGCAGCGCCTGGGCGATCTCGTTCGGGCCGGCGGCGTCGAAACCGGCGCCGAGCGCGGCGAGTTCGGCCAGCACCTCGTCCACCGGGCAGGCCTTCATGGCGAACCGGACGGCGACGCCCGGGAGTTCGTCCCGCAGCGCGGTGTAGCGGCGGGTGATGCCGGCCAGGTCGTAGAAGATCCGGTCGTCGCCGGACGCCGCCAGGGCGGAGCGCAACGCCGGGCTGAGGGAGGTGAGTTCGGCGGTCAGGTTCAACGGCCCCGGTCCTCGCGGCTGGAGGTCGGCCGATGCTTCATCACCGCACGGACGGCGTCGCGCAGTTGGTCGCGGTTCGGCTGCAGGGCGCGGTCCAGTGCGGGGGCGAACGGCAGCACGGCGCCGTCCGGGCGGGTGATCCGCCGGGGCGGGGCGATCAGGCGCAGCTCCTCGGCGGCGGTGGCGACGATCTCGCCGCCGATGCCGCAGCTGCGGTTGGAGTCGTCGACGACGACCAGCCGGCCGGTGCGCTCCAGCGAGGCGGCCAGTGCCGTCCAGTCGAACGGGTACAGGGTGCGCGGGTCGAACACCTCGACGGAGACCTCCGGGGCGAGCTCCTCCGCGACGGCCAGCGCGTCGTGCACCAGGTGGCCGACGGCGACCACGGTGACGTCGGCGCCCTCGCGGTGGATCCGGGCCGAGCCGAGCGGGATCGGCGACAGCTCCCAGGTCACGGTCTCGCGCACCGGCAGGGCGCCGGCCGGGGCGAAGACGACCACCGGGTCCGGGTCGGCGATCGCCGACCGGAGCAGCCCGTAGGCGTCGGTGGGCGTGGCCGGGACCACGGTCTTCATCCCGGCGTGCGCGAACAGGCTGTACGGGTGGTCGGAGTGCTGCCCGGCCCAGCCGTCCCGGGAGCCGGAGCCCGGCACCAGGCAGGTCAGCGGGACGTTCGCCTGGCCGCCGGTCATCAGCGAGAACTTGTGCGCCTGGTTGACGAGTTGCTCGAAGACCAGGAACAGCAGCGAGGGGATCTGGAACTCGATCACCGGCCGCCGCCCGGTCAGCGCGGCGCCGATCGCCATCGAGGTGAACGCCTGCTCGGAGAGCGGGGTGTCGACGATCCGGCCGGGGCCGAAGCGGTCCAGCAGGTTGAGGGTGGGGCCGGCCATGCCGGCGCCGATGTCCTCGCCGAACACGCAGACCGCCGGGTCCTCGGCGAGGGCGTCGGTGAGCGCCCGGTTGAGCGCCTTGGTGTAGGAGAGCCTCATGCCCCGGACCCCGCCCTCGGACGCAGCCCGTCCGCGTAGAGGTGGTCCAACGCGCCTTCAACAGAAGGGAGTTCGGAGTCGAGCGCGAACTGCCGGGCGGCGGCCAGCTGCTGCGCGACCGAGGCGTCCAGCCGCTCGGCCAGGCCGGGCGGCAGCAGTGCGGCGGCGCGCGGCAGCGGGTCCAGGCCGCGCCAGTCGGCGACCTCCTCCGGGGTGCGGTAGCGCAGTTTCATCAGCCGTTCCATGGTGTGGTGCCCCTCGAAGCGGTAGGTGCGGCACTCCAGGAAGCCCGGTCCGCCGCCGGCGGCGGACCGCGCGACGGCCTCGGCGGCCGCCGCGCGGACGGCCTCGGCGTCCATCCCGTCCACCTCGACGGCGGGGATCCCGAAGGCGGCGGCCCGGCCGGTGGCGCTGCCGGCCACCGCGGTGGCGGCCGGCAGCGTGGTGGCGTAGCCGTTGTTCTCGCAGACGAACAGCACCGGCAGCCGCCACATCGCGGCCAGGTTGAACGACTCCAGCAGGACGCCCTGGTTGAGCGCGCCGTCGCCGAAGAACGCGACGGCGACCCGGTCCTCGCCGGCCTGCCGGGCCGACCAGGCGGCGCCGACCGCGATCGCGCCGCCGGCGCCGACCATGCCGTTGGCGCCCAGGATGCCGAGCGAGAAGTCCGCGGCGTGCATCGAGCCGCCCCGCCCCCGGTTCAACCCGCCGGTGCGGCCCAGCAGTTCGGCCAGCAGCCGGCTCGGGTCCGCGCCCTTGGCGAGCACGTGGCCGTGGCCCCGGTGGGTGGAGGTGATCCGGTCCTGCGGGCGCAGCGCGGCGCAGACGCCGACCGCCACCGCCTCCTGCCCGATGTACGGGTGGATGCCGCCGGTGATCTCCCCGGACTTCACCAGGCCGAGCGCGAGCTCCTCGAAACCGCGGATCAGCCGCAGCATCCGGTAGCGCCCGGCGGGGGAGCCGAGGTCGGCCGAACCGGGCAGGCCCGTCACCGGGCTCCCCGCCAGACGACCGGGCAGATCTCCGGGTCGGCGTAGTCGGGGCGGCCGTCGGCGGTGCGGCGGACCAGCACGTCGTGGTTGTACGAGGCGGGGCTGCCGTCCGGGCGGGTGGCGTGGCGGTACGCGTTGGCGCCGTCCTGGAGGTGCAGCGAGATCGCCCGGCGCGGGAAGTCGGCCAGGTTGGCGCCGCTGCCGTGGTAGGTGCGGCAGTGGTGGAAGCTGACGTGCCCGCGCGGGATCACCACCGGGACCTTGCGCACCTCGGCGCCGTTGTGGCGCGCGTTGGCGGCCAGGATCGACTCCAGCTCGGCGCGGTCGCGCTGGGCGAAGTGCCGGGTGGCGTCCTCCTCGGAGGGCAGCTCCGCCCAGCGGTTGCTGCCGTCGACCATGGTGATGGTGCCGTTCTCCACCCCGCAGTCGTGGAACGGGATGAAGGCGGTCAGCATCTCCTCCGAGGTCGAGGTGTGCCAGTAGTGCTTGTCGAAGTGCCACGGCACCTGGTTGGAGGGCTCCTCCGGCACCGGCGGCTTGAAGATCAGCGTCGACTGGAAGATCCGGATCTCCTCGGCCCCGGCGAGCACTGCGGCGACGGCGCCGACCAGCGGCTTGCGCAGGATCGCGGCGATCGCGTCGCTCTCGTAGTGCACGTAGTCGTTGTGCCGCTGGACCGGCCCGTGCGCGGGCTCCCAGGCGGCCAGCCGGGGCGGCCGGACGGCGAGGGCGCGGTCGCGCCGGCCCTCGTAGTAGTCGTCGGTGGCGGCCTGGAGGGTGTCGAGCTCCTGGTCGGTGAACAGCCGCCCGGAGAGGTACCAGCCGTGCTCGCGGTAGCCGGCCACGTCCTCGGGCGTGGGCAGCAGGGCGGTCTCGGCCGGGGTCAGGACGAACTCGGGTGCGACGGTCATGGGGCGGTCCTCCTCGGAGGGCGGTCGGGTCGGGTGGTGGCGGCCGGTCAGACGGCGGCGGCGGCGCGCTGGCGCTCGACCGCCTCGTACAGGGCCTTGATGTTGGCGGTGCCGAAGGTGCCCGCGCCCTGGCGCTCGATCAGCTCCAGGAAGAAGGTCCGCCGGGGGTGGGTGGAGCGGGCGAAGATCTGGAACAGCTGGCCGCCGTGGTCCTGGTCGACCAGCACGTCCAGCTCGCGCAGCGTCCCGACCGGGATCGCGGTGTCGCCGAGCCGCTCGGCCAGGCCGTCGTAGTAGGCGCCGGGGGTGGCCAGGAACTCGACGCCGCGCGAGCGGGCGGTGCGGACGGCGGTGGCGATGTCGTCGGTGCGCAGCGCCAGGTGCTGGACGCCCGCGCCGTCGTGGTCGGCGAGGAAGGTGTCGATCTGGCCGGCCCGGCGGTCGGTGTCCGGCTCGATCAGGGTGAAGGTGACGTCCCCGGAGGGGCTCTGCACCACGCTGGAGTCCATCGCCTGCTCGCCGACCTCGATGTACTCGCCGAAGATCAGGCGCATGCCGAGCGCGGCCTCGCAGAACCGCACGGACGCGGCGAGCCGCCCGGCGGGCACGCAGATCGCGACGTGGTCGAGGGCGTCCAGAAGGTCGCCGCCGGCGGGCTCCGGGGTGCTCTCCGGCAGCGGGACGAAGCGCAGCGCGGTGTCGCCGAAGCCGGCGATCAGCGCGCCCGCGCGGTCCAGCACCTCGGCGCCGTGCCGCTCGGCCCGCTCCAGCGCCGCCGCCGGGTCGGCGCAGCCGAGCGCCAGCACGGCGACGCCTTCGCCGTGCCGTTCCACCCAGTCGGCCACCGGGTGGCCGCCGATCCCGCTGGACAGCAGCCGCAGCCGGATGCCGCCCTGGAGCAGGTGGACGGCCCGCAGCCCGGGCGTCCACGCGGGCTGGTCGGCGTCGCGCCGGAAGCCGAAGCCGTCCTGCAGCTCGGCGGCGGTCCGCGCGGCGTCCGCGCAGTGGTACTCGACGTGGGTGATCGTCTGGATGGGCAACTGGGCTCCTGGCAGCTGGGATTCGAGCGCGAAGGCAGCAGGCCGTGGCGGCCTCTTCGGCGCTGGTGGCCTTACTTGACGGTGCTGGTGGGCGTCGGCCCGAAGACCAGACTGGTGTTGTGGCCGCCGAACGCGAACGCGTTGCTGAGCGCGGCCCGCAGCCGGACCGGCCGGGCGGCGCCGCGGACGTGGTCCAGCGCGCACGCCGGGTCGGGGTCGTCCAGGTTGAGGGTCGGCGGGAGCAGGCCGCGGGCCACGGCCAGCGCGGTGACGGCGGCCTCCACCGCCCCGGCCGCGCCCAGCAGGTGGCCGGTGGCGCCCTTGGTGGAGCTGACGGCCGGCCGGTGCTCGCCGAACACGGCGTTCAGCGCGGCCGATTCGGCGACGTCGCCGAGCTTCGTGCCGGTACCGTGCGCGTTGACGTAGCCGATGTCGGACGGGGCCAGACCGGCGTTGGCGAGGGCGGCGCGCATGGCGTCGGCGGCGCCCGCGCCGTCGGGGCGGGGCATGGTCGGGTGGTGGGCGTCGGTGCTGGAGCCCCAGCCGATCAGTTCGGCGTACCCGGCCGCGCCGCGGGCGGCCGCGTGCTCGGCGCTCTCCAGGACCAGGACGGCGCTGCCGTCGCCCAGCACGAAGCCGTTGCGGCGGGCGTCGAACGGCCGGGACGCCTGCGCCGGGTCCTCCCAACCCTGGGCCAGCGCACGGGCGTTGGCGAAGGCGGAGACGATCGTCGGATGCAGCGAGGCGTCCGTCCCGCCGCACACCACCATGTCCGCGTCGCCGGCCCGGATCAGCCGCAGCCCCTCGGCCACCGCCTGGGCGCCGGCCGCGCAGGCCGTCACGATCGCGGTGCTGAAGCCCCGGATGCCGTGCTTGATCGCGACCCGGGCGGTGGCCATGTTGGAGAGCATCCCGGGCAACAGGTACGGGCTGACGCCGGGGCGGCCGCGCTCCTGGCGGCGCTGCGCCTGCTGCTCGTAGGTCTCCAGGCCGCCGCCGCCGGTGCCCAGCACCACGGCGGTGCGGCGGGCGTCGACGTCGCGGCCGACCACCAGCCCGGCGTCGGCCAGCGCGTCGTCCGCGGCGGCCATCGCCAGCAGCGCGAAGCGGTCGACGCAGCGGGTCTCGGTCGGCGGCAGCACCTCCCGGCCGTCGATGTGCGGGGCGATCCCGGCGGCGGGCAGCCAGCCGTGCGCGACGTGGCCCTCCGGTACGGCGGTGATGCCGCTGAACCCGGAGGTCAGCGCCTCGAAGACGTCGCCCGGCTTGCGGCCCAGCGAGGTGACCAGGCCCAGGCCGGTGACGACGGCGCCCGGCCGTCCGACCCGGGTCATCGGGCGCCGGCCGCGAGGTTCAGCGCGCCGAGGTGGCGCTCGCGCAGCAGGACCTTGCGGACCTTGCCGGTCGGGCCGAGCGGGATGTCCGCGTCGTCGACCACCAGGACCGAGCGGACGGTGGCGGCGGTGTGCTCGTCGAGCGCGGCGACCACCTCCTCGGTGCGGTCGACGGCCGGGTCGGCGCCGGCCGCGAGGAGCAGCAGCACGTCGGTGACCACCCGGTCGCCGTCCTTCACCGCGACGACCGTGCAGTCCTGCACGCCGGGGACGTCGGCCAGCACCCGTTCCTCGGACATCGCGGTGTACAGCCGCCGGCCGCCGCCGAGGTCGACCGAGTCGACCAGCCGGTCGACGTGGTAGTAGTAGCCCTCCTCGTCCCGGTACATCAGGTCGCCGGTGAGGAAGCGGCCGCGCAGCCGGGTGCGGTAGGTGGTGACCGAGTCGTTCCAGTAGCCGGGCGCCAGGGTCGGGGAGGCGGTGGCGAGTTCGCCGACCTCGCCGGGGCCGAGCGGCTCGCCGTCCGGGCCGACCACCTCGCAGTCGACGAAGGTGTGCGGACGGCCCACGCAGCGGCCGTACTTCTCGGTGCCGGGGGCGTGGGTGATGTGGAAGTGCGAGTGGCCCATCTCGGTCGAGCCCAGGCCGTCGACGAACACCGAGCCCGGCAGGCGGACGCGGCCCTCGCGGGTGACGGTCTCGCGCGAACCCTGGGCGATCAGGCGGCGGATGTGCGCCTCGTGCGCGCAGTCGCCGGTGTTCCACCACAGGCCGACCGAGGACAGGTCGCGGGCGGACAGGTCCTGCCGGGCCAGGTCGGCCCACGTGGTGGCGAAGCCGAACACGCTCTGCGGCCGCCAGCGCTCGATCGCCGCCGGCACGGCCGGGCCGGTCTGCTGCGAGATCAGGTGCAGTTGGGAGTCGAAGCTGAGCGCCAGGTTGAGCGCGATCAGCGTGGCGGCGTGCGCGGCGGGCAGCACGCTGAGCACCCGGTCGATGCCCTGCGGCCGGGGCAGCGCGGCGCGGTGCCGGATCGACGCGTACAGGCTGGCGTGCGAGTGCACCACCGCCTTGGGCATCCCGGTGGTGCCGGAGGAGTGGGTGATCGCGATCGGGTCGTCCGCGTGGTGGCGGTAGGGGGCGGGCGCCGCGTCCGGGGCGGCGGCGCCGAGGTCGGCGGCGTCGGCGAGCACCGGGGCCGCCGGGTCGTACTCGGCCAGTTCGGCCCGGTGCGCGGGGTCGGTGAGGATGCCGGCGGCGCCGAGCCGGGCGATGTAGCGGGCCGCGCGCTCGCCCTCCACCCCGGGGTTGAGCAGCGCCGGGATCGCGCCGAGCCGGGTCAGCGCCAGGAAGGACAGCACCTGGTCGGCGGCGGCGCTCACGTACACCACCACCACGTCCCGCCGGCCGACCCCGAGGGCGTGCAGCGCGGCCGCCCGGGCCCGGACGGCGCGGTCGGCCTCGCGCAGGGTGAGGGCCTCCCGGGCGGCGCGGCCGTCCACCGGGGTGTCGAAGGTCAGCGCCGGCTCGTCCAGGCCGATGCCCAGGGCGATCCTGCTGGTCAGCACGTTCCCGGCGCCGACGTCCGGGTCGTTCGCCAGGAGGCTGCGGATGCTGCGGGTGCTCATGGTGATGGATCCCTCCCATGGTGCTGACCATGCGGGTGCGGTGCGGCGTCCGGGGACGCGTACGGACGGGGTGTCGGAAAGCGGGGTGCGCGCGGACGAGGGCTCAGGCGGTGACCAGGACGGCGGTGGCGTGGCCGGCCTTGCCCCGAGCGTGTTCGGCGTGGTCGGGCTGCTCGGCGGCGATGACCAGGACCTGGTCGGCGTCGCCGTCCGCGAGCAGCAGGGCGGCCAACTCCAGTGCGTCCGGCGGGACTTCACCAGGTGCGGCGGCGGTCGCGAGGCTGATCGCGACGACCGGGCCGGTCAGGCCCCAGCGGGCGGCGATGTGCCCGAGGACGGCGTTCGGGTTGGACTGGAAGAACAGCAGTGGCGGCATCCGATGCCCCGCCGCGCCGGTGTCGATGGCCAGCGCGGTGGCGCGGTCACCCCCGGCGCTGGCAAGCAGCAGGCCGGTGCGGCGCGGTTCGCCGGGAAACCCGGGCCTGTCGGGTCCGCGAGGTCCGCCGGGCAACTCGGGCTCGCCAGGCTTGTTGGGTGACCCAGGTCCGCCGGGCGCCCCGGGTTTGCCGGGCTCGCTGGACAACCCGGGTCCACCAGGCAACCCACAGCCCCCGAGGCCGCCGGAGGCGATGGGTCCGCGAGGCTCACCGGGCTTCGTCCCGGGGCTGCCAGGCAATCCGGGTTCGCCGGGCACGCCAGGCGACCCGCAGTCTCCGGGTGTGCCGGGTGTGCCGGGCAACGCAGGTCCACCGGGTTCGCCGGGTTCGCCGGGTTCCCCCGGCTTGTTCGGCTCGATGTGTGCGTTGGGCTCCTCGGCTCCGCCGGGCTCGCCGTAGTGCGCGGCCAGGCAGCGCTCGGCGACCGCCGCGACCAGTGGGTTGAAGGTCGAGGCCGAGAAGCCGGGCAGCGGGGGCGGCGGCGCGCCGTCGGTCCAGGCCGCGGTGGCGAGCGTGCGCAGGTGGTTCATGCGGCGGCCACCAGGAGTGCGGTGTTCGCGCCGCCGAACGCCGAGTTGAGGCTCAGCGCGTAGCGGGGACGGGCGTCCTCGCGCGGCCCGGCCAGCACCAGGTTCAGCCCGATCTCCGGGTCCGGTCCCAGCCAGCCGGCGTTCACCGGCAGCCGCCCGCTGCCCAACGCGCCGATGGTGACGGCGAGTTCGAGCAGCGCGGAGGCCTCCAGGGCGTGCCCGTGGACGGACTTGCTGGAGCTGACCGGCAATCCGGCCAGCGCCTCGCCGAACACCTCGCGCAGCGCCCGCGCCTCCGCCAGGTCGGACATCGGCGAACCGGTGCCGTTGGCGTTGACGTAGCCCACCTCGGCCGGGGCGACCCCCGCCCGGGCCAGCGCGGACCGGGCCGCCCGGGCCACGCCCGCGCCGTCCGGCCGCGGCCGGCACACGTGGTGCGCGTCCCCGGAGCGGCCCCAGCCCGCCAGCCGGGCCAGCGGACGGGCGCCGCGCCCGGCGGCGGCGTCCGCCGCCTCGACCACCACGGCCGCCGCGGCGTCCCCGAGCAGGGTGCCGCTGCGCCCGGTGCTGAACGGCCGCAGCTCGCCGTCGCGGGCCAGCGCCCGGCCCGCGTCGAAGGCCGCGAAGACGCCCGGCTCCACCAGGTGCCCGGCCGCGACCAGCACCCGGGGGTGCCGGCCGGAGCCGACCATGGCGGCCGCGTCGGCCACCGCGGTGGCGGCGGCCACGCAGGCGCCGGTGTAGACCCGGGTCACCCCGGCCAGGCCGAGGGCGACGGCGCCCCTCGACACCTCCTCGGCGACCCCGCGAGTGCGCAGGTCACTGTGCAGGGCGAGCAACAGCGGTGCACCGGCCGGAAGTTCGGACTGCGCGCAGGCGTCGGCGACGGCGCCGAGCACCGCGTCGGCGAGCGGCGGCGGGTCGGCCAGCAGGGCCGCCCGCCGGGTGCCGCGCCGGGCGACGTCGAAGCGGGCCACCTCGGCGAAGCCGGCCCCGGCCGTGGCGGTCGCGGCGGCCAGCGGGGCGAGCCCGGCGCCGAAGGCGCTGAGCACCCCGAGGCCGGTGAACACCGGCCGTCCGGCCGGCGGTGCGCTGCTGCTCATGACCGGGCGGCCCCGCCCGGGGAGGGGGCGGCGGCGAGCACGGCCTCGCGCAGCACCGCGACGGCGTCGTCCACCGTGCGGACGGCGGCGAACTGCTCGTCCGAGAGCTCCAGCTCGATGCCGTAGCGCTGCTCGAACTCGGCGGTCAGCCAGGTGAGTTCGAGCGAGCCGAGGTTCTCGGGCACGCGGTCCGCGGGCCGCTGCCCGAACGCTGCGAGCATCGCCACGACCTCGGCCCGGTCCGGCAGCACGGTCGTGCTCACGCGGCGGTGCCGGCGGCGGCGGTGGAGTCGGCGGCGATCCGGCGGGCCACGTCGGCGGTGAACTGGTCGAGGGTCATCAGCGCGGTGGTCTCCATCTCCTCCACCTCGAACTTGACCCCGAACTCGTCCTCGACCTGGACCGAGAGCTCGGCGAGCGCCAGCGACTCGAGGTCGAGGCCGGCCGGGCCGAGGTCGGTGTCGCCGGTGACCTCGTCGACGTCGTAGTTCATCCCGGCGAGTGCCGCGATGACGAACTCGTGGATGCGCTCCTGCATGGTGTGCTCCTCGTGCTGGGTCGGGGTTCGGAACGGTGTGCGGTCGATCAAGGCGTGCTCAGAGTGCGGCGGCGCGCAGCGCGGCGGTGTCGCGGACGAGCTTGCCGGTGGCGGTGCGGGGCAGCGCCGGGAGGAAGGTGAGCTGCCGGGGCCGCTTGAAGGCGGCCAACTCGCGGGTCAGCGCCTCGCGGACGGCGTCGGCCCGATCCGCGGTTCCGGCGCTCTCGGTGGCCAGGTAGGCCTCGATGGCGCCGTCGACGAAGACCACCACGGCCTCGCGGACCTCCGGCAGGGCGGCCAGGGTGTGCTCGACCTCGTTGAGGTCGACCTTGAGGCCGCCGATCGAGACCTGCGAGTCGCGGCGGCCGAGCACGGTGATCCGGCCGGTCGCCGGGTCGACCCGGCCGGCGTCGCGGGTGTGCAGCCGGCCGTCCGACCAGCGGGTGGGGTCGGTGAGGCCGGGGTACGGGGAGGCGGCCGTCGCGATGTGCAGTTCGCCGCCGTCCTCGCGCACGTCCATGCCGTGGACGGGCGCGGCCTCGGGGTGCAGGGCGCCGTCGAGGTCGGTGGCGATGACGCCGAGCTCGGTCATCCCGTACATGGTGCCCAGCGGCACGCCGTACCGGTCGGTGAAGGCGGCGGGCAGGCCCGGGCGGACCAGCTCGCCGGCGACGATCATCCGGCGCAGTTGCGGCAGCGGCGGCGCGCTGGTCGCCCCCGCCAGCAGCTCGGCGTGGAACGGGACGCCGATCACGGTGGTCGGCCGGTCGTCCGCGGCGATCGCGGCCAGGATGCCGGCCGTGGTCATCCGCGCGGGGACGGTCAGCGGCACCCGGGCGTACAGGCTGTTGAGCAGCCCGCCGACCAGGCCGAGGACGTGCACCACCGAGGAGAGCAGGACCACCCGGCCGCCGGCCTTCGGGAACGCCTCCAGCCGTGCGTAGCAGTCGAGTTCGCGCAGCAGGTCAGCGGCCGTACGGGCGATCACCTTGGCCGGGCCGGTCGAGCCCGAGCTGAGCTGCACCAGGGCGTGGCCGGTCGCGGCCGGTCGGCCGTTCGGCAGCGCCACCGGCACCGGGTCGGTCTCGGCGAACCCCCGCAGCGCCGCCGCCGGGCCGTGCGCCGACTCGACCAGCACCTCGGGCGCCAGCCGTTCGACGGCGAGCGCGACCTCGCGGTCGGTGAGCCGGTGGTCCAGCAGGACGGCTTGGGCGCCCAGCTGCCAGCAGGCCAGCAGCGCGGCGACGTAGCCGAGCGAGGGCGCCAGCCGCAGCGCGGCCGTGCCGCCGCGGCGCAGGCCGGCGGCGGCGAGCCGGGCGGCCTGCTCGGCGACCAGGGCGCGCAGCGTCGCCCGGTCCACGGGGGCGCCGAAGCGCAGGCACTCCTGGTCGGCGGGGCCGGCCAGCAGGTAGCGGTCCACCCAGTCGTGCGGGGCCTCGGCGGCCTCGTACGGCTGGGCGGGAAGAGAAGAAGATCCGGTCAACGCCACTCCACGAAGGGGAGGTTGGAAGGACGCCGTGCACGACGAACGGGGTCGGTTCGGCTTTCTGACGATTGCACAGGCGTTTGAGCCGAAGCAATGTCTAGACCAATGGGGGCATGGCCTCCTACGCTGCCGGGCCGGAGCGGGCCCGACCGAGGCCTGCCCGGAAAGGCAGCCCCGTGGAAGCGCTGGAACCGGCCGACTTCGAACGCGCCGCCCGCGACCGACTCCCCGCCGAGATCTGGGACTTCGTGCAGGGCGGCAGCGGCGCCGAACGCACCCTCGCCGCCAACCGGGCCCGGTTCGAGGAGTGCCGGCTGCGCCCGCGCACCATGGTCGACGTCTCCGCCACCGACCAGAGCCTCACCCTGCTCGGCAGCCGCCTGGAGACCCCGATCGGCATCGCCCCGATGGCCTACCACCAGCTGTTCCACCCCGAGGGCGAGGTCGCCACCGCCCGCGCCGCGGGCCGCGCCGGCGCGCTCATGGTGGCCGGGATCTTCGCCAGCCGCACCCTGGAATCCATCGCCGAGGCCGCCACCGGCCCGCTCTGGCTCCAGCTGTACTGGCTGCGCCGCCGCGACGTGCTGGCCGCCCTGGTCGAACGCGCCGAAGCCGCCGGATTCCGCGCCCTGGTGCTGACCGTCGACGCCCCCCGGATCGGTCGCCGCCTGCGCGACGCCCGCAACGGCTTCGCCATCCCCGCGCACGTCCGCGCCGTCAACGTCGACCAGGCCGTGATGGCCGCCAGCCACCGCGCCGGCCACGGCAGTTCGGGCCTCGCCGAGCACGCCAAGGAGCAGTTCGACCCCACCCTGACCTGGGCCGATCTCGCCTGGCTGCGCGAACGCACCCGCCTGCCGATCGTCCTCAAGGGGATCCTCACCGCCGAGGACGCCCACCTCGCCGCCGAGCACGGCGTCGACGCCGTCCTGGTCTCCAACCACGGCGGCCGCCAGCTCGACGGTGCCCTCCCGTCCCTCGCCGCACTGCCCGAAGTGGCCGCCGCCGTACCGCCGAACCTGCCCGTCCTCCTGGACGGCGGTGTCCGGACGGGCACGGATGTTGCCCTCGCGGTCGCCCTCGGCGCCCGAGCCGTCCTGATCGGCCGGCCCGTCCTGTGGGGCCTCGCCGTCGACGGCGAGAACGGCGCCGCAAGGGTCCTCGACCTGCTGAAGGCCGAACTCGACGACACCCTCGCCCTGTTGGGGCGGCCACGCCTGACCGACCTCGACCGCAGTGCGGTCGTCCCCGACGGCCGCTGAACGCAGGCGGGTGAGAACACGCGAGCGCTGGAGGTACCCCCAGGCGAAGCCGAGGGGGGCGGAACTGCGCGACAAGCGCCAACCAGTCCGTAAGGTCGCGGACACGTGCAGGTCATTCTCCTGCGTCGCGATCTTGCGGGTGAGTGCCTTCCGCTTCGCGCAGTTCTCCCCCAGCCCTAGCGGGCCGGGAGGTGCCCCCACGCGCCCCTGGTTGTGCTCCCTGGTTTCGCCCCCTCGCAGAACCCCGTACCGACCCGCCGCCACTGACCGGCGGCCCGATCCTCCAGGAACGTCCCTTGCCACTGCATCCCCAGGCCGAGGCCATGCGCGCGCAGCGCGCTGCGGCCGGTACGCCGCCGTTGTACACCCGTACCCTCGCCGAGGCCCGCGCCGCGGATCTCGCCGACATCCGGGCCGCCGCCGGGAACCCCGAACCGGTCGGCTCGGTCGAGGAGCTGACCGTCGACGGGCCCGGCGGGCCGCTGCCGCTGCGGATCTACCGGCCCGACACCGGAGCCGACACCGAACTCCCCGTCCTGCTCTACCTGTTCGGCGGCGGCTGGACTCTCGGCTCGCCGGACACCAGCGACGCGATCTGCCGTCGCCTCACCAACGCCGTCGGCTGCGTCACCGTCTCGGTCGGCTACCGGCTCGCCCCCGAGCACCCCTTCCCGGCCGCCGTGCACGACGTGATCGCCGCCGCCGAGTGGATCGCCGCGAACGCCGCCGGACTGGGCGTCGATCCCGAGCGGATCGCGGTCGGCGGCGACAGCGCCGGCGGCAACCTGGCTGCCGCGCTCACCCTGGCCGCCCGGGAGCGCGGGGGCCCGGCGCTGCGCCACCAGCTGCTGGTCTACCCCAACACGGACCACGCCGCGGACACCCCGTCCGTCCGCGAGCACGACGACCCGCTGCTGTTCAACCGCCGCTCGGTCGCCTGGTACTGGGGCCACTACCTCGCCGACCCGGCCGACGGCGCGGACCCGCTGGCGTCCCCGCTGCGCGCCCCCTCGCTGGCCGGGCTGCCGCCCGCGACCGTGATCACCGCCGAGTACGATCCGCTGCGCGACGAGGGCGAGGCGTACGCGCGAGCCCTGCGCGCCGCCGGCGTCCCCGTCGAGCTGCGCCGCTACGACGGCATGCCGCACGGCTTCTTCGCGATGGCCGGCGTCCTGGACGACGGCCGCGACGCCCAGCGCCACGCCGCCGACCGACTGCGGGAGGCCCTGCGGTGACGACGACCACCACCACGCTCCCGCTGGGCGAGCTGCACGCCAGCCTGGCCGATCCGCTGCTGGACGCGATGACGTTCCTCAACGAGGTCACCGAGCGCTACCCGGACGCGCTGTCCTTCGCCCCGGGCCGCCCGCACGAGGGCTTCTTCGAGCCCGAGGACGTCCACGGCCACCTGGACGCCTACCTCGCCCACCTCGCCGAACGCGGCCTCAGCGGCAGCGCCGTGCGGACCGCGCTGTTCCAGTACGGGCCGACCAAGGGCATCATCGCCGACCTGGTCGCCCGCACCCTCGCCAACGACGAGGGCCTGCACGCCGCCCCCGAGTCGCTGGTGCTCACCGTCGGCGCCCAGGAGGGCATGCTGCTGGTGCTGCGCGCGCTGTGCGCCACGCCCGAGGACGTCCTGCTGGTCAGCTCGCCCTGCTACGTCGGCGTCACCGGCGCCGCCCGGCTGCTCGACGTGGCGACCGTCCCTGTCCCGGAGGGCCCCGACGGCGGCCCCGACCCGCAGGCCGTGCGGGCGGCGGCCCGCGCCGTCCGGGCGGCCGGCCGCCGTCCGCGCGCGCTGTACGTCGTCCCCGACTTCGCCAACCCGTCCGGCACCAGCATGCCGGTCGAGGCGCGCGCCGGGCTGCTGGACGCGGCGGCCGAGGAGGGGCTGCTGGTGATCGAGGACAACCCGTACGGCTTTTTCGCCCGCGAGGCCGGCGACCGCCCCACCCTGAAGGCGCTGGACCGGCGCCGCCAGGTGATCTACCTCGGCTCCTTCGCCAAGACCTGCTTCCCCGGCGCCCGGCTCGGCTACGTCGTCGCCGACCAGCAGGTGCTCGCCCCCGACGGCCGCACCACGCTGCTCGCCGACGAGCTGGCCAAGCTGAAGAGCATGACGACGGTCAACACCCCGGCGCTCAGCCAGGCCGTGATCGGCGGCATGCTGCTCCGGCACGACTGCCGGCTGCGGGACGCCAACGCCCCCGCCCGCGCCCACTACGCGGCCAACCTCGCCGCTCTGCTGCGGGAGTTGGAGCGGCACTTCCCGCCGGCCGAACGGGCCCGGCTCGGCGTGTCCTGGAACGAGCCGGAGGGCGGCTTCTTCGCCGTGCTCCAGGTTCCGTTCACCGCCGACGGGGCGGCCATGGAGCGCTGCGCCCGCGAACACGGCGTGCTCTGGACGCCGATGGCCCCGTTCTACCCGGCGGGCGGCGGCGAGCGCCGCCTGCGGCTGTCGATCAGCGCCCTGAGCGAGCGGCAGATCGGGACGGGCGTGGCCCGGCTGGCCGACTTCGTCCGGGCCGCCGCGGGCTGAACACGACGGAGCGGGGAGGGGCCGCAGCCCCTCCCCGCTCCCCGGCCGGGTGCGGCTACCGGATCCGGGCCGAGAACAGCCGGGCCGAGTAGAACACCGCCGCGACCGTCAGCACCGTGACGATCAGCAGCCCCTGCCAGACCACGCTGTCGCCGGGGTGCCCGGAGAACAGCGCCCGCATGCCCTCCACCGCCCAGTAGAAGGGGTTCCACTCCGCCACCCGCTGCAGCCACATCGGCGCCAGCGCCAGCGGCAGCAGCACGCCGGAGAGCAGGCCGATCGGCTGGGCGATGGTGTTCACCACCGGCGCCATCGCGGCGTCGTTGGGCAGGGCGAGGGCGATGCCGTACGAGATGGCCGAGGTCATCAGCGCCAGCAGGGCGAGCAGCAGATAGGCCAGCAGCAGGCTCCCCGGGTCGACCCGCAGGCCGAACGGCAGCGCGACCAGCGTGATGATGACCGCCTGGACGAGCAGCCCGACCGTCTCGCGCAGCGCCCGCCCCAGCAGCAGGGCGAGCCGGCTGACCGGGGTCACCCGGGAGCGCTCGATGATGCCGGCCTTCAGCTCGCCGAGCAGGCTGAAGCCGGTGTAGAGGCCGCCGAAGATGCAGAGCACCGCCAACAGGCCGGGGACGTAGATCTGGTAGGCCTCGGCGTAGCTGGTGGCGCCCATGGGGGCGAGCACCTTCTTGAGCAGCGGGGCGAACAGCAGCAGGTAGAAGACCGGCTGGGTGATGCCGATGACGATCCAGATCGGTGTGCGCCACATCAGCAGCACTTGCCGCTGGAAGACCAGCCAGGTGTCACGGGCGAGCTTCACGGAAGGAACCCCAGGGATCTCTCGTCAGGACTGTTCGATGGATCGGCCGGTGCGGGCCAGGAACACGTCGTCCAGGCTCGGCCGTTGGAGCTGCACCGTCCCGGGGACGATGCCCGCCCCGTTCAGGACGCTCAGCAGCAGCGGGATCGCCGCCGCACCGTCGTCCAGGTAGAGCCGCAGGCCGTCCTCGCCCGGCTCCAACCGGTGCAGGCAGGGCTGACCGCGCAGGGCGTCGGCCGCGGGCTGGGCCTCCCCGGCGGCGAGGCCGAGCAGGACGACGTCGCCGGAGATCTCGCGCTTGAGCGCCTCGGGCGTGCCCTCGACGACGACCTGGCCGTGGTCGACGATCGCGACCCGGTCGCAGAGCGCGTCGGCCTCGTCCAGGTAGTGGGTGGTCACCACCACGGTCATGCCCTCGGCGCGCAGCCGCTTGATCTCGGCCCACACCTGGCCGCGGCTGGCCGGGTCGAGGCCGACCGTGGGCTCGTCCAGGAACAGCACCTTCGGGGAGTGGATCACCCCGAGGGCGATGTCCACCCGGCGGCGCTGGCCGCCGGAGTAGGTGCTGCAGTGGCGGTCGGCGAACTCGGTCAGGTCGAAGGCCTTCAGGGCGTCCTCGGCCTGGCGCTGGGCGTCGGCCTTGCGGCTGCCGTACATCCGGGCCTGCATCACCAGCTCCTCCCGGCCGGTGACCGCGTCGGCGGTGCCGCCGCCCTGGGCGACGTAGCCGATCCGGCGGCGGACCCCGGCCGGGTCGGCCAGCAGGTCGGCGCCGGCGATCAGGGCTTCGCCGCCGTCCGGGCGGATGAGCGTCGCGAGCATGCGCAGGGTGGTGGTCTTCCCGGCGCCGTTCGGGCCGAGGAAGCCGAAGATCTCGCCCGCTCGGACATGCAGATCGATGCCGCGGACGGCGTCGACGACGGTGCGGCCGTGCTTACCGGACGGATAGGACTTGCGAAGTCCCTTGGTCTCGATCAACCAGAACTCCCGGGCTGGGGCGGTGTGCGGGGGCTCGCGCCCGCCAACTCCCGTGCGGAAAGCCGGGATTGGCGGGCGCGAGGCGGAATCAGGGGGCGACCAGCGCTTCCATCCGGTCGGCGGCGGTCGACGCCCCTCCGCCGGACAGAAGTTGACGACCGATCAGCTCGGCGGCCGTCCGGTGGGAGGGCTCGTCGAGCACCCGCCGCAGTCGCTCGGCGATCACCGGCGGACTGACCCGAGCGAACGGGACCCGGAGGCCGGCCCCGGCCTCCACGACCCGCTGCGCCACGAACGGCTGGTCGTTGCGGATCGGCGCCGCCAGCACGGGGACACCGTGCGCCAGCGACTCGACCACGGTGTTCATCCCACCATGGCAGAGCACCGCGTCCAACCCGCCCCTGGACAGCAGCTCCAGGACCGGTGCCCGATCGACCACCGTGACGGAGTCCGGAAGGGCAGCCGGCAGTGCCCCGCGGGGCGCGGCGATCACCGCCCGGACGTCCCCGCCGAGCAGCGCCAGCGCCTCGACGGTGCGGTGCAGGAAGTCCGCGCCGACCGCGTCCGACATCGTCCCCATGGTGACCAGCACGGTGCGCCGGCCCGGCTCCAGCCGCTCCCACGGGAACGCCGGGTCGGCCGGCCGCTCGGTCAGCACCGGCCCCACCAGGGCGAGTTGCGGCAGCGTCGGCAGGTCGCCGAGCAGCGCCCGCCCGGTGGTGGCCAGCACCAGGTGCGGCGAGAGGCGCGGATCGGCGAATTCCTCGGCGGGCAGCTGCGCCCGCTCCCACAGGCCCGCCAGCAGGCCCGCCGTCCAGGCCTCGACCTGCGGCAGGTGCCGGTACGGGCGGCCCAGCTCCATTGCCCCCGGCGCCAGCGTCGCCCACGGCAGCCCGTGCCGGTGCGCGACCAGCGCGCCCGCCGGGGTGTGCTGGTCCACCAGCAGCGCGTCCGGCCGGAACTCCCGGACCACCGCGTCCAGCGGCTTCAGGGTGAACCTGGCGTACGGGACGACGAAGCCCTCCCACAGCGAACGCAGCGAGGCCAGGCCGTGGCCGCCCATCGCCCGGAACATCCGGTTGCCGGTGCCGAAGATCCGGGCGTCGGGGCCGAGCAGCGGCCGCAGCATCGTCCCGGTGCCGGTCCAGGCGACCTCGTGGCCGCGCGCGACCAGCTCGTTCGCGATCCCGGCCGCCGGATTGACGTGCCCGGCCAGCGGCGGCACTGCCATCAGGAAGCGGCTCATCGGCGCACCAGCTCCGCCAGGTCGCCGACGGTCAGCGCAGCCAGTCCGTCCAGCCCGAGGCCGGCCCGCAGCGCGCCCAGGTCGGCGCCGAAGCGCTCCCGCAGCAGCGCGTCCAGGGCGGCGAACTCGCTCTCGTCCAGGGCGAGATCACCGTCGAGTCGGTCCTCGGGGGCGAGCGACTCTGCCCAATCGGGCAGCGCGTCGGCGGCCTCGGCCAGCGCGGCCAGCAACCCCGGGTCGAGGGCGGCGGGAGGCCTTGAGGCCAGGTCGGAAGCGGTTTCTCGGTATGCGGAGTAATGCTGGGGATCGGTCATCGGAAGGCTCCACCGGCTCGACGGCAACGGGGGTGAGGGAGAGGGCTCCAGGGCGGTGATCGCTTGTGCGACCCGCGGAGCGTGGGAATACTAACCGGCGTGACCGCACTGGAGGCAGTGGCCGTCCACCTCCCCCCGCGACTCGAATCGATCGAGGACGTGGGCGCCCGGATCGGCCTTACCCCACGTCAACTCCGACTCTTCCGCCGCTTCCACGGCCTGGACCAGGTGCGCCTGGACCCGGACGGGACGCTGCTCGACCTGCTGGACGCCGCCGTCCGGGCCCTGCCCGAACTGCGCGGCAACGAACACCGGGTCCGGTACCTGCTGCACGCCCGCAACACACCGGTCGCCGTGCCCTACCCGCTCAACCCCCTGCACCAGCTCAAAGAACGCTTCGGCCTCACCCGCGCCGACGCCTTCACTGTCACCCAACAGGCCTGCGCCGCCTCGCTGTTGGTCGTCGACCTGGCCGGGCGACTGCTCGCGGACGACGGCGACCCGTCGGCGCTGGCCCTGGTGGTGGCGGGGGAGAAGACCTTCACCCGGGACGCCCAGGTCCTCCCCGACACCACGATCTTCGCCGAGGCCTCGACGGCCTGCCTGGTCAGCCCCGGCGGCGACCGGAACCGGGTGCTGTCCTACGCGGTCCGCCAGCGCCCCGAGTTCTACGGCCGGCCGGCCGAGGACCCGGAGCTGATGGTCCGCTACCAGCGGGAGTACCAGCCCACCATGATCGAGACCGTGCAGGCCGCGCTCGACCAGGCCGGTCTGGACCTCTCCGACCTCGCGCTGCTGCTCCCGCACAACGTCAACCAGGCCTCCTGGCGGATGATCTGCCGCCAACTCGGCCACCCCGTCGAGCGGGTGGTCCTGGACAACGTGCTCACGGTCGGACACAGCTTCGCCGCGGACGCCTTCGTCAACCTCCGCACCGCAACCACCGGCGGAGCGCTCCGGCCCGGCGACCACTACCTGATCGCCGCCGCCGGCGTCGGCGCCACCTTCGCGGCCATGGTCCTGCAGCACTGACGCGCCGCCGCCGCATCCTCGTTCCTCTCCACCCAGCACTGGACGGTCCACCCATGTCACACTCCGCCCTGCCCACCACCGAGTCGGTCGACCCCGAGGTGCGCGGCCGCATCCGGCGCGGCATCGAGGACGTGCTGCCGCGCGTCCTGGGCGTCGAACTCGCCGACATCCCCGCGAACGCCTGCTTCCTCGACGACTACGGCCTCACCTCCTCCGGCATCGTCGAACTGGTCCTGGACATCGAGGAGACGCTCGCCATCCAGGTCGACGTCGAGCACCTCGGCATCGACGACATCCGCACCGTCGACAGCCTCACCGACTACGTCGTCGGGCACTACGCCGACGAGGACTGACCCGATGCCCACCGAGACCCGCGGCCTGCGCGTGACCAGGGCGGTCGCCGCCGGATTCGACGGCCACTCCGCCGCCGCGCTCCACCCCGACCTGCGCGTCTTCACCGGCGACCTGGTCCGCCCGTACGGCCTGCCGCTGCGCGAGGACCTGCTGGCCGAAGGCGCCGGGCACGACTACGGCGAGATGGCCGCCGGCCTGATCGAACAGGCGCTGCCCGGGGGCGAACCCGCGGACCTGCTGATCCTGGCCTTCTCCTCCCCGGACGTCCTGCCCGCCGCGCCCTCCTCGCTCCGGCTCAGCCGCCACTGCCCCGGACAGCCGACCGCCTTCGCCGTCTGCGACCAGGGCAGCGCCACCGCCTTCGCCGCGCTGCGGATCGCCGCCGCCCACCACCGCACCGGCGGCTGCCGGCGGGCCGTGATCGTGCTCGCCGAGCAGAGCGCCCTGCACTACCGGCCCGCCGAGCCCGTCGAGCTGCCCGCCGAGCACCGGGCCGTCGTCCTGGTCTGCGAGGAGGCCCCGGGGGAGGGGATGCGGGTCCGCCAGCAGGCCGAGCCGGACGGCGCGCAGGCGCTGCGCTCCGTCCTCGACGAACACCGTCGACTCGGGCCGGACGCCGGGCTGTTGCTCGCCGCCGGCCTCGCCTCCGGCGACACCCCCGAAGGCGCCCGGGCGGCCCGCCCCGGACAGCCGTTCACCGGCGTCTGGAGCCTGCTCGCCGACCGCCTCCCCGGGCCCGGCCCGCTGCTGGTCGCCGACCACGACCGCCGCCTGGGCCGGCTCAGCACCCTGACCCTGCCGTGAACGCCCCTGCGCGGGAAAGCGCCACCGACGTCGTCGACGTCTGGAGCATCCCCACCGACCAGCCCCCGGCCGTCGTCCGCCGGCTGTACGGCCTGCTCGACGCCGAGGAACGGGAGCGGGCCGACCGGGCCCGCGACCCGCGGCAGGGCGAGCGGTTCACCGTGGTCCGCGGCGCCGTCCGGCTGCTGGTCGCCGAACGGCTCGACGTCGCGCCCGCCGACCTGGCGTGGCGACGCGGCCCGCACGGCAGGCCCAGCCCCGCGGCCGGCGGCCGGATCGACGTCAACTGGTCCGCCTCGGGCGCCCTCGCGCTGCTCGCCGTCGCGGACGGGCGCCGGGTCGGCGCGGACGTCGAGCAGCTCCGCCCGCCCGGCGTCGGCATCCGGATCGCCCGCCGGCACTTCCCGCCCGCCGACGCGGCACTCGTCCTCGACGCGCGCACCCCGGCCGACGGCGCCGACCGGTTCACCCGGCTCTGGTGCCGCCGCGAGGCCTGCGTCAAGGTCTACGGCGGCCGGCTCGCCCAGGGCCTCGGCCTCCCGCTGGCCGGCCCCTCCCCGCTGCGCCTGGCCGACCCGGGCCCGCTCGGCCCCGGCCCGCTCCGGCTCGCCGACGTCCCCGTCCCGGGCCCGTTCCGCGCGGCGGTCGCCGTCGACGAGGACCGCCCCTTCACCGTCCGCCACCGTACCTGGGCCGCGCCCTACTGAACCGAACTCCCTTGCCGCGCAGACGCGTTGAGCCCGACCGGCAGCCAGGCCGGTCGGGCTCCTCGGGTACTGCCGCGGTCAGCCCACCGGCCTCGACATGTAGACCGCACGCCGCCCGTAGGACGCGGGCACGGCCACCTCCCGGTGCGCGCGGTAGCCGTAGAAGCGCAGCAGGATGTCGGAGCCGCGCACAGCGATCATCGAGATCTGCGCGAAGCCCCCCTCCGCCGCCCGCGCCTGCGCGTGCTCCATCAGGTGCGCGGCGAGCTCCCGGCCGCGCAGCTCCTCGGCCAGCACCAGGTCGTGGACGTGCAGGTTGTCCGACTCGAACGCCCCGGCCTCCGCCACGGCGAGGTCCGGGCAGCGCAGCGGCGGGTACGGCAGGCTCAGCAGGTAGCCGCGGACGACGCCGTGCTGTTCCAGCACGTAGCAGGTCTCCGGCGAGCAGCGGGCCCGGGACTGCAGCGCCTCCCGGCCCTCCGACAGACCGTCGGCCGCGTAGGCGTCGTGCTCCAGCGCGACCACCGCGTCCCAGTCCCCGTCGGCCAGTTGACGGATCAGGAACTCCCCGCTCACCCGCCGAGCCCCCGCTCGCGGGCGGCGGCCACCATCGGGGCCCAGGCCTCGATCAGCACGGCCCAGCGCTCGGCGTCCTCCCGGGCCTCGTCCAGCAGCTGCTGCCGCTGCCCGGCCACCACGTCCGCCAGCTCGGCGTACTTGCCGCCCAGCTTGCGGTAGAGCCGGTCCACCTCGTCCAGGCACTGCTCGTTCACGTCCCGGTCCAGGTCGACGGTGCCCCGCACCAGACCGAGGATCGGCTCGACCAGCAGCTCGTGCCGCTCGTCCAGCAGCCCGCGGCCGAGGTCGATCATCTGACCGTAGACCGGGTACAGGTACAGCATCGAGAGCAGCATCTTGACGAAGCGCAGCTGGTACGAGACGAATCCGGCGCCGACCCGGCGTTCGGGCGTGTAGTAGTTGACGATGTGCCGCTTGTGGATGACGGCGGGCAGCTTGGAGTGCACCAGGGCGTGCAGCAGCGCGTAGTCGGCGCCGATGGTGCGCAGCGACGGCACCAGCGGCAGCACCTCGTAACCCCGGTGGTCCAGGGCGACGTTGCACATGTAGACGTCCCAGATGTCGGGCACGCCGAGCACCGAGTCGTCGCTGTCGAAGGTCTCAGGCTCGGCGCCCTTGAAGGAGATGTCCACCATGGCGTCCTGCTGCTCCCGGGTCCACACCCGCGGCGTCCACAGTCGCACCAGGTCCCGGTAGACCTCCGGGTCCAGCTCGTTGATCTCGCCGATGTCCACGTTGAGTTCGCCCATGAAGGCGGCGCTGACCAGCATCACCGGCTTGTCCGCGTCCGCCGGGTCGAGCTCGGAGCGGGCCACGCCGGCCACCGCCTGGCCGGCCGGCTTGCCGATCGACAGCAGCTCGTGGTGGATCGGGAACATCTTCTCGCCGTCGACGACCTGGTAGTCGAAGTCGTCGTTGCGCAGGTGCGCCGAGGTGCAGCCCAGGGCGGCGGCGCCCAGGAAGATCCGGTTCACGCAGGAGCCGTACGCGACGGTCGGCGGCAGCATCAGGTCGAGCAGCAGCTCGGGGTCGGCGCCGCCGGAGCGCCGCGCCACGTCGAGGAAGAACTCGCGCTGCGCCTCGTTGCCGAGGTGGTGGACGAACACGCCGGGGGCGGGCGTCAGCGAGGCCACGGCGTCCGCGTTCTTCGCGAACTCGGCGTCCTCGGTGGTGTCGAGGACGAGGAGGTGGACCTCGACCCCGAAGGTCTCGACGGCGTAGGCCGCCTCCTCGGTGAGGTCCGCGATGGTGCCGGGGCAGGCCCGCATGGTGGGCAGGGCGAGGCAGACTCGTTGCATGGTGATGGGAAGCTCCGTCTGATCGTCAGATTCGTTGCGGCGCTCGGCGGTCGAGCGGGGGGAGCGGCCGGGGCCGGTCCGTCGCGCCGTCCCGGACGAGCTCGCCGGCGCGGGCGGAGGGCTGCGGCGGCACCGTGGATGACCTGGTCGCCCCACAGTGGACTGGACCAATCCGGAGTGTCAACGCTCTGCTCCCGGGCCGCCCGCACCGCCCGCCGACACTGCCCGATGGGGCAGCCGGCCCTGCCCCGGGGCGGCCTCGGGCCGGCTCCCGGGCGGGCCTCTGCGCGAAATGGTTCGAGTGCGCACGGGGGTCCTCCAGGTGAACGGAGAACGGTCGTGCGGAATCCGGCCGGGAATCGTCGGCGGCCGGTGCGGCCCGACTTCCGTACTCGAAGTCCGATGGCCCGGCGCCCGCCCCGAGCGAATGATCTCCGGAATGTCAATTCGCCGCGCGGGCGTTCACTCCGAAATTGATCCGTGATGATCGTTGCGCAGCCTGCGCCGAATATCTCGGGAAGATAACGGATTTGCGGTGGAGATGTTCCGGAGACGGCGAAGACCTTTACTTCCGGACCGCCCCGGAAGGGCCGGCTACGCCAGGCAGGCCCGGCCGCGGTCGCGCTCCCCGAGGTCGAACAGCGCCCGCTCGATGGCGGCCAGCGCGTTCGCCCCGCGGTGCTCCAGGCCGGCCTTCCGGGCGATCGCCAGCGCCTGCTCGGCCGCCTCCAGCGCCCGGGCCGGCAGCCCGGCGGCCCGGCAGGACTCGGCCAGGCCCAGCAGCACGCCCGGCATCCGGTCCCGGGCGCCGAGCGCGCGCAGCGCCCCCAGGCACTCCCGGAAGTCCTCGCACGCCTCCTCGAACCGGCCCATCCCGTGCAGCGCCGTCGCCCGCGCGTACAGCATGTGCACCTGGCCGACGAAGTCGCCCAGCTCCCGGAACGTCACCAGGCTGCGCTCGGCCCTGGCCAGGGCCGACTCCGGCCGGTCGACGGCCAGGTCGGCCAGCGCGGCCATCCCCTCGACGAAGGCGTGCGAGGACCGGTTGCCCAGCTCGACGCTCAGCGCGACGGCCTCGTCGCACCAGACGGTGACCTCCTCGTCGGTGCAGCGCGGGAGACCGGCCAGCGCCAGCACGACCAGCGCCCCCGGCAGCAGCTCCGGCTGCCCCGTCCGCCGGGCCAGCGTCACCACCCGGGCCGCCTCGGACCGGGCCTGCCAGGTCCGCTGGAACTCCCGCTGCGCCCACATCAGCGTGTACCGGGCCCGCGCCTCGCTGACCGGCAGGCCCGCCGCCCCGGCGGCCTCGGCCACCCGTCCGGCCAGGTCGCACAGCTCCGGCACGGCCATGCCCAGGTCGATCAGCTGGATCAGCACCAGCGTCAGGTCCGCGACCACCGCCAGCGGGCCGTCCGGGTCCCGGGTGACCTGCTCGGCGACCGCCAGCACGGCGGCGACCTCCCGCCGGGCCCAGCGCAGCCCCTCGGCCGGCCCGGCGAAGGCCGGAACGGCGGGCGCCGGCCCGGCGACCTCCGCCGCCACCAGGTCCGGGAACGGGTAGCCGGGCCGGACCACCCGGTACAGGCCCGCCACCGCCGCCAGGTAGTGCCGCAGCAGCCGCTCGACGGCGGCCCGCCCGACAGCCTCCCCGTCCACCTCCCGGACCAGCTCGCGGGCGAACAGCCGCAGCAGGTCGTGGTACTGGTAGCGGCCCGGGAACGGGCAGGACAGCAGCCCCAGGTCGGTCAGCGCCTCGGCCAGCCGCTCGGCCGCCGGCTCCGGCAGCTCCAGCAGCACCGCGGCCGCCGCCGAGGACACGCCCGGGCCGTCCGCCAGCGACAGCAGCCGGAACGCGCGGGCGGTCTCCGGGTCGAGCTGGTCGTAGCTGAGCCGGAACGACGCGGCGACCGCCAGCTCCCCGGTCTCCAGCTCGGCCAGCCGCCGCCGCTCCGAGGCCAGCCGGTCCGCCATGTGCGACAGCTGCCAGGCCGGACGGGCCGCCAGCCGGGACGCCGCCGTCCGCACCGCCAGCGGCAGGAACCCGCAGGCCGCCGCCAACCGCCGGGCCGCCGCCGGCTCGGCCGCCACCCGGGACGCCCCGGCGATCGCGGTGAGCAGCCGCACCGACTCCTCCGAGGTCAGCGGCTCCAGGGCGACCCGACGGGTCATCGGAACCCCCGACAGCCAGGCCCGGCCGGTCACCAGCACCGCGCAGGAGCGGCTGCCGGGCAGCAGCGGCCCGATCTGCCGGCTGTCGCGGGCGTCGTCCAGCACGATCAGCACCCGCAGGCCCGCCACCCGGGACCGGAACAGGGCGGCCCGCTCCGCCGTCCCCTGCGGGATCGCCGCGTCGGCCACGCCCAGCGCGCCGAGGAAACCGGCCAGCACCTCGCCCGGATCGGCCGGGAACGCCCCCGCCCCCTGCAGGTTCACGTACAGCTGACCGTCCGGGTACAGCCCGCCCACCGCGTGCGCGACGTGCACCGCCAACGTCGACTTGCCGACCCCGCCCAGGCCCGACACCCCCACCACCGGCATGGCCGGACCGCCGGGCGCCAGGTCCGCGCACAGCGCCGCGCACAGCTCGTCCCGGCCGGTCCAGTCGGAGAGGTCGGCGGGCAGCTGGGCCGGCGCGACCGGCACCGGCCCGGTCGGCCCGCCGCCCGCCTCGACCACCGGCGCGGGCTCGGCGGCCGGCGCGGCCAGCTGCGGATCGCCCGACAGGACGCCCAGGTGCAGCTCGCGCAGCCGCGGCCCCGGATCGACCCCCAGCTGCTCCAGCAGCGTGCGGCGGGCGTCCGCGTACACGCCCAGCGCCTCGCCCTGCCGCCCGCTGCGGTACAGCGCCAGCATCAGCAGCTCCCGCATCGGCTCCAGCAGCGGGTACTGGCTGACCCACACGGTCAGTTCACCGATCACCTCCGCGTGCCGCCCGGCCTCCAACTCGGTCTCCAGCCAGGCCTGGACGGCGTTCAGCCGACGCTCGACCAGCCGGGCCCGGTGCGCCTGGGCGAACGGCCCCGGCAGCCCGGCCAGCGGCTCGCCGTGCCACAGCCCGCACGCCTCCCGCAGCAGCCCGAGCGCCCCCGCGACGTCCCCCAGCGCGCGGGCCCGGCCCGCCGCCGCGACCCGGTCCTCGAACACCTCGGCGTCCACGCAGTCCGCCGGGAGCCGCAGCACGTAGCCGCTGCCCGACGACACCAGCACCGACGGGTGCACCCGGTCCGGCTCCAGCACCCGCCGCAGCCGCGACACGTACGTCCGTACGACGGTGGCGGCCCGGGCCGGCGGCTCCTCCCACAGCGCGTCGAGCAGCTCGTCGACCGACACGATCCGGCGCGCCCGCAGCGCCAACGCGGTGAGCAGCGCCCGCTGCTGCGGCGGACCGAGCTCCAACTCGCGTTCCCCGCACCAGGCCTGCACCGGCCCGAGCAGACCCAGGCGCAGCCGCTCCCCGCCGTCCGGCTCCGAAGCCGACGTGCCGCGGGGCTCTCCGATTTCCGTCATCGTCAGACGGTAGCGGTTCCGACCAACCGGCCGCGGCGCCGGGGCGGGGCAATTCCGCCGCCGCGCCGGGGCCTTGTCGGCCACCCGTCCGCGCGCTTTCGATTCCGCCGCGACCGGTCGCGGAAACGGCCGCGCCGCGGACCGTCCGCCCGGCGGGCCCGGAAAAAAAAGAAAACTTCCCCCGCCGAACGGGAACCGATGACGCGGATGCGGATCCGTCAATCTTTTATTGATCGGCGGCGGATAGCTTCGGCCCCGGTGCACATGTCCGTCGGACCTCAGACGGACACGGGAGCTCCCGCGGTGCCAGCCGGGCCGCAGGAGGAGGAGAGACGGCGTCTCGTGCGGACGACGCCAGCCGACCGGTTCCGACGGTGCGCCGCCGCCAGTGGGGGGCGGTGGGCGCACCGCCAAGCGCAACGAAAGGAATCCAGCGCCGTGCTTCAGTACGCCGACGACGTCCGCGCGACGACGACCCGAACGATCCCGACGCAGACCGCCCGAACGATCCCGGCCCAGACCGCCCGGCCGATCCCGGTCGCCGTCCACGCCCTGGACCCGCTCTCCCGAGCCGGAGTGGTGAGCTACCTCCGGCAGTGCCCGGAGATATCGCTCGTCGAGGAGGACCACCACCAGGCCGGCACCGGCGTCGCGCTGCTGGTCGCCGACACCTTCGACGAGGCCGCCATGGCCGGCCTGTCCCGGCTGGTCAAGGCCGAACGGACGCGCGTGGTGCTGATCCTGGACCGGATCCAGGAGCCCGAGCTGCTCAACGTCGTCTCGCTCGGCGTCACCACCATCCTGTGGCGCCGCGAGGTCACCGGCGAACGCCTGCGCCAGGCCGTCCGCACCGCCGTCCGCGGCCACGGCGACCTGCCCCCGGACCTGCTCGGCAAACTGATCGGCTGCATGGGCCGCCGACGCACCGGCGACGGCCCGGACAACAACCCCGCCGACTACGGCATGCTGCCCCGCGAGGTCGACGTCCTGCGCCTGGTCGCCGACGGCATGGACACCGGGGAGATCGCCGTCAAACTCCTCTACTCGGAGCGGACGATCAAGAACATCATCCACACCGTCACCACCCGCTTCCAACTCCGCAACCGCGCCCACGCGGTGGCCTACGCCCTGCGCGAGGGCTACATCTAGGCGGTGTCCTGACGATCCCTTGTCGAAACCGGGCGGCCGGCCCGGACCCGGTTGGCGGCCTGGTCGGCCTTCTCACCCGGCAGCGGCCGTCCGCGCTCAGGTGGATCCTGGTGGTGAAGCCGCCGCGCGAGCGGCCGAGCGCCTCACCTCCCGCACCACCTCCGCCAGCCGGTCGATCAGGTCCGCCCGGACCCGCCGCAGTTCACAACCTGCCGATGGTCCCGCCACCTGCCACAACGCCGTTGCTCACCGGCAGGAGCGGCTCCGGCCGCTCCCACCGGGCATCCGTCAGATCACTCCTGCTCCCCATAGTCGTAGCAACGACTCAACTGATCGCCAGGACAAGGCCCAGGGCTGCTCCGGTCAGCACGCTTGGTAGAGGCGCTTGTGGCCGCTGATACCGGACAGCCGGAACGGTCCCGTGGTCTGCTGCGGGGTGGCGTGGTCGCCGCCGTCGAGGGGGAAAGCCCACTCGTGCAGCTCGCGGTAGCCGACGTAGTCGATGGGCCGTCGCCGGGAGACTGCCTCGATGTTCGCCTCCGTCCGCAGCCGGTCCTGGTATCCGGCGACGATGGTCCCGCCGAAGAACTCGGCGACGCTGCCGGAACCGTAGCTGAGGAATCCGATGCGCTCACCGGTCAGGTCGTCGGCCTGGTCGAGGAGCGCGGCGAGGCCCAGGTAGACGGACGCGGTGTAGCTGTTCCCGATCACCCGGTTGTAGGCGGTGGTCCGGCCGACGGCACGCGTGACGTCGTCGTTGTGAACGTCGTGGCTGCAGTAGTTCAGCAGGTGCCGGTGGGCCTTGTGAGCCATCTTGGTGAACGGCTGGTGGTAGCAGAACGCGGCGAACTGCTCCAGGGAGTGGCCGCCCCGCTCCGAGTAGTCCTTCCAGGCCCCCTCCACCGCCTGGAGGTAGGCGCCGATGGATTCCCGGCCGTCGACCAGAGCCGTGGTGCGGTAGTTCGGCCGCCAGAAGTCCATGACATCGACGGTGAACAGGCCCGACGGATCCTCGATGCGCACCAGCCCCGGATCGGCGCCGACGAGCATGGCGACCGCGGCGGCGCCCTGCGTCGCCTCACCGGGGCTGTCCAGGTCGTACTTGGAGACGTCACTGGCGATGACGAGAACCTGCTGGGAGGGATCGCGCTGCACCAGGCCGATGGCGAACTGCAGGCCGGCCGTGGCCCCGTAGCAGGCCTGCTTCAGCTCCACGACGCGGGTGGCCGACGGCAGTCCGAGCAGGGAGTGGACGTACACACCGGCCGACTTCGCCTGGTCGATCGACGATTCGGTCGCGAGCACGACCGTGCGGATCCGGTCGCTGCCGTGCCGGGCGATGACCGGTGCGGCAGCCGTCGCGGCCAGGGTCACGATGTCCTCGTCGGCGGCCGGGACGCTCATCGACTCCTGGCCGATGCCCACGTGGTACTTGCCGATCTCGGTTCCGTTGTGAGCGGCGAGGGCGGTGTGCGGCAGCACGAACTCGCTGGTGGCGAACGACAGATCATGGATGCCTATGGCGAGGGGCATGCTCTAGACACCTGCCTTCGCGGTCTTGTGGCCTCGTTCCAGTTGGACATGCGCACGCATCAGTTCGCCGGGGTTGGTCTGCGCCGCGAGCAGCGACAGCTCCCCGCAGAGCACCGTGGCCGCCGCGATGACGGCGAGCCGGCGGGCGTTCTCGCCAGGCTCGCGGGACGCACGGCAGCCGAGCCGGTTCAGGTTGGTCTCCACGAAGCCCAGGCCCTTGCCGTTGCCGACCGTGCCGACGATGAGGTTCGGCAGTGTGCAGGCGAAGTAGAGGTCGCCGTCGCGGTCCTCGGCCGTGACGACGCCCTGGGAGCCCTCGACGATGTTCGCCGCGTCCTGACCGGTTGCCAGATAGAACGCGAGCAGCATGTTCGCGTAGTGGGCGTTCGCCGATCGGATGCCGCCTGCGAGAAGGGTCCCGAGCAGGTTCTTGCGGAGGTTCAGCTCGGCGATCTTCGCGGCGCTGGTGTTCAGGACGTCGGCCACCACGTCACGCGGCACGAGCAGCTCGGTGACGACGTTCTTGCCGCGGCCCAGGATGCCGTTGATGGCGGTGGCCTTCTTGTCCGTGCAGTAGTTCCCGGAGATCGACCCGTAGGAGATGCCGGGAATCGTTTCCAGCAGGTGTTGGAGGAGCACGTCGGAAGCCAGGGTCGCCATGTTGTGCCCGGAGGCGTCACCGGTGCTGAACTCGAACCGGACGAACAGCAGGTTTCCGGTGATCTCATGCCGGATGCCGATCAGCTGGGCGAACCGGCTGCAGCCGCGGACCAGCTCGCGCAGCTCGTCGATGCGGGCCTCGATGGTCCGTGCCGCGGAGAGTGCGGTGAGCGCGTCGGTCGCCTCGACGAGCACGGAACGGGTCATGCGCTCGTCGACGAGCGTGGCGACGATGCCCTTCTCGGTCAGCCGGGACACCTTCGCGCCGCGGCCGACCGAAGGCCAGAGCGGAGACTCGTAGGTGGCCAGCGGCACCTGGGTTTCGATGGTGGCGACGTTTCCCGAGATGCGGACGGGCCCCACCCACCTCATCGGGACGCCGGCGGTGGCGTGCGCTTCGGTCATCGTGTGATTCCTGTCATCTCGGAACGGATGTCGGCGGAGCTGCTGCGCTGGGCGAACCGCCGGATGTCTATGCCCCGGTCCGTGCAGAAGGACCGGAGCGGGCCGTGGATCAGCACGTCGCAGCGGGTGAGGTCGGCGGGGGTCCGCGCACCGAGCATGGTCTGCAGCGCGGCGAGCTGGTCCAGCCAGGTGGAGATCTGTGCGATCAGGGCGGATACGCCCCCGTCGATCAGCGTGCGCAGGAATACGCCCGAGGAGCCCACGGCGCCGGCGCCGAGCGCGAGCGCGCGGGCGACGTCGAGCGGGTTGCGGATCCCACCGGAGGCCAGCAGGGGGAAGCCGACGTCCTGAGCGTCCAGCAGACAGGCCGGGGTGGACTGTCCCCAGCCGTGCAGGAAGGCGTAGTCGCCCAGGGCGCGCCGGCTGTTCTCGATCCGGGCGAAGTCGGTGCCGCCGCGGCCGCTGACGTCGGCGACCCGTACCCCCAGATCCGGCAGCGCCAGGAGGGTCTGCCTGCTGAGCCCGTTGCCGACCTCCTTGACGATCACCGGGACGTCGACGGCCGCCGTGATGTTCGCGATCTGGGCCGGCCACGACCCGAACGACCGGTCGCCTTCCGGCATGGGCGTCTCCTGCGCCGTGTTCAGGTGGATCTGCAGGGCGTTCGCCTCGATCAGGTCGACGGCACGGCGGGCATTGTCGACGGACGCGGTCGCGTTGACGTTCGCCATCACGAAACCGTCGGGGTTCTCGGTGCGCAGCACGCGGAAGGTGTCCGCGCAGGAGGGGTCCCTGAAATAGGCGTGCATGGACCCGGACGCGATGGCGGCGCCGGTCTCCCGGGCGGCGATGGCCAGGTCCCGGTTGATGGCGCCGGTCTTGGTGCTGCCGCCCGTCATCGCGTTGATGTACAGCGGCAGTCGCCAGGTGATGCCGGCGAACGTCGTGGCCAGGCGGACGTCCGGCCGGTCGATTCCGGCGAGGGCGTGGTGGACGAACGACACGTCGTCGAACTGGTTGCGTCCGCTGTGCGCGCGCTGCTGCTCCGTGGCGAGCCGGACATGGTCGTCCTTGCGCTGGGCACTGCTCATTCCTCGACTCCTTCCGTGGCGGGAGACACCGGTAGCGGCAGCACCCCGGCCGCGGCCCATCGCCTGTGCAACGGTGAGCGGTCGTGGCGGGCCTCGGCGTCCAGCAGCGCGATGCCGCAGTCGCCGCCCCCGGCTCCCGAGGGCTTGGCGGCGCCTCCGAGGCGTTCGGCGATGGCGCAGAGGGCCGTCAGTTCGGGGGTGAAGATGCCGAGGCCGACCTCGTCGTCGAGGCGGACCATCTCGTGACGGGCCCGCCGGACCTGCCGCAACAGGCCCTCGGTATCGCCGCCCTCCAGCGCGATGACTGCGGCGTGCACGAGCTCGCCGGTCGCCGCGACGTATTTCCGGTACGCGGGGCTGCCCCGCCAGGTGCGCCGCTGCAGGTCTGTCAGGAGGGACGTGGTGGACACGGGGTTGCCGGTCCAGCCGACTTCAAGGCAGAGGTTCCGGGGCGGCGACAGCCGTCGTACGGAGAAGCCCGGCCACGGCGCCCGGAGTGCCTCTTCGACTCCCTGACGGCGGGTCAAGTCGAGTACGACGCCCCGGTCGGGCGCCCGGTAGGCGATCCAACCGCCCCAGGTGCTGGTGGCGATGTCTCCACCGGATCCCTTGGGGTCGATGTGGGCGGAGGCGATCAGCGCCGTCCGGAAGCGTTCTTCGGCGGTGAGTTCCAGTCCGCAATGGGCTGCGACGGCACTGACCGTCGCCACGGTCACCGCGCCGCTGGAGCCCAGTCCGAGCTTCCGGCCGTCCTCGTGCAGCGTGCTGCTGATCGACACCGCCAACGGCGGGACGGACCGGCCGCGTTCGGCCAGGAGGCGGGCCACGGTCTCGACCGCCGCCACCACATGAGGTGTGCCCGTATCGCCTGTCAGCCGCCCGTCCTGCCACGGGTGGTGCACCGGGCCGGCTCCGATGTCGGAGGAGACGACGACACCGGGTGCGGCGCCGTCGGACACGGTGACGGTGACGTACCGGTCAACTGCCACCAGGATCGCCTGGTTGCCCGGTTCCACCACCGCGTATTCACCCGCGACGAAGAGCTTGCCCGGAGCGCGCCGGGTCACCGTGCGCGGGCCGGTCACCGGCATTCCTCCGCCACCAGGCGGGCGCCCCGCCCCGGACCGGCGATGTGCACCGCTCCGACCGGGGCGGCGGCGCGCAGGGCTTTCGCGACCCGCTCGGCGTCCGAACGTGGGCAGAGCACCTTCACGTTGGGACCGGCGTCTATCGTCGCGTAGGCCGGCACGCCGTCCCGCCGCAACTGCAGAACGCCGTCGAGGACGGCGAGCGAGGCAGGTGACAGGTAGCGCACGGCGGGGCGTGCGGCCAGCATGGTGGCGTGCATGCCGAGGGCGTTGCGCTCCGCGATCTCGCCCACCGCCGGCAGGTCGCCGCGGGCGAGCGCGGCTCGCATGTCCGCCAGGTCGGCCCGGCTGGACACCGCCCACGGCTCGTACAGCGGTGAGGTGTCCACGGTCCTCCGCATGGCCTCCCGGCTGGACACCGCCTTGGGGGCGGAGCTGACCACCGCGACCACCAGCGCCGGCTCCAGGTCCACGACCGGCACCGGTTCGGCGTACGAGCTGAGATCGGCCTCCTCGGGAGTGCCGCCGGCGTGGCCGGCGTGCCATACGGCGAACCCGTCGAAGATCGACCGAGAGGCCGACCCGGAGCCGCGTCTGGCCAGCCGGGACAGGCCCCGTGCGTCGAGACCGAGCCCGTACGCCGCGGCGGCGGCGACGGCGAGGGCAGCGAAACCGCTGGCCGAAGAGGCCAGGCCGGCCCCGGTGGGGACGGTGTTCTCCGTGTCGACGTGAGCCCGTTCGGTGCGCCCCGACCGCTCCCGCACCAGCCGGAGGAATGCGGTGATGCGCCGCTCGGCCTCTCCCGTCGCGGGCTCGCCGTTGAAGGCCACCGTGTCCTGCCCGGCGCCGGGTGCGAGCTGGACACGGGTGGTCGTCGGGAAGATGTCCAGAGTCATCGACAGGCTGTCGGTACGGGGCAGGACCAGGTGCTCGTCCTTCTTGCCCCAGTACTTGATCAGCGCGATGTTCGGCTGGGCAACGGCTGTCGCGATGTCCGTCCGCTGCGCGGACAGCAGGGCGGACGGTTGTTCAGCACTCATGAGTGGACCTCCTCAGCTGTACGGCCCACGTGCGTACGGCACCGGCAGCGTGCAGCTGCCGGGCCACTTCCCCGGCCCGCTCCGGGCGGGACATCGCGAGAACGCAACCGCCCAGACCACCACCGGTGATCTTGGCGCCCAGGCTGCCGGCCTGCAGCGCGGCATCCACCAGCGCATCGATCCGGTCGGTGCTCAAACCCGCCCCGCGCAGCAGGCCGTGATACTCGGTCAGGCACGATCCGAATGCCTCGGGTTCGCCCTCGGCGAGGGAGGCCCTGGCATCGTCGACGAGTTGCGCGGCACGGCGCATGAACCGTTCCTCCTTTCCGGTCCCGGCCCGGAATCCGGCGCGAAGCAGCTCGATCGCCTCCTTGGTGCTCCCTGCGGTTCCGCTGTCCGCGACGACGAACAGTGCGTCGCAGCCGATGTCCAGCGCCTGTGCCGTGCCCGCCTGGAAGAGGAGCGGGGCGGTGGCCCCGACGGTCATGGCGTCGACGCCGCTGGCCCGGCCGTGCGTCAGGTTCTCGGCCTCCTGCACCAGGTCGAACACCTCGCCTTCGGTCAGCTCCCGGCCGACGAGGTCGGCCAGGGCGAGGATGATCGCTCGTGCGTTCGCGGCGCTGGAGCCGAGCCCGCGGCCGGGTGGAATCGCCCCGTCGAGGCTGACGTCGAGGTGTTGTCCGCCGGTCACTCCCATGTGCGCCTTGAACGCGGCTGTCAGACGTCGCAGACCGTCCAAGGCCTGCGCCGTGACCGCGCGGGAAGCCGACCCGGTCATGGTGAAGGTCGGACCGCCCCGGCTCTCGGCGGATTGGCCGGACCATCCTGCGCTTGCCGTGACCGCGAGTTGGGGAATGGGCATCGCGAGCGCAGGGGTCCCGTACACGACCGCGTGTTCTCCCAGCAGAATGGCCTTGGCATGAGCGCGACCGGTACCGACGGCGCGAGCCCGGTGGGCCTTCGAGCCCTCCTCCACCGAGGTCGGAAGGGTCAACGCACTCAGCTCCCCATGTCGTTGCCGCGGTGAGACCGCATCGTCAGGAATCCAGGAATGTGCTAGGCGGAACGTTTCTTCAGTGGTTCCTGAAAGCGACATAGTCGGCCATCGCCAGCAGCGGCCGGCGTTGCTCCTCGGTGAGGCCCAAAGCCTCCAGCTGATCCGCCGCACCCCTCCTGTGCCGGTCGATCTCGGCTTCCGTCCACGCGCGTCCGCCGGCCGACTCGATCAGCTTGGCGGCGCGGTCGGCCATCTCGTCGGTCAGCGGCTCCGCGCCGCGGTAGATCGCGGCCAACTCCTCGGCGGCTGCGCCGGTGCCGTTCATCGCCGCGGCCACCGGGATGCTCTTCTTCCTGTTCCGCAGATCGGAACCGGCCGGCTTGCCGGTGGCCGCGGGGTCGCCCCAGATGCCCAGGACGTCATCCACCAGCTGGAACGCCATCCCCAGATGCCATCCGAACCTGGCCAGGCGCTCACGAGCCTCGGCCCCGCCCCCGGAGAGTCCCGCACCCAGCTCGCAGGCGCAGCTCAGCAGCGCGGCGGTCTTCGCCTCGGAGACGGCCAGCGCCTCCTCCAGCGAGATGGTCGTGCGGTGCTCGAACGCCACATCCGCCATCTGCCCTTCGGCGAGCGTCGCGATCGTCTCGGTGAGCAGCTTGGTGGCCCAGGTCCGGTGCTCGGAGTCGCCCTCCAGGATCGCGCAGCCACGCGCGAGCAGAACGTCGCCGGCCAGGATCGCGGCCGGGACACCCAACGTGGCCCAGACAGTGGGGCGTCCTCTGCGCTTGAGATCACCGTCCATGACGTCGTCGTGGAGCAGGGAGAAGTTGTGCACCAACTCGACCGCGACGGCGCCACACACCGCCCGCTGGACATCGCCCCCGCAGGCCTCCGCCGCGAGGACGGTCAGGGCCGCGCGAATCATCTTGCCGCTGCCCTGGTCCGTCGGCTGCCCCGCCAGGTCCAGCCAGCCGAAGTGGTAACCGACGATCGGGCGTATTCGGCTGCCGAGCGTCTCAATCGTGGCGCGCAGTGCAGGTGTGGCGATTCCGGCTGCCCGCAAGGTGTGGTTGCGGCCCGCATCGACTGCGCTCTCCAGTGTTTCGGCGGTATCGGTGTACAAGAAGTGCCCCTTTGCCGTGGAATGGACAGGACGATGCGGCGAAGATCCGCGGGGGTAACGGTGTCTCCTGGATCCGGCCCGGCCGGCCCGGCGTCGAGCTCGGGCCGGCCGGACCTCGGATCCAGGTCGCGCTAGGGCGTGGCGAAAGTGCTGGTCACAGCCACTCGTTGATGGCTGCGACCAGCACGGTCGCCTCGTAACGGACGGCGAGCTTCTCGTAGCGAGTCGCCACGGCCCGGTGGCGCTTGAGCCTGTTGATCCCGCGCTCCACCGCGTGGCGTTCCTTTGCCGCGTCTGCGCAGGCAGGTGCGGTTCGCGCGGGAGCCGTACGCCTTGTCGGCGCGGACCTTGTCCGGCCGGGTTCGCGGCCGGCCTCGACCGATGCGGGAAACCCGGATGCCCTCCGAGACCGGCTGGAACTGCGGGCTGTCATGCCGCTGACCAGCAGCGACAGTGGCTTTTGTCCATGCTCGACCGCACCGTGTGCCGTCGATCAGCTGCCGCCGGGTCCACACCGGTGGACGGCCCGGCTTTTCGCCCGGCGGCAGCAGCGGTTCAAGCCGGGCCCACTGGTCGTTCGTCGGATCCCCACGCCCTACGGCAGGCGATCACTCACGACCAGGATCGGCTTTCGCCGCACGTCCTAGTCCGGGCGATGCCAGGACAACGCCCCGGAGGGGCACTTCTCGACCGCTTCCTGCACCTCTTCGTTCGTGGCGAGGTCGGCCGTCGGGGCGTCCGGGAGCAGTTCCACGTACCCCTCGATGTCCTGCCCGAAGTAGTCGGCGGCAGAGATCAGGCACTGCCCGGAGCCCACGCACAGGTCGCGGTCGACCCGCACCTCGAGGTCACTCATCGTGCGCTCCGCTCTCCGTCCGCTTGGTGAACAGGAACTCCAGGTCCTTCGGGGAGAGCGTGATCGTCGCGTTCATCTTCGGCTCCGAGTAGTCGCTGAGCGCGAAGTCCCACTGGTGGACCATCATGGCCAGGCAGTAGGTCGCCTCCAGCACCGCCACGCTTTCGCCGAGGCAGCGGTACGCGCCGAACCCGAACGGCATGAACGCGGACGCCGTGACCTCGGTACCGTCCTTGTCCAGCCAGCGGTCGGGGTCGAACTCGTCGCCGTGCGGGAAGTTCCGTTCGTCCCGCTG
The DNA here is from genome assembly GCF_014648555.1 of Kitasatospora griseola. Taxonomy (GTDB): domain Bacteria; phylum Actinomycetota; class Actinomycetes; order Streptomycetales; family Streptomycetaceae; genus Kitasatospora; species Kitasatospora griseola. The sequence goes on from NZ_BMRI01000016.1 coordinate 126,578, forward strand.
CTGTCCGTAGTGCGAGTACAGGATCGCGGCGTCCTTCGGAATGGCGTAGCCGCCCAGCGTCGTGTCCACCGACGCCTGCCGCGAGAGGAGGTACGAGGACGGGTACATGCGCAGCGCCTCGAACAGCACCCGCTTGAGCGCCGGCAGGTCGTGCCGACCGATCTCGATGTCCAGCCAGTCACGGTCCTTGACCAGCGCGTCGATCTCCGCCCGGCATTCGGCGAAGATCCGCGGGTGCCGGGCCAGTTCGTAGCAGGCCCAGCTGATGGTGTTCGCCGTGGTCTCCGTCGACGCCAGCAGGATCGTCGCCGCCTGGTCACGGACCTCGGTCCGGTCGAACTTCTCGCCGGTCTCCGGGTCGGTCGCGTTGATCAGCATGTCGAGGAGGCCGGCTTCCTCACCGGCTCCGTTGCGGAACTTGTCGTCGATGACCGAGTACATGTACTCGTTGAAGGCGTTGAGCAGCCTTTCGAAGTCCCGGTTCGACTTCGTCGGCAGGTGCTTGTAGATGCCGGTCACATCGACGGCCTGGATCGCGGCGTTCTCGACGAAGACCGGGACGGCCTCGCGCACGAGTCGCAGGACCTCCGGCGGGGTCTTCTCGCCGAGCATGGTCGAGGTCACGATGTCGCAGCCGACTCCCATGACCGGCCCCATCAGGTCATAGGGCCGCCGTTCGGGCACCGCGGCGACGAATTCGGACATGATCTTCCGCATCACGGGGAGATGCATGGCCAGCCGGCGCTGGCTGAACGACGGGAGCATGATCCGTCGTTGCCGCCGGTGCAGGTCACCGGAGGTCGTGACCACACCGTTCCCGACCATGTTCCGCATCTTCTTGAAGTGGATGCCGCGCACGAACTTGTCCGCGTCACTCACCAGGATCTGGGCGAGCAGCTCGTAGTCGTTGACGAAGTACGCGGTCTTCGGGCCCAGCTTGACCCGCGTCACCGGGCCTGCGTTGCGCACCGTTTCGATGAACTCGAAACGGGACCGCAGGATCATCGGCAGATGCCCGAGCACCGGAACGCCACCCGGAGCCAGGCCGGGACGCCTGCCCGGAGTCGTAGCGGTTCTGGGGGTGGTGACGGAGCCGGTGACGCTGGAAGAGGTGGCAGTGCTCATCGCTAGTAGGTTTCCCTTCATCCGTACACCGAGGGCGAGGAGAGACAGCCCTCTCTGTGGGGGGTCGATGGCGCGACTTGCTGCTCAGCGGTAGCGGTTTGTCTCCGTCGGCCAGGTCGCCGCTGCGTAGATCAGCGGTCGATGGCACGCGAGGTAGTCGAGCAACTCCTGTGCATGGCTGCCGAGATGGCCGCTGCGCTTGATGGATTCCTCGATGCAGTCCAGGTCGGTGATCGCCTGCACGCAGTCGTCGCGAACGTGGGCCAGCGCGGTGCTCTCGTCGTAGCCGGCGTGGTCCATCAGGATCCGCACCGCATTCGACTTGTCGACCGCCTTCTTCTCCCGGCCCCACGAGTAGTAGTCGTTCGACAGACAGCCGAACCGCACCACCACATCGTCGATCGCTCGTCGGACGGGGTCGTCACGCAGCGCTGCGAAACTGCGGCCGCCGTTGATCCACTTGTCCAGAACGACCTGGACGTCCATCGTGCAGTAGCCGCGGCGGAAGCTCAGATACGTCGCCAAGGACGTCTTCTTGGTGTATTCGTTCCATACCCCTTCCCACTTCATCGCCGTGATGGCGCGCTTGATTTCGTGGCCGATCTCGTCCGCTGCTTCCGCGCCGAGCGCTGCGTCGAGCCGGGACATCGTTGTCCGTACCAGCTCGAAGAAGGGGTCCGACAGACGGGGCCCGGCAGTTCGCCAGGTGTCCACGACCTCGGTGACCCCGTCGAACCACTCGCCCGGAGCCAGCCGCCCGCCGTCCTCCTGGACGTAGTCCCACCGGTCGTCGTTGACGATGAGGCAGGCCGTCCACAGCGAAGCCGCCAGCAAGGTTTCGGCATCCGCATCGGGATAGACCAGCGCCGCGGCCCCCACGATCCTCGAGTGCCCGGAAATCACGGCGTAGTCGGATTCCTGGAGTTCGAGCGCAGCGATGATGGAGCTGTAGGCCGATTCGGCCTCCGCCGAATTCGGGTTCCGCCGGCCTTCGTGCTCGAACTCGATCGCGTCGGGCATCAGTACCTGCCCACGACGGCACGGCCGCACATCACCGTCACGTCGACGATCCGGAAAGGCGTGTACAGGTCCTTGCCCATCCACAGCGGGGGATTCTCCCTGGACTCGTCCTTGAAGAAGTCCTTGGCCCTGGATATCGCTGCCGCACACTCCTCGGCGCCCTCGCCGCCATGGCTCGCGAACAGGTCGAGCGCCAGCACCGCGTAGGCCGTTTCCTCGGGTGACGGCTCCGCCATTCCCCAGCCGCCCGAATCCGTCTGATGCCGAAGCAGCCATTCCCTGGCGCGACGCAGCGAATCCAGCTGCGGTTCATCCTGCTTCCGGGCGTCGAGCAGGGCTTCGACACATGCCGCCGTGGAATAGTACGGCGAGACATTCCATTTGTCGTACCAGCAGCCGTCCTCGGTCTGCTGGGAGATCACCCACTCGGCACATGCGTCCTCGATGGCACCGTATTCCGTGATGCCACGGCGCATCCTGAGATGATTGAGGTACTCGAGGGCGTGTGCGTTCACGGTCTCCGAGGGCGTTTGCTCCGCCGGATACGAAACGAAGTGGTCCTCGGCCCAGAACTTCATCAGGATTTCCGGGTGAGTGGGGGCGCCGAGTTTGTCGCCGGCGAGATTGGCGTAGGCCGTGTCGTCTCCGTCGGGCGGCAGACCCGGCCCGCCACCGATGCCCGAATCGCTGAATCCGGCGGCAATCTCTTCGATGATTTCCCTGGGGATCGGCACGTCCGGGAAGTACTTGAGCACCAGGTTGAGCACCCAGAGCACCTCGAAGTACGGCATGGAGCTTCCCATCGGGATCGCTCCGCCGTAGCGGCTCTGCGCTTCATCGAGATAGGCGCGAGTCGATGCCCCGGCGTCCGTCCCCACAGCCGACACCCAGGCCGCTGTGGACGACGGAGAACACGTCACCGCACCGTCCGCGGCGGGCGTTACCGTCGCCGCGAACTGTTTCGGCAGCGGATGGAACGCCTCAAGTGTGTGCCATGCCGTCTTCGGGATGGCCTGCCCCTGGGCGATCCGGTCGCTCAACTGGCGCCACAGCTCAGGCTTCGCGCCCGGCGGACCGGGAAACTCCTGCTCGTGCCCGGCCTTGCCGGCTGCAGCCGGGCGGTGGCGCTGCAGCACCTCGCTCAGCAGATCGATCAGGCTGGGCACGATGATCTCGGATGCCACGGTGTCGGGCAGCCTCGGCAGCCCGCCCTCACCGAGCGCCAGCTCCCAGAGCTTTTCGCAGGCCCGCGCCACAGCGTCCGTCACTCCGGCCCGGTCGGCGTATTCCGGCCGCGAGGACAGACCCGCCACCGCGCCCAGCGTCGGTACGAGCTCGAACCCGACCGACCCCCACAGGCCGTCCGGTCGCTGCGTCGCGAGCAAGTAGTCGATCTGCGGTGTGCCCACGTCCGCACGCTCGGATATCCGCAGGAACTGTCCGGTCTCGTACGGCGAAGGGCTGAACTTCGTTACCGGGTCGGCAGCGCGGTCCTTCAACAGGGCCGCTATCCGATCGGCGTCACTCATCGCCGGCACCGCTTCCGCCGACACCCCGCAGATTGACGGGGAGCGTCTTCAAGCGTCGGCTGATGAGCAGCACCGGCTGCCAGTCAGGAGTTTCATATCCGGGATTGACGTCAGGGAAGCGGTCCAACAGAATCCTGAAGAATTCGTCCGCCTCCATCCGTGCGAGCGCCGCGCCGAGGCAGTAGAACATGCCGGTGGCGAAAGCGAGATGGTCGTTCGGACGCCGGGTGGCATCCAAGCGGTCCGGGTCCTCGAATACCCGCGGGTCGCGGTTTCCCGCCATCAGCGCCAGGAGGAACTGCTGCCCCGCCTCGAATTGATGACCAGCCACCTCGACAGGCTCGGTACTGACCCGTGAGATCACCGAAGCCGGTCCGGCGAGCCGGAGCATCTCCTCGACCGCACCCGGCATCAGGTCGGGATCGGACTTCAGCAGCTCCAGCTGATCAGGGTGATCGAAGAGCTGGACCAGGCCACTGGTGATCAGTCCGCCGGTGGTCTCGTGCCCGGAGAAGAGCAGCATCACGCAGTTGGAGAGGATCTCCGCCTCGCTCACGAGGCCCTCGCGCTCGGCGGCGACGAACATGCTGATCAGGTCGTCCTTGGGCTCCGCCCGGCGCTCCTTGACCACCTCCAGGACGAAGTCCTGCATCGCCAGCAGGCTCCGCTGGCACTCCATGAGCCGGTCATAGCTGACGATTTCGGCGATCGCCCCGATGTCGGCCGACCAGGCGAGCAGTTGCGCCCTGTTGTCCATGGGCACGCCGAGCATCTCGGCGATGACGCACGCGGGCAGCGGATACGCGATGTCGGAAACGATGTCCATGCGTCCGGCCGGCTCCACCGCGTCCAGCAGTTCGTGCGACAGCTGCCGCACGCGCGGACGCATCCGATCGATCATGGCCGGGGTGAAGTAGCGCTTCAGCAACCCGATGAACCGCTGATGATCCGCGGGAACGGTGTGCCCCATCCACTTCTTGACGGCGCTGCTCAGCGGCTCCAATTCCTCTTGCTGTTCGGGGCTGAGCAGCCGTATGCCCTGTGTCAGGTTGGCCGGGGCCATGCGGTGGTCTTTCAGCACTCGGACGATATCGGCATGTCGAGTGAGAAAAGCTGCGTCCATGACCGGAACCCAGGCAATTGGGGTCTTCTCGCGTAACTCATGGAGCTCTGGAATGCGGTCCACGTACTTGCCGGACGAGATCAGTTCGTACCTGGGAAACTTGGTCTCTAAGTCAGCCATCTAGCGCATCTCTCCAGTCGCTGATAGTGCAACTTTCATGAACGACAGCCCGGTGGTACTGATACGCAGCACTCTAGGCGTCATGACGTGTCACAGTCAAGCTCAACTGGACGTTCTGGCAAGGGCTTTGACGGCGCATCACTCTCGGATCTGGCCGGCGTCCTCGGCGAAGGTGACGTCCTTGGTCGAGTGGACGGCGTTCTCGGTGATCCAGTGGCTGCGGGCCCAGGAAGCGATCTCGGCGGGGGACGCCTGGTGGGCGGGCAGGACGCTGGTCAGGAGGGGCGGCTACACGTTCCGCTGCTCGCCGACCGCGAGGCCGAAGCCGCCGCGGTTCGATCAAGTCAGGACGTGCCGTCAACCTGCCACGTCCGCATCGGGGGTGATGCGAGAGAGCGAGCGGCTGCTGACAGGTTTCGGTTGCTGTCGTGGCGGATCGCCACCCGTCTGCGCTGGACAACTGTTCGCCCTGCCGACAGGCCCTGTCAGCCGAGGGATTCGGCCGACGGTCACCGATACTTGGTCGGGTGAGCACCGCCGAACGCCCGGTACCGCCCTTGAACGCCGACGAGCGCACCACGCTCGAGAGCTGGCTCGACTTCCACCGCGCCACGCTCGCCATGAAGTGCGAAGGCCTGGACGACGAGCAGGCCGCCGTCGCGTCAGTGCCGCCGTCCGGCTTCACACTGATCGGCCTGGTCCAGCACATGGCGGAGGTGGAGCGGAACTGGTTCCGCCGGGTGCTCACCGGAGAACAAGTCCCACCCATCTACGACCCGCAGGCTGACCCGGACGGCCCCGACGGCGGTTTCGAACTGGGCGAGGGCGTTACTCTGCGCGACACTCTCGCCACGTGGCAGGCGGAAGTCGTCCGCGCCCGCGAGCACTCCGTCGGCCGTGCGCTGTCCAACACCGGCCGATTCATGGACCAGGACGTCAGCCTCCGCTGGATCTACGTCCACATGATCGAGGAGTACGCCCGTCACAACGGGCACGCCGACCTGGTCCGGGAACGCATCGACGGCGCCACCGGCGTGTAGAGCCGGTCGGACGGTGCTCGCCCCGCCGGCCCTCCGCGCATCGCCCGACCGGTCAGGTGTCCGCCGACTGCCTGTGCCGGATACCGAACGCCGCCGCGATGCCGCAGGCGGCGAAGACGGCCGCGCCGGCGAATGCCATGGCCATTCCGTCGACCAGGAGTCCGTGCGGGAGGACACGTGCGTGGCCGGTCGCGAAACCGAAGACGGTGATGAGCACGGCGAGCCCGACCGACGAGCCCACCTCCTGCATGGTCTGCAGGACACCGCCGGCCGCGCCGGCGTCCTGCGCCTCCACAGTCGACATGATCGCCACGTTGGCCGTGGCGAACGTGAACCCGATGCCCATGCCCAGCAGCAGCATCGGTACGAGCAGACCGGACAGGTACCCACTGTCGGTGGACAGTTGGGTAAGGCAGACCATGCCGGTGGCGATCAGCGAGGTACCGATGACCATGAGCCATTTCGTTCCGAGCCGGGGCAGCAGCCGGGCGGTCAGGCGACTGGTGACGACCAGGCCGAGTGCCATGGGCAGAAACGCGAATCCGGTGACGAGCGCATTCCATCCGAGCACGTTCTGCAGGAACTGGGTGAGGAAGAAGAAGGTCGAGATCATCGCCATCGCCATCAGGAACGTGATCACATAGGCTGCGGCACGGTCACGGTCGGCGAACACTCGCAGCGGCATCAGAGGTTGCCCGGTGCGCGACTCGATGGCCAGGAACGCTGCGACGAGAACCAGCCCGGTGCCCAGCGCGGCGATGGTCGGCCCATCGCTCCAACCCCGCTCGGCGGCCCGTAGAAGCCCGAAAATCAGTGCCGCGACACCACCGGTCGCGGTGATCGCGCCCGGCAGGTCGAGCCGTGCCGCATGACGGGTCGGGGCGGGCACCAATCGCGGGGTCAACAGGGCGATCGCGAGCCCGATCGGCACATTGATGAACATGGCCGCCCGCCAGGACAGCCAGTCGGTGAACAGACCGCCGACGATCAACCCGATCGGAAAACCCCCACTGGCGATCGCGGAGAACCAGGCGAGGGACCAGTGCCGATCCTCTTCCTTGGTGAAGGTAGTAGTGATGAGCGCAAGCGCGTTCGGTCCGGCGGCGGCGGCGCCGATCGCCTGGACAACCCTGGCGATCACCAGCGCAGAGGCCGAGTCGACGAGGCCGGCGGCCAGCGAGGCGCTCGTGAACACAGCGACTCCCGCCACGAACACCCGGCGTCGACCGAACAGGTCACCGGCCCGCCCGCCCAGCAGCAGCAGGCACCCGAAAACCAGAATGTAGGCGTTCACGACCCAGGAGAGACCGGTGGAGGTGAAGCCGAGATCGTTTTGAATATGTGGTAACGCCACATTCAGCACGGTGGCGTCGATGACCAGCATCAGCTGGCAGGTAACCAGCATCAGCAGCACCGGGATCCGCCGGAAAGTCGGTTCCGACGTGCGTGGCAAGTCAGCAGCAGAGAGCTGATCTGTCATGGGGTACCTCCAGGGTTGTCACGAGGACTGGGGGAATCTCCTTGAGCCGGCTTCATGCCGAGCTCTTGAGTGGGGCCGAGCCTACGGACCGGTCTTTGCGCTTTCAAAGCAAGCAACGAGTTTTCGACATCTTTGCCGATCACCCCGCAGGTAGTCGGGTGAACGCCCCGGCCCGGTACGACCTGCCTTCAGGCGTGTGCTCGTACTCTGCGCACCTGCACGTCCGCTCCCTCCTCGGGATCCTCGCTGACTTCGCCGGTGTTATTCGCGATGGCTGGAAAACACGTCAGCGGGCCCGGCGAACAATAGGCTCACCGCCCCGGTTGCCCGGGCTGCGGCGCGGAACCCGGCATGTGCCGGAATTGTGCGGATCGCGTGCCGCCGGGTGCGGCTCACGAGGAGCCTGTGGTTACTGGGGCGGAATTCGTGGAGTCGTAGCGGCTGACGGCTCGTCGCCCGTGCGGTATCACCGGGGCATGCGGTATCCACAAAGGGGCGAGCTGACCGCCGAACGGCAGCAGTTCCGCGAGGAGTTACGGCTGAATGCGGCCGGGAGATTCGCCCAGGGCGAGGCGAGCTCGGTGATCGCCAAGGACCTGCGAGTCAGCGTCCGTCCGGTGCAGCCGTCCGGTTCCGTTCTCGGCGGGTGTCGGCGAGCGTGTCGAGGAGGCGGGTCAGGGAGGTGCCGAGGCCCCAGCGGTCGGCGAGCTGGTCGAGGGCCATCGGGTCGCGCGGTTCGTGGGGCAACTGCGGGTCGAAGACGGGGAGTTGGATGTCGGTGGCGACGCGGACGACGGTGGGGGCGACGTCCAGATAGGGGGCCGCTTCGAGGAGGTTCTTGCGGCGGGCCGGGGTGAGCTTGGAGGCCGGGTCGGCGGCGGCGGCCCGGACGGCCGCCAAGTCGCCGTAGGTCTGGATCAGTTGGGTGGCGGTCTTCTCGCCGATGCCCTTCACGCCCGGCAGGCCGTCGCTGGCGTCGCCGCGCAGGGCCGCGAGGTCGGCGTAGGAGGAGCCGGGGACGCCGTACTTCTCCAACAGGGCCGCGTCGTCCATGCGCTGGGCCGCGCCGATGCCCTTCGCCGGGTACAGCACCGTCACGGCGCGGGCGTCGTCGACCAGTTGGAACAGGTCCCGGTCACGGGAAACAAAAGTTTCCCAACACGCGAAACCGGGTCTGACCTGCGAGGATTCGGACATGCTCAGAGCCGTTGTCGGTGCACGCGTCAGCGTGGTCAAGGGGGCCGAGAAGGTCTCGCACCTGGTGCGAGAGGGACTTCGCGGACCTATTCAACGACCAGAGTGTGTCTTCGGAGATACCGAAGCCGTGCACCCGCGGGTCTGCGAGCTCGTTGGTGACGAGCCGCAGCAGGGATGCGAGGTCCGGTGCGGTCTTGGCGAACTCGTCCAGGGCCGGCCCGAGGCGGTCGAGGAGTTCGGTCTGGGCCTCGGCGATCATCTCGCCGAGGTCGGCCTTGGTGAGATCACCCAGGCCCTCCAGCGCGTCGAGGCCGTCGGCCTCCCTGGCGCTCTTCCAGCGGATCAGCAGCTTGACCGGGAACTCGGCACTGCGCGGGCCATCGATCACCTTGTGGTGCGGGGTGCACAGCAGGATCAGATTGGAGAACTGGTTGCGCTCGTCGACCGACCAGGTCGGGTCGAACCGCGGACCGTTCTCCTCGAAGGCTCGAATGTGGGCGATCTGGAGGTTCTGAACGGGCTCACCATCGACCATCCGGATGGTCGGCTCACCGCAGTCTGGCCAGTAGCAGGCGCCGCGAGCCAGGGTAAGGAGTCCGGCGATCGTACCGCTGCCGTAGCTACGGCGTGGCTTCGAAGTCACCTTGAGAAACCAATCGTTGACGGTCAGTCATTCAACGGTAGCCGTCACGTACGACAACGGGGGCAGCTTTCCCGAGTCCGAGCGGGCACTGGTTTCGGGTCCGCCGATCTGGGCGCTGTCAGAGCGGACGGATCATCGCGGTGAGCCGGGGTGAGTCAGGCGAGGGTTGCTGGCTGTTGAAGGCCTGGTAGCCCCAGGCCTCGTACAGGGCCTGGACCTTGCCGTCCCCGGCGAGCGGATTGACCATCAGGGTGACGCGATCCTCGGTGCGGTGGGCGAGGAGTTCGTCGTGGATGCGGCGGGCGGTACCGGTACCGCGCCAGGGGATGCTGACGCCGATCTCCTTGATGGCCAGCACAGGGGTGTCGGTGAAGCCGTCGGGCAGCGGTTCGGTCATGCGCTTCCAGTACCGGTCGTCGGCGTCGGCGGTGTTGCCGTAGGCGTAGCCGATCGGGACGTCGCTGTCGTAGCCGAGGACGAGCTCAAAGCCGGGCTCGGTGGCGTGCCTGTCGAGGCGCTCGGCGAATGTCTGGACGCGGTAGTTGGCCAGGTGCAGCAGGGGCGCCCGCACGTCGGCGTAGACGTCCAGCAGGTCCTGGCGGGCCCGCACGGTGAGGTTGGTGTGGTGGCGGAGTTCGATCGTCACGCGGTGGTCCTCCTGGTGTTGTGTGCGTACTCGGCCCAGGTGCGGGCCAGGTTGCTGCCAGCGGCCAGGTCGCCCAGCTTTGTGCCGAAGACGTTCAGCATCCCGGTGACGCGGGGGTGGGCGGAGACCTCCGCCGGAACCGACATGGCGGTGGCGACAGCGGGTTCGAGGTCGCCCTGGCCGAGCTGGGCGTGGGCGAGGCGGACCGTGGTGATCGCGTGTGAGCGCTGCATGGCGCCTCGGCGAAGCGCCATGCAGCGGTGCGCGTGAGCTTCTGCTTCCTCCCAACTGCCGGCCGACAGGTAGGCGGCCAGGGCCAGGGAGTCGAGTTCGGCCTGGTCGTAGAAGGCTGTTATCCACAGTGGGCGGGAGGCACCGGAGTCGGCTCGGTCAAGGGCCTCTTGGGCGTGCCCGAGAGAGCGTCGTACGGCATTGGTGTCGCCGGTCAGGCCGTGGATGGCCGCGTGGCGGGCGTGTCCGAGGGAGGCGAACAACGGGTCGCGCCGGGCGATGGGCAGGTTGCGGGCCACGTCGTTGGCCGCGAGCGCGTCGCCGGGCCGGCCGAGATGCCGGTAGAGGCTGCCGGCATGGGACCAGATGCGGAACTGGATGGACGAGTCACCGGACATGGCTGCCAGGGAGGCAGCCTTCTGGTGGTGCTGGAGAGCGACGTCGAAGCGGCGGCCGTCGATGGCGGCCCACATCGCGCTCGACATGAAGGAGGCCGCGCTGGCGTACAGCTGAGCCCTGATCCGCTGGGTGGCGGTGCCGCGTTCCTGCAGGGCGAGGGCTTCGTCGGCCAGCTGGCCCGCCCTGGTCTCGATGCTGAGGCGACCGCCGTGGCGGTGGTCGCTGGCGACGACCTCGGCGAAGCGGGCTTGCAACTGTTGGACGTCGCCGATCCCGATCCGACGTGGTCCGGCCGCGACGCCCGTGAGTGCGGCTACGGCGGTGCCTCCAGCGGCTGCTACGAAGTCGCGTCGCCTCACGTCTTCCTCCGATGTGCTGCTTCGGGCTCGTCCTGAGGGGACGAAGCCCAGTTCCTCGGGCGGGCAGTCGAATACTGCCGTGAGTGCAAGGCGGATCTTCGCCGGCGGCCAGCGGGTCTGACCAGTCAGCCAGTTGTGGACCGTGCGCTCTGACACCGTGCCGAGCTTCCCGGTGAGGATCTTGACCTCGGCGTTCACTTCGCGGGCTAACTCTGCCTTCGTCATGCGGCGTTCGGCCATCCGGAGGCGGAGTGCAACGTTGGCCACCATGCGGTCAACGTAGCTGCGGTGTGACGTGGTGTGCAGGGGGTCGGGTAATGAGACGGTCAAGTTTTCCGGCCGGGCGCGGACCAGAGGCACTCGCACTTTGCCTCACTGCCCCGTAGCTGACGGTCGTTCACTGGTTACGCGAGGTCGTCCCCTCTCGGGGACGACATCCGGTGTCAGGCCCGATCTGTGTTCCGAGCCTGGCACCGGTCAACCCTCAACCACACTCCAACTAGGAGTTCCGCCATGGCCATCACTGCTGGCGTGCCTTCGCGAGCCGAGCCAACGGCCGCCGTGACTGCAGCCATCAGCGGTACCGAGTCGGTCGGCGTGGATCTGCCTTACCGGGCCGAGTCCGTGTCTGCCGCTCGTCGGCTGGTGCGCGTGCAGCTTGCGGTCTGGGGCCTGGAGCACTTGGTCGAGGACGCCCAGGTGATCGTTTCGGAGCTGGCGACCAACGCGGCCAAGACCGGGTGCCGGCTGCGGATGCGAGTCGAGATCGAACGGCTCACCGAGAAGGCAGTCCAGATCCGTGTCACCGACGGCTGCCGCGTCCTGCCGGTCATGGTCAAGGCCGACGGGGAGGACGAGGGCGGCCGGGGTATCGCTCTGGTCCACCATCTCACCGGCGGTCGTTGGGGCGCTGACCAACTGCCGGACGGCAAGACCGTCCACGCCGAACTGGGAGCTGTGGCATGAGCGCCCAGCACCGCGGCCCCGACTGTGACCTGCTGGGCGACGCCATGAAAGCCCTGGTGGTGTCCGGCCACCTCGTCGTGCTCGGTCTGCTCGGCTACCTGGTCGAGCACCAACCGCCCCAGTACCAGCCGCTCACTGCGGCTAGCGCGCCGGACACTGACCTGGGCGCCGAATCCCTCTGACCGAGTGAGGAGCCAGCACGATGCAGACCTTGGCCCGCTACCGGCGCCGCATCGCCCGCCGTCCGAACACGGTGGTCGTGCAACCCGACGGCTTCTGCAATCTGAACTGCACCTACTGCTACCTGCCCGACCGAGGCCGGCGCACACCGATGCCGGTGGCGGTCGCTGAGGCGGTGGCCCGCTCGATTGCCGAGTTCGCCGACACCACGACCTCCGCACCCATCGAGGTTTTGTGGCACGCGGGCGAGCCGCTGGCCGTGGGGCGGCAGCGGTTGGCCGAGCTGCTGGCCCCGTTCGAGCCGCTGCGGCAGGCCGGCCTGGTCGAGCACTCGGTGCAGACCAACGCGGTGTTGATCAACCCGGCCTGGTGCGACTTCCTGACCGAGTACGGGTTCCGGATCGGGGTGAGCATCGACGGCCCGGCCGCCCTCAACCGTCAGCGCGTCGACTGGGCCAGACGCCCGGCCTTCGACCGGATCATGAAGGGCATCGGCTGCCTTCGGGACCACGAGGTCCGGTTCTCCGCGATCGCAGTCGTCAGCACCGAGAGCATCCTCAACCCGGAAGGGCTGCTGGACTTCATGGTGGGCCTGGGCTGCCACAGCGTCGGGCTGAACATGGAGGAGACCGAGGGCGTCAACACCGGCCGGGCGGTGCCCACCGTCGAACAGGCCCGCGAGTTCTGGCGCCGCACCATCGCCTGGTCGAGGCGACACCGCGAGCTGACCGTTCGCGAGGTCGACCGGCTCGGCAGCTACCTGCGGTCCGCCCGTACGGCGGGTCTGGCAGCGTGGGAGGACGCGCTGATCGACCCGATCCCCACCGTCTCCGCTGCCGGGGACGTGGTCCTGCTCTCGCCCGAACTGGCGGGCATCAGCGACCCGGCATACAACGACTTCCGGGCCGGCAACGTCCTGGAGCTGACCATCGGCTCCATGCTGGACCGCGCGCATCACCTGCGGTACGTGCGCGAGTTCCTGATCGGCCTGGACGAGTGCGAGGCCCGGTGCGAGTTCTTCGGCTTCTGCCGGGGAGCCCAGGCCGGCAATCGCTACTTCGAGAACGGGCGCCTGGACACCACCGAAACCACCTACTGCCGCGTGTCCAGGCAGGCCCTCGTCACCGCACTGTCCGATACCGTCCGAGAGGAGCAAGCAGCATGACCATCCTCGAACTGCTGGCCGTCACCGATTCCCCCGTGGTTGCCGACCTGACGTCCAGTCACCCGGTCGCGGTCGCCAAGTTCGACAACCGACCGACCTGGGACAACGTCGGCTCGTCGTTCGACAACCGGCCCACCTGGGACAACAAGACCAGCAAGTAGCAACACCTGAGCACCCGGGCCCGCACCGCGCGGTGCGGGCCCGGCCCGACAGAGCGGAGCCCCACCCGTGGACAGCATCACCTTCGGCCGCGTAACCGTCACCCTGCCGACCCTGGACGAGCCTGGCCTGTACCTGTCCAACGTCGCATCCCTGGACTCCGCCCGGGGCATCTTCCAGGACTTCCAGTACGGCGACACCGACCTGCGAGACCTGGACCTGTCCGACACCAGCCTCATCACCGGCCGCGTCAGGGGGCTGCGGGCCGATCGCGTCCAGCTCGACAAGGTCCGCCTGGACTCCGTCGAGTTTGACACCTGCGACCTCGCCACCGCCCGCATCGCCGACAGCAAGCTGTCCCGCGTCGTCTTCCGCAACTGCAAGATCATGGGTGCCAGCCTCACCGGCGTGGCCCTGGACAACGTGCTCTTCGAGAACTGCAAGCTCGACTATGCGAGCTTCGAGCAGGTCCGGGCCACCGGGCCGGTCGCGTTCTCCAAATGCGTGCTCACCGAAGCATCTTTCACCGGCTGCGACCTGACTGGGGCGGTCCTGGACGCGTGCACGTTGCGGCTGGCCGAGTTCGGGCGGGGCAAGTACCAGGGCTTGGACCTGCGCGGCAACGACCTGACCTCGCTGCGGGGCGTCGCCCACCTTGCCAAAGTGGTCATCGATCGGGCTCAGCAATCGGAACTCGCCGAAGCCCTGATCGCGGAGCTGGACGTGACCTTCGGCGACACCCTGAACCAGCGCCGGTGACCCGAACCGGGAGGAGCCCGGATTGAACCTCGCCATCGCCCACACCGACCCCGCCGCCCTCATCGCCCGTTGCGAGACCACCGGGGTCCGCATCGCCGGCAGCGAGCCGGAGTACGAGTCAGGGGCCGTCCTTCCGGCCGGTCCCTGGCAACCACTGACGGCTGCCCTGGCCGCACGGCTCAAGCCAAGGGCCCAGACCGCCGACAACACGCTGGTGGAGCTGGTCAAGCTCTCCGTCGGCCCGGTGCCCGCGAGCCTAGCGGCTTTGGCCGACCCGCTCGGGGATCCGGACGCCGTGCACCTCGGCCAGGCCGCCAGCCCCGCCAAGGCGCTGACCACCACTCCCAACTACCAGGACGGCCGCCGCATCGGACTGCACGTCGACAACTGGGACCGCCTGGACTACCAGTCCAAGCACACCGGCCGACGGCGCCTGTGCTTCAACCTCGGCCCCGGCACCCGCTACCTCCTGCTCGCCGACCTCGACATCCGCACCATCTGCCGCACCCTCTACGCCGACCCCGCGAGTCGCTACCCCCACACCGACGACCTGCGGGCCTACGTCGCGGGCCGGCAGCCGCTGCGAGTTTTTCGCATCCGGCTGGCCCCGGGCGAGGGCTACATCGCCCCGACTGAACTGCTGCCCCACGACGGCTCGACCGAGGACCAACCCGAGCTGTCCACGGCAGCGTTCTGGCTCGGCCATTGGCCGCGCGGCATCCTCCGCTCTGCGGTCTGACCGTGGGTGAACGGAACCGGGTAGGCCGGGGCATGCGCTTTCCTGGACGGGCGCCGAGTGCTGCTGCGTAAGTTGGCCGCTATGCGGCGTAGGTGACTCCGTCGAACGTGAACGCCCCGTTGCGCGAGATCGGTACGGCGATGGGCTCCGCGACGCCGGTCGTGGAGTCGACCACTCCGAAGCCCATCGCCGGGCGGAAAGACGAGGCTGTCGATGGTGCAGTGCGGCGAAGCGTTCCGATCTCGAAGCCCCAGAGAGTCTCGGCCGTCGGATCGTCAGCCGGGATCTCTCCGATCAGTGCGAGTCCGCTGGTTCCGCTGCAGATGATGGAGTGTCCGAACCCGCGAGCGAGCAGGATGGCAAGTGCGCGTGTTCGTCCAGCACGCCTCCGCCCGCTACACCAGCACCACCATCCTGGACACCGAGCGCCGCCTGGTCGAGGCCGCCACCACCCGCGCGACCGGTGGCCTGACCTCGGCGTTCGTCGGCGCCGCGATCG